>NZ_JBHSRV010000003.1:0-688128 GCF_042659105.1 Paenibacillus allorhizosphaerae | reverse complement strand
CTGGAACCAGACCAACCCATGAACTGAGATGGGCAGCGGAAGGGAAGCGCGAACCAACGTCGGTCCCAACCTCGGCCAAGATTTGTTCAGCAGTACGGCGAGCGATTCCCGGGATCGTATCTAGCCGCTCAATGTCCTGCTGAAAAGGGTCGAGCCGTTTGGCTACCTCTATATCCAGTTCAACAATTTGTTCATTCAGAAAATCGATGTGAGTCAGCATGGTTCGGAGCATGATCCGCTGGTGGGCACTCATATTTCCACGCAAGGCTAGCTCTAGCTCTTCTTTCTTTTTCTTCAGCGTTCTTCGGGCGAATGCGGCCAGCTTTTCCGGATCTTCTTCGCCCTCGATCATGGCATCCATCATATCGCGGCTGCTCACCCCCATGATGTCAGAGACAACGGCAGCTAGTTTAATGTTGGCTCCTTCCAGCACTTTTTGGACCCGGTTGTGTTCGCGGGACCGTTCCTGAATCAGGCTGCGACGGTAACGAACTAATTCGCGAAGTTCTCTTTGGTTCCGGTCTGGGATGTAACTGGGTTTCAGCAGACCGTGGCGGAGCAGATTACAAATCCATTCTGCATCTTTTACGTCCGTTTTCCTGCCAGGAACGGCTTTGATGTGCTGGGCGTTAACGACGAGGAACTGAATCTCTTCAGCTTCCAGCAAATTCACGATCGGTTTCCAGAACACGCCGGTACTTTCCATGGCCACGTGAGTGCAGCGATGTTGCTTGATCCAGTCGATCAAATCAAGCAGGAAAACCGTGTGGGTACGAAACGTCTTAATCTCCTTTCCTTCGGGGGTTACGATGCAAGCAGTAATAGACTTCTTGTGAACATCCAAACCGCATGCTCGCTCGATCAGGACATCCATAATACTCACCTTTCTACGGCAGTTGAATTGAGAGGACTGGCGCAACAACCAGCAAAGGGTTACTCTACCCCGCGTGCTTCCTGAAAGGAGCGACATTCCGTGGTGCACCGTGGTCGTCGTAGTCAGACTAACGGATGGGTTCGTGACACCATAGCGCAACGACCTTCCTCACCAGCCGTAAGAATAGTATAAAACGTCGCACCAAAATTTTCATCCTCTGTGGCGCCCGACAGGGCATGGGGGGCTAACGGGCAGGATACTTTGGAAATAGAAGGTAATGTTTGATGGGTGAAGAATACATATTTGAATCAGTATACTCATGGAGGCACGAATGGATAGTCAAGTCGCGTTAATGGTAATTGATGTTCAGGTGGGTATGTTCCACGAAAACAATCCTGTATATAACAGCGATGTGTTATTGCGAAACATAAAATTACTTATCGAGCAAGCTCGCTCATCTAAAACTCCAATCATCTATATACAACATAGCGCAAGACCTGGGAGAGCATTGGAACATGGGACTCCAGGGTGGAAAATCCATCCGGATATCCTTCCAAGATTTGAAGATGAAGTTATCCAAAAAAAGACACCGAATTCGTTTTATGAAACTAATTTACAGGAAGTTCTCTTAGAGAAAGGGATAAAGAAACTTATTCTGACAGGAATCCAAACCGAACTGTGTGTTGATACGACATGTCGTCATGCAAGAAGTTTAGGGTATGAAGTAACGCTTGCAAGCGACTCACACAGCACATGGGCAAGAGGGGAATTGAGCGCTCAACAAATCATCGCTCATCACAATAGACTCCTTTGTTGGTTTGCGAATGTAGAAAAAAGCAATAACATTTTACTTTAGCCACTTATTGTTTAAGTAAGATTACGTCAATCCGTTTGAGACTACGCTACGCTTACTTGAAACGATAGCTCAATTTCTACGCCATGAGACCGCCACGGACTGAACTGTGGCCTTTTCCCCGCTAACGGGCAGGATAACGCAACAAGCATTAATGTAAAAACGTCTGAAGCATGGAGGAGGTGTACGATGAGGAAATCTTTGTTCATTGTATTCTTATTAATGTTTAGCTTATTGTTTTTTGCTTGCAATTCAAAAACATTTAAAGCTGAACCAGGCATTGAGGGATATGTTGTAGAAATAGAGGATGGAAGGTTTCTTGTCGTCAGCCCTGTGCCTGAAGACTTTAGTTCAACAGGTGGGGTTGAAGAGTTTTATAATGCCATTTGGTTCTCAAATGCTCCGAATAAGGTTCAAATCGGTCTAAAGGTTCAAGTATGGTTTGAAGAAGTGGCTATATCATACCCTGGTCAATCTGATGCAAAAAAGGTTTCATTTGTCCCAAGCAATAAACCTAACAACGCAAAATTAACCGAAGCAGAAGCCATTCGAAAAGCTCTAACAATACATGGGAATAATAAAGTACCTGTTATTAAATCAGCAAATTATGATGCGATATCCGATGCTTGGACTATTCATATTAAACAAGGGGAAGTTGAATCTAATGTTCAAATAGAGGATAAATAATCGTGCCTCCTCCCCCGCTAACGGAGACGAAAGCTTGGAATCTGGCGGAATGGCGGTCGGTCCGCTTGCCGGCGGGGTGCTGCTCGAATACTTCCATTGGGGCGCAGTGTTTTTGTTTAGTGTACCGGTTATGATCGTCTTGCTGATTACCGCGCCGATTTTGTTGCCCGAGTATCGTGATGCCGGATCCGGCCGATTGGATCTGTCAAGCGTGTGCCTGTATTTGGCGGCGATTATGCCTTTCATTTATGGGTTGAAAGAGTGGGCAAAGGACGGATTACATGGCGTACCGATGCTAGCAATGCTGGCAGGACCAGCATTCGGCATTACTTTCTTCGTCCAGCAGCGCCGAATGGACCATCCGCTGCTCGACTTTAAACAGTTGAAAGACTGTCGTATCAGCGTTTCCTTGGGGATGATGTTGCATTGTACTGCCGCAATGGCGGAATCGGCGGAATCGGATTAATTATCAGCCAGTATCTCCAATTGGTTGAGGGTCTGTCCCCGCTGAGAGCAGGAATTTGGACACTGTCGTCAATGTTGGCGGTAACGGTCGGTTCTATGCTCGCGTCTTCTATTGTCCGTCGAATTAGCCCAGGACATGTGGTAAGCACATGTTTGGTGATAACGGCTGTGGGGAGCCTATTGTTGACTCAAGTTGCCAGCTCATCCGGATTTGCGCTGCTTATTGCCGGATACGTGGTTATCGCGATCGTGATGGGGTCGATCGGTGTTCTTGCAACAGACTTTATCGTCGGTTCGGCCCCACCGGTAAGGGCGGGATCGGCATCGGCCATGTCCGAAACGAGCAGTGAGTTGGGCATGGCGCTTGGAGGAGCCATTCTCGGCGCGGACGGACTAATGCTCATCGCCCACGCCGCATTTACAGACGCTCTCAACGACATTACCGCGATCAGTGCCGACTTGGCGCTAATCGTGGCAGTCCTGGCTTTCATAGTCCTGCGCCGTGTACGAACTATTTAATAATACTCTTCTATAAAGGCAAAGAAATTCGTCTGATAAAGATGTCATGCAGCCTGTTTCATTTTATACAGGACCGGTTGATGCAGAGAAAAATGGTCACCGGGCAGGAACCTTACCGGTGACCGTTTCAACAATTTGATTTTAGAATACGCAATCAATCCAAATAAAGCCAACGCAATTATCGATCGGAAGTATTCCGATTTCAAGATCGATTCCCCGAGCAAAGCCTCTCCAATTGATCCTTATCTATTTCACAAGCTTCATTCGAATTGCAGTGACCACTGCCTGTGTGCGGTCCTGCGCCCCAAGTTTTTGCATGATATGGTGGATGTGCGTTTTTGTTGTGCCTTCAGAAATACATAAAATTGCAGATATTTCGTGATTTCTCTTACCGTAAGCAAGCAGCTGCAATACTTCCGTTTCACGCTCCGTCAAGGCACCAAGCAGCCGTTCTTTCCCGGGTGAATCCGAATCCGGCTCCTGCATGCCTGAAGTTAATATTTGGTCTAGAGCGCGTTTGGCCGTGCTGCTATTGAACAGGGTTGCCCCCCGGTGTATGGCCCGTATACCGCTCAGCAATTCATCGGTTTCCGTATCCTTCAATAAATAGCCGGAGGCCCCGGCACGAATCCCGTCAAACACATACTGTTCAACATCGAATGTTGTTAAGAGGACGACTTTTGTGTCAGGCAAAGCTTCAACGATAGACGTTGTTGCCATGATACCCGTTCCTCCCGGCATGTGGATATCCATTAAGACGATATCCGGAACGTTTCGCAATGCAATGTCGACTGCTTCTTCTCCGGTCGAAGCCTCACCGACCACCTGCATATCTTTTTGAATGTCCAATATGTAACGTAGTCCTTTACGAATGAAAGGCTGGTCATCCACCAGTACGATTCGAATCACCTTCCCGGTTTGCATGAAACGTCTCCTTATATGCCGTACTCGCTGTAATAGTAAGCGGAATAACAGCTTGTATCTTTAATCCATTCGGTGAATTTGCGGTGAAAACGATGCTCCCTCCGGCAGATTTGCATCTTTCGATCATACCGTTTAGGCCAAATCCAAAATTCAAAGGTTTCTCGTCGCTGAAATAACCGTCATCCGTAATGAGAAGCTTTACATGTTCATCCTCTTCTTCCACTACAATGTTAACCTGTTTCGCATCAGCGTGCTTGAGGATATTGGTTAACGCTTCTTGCAAGACTCTGTAGAGTATTACGCTGCATTCAACCGGCCACTCACCGATAGGTCCGATTTCTTTGTATTGTATCCGTATCATAGAATTGGCTTCGATATGAGAAACCAGGCCTTTCAGCGCGATCGGTCCCATGCCCTTCTCATCGTCCGACCATTCATTTACTGCTAGCCTTACCTCATCCATCCCTTTCCTGGCAACCTTCAGGATTTCGTCAACGCTGTTTGCCGCCCCAGCCGGATCTTGCGGAATCATCAGCTTCAACGCTTGAAGTTGAATAATTAGCGAGGTCATCTGATGTCCAAACCCGTCATGAATGTCGCGTGCCAATCTCGTACGCTCCGTCAGCGCAGCATACCCCATCGCCTGAACGGATGTTTGCTGCAATTCGGAATATGCCGTGTTCAGTTGTTCCAGTTGCTTTCGGTTCGTGCGATGCGCTTCGTGAAGCAGGCTTTGATTTCTGACCGCGATATACATTAGGACAGCTGCAATTAGAGCGCCATATGAGACCTTGTCGACCAGCATCATTGCAAAAATGAGGCAAACAGTGAAGACGGCGAGAGTAACGGTTGAACGATTCCATTTCGGATCGGCCACACCCAGCATATACAGCAGCGGCCAGAAAATGCGGTGATCAGGGTAATCGGAATGAACGATGCGAATGATGAGGGTTATGCCAGCAAGAATGCAAACCGCAAGGACATACCTCTTAGCATTCCACCATCCTTTAGGTGCTGCCGCCATCCATATGTAACAAGCCGCGAAGGCAGCGTAAACGATAAGTACGTGGATATGCAGAAACGGATACTCTGGCATGATCAATATGAAAAAGGCAACGATAAAGATAGTATGTGCGGCGCGGGCGTTAACGTGCTGAAATATGTTTTTATTCATTTTTCAATCCTTCATTCGGGTGGTTTACTTCATCATAACAGATGAATCCGTCTTGCACATCAATCGATCGATATAGACGCTAAATAAAAATCAACTGCAGATAGACGTAAAAGGAATTGCATTGTGTTATTTTTGGTGTGCAAAAGAAAACGAGGAGTGATTGCCATGGAATTGGCCAGAAAAGACGAAGATGTCAAGGAGAGAGGAAGATTGAAGTTTACAGGCATACAATTGCTGAAACGATGGCCCTCATTGGTGGCGTTAGCTATGGCCGCAACAGGGCTCCCTGCTTCGACGGATCCCATGTCATTTATCCTGATTCTCATCGCGCTTGTCTACCCGATTGCAGGCGCAATTCGCGGTCATCTCCGCGGGGCTCGTACCATCTTGATACAGGCGGCCGCATTACTGTTTTTCAGCATTATCGCGTTAGTGTCTCTGTATGTCGACAGAGAAACGGGACTGATCCTGCTTGCGGCAGGTTATATCGGCCATGCGGTCTGGGACTTTGCTCATTTTCGGAGCAACAAGATCGTCTGGCGGTGGTATGCGGAATGGTGCACTGTTTTGGATTTTTTTATTGCAGCCTTTCTGCTCGCACCGATATTCATGTAACAAGTGAGAGGACACCTTTGCAATTGCATAAAATCTGATGGGAAGCGGCATTGAATTTTTGACCATTACCATTGACCGCAGCATGATAAACCTGATGTATTACGAATCCCCTGCGCTGGGCGATCCTGCGCGGTGACGAGACCATAATCAGACTGTGACTCGCTCTTCTACCAGGAACTAATGAGCTTGAAACAGAAAGGGAATGATTCTAGATGGAATTGAAACGCTTGATGTACATGCTGCCGTGCCTATTCTTGCTCCTTGCCATGATCGCATGTGGTCAAGATCAACAACAAACAGCTCATCATTCTTCTACACCAGTCGAAGCCACATTCACGCTCGAACCGAGTCAACCTGCTGCCAGAGACAACGTTACTTTTGCAGTAACCGTTACCCAGGATGGTAAACCAGTGGATGATGCGAGCGAAGTCATATTTGAATGGTGGAAAGAGGGGCAAGAGCCTCATATGATGCTACCTGCTACTTTCCAAAACGATGGACTCTACATCGCCAAGCAGCCCATTACTGAACCGGGATCGTACTTCGTCTATTACCATGTGTCTGCACGTGATTTCCACACCATGAAGAAGATCCCTTTCACGGTTACTGCCACGAAAGAACCATCCGCTTCCGTAACGACACAAGATTCACCAGTTGAAACGATTGCTGGCAGTCAACATGAGCAGAGTAGAGTGGCACCACTGGTCATGGAACTACCCGCCACTAGGATCTCTAACGGAGACTAGAGATCCCTTACACTTCAGCAGTGAGGCTGCCGCGGTTCAATCGCGGCCTCGTTTCGCTAACTGGGTAGAATACTTCTAATTAGTGTTATTATAAAAAATGGATGTTTCTTTGTTCAACTTCAGAAAGGGCAGGCCTTGGTTGCGTTGGAAACTGAAAATTGGAGGGCGTTATTGAAATGGCTAAATTGATCTACCCTACTAACGTATCTTTGGACGGTTACATGGAGGACGAGCACGGCAATATCGAGTGGTCGATCTCCGATGACGAGGAGTTTGCGTTCTGGACTGACTTCCAGCGGCCGATTGGCACCTACCTATACGGGCGTCGAATGTACGAGTCGATGGTGTACTGGGAGACGGCGAGCGCCAAAAAAGGCGATCAACCGGAGGAAATGCGGGAATTCGCGCAGATCTGGCGAGCTGCTGAGAAGATCGTGTATTCTCGGACGCTTCAGGCCGTTTCAAGCGCCAGGACGAGGATCGAGCGCGAATTCGATCCTGATGCGATTCGGAGGCTGAAAGAGTCTTCAGATGCCGACATTACGATTGGCGGCCCCGAGCTTGCTGGGCAGGCGATGAGCGCGGGACTGATCGACGAGTGTCATCTGCTTGTTAATCCGATCGTCTTGGGTGGAGGTAAGCGAGCATTGCCGGACAACCTCCGCATGCGACTCGAGCTGCTCGGTGAGCGCCACTTCCGAAGCGGCGTTGTTCATCTTCACTACCGCGTGATCGTCTGACCGCGACGCTAGAGTGAAATTCAGGAGATACGCTTTCGAGCTTACTAAAATCAAGTGAAATTACGAAAGCCGGAAGTTATGAGCGTCTTCCATTTTTAAGCTAACGGATAACGATAGCTCCACGAGACAATTACGGCAGCCGGCACAAGATCGGCTGCCGTTGTCCGTTGAAGTAACTGGCAGGTTACACACAGCAATGGATAAGCAAAATCATTTTATTCATTATCACGATTGGTAGTTTTGTGTTTATTGCCTTTGCTGTCATAGGTGACCCATTCACCAACAGGCTCGCCCATGTCAAAATACCCTGAACGCTTTAATGTTCCCTCTGCACGATACCATTCCCAATAGCCATCTGGCTTATCATTAATCATTTTTCCCTTTGACCATATTGTTTTTCCGTTTGCGTGGTACTTTATCGTGTAACCATCAATAACTTCCAATTTCTTTTCCTTGACGCCGTTTGGGTGTATGAAGTCACATTTTTCATTTTCCATGGCTTGCCTCCGATATCAGCTTTTTGTTTATTATATCATGCTAAATGATAATGATTTATTATTGCCCTATTAGTGATCATTTTTCCTGTTTTTCTTCACTACCGGGGAACGATAGTTCAACACCAAAACGGCTGCCACGGGGCAGCCGTCATTGCGCTAAAGGGCAGATTTGCGTGAAAATGGGTAGGATAGTACGAAAGGGAATACGGTAAAGAACGAAGAATATATTCCTTTAGTAATGCAAGATGGTGAAGCAGCTGAAACATAAAAGGACATTTTGAGTAGTGCGATTTGATTTGAAAGTAGGTGATTGTATTGTCGTATTCAATTACGGTTCATCTTCCTTATGAACAGATTCCTTACCCGACAAACCCTGATGAACAGGATGCTTGGTATGAACATTATCTTAAACATGTTATTTTCGAGCGTCCTTTAGGAACGGATTCGATGATATATAACTATTGGCACTTACCTGCTTTGAGTATTGACTTAAAATTAATAGCGCAGATATATGATAATGGCTTAGAAGTTAAAGAACCCGACGCTCTTATGCTTTTACGTGAGGAAATAAAGACCCTCTCGAATTATTGGCATGAAAACTTATTGATTGCGGTAGCCTCCGAAAGTAAGGTCGACTTACTAAATCGATTATTTTTTCTTCACGAAGCAATTGAGATTGCTTTGAATACAAATGGGAAGCTAAATATATCGTGAGAAAATGAGCGAAGCAGTTGAAAAAGTTGTTAAGCTAACGGGTAACGATAGCGTGGAGCTGCCGCGGGGCGCTCCACTTTTATATCCGTTATTCAAGCGGGAGCAATGCGTGGTCACTGGATTTTCTAAAAATTCCGTTGCCTGGTCGATTGAAGTCATTCGCGACGGATCGATTGTAAGAAGAAAATTAAGTATTAGACTGGAAAAATAAAGTGTTAGACTAGGAAAATAAAGTTGTAGACTGAAAAAATAAAGTATTAGACTGGCGCCCGTTGGTTAAGTTAACGGGCAGATTTGCGGTATGCATAAAGCGCGTGCTTCTACTCTCAATACAATCCCCGTTGAAAGCTTCAAATATATACTCGCCAAAGCTCAATGCCGAGAAATTGCTGTCCGCGTAGTTGTAATGCTCTTGGTGACGCCCTTGCCCCAGATGTTCAAAAAAACACATCATATGGAGCTTGTTATCGTATTTGACATTCTGTCCTGCAGCGACTTGGCTCCGAACTGTCGGAAATTGACCTGGCCGTTCTCAATGACGAGCATCGCTTTCAGTCCGTTACTCGGCTCATGGCAAAGCCCCCCGTTATCGACAAGACCGCTGTCGTTTCGAATGACGTAAGTGCTCTATCTGAAGGTGCTCGACTCGACGACGGTATGAAAGCAGCTGTGCGGCTGGCCGGGAGACCGGCTCATGCAAAGTTTATCATTCGTTCGTTTCCGCTGTCACAAATCAGAGTATTACATCGTCATATTTGCAAAACGTAAAAGGAGCTGAATAACGATGAATGACTTGACGTGTATCATCATCGGAGGAGGTCATGCAGGGCTTGGAGCGCTCAAAGCAATGAAGGATACGACCCGGAACATGGCGAACGGGCGTCGGATTCGGTTTGTTCTGTTCGACAAGCAGCTCGGCCATGTGCGCAAAGTGTTGTTGTTCCGGCCGGCCGCGAGCGGGGAAGGGATTATGGTTCCATGGAAGCGCTGGCATTCGGAAGGAATCGAATTTGTGCAAGGTACGGTTAAGTCTGTGGAGAGCGGAAAGAAACTCATCCGATATACGGATGCACAAGGATGTGACGCTCAGATGTCGTACGACCTGCTGGTCGTGACGGTCGGCAGCATCGTTCGGAGGCCGGATCCCGATCAGGGCGGCATCGCTATGACCGACCCGCAAGCCGCGGCACACATTCGGGAGCGTTGGCGTGCCAATCTGCGGAAAGCTGCCGGCGAGTCGAACCTCGAGGAACGAAAACGATTGATGACAATCACGGTTGCGGGGGCGGGCATCAGCGGCATCGAAACTTCAGCCGAGCTGGCGCTCGCTATGCAGAGGGAAGCAGTGGCGTTGGGGCTGCGTTCGTCCGATATCTCCGTCTATTTGCTGAATGCACAGGAACGGCTTTTCCCGGAAGCGCCGGAGAAAGTTGGAAGGAAGTTGGATCAGACGCTCAGCGAATGCGGAGTGACGGTGCTTCATGGTCGTAAGGCGATGCGGGAGGAAGCAGGAGTTGTGAAGTTGAACATCGGCGGTTGTTTGGCGGCCGGCCTTTGCATATGGACGATTGGTCTAATACCCAATCCGGTCCTTCGCGGCATGGGCTTGCCACTTACTCCTGATGGGCAGGTACTGGTCGATGAATGTTATCGCGTCCAAGGGATGCCGGGCGTATACAGCATTGGAGACTGTGCGAGAATCGTCGATCCGAGAACCGGCAAGGCGGATCAGATGACGTGTAAAGAAGGCGGGTTACAGGCGACTAGATTGGGGAAAATTGTGATGGCTGATCTAAAGGGCCGCCCCGCGCCGATTCACGAATCGGTGATGGATGTCTTCTGCATAGGCATGGGGGAAAGTCGAGGGTTGCTCTGGGCACGCAAATGGGGACTTGATATAATCATAACGGGAAAGCTTGCGTGGAAAGCCAAGAAGCTGGCATGGGATTTAGCCAGCACGCTTCGATAGATACGAACTCTAGCATCCCGGAAATGACTGGCTAGCGCTTTCGGCATCATAAAAGCTAGCCAGAACCTAGCTCGTACGAAATCCAGATAAGCTTATCCGGGTATCGGCAATCTGTTGCAAATAGCGATGGAGCATTCATCCGCATCGGCAGGAATTGGTATAAAATTTTAATAATGGTTTCGTTCCTGAACAAAGTTGCTTGGGTGTGGTAATATTTAATTAAAGTTCAAATCGGAAGGGGTGAGGACAATGTTCAACTTACAATATCATAAATCTTGTCCTCGCGCCGTCATTATTTTATTTCAGCGTACTAGACTGCAAGAAGGGACACAGGTCATTGAGCAGTTACTCCTTGAATGTTATCTGAACCCGGTTATTTCTACGATTTGCACAACATTATTGTCTTCAAAAAAATCCAGATTTCCACTTGAACTTAACGTAACGTAATGATTTATGGTGAACTTGAGAGCAAGACGAACGCCGGCCAAAGGCCAAGAAAATCGGCAAAATAAATTTTGAAATCGAGGAGAAACGAATACGAGGAAACTTGTAGTCGTACGGGTATCATTGGTGGATATTAAATGATGACAATGATGAAGCAGGAAGACATATTTCGCTAGAGGAATGGGCGGACAGTATATTATTGTAAATGATGATAAGCGTATAGTTACTGTTTTCAAGCAATATGCAAGGTAATCGTACAAGTCCAATGGAATATTTCCAAAAATATATATTAGATTGACTAGCAAAATCGTTATACATACCGACATTGACTTTATTTCTGCTCTAAGATATTAAGTTAACGGAGAACGATAGTGGGAGCTTGCCTCGCGGCAAGCTCCTCATTGTTGATTAAAGTAACGGGCAGTTTTCTTGACAAGGAATGGATGTAGAATTGCCGAATAATATCAGGAAATACCTATAAAAAGGGGATTTGTAATGACAGAAATACGATGGCTAGGATAGAAGATGCAAGGGACTTGGGATTTGTCCATTCAGAATCTTACCGAAATACGTATAAAGGCATATTGCCTAACGATTTTCTAAATCAGTATACACCCGTCGATAGAGAGAGTACTTTTATAATGTTCTTATTCAAGGCTCGGAACGAATAGCAATTATGTTAGTTGACAATAAATGCTGTTGGCTGTTTGATATTGAAAGCTTGTAGTGACAAGGATTTGCAAAACAGTAGCGGTGAAATTTCTGCAATATATCTTGTTCAAAACTTTAGGGCTACAGCTGTTTAACTGGGGCTTAAAGAAATTAAAAGATCTTGGATATACTACGGCAATATTATGGGTACTTAAAGAAAATAAAAATGCTATTAGCTTTTATGAGAAACATGGGTTTAGGCATGATGGAATTGAAAGGAAAATTATTAGAGGCATAGAACTAAGCCAAATCAGATATCAAAAGGCACTTATATAATCGATATTTATATTTTCGTCCACAACTATGGAAAAGCTTCCGAGTAAAATACGAAACAAGGTGGTTTATCCTTTGGTGAGATAAATCTGTGGTGCAAAAACAATCATCTTGTCCATTCCAACGATTTTGATTAAAATCAGTTTATAAAGTAAAATTTGGAATAAAAGATATATTGTAGGAAATCCAGTACAAGGGAGCTTCCATTTTTACTTTATCTGAAAGCGCATTCACATTTAGTTTAACGTGTGCAAAACAATAATTACGGATGAGGTGAGGCATGTGAAGTTGAAAAAAAAGGTGCTTGCTCTCTTGACCGCCGTTTCCACATTCGCCGGCAGCTTCTTGGGAATGAGCGGCGGGAATCCGGCATTTGCCGGGCAAGACGCATCGGTTCAATTGTACGTGGCTGTAACCGGCAATGATTCAAATGACGGCTCCATCGACCATCCCTTTGCCACATTGGAGAAAGCGCGGGATACGATCCGTACGTTGAAAAGCGGTGGCGCTGTTCCTGCGGGAGGGATTACCGTCAATATCCGGGGAGGAGAGTACAGGTTTACCGGGACGTTCCAACTGGATGACCGCGATTCAGGTACCCCGAATGCTCCCGTCGTTTACAAATCGTATGGTGGCGAGCAGGTTTCGTTTACCGGAGGCGATACGTTGGACTCCTCTTTATTTACACTGGTGACGGACCCGGCCGTATTGCAGCGAATACCGCAGGAGGCCGGCGGCCATGTGCTGCAGGCGGATCTTAAAGCGATTGGAATAACCGATTACGGCATTCTGGGCAATAATTTGGCGGTGGCACCCGAGCTGTTCGTCAACGGCAATGTAATGACGCTTGCCCGTTGGCCCAATAACGGTTTCACCACGGTGAATCAGGTCGTTTATGCGGGCGATGCCGCAGCGGGTACCGGCTACACGTTTACATATAACGGCGACGGGCTGCATTCGTGGAAAAGCCCGGAATATACATGGATGCTCGGTTACTGGGGAAACGATTGGGCTACGAACGACCTGCAGATCAAATCGATCGATATGGCCAAGAAGACTATTTCAACCTACAACGCGTCCAGTTATGCCATGAAGGCGGGACAGCGCTTTTATTTCTACAACATTCTAGAAGAGCTTGATTTGCCGGGGGAATGGTACCTCGACCGCGGCACGGGCATTCTGTATCTTTACCCGCCGATACCGCTTAAGGGGAACAAGGTTCAATTGTCCCGGTTCGACAAAAACCTGATTGCGATGAACAATGCTTCCAATATCGTTTTCAGCGGCCTGAAGATAGAGGTGAGCCGGGGGAACGCGATCGATATTACGGACGGAGAGAACAACCTGATTACGCATTGCGAAATCAGCAAAATGGGCGGCTATGCCGTCAAAATTAACGGCGGCAAAAACAACGGCGTTTATGGCTCGAGCATCTACAGCATGGGGAATGGCGGCGTCTACTTGAACGGCGGCAATTTCACGACGCTGACTCCCGCAGGAAACTATGCCGACAACAATGATATATACAATTATGCAAGGATCAAATTAACGTATACTTCCGCGGTAGAGCTTAACGGAGTAGGCAACCGCGCCACCCATAATAAAATGCACGATGCGCCTCACCTGGCCATGCAGTTTAGAGGCAACGATCATCTTATGGAGTACAATGAAATTTACGATGTGGTCAAAGAAACGGCCGACGCATCGGCGATTTATTCAGGGAGAAGCTTCGTATGGCGCGGCAATGTGATTCGCTATAATTATTTCCATGATATTGTTGCAAGCGACCTGCGAGTTTCTACGGCTACCATTTATTTGGACGATTATATGAGCGGAGTGGAAATGCGCGGCAACGTCTTTTATAAAATCGGCAAACAGGCGTTCAAGCTGGCCAACGGCCGGGAGAACGTGGTGGAAAATAATATCGTCATCGATACCGGTACGTCGATCGCCTTCATGACGCGCGACTATAAGCCCGGCGAAAAAAACTATATTTCCTTAATGAGCAAATTCGATCAAGTTCCGTATCAGAGCGACATCTGGAGCCAGCGCTACCCTACGCTTCCGAACATACTGAACGACGACCCGCTGCTGCCGAAACGGAATGTGGTGCGCAATAATGTGATAATAAACAGCGGTTCGATCACAGGGGACAGCCGGAACATGCAGCTGGGCACGTTTGCGAATAACGTTTCGTTCGCAAATAAAGACGATCTCGGCTTTGTCGATCCGGCGAACGGCAACTTTCAGCTCAAAGACGACTCACTGATCTTCTCGCGCATACCGGAGTTCCAGCAGATTCCATTCGCCGAGATCGGCATCAAAGCGTCTGGGCTGCCTCCGGCTCAATCGGGCTTGGCGGTTTCGTATATTCAATACCCGCAAAACGCGGGCGATCTTGTCGTCAATTTGAATTTAAACGGGAATACTTTGGCATCGGTTCGAGACTTTACGGGCGCATTAACGGAAGGGACGGACTACAACAATCAGGGCAAATCGATCCTTCTGGCCAAATCGTATTTGGAGAAGCTTGCCATTGGTCCACATTCCCTTACGTTCTCCTTTAGCTCGGGGAATGTTGCTCTCCTGACAATCGAGGTCACTCCTCCAGCGAGTTCCCAGTTGGGCGCGTCTTCCATTAATTACTCCCAAAATTCAGGAGACAGCTCGGTGAGCATGGATTTGAAAGGAAATAGGCTGGTAGCCATCCAGGATGCATCCCGCACGTTAACGGAAGGCGTCGATTACGTAAATAACGGAACTTCCGTCGCTTTGAAGAAAGCTTATTTATCCAAGCTGGAGCTGGGGCAGTATACGCTGCGGTTCACTTTCAGTGCGGGAAGCGATGCCGTACTCATTCTCAACGTAGTGCATGCCAGCCTAGCGTTGAACAAGACGTACTTCGCTTCGTCCCAATGGAGCGCCGACTACAGCGCTTCCAAAGCGTTTGACGGCAGTATCGCAAGCAACAGCCGCTGGTCCGCGGAGAAAGGAAAGGTCACCAATCAATTCCTCGGCGTCGATTTCGGTGACGAAATCAAATATAATCAGGTCGTTATTAAGGAAGTCTCTTATGTGAGGGTCAACTCTTACATGCTGCAATATTCGGATGACGGTATTAATTATATCGATATTCCGGGAACCGCGGGTACTTCGATCGGAGCTAGCAAGACGATTAACTTTGCGCCGGTGACATCGCAATACTTGAGGCTTTGGATCAATTCCACCAAGTTGGAATCAGGCGTCTACAAGGAGCCGACGATCAACGAAATTGAAGTTTACTACATTCCGCAAGATGCTTCCATGAATCCGACGGAAACGGTTTTTGATAAAAATACGGCCGAACAGAAGGACATACCGGTTACGGTCGTCTTTAACGGCAACGATTTGATTGCAATCAAATCGGGCTCTTATACGTTAACCGACCGGGATTATTCTATCACGGACTCCGTATACGGAAGCAATGGAAGCACGATCCTGCTTAAAAAACAATTTTTATCGACGCTTCCGCTGGGAACGTCGAAGCTGACATTCGACTTTAGCGAAGGCAAAGACCTCGTCTTAACGATTCAGGTGTCCGATTCGACTCCTTCGCTTACGCTGATCGTGCCTGCGGATATAACGGTAGAGGCGACGGACGAGAGAACGGTAGTGGATATCGGCACAGCCACATCGTCGGTCGGAGCTACCGTAACCAACGATGCACCGAAGGATTTTCCGCTCGGGACGACGGTCATCACATGGACGGCTTCAAGCGCGAGTGGAGCGACGAAGACGGCTACGCAAACGGTCACCATAGTCGATACGAAGCCGCCGGTCATTACAGGCGCAGCAACGACGCAGCCGAACGCACACGGATGGTATAAAGAAGACGTCACGGTTCATTTTACGGCAACCGACAGCGGCTCCGGTCTTGCCTCGGTGACGCCCGACGTTGTATTGACAAAGGAAGGCGCGAATCTGACCGTGACGGGAACGGCCGTTGACAAGGCGGGCAACACGGCGACGTCTTCGGTATACGGCATTCGGATCGATAAAACGAAGCCCGTGGTCGCTATTCACGCTGCTGCTTCGTATAAGACCTCGGATTCGTTGACGGTTACATATGCCGTGTACGATGTTATATCGGGCGTCGGCAATGTGACCGCAACCTTGAACGGGCAGCCGGTTGCAAACGGGCAGGTTGTGAGTCTGGCGCATATGGCGGGCCGCAATACGTTAGCCGCGACCGCTGAGGACCTGGCCGGCAATGTAACCGTCCAATCATTTACCTTTGACGTGTCGATTGCAGCATCCGTGGATTTGAACCCTGGCACGCTGAATAAAAAAAGCGGCGGAGGCGCCAATTCGATGACCGCTTATATCGAACTGCCCTCGGGTTATGATCCCTCGCTGATTCAGGCGACGTCCGTTAAATTAAACGTGAACGGGGTATTCGTGGATGCGCAGACAGCGCCTGCGGAGCTTGGAGACTATAACGGCAATAAGGTCAAGGATCTTATGGTCAAATTCGACAGACAAAAAGTAATCGCAGCGCTGGGCAGCGTTTCCGGCGATATCAAAGTAACCGTTAACGGCAGCTTGAATGATGGTAAGAGATTTGAAGCAACGTCGACCATTATAGTAACCGAATAATGGATTCGCGCAGTGATTTGCACAAAGGAAGCAGTCGTGGCTGCTTCCTTTAATCTTACTAACGAATTAAGAGCAGAGCGAGCGCGGTTTTGTGGAGATAGCGATAATGTTGTGAAGTCATTTTTTAAACAAAAGGAGGAACCAACATGGTAAATACATATAACGATTTAACCTATTTACACTTGGATAGCTCTCTTATTCAAGCCAAAAGCAACGTTAGCATCGCAGATCTGGAGGAAGCGGCGAATTCTACCGTTCTGAATGTGGACGGTATTGCTTCCCCGGTGATCATACAATCCATCGAGCTGTTGTTCAACAATGGATTGTATTTCTTACGGACCCGATCGAAGGATGGTTCTGAGGGGGTTGCTGTGGCAAGCGAACGTGCAGCTTATTTGCATCCTCTGCTCAAGCAGCTGATCATCCCTTACTTTATAGGTAAGGATGCAAGAGATTTGGAATTGCTTTTGGATGGTGTTTATGTGTACCAAAGCAACTATAAGCTGTCGGGGCTTGCTCTGTGGTGCTGCATATCATGGGTGGAGGCAAGCCTGCTTGATATGTTAGGCAGAATAAGCGGCAAGCCGATCGGTGACCTGCTCGGAGGCGTCATTCGAAACGAGATCCCTATATATGTGGCAAGCGGCAACAGGGGTACAACGCCTGAAGAGGAGATTGAAGTGCTGCAGCAAAAAGTCGCTGAGACGGGTGCAAGGGCTGTTAAATTCAAAGTGGGCGGCCGAATGAGCAAAAATGCCGATTCCATAGAAGGGCGCTCTGAAGCGCTTATTTATTTAGCACGCAAAACGTTCAGTAATGATTTCGCCATACATGCTGACGGAAACGGTTCCTATGATCCTCCTGTAGCTATCAAATACGGCAAGATTTTGGAGGAGATTGGTGCTTTCTTCTATGAAGAGCCTTGTCCATTCGAGCATCTTGAAGATACCAAGGAGGTTGCGGATGCTCTTCAAATTCCTCTGGCCTTCGGCGAACAAGAAACCAGTATAAGGCGGTTCCGATGGATTATTTATAATGATGCCGCTCAAGTGGTACAGCCTGATTTACAGTATAATGGAGGGTTTATAAGGAATACCCGTGTTGCCAGAATGGCTGCTTTAAAAGGCATGCCTGTCACACCACACATTTCCGGCGGATATGGGTATATCTATATGCTTCATTTTGCAACGTACATTCCGAATATTGGGAAGTTCCAGGAGGATAAGGCGGGTGTTAAAGTGAGCGACTACCTGTTCACTCCGCAAATGGAAGTTAAAGACGGCGTCTTTCGAGCGCCTACGGGTCCCGGACTTGGTATGGATTATTCGGTGGTTAACAAGGTTCTACGTAAAGCTTACCTCGTTTAAAGCTGTCGGTTGTCGTAACGGGTGCCGGGGAGGTTATCGAAGAGGATAGCTGCATATTATAAAGGAACTAACAGACCTTCTAGTCGGAGGGGGTTCCAATAAATCTGGGGCGGCCGCGAAGCCGAGAGAGTCGCGAAACGGGCGACGGCGTTCGTTCGGGACCGTTATAACCGGAGCCTTCCTAGTACCGTTCCGAATGAGCGTGAAGTTCGATCGGTAACAAGTTTGTAATCATGGTAAAGGAGCAACGCGATGAACAAATATGAATCCTTAATCGGCGTCGTTATCGAGAAGCTGGATCAAACGTATCGGGATTTAAGCATGGTCCGAAATGGACTGGCCAGTGCGCTGGAAGGCCAGTCCGACGAATCGATCCGCGATACGCCGGAGCTGATTCAACAAATAGCCAAGAGTGGAGCTGCCATCAAAGCAGCTCCTTATTCATTCCGTACTTTTAACTTGGCCCGATGTTCTCTCGGAGCTATGCCCCTAAACTGCTTGAATTGCTTATTGAAATAGCTTAAGGAGTGGAAGCCACATTCATAAGCGATTTCGGTAATCGATTTGTCGGTATGATCCAAATAATAAAGGGCCGATTGCAGCCGAAGTCGACTAATAAACTCATTAGGAGAGAGACTCGTAAGCTCTTTAAATTGTTTGAAAAACATCGTTTTCCGCATATTCGACATGACGATCAATTGATCCATTTCGATCTCTTCCGTAAAATGAGACAGAACGAATTCTATTACTCGAATCATCGCCTCATTCGGCTTTCTCCCCATAGAGGAAACATCCCGAAATCCTTCTAAATAATAACGAAATATCGACACGAGAATATCGACAAAGTACAAATATTGCTTAGCCTGCCATCCGGGAAGCTTCTGTTCCTCCTCAGCGACTGCTTGCTTTGCAGCAGCATGAATCAAGCCGGCAAATGGCGATTGTGCCGGTATTAACGGGGAGAAGCGGCAGGCGGCCGTATAAAACGGCTGAAGCAATTTACTTCCTTCCGGAATGAACTTGACGATTGACGGGGAAAACAGCAGCATAATCCATTTCACCGGTTTTTCCGTGCTTTGCGCAAGATTATAGTGCGGTTCAAAGGGACGGAACACAAAGACGTCTCCAGGCTTCCCGTAATAGTCGCGGTCAACAAGACGGTATTTTGCGTCGTTCTCCAGTAATATGCTCACTTCCAAAGCGTCGTGCAGGTGCATGTCATGCTCGGTTAAAGCTCCTATCTTTTGCACGAAGTTCAATTCACGTTCCAGTCGGATATCATCGTAATACATATAAATCCTCCGTGAAATCCCATCATCGTTAGGTTACTAATATCGTCAACTAATTGTATCCTAGCTTCTTATGAACAAAAATACAATTTATTGGTTGCTTTCGAGCAGTTTTTCCGTCGGGCTTGCAGTACATTGAAGTCATAACGCATAAGGAGGAGAACCTGTTGACACAAGCCATTTCTAATTTTGTACTAACGGAGCAAATGATCGAAGAGTTTTATCGCGAGGGCTATTTCTATGCGCCGGGATTGATTACTCCTGAAACGGTAGAAAAAATCAACCTGGAGCAGGCGGATTTCGTGAGCAAATCCGAAAGCGGGGAATGGAAATCCAATGGCTTCATTCATTTTGACAAAAGCGCCGCGCAGTTCCCGGAAACGGCAAACATGCTTTCATCCGCAGCCTTGATCGATATTTATGAGAAAATACTTGGTAACGAAGTAAGGCTATGGATGGGGATGTATGCCGTAGTGCATCCGCATGGGGAAGGATTGGCTTGGCACCAAGACAACATGTATACGCACATTTTAGGTCATATGCTCAACGGGTTTATAGCCCTCGATACGATTACGCAAGAAAATGCAGGCTTGTGGCTTGCACCGCGTTCCCATCGCTTAGGCCGTCAAGCGAATATTAACGAGGCCGGCGCTAAACATCGACGAGCTGCAGACCCTGAGAATGGAATGCCATGCAAGCCGATGGCGCCCGGAGATGCCGTTATTTTTCACAGAGAGACGCTGCATCACAGCAAAACGAATAATACCGACAAGCCGAGAAGAGCCTATGCTTTCCAGGTAGCATCGTCTGCTTGTCGATATGCGGAAACGGGCAAACTGCTGACGGACCGCGAGCTGCTGTCTGCGCTGAAGAAATAATGCATGAAATCTATTATAATATTATATAAAGCATCTACATTAAAAGCCGTGTAACTTACGGCTTTTTTTCTATTAAATCAACGGATAGGCGTTGCCGTGGCGCCTAGCCCAACCGGTCCATGGGTAGGGCTCAACAAGCCCGTTATCGATGTCGGCAGCGTGTGAAATTTTCAAGAATAAACAATGCGATACTATCTGCCAGGATACGTACACCACCTTTATTGTTGGAAGACAACACATGATACTAAATAAATATGGGCTTTCCTTATGCGACTTATTTTAACTGATTTTACCAAAAGCAACCTGTTCTTACTATAAGAATATATAATCAGCAGCGCCGCAGCTCTCTTTGATGTTGTTGAAGTAACGGGCAGTTATGCTTAACAATCTAATGTGATAAAATGAAAACGTCAATTCGATCAAGGACTGTTGATGTGCTTTAAAATGGAGGTTTATGAGAAAACTAAGAAAACACCTATTGAATCTTGCGTTGGGTGAGTTAGTAGCCGCTTTTTCTTTTTTGGTTGTATATAAAATTTATTTAGATTTAGGAGTGGCGAGCTTGCTTGCGCTATCATTCCTAGTGTTTATATTATTTCAAGGTGTTTTGTATTGGGTATTTAGATCTTATTCAACAGGTAAACAGAAACCATTTTTAATGCTGAAAACCCTGATTGTGCTTAGAAGTATGAATCTTATTCTAGCTGTGTTAGTAATTATTTTATTGATAATACTCGTACAGAATAAAAGAGACCTAATTGTAGGTATGTTAATTTATATTTTTTCCGTGATAGAATATATAAATTATTATTGGTATCGTTTAAGCTACGGGAAATCAGGTTTCAATATTATATTGCTTATTCAAGCCGGCTTACAGCCGTCGAGTATTCATAAATTATTAAAAAGAAAATAAATCTCTAAACTATTGATAACGGGAGCACATTAACAAAGAGCTGCCAAAATAATTCAGCTAACGGGAGACGATAGTTCAGCGATCCAGGAGCAGTTTGCCATCGAGGCGGCTGCTCCTTCTGTCGTTAAACTAAAGGGCAGTTTAGCATAGGATGGTACCATTTATTAAAGTCGCCATTTGGAGAATTTGATACGAAATGAAACCTTCTAAATCATAAAAAATATGAAACATTGCTTGACCTTGGAGTTACCCGAGGGTTTATCATGGTCATTGTCAGAGGAACATATTGGAAAGGAGGGGTTTGGTGTATACAATTGGCGAAATATCGAAAATCGTTAAAACATCAGTTGATGCACTAAGGTATTATGATGAAATTAGCTTGCTAAAGCCCGTACACGTTGAAGAGAGTAACCGTTACAGGTACTATTCAAAAGAGCAAGTTAGCCAACTATTATTAATAATTGAACTTAAGCAATATGGTTTCAGCTTAGATGCCATCAGGGAACTACTACATAATGGAGCGTATTTGGACAGACAAAGGTTAAAACTAGCCTTAAGTGCAAGGGTTCAACAACTTGAGATTGAAAAAAACGCTCTAGAGAAGACAATCGCTTCTGTTAATCGAAGAATAAATGAGATAGAAAGGGATGAAAAGGGAATCAGTGCGAAGAAGATTTTGGTTGTTGATGATGTAGTTTTTATGCGACAAATCCTGGGTGAAATCTTAGAAAAGCATGGTTATTTCGTTGTTACGGCGGAGAACGGTCAACAAGCTGTTGACAAGTTTGCTGATGAACAACCAGACATTGTTATCATGGATATTAAAATGCCTATAATGGACGGCATAACTGCAACAAAAAAAATAAAGGAGATCGACAAAGACGCAAAAATAGTAGCTTTGTCCGCTAAAGGCTTCTTGCCTGTAATTTTAGAGATTCTTGAACAAGGAGCGAGAGACTTTGTAGTAAAACCATTCCAAGAAGAAACCATTCTTGATGCCTTAATTAGGATATACGATGTAAATGTTACTTTTAACGAACAAACATTCCAAGCTATAAAAAAAGAATTCGGAGAAGACAACACAAATAATGAACCAATGTCACAAGAAATGATTTCAAAAGTGCTTCAACTTTGCACTTGGGAGTATGACGAACGCACTCGTGAAGAAATAAAAGAGATCATGCAATATCAGTCCTAAATAACAAACCCCTATTCTAACGAGTGGGGGTTTGTCATCCAAATTATTTTTGATTATTTGCTCAACTAACGGAGAACGATAGCGTGGAGCTGCCAACTTGGGCAGCTCTTCTTGATGTTCATTGAAGTAACTGGCAGATTACTTTAGTTACAACATTAACCTTCGGGAAAATACAAGCTCTACTGCGATGCCCAACCGATACATTCTTATCTAATCAAAACTTTACCTATACCCTTGGCAAGGCAGCATGTTACCATATTACTGTTGTCCGAAAATTTACCAGTACCGGGGGTATTTTAATATATGAGCATTAACTTACAAGATTGGATTCAGGAAGCCGATTTGGTGAGCATGCAAAAGGCAATGTCTTCGGGTGAATGTACATCCGAAGCCCTCGTCCTTGCATATATCGAACGCATTCATAGGTATAATCCTCTGATCAATGCCGTATTAGAGATCAATCCAGATGCTCTTGAAATAGCAAGGAATCTTGACCTTGAGCGAAATACAACAGGTAGTAGGGGGCCGCTGCACGGAATTCCAATCCTGCTAAAGGATAACATCGATACGTACGACCGGATGCATACGAGCGCTGGTTCAATCGCATTGGCTGAGTCGTTTGCTCCTGAAGATGCGTTCGTAGCCGCAAAGCTCCGGGCTGCTGGCGCTGTTCTTCTAGGTAAGGCCAATATGACCGAGTGGTCGAACTTTATGTCCAATCGTATGCCAGCTGGATACAGTTCCAGAGGAGGATATGTGTTGAATCCATATGGACCTGGCAAGCTCTTCGTCAGCGGATCAAGTTCAGGATCGGCTGCAGCCGTAGCGGCGAACCTGACAGCAGCAGCGATCGGAACAGAAACCGCAGGTTCGATTATTGGGCCGGCCAGCCAACACTTTCTCGTCGGAATAAAACCTACTGTAGGGCTTGCGAGCCGCAGCGGAATTATCCCAATCTCTATAAGTCAGGATACGCCAGGACCGATTTCAAAGACAGTCACTGATGCAGCGATTCTACTTGGGGCAATCGTCGGGATTGACGAAAACGATAAGGCAACTTGGACTAGCACACATCGTACTTTTCATGACTACACAACTTATCTAGACCGAGACTTTCTGTGTAAAACTCGAATTGGGATTCCTAGACATTACTATCGGTCGTTGGATGAAGAAAGACTTTCCATCATGGAATCCGCCATTAATGTTCTGCGTGAGCAAGGTGCTACAGTTATCGATCCTGTGGACCTCCATTTGGAACAGCATCCATGGAACAATGATGTTATCTGCTACGAATTCAAAACAGGCCTGAATCGCTATTTATCAAAGTTGAACTCGGATCTGCCCGTACATTCTCTTCAAGATCTGATAGCTTATAATCAGAAACACGCTGCATCCGCATTGAAGTTTGGCCAAGATAATCTGATTCGTTCGGAACAAAATGCGCTAAACGAGACAACATATCAACTTAAACGACAAGAATATAACCATCCGGCTGTAACGCAAGGGATTGACTATGTACTCGATCAACACGGCTTAGATGCTTTAATGTTACCCGGTGACGTTGATGGCATGTACATTGCTGCCCGGTTAGGGTATCCCCTTATTACGGTGCCCGCCGGTTATTCAGCAAAAGGAACAATTGATGCTGATGGCGATTCGACGCAGGGGCCATTTGGTGTTGTCTTTTCCGGGAGGGCTTTAAGTGAGCCCACGCTAATCAGCATCGCCTATAGTTTTGAGCAGGCAACACTAATCCGTCGTCAACCAGAAATGGGCTAAGCTAACGGAGAACGATAGTTCAACATCAAAACGGCTGCCGCAGGGGCAGCCGTCAATGCGCTAAAGGGCAGATTTGTTCAACAAATGGTTGTGCAGTTTTACATGGACACTTACCATTAATTTCCTTATAATGAAAAATACTTAGTTATATTAGGAGTGAACTGAACGGTAAGTCCGCCAGACAAGCTGGCGGTATTTTTTTAAATGTTTACGTTTAGCCTACTTTAGAATCTAACGGCTCGATGCAAAGCGATGAAAAAAATACCAAATTAATGTAATAAAATCGGACTTATTGTTGAATAATACAACCTAAAAAAGGTGTGTATTATGCTCCAGCATTTTGTAACTCCCCCACCATTACCTGACGAAGATATACGTAGTATCATTTTCCGGTACCATAAAGAAAGTGGTTCACAAAATTTTATTAAAACCGCTAGAAAGATATTAGGGAAAGATACAGGGTTAAATGCTTTATTTACAACAAATATAGGCAAGTTCTTAAATGCAATACCCGGCAAAAATTCGTATGACTTCACTAACTTTATTTTTGACCATACGTATCTCCCGATTTTCAGGATATTTCTAAGCAGAGTTAAACAAAAATCAGTACTTGAAATGCTCTATGTGTGTAACGAGAGTAATTCACAGATACAAATTGGACAAACCTCAAATATTTCGACGGAAATTAACTATTGTCCACTTTGCTCAATCGAAGACTATTATACGAATGGAGTATGCTACATACATCGTATTCATCAAATAAAGGATTTGAATATGTGTTATAAACATAAGATTGATCTACTTTCAAAATGTACTAAATGTAATAAATCGTTTGCTAATAAAAAAGGGACAGAATTGCTGACTACTCCTCAATGTAATAACTGCGGAACTAAATTTGAAAAATATGCATTTCATGTGAAGGGAGATGAACTTAAATCAAACGTACTGCAGGATATAGAATTCTTGCTAGCGTATAAAGATGAAATAAACTGTGAAATAATGAAAGGGCTTAACTTCCACTATGCATTAGCTAATGATTTAGTATTGAAAAAAGGAGCGTTTAAAGAAAAAGAGTATATTGAATATTTGAATAGTCAATTTGAGGAAGAAAAACTTGCTTCAGTGAATATCTCGACATCGTCTAGTGTCAGAGCTTTTTCGCTAAATAGCTTAGGACTTAAACAATGGTCAGTAATTTTGCAAATACTTAATATGAGATTATTTGCTGGCAGCGCAGAAGCATTTTTAACAAGACCATTACCAATTATTGCATCCAATATCCCCTTGGTTGATGAAACGCCTATAGAATGTCATAATCCTAGTTGTCTAAGCTTGATAAACGGTTTTAAACGGACATATGATCCAAAAGCAAAGTCTTATGATCAAATTTACACTTGCCCTGTTTGCGGGATCATTTTTAGCTCGAAAAGAAGTAAAAGGTTTAATTCCGTAGTGATAATTCAGAAGCCTCTCATACAAAGAAACGGAGAGAAGCGAGTATTTTACCCGAAAAGAACAAGAGAATGGTTCGTCAGATTGGTACAGTTATACGATCAAAGTGGAATTTCAAAAAACAATGCGATCGAACTAGGCTGTTCCCTTGAGACATTTAAAAAGTATATCAAAATGTATCATCAAAATAATGAAGACTTAATTTGTTTTACTTCCCTCAGAATTAATACTGATTACATCAAATGTCGTTGTGAGGAGATAGAGAAACAAGTTATTGAAGTTAAAAAATCAAATCCGAATATTACAAGAAATCAGTTACTTGATGTTATAGGGAAGGCGCAGTATGACTTTCTTATAAAATATGATTATGAGTGGACAGAAGCTAACTTTCCCAAAAGAGTCTCAGGTTATCGCTTGCCACTAGCTGAATTTCAATAGTCATTCGAAAAAAACACATGTAACACATAGCCATATGGAAAATCCAGGGGACACTCTGATGATTATGTCATATAAGTCCGTAAGTCTTAAGCACAAACGAACAACGCCGCGGCTGGACCATTATCACATTGTCCTACACTATGGGAGTAATGAAATTATTGGTACACCGCAGGCGGTGACCTTTGGTGATCTCTGTTGTGTCGAAAGTTTAAGGGACTATTCGGTTATCTTTACTACTGCAAATTTCACTAACAACTTTTATTTTCCACATTTTTTGGGTTCAACTTAACGAATCTGCCCATCACATACAAACTTACCCCACGAAATTTTATATTTAAGGAAATCAAATAGGCCACGGAAATATTGACTTGTTACTAACGATCTTTATTTTCCTGAACCATCAACAGCCAGTCCGGTTCTATACGATCCGATGCGGACAACCTCTCGCCGCGTACAACACCGTAATTCAATGAAACGCGCCAAGCGGAAGTCCGGATTTTTACGAAACGCGTCCGGACAATTTACGATTGAGGCTTCGTTAACGATGCCGCTCATTTTTATCATTACGGTCAGCTTGCTGTTTGTTGCGCTGTTCTGGTACAACCAGGCATCGCTTTTGCAGGCGGCGGCATTATCTGCGGAGCGGACAGCCTTCGTATGGGACAACAGCGGCAAAGATTTGCAAACCGGAGAAGTAAACGCCGGTTCCAACGATGGTCTGTACTGGCGGCTGACGAACGACAACTTGTCCAATCTATTCAGCTTCCTGCTCCCGACGGGTGCGGTGAAAGTAACGCTTCCGCTAAGCGGCTCGGCACCGGCCGGATCTGCGCCTGCGGATAAGCTGGCAAAAAGCGCCGCTGTATTTCCGCAAACATGGCGAGGCGAACTGCTCTACGAAAACATGGGACTGCTGCGCAAAATCGGCGTCGATCTGGAGAAGACTTTCACTTCGCCGGCGTATGTTGCCCGGATATGGAGCAAAACGTCGGTTGACGCGGATGCGCACGCTTATGTGACGGATCCGATGGAGACGATACGATTGACCGATTTGTCGCGTACGTTCATCGCCGAGATCAAGGGCCGCATTAAGCCGCGAGAGGCGTTGCAGTCGCTGGTCGAACCGAAAACCGCCGTAAAAGAGCCGGTAAAGATTACAAACCATGAGGAGGCTGCCAAATATTTGCGTACGCTTGTCGGCGGAACGAAGGAAAAAGTGCAGGTGAACCCGGATACGAAACGGGAGATCGACGCGCTCGACGTCAGAGGGATTGCGCATCAAGCGTATTATACGTTTAACGAGAAAAATTTACGCGAAGTCCAAATGTCTAAGGACGTGGAGCTGCTGAAGCAGGGGACGCAGGTTCATGGAGTGGTCTGGCATTTCTTCAAGCTGTCCAAGCAGGATAAAGTGAAACTGAGTCAGGGGCTGAAACAGGAGCTTGAGCGAAATGGAATTGTATTCATATTGCATGAATAAATTTGACGGGATGGAGGGGAGTTATTGCGGCGGTGGAAGCAGTGGGGGTCGGACCAGCAAGGAGCGGTCTCGATCTACTTGTTATTGATCTTGGTTCCGATCTTTATTGCCTGCGGTTTGTTGATCGATATCGTGCGATGGAAAAACGCGGAGAGGGAAACGGAAAACGCGGTAAAGGCGGGGGTACGATCGACGTTATCCTCGTACTCCAGTCCTTTGCAAGCATACGGTTTGTATGGGCTCGTACGGGATGCGGATGACCAAACGGAGCTGTTCGAGCGTGCGGTAGACGGCAATTTATCCGGCGACAGCGAAGAAGCGGGGAATTTTCGGCTGATCGACACTAAGCTGGAAGAAGGTACAGCCCGTTTAATTCCGATGTACTCCCTCGCGAACCACGAAGTGCTAAAACGGCAAATATTGGAGGAAATGAAATACCGCGCGCCGATCTTGTACGGCCTTGAGATTCGGGATAAATTTCAGAAGAACGGTTTGTCGCAGCAAATAAGCGGGGCTTCCCGCTTCGCCGAAAAAGCGGAGAAGGTGGAGAAGCTTCTCGAGGAACGGGACGAGAAGATGTCCGAAGCGTGGAAGGATTTTAATGCCCTCAAAGAAAAGGCAGTGAATCTGCACCCGTTCTATTTGACCAATCTGCGCGAATTGAATGAGCTTAGCGGACGAATCGGCATCCACACGGTTGAAGAAGTGCGATCCACGCTGCAAAACGCGCACAAACAGCTTCAATCGCTTAGAGATTCCATTCGCGGGATCGATATGTCCATCGCTTCGCTCGCTCAAGCGGGACCTGGTGCGGCTCAAGCTATCGCTGGACTGATTCAATCGCGCAATGCGCTGCAGACTCAGGCGGATGCGGCAGCGCAGATCGTAAGCGAATATGAGGGGCTGCTGCGGGATTTACTGCGCTATGCCGAGCTGCTGGCCTTGCTGAAGCTGAAATCCGAGGCGGATTATGCCGCTTTATCTTCGCTGAAGTCGTCGTTCCAGGAATCGATCAAGAAGGCAAAAAAAGCGAATGACGATCTGAATGAGGAACTCGGGCGGACGACAGGGACGCCGGGCGGCGGCTCGGAGGCGGAATCGGTATTCGCAAGCGTCAAGCTGATCGATCGTCAGGAGCTGGACGAGCTGGATAGCGGCGTTGGCGGAACGGTATCGCTTTTTGCGAGCGTTCGTGCCCAAATACAAGACGGGCTGCTGTTTACGTCGCAAAAGTATTCGTCTACCGTGACCGCATTGGACGGCTTCCTGCAGCAAACGCAGCAACTGTATGCGAAGTACAGTCCGATGCAGACGGAGCGTGAACAAAAAAGAAGCGCTGTCAATGCGGAGAAAAGAGAGCAGCGAAAGAAGGCGCAGCCCGTTCTGGATCAAGTCCGTCAAGGGCTCGGCAGCTGCAGCCTCGTTTCCGGGGCAGATCCTTTTGAAGCGATGTATAACAAGCTGCAGGGTGATCCCGCGGTTGCCGGCAGCCAAGGATATTACCAGACGTACCTTAAACGAAATGACAAGGCCGAAAGCGCACAGCCGGTTCCCGATATCGACTTGAAGGGAGCGGATTCAGCTGGATTAAGCGCGATGAAACTTTTTTCCGTTCTTGGCGATCTTGCGATTGATGTACGGGATGAATTTTATGTCGATGAGTTTGCGGTCAGCAAATTCAGTTACCGTACCTTGGGGCTAGAGATGGACGCTTCCGGGGCGGTCAAAGGATCGAAGGAGCTCTCGAAGCCGGATACACATCCCCTGACGAACCAAGAAGTGGAATTTTTGCTGTACGGCTCACACTCGTGCGCCGGTAATTACTCCATGGCCTATGCGGAAATGTTCGCACTTCGATTGGCGGTAAGCGTGACCGAAGAGCTGCTTAAGCCTTCCAAAGGAATGCTTGCGGCGGGTTCGCCGATGCTCGTACTGCTCGCGGCCGTTGCCGAGGGGGCCGTACATGCGATGCAAGACATGACCAAGCTGATCCAAGGAGAGCAGGTTCCGCTGTCTCGCAGCTTCGGAAGCATGCTGACGATGGGGTATAAAGACTATTTGCGGTTATTTCTACTGCTGCACAGCCGCGAACCGGTGCTATTGTCGAGGATGCAAGCGCTGCTGCAATTAAATACCGGCACCGATTTAAGTTCAGCTCCGACATACATTGCAGGGACGGCTACCGCTTCGTTTCGTTTGTGGTTTATGCCCGGTGTATTAAGAGCAATAGGGAAAAACGGATTTGCAGGCTGCGAAGGGAGCGGCAACCGATGTCTGATCACCAGAACGGCACATCTGAATTATTAGGAGTACGGCTTAAACCAAAAACAACAAGAGCCGTCGGAATGTTCCGAACGGCACTTGCTGATATGGTATAACGGATGCTTAAGCTTGCTCGGAAGCAACCCAAATTTTTTCCGTGACGAGCTTTTCGATAAGTTTGGCAGCATCTGCTTTTGCTTCTTCAACCGTCAATGCATTAATTCCGTTCGCTGCAGCGTTGTCGATATCTTCGTTCACTAATTGTTGCAGTTGGATCGACAGGTCAGCCGAATCCATTCCGGTGGCTTCGGCGAGGTTACTGCCGAGCTCCAATTGGACCAGCACGTCGGTCAATGTCAGATCGGATGCGTCTACCGCATCTTCAATAATAGTGGAAAACCGTTTCGCAACAACATTTTGAAGTTCCACTGCGTTATCTTCGCTTGCAGCATACCCGCTGCTTTTGAGAACATCGTCGATCTTCGCTGTCAAGTTGTTCTCTACTTTGGATACAACGTCATTATTAGCTACATAGCCGGAAGTGGAGAGGGCTTCCACCAACTTCGCTTGTCCCTCTTTTTGCAATTGTGCGATTTGATCCTCCGACAACAAGGTGTGAGTAGCCTCAATAATATATTGGCTAAAAGTTGGAAGCATAGAATTCATCAGTGCATTTGCAGACATATTGGCAGCTTCGACGATCGATAGTCCGCTGCTCAGGTCTTTCTGCACGCTTGCAAAGTCTTTCCCGGATATGGCTGAGATTTCGGAAGCAGCCGACTGAAGGCGTTTCTGAACAAGCAGATCAACTACGCCAACTTGTTGCTGGCTGACAGTGGTTTGTACTGCCGTCGTTTCTTCAGCTGCCAAAGCCGCTGGAATGGCCCCGCCGAACAGCAAGGTACAAGCCAGGCCGCCAGAAATCATTTTCTTTTGCAAAGAACTGTTTTTGAAAAGCTTTTTTGTTTTGTTCATTTTTTTTCTCTCCCTTTGTCTCTATAAAACAATTCGTATACGAAATGTTACTGTACGAAATATACCACATCTCAGTCGATTTGTTAATCATTTGTAATTGGAAATCATGAACATTCTTTGAACATAATTCACAAATCGGTAGTCCGATACGAAAAGAGGTCAAAAATGACGCGAAGTAAAATAACAGCATACGCGCGAATGCGAAGGCTGAGGCCGATCTTTGGCATTATAAAAGGGCAGCAAGGCAGCATTGTCGTTGAAACTGCGTTCACGCTTCCTTTTTTCGCTGCGTTTCTTATGGTGCTGCTCGGGTTTATCCGCATGGCTCAGGCTGACATGGCTCTGCAATCGGCTGTTTCGGAAACGGCGAAAGTCGTTGCGGCCAACATGTATCCCGTCGAGCAAATATACCGGGTGGGACAGTCGCAATGGGCATCGAGCGCCCCGAGCGCATGGCTCGGCAATGTGATTACGATGACGGAAGCGGCGAGGCAAAAGGTGCTGGATGCCGAAACGTTTGCTGACGATTACGAGCGCTGGATCCCCGATCCGCTGCTGCAGCTTGTTCGTCTGGAGAAAGAGCGCCGCGAGCAGTTGGAAGCATGGGGCGGCTCGGTCAGCGAGGATGCAAAGAAAAAGTTGAACGAACAGCTGGCAAAAGCGGCGACGCCTCTCGTAGCTTCCCTTTCCGGCATTCCTAAGCTGGACAAGGATCGGTTCCGAGTGACGGAAATCGGCTTTCCCAGTTTCGATGACAAAAATGAGGCATTTCTTTCCATCGAGGCTGAATACGAGTACAAGTTCGCCGTTCCGTTTTTTCATAAAACCGTCATTTTGAAAAAGAAAGCTGTAGAGCGCGCATGGATCGGAGGAGTCGGATGATCGCATATTGGCTTGCAGCAGCATTGCTGCTCATTGCATTCGTAACCGATACAAGAAGGCAAAAAATACCGAATCTTCTCAATCTGACCGGAGTCGTCGCAGGATTGGCGCTGCATACGATAACGAACGGCTGGGAAGGGTTTGTTTTCGCCGCTGTCGGCCTAATCTGCGGGCTGCTGCCTATGTTGGCGCTATATGCCATCGGTGCAGTCGGAGCGGGCGACGTCAAATTTTTTGCGGCGCTTGGCGCAATAACCGGGGCCGGCTTCTCGATATACGCCATGACGGCATCCCTACTGCTCGCGGGAGCAGGAGGTCTTGCTTTTTTGCTGTGTCGTACGGAAGGACTGCTGCGCTTGAAAGCCGTTGCCCTCAGGCTGCTGCAGCTGTTTGTTTTTCGTGACACTACTGCATTGAGAACGGCACTGGCCAAGTCGGAATCGCAACTTCGGTTTCCATTTATGTGGGCCGTGCTGCCCGGTACAGCTTGCGCGTTCATGCAGTTATACGCCCAATAAGTCCAATAGATTAGGGAGGGGATCGCCGATGGCACAACCGATTTATGACTTGACAGTAGATTATGTGAACCATCACGGACATTTTATGGTGTTGTCCTCTATCCGAGGTTTAACACAAGAGGAGCTTTCCGATTTTCAATTGCATATGATGGCCGCCAATCGAATCCCACACTTGCTTGAACTTCAGCTCGAGGCGAGAGAAGGCAATATTCAGCTGTATTATCAGATCACCGGAAAAAGGATGCTTGCCCATTTTCTGCGAATGGAGAAACTCACGATGCATCAGTATTTTTCGCTGCTGCACCGGATTGTGGAAGTGCTGTGCGACAGTAAAGTGTACATGCTGCTGCCGGGCAGGTACATTTTGAAAGAGGATTTTATTTATTGCGGTAACGGTCTGGAAGATGTGTATTTGACATATGTACCAAAGGAACATTTGGAAGGAAAAGAACCGCTGGCATCAGATTTGCAGCAGCTCGCTTCAAAGTGGATACACCGTGTAACTGAGCTGAACGGCAACGGCTATCAAGAATTGATGAACTGTTTGTATGAGGATAATTTTAATTTGCCGGAGCTGAAGCAGCTGCTTCTCAAACATATGCGGCACACAGCGACGGTTTTGTCGCAAACCGCGGCACATCCGTCATACCCGAATCATAGTGAGGAACTGCATGAATGGAGTACCCATGGAATCGAACAGGCGGCCACTGTACCTGAGAAACGGCTGGTTGACCGGCGCATCGTTACACCCGAACGAAGCGCAGTGGCGGATCTGCTGCGGATCGAGACCGGTTTTTCGTCGTCGGACACGCCAGGAGCCTCGATGGTTTCGGAAACTTTGCCGAATATGATAGACAGCACAGTGAAAGAAAGCCGCAGAAAGCATTTACTTATTGTGCTTATGGCCGTGCTGATTCTATGTTTCATCTGGAAACTGTATGCGGAATCCATGGAAAGATACATGCTATACGGATGCGCAGGCGCGTCTTCAATAGTAGGCGTTGCGGCTGTGCTGCTGCTGCGCAATATTCGCCTGAAACGGCCAAATGAGCTTTCGGATGAACCGGAATTTGGCGTTCACGAACAGGGAGACAGCCGTTTTTTTAACGAGATCGGGTTAAGCGACTCCGCGCCAGACCCAGCTCCTTTATCTCGGGTTGAACCAGTGATGGATATGAATACTACATTGCTTCAGCGCGCGGATGCTACCGTTTTTTTAGGCCGTTCCGCTGATCCGTCCATGGGTGTGGCTTCCATGCCTTATTTGGAATACAGAAAAAAGGGGGTTTGCGAGAAAGTGCTGCTGGACAAAAACAGCTTTGTCATCGGAAGAGCGGGAGAAGGCGCGGATTGGGTGCAGGAGGAAGTTGGCGTGTCCCGGTTACACGCGGAAATCGTGAAAGAGGAAGCCGGTTACGGCATTAAGGATCTCGGCTCGAGAAACGGCACTACGTTAAACGGCGAAATATTGGTGCCTTACCGGGTGCATCCTTTGAAGGAAGGTGATATAGTAAAGATCGTAACGACCGAGCTGATATTTAAAATGGGGTTATAATTGTTGAAAAGAACGATCGCCGTGCATTGGCAATATGGGACGGATACGCACTCAGGCTGGTTCCGTACGATAAATGAAGACCGTTCGCTGCTTCGATTGGGTACGAACGAAGGCGGCGACCCTTACGCAGTGGTGGCGCTGGCTGACGGAATCGGGGGCAGCGGGGACGGGGGGCTCGCGAGCGAACTTGCGATTGGGCTTGTCAGGGAATGGCTTGAGCTGACGCTGCCCGGTCTCATAGCAGGCGCTCGTCGTTTGGAGGCATTGGAGAACAGCGCCGCGGCATTATTCCAGACGATTCATTGCAAGCTGAAGGAACGGAGCGGTGAGCTCACCCAACATCTGGGGACTACGCTTACAGTGCTTGTGCTTGTGGAGTCCGTGTACACGATCATCCATATCGGAGATTGCCGAGTTTACCGTTTTGCAGCTCGTACAAACCGGTTGAAGCGGCTTACGAGCGATCATACTTGGGTCAACGAGCAAGTGCGCAAAGGGCTGCTGTCAAGGAAAAAAGCGAGATTGCATCCCAAACGGCACATATTGCTGCAATCGCTCGGAATGCGCGGCGAGCCGAAGTTATATATCCATTCCGGTTACTATGCTCCCGGAACGTTGTTCATGCTCACTAGCGACGGGTTTCACGATTGTTTCTCCGATGAAGCCATCGCGCTATTGTTACAGCGAGCTGCTTCTAATGGCGAAGAACCGCAACGGATTTGCGAGACGCTCATGTCCAGAGCGATGGACCGCCGTCCGGACGACAACATCAGCTTGCTGCTGCTCAAACCGTTAGGCCGCGGCAAGCCGTTCAGCCAGGAGCTCCCGCTGCGCATTCGATTGCTTTGGCACAGATGGCATATGCGGGCAAATGCTTTTGCAGTGAAATATAAGCTGTAGATTGGATCTGGAGCGCTGCTTCGGATCTTTTTTGCACTAAATGAGGACAACATAATAAGAAGAGGATCAAGGCTATGACCAAGATCCTCTTCTTTTTTTACTTTGACGAATTGTTCAGAATCGAGACGACGTCACGGCGGATATTATCGATATGTTCCTCCATGAACGCCGCTGCTTTCGCTTCATTGCGCTGCTGAAGCGCCTCCAATATGCGAACCCTCTCGAATTGGGACCGGGATACGACCTCTTTGTTTTTGTTGGCCATATGGCGGATGACCCGGATCTGAACGCCAAGCGACTCTAGCATGCGCACCAACGTCTTGTTTCTGGAAAACAAGGCAAGCTTTTCGTGAAATGACGTATCGAGCTCGGAATAAGCGAGCAGGTCACCCGATTCTTGCGCCGCAGCGATTTTATTGACGATGGCCGTAATTTCGTTCAATTCATCCTCCGACATATTTCGAACAGCCATACATATGGCCAGTACTTCGAGCGTCTTTCTTACTTCGTATATATCGTTAACTTCCTGTGGTGTAAATTTCCGAACAAAACTCCCTTTAAAAGGAATTTCCAAAATAAGCCCGTCATGAACAAGGCGATTGATCGCTTCGCGAAGCGGGGTGCGGCTGATCCCGAAATTATCCGCAAGTTCCTTCTCGTCGAGATGTTCTCCTGCTTCAAATTCGCCGGATACGATCGCTTGAAGCAACTGATCGTAGACATCGTGCCGTAACGCTTTTCTACCCAATTTTTTAAGCATACCTTGTCACCTCATGGTTTTACTATATCACCGTTTTACAGCATCTGCCACTCACAATTATGAGGTCATAGCGGGAGATTCATCATGTATATACGTTAAAAAAACAATTTCATAAAAGTGGAATTTATATATTGACGACCAACGAAGTTGAAAATATAATTAAATTATCAGTCAATTATACAATATACATTATACAATTACCAATTCCAAAATGGTATTTTATGGAATTTTTAAAAGCATGATTCGCATGCGAAGTATCAAGTATCAAATATCAACTAATGACATCACGCTTGGACTTCAATGTGAAAGCGATATCATTATATTTGGAGGGTTGGGAAATGCCGGATTTTAATGGTTTAGGGATGGGACTCGGAAACTTATCAAAGGTTTCCAACGCGGAGACAAGATCCATCAGTGCGGAAAATTTCACCGGAGAGAAAGGCAAAGGCGGAATGGCGACAGACGGGACGGGAGCCCATGCAGCTCGGGGACTCGGGCAAGGCTGGAAAGTCTCTCCCTCCGTAGTAATTCCCGGCAAGACCACGTTTACATTGGCCGACATAGAGGGACCGGGTGCAATTCAGCACATCTGGATGACCACTCATAAGAAAAACTGGCGAAAGCTTGTTTTCAGAGGGTACTGGGATGATGAGCAGGATGCCTCGATACAGGTTCCGTACGGTGATTTCTTTTCCAACGGATGGTGTGAGTATGCCCACGTCAATTCCATGCCGGTTGCCGCGAATCCGGAAGGAGGGTTTAACTGCTATTGGGAGATGCCGTTTCGCCGATCGGCGAAATTGACGCTGGAAAATCTGGGGGATGAGCCGGTCGTTCTGTATTTTCAAATCACGTATACTTTGACCGAAATTCCCGAGGATGCTGCGTATTTCCATGCTTATTGGAACAGAAACAACCCTTTGCCTTATAAAGAAGTTCATACGATTGCCGATCACATTAAAGGTCAAGGCCATTATGTAGGCACCTATATCGCATGGGGAGTTAATAATAACGGCTGGTGGGGCGAAGGCGAGATCAAGTTTTTTATGGACGGGGACCGGGAGTTTCCGACGATCTGCGGCACCGGGACGGAAGATTACTTCGGCGGAGCGTGGAACTTCGAGTATCCTAAAGGTGCAAACGGAAGATACAGCGAGTTTTCTACAGCATTTCTCGGATTGCCCCAGGTGATTCGTCCCGACGGGCTTTATCGCAGTCAGCAGCGGTTCGGCATGTATCGGTGGCATATCATGGATCCGATCAGGTTCAAGCAAGATTTGCGGGTTACGATTCAAGCGTTGGGCTGGCGCAATCATGAGCCGTCAGGGGGCCGCTATTTGCCTTTGCAGGATGATATCTCGTCGCTTGCCTATTGGTATCAAGTCGAACCGCATATGCCGCATCCGCCAATGCCGGAGGCCGATTTTCTTGAGGTGATTTGACTCGCGTTTTCACTTGATTGGATGAAGGGGGAACGGTTGCATATGTCCAAACGCATTTTATTAATCGGGACTTTCGATACGAAAGGCGAAGAATATGCTTTCGTGCGTCAACGGATTGAAAGCCGCGGCCACACCGTCGTTACGGTCAATATCGGTGTGATGGGGTCAGCGCGGTACGTCGAACCGGATTGGGACGCGGATGCCGTCGCCTCTGCAGCAGGCGCGTCGGTTCATGATTTGAGGGAGCGGCAGGATCGCGGCATGGCGATGACAGTGATGAGCCGGGGAGCATCGGCACTCATTCGGGATCTGTATGCGAAAGGGGAATTTCAAGGCATTCTCGGTATGGGCGGTACCGGAGGAACCTCCGTGATTGGCGCCGCTATGAGGGGATTGCCGATCGCCGTTCCGAAAGTGCTCGTATCGACGGCAGCAAGCGGGGATACGAGAGCGATTGTGGATACGAAAAATATTACGTTATTCCCGTCGGTTGTCGACGTAGCCGGCTTGAATCGGATCAGCCGCAGCATTTACGAGCAGGCGGCCGGAGCGATATGCGGCATGGTGGACATGGAGCCGGAATCGGCGCGGTCGGAGAGCGACAGACCGATCGTAGCCATTACGATGTTCGGCAATACGACGGAATGTGTTAACCGCTGCAGGGAGCAGTTGACACAAGCGGGGTACGAATGCCTTGTGTTTCACTGCACCGGCACCGGCGGCAGAACGATGGAGGATTTGGTCCGTGACGGCATGGTTGCCGCGCTGCTCGATATTACGACAACCGAATGGGCGGACGAATTATGCGGCGGCGTTTTCACGGCAGGACCTCACCGTCTGGAAGCGGCCGGAGAAGCCGGGATTCCCCATCTCATCGTTCCCGGCTGCATCGATATGGTGAATTTCGGAGGCGAAGAGACGGTGCCACTCCAATACCGGAGTCGAAAGTTGGTCGTATGGAACCCGTCCGTTACTTTAATGAGAACGAATGTGGAGGAAAACGCCAGGCTCGGTCAAATATTTGCCGAAAAAGCCAATGCAGCGAAGGGTCCTGTTCAAGTATTGCTGCCGCAAAAAGGAGTATCCATCCTGGATAGCGAGGGCAACGATTTTTGGTGGCCTGAGGCGGATCGAGCGATGTTTGCGGCACTCAAGTCCAACCTCCGGAAAGACATTCCGGTTGCAGAGATCGACGCCAACATCAACGATCCTGCATTCGCCGATGCGGCGGTGGAATTATTGCTTGAAATGATAAAAAGCAAAAGGTGCAGCATTAGCTCATAGGGAGGATGGATTACAAGTTATGCCAATATCCAGAAGCGAAATCATTAAGTCTCTCAAGCGCAAAATCGCCGCAGGCGAACCCGTTATCGGAGCGGGGGCAGGCACGGGCATTTCCGCAAAATGCGAGGAGAGCGGCGGGGCCGATCTGATCGTCATTTATAACTCCGGCAAATTCCGTATGGCTGGACGAGGCTCGTTAGCCGGATTGATGCCTTACGGCGATGCGAATGCCATCGTAATGGAAATGGCGGGAGAAGTGCTTACGATCGTGAAGCAGACGCCGGTGCTTGCCGGGGTGTGCGGGACCGATCCGTTTCGCAACATGGATCATTTTTTGCGCCAAATTCGCGATACCGGATTTGCCGGCGTGCAAAATTTCCCCACGGTCGGATTATGCGACGGGATGTTCCGGAAAAATCTGGAAGAGACCGGCATGAGCTATCAGCTGGAAGTCGAGATGATCCGAAAAGCCAGGGAGCTGGAGCTGTTGACCTCCCCTTATGTATTCAACCCGGACGAGGCGGAACGGATGGCGAAAGCGGGGGCTGACATTATTGTGGCTCATATGGGTTTGACGACCAAGGGAGCGATCGGTGCGAAGACCGCGCTTTCCTTGGAGGATACCCCTGCCAAAGTGCAGGAAATTGCGGTTGCGGCCAAGAAGGTCAACCCGGAAGTGATCGTGCTGTGCCATGGAGGTGAAATTTCAGAGCCGGAAGACGTGGAATACGTGCTTCGGCGTACAGCCGGAGTGGACGGCTTTTACGGAGCATCCAGTATGGAGCGGCTCCCGACGGAAAAGGCCATTACCGAACAAATACGTCGGTTTACGACAATCACCATGAAATGATTCGACTTATAAATTTAGATGATAGGAGTCAGGGAGAATGAACAACTTTGCTGCTGTTGTTACGAACAGCGAAATTCCCGTACACAAGGAAGATTGGGGAACACTGCAATGGCTCATCAGCGGGCGAGGGGGAACCAGCGAGACGATGACGATCGGCAGAGTAACGTTCAACCCGGGCAGAGGAAATCCCCAACATATGCATCCGAATTGTACGGAAGTGCTGCATGTCGTTTCCGGCGTTATTCGGCACACGCTGCCGGGCGGTGAAATGGTCGTCATGAATCCGGGCGACTCTATCGTTATACCGCAAGGCGTGTGGCATCATGCGGAAAATATGCAAGACACGGAAGCGGTCGTGATGGTCGTATTCGATTCGGCCTGGAGAGATACGATCGGCGAATCGGTCGAAATGGGGCAATCTTGAACCGGCTTGTAGCAAGCCCGTGCTGCAATCCGGATATGGAATTGGAGGAAGTCTTATCGCATTATTCCTCCATCGGGTTTAGGCAGTTCGAGATTTTTACCGGTTGGGTTCGATCGGCATTTGAAACTCGTCTTGCCCCCTCGCGCTATTTGGACATTTCCAGGCGGTTCGGGGTACGTTACTACTCCTTTCATTTGCCTGCCGTGACCGGTCTATCGAATGAATCGCTGCAGGACGCCGTTAGGGCGGCACAATTTGCGGCGAAGCTGGGAGTCAAAGTTGTTTTGTTCAAAGCGAAGAGTCAGGAGCTGTATATTCGAACCGCAAAAGCGTTTCTCGATGCGACGGAGCATCTTCCGGTTACGCCGGTTTTACAAAATCATGCGGGCAGCGCGATCTCGACGATCGAAGACTACCGGGAGGTGATCGAAGGAATCGGCGATGACCGGATGAAGACGCTGCTTGAGGTCGGACATTTTCATACGGCAGGCGTTTCCTGGCGGCAAGGCTGCGAGCTTCTGGGTGATTCCATCGCCCTTGTCCATATTAAAGACCAGATCGGCGGGCAATCGGTACCTTTCGGAAAAGGTGAAATTGATCTGACCGGCTTGCTTGAGCACATGCATCATGCCGGATATTCCGGAGCGTACGTCATCGAGATGGAAGTGAAGGATAAGGAAAACACACTGACCTATTTGGCTGATGCGTTCCAATATATCAACCGAATACAGGAGGCGCTGCCGAATGGACGAAATTAAAGTTTGCGTGATCGGGGCCGGCAGATTGTCTTCAAAGCGGATTTATCCATATCTCGGAACCGGGGGCGGCCAACTGGTCGGCGTCTGCGATAAGGATTTATCGAAAGCCGAGACGAACGCCGTACGATATGGCAGCCGGCCGTATTCGAAAGTTGACGAAATGCTGGAGATCGAAAAACCGGATGCGGTCATCGTTTGTATCGGGCCGGAACAACATTATGAAATGGCGATCAAGCTGATGAAACTCGGTTTTCCCGTGTATACGGAGAAGCCGTCCGCACCCGATGCCGCTATGGCGCTGGAGATGGCGCGAATCTCCCAAGAAACCGGGGTGCTGTGTACAACCGCTTTTAAAAAACGCTATAATGTAGCCTACAATCGCGCGAAGAAATGGCTGGCGTCGTTTGATTCCTCCAAACATTACGCGATTTCCGTCGATTATGCGTCGGCGCCCTACAGCAACGATTCGCCCAGATCTTTCTTTTTATTGGACTTTGCGATCCATATGATCGACCTTACTCCATACCTGTTCGGAGATATAAGCGAAGTGTTCAGCTTCAGCAAAGGTCCAAACGCTTATGCGGTTAGCGTCAAATTTGTAAGCGGTGCCATCGGCTCGCTGAGCTTCAATTGCGGAAGAACGTACGAGCTGCCTACGGAAGAAGTGGAAATTACGCTGGAGGGCGGAAACTTTATGAGCATCCATAACTCCTCCTGCTGGAAAATTGCCGAGGACGGCAAGGCCGTAGAGTGGCGGGAACCGCCGACCTTTATAAGCAGCGGAGACAGCGGGAATGAAACGGGGCATTTGGCGGAAATCGCCGACTTCCTTGAAGCGGTACGGTGCAAGAGATCAACAAGATCCAACATTTATGAAAGCTATAAAAGCATGGTTTTTTATGAAGCGATCAAAAGATCGGCGGAGAACGGCGAGGTTGTCAAGGTCATTTATGAGGAAAGCAAATAAATCGAACTGCGGGCGAAACCGTTTAAATCGGAGGCAAAAACCATATGGACAATTCCAAAGTCAAGTACAATTTCGAATACGACCGGAAATTGAAGATTTGTTTTATCGGCGCCGGAGGACATTCTTTCCGTAACGTTTACCCGACATTTCAATACGCCCCAGTAGATTTGGCAGCCATCTGCGATATCAACGGCGAACGTGCAGCGGCTTTCGCACGTCAATTCGGTGCGCGAAACCATTATACCGACCATCTAGAGATGCTCGAACGCGAGCGGCCGGATGCGGTATTTATCGTCACGTCTTACCATCCCGACGGCCGGGTGCAGGCAACGGATCTTGCCCTGGATGTGCTGAAGTTCGGAGCGCATGTCTGGATGGAAAAGCCGACGGCCGCCACCACCGATGAAGTGCGGCAGTTGATCGATGCCAGCAATGCCAACAACAAATACGTGATGACCGGGTTGAAAAAAATTTTTTTTCCCGCGATCGAGAAAGTGAATCAAATCATCTCTGCACCGGAGTTCGGACAGCCGTCTTCGATCTACATCCGTTATCCGCAGCATATGCCGCCGTTCGCCGAACGGTCCGATTTAACGAGAATCACAAGCCTGGTTGACCATATTTTTCACCCGGGCTCGATCATTCATTACTTGATGGGGAAAATCAGTCATTTATCGTATGAAAGAGAGCCGTTTAACGGCGGGACCGTTACAAATATGAGATTTGTTTCCGGAGCGATTGGAACCATGCATATGACCGCAGGACAATCGGGCGCAAGTCCGCTGGAGCGGTTGGAAGTGATTGGCAAGGGCGCGAACGTCGTTGTCGACAATGGAGTTAAGGTAACATATTACCGCAAAGCCAAACCTCCCGAATACGGAAGATCAAGGTCCTATATGGTGGATACCGAAAGCGCGCCGCTGCATTGGGAGCCGGAATTTTCGCTGGGTCAACTGTACAACAAAAATATTTTTTACCTCGGCTATGTGCCGGAAGTGCTGCATTTTTGCGAAAGCGTCCTTGGAGGCGAACCGCCGAGAAAAGGAACGTTGGAGGAGTCGCTTGAAATTCTCAAACTGCTCGAAGCTTACCGTAATACGCCGGAAGGTACAGTAGCCGTACTTAACTCGTAAGTGGCAGCCGCATACGGCCATTTTTCCTTCAGAAGAAGGAACCACCTTCAAATACAAATTGGGGGAATCAGGATGGTAATCAAAAAGCTTTGCACCAGCCTCGTTTGTGCGGCTGTAGTCATCTCGGCGTCCGGGTGCAGTAAAGGGGGCGATAGCGCATCCGAGCCAGGCAAGTCAAGCGCATCCCAGCAACCGGTTACATTGAAAATATTGCAGCACGGCGCGACAATATCTCAAGACGAAGTCAAGATGCTGTTAACGGACCCCGTGCAAAAGAAATATCCTCACATTACGCTTGAATTTTTCACGGCACCGACCGGCTACGGTTTGGAGCAAATGGTCGCTGCGGGAGATTTGCCGGATATGATTTACTCGGCGGACGTTCAACTGCCGTTTTTTCATAAGCTTGACGTCCCTTACGATCTTACGGAGCTGGTAAAGAAGTATAACGTCGATTTGGGCAAATTCGACCAACAAGCGATCGAAACGATCAAGATCAGGAGCAATCTCGGAAACGTACTGGCGGCACTGCCCTTTTCGTTAAACACCGGCGTACTGTACTATAACAAAAACATTTTTGACCGATTCGGCGTCCCTTACCCAAAAGACGGGATGACCTGGGAAGATGCGGTCGAGCTCGGGAAAAAAATCGGCAGAGTGGAAAATAATGTGACGTATTACGGTCTGGATAATCTCGAAATATCCCAGATGTCGCTCCCGGTCATCGACTATAAAACGAATAAGGCAACGTTCACTGCAGATGGCTTCAAACGATTTTTCACCATGTGGAAAGCGGTAAAGGAGATTCCTCCAGGCAATAAGGAGGTAGGGAAAGCGCGCGATAATTTTATGAAAAACAATACGCTTGCGATGCTGGCCGATTGGTTCTCGATCGTGACCCGCGCGATAGAAAACAAGGAGTTGAACTGGGACATTGCGTCTTACCCGGTATTTGCGGAAAGACCGGGAATCGGACTCCGAACAGAATCTCATATGCTTGTCATTACTTCGGCCAGCCAGCATAAGGAAGAAGCTTTCCAGGCGATCACGGCGATTCTTAGTGACGAAAATCAAGTGCGTGCGGCTAGAATGGGAAGGTTGTCTTCCTTGAACGATCCGAAATATAAACAATTGTTCGGAGCGGACGTTCCAGGATTGGCGGGTAAAAATATAAAAGGCGCCCTTTCGATAAAATCCGCCTCCATATTGCCTTCCAACAAATACACGGATATCGCCGGTGCCGAGATCGGAAACATCATGAGTGCCATTCTTCAGGGGAAAGATGTGAACACCGCGCTTCGCGAAGCGGAGGAACGTGCCAATCAAAAAATTGCGACGGAACTGGCGGCTAATAAGTAAACGATTACATGTGGATGTGCACAATCAAAAACTCGTCCCTGCCATTTTTGCAGGGGCGCGTTTTTGATTTAAGGCAAGCGGCGATAGATCTTCGCAGTTTTTGAATACTGCATCAGGCTGAACGCCGCAGGGGAACGATTATTTTTGGGCTTATTTAAGACGCTGGAAATACATTGAAGCGATACCATATGTATGAAATAATGAATCCGAGAAAAGCTGGACAGCTTTCCCGTATTTCCTTGAAATCCGAGTTCCTATTAAGAAGCAGGGAGGACTGATGATGAAGCGATCTCGGCTTGCCGGTTTGCTTGTTTTCGTATTGGTAGCGGTCATGTTATTAAGTACTCAAGCGTTCGCTGACAACGAAGAATCGGCGGGGTGGAACGAAAATCAGGTTACGGCTGAAGCGGCAGCGGACAATTTGCTTGAAAATCCCGGGTTTGAACAGGAGCCGACAAATGGAATAATTCCGGGATGGATTCCGGTCCGTGCGGGAGGAGCCGCTGTATCGGGCGATGTTTATAAAAGCGGCCGTTACAGTCTGAGAGTAGACGATCAGTCGGCTACGCTGAACGGTGGAGCATGGAGCGCCATCATTGCGGCACAGCCTGGGGAGCGGTTCCGGTCCGAGGCGTATATCCGGGTCGAACAAGGGACGGCTATCCTGTACATGGAGTTCGTTAACGCCGAAGGAAAGCATCACAGTTATGCCACATCATGGACCGGCGGTCCGACATCCGGACAGTGGGTACCGGCCATTGTGGAAGGAACGGTACCGGAAGGTGCTGCAGGCGTGCGGGTGCTGCCGTATTCGGGGGCGAAAACGACCTGCTTGTGCAATTTTGACGATATTAAGCTGATAAAAAAGGGAGAGAGTTTATTGAGACAAAAGTTTGGTCCGATTCAAACGATCCCTGACGCCGTGCTGAACAAGCTGGGGCAGTCGGCCGCCATCGGGACGGGGAAAGACGGTACGCCGGAATCTTATTTTTTTGCTAACGGCGCTCCGGGTACGTTCTATGCGCTGGATGCCGTGACGGGGGAAAGGCGTTTCTCCCAGCAGGTTACGGGAGCAAGCATCGTATGGGGGATGACATACTCGCCGAACGGTAACGTTTATTTTGCCAGTTCGGAAACCGGCCGGCTTTTCCGGTATTCTCCGAGTGAGCGGAACATAACGGATCTCGGGTTGAACCCTTCGGGCAGCTTTGTGTGGGATATTGATGCCACGCCTGACGGCCGTTATTTGTACGGTGCGGTATACCCGAAAGGCAAAATGTTCGAATATGATACAGAGACAAACCGGTTTCGGGATTTGGGAACGATGGTGCCGGGGAAAGAATATGTCCGCGGTCTCGGGGTAACCGACCGGTACATATACGCCGGTTTGGGTACATACGCTGGTGAGGAACCGCGGGTCGTGATCCGGTATGACCGGACGACCGGCGGGAAGACGGAGATCGTGATTCCGACCCAAAGCACATTCATATCCGACGTTCACGCATACGGCGGGAAACTGTTTGCAACGGCGGGATCTCTATACGTGCTGGACGAGGAAACGTTCCAGCCGCTCGATTCGTTCGGATTTGGCGGACAAATCTCGCCTCCTTCTCCAGACGAGACAAATCTCGTTTACTATACGAGCGGCAGCAAAATTTGCAGTTACCGTCTTGATTCGGGTGCCCGCCAAGAGGCCGGCATGCTGCCGTCCATGGCCACTACGGCGATGAAAACGCTAGGCTGGGTTCGCGCCGCTGCAGGAGAATTCGCCGGTAAAACCGTGCTTGCGGGAGTCACGTCTTACGGCGACAGTTTTCTGTTCGACCCCGTAAGCGGTAGATCGACTGCGGTGAATCTGGAAGTGCCCGGTTCGCCTGTTCAGACGCATTCGTTAAAATCAGGGCCGGACGGAATGCTGTATATCGGGGGCTATCACCAGGGCGTGAGTGTCTACGATCCGGACGAAAAACGCTTTAAAGTTCAACAATTCCATACGCTGCAGCCGGAAAGCGTCGGATTTTTGAACGGGAAAGTTTATTTCGGGATGTACGGAGGAGCGCAAATTTTCGAATACGATCCGGCGCGGCCTTGGCAGTACGGCACCGCGTCCGGCAACAATCCGTACCGTGCTTATGACATTCGGGAACAGGACCGGCCGTATGTATTCGCATCCGGCGACAATAAGCTGTTTATCGGTACGATCCCTGATTACGGGCACCTGGGAGGAAAGTTAACTATCTACGATGCGGGCTCAAATAAATGGAAAGAATACGAAAACTCCGAACTCGTCCATAACCAAAGCATAACCGGTTTGGCTTACAGTGACGGAAAGTTGTACGGAAGTACCACCATCAAGGGAGGATTGGGCATAACGCCGACGGAATCGGAAGCTAAGCTATTCGTATGGGATGTTGCAGGCGAGCGGAAATTGCTCGAGCGCAATCTGGAGCTTCCCGGACATAAGCCGCCGATGATCGGCAATCTTGCCATCGGACCGGACGGACTTGTATGGGGGGCGACTGGAAGCGCCGTCTTTGCGCTCGATCCGGTTACGCTGGGCGTTGTCAAAAGTCGTACGCTCTATTCTCCGAACTTGGACAATTCGGGCAGCTGGCGCCCTTTCGACCTGATTTTCGGCGATGACGGCTATATTTACTCGACGATCGGGGGAGCGATCACGGTCATTGATCCGGCTACGCTGGATTTCGATCAGTTGTCTCCGAAAGCGAACGTGATCGCGCTCGACAAAGATGGAAGCGTATATTACTCCTTGTCCGGCAAAGATATTTTCAAGGTCCCGGTTAAACTGCAGTCCGTCCAAATCGCCGTGTACGAACCCGTTCTTCCCTGGAACGGATCGACCGATCTTAGGCTGAAGGGGATGCTGGCGAACGGCAAGCCGGCAAAACTCGAGGCGGCAACCGTCCGGTATGTGTCGAGCAATCCGCAAGTCGTATCGGTTGACGTGTACGGTCATGAGATTGCACTTTCTCCGGGCCGGACAGATGTCCGTGCTGAAGTGACGCTGGACGGAACGACAGTTGCATCGGAGCCGGTATCGATACAAGTTATTGCAACGGTTCCGGCGATCGCAGGCCAACTATCGGAATACCGCTCAACGGGGCTTTTGGACGAACAGCTTTACCGCCAGTTGGATAACAGCTTGCGCCAGGCGAGTCATCACCGCGATAAGGGAGATCACGTTAAAGCGGAACAATTTATTCGAAAATTTGTCGATGACCTGAACGATACCCGTCTGAGCGATCCGGAATTCGAAGATGCCCGTCGTTTGCTGCAGACCGCTATTTCCGATCTGCGGCGACAATGGACTTCATAAGACGATGCATGCCCGACAATGATAAGGAATGCGATCCGGAAATGGGAATCCAGCGGGCAACCGAAAAGGCAGAAACTTAAGAACTATTGAACCGCATCACAGCTAAATTGTATAAAAACCGGGCAGCCCACGACAGGCTGCCCGGTTTTTATGACGTTCGTATCGATTGGCTGCATGTTTTGTTACGGCCGCATCGACCATTCATGATTTGGGATGCATAGGGGTATACAGGGATCAATCCGAGTGCAGCAGAAACGCAAAAAATTGTTGTATACTTGTGTATGATCATTCCATTCCGCTTTACTACAGAAGAGGAGAGGAGATTCGGAGTATGGCAAACCGAAGCTGCGCCGCGATCGTCAATGACGGCATGATTTTAATGGTAAGACAAACTTACAAGGATGAGACGTTCTGGACCTTCCCCGGCGGGAGAATAGAAGCCGGCGAATCACCGTCGCAATGTGCCATTCGGGAAACGAAGGAAGAGACGGAACTTGAAATCGAAATCACGGATCAAGTGTGCGAATATTTCAGTGCGAAAATAAATGGCACTTATTACTGCTATTTTGGAAAAATCATCGGCGGTACGGCACAACTGGGCAGCGATCCCGAACTAGGCGAGAGCGAACAGGAATTAGTTGACTTGCAATGGTTTCCTGTCAATGAAGTGGCCGATCATCCGGAAGTAAAGCGGGTATTGACTTTTCTCGAGACTGGATCGAAGTAATGCGAGGAGGAGCGACCGCGTTAAATCGGTAAATTTCCTTGAAACATTCGAAACGTAATCTCATCTAGATTACTTATCGTTTCTAATGTTATACTATATAAGTTACTTTTCAAGGACAGGGGAAATCAAATTTTCATGAGCTTGTTAACGGTTGAAGAGTTAAGTCACAGTTTTGGTGGCAGAGTGTTGTTCAAAAACGTATCGTTCCGCCTGCTGCCGGGCGAGCATGTAGGTCTGGTAGGGGCGAATGGCGTCGGCAAATCGACGCTGATGAATATATTAACCGGTCAATTGCTCAAGGATACCGGGAAAGTGGAATGGACGCCGAAAGTGAATTACGGCTATTTGGATCAGCACACGAAGCTGACCCCGGGCAAAACCGTCAGGGAAGTACTGAAAGATGCGTTTTTGCCGCTGTTCGAGCTCGAGAAGGAGCTGAACGGCATAACGGAACAGATGGCGGATGCCGATCCCGAGCAGCTGGAACTGCTGCTTGAACAGATGGGCGAAATTCAAGACCGGCTGGAAAACAGCGGCTTTTATTTGCTTGACGTGAAAGTGGAGGAAATGGCTAACGGTCTCGGCCTGGCTGCCATTGGATTGGACCGCGACGTGGCGCAGCTCAGCGGCGGACAGCGGACAAAAGTGCTGCTCGCCAAGCTTTTGCTCGAACAGCCTACGGTGCTGCTTTTGGACGAGCCGACCAACTATTTGGACGTGGAGCATATCGAATGGCTCACGGATTATTTGCAAAATTATCCTTACGCATTCATGCTGATTTCCCATGATACGGAATTTATGAATAAAGTCGTCAGCGTCGTTTATCATCTGGAGTTTGCGAAACTGACGCGTTATACGGCCAATTATGAGAAATTTTTGCAAATGGCCGATATCAACAAGCAGCAGCATATCGACGCTTATGAAAAGCAGCAGGAATATATCAAGAAGCAGGAAGATTTCATACAGCGCAATAAGGCGCGGTATTCCACATCCGGCCGGGCCAAAAGCCGTCAAAAGCAGCTGGAACGGATCGATCGCATCGACCGCCCGGAGGAGGCGCTGAAGCCGACGTTCGTGTTTAAGGAATCGCGCGCCAGCGGCCGTCTCGTGTTTGAGGGAAAAGACATGGAAATCGGATACTCGCATGCCCTTCTTCCGAAAATGAACATGTCGATTGAGCGAGGCGACAAAATTGCGATCGTCGGCTGCAACGGCGTAGGGAAATCGACGCTGCTGAAAACAATTTTGGGTAAAATAGAGCCGTTCAGCGGCAAAACGTATCTGGGCGATTTCTTGTATCCGTCCTACTTCGAGCAGGAAGTAAAGGCGCCGAATCTGACGCCGATTGACGATGTATGGAATGAGTTCTCCCATATGAATCAGCATGAGGTGCGCGCGGCACTGGCGCGGTGCGGATTAACCAATGAGCACATTACGCGTCCTTTAAGCAGTCTCAGCGGCGGAGAGCAAGCCAAAGTGCGCCTGTGCAAACTGCTCATGCGGGAAAGCAACTGGATTTTGTTCGACGAGCCGACCAATCACTTGGACGTTGCGGCGAAAGACGAACTGAAGCGGTCGCTGAAAGAATATAAGGGCACGGTGCTGCTCGTGTGCCACGAGCCGGAATTTTACGAGGATTGGGTTACGAAAGTATGGGACGTGGAACAATGGTCCGCGGCCAACGCTGTGAAATAAAGATAATGGTAGAGGAGTCGAGCCGAGAATGATTACCCATGTTGTATTTTTCAAATTAAAAGACCGATCCCCGGAATCCGTCAAAGTGACTTACGATGTACTGAAGAACATGGAAGGAAAAATTCCGTACCTCCGGCATATCGAAGTTGGCATGGACGTGCTTCATCAGGACCGGTCTTATGACATTGCGTTGATTACGAAATTCGATTCGCTGGACGACCTGCAGAAATACGACGTTCACCCGCTTCATATGGAAGTCAAAGCGCATATGAAGCAGGTGCTGGATGGAACGAGCGTTTGCGTCGATTTTGAAAGCTGATCCACGGCGCAATGGTTACCACAGCAGGGGCTTCATCATCATGAGCCACAGCATAACGAACAGCACGAACAAATATAAGTAAAGCGATCGTCTCAGCTTTCGCAGCAGGGCCGGATGGTCGTTCTCAGGCTGCCGGAGTTTGCGGATCGTCGGGGAAAAGGCCCGTGCCATGAAAAAAAGCGAGGCGAACAGAACGACGAACGTTCCCGCGATATAAGGGGTCGTCCACGGCCAGCGGCCGAGCCACATGAGTAGCAATCCGGAGAAGACAAGGACATGACCGGCGTGTTTGGATAATCGGACGACAAAGTGAAAAGAGTCCAGGTAGGAAGATTTCAGCTCGCCTTCCGCGGTCTGCAGCTTGCGAAGCATGGGGATCAGCACGAAGAACGGTCCGATGGATACCATCGCGCTGACGGAATGAATGAATACGATCCAAGGATACATGGGTGAGAAGCCTCCAAGCCTTAATTAAAAACTGAATCAGTGCAGCAGGCACTTGCCCACGGCCAACCGCAGACCGATAAGCGCGGATGGCGTGCGTCCGTTTGCCCGCTGCACTGTTTTTGTATCTTTAGATCGCGCGGAATTCGTGTACCCAGACTTTCATTTGCGGAAGCCAAGGCATGCCGGCATGCATCGATAAAATATAATTTTTATACTCATCGACATTCGCGAAGCCTTCGGTTTTCACCGCTTCGTCGGTCAATTCGCCAAGCGACTGCTGGTACACTTTGGTTACCTCGAATTGGCGGCCGTTCAGTTCCATAATTTCGCCCGGATCGGCATATCGGCCGTTCCGGCGGGTTGCGGTCTTTTCGCCGCTAAGCACTTTCGCAACATCGTCTTCTTTGGTAACAAGACGGTCGATACTACAGGTTTTCGGTGGCAAAGTTTCAGACATCGTTTGTTGTAACCTCCTTTAAGTTAGAATCCTAACGTAGCTTACACGAAAATGACACGAGAATCAAATAACGGAGGCATGAATCGCGATGAAACAACGGATTCAAATGGATTATGTGAAGGAACTGTTACAACTGCTACTGTCCACGCCAAGTCCGAGCGGTTATTGCGGGGACGTCATGAACAAATTGGCAGCGGAAGCGAATAAACTCGGGTACGAAATGAGCTTCACCCCCAAAGGCTGCGGGATCATCACCGTGCCGGGCACAAGCAGCGAGCGCGTCATCGGCATATCCGGGCACGTCGATACGCTGGGTGCGATGGTACGGTCGATTAAAGCGAACGGCGCGCTGCGCTTCACGTTGGTTGGCGGCTACATGCTCGGCTCTGTGGAAAACGAATATTGCCAGGTGCATACGCGGAATGGCAACGTGTATGACGGGACGATCATGACGACGAAGCCGTCGGTGCATGTGTACCCCGATGCGCGCGAGATGAAGCGGGAAGAAACGGTAATGGAAGTAAGGCTGGATGAACAAGTACGCAATGCGGACGATGTCAAAGCGCTAGGCATTCGTGTAGGCGATATCATCTCCTTTCAGCCTCGAACGGAATTTAAAGCAAACGGCTTCGTCAAATCGCGCCATCTTGACGATAAAGCCGGCGTTGCTGCCATCTTCGGTTTGCTCGAATGGTTGAAACGGGAGAAGCTGCAGCCGGCGTATACACTGAAAATATTGATCAGCACCTACGAGGAAGTAGGGCACGGAGCCGCCTGGATTCCCGGCGAGATCAGCGAGATGATTGCCGTCGATATGGGGGCGATGGGCGACGATCTGAGCTGTACCGAATTTGACGTCTCAATCTGTGCGAAAGATTCTTCCGGGCCATACGATTACGCCATGACCTCCAGGTTGATCGAGCTTGCGGAGAGCGAACAATTGTCCTATGCGGTGGACATTTATCCGCAATACGGCTCGGACGCTTCCGCGGCGCTCCGGGGCGGCAACAACATTCGTGCCGCATTGATCGGCCCCGGGGTACACGCATCCCATGCCATGGAGCGAACGCATTTGGACGGCATACGCCATACGACGACGCTGCTTGCCGCATATGTCATGGAGCCGGCAGCGGGCTACGACAAGCAATAAAATGCAGTGCAGCCAGAAAGGAGCGGAGCGCTCATGAATATTTTGACCGTGGAACAACTTTATGTAAGCTACGGCGAGAAAGTGCTGTTCGATCATATCGACTTTCAAATCAACGAGAAGGAGCGAATCGGACTTGTCGGCGTCAACGGAACGGGAAAATCGACGCTGCTGAAAGTGATGGCCGGGCTCGAACCCGTGGAGAAAGGAAAGCTGACGCACGCCAATCATTTTCGTGTGGAATACTTGCCGCAAAATCCGGATTTCGATACCGAATCGACGGTGCTGGAGCAAGTGTTCTTCGGCGATACGCCGCTCATGCAGGCGCTGCGGGAATACGAATCGGCACTTGCGGAGCTGCAGCTGTCGCCCGAGGACGAGAAGAAGCAGGCGAAGCTGTTCGCCGCTCAGCAGCGCATGGACGCAACGGGCGCGTGGGAAGCCGGCACTGTCGCCAAGACGGTGCTGACCCAGCTCGGCATCCGCGATTTCGGGCAAAAGGTCGGCATGCTATCCGGAGGCCAGCGCAAACGGGTCGCGATGGCTCGCGTACTGATCCAACCGGCGGATTTGCTCATTTTGGACGAGCCGACGAACCATATCGATCACGAGACGGTGGAATGGCTCGAAGAGTTTTTGAGCAAGTGGAAGGGGGCATTGCTGCTTGTCACGCATGACCGTTACTTTCTTGACCGGGTCACGAACCGCATTTTCGAGTTGGATCGCGGGGAGCTGTACAGCTACGAAGGCAATTATGCGGCATTTTTGGAAAAGAAAGCGGATCGTCTCGAGCGGGAAGCCGCGGAAGAAGATAAGCGGCAAAATCTGCTGCGCCGCGAGCTAGCCTGGCTTCGCAGAGGTGCCAAAGCACGGACGACCAAGCAGAAAGCGAGGATCGAACGCGTCGTCGCGCTGCGCGACAAGAAAGTGGATGGGCCTGCCGCACAGCTCGACATCTCGCTCGGCGGAAGCCGGCTCGGCAAAAAAATTATGGAGCTGGAGCATGTCTCCAAATCGTTCGGGTCGCGCCCGATCGTGGACAGCTTCAGCTATATCGTGCTGCCGGAGGACCGTATCGGCATTATCGGTCCAAACGGGACCGGGAAGTCGACGTTTCTTAACCTGCTGGCCGGACGGCTGACGCCGGACAGCGGCACGATCGATGTCGGTCCGACCGTGAAACTCGCTTACTACACGCAGGAAACCGTCGAAATGAACGATAAGATGCGGGCGATCGACTATATCAAGGAAGTCGCGGAAGTGGTGCGTACGGCGTCCGGCGATAGCGTAACGGCGGCGCAAATGATGGAACGGTTCCTGTTCTCCCCTGCACAGCAGTGGACGCCGATCGGAAAGCTGTCCGGCGGGGAGAAGCGCAGGCTGTACTTGCTTCGCACATTGATGGGAGAACCAAACGTGCTGCTGCTCGACGAGCCTACGAACGATTTGGACATTCAAACGTTAACCGTGCTGGAAGAATATTTGGACGATTTCCCCGGCGTCGTCATTACGGTTTCCCATGACCGCTATTTCCTGGACCGAACGGCCGACCACCTGTTCGTCTTTGAAGGCGACGGACGCATTCGCCGCTTTTTCGGCAACTACACGGAGTACATGGAAGCGGTCAAACAAGAGCGTCAGGCCGAAGAGCAGCTGAAGCGGGAGACGAAGCCGGAACCGTCAGGAGCAAACGCGGCCAATGAATCCAGACGCGATTCGAATCGGCCGAAGAAGCTGTCTTACAATGAACAGAAAGAGTGGGACGGAATCGAAGCCAAAATCGCCGGGCTCGAAGAACGGCTGGAGCAGGTCAAAGCCGAGATCGCCCAAGCGGGCAGCGACTACGGAAAAGTACAGCAGCTGTTTCAGGAGGAGCAGGAGTTGACCGCGCAGTTGGAACAAGCGATGGATCGATGGGCGGAGCTGTCCGAGCTCGTCGAGAGCATCGCCAAGACCAAGTAAGGTAATCCGGAACGAAAGCATTTTCAGGCTTACACTCTGCCGGTTTTACCGACCGCATGCTTGATGTAACGGCACCCGTTCGATGTATAAATATAGGCGGATAAGCCCAATACGGTTGGGAACAGCCAATTTTTATGATATAATATGCGTTTGGAAGCGATAATTATACGGTTTGCTTCAGTCTACCAATGGAAAGTAGGTTGTTATTTCATGATAACGGTCACGAATGTCACCTTGAGATACGGCAAAAGAGCGCTGTTCGAGGATGTAAACATCAAGTTTACGCCGGGCAACTGCTACGGTTTAATCGGGGCGAACGGCGCAGGGAAGTCCACCTTCCTGAAAATTTTGTCCGGCGAATTGGAGCCGAATAAAGGGGAGGTCAGCATCACGCCAGGCGAACGGATGGCGGTGCTGAAACAGAACCATTTTGAATACGACGATGTGGAAGTGCTTCGTACGGTAATGATGGGGCATTCCCGTTTGTTTGAAATTATGGAAGAAAAGAATGCGCTCTACGCCAAACCGGATTTCTCCGAGGATGACGGGATGCGTGCGGCGGAGCTGGAAGGCGAATTCCAAGACCTGGAAGGCTGGCAGGCGGAATCGGACGCGGCGGAGCTGTTGATCGGTCTCGGCATTCCGAAGGAGCTTCACGAAGTGCAGATGAAGGAGCTTGACGGCAACCAGAAAGTACGCGTGCTGCTTGCGCAGGCGCTCTTCGGGAATCCGAACATTCTGTTGCTCGACGAGCCGACGAACCATTTGAACATCGAATCGATCAACTGGCTGGAAAACTTCCTGGCGAAGTATGAAGGCACCGTTATCGTCGTATCCCATGACCGTCACTTCCTGAACCAGGTGTGTACGCATATTGCGGACATCGATTTCGGTAAAATTCAGCTGTATGTCGGCAACTATGACTTCTGGTACGAGTCCAGTCAGCTTGCGCTCAAGCTGGTACGCGAGCAAAACAAAAAAGTCGAAGAGAAGCGCAAAGAACTTGAAGAGTTTATTCGCCGTTTCAGCGCCAATGCCTCCAAGTCCAAGCAGGCGACCTCGCGTAAAAAGACGCTCGAAAAGCTTACGCTGGAAGACATCAGACCGTCCACGCGGAAATATCCGTTCATCAAATTTACGCCGGAGCGCGAAGCGGGCAAGCAGCTTCTGACCGTTGATCGGCTCAGCAAATCGATTGATGGACAGCCCGTGCTGAACAATATTAGCTTCACTGTAAATAAAGGCGACAAAATCGCCCTCGTCGGTCCGAACGGCATTGCGAAGACGACGCTGTTCCAAGTTTTGATGGGCGAGCTGGAAGCGGATGCCGGTGAATATGCTTGGGGTGTAACGACGACGCAGGCGTATTTCCCGAAGGACAACTCTGAGTATTTCCAAACGGACATGAACCTTGTCGATTGGCTTCGCCAATATTCGAAAGACCAAGACGAGTCTTATCTTCGCGGATTCCTCGGCCGCATGCTTTTCTCCGGAGAAGAGGCGCTGAAGAAAGCAAGTGTGCTGTCCGGGGGCGAGAAAGTGCGCTGCATGCTATCCAAAATGATGATGACCGGCGGGAATGTGCTTATTCTCGATGAGCCGACGAACCATTTGGATCTGGAATCGATTACGGCGCTGAACAACGGGTTGATCGACTTCGACGGCACGATGCTGTTCGTATCCCATGACCATCAGTTCGTACAGACGGTTGCGAACCGCATTATCGAAATTACGCCTAACGGCATGATCGACAAAATGATCACGTACGACGAGTATCTTGATAACGCGGAAATCCAGAAGCAGCGGGACGCGCTGTACGCGTAAGACGGGCCAACGCAAAAAAAGGATGAGCCGCTGCCTTCAAGCGAAGACAGCGCTCATCCTTCTTTTCCATGCGGCCCGATCAGCTTCCGCCGGTTCGACGCCGTTGGTTGTTCGGCTTTTTGTTATTTTGGCTGCGCATCACGGCATCATTGCCTGCGCGTTGCTGACCGTTGCCCTTTGCATCATGCTGCGATTGCTTTTTTTGTGCGAGCTTGTTTTTAATCGCGTCCGCCAGGCTCACCTTGCGCGTGGCTTCGGGAGCCCCCGACGTATCGTTCGTGTTCGTGGAGTCCGACATCGTATACACCTACCCTGTCCATAATAGTTTCATTCTACTGGATAAGAGTGCCCGGAAGCAATACTTTACTACTGAAAGAGTCGGAGGCGAGGCGGATGAAACTGCAAGAATGGACGGAAGCGCAGCTGCAGCAATGGACGACAGACGATGCGTCCGTAGACGGCACGGCAATCCGGTACGTATTTTTTTACACGCCGCTTTGCGGTACATGCAAGGTCGGCGAACGGATGCTGGAAATTGTGCTGGAACTCGACCCGCGGCTTCCCCTGGGCAAATGCAATGTGAATGTTTGCCGAAGCTTGCCGTTCGAGTGGAAGGTCGAGAGCGTGCCTTGCTTGCTGCAGCTGGACAGAGGAGTGGTTGCGCAGCGCCGGTATCGCATGGACTCGGTCGATGAACTGTATCGCTTTATTAAGCAAGACGCACATACAATTTGAAAGTGAAGGAGGATAACCGAGTGAACCAAATTGGATTAACTGTAGGCAGCTTGGTTAGAGCGTCATACAAAACAGGGGAGTACGTAGGAGAAATCGTGGAACAGACGTCGGCGGCGAAAGCGGCTGTGAAAATTCTCGCGGTACTCAACCATCCGACGCAGGGGAATTTGCATCATCCGGATAATCCGGACGTTGCGTACTTTCATCAGCGGCGGGCGCTCAGCTTCCAGGAAATCGCTCTGATGCCGATCGATACGATTCGGCCTTATCATGGGACCGTTCCCGACTATAAGCAGTCGCTGCAGCAAGCGCTGGAGACGGATATGGATCAGCTTCGGCGGACGATTCGGTTTGCGGAGAAATGCTTGGCTGAACTGGAGCAATTAAAGAAAGAGTACTAGAATGACGGGCGGGAGTGACAGCGATGCTGTTTGTGCTTATCGGTTTATGGACAGTCGGTTTGCTCCTGCTGGTAACGGACCCGAAACGGCCGATGACCCGCTGGCTCAGCGCCATCGCATTTACCGGCGGCAGCGGCGGGTTGTCAGCGGTCATTGCCGATCATGTCGTCCCGTATGCATTCGATCGGCAATGGTTGACGGAGCCGGCAGCGCTGCTGCTGTCCAAAGCGGAACTCATCTGTTCGCTTACATGTTATTACGGGCTGCCGTACACGTTCCTGATGTTTGCAATCCATTATTACCCGGACTATCCGTTATGGGACCGATACGGGAAACGGTTCATCCCGTGGCTGCTGTTAATTCCGCCGGCACTTTCCTTCGCCTTCGAGCCGAAGCCGGGGGACCCGATTCCTTACCATTATGTTATTTTTTGGGCGACGCCGTATATCATCGCCGGGATTGCGATGCTCATTCATTCCGTTTTGCGCGAGCGCAATTCTTTTTTGCGCCGAAGCCGGCTGCTCACGACAACAGCAGCGGCGCCGACCTTATTTTTTGCCTTATTTACGTTATACGTGCTGCCTGCTTTTTTTCAAATGTACGAGTTATGGCGCTACAACGCCTGGGTGATCGCGTTTACGCTCGCCGTCATTATCGGTTCTAGCTTGCGCTATGGTTTCATGGGACTGCAAATTTCGATCCAGAACCAAAAGCTCGACTATACGCTTCGCGCCATCACATCCGGAACGTCGATCCTGAATCACGCGATCAAGAACGATGTCGGCAAAATCCGCTTGTTCGGCGAGAAGATCAAAACGGAGGCGGCGGACGGCCGCACCTCTCCCGAGCAGGTCGTGGAGGACATCGAAGTGATCATGGCGGCGTCGCAGCATATTTACGACATGCTTTACCGTATTCAGGGGCAAACGCAAGAAGTTGAGCTTCACTTGGAGGAGCTGCACCCTGCGGAGCTTCTGCACGAATGTCTGCACATGCTGGCGCCGCAGTTGTCTTCCGCCAACGTGAAGGAACAGTACGCTTACCAGGGGTTGCTGATCGGAGACCGCGCACAGCTGACGGAAGTATGGACGAATGTGCTGACCAATGCGCTCGAGGCAATGCCGCGTGGTGGGGATTTAACGGTACGGCTGACGGAAACGAAACGCAAAATTGTCGTTGAAATTAAAGACAGCGGCAGCGGAATGGAAAAGTCACAGCTGAAACGCGTGTTCGATCCGTTCTATACGACCAAGAGCGGGAAAAAATTAAACTTCGGTTTGGGGCTGTCCTATTGTTATAATATTGTTCAGAAGCATAAAGGCACGATGAATATTCACAGCAAGCCCGGACAAGGAACGAGCGTATTCATGCAGTTCCCGAAGACCAAGCGGCTGCCGGCCCAAAAGGAGTTGGACTGATATGGAATCGAATGCTCCGAACATTCGCGTGTTCATCTGCGAGGACGATCCCGACTGGCTTAGAGGACTCAAGAGCTATCTGCAAAAAGAGCCCGATATCGAGATCATCGGCGAAGCTTCTACGGGAGAAGCGGGTGTGGCGTTCCTGGAGCAGACGGAAGCGGATGTGGTACTCATGGACATCATGATGTCCGATAACCCGGAAGGCTTATGGGCTGCCGCCGAGATCGTCAAATGCAGCGGCGCGCGAGTCATCATGCTCTCGTCGATGGAAGAAAAGGAAATGATCTTCGAAGCGTTCAAAGCCGGCGCCGTCGATTATATGGTGAAGTCCAATTTTACGGAAATACCGCAAGCGATCCGCAGCGCTTACCAAAGCCGCAGCGCGATCCATCCTAGCGTGGCCGCCCAGATGCGGGAGGAATTCCGTCGCTTAAAACAATTGGAGCACGAGGTGAGGTTGAAGGAGCTCAAAAACCTGCTGACCCCGACGGAAATCCAAGTGCTGGATTTAATTGAAAAAGGGCATACGCAGACGCAAATCGCCGATAAGTTCGTCGTCTCCATTCGTACGATCAAAGTGCATGTCGGCAATATTCTGAAGAAGCTTGGCGGGAAAAGCAGCAAGGAAGCTGCGCAAAAAGCGAAAGATATGGGGATTTTATAAATTTCCTTTTGGTGGTATAGTAGGAACTGTTTGATAATTGCTGTGATCATATTTCAATGGAGGCATGAGAGGAAGCATGAGTGCAAACGATAAAATTCAAATCGGCATTATTGGCGCAGGCAACATCGGCAACGTGCATATCCAGGAGTTCAAGAAATTGGCGGATGTCGAAGTGGCGGCCGTAACGGATGTCTATCAGCCGCTGGCAGTGGAAAGAGCGAGCAAGTACAGCATTCCGAAAGTGTACGAATCGTATCAGGAGCTGGTGCAAGATCCAAGCATCGATGCCGTCGTCGTATGCGTACCGAATGAAGCGCATGCGCCGGTTGCGATCGATGCGCTGAAAGCCGGCAAACACGTGCTCCTCGAAAAACCGATGGCCATCAATGCCGCCGCGGCGAAGGAAATCGTAAAAGCACATCAGCTATCGGGCAAAACGCTCATGATGTCGCATCAAAGACGTTGGGAATGGATCAACCTGCAAGTGAAAGAGCAAATCGAGAAAGGCGCACTCGGGCAAATCTATAATGTCAAAACCGGATGGATGCGCCGCAAAGGGATTCCCGGTTGGGGCACCTGGTTCACGCAAATGAACAAATCCGGCGGCGGACCGCTGATCGACATCGGCGTTCATATGCTGGACGTATCGCTCCATTTGATGGGCAGTCCGAAGCCGGTATCGGTATTCGGCACGACTTACGCCGAGTTCGGTCCGCAGAAGCGCGGCATCGGCACTTGGGGGAAACCGGATTGGAACGGTTTCTACGATGTGGAAGATTTCGCCACGGCGCTGATCAAGCTTGATAACGGAAGCACCTTGACGCTCGACGTAAGCTGGGCGGCGCACACGAATTTTCAAAACAACGGAGCATATGTGTATTTGATGGGAACGGAAGGCGGTGCATCGCTCGGCGAAGGCAAAGGCCGATTACATACGGAACTCTTCGACCGTACAGCGGATGTTGAGCTTACTGCTCCTGCTAATGACGAGGGTCCTCGCGCGCGGATGAGCCGCCACTTCATCGACTGTATCCGCACAGGTAAAGAGCCGCTCACATCGGCAATGTCGGGCCTCGCCAACAGCTTGGTGCTCGAAGCGATCTATGAATCTTCCCGTACGGGCAATATGGTGAACCTGGATTGGAGTCTGTAAGCTTGACATGGAAGCTCTGCTTGAAATCAATCTGCAATTATTATTCAGCGTGATCGGCACGATCGCATTTGCGGTCTCGGGTGCCGTTGTAGCGATGGAAGAAGAGTACGATATTTTGGGCGTATTCGTCTTGGCGCTCGTAACGGCATTCGGCGGCGGCGTCGTAAGAAATTTACTGATCGGCATCCCGGTGACGACGTTATGGGAGCAAGGGCTATATCTTCGCACTGCGATCATTGCCGCTTTTCTCGTATTTGTCGTCCCGCTCAGCTGGATACGCAAATGGAAAATGTGGGAGTCCTTCTTCGACGCCATCGGCTTGTCCGCCTTCTCGATCCAAGGCGCGATGTATGCTGCGCAAATGAACGTGCCGCTCAGCGCCGTCATGGTAGCCGCAATGCTGACGGGCATCGGAGGCGGCATCATTCGCGATGTGCTGGCAGGGCGCAAGCCGCTTGTGCTGCGCGACGAGATATACGCCGTCTGGGGGCTGTTGTCAGGGCTTGTGATCGGCCTCGGCATTATTGAGGGCCCTGTACCGGTTCTATCGCTATTCTTTGCGATCGTTGCGCTGCGCATGCTGTCCGTGCAGCTCCAATGGCGGCTGCCTAGGCGGTCGCTTCGCCTTCACGACGAAATGTCGGCACACGTCTCTTCGGCTGCGACGCCGTTAGCTTCGAGCAAACCCGAGACAAAGGAGGCGGCAAAAGGTGAGTGAATCATGGCAGGACAGCACACGCGTGTCTTCCGTTTCCATCGCCGACAGGCTGGAGACCGTCAAATCGTTAAAGGAAGATGCGCTGGAGCTGTATGAGATTGCCAAAGACAAGGCGACCGGCGAGCATTACCTCCATTACGCTTACCTGCACCGCAATTTCGCCGCGGTCGGCCCAGAAGCGGGGCAGGAGGAAATATTCCATCAACTGATGCCTTTAGCCAGCGATGACGTGCTCGGCATCATGTTTAGCGATGCGGCGTACGAATATCCGGGTCACTGGAGCAAGCCTTTTCTGCGCAACGGGCCGGATGGCGATTACGTATGGTTCGATCCTTCCTACGCGGATCAGGAAGCCGAGAATGAAGCGATTGGCCGGGACATCGAGGAACAGCTTCGCTTGTTCAAACAAGCAGGCGAGCTGTCGCAGGAAGAAGTGCGCAAGCTGCTCGAACGTCTGGACCGTCACGATAAAGAATAGCTTAGGCAAGGAGTTTCCTCCGTTTAGATGAGGAAGCTCCTTTTTTTGCTCCCGCTTCCGCATATTTTCTGTAAGTTGATTCATCCTAAGTGGGAAAGCAACAACTTGTGTGAGGCTGCAGACAGGGAGGGTACAACAGGATGAACATCGCAAAACGCCGGAAATGCCGGCTGCTGCTGGCCATAAGCATTGGCTGCATGCTGACCGCCGCAGGCTGCGGCGGAAACAGGCCGCAGGCCAGCAGGCCGGGAGGCGGGATGGAGGACTACCGGCAGCAAGCTCTATTTGACCGCGATTCCCGTAATAATGAGAATCCTTCATTAGGCGTCAAGGAACGCTGGGTGGGCGAGCAAAATCAGAAACAGACGGACGAGGCAGGCAACCGATATCCGCTCGACCCGAACAATCCATTGTTATCGAAAACGATCAAATTCGATCCGCAGGTGGCGCAGAAACTGAGAAGCTTGCCGGGCATCCAGTCCGCACAGGTGCTGGTGACGGAAGCGAACGCATATGTCGCCGTTGTGCTTGACGGGCATAATCCGGATGCGGAGGCTTCCCCGGAAGTTACGAACTATCCTGTCCATTCGAAAGGCGGAATGGGCTTATTCGGGACAGGATCGAAACCGGATCGCATTTCGTGGACCGAGCACGGGGGGCTCTCGACAGAGGCGGCTACCGACATCCGCAAGCAAACGCAGGCATTCTCCCAAAAGTCGTTTAAACAAGTATTCGTTTCAGCCAATCCGAACTTCGTTCAACGCGTTCAATTTTACGCCAAAGAAGAGAAGGAAAAGGGCAACCTGTACGATTATTTGAACGAGTTCAACACGATGGTGCAGCATGTATTCCCAGTCGATGGAAATACCCGCAAGTAAATTTTCGCCTCAACGATGAACGCCGCCTCCCGGGTGCAACCGGGAAAGCGGCGTTTGTCTTGTATGAAAGGTCTATATTTCAAACTTATAGCCGACGCCCCACACCGTTTTAATATGTTTGGGCTCTTTCGGATCGACTTCGACTTTTTTCCGCAGATTGGTGATATGCACATCGACCGACCGTTCCGTGACGAATGAATCGATGCCGCGTATTTTGTTCAGCAGCTCTTCGCGGGAAAATACTTTACCGGGATTCATCCAAAAATTTTTCATGATCTCGAATTCGGAAAATGTCGTATCGACCGGGTGATTGTGCAGGAAAATACAGCGCTTTTCCAAATCGACTACGATATCTTTCATCGGGACGCTTTTTACCATAACGGCGGGCGAATTGCGCAGCGGGCTTCCCGACATCGCGGAGCGGCGAAGCAGCGCGCCTGTCCGCGCAGCCAACTCCCGCATGCTGAACGGCTTGCATAAATAGTCGTCGGCCCCGATCTGCAGCGCATTGACCCGTTCGGACACCTCGTTTTTCGCCGAAACGATAAGGATCGGCACGGAGGAGCTTTCGCGGAAATACCGGCACAAATCGATCCCGTTCGTATCCGGCAGTATCAAGTCGAGAATGATTACGTCCGGGTCGTGCTCCTGAAATAGCAGCTTCGCTTGCATCCCGTCACCCGCGCGATAAACCTTATATTGGTCTTCGCTTAAATAGATGGATATCATATCCGCTATACTTTGATCATCCTCTATCAGCAAAACGACAGACATCCATTTCACCTCGAATTGTTAGGAAAGTGTTAGAAAAATTTATATTTGCCAAACAGGGGATTACAACTTATTAAACGAATTCCGATCATAATAAACATCAGAAAGCCATAGTATTAACCCGCCGGCAAGGCATCGCGCTTTGGACTTGGCGGCGCCGATCATCCGTTATAAAGAACACATGCGTTATGAAGTATCTCGAATTCATGAGATCGAGATGTACAAAGGGGGACAAGCTTATGTTCATTTGTGAATATTTGGAACGGCAAATCCGCAGTTGCGTCGACGAGCTGAATACGCTTGTCATCGGCCAAGGCTGCGCTCTGACAGACTCGAATGTTGTCGAGAAAAGCATGGAGCTTGACAAACTGATCGTTCAAGCGATGAGCCGCTCCTGTCCTCTCCAAAAACAAGAAACCGCGATGGCGCATTAATCATACATGCATGATATTCCGGGCAGATGGAAATACCAAGAAGAATATACCGTTTTTGCTGCGGAACCGTCTTGGAAGGATGCGTGGATATCGTGAATAGCTGTTATAAAGTGCGTGCTTGCTGCAGTTCCGCCGGCTGCGCTTATGTAGATCATACAGACATTATTCAGACGATCAATCATGAATCGTCTTTTTCTTTTTCTATGTTCATGAACTCGCTGAACGATCAGCAGAACGTATCGAAATGTCCCGAATGCGGACAACGGATGTACTATTACCCGGTCACGTTTATAGCGGAGCCGACTTTTCATTGAGGAAGGACTACCAGGCACCTCTATAAGGGAAAAAGGGACGCAGGAATTATACCCACGTCTCTCCCCATTGCTGCACTTCGTCCATTACCGGACGGAGCGCTTTTCCTTTTTCCGTAAGCTCGTATTCGATTCGTACCGGCGTTTCGGGATATACATGACGGGAGATCAGACCGGCCGCTTCTAATTCTTTAAACCGTTCGGCCAGCATCCGATCGCTCATTCCTGGAATCATTTCGGATATATCTTTGAACCGGCATGGCCCTTGCAGCAGGACGCGGATAATCAGTCCGGTCCAGCGTTTGCCGAGAATTTCGAAGGCGGCTTCAAATTTGGGACACATGGAATGCAGTTGATCTGCCATTGCCTTTCACCTCTTTACATACATTTTAGCATAAGCTACTTGACAAATGTAAGCTTTTTTGTAGCAACTCACTAACTATTAGTAATATACTTTTATTTTAACACAAAACATTCGGATTCACTAACGATTCGACTTCCGGTACGCGTGCCAAGCGCAAGTTGGAACGTGATTTTGTCGAAATATAAGCGGTCTGGGCGTTTTGCATAAATTTGGGTTGAAAAATGCCGTCTTTTACAGTATAAAGGCGTTAGGCAAAAAATATGGATGGAACGATTTGCTCGCACTCATCCTTTTGACCAATTAGGAGGAATTATTTTATGTATGGAGCTCCCTTATCGGGACAGGCAAAAAAAATGATGCTGCTCGGCTCTGGCGAATTGGGAAAAGAAGTCGTCATTGAAGCACAGCGGCTCGGTGTGGAGACCATCGCGGTAGACCGCTACGCTTCGGCGCCCGCCATGCAAGTAGCGCATCGCTCTTATGTCATTCCTATGCTGGACGGAGAGGAGCTGCGCCGGATCATTGAACAGGAGCGGCCGGATTTGATCGTGCCGGAGATTGAGGCGATCGCCACGCAGACGCTTGTAGAGCTTGAACGGGAAGGCTACCGCGTCGTTCCTACCGCGAACGCCGCCCGGCTGACGATGGATCGGGAGGGGATCCGCCGTCTCGCGTCGGAGACGTTAGGACTGCCGACCGCGAAGTTTGCGTTTGCCGACAGCCTGGAGGAGCTGAAGACCGCCGTGGCCGAGATCGGCACGCCATGCGTGATCAAGCCGATCATGAGCTCCTCCGGTAAAGGGCAAAGCGTGTGCCGCACGCCGGACGACGTGGAAACTTCGTGGAATTATGCGATGGAAGGCGGGCGTGCGAAAAAAACGCGGGTCATCGTAGAGGAGTTCATCCGCTTCGACTCGGAAATTACGCTGCTTACCGTTCGTTCCGTATCGGGTACGACTTATTGCGCGCCGATCGGGCATATTCAAAAGGACGGAGATTACATCGAGTCCTGGCAGCCGCATGAGATGAGCGAAGAACAAATCCGCGAAGCGGAACGTATCGCCGGAGCGATTACCGACGCGCTGGGCGGAACCGGAATTTACGGAGTCGAGTTGTTTCTTGCGCCCGACAAAGTATATTTCAGCGAAGTGAGCCCGCGGCCGCACGATACGGGCATGGTGACGATGGCTACGCAGGATTTGTCCGAATTTGCGCTGCATGTGCGGGCGATTCTCGGCTTTCCGATTCCTACGATCCGACTGCTTACGCCCGGCGCATCTTACACGCTGAAAGCGGACCGCGAATCCGAGTCGTTCCGCATCGGGGGACTGGAAGAGGCGCTGTCGGTGCCGAATTCGCAAGTTCGTGTGTTCGGCAAGCCGGAGACGAAGATCGGGCGCCGGATGGCCGTTGCACTGAGTTCTTCTGACGATGTCGGCCAGGCGCGAAGACAAGCGAAAGAAGCGGCGTCCTGCTTGCGGATCGAATACGGAGATCAATGATCGTTCCGCTTGGGGTTGCAACTGAATGAAACCGCGCCGCGTTGCGAAACGTATGGATTACACAGCAACCTGAGCGCGTGCGCAGCTTCAGTTGAACTGACGGCTGCAGCATGTCGTATTATATGAACCTTAAGGAGTGGGACCATGAACGCTCATGAAATTGATTACCGTATTAACGGAACCGAAATGCAGTATGTCGAAATTGAACTGGATCCCGGGGAAAGCGTCATCGCTGAAGCGGGCAGCATGATGATGATGGATCAAAATATTCAAATGGAAACGATATTCGGCGATGGCAGCAATCAAGGGTCGGGGCTGATGGGCAAGTTGTTCGGCGCCGGCAAGCGTCTTTTGACCGGCGAAAGCCTGTTCATGACGGTGTTCACGAACCGGGGGCGGGGCAAAGAAAGCGTCAGCTTCGCTTCGCCTTATCCGGGCCGGATTTTGCCTATGGATTTAACGACGCTTAACGGTAAACTGATTTGTCAAAAGGATTCGTTTTTGTGCGCAGCCAAAGGCGTATCGATCGGCATCGACTTCCAGCGCAAGCTTGGTGCGGGCTTTTTCGGCGGCGAGGGCTTCATCATGCAAAAGATCGAAGGCGACGGGCTCGCCTTTGTTCATGCGGGCGGGACCATTTGCGAGCGGGTGCTGCAGCCTGGCGAAATGATTCGCGTAGATACCGGTTGTCTTGTCGCCATGACGCAGGACGTCGATTATGACATCGAGTTCGTCAAAGGCATCAAAACCGCGCTGTTCGGCGGCGAAGGATTGTTCTTCGCTACTTTGCGCGGACCGGGCCGGGTATGGATTCAATCGCTGCCGTTCAGCCGTTTGGCGGATCGCGTCATCAGCGCGGCAGGACCGGGCGGACGGAAGGAAGAAGGCAGCATCTTGGGAGGCCTTGGCAACCTGCTTGACGGCAAGTAACAAAAAGCGATATCATTCTTAGTACAACCTTACCAAAGATGCCATTACATATCGAAAGAGGTGCTCAACTTGGCATATCAACCCCAGGTCGTCGATGCCAAAATCGTAAGTCGCAATCCGAAAAACGGATTGTTTGAAATTGTAGCGCAGTTGAAAGATCGCACGGTTTGCCGTCTGATCTACGGGAAAGATGCGGAAGGCGCAACCGTGCCGACCCATATTAACCGTTTGCTGAAGGAACCATGCCCGATTTGCCGCAAAGATTTTCTTTGCAACTGCATGTCCAAGTTCAAAAGCGAAATCTCATCCCAGGCTCTGGAATTGGCGGGAACTCCTTAATCGGCAATTCAGCCGATGCAGATCGGGAGACGGCCGGTTGTTTCGGCCGGAGGAACGGTGTGTCCTTTTCAACGGATGAAGCCGCAATTGACCCGGTCAACAAAGCCCGTGGGCGCCATGCCCATGGGCTTTTTTTAAGTCGCACCACGGGAGACGGGAACGACATGCTTCGTTTACTTATATATATTGGAGCGGCATGCACCCTGATTTTGACCGGATCCGTTGTTTTTGTATACGTACAGACGGCGTCCCTTGTCCGCGAGCAGACGGAGCAGCAGATGCGATGGACGCATGGTCAGATCGTGCAGCGCATGCAGCACACGGTGTCGGAGCTTGATCGAACGATCCGGTTTCTCGCGTCGGATTATGTCGTTCGGCGGTTTGCCGAAAGCGGCTTCAGCCGGGAAACGCCGGAGGATGCAGGGATAAGGGACGAACTGGACGCCATGATCCGGCGGCAAGCGGCACAGTTTCCGTATATTTCGGAGTTGTGCGTGACGCAGGATCAAACCGGAATATCGCTCTGCAATCAGACGGATCCCGAAGGCTCGGCGCTTGCATCCCGGATGCTGCCGGCTATATCCCGTAACGAGCGGCTGCTCTATGCCGCATCGGATATTCCGGGCCGCGAGTCTGACCCTGTGAAGGAACTGATCTATGTCATGCCGATTACGGAAAGAGGCACAAGCGTGGTGAAAGGAACCGTCTCGCTGTCTCTGAATGTCGCGCGAATGTTGAAGGATACGGCAGGAGAGCAGCTGCTTAGCGGCATGATCGTCTACAACGATCGCGGGCAGCTCCTGTATCGGTATCAAGCACCCGGACAACCGACGGTGGCCTTGCCCGGCCACGGCAATGAACAGGGCAGCTTCGATAATTGGGAGCGAGGTCGGTTTATTTCCCAGAAGCTTCTTGATATTCCTCAGGCCGCCTGGTATTCGCGCGCAGAAATCACGCCCCCGGGTTTGTTGTCCGGTAGACGCAACGCTGTGCCGCTGGCATTCGTTTTTGCCTTGACATTGATTGCTGCTGGCGGCGCAAGCGCTTTCTTATATAGGCGATACTATCAATCGCCCGTCGAACATTTGAGACAATTGATGAAACGGGCGGAACGCGGCGATTGGAAAGCGTACTGGGTCGGTAAAAGCAGCAGCCTGCAAGAGTTGGGAGACAGCTATAATCAAATGTTGAACCGGCTGGAGGAACTGATTCGTCAAGTGAAGCGGGAAGAAGCGCTCAAGAAAGAGGCCGAGATGGAAGCGCTGCAGTACCAGCTGAATCCGCACTTTCTATATAATACGCTGAATACGATCAAATGGGTGGCCAAGCTTCATAAAACGCCGCAAATTTCCGAAGTGGTGACCGCGCTTGTACGGCTGCTGCAAGCGAGTTTGGGAAAAAAGGGAGATTTCATTACCGTTAAAGAAGAAGTCGGGCTGCTGCAAGATTACATGGAAATCCAGCGCTTTCGTTACGGTGATAAAATACGGCTGGAGTGTGTGGTAGAGGCAGGTGCGAACCACTGCTTACTGCCATGCATGCTGCTTCAGCCGCTCGTTGAAAACGCAATTGTTCATGGCATCGAGCCTGCGAAAAGGGAAGGCTTGATCCGAGTCAACGTCAGTTTGGATCCGAAACGAGATTTGCTGATTTGCGAAGTTGAAGACAATGGAATCGGGATAACGGAGGAGAATACGGAAAAACCGGATGAGGAGACGGGTGGAGTTCGGGTGCGTGAACGGATGAGCGGTATCGGCGTGCGGCATATCCGGGAGAAGATCAAGCTTTATTACGGCAGCGGATATCATTTGCATATCATCGGCAAGCCCGGCGAAGGAACCGTATGCCGGCTGACGCTGCCGATCCATCAAAGCGGGGGATAGGCCATGAACGTTTTGGTTGTGGATGACGAGCCGATTATTCGTCAAGTGCTTCGGACGATGATCGATTGGGAATCGGAAGGACTGCGGTGGTACGGCGAAGCGGAAGATGGTGCGGATGCGTGGGAAGCGGTAAAGACCGGCGCGGTCGATATTGTCGTTACGGACATTCTGATGCCTCGTATGGACGGTCTGGAGCTGGTGCGGAAGCTGAACGGCGGTGCGAAGCGTGTTGCTGTCGTCGTGCTTAGCTGTTTGGACGATTTTCAATACGTGAAGGAAGCGATGAAGCTCGGCGCGCGGGACTATATATTAAAGCCTACGATGGAACCCGAGAACTTGGCCATTGTGCTTCGAGAAGCCAAAGAATCGCTGCTCCGCGAACGGTCGGAAGCGGAAGAATTTAACCGCATCCGCATTCAATTGGAGCAGTCGCGGCAATCGCAAACCGGGGCCGAGCTTCGGCGCATGCTGGAAACGGACGCGGAGCCTAACGAAGGGGCGTTCCGGCGGCTTTTTCCGGAAGAAGAAACCTTCACGAATACATATGCAAGCTATATGTTCTATTTGGCCGCGGGTTTTCCGTGGACGTCTGGAGACTGGTCGTCTCCCGAGGCGTTCGCTGTCATTCCATGGAGCGAGCGTCAGGCGATGCTTATTTTCGAGGGGCTGCCAGCCGGAAGCAGCCAAGGCAATCTCTTTGACCCGGAACAGGCCATTGCAAGATTGAAACGATTGGTCGAAGAACGTTCCGTCACATTCGACACGCCTTGCTATGTCAGCGCCATTCCGGGAATTCGCGGTATCGGAGGCTTAAAGGCCGCATTAGATCGTCACCGCGAAGAGCGGGAGCAGTATTTTTACGGAAACGTGCGGGCAGCGGCCGAGACCGGAGAAGAACTGCTCCCGCAAGCGGAAAAGCATAATCTCCTGCGAGCGCTTTCCGGAGGCAACAGTAACGCGGTCATGCATGCATTGGCGGAGATCGGCAATCGAATCCGGGCGCGGCAACCGAATGCGGAGCTTGTTTACGATTATTTTCAGGAGCTGCTCAGCTTCTCCGCCGCCTTTGCGCGGCAGCACAACGAATGGCTCGATCTGAACGATTTCGGCAAAACATATCTTTCTCCGGAAGCGCCGCGGCGGCATCTGCAATTCGAGACGCTGCTACGAGAAACGGAATCGGCGATGACCGGATTGTTAGAGCTGCTCAGCGGTTCGGGATATGAATGGATGGAATCGCGCAACCCGTTTATTCGGAAAGCTTACGAGTATATGCAGGCGCATTATCATTTGCCCATTAGTACGACGGATATTGCCGATCATGTGAGACTTAGCCGCAGCTATATCAGCGATCTGTACGGCAAAGAGACCGGAGAGTCGTTGTCCGAGGCGCTGACCCGCATCCGCATGGATGCGGCCAAAAAACTGTTGAAGAGCGGAAACCGCAAGGTGTACGAAATCGCCGAAGCGGTCGGCTTCAACGATGCGAAAGCGTTCGCCAAAACGTTCAAACGGATGGTCGGATGTACGCCCAAGGAATACGTAGAGCTAATGTGACCGCGTTAGGTTACATAACTTTCCTGAAGTAGGCGAATACTTCAAAGTAGTATCGGTTTTAAAGGAGTCTTCGTTATGCTGGGTCTCGTATTGGCGTGCAGTCTCTTCGCGCTATCGACGGTATTTTGGCTTAAACGTTATTTGCACCCGCTTGAAATCGTGAGTTATTGGTGTTTTATCGCGTCTTTCGAGCAGATGTTTTTTACGATTACGACATTAAACTTAAATTACGTGCAGTATGACGGCCATCCGAAAACCTTTTGGATATTAAAGCAAACGGCGCTGATCATCAATCCGAGCCTGGTCCTCTGGTCAATCGCATGGATCGTATCCGTCCGGAGTATGGTGCTGCGGCTGCTTTCCTTTGCGATTTGCCTGGGGATGCTAATGATTGGCGACGGTGTGCTAGCTATGAATAAACTGCTTTTGTTCTCAAATTGGTCGTTTACTCGTTCCGCGCTGCTCTTCGCGCTTATCTTTACTTTATCCGCTGCGTTTACGGCCGTCTTTCGCGCTTTGATGAGAAGGGAGGGCTTCGGCTCATGATCTTGTTTCCCCCGGTTCGATTCGACGCGAACGAATGGTTTATTATTTGCGCTGCGCTCGCCAATTGGTCCATCTGGCTATCGCTTCCCCGCCGATTCTCGCTGCTGACCGTCGTGTGCATTTGGATTTTTAATTATTGCTTGGCGCAAACGGCTGATTTTACGATAGCGGTGAATCCGTATGACCTGTATGATTACGGAGATCATCCCGAGTTCGAGTATTTTGATTGGGTAATGTACGTTTTCACTTATCCGCCGGCTGCATTCTTTGTCCTCTTCTATTACGACCGATGGAGGCTGAAGGGCTGGAAACTGGCCGGATATGTAATAGGCTGCGCAATACTTACGAATGCGATGGAATGGATCTCGGCGTATTGGTTTCATGTGTTTACATACAAAGGCTGGAATCCTTTTTATTCGACCCCGGTGTACGTATTGGTCTACTATTTGAATATTGCGCTGTTGAAGCTGGTGCAGCGGTATGTGCCAAGAAGAACTGCAGCAGGCTGAGCTATCCAACAAAAAGACACCTTTTCGAACAAAAAGGTGTCTTTTTTTATGCTGTCCAAAACATTACTCTAAAATATAGAGAACGCTTTCATAGAAAGGGGGCAAGCACCGTGAATGTTCCTTACCGTCTGATGGCGGAATTCGAACCGATCATCGAAGCCGTCGGCGTCACCCGAACGTTCGGCAAAGGATCGGCAGCCGTACACGCGCTGCGCGGAGCGAATCTGAGCATTGCACCCGGTCGTCTTGTCGCGCTCAAGGGGCGTTCCGGCTCCGGCAAAACAACGCTGTTGAACATGCTCGGATCGCTCGACCGGCCGACTGATGGCGCGATTTATTTCAAAGGCAAGGACATTACCGGATGGTCCGATAAGCAGCGCAATGAGCTGCGGCGGACGGAGCTCGGGTTAATATTTCAGTCGTTCGCGCTCGTGCCTTATATGTCCGCTTACGAGAATGTGGAATTCGGCCTGCGGATCGCGGGGGTTGCCGCCTCCAAGCGGAGGGAGTATGCCGAGCAGGCGCTTGATTTTGTCGGCCTCAAGCCAAGGATGAAGCATCGCCCGTTCGAATTGTCCGGCGGCGAACAGCAGCGCGTGGCGATCGCGCGGGCCATTTCGCACCGGCCTTCGCTGCTGCTCGCGGATGAGCCGACGGCGGAGCTAGACAGCCGCATGGGGCTGCAGGTGATGAAGGTGTTCAAAGATTTGGTGCAGCAGGAGCGCATGACGATCATTTTAACGACGCATGACCCGGCCATTATGGAGATTGTCGATCAAGTATACGCATTGGAGGATGGACACATTGTGGAACAAGGATAAGGTTGCCGGCGGGCAACGGTTGTGGACTCCGCTAGCCGTAACGGTTGCGCTGTCCGCCGTTTTATCCGGCTGCAGTCTGCTTCCGAGAGAGGAAGAGGCGCTGAAGCCGCCGCTGGTCAAACCCGTCAAGGAAAATTTCGAGCTGTACGAGGTGAAGCGGGGCAACATTACGAAACAGGTTACCGGAGTCGGAACATTTGCGTCGGACCGGCTGCAGTACTTGTATTTTCCCGAGTCGGGCGGACGGCTCAACGCCATGAACGTATCGCTCGGCACGAAAGTAGCGGTAGGGGATGTCATCGCTCAGCTGGAGACCGGCGATCTGGTCAGCAAAATCAAGCAGCAGGAAATCGTCGTCGAGAAGGCCAAAATCGTGCTGGATCAGACGAAAGAAGAGCAGCGCGGCGACGCCGCCTCGATTCGGTTGAAGCTGCTTGACGTGCAGAAGGAACAAATTCAGCTTGATTTATTGAAAGGTCAGCTGGAGCGGGCCAAGCTCGTTTCGAACGTCGACGGCATCGTTACTTTCGTCGATCCGATCAAGCAGGGCGATCCGGTTACAGCTTACAAGACGCTGGTCACCGTTTCAGATCCGAAACGAATGAAGCTGGTGTACGAATTTTCCAACTTGAACGATTTGACCGGCATTCAAGTCGGCATGCAGGCCTCTGTGAAAATCAAGGGCAAGCCGTTTGAAGGCCAGGTCGTGCAAATTCCCGCAACCGCACCGCAATCCGAAGTCAAAGCGGTTAATGACAAAAACGCCAAAACCGTCGTCATTTCCGTTACCGACTTGCCGCCCGAAGTGACTATAGGCAACAACGCAGACATTACGATCGTCACGGAACAAAGGGAAAACGTGCTTATGATCCCGAAAGTCGGTCTGCGCTCTTACCTTGGCCGGGATTACGTTCAGGTGCTGGAAGGCGACAGCCGCAAAGAAATCGATGTCGAGAAAGGCGTCGTCTCTTCGACCGAAGTGGAGATCCGCAAGGGGCTCAAGGAAGGCCAGAAGGTGATTTTAAACAATTGAGGTGACGCTTCGTGGCGTTATTGGTCATGATGATTCGCAAGATGGTCAAGAACAAGTGGCTCGAGCTGAGCTTGCTGCTCGGACTTGTCATTTCCGTTGGATTGGCGAGTAGTATGCCGATCTACACGAACGCCATCCTGCATCGTTTGTTGATAAAAGATTTGGAGCTGCTTCAAACCGATTCGGAGCAATATCCGGGCGTGCTGTGGACGTCCGTGTATTCGACCAGCGACCTGGGGCCGGAAGAGTCGGTCAAACGGATGCGCGAATCCGACCGGTATATGCAGGACAAAATGCTGCCGCGTCTTGATTTGCCGATCAAGAGCTACATGATCGAGAGAGCGACGGACCGGTACAAAATGAGTCCTGTCGATCCGGAGCGGGTAGACCCGGAAGTGAACCGCGTGGCCGATATCGTCGGCATGAGCGACTTGGAAGCGCATGCGGCGCTGAAAGACGGACAGTGGCCCAAGAAGGAGCCGGTGAACGGCGTATACGAAGTGTTGGTTGTGGAAGAAGCGCTGACCAATATGAAAATGATCGTCGGCAACGAGTTCGTCATTTCAGACGAAGGGGCGAATCCGCTGCGGTTTAAAGTGGTCGGCGTCATCGACCGAAAGTCATACGACGACCTGTACTGGTACAATTATTTGTCCAGCTACCGAGGAAGCTTCCTGCTGCCGTTCGAAACGTTTGAAAAATCGTTCATGGAAGATAAATTGGCGTTCGTGCGCTCGTCCATCTGGTATACGGCCGTCGATTACAACGCGATGGAGCTGAGTTCGATCGGAAAGTTCGCTTCCGCGTATAATGGCACCGAAGCCTTTCTAGGCGAGCGGTTCGAAAATGTATCGATGAAAGCGCCTGCGCTGCAGACGATGGCCGGTTATTACGCGAAAGAAGAGAAGCTCCGGGTGATGCTTTGGTCGCTCAATGTTCCGGTCATGATCATGCTGGCTTACTATTTGTTCATGGTGTCCAATCTGATCACCGACCGGCAAAAGACGGAGATCGCCGTATTGCGGAGCCGTGGAGCCAGCCGGCTTCAAATCGTAGCGAGCTACTTGATCGAGGGCGTCCTCCTGGGCGCGATGGCGCTTGCGATCGGACCTCTGCTCGGCCTTCAGTTGACGAAGGTGCTCGGCGCCTCCAACGGCTTTCTCGAATTCGTTCAGCGTGCGGCGCTGAAAGTGAATTTAACCGAGGATGCGTATCAATACGGCCTCGTTGCCGTGCTTTGCTCGATCGTCATGACGATTTTGCCGGTGCTGTTCGCTACCCGGGCAACCATTGTCGGTCACAAGCAGCAGATGGCTCGTCAGCATAAGCATTCGTTCTGGCACAAATATTTTATCGATATCGTGCTGATGGGCGTCGCGCTATATGGACTGCAGACTTTCCGTCGGCGGATGGGCGACTTGCAGGCACTGGGGTTGGACGCTTCGGACTTGCAGATCGATCCGCTCCTGTTTCTTGTACCGGCCTTGTTCATTTTGGGTTCCGCCTTTTTGCTGCTGCGGATTTATCCGTTCCTGATCCAACTGCTGTATGCCGTCGGACGAAAATGGTGGCCGCCTTCGCTCTATTCGACTTTGCTGCAGGTGGGACGATCGACGACGCAGTATCAGGCGATCATGGTGTTCCTGAGCGTAACGCTCGCAACAGGAATGTTCAGCGCCAGTGCAGCGCGGACGATTAACAAAAACGCGAGCGAGAAAATATTGTACGCGAACGGTGCGGATATCGCAGTGAAAATCAAATGGGAAGACGATGCGCCGATCGCGGGCGCTGGAGAAGAAACGGACGAAACGGACACAGGGGATGAAGAAGCCCCCGCCGCACCGGTAACGCCAACTGTGCCGATTCCGGTCGTGAAGAAAAAAGTGCAGTATTCCGAGCCGCCGTTTCTTCCGATGACGCAGCTTCCGGGCGTGGAGCATGCGGCCAAAGTGTTTGTGAAAAAAGATGCGACGGTGACCGTCGGCAAAGAGAAAGAAACGATCACGATGATGGGCATCGATACGGATGATTTCGGTTATACCTCGTGGCTGAGGAACGGACTGCTCGATCATCATTTTTACGACTATTTGAATATGATGGCTTCGTCTCCTTCGGCCGTATTGATTTCCCGCTCGATTGCCGACCGGTTCCATTTGAAGCCGGGCGACCATTTATATGCTGGCTGGAACGGCGTGGAAAGCGCCATGTTCAACATCTACGGCATTATCGATTACTGGCCGTCATGGAACCCGAACCCGAATTTTAACGACAAAACGCCAACATCCGGTACCGCAGCGGGCAATGCGAAAACGGCGCCAAAGATCAAATACCCGATGCTCGTCGTCGGCCACTTATCGTACATGCAGAACAATATGGCGCTCGAGCCTTACGATGTTTGGCTGAAGATGAAGCCGGACGCGGGGAGCCAGCAGCTTTATCAGGCGATGGAGGACAAGAACATTCCGGTCTCGGAGCTGAGCGATGCGAAACAAATGCTGATCCGCGTCAAAAACGATCCGTTCCAGCTTGCGATCAACGGGGTCATGACGCTAGGCTTCCTGATTTCCATCATTATCAGCTTTTGCGGCTTCCTGCTTTATTGGGTGCTATCATTGTCGGGAAGGGTACTGCAGCTTGGGATTCTTCGGGCGATGGGGATATCGTTCCGGCAGCTCATGGTGATGCTGGTCGGCGAGCAGCTCATGACGTCAGGAGCTGCGATTGCTATCGGCGTGCTGCTCGGGAACGTGACGAGCCGGCTGTTCGTGCCGATGTTTCAGCTGTCGCTGCAAACGTCGTCGCAGGTGCCGCCGTTCCAGGTTACTTTCGATCCGCGCGATCAGATGCAGCTCTATATGATCGTAGGCGTCATGCTGGCGATCGGGCTGTTCATTCTCGGGTCGATGCTGTCCCGGATCAAGATCCATCAGGCTGTCAAGCTTGGGGAGGACTAAGGGAGGCTGTGCGTTGATACATTGTGACAATCTCGTAAAAATATACAAAATTGCCGATCTCGAGGTCGTCGCCCTGCAAGGGCTCGACCTTCATGTCGAGCCTGGCGAGCTGATGGCGATTATCGGCAACAGCGGCAGCGGCAAATCGACGCTGCTCAATATGCTGGGCGGTTTGGATCGTCCGTCGGCGGGCCAACTGCTCGTCGACGGGAAAGATTTACTCAAGTTTACCGAGAAGGATCTGGTGAAATATAAGCGCGAAACGGTCGGATTCGTCTGGCAAAACAATGCGCGCAATTTGATCCCCTACTTAACGGCGCAAGAAAATGTGGAGCTGCCGATATTGCTTAAAGGCAAGCGCAAGAGGGAGCGGGCCATCGAATTGCTAGACGCGGTAGGACTAAGCCACCGGCGAGGAAACAAGCTGAACCAGCTGTCCGGAGGCGAGCAGCAGCGGGTTGCGATCGCTATCGCCTTAGCCAATCAGCCGAAGCTGCTGCTTGCCGATGAGCCGACCGGGTCGGTAGATACGAAGATGGCGAATCAGATACTCGATTTGTTCCGCGATTTGAACCGGAATCTGGGACTGACCGTCGTAATTGTTACGCATGATCCGCTGCTCGCCAAAAAAGTCGACCGCGTCGTTGCGATACGGGATGGCAAAACGTCCTCGGAAATTATAAGGCGGAAATCGTATGCCGACGAGCTTGCTGAGCTGGAACAGGGCGCATTGCAGGCGGAAGAGGAAGAATCCCACGTGGAATATGCCGTAATCGACAAAGCCGGGCGGCTTCAGATTCCGTCGGAGATGCTGCAGACGATCGGTTTGAAACAGTCGAACAAGGTGAGAGTGCAGGTGGAGGATGGCCGCATCGTGCTGCTGCCCCCGGAAGAGAAGGAGGAACGCTAAATTGTACCGATCGAATAAGGTGAAATGGGCGCTGATCTTCATGCTGGCCGCCGTCCCGGCAGCGGGTATAGGACCGTCGGCAGTTGTGAACGCCCAGAGCGAGGCATACCAGCGCGACGTATTGTCCGCAGCGCAGCAGCTCGATATGGTTTACGTTACGAAGAACGCATACTTTGAATTGAAAAATGCGGTCATCCTGCCTTCGGAGAACGGCCGTATGCTGTTCTTTACCATAACGGTGAATAACGGAGAAGCAAAGGAACTGCCATTTCTCGATTATTGGGTGCGCGTCGGCAGCAAAGGCGGAACGGAATTCGAAGCGCAGCTGCTGCCTCAGGACAAAGCAAAGAAAGAGGTACCCGCCGGCCAGCAGGTCGACTATTCGTTCTATGCGCCGGTTAACGACAGCGTAACGCTCGGCGACTTGAAATTCCGTATCACGCACTGGAATTATAATTTGGCTGCGCTTGAAGAAACGGTAGGCGCAATCTCCTTCCCGGATGATGTAGGATCGGTCCTCTCGACGTCCAGCGGCAGCCGTACGCTGAACTTCGGCAGCTTCCCGGTGGAAGCGCAAGTAACGAAAAATTACGTTCAGGAGAAGGAAGCGCATTTGTCCCCGAGGTTGATGCTGAAGCTGACGAACCACGGAGGGTCCAGTTTGAAGCTTCCCGGGCTGCAATATTCACTGCGGACGGCAAACGGGGCGTTGTATCCGCTCGAGGCCATCGTTCCGGCCGATAAGCAGCTGCTGACGCCGGAGGTTTCCGTAGAGTTTCAATTGAAAGGCTCGTTGCTTCCGAAATCGGCGGCTGCGGGCGAGTGGGAAGTCGTCATCTCCCAGCCCGTCTCCATAACAAGCGATCAGAAGCTGAATTATCCGATCGCTTCGCTCACGGTGCCGGCGGCTTCGATGGAGACGATTCCTGTTGGAAGTCCGGTCGAATATACGAATTTGACAGGAACGTATCGTTTGCAGGTAGAGAAGCTGCAGCGGATGCCTTGGGAAGACCAGGATATTTTGAGCGCCGATTTGACGCTGACGCATCAGGAAACGACTTCGCTGCCATTCCCGGAACTCAAAGCGTACTTCCTGCTGGATGACGGGGTCAAAGTGGAGGCAAAGGCGATACGTACGGATCGTGCAGCGGGTCTTCCTCCAGGTATTCCGATGCATGTGCAAATTGCGGCCAAAATTCCGTATTCCTACCCGTATTCTTCCGCCAAGCTCGTTGTGAATGAGAAGGTGAACGAGCAGACAACGGAAGAGATGGCACAGTTCGATATGCCCCTAACGGGAACGGGGCTGAAGACGGTTGTTCTCGGCGATAAGCAGCCGATCACCGGAGCCGGGCGCAGCGCGACGTACGCACCCAGTGCGGTCAACACGTACTCAGACGATACATCACAATGGTATGAAGTGCAGCTGGAAACGACGAATATGGAGAAGCGTTCGGCGGCGCTGCCGAAAGTCGCTGCTTTTTTAAAGACAACGGACGATCGGCTGTTTCCGATGAAAATCCGTGAGGTGAAACAGAAGCTTAATCCTTCAGGCAAAGCGATGCAATCGCTGATCGCGAAACTGCCGAAAGACATGGATACGGCTGGTCTTAAGATGGTTATCGGAGAAGCGGTGACAGATACGCACTGGACGGGAGTAGATGAGAAAGCGGATGCCTATTTGAATGCGGTTGAGATGGAAATCCCTTCGGAAAATGCGACACCGAAATCGAATTTGAAAGATATCGAGTTTTTTCCATACAAGCTTACACTATCGCGGATACAAACTGGACTGGACCGGACGAAGCTGACGATCGCTTTCGATTACAAGCTGGAAAGGGACAACTACTATGAGACCGTTACCGACGGTCAAAAGTTGATCATTCAATTCCAAGATTCCAGAAGAAACGTTACGATCGAGGAAGTTTTCTATTTAGAGTCGAAACCGGATGATGACGATAAAAAGGTCGATTTGGGATTGCATGATTACAAAATAACGAAAGCGGATGCAGAACTTATATTTAGGGTTGAGCAATTAAAGCAATATAAAATATCCGTATTCTCCGAACTTCAAGGAAAGCGGAAATTGCTTGCCTCACAGTTCGTGGATTGGTTTGTAGTACTCGAATAAACCTTACAGCGCCCTTGCGGTGCTTTTTTCTTTTGAGGGTGGTTATGGTAAAATAAAAATAATTCTGATACGAAAGGACTCAGCCGCGTATGCGCATAGGCGTTGTATCCGATACTCATATGTTCGGCAGAGCCGCTCGTCTGCCGGATACGCTGGTGGAAGGTCTTCAGGGCGTTGATATGATTTTGCATGCGGGCGATTGGATGGATGAAGGCGTCGTTGAACTGTTCGCATTGATCGCTCCGGTGGACGGAGTGGCAGGCAATAACGACGGTCTGGAGATCGTCAGACGTTTCGGAAGGCGCAAGGTGCTGAAGATAGCCGGATATCGCATCGGCATCGTCCATGGCGACGGCGGCCGCTCTACATCGGAAACGGCTTACCGTGCTTTTCTCGACGGCGACGGTAAAGGAACAGTCGATGTGGTGCTGTTCGGTCATTCCCATATTCCGTATATGGAAAGCCGTAACGGGGTGCTGCTCTTTAACCCCGGTTCCCCGACCGACAAGCGCAGGCAGCCCCGGTACTCGTATGGCATCCTAACGTTGGGGCCGCAACCGGTAGGCGAGCATTATTATTACGATCGCAAATAATTCGATATTCATCTCTTGAAAAACAAGACGGAGGGACTAAATATGACGCAATGGAAAGAAATTACGACGATCGAAGAGTGGAATCGACTTCTGGAAGGATCGGGCGTTAAGCCGATCGTTGTATTAAAGCATAGCACGGCTTGTCCGGTAAGCTCAAATGCGCTGGATGAATATGAATCCTACTTGGCCAAAGAACCGAACACCGACGTGGATTATGTCATGGTAAAAGTGATCGAATCGCGCCCCGTATCCAATCAAATTGCCGAAGATACCGGCGTGAAGCATGCTTCTCCGCAAATTTTATATATTAAAAATAAGGAAACCATATGGAATACTTCCCATTGGTCCATTACAAAGGCGCATATGACTGCCGTACTCAACTAAGCCGACCGATCGGCAGAAAAGGGAGGTTGCCGCATGAGCGTACAGCCGTTTCCGTTTTTTTCCGGCGCTTTATATCAGCGCAAGCTCTGTAACGTGTACTTGCCTACGAGCTACGATGCTTCGCAGGACCGGCGTTATCCGGTCGTTTATTTGCTGCATGGATTGTACGGCCATGAAGCCAGTTGGATCATGAAAGGCAATGTCGAAGTGACGCTCGATGCGATGATCGCATCGGGCGAATTCCGTGAAAGCATCGTCGTGATGCCGAGCGACGGGGGATACGGACAAGGAACCTTTTATATCAACTGGTATAACGGTGCAGGACGATTTGAAGACTACTTGTTGTATGATCTCATTCCTGCCGTAGACCGGGAGTTCCGTACGGTGGCCGACCGTTCCAGCCGTGCGGCATGCGGATTATCCATGGGCGGCTATGGAGCCTTCGTACTCGCGCTGCGCAATCCGGAGCTGTTCGGCGCCGCCGCTAGCATATCGGGTGCACTCATGTCGACGGCGCTGATGACCGAAGATCTACTGAGAACCGAAATTTCGCGCATGATCGGACCGGTGCAGGGACCTTATGTACGAGAGCACGATCTGCATGTGCTTGCTTCCCAGAGAGTAAGGGGGGAGCAGCGGCCGGCACTGCATTTTAACTGCGGGACGTCCGATTATTTATATCCGCTGAACACCGCGTACAAAGTGCTGCTCGACCAACTTGGATATCCGCATGAATATCTTGAATTCGAGGGCGACCACAACTGGGATTATTTTGGGCTTCATTTGAAAGAGGCGCTCCGGTTTATCGAGCAGTATTTTGCACAAGCGTAGCCGAAGTTCCCGTCCAGGGTTTACGCACATGGGCCGATTTTCGGTGATCGGCACTCGAGCGATATATCGCATCACCAACAAAAAGAAGAGCGTCTCTTTCCGCTGCAATCCGAAGCGGTTAGAGACGCTTTTTTCTTATTAAGCCTGCCGCGCCGCGCCACTGAACGTGGAATATGTCGTTTCGGCGAATGCATCCTCCCAGCAGAAGACACGCGATTGTAACAGCTCACGGTAGGTTGCTTTTTTTGTGTAGCGGTCACAAAATGTTAATCCGTTTGCGAACGGGATCAGAGAATGGGCTGTTGCCCCTCCATATCCGCCGCTTTCCTCATTGCCCCCCATTTTTTATATAATGCTAACGCCTTCGCGTAATAAGACGAAGCCTCGGCCGGCTTACCGGTTCCCGAATAAAATTTAGCCGCACATTCGCATGCCATCGCTTCGAATTGAACAAAACGCTGCAAACCCGCATGATGGATCGCTTGATCGTATAAAGAGGCGGACAGCTCCGGTTTCTCGATGATCCGGTTCCATTCGGCCTCGAGCAGAAGCTTCAAGTGCAAAAAATTATCGGGTGAATGACGGGACCATTTGTCCAGAAAGCGCAGGCTTTTGCGAATCATTCGCTTATACCGTTTCCGGGTGGCCTCTGGCCGTGAGGCATACAACCCGGCGAACACCATCCCTCTGTGGAAATGATGCAAATGCATATGAGGCAAGCCGAACACGGTGGTTATGGACGCTTCCGCAAGCTCGCAAATGCGTTCAGCCGCTTCGAGCCGGTTCATCATGTAGTAGGATTGCGCGCGAAGCGCGTAATACGTATGGATGGTCGCTTTGTTCGTCAGCCGCTCCAAGTGATCGACTTCGTCGTCTGTCATAAAGGCATCGTCCTGAGCGGTCTTCTGCTCTTGCTGGAATGCTAGCGGCGCCTCTTTCATATAAAGCACGTACCGCTGCAGTACGGTAAAAATCGAAATCGCATCCTGATCCTGCGCTTTATATATAAAGCTGTGGTAGGCGTCCGATTCCTTCAGTACTTCAGATAACGGATCGCCCCGAAATAGCCGCAAAAAGAAGCTGAACGTAATCGAATACCCGGCGTATACAAAATCGCCCGATTCTATGCCGTACTGGTATGCTTTTTGCAAGTAGCCGACATTGGCTCCTATGTGGCCGCTGAGCGAGCTCGTAAAGCCGCCGTATGCAAAATATACTTTGCTCTTGGTCGGCAGATGGTCGAACATATCGCTCAGTTGGAGACCGAGCAAGCCGTAAGCTCTGCCGGATTTTAGCCTGCCGAGCAATGAGCTGACAATGACGCCATAGGCAGAGTAAGCGTAAGCCGACCCTTCGGAATGACCATAATGCAGCGAATAACTGAACGTGCGCAGCATCAAACAAATGTATAAGCCGGAATTCACAAAGTAGGACGGCGGAATGAGATTGACCATCAGCTGCATGACGGCTTTATGGTTCGGATTCGTCATCAGCGGGTGATCGATCAAGTCTTCCGGCCGTTTCAGCCCAACATAATAACGTGCTTTTACCATTTCCCACAGCATACGCGGTGTGCTGACTTGGGATGGAAATTTGATCCCGAATAGGCGCAAACCGTCAAGTCCGACTTGAAGCGCTTCTTCATGCTGGCCAAGATTCGTATAGAGCACCATCATCAAATTATAAATATCCGCTTTCTCGAATTTCGTTTTTACATGCTGCAGAAGGGTTGCGAAGATGCGTTTTGCCTCGTCAAAATGTCCGCACAAATAGTTCAGCTCGGCCAGTTCCATGTGGACCTCGAAGGCGGTGGCGTATGCAACAATCCAACAATCGCCGGGCTGAAGTAAATTCACTGCACTCACAGCGTAATGAAACGCCGTTTCGTAGGCCGAGTTCCCTTTCGCTTTACGGCATGCTTTCAAGTTGAGCATCAGCAGATTATCTTTTTCCTCGAGCTTATCGAGCAGTTCAGCGCCAAGATTAAGCTGTTTGACGATATCGAACAACCGGTCCTCCCGTTGTTCGAAGTTCAGTTCCCGCTGCAGCGACTGGCCGATCCGGAGATGAATCCGCTTCTTTTCCTCGTTCGGCACGATCGAGTACACCGCTTGGTGAACGCGGTCATGCATAAATTTATACAACGCCGAAGAGGAACGATCAGGGGAACGGATATGGGCAATGCGCAACAGCATCCCTTCATCGATCGCCTTCGTGAGCAGCACGGCTGCTTCGCCATCGGGAAGCTTTGTCACAAGCGAGAGCGTTTCCGGCGTAAATTCGTTCCCGATGCAGGCGGCATCCATAAGAATCCGCTGCACCGGTTCCGGCAAACGGCGAATTTTCGTCATCATAAAATCCACTACATTGTCGGTAATATAAAGCTCGTCGATTTGGTCAGTATCCCATTCCCAGCAATATTCCGACACATTGAATCGCAGCAGCCGGAGATCGTATAGCGAACGAAAAAATTGCTTCGCAAAAAATGCGTTGCCTTTCGTCTTGCGCATCAGCAGCGCTGCCAGCGTCGCTATCGACTGTTTTGTGGGATGAAGCGAATCGGCTAGCAATTTGCTCATGTGCGACTCGCTCAATGGCTCGAGCACGATGTGCGACATTTGAATTCGCCGGATGCGGGAGAGCTTGACGAGCATTCGCTGCAGCGGATGGTTATCCGTAATTTCCTGGCCCCGGTACGCCCCGATAAACATGATGTATTTGCCGTCTGAGCTGTGCAGCAGATCGGTTATGAGCTGGATGGAAGCGGGATCGGCCCATTGCAAATCGTCCAAAAAGTAAACAAGCGGATGATCCTTCGTTGAAAATACGGATAAATATTGATGAAGCGTCATCAGAAACCGATTGTACATTTCCGTAGGCGGCAGTTTCGCCAGTGGGGGCTGTTTGCCGAGAATACGTTCCAAATCCGGGTTCATATCGATCAGCACTTGACCGTTAGGCCCGACAGCGTCATTAATTTGTTGTATTTTCACTTGATATTGTTCTTTGTCCAGCGAAAGCAGATGATGAAACAGCTGGCGTCCAATTTGATGAATGGCTCGGTACGGAATCTCCTGCTTATACTGGTCGAATTTGCCGGACATGAATAAACCTTTCCCACGCTGCATCGTTTGCCGAAACTCATGGATCAGAAACGATTTGCCGATGCCCGACAAACCGCTGACGAATACGGTCTCAAAACCCCCTAACAACGCGCGCTGGTATGACTGAAGCAGCGTGTGCATCTCGGAATCTCTGCCATACAGCGTATCAGAAATTTGCAGTTCCATGGTTGATTCCGCGGTAACCGAGGGAGGGGTGCCGTTGTTCCATTCGGAGCGCAGCCGAAGAAAGAAAAGCTCCAAATCCCGTTCCAACGCTTGGGCGCTTTGGTAGCGACGCTCCGGTTGAACGGCCATGCATCTCAAAATGATATCCGACAACGCCTTCGGTACGTGCCCGTCAGCTTCGAGCTGCGTCGTGAGAGTATGGAGCCGCTCCATATCGTCCTTATGATAGAATGGCTGTTTTCCTGTTGCAAATCGGTAAAACAACGCACCAAGCGAATACAAATCCGCCCGTTCATCGAAGGAGAATGCCGTGTCGCTCATGCGCTCAGGAGCCGCATACGGCAAATGTTCTTCGTCTAATGCATTTGAATCAAGGGCGCAGGCACTTTCATCTTGCACTATTTCACTATCTCCAAACGACACAAGGGAACAAATATGCTGCAGCTGGGTCAGAATCAGCTTCTTTCGATCCGTTTCGATAAAGAAAGAGAAGGGGGAAATCGCCTGATGGACATACTTCAACCGATGAAGCTTGCCAATCATTTGAACGGCGGCAATCGCTAGCTGCAACAATTCAACGATGTCCAGCGGCTTGGCTGTCAAATAGGCGGGTAGCGGAATCGCTGCGGTTTCGCCCAAATCGAGCGCAGGGCGGCCTTCAAGCACAAGCCGTCTCGCTGGAACCAACATCTCTTCATGTTTGAAGAGCCGGCTGTTGGCGTATTCCTGCTCAAGAAGCGCGTCATAAGCCGCCGACTTGCTTTGCTTGATAATTTTTACTTTCCCCGTATCACGATGCTTTGCACGGTAAATAATGGATTGAGCATGCTCCTGAATTCGCTCCATAAACGCCGTTTCCAAGTTCCAAGTCAAGGGAATATCCTCCGTACGCGTCGTTGTCCACTAATTGTACTTTCTTAGGCTACTTGAGGCAACCAATATTTTGCAATGAGTTCCAGTACTGGTAAACGACTTCATAGTTTCATTTCCAAAGTCTTGAAAAAAAAGACCCCTTGCGGAGTCTGTAGCATGCAATAAATTATGATCCTCTCTTCGGCAATCCTTCGGACAGGCGCTGCATATATTGTAAAAACTGCTGACGTTCCTTCTCGTTAAATTGGCCGAACGCGTCCGACAGCGTCTCCGCCCATTCGGATTCCGTCCGGTGGATAATGGCGGTACCCTCATCGGTAAGCCCTACCATTCGTACACGCGCATCAGGCTGACTGCTAACACGATAAACGAAATTCGCTTTCTCCAGCCTGTCGATCATTTGCGTCATGGTGCTGGAGCGAACGTCAAGATGGATCGCGAGCTGACCGATCGTGCAAGGTCCTTTGCGGTAAAGGTGTCGGAGGAGAAGCCATTGCACCCGAGTTAGCGGACTTTCCTGCTGATCGAAAGCTTTCGAACGCATATGGCGGTTAATCGTTTGCAAATATGTCACAAAATGCTCCAGCATTTCTCTCGTTTCCATAATAAAACCTCCATGACCCCTATTATATCGTGCGGCTCAACACAATGGCAATTCGAAGGCGGTGCGCACTTGTAAATGCTGTCTGAAGCGGTTGTGTTGGTCCCGTCTGGCAAGGCGTCCGGCAATCTATATCCTATTTCATGCAGTTTTGTTTGCAGGTAGAAATCAACTAGATTATAATCGGTTGCAATTGAGGTTGTAAATCATTTTCATTTACGATTTTTCAAAAAGATGGAATGGATTTTTGTATAATATCAATTTTGTTATATAATAAAGATTAAAGCACTTATTTATTACAGGTTGCGTCCGGCACGCGCGCAGGCGGTGACGGCATTCGACAAGTGGAGGACAGCGCATGAAAGTGGCCATTGCTGGCGGCACCGGGTTTGTCGGCAAGCATCTGACAGATTATTATTTGAAGAAAAAGGCGTCGATCGTTCTGATCTCCCGCCAAAAAAAACGTTCTGACAATCCGATGATCCGGCATATTACCTGGTCGGAGCTCGAGACGAATATTATGCCGCTTGCAGGCGTGGATGCGATCGTCAATTTGGCGGGCGAGTCCATCAATCAACGCTGGACTCACGAGGCGAAAGAGCGGATTTTGAAATCCCGTCTCGATGCCGTTGAGCGAGTCAGCAGCATGATCGAGCGGTTGGAAAAAAAACCGGTGCTTGTCAACGCGTCGGGCATTTCCATCTACGGCACATCCGAGAAAGAAACGTTTACCGAGGAAAGCGAGCTGCATGTGGACGATTTTTTGTCCAAAGTCGTGGATCAATGGGAGATGGCGGCAGAGCATATTCCCGATACGCGGGTCGTCTTGCTGAGAGTAGGCATCGTGCTTGGAAATGACGGCGGCGCTTTTCCGAAGATGGCATTACCGTTTAAGTTTGGAGTGGGCGGCCGTGTAGGAAGCGGCAAGCAAGTGCTGTCCTGGATTCACATTGACGATATATGCCGTCTGATCGATTTTTGCATCGAAAATGAAGATATCGAAGGTCCGGTCAATGCAACGGCTCCGCATGCAGTGACAAACGATGAGTTCGGCCGCGCGCTCGCAAGAGCGATGCATAGGCCCTACTTGTTCCCGGTACCGGCTTTTGTCATGAAGCTGATGTTCGGGGAATTATCCGAGTTGCTGCTCAAAGGACAACGGGTGATCCCGCTCGTGGCTATGAACAAACAATTTCCTTTTTTATTTCCGAGTATCGACCTTGCGCTAAGAAATCTGGTCACGGGAAATCAGGTGGTGCGCAAATGATACAATACGGTTCGAGTGAACTGAAGGAGATTCGATTTGCGAATATGCGGGCTATGGCGGAACGCAGGGGTCAATGGTTGGACATTGAAGTAAGCTTTGACTTGACGGACGGCAGCGAGCTGCCGGAAGAACTGGAACATTTGACGGCACTGCTGATCTGCACGCATGATGGCGCAATCGTGCAATTCGTCCCGCAGGATGAAGGCAGGGATTGTGAGTTCCAGTTCACGGAACTGGAGAAGGAGCAGCTGCGTTCCTTCTATGAAAGCAACGTGCTGCCGAGGCTTTCGGAACTTGTGCGGTGATTCGCCGGGAGCGTGGCTTTCGCTTCATTCGATTAAGTCTCGAATGAAGCCTGATGCCCTATATACAAAATACAAAGAGCACCTCATGCCAACTATCGGCGGAGGTGCTCTTTTTCGGATCGTACGAAGCGCGTAATGATGTCGATTGCGTTGATCTGAAGAGCTCGCAGATGCCTTCTAAAAGGAAGGCACCGCCATCCATCTCGAGCGTCTTGCCTTGGTTATACCAGGATTAATCCTCGTTCTTGTTCAGCGCGGCTTTAAGCGCGTCGCCTAGACTCGAGGACAGCTGCACGTTGTCGCTGAATTGCTTGGCGAGGTGCGACTGCTGCCGTTTCGAAGCGCGTCCGCCGCCGGCGTCGTTCAGCATCTCAACGACGTTGCAAGGGCGGCACTGCGCGTATTTTCCGGCTTTGCCGGAATGAATCTCCATCTTCTTGTGGCACTGCGGGCAGCGCTTGCCTGACAACGCCGGTTCCGCGGCACGCGAATAACTGCATTCGCGGCTGCTGCAAACGAGCCGCTTGCCTCGTTTGCTCTTGATCTCCTGCAGCGGGGTGCCGCATTCGGGGCAGCGGGAATGGGTCAAATTATGCGGCTTGTATTCCACATCGCTTTCTTTGACCTGACGCACGATAACGGACGTTTGCTCCCGAATTCGCGTCATGAAGGCACCGGCGTCACCGTTACCTTTGGCGATGCGCTCCAGTTCCTGTTCCCAAGCAGCCGTCAGTTCCGAAGAGCGAAGCTCAGGGACGACGAGCTCGATCAGTTGGGCGCCTTTACCGGTTGGCTGCAGCGTATTCATCTTTCGCTCGATCGTATCGGTTTGCAGCAGCTTTTCGATAATATCGGCACGGGTGGCCGGCGTACCCAGGTGCTGTTTCTCCATCACAGTGAGCAGACCTGCCTCGGTGTAGCGCGCCGGCGGTTTCGTCGCCTGCTTATGGAGCTGCAAGCGGAAGTCTTTCAGTTCACCACCGGCCTGCAGCGGCGGGAGCGATTGCAGGGAGGTCGGCTCGTCGCCGGCCGACCCTTCCTCGTCGTCGTCCGTTTCCGCAGTCGTCTCCTGGCCGGTTACCGCTTTCCAACCGGCGTCGACCGTGATGCGCCCTTTGGCGTGGAACGGCTCTCCGCCGATGTCGATTATCGCCGCCGTTTCGTTGAAGCGGAACGGCGAATAAAACAACGTGATAAACCGTTTCACGATCAGATCGTACAGCTTACGTTCATCGGCGCTCAGCGTATGCAGCTGCGGACGCTCGTCGGTCGGAATGATCGCATGGTGATCCGACACCTTGCTGTCGTCAATGATCCGCTTGGACAACGGCAAAGGTTTCCTCAGCAGCGGTTTGACCAGCGCGGCATATGGCGATACGTTCAACGCTTCCAATCGGGCGGGCAGCGTCGCAGCCATGTCGGAGGACAAGTAGCGCGAATCGGTGCGCGGGTACGTTACGAGCTTATGCTGCTCATACAGCCGCTGCAGCACGTTCGAAGTTTGCTTCGCAGAGAAGCCGAAGCGCCGGTTCGCATCGCGCTGCAGCTCCGTCAAATCGTAGGCAAGCGGGTGCGGTTCGCTCTTCTCTGTCGTTTTCAGCTGCGCGACCTTGGCGGAACGCGCCTGATTCAGCTGCGCGAGCAGCGCTTCTGCCGCCTCGCGGTCGAACAATCTTCCATCCGGCTGCGCCGCACTCCGCCATACCGCCTGAAACGAGCCGAGCTGCGCCCGCAGCATCCAGTAATCTTTGGATTGAAACGATTTGATCTGGCGCTCGCGCTCCATCAGCGCGGCGAGCGTCGGCGTCTGAACGCGGCCGGCGGCGAGCTGCGCCTGATGCTTGCACGTCAGCGCCCTTGTAATATTGAGGCCGACCAGCCAGTCGGCTTCTGCCCGACATACCGCGGAACGGTACAAGTTATCGTAGGCTTGCCCCGGTTTCAGCTGCGCGAATCCTTCCCGGATCGCCTTGTCCGTCTGGGAGGAAATCCACAGACGCTTGAACGGCTTGCGCCAGCGGGTCATTTCCATGATCCAACGGGCGACGAGCTCGCCTTCACGGCCTGCGTCGGTTGCGATGATGAGCTGGCCTAGATCGCTGCGCTGCACCAGTTGGGCGATCGCCTTGAACTGCGGCGTCGTTTCCCGAATGAGCTTCAGTTTCATTTTGGAAGGCAGCAGCGGAAGATCTTCTAAATTCCACGTCTTAAACTTCGGATCGTAATCTTCCGGCTCCGCGAGCGTAACGAGATGGCCCAGCGCCCAGGTAACGACATAGTCCGGGCCCTCGATATAAGATTTATGTTTCTGATGACAACCGAGCACACGGGCGATTTCTTTGGCCACGCTCGGCTTTTCTGCCAAAACGAGCGATTTCATAAGTACTCCTTTCCGCTGTAAACGACATCGTGCAATGATTTCCAAAGGCTATTGTAACATACGAGGGAGCCGAGACGAACTTTTCCTCGCCATCCGACCCGAAATGGTCTCGATCCGCGTTTCATCATCGCTTGTGAAAAAGCTCCCGGTATTCCGTAGGCGTCATGCCTTCCTGCTCCAAAAAACGCTTGTTGAAATAGCTGATGCTGGGATAGCCCGTCTGCTCTGCGATTTCCCTGACCGTCAGCTCCTCTTTCTCAAGAAGCAGCCGTTTGCTGAGCTGAAGCCGGCATAAAGTGATGAAAGTCATCGGCGTCATTTGCGTCGCTTTCCGGAACAGCCTGCAAAAATAATACGTGCTGACCCCGGCGATGCCGGCCCAATAATCCAGATCGAACGGCTGAGCGGCCTCACTCTGCATTTTCGGCAGCAGGGCGCGGATGCGGGTTTCCGTCTCCGGGCTTTTGGCGGTAGTCGGCGAAGCGGCGTGCGCCGTAAACTCGGTTAATGCCGCATACGTCAAGGTGGACAGACGGGTCATACGCAAAAAGCCATGCTCCTCCGCTTCCGCTAACAGCGACAGTATCGCCTCTTCAAGCGGTTTCCATTGGCGCATCGTCCAGATGGGGGAGCGGTGAAAGCCTTTGTTCAGCAAATAATCTTTGAGTGTGTCCCCGTAAAAATGAAACCAGCGAATGTTCCACGGGTCGTCCTTATCGCTGTAGTAACGCTGCTCCTGCATCGGAAAATATAAAAACGCGTCCCCGCGCTGCAGTGTATACTGCTGCTTTTCGGTTTGCAAATAGCCTTTGCCTTCCAGCACCAGATGAATGCTGAAATTATTGAGCGAACCGGCTTTTCGGTTGACCGAATGCTCGGACCAGTCTTTGTACCAGCCCACCGACTCCGGCAATATCATATATTCATTCTCCGTAAACGTAGGCAGCTGAACTTGGCGTCGCATCATGTGCCTCCCATTAGAGCAATATTGTGTCATATGATTGCAAAAAGCTTTTATTTTCATTTTAAGGCTCGTTCAATATAATGACAATATCGTATTAAATCATAGATCTAAAGGAGTGCTGTTGACATGAGCGCCAACAAGCTGCGCTGGGGAGTACTTGGTTGTGCGGGCATCGCGATTCGCGCGGTTATTCCGGGAACAAAGCTGTCGGAGACGGGAGAGGTCGCGGCGATTGCGAGCCGCGGCATCGAGAAAGCGCAGGAAACCGCCGCCAAGCTGAACATTCCGAAAGCATACGGAAGTTATGAAGAGCTGCTTGCGGACGACGAGATCGACGCCGTTTACATACCGCTGCCGAATCATCTGCACAAGGAATGGACCATCCGCGCCGCGCAAGCCGGTAAGCATGTGCTTTGCGAGAAGCCGGCGGCGCTTACCGCTGCGGAGATGGAAGAAATGGCAGCCGCTTGCGAACGCGCCGGCGTTACGTTTGCCGAAGCGTTCATGTATCGCTATCATCCGCGTTACGCGATGATCAAGGAAATCATCGCCTCCGGCGAAATCGGGGAGCTCCGCGGCATTCACGGCGCGTTTACGTTTAACAGCGCCGGCAACTTGAATAATGTGCGCTTCAAGCAAAACATGGGCGGCGGTTCGCTGTATGACGTCGGTGTGTATCCGCTTACAGCCGCGCGCATGATTTTGGAACGCGAGCCGGAAGCGGCGACAATGCACGCGTTGTTTTCTCCACAGCACGACAATGTCGATATGATGGCGTCGGGTCTGATCGAATTTTCCGGCGGCGTCGCGCTTACGTTCGATTGCGGCATGTGGGCGTTCGGCCGCAACAATCTGGAAATTCTCGGCACCGATGGCCGCATCGAGCTGCCGCGTGCATATACCGTCGGGCAGGACGCAGGAGATAACTTCTTTGTGATCACCAAAAACGGCAGACGCGAAGTGGAAGTACCGCGCGTTAACCAATACGCGTTGCAGGCGGATGCATTCGCCCGTTGCGTCATGAACGGGGAGCCGCTGCCGTACTCGCCGGCAGACGCTATTGCGGGCATGCGCGTCGTCGATGCATGCCTGACCTCCGCAAGAGAGCGCAGACGTGTAGAATTGTAATCGATCAACGAACTCATCTTACTTTAATAAAGGGGAACGGCCTATATGAGAACGATTCGTATCGAAGGTTTGGATAAACCGGTATCATGTTTGATTCAAGGTTCGGACTATTTCCGCCCAAGCGTGTATGACAAAGTGTGCTCGGTGCTTGATTCCTATTTTGCCATAGGCGGGAATACGATCGATACCGCTTATGGGTATTGCGGCGGCGAGAGCGAGCAAGCGATTGGCCAGTGGATGAAAGACCGCGGAAACCGCTCGGATGTCGTCATCTTGACCAAGGGCGCGCATCATGACAAGAACGGCCCGCGCGTCAACCCCGAGGCGATCGCTCACGACCTGAGCATCAGTTTGGAGCGGCTCGGTACGGACTACATCGACTTGTATGCTTTACATCGTGACGACCCGAACATCGCTGTAAGCATCATCGTCGACGCGCTCAACGAGCATATCCGCGCCGGCCGTGTCAAGGCGATCGGCGGCTCGAACTGGACCGTTCAGCGGCTGCAGGAAGCCAACGAATACGCTGCAGCCAGCGGTCAGATCGGGTTCACCTTCAGTAGTCCGAACCTGAGCCTGGCGAAAGCGAAAGAGCCGTTCTGGGCTGGATGCGTATCGGTCGACGCCGCGGATTGCGCATGGCACGAGAAGCATGAGTTTCCACTATTGTCCTGGTCGTCGCAAGCGCGCGGGTTTTTCACCGGCCGCTTCACGCCGGAGGTACGTGACAACGCTGACATGGTACGCGTATTTTACAGCGATGCCAACTGGGAGCGGTTGCGCCGTGCGGAGCAGCTCGGCAAGGAGAAAGGAGTCAGCACGATTCAAATTGCGCTGGCGTATGTGCTGAACCAGCCATTCCCGACGTGCGCGCTGATCGGCGCCCAATCTCCGGAAGAGTTGGAATCGTGCCGTCAGGGAGCGGAAATCGTTCTGACACGCGACGAGTTGAACTGGCTGGAGCACGTGGAGTAAATGTACTCCAGTGACAGTAGTTCGAACGCATGATTTACGGGTATATCCCGCATAAATGCAAATCATAAAGCGCCTCACGCCGAAAGAATACGGTGGGAGGCGCTTTATTGTTTAGCGCGGAGTGACAGAGGCTTGCCTAACTATGACATGATCTGACATAGTCTTATGGTATACTGAGAGCATCAAGCAATAGAAATGGAGATGGAACGTTCGTGTCCAAATCGAAGCGGCTCATGGAACTGATGATTGCCGTCAACAAACGAAGACGGTTTACCGTGCGGGAGCTGGCGGAAGAATTCAATGTATCCGCCCGAACGATCATGCGGGACTTGCAGGTGCTCGGAGAGCTCGGACTTCCGCTGTATGCGGAATACGGGCCGTACGGCGGGTATCGGGTGTTGAACGAACGGATGCTGCCGCCCATCATGTTCTCGGAGCAGGAGGCGGTGGCGATGTTTTTCGCTTATCAGTCGCTCCAGCATTACGGGGCGCTGCCGTTTAACGAGGAGTCCGTATCGGCGTTAAACAAGTTTTATTATTACCTTCCCGACGATACGAAACTAAAGATCGATAAAATGAAACAGCGCGTCGTCTTCTGGACGCCGAAGCGCCCGGCAGCCGTCCCGCATCTGAAGCTGCTTCTGGATGCGGCACTGCAGCAGCGGCCGCTGCGCGTCGTGTACGAATCCAAGAACGGCTCGAAAGAACGGACGATTCAACCGATCGGCGTGTATTCCTACAACGGTTTTTGGTACTGTCCCTCGTACTGTTTTTTGAAGGAAATGCACTTGTCGTTTCGCGTAGATCGTGTGCTTCAAGCCGAATGGACGGAAGAAACGCATCCGAAAGTGGATTTAAGCGATTTTACGATTACGGATTGGTTTAAGCCGCCCGAAGAGACGGACCGCGGTACGGACTTGGATCAGAAGCTTCGGGTGAACGTTCGGCTGACGGCCGAAGGGGTGCGCCGCTGCCGCTGGGAAGCCTGGTTTCAGGAAGAATTGAAGGAAGAGCCGTCAGGGGAAGGTCAGCTGACGCTGTATATTCAACCTGACGAAATCGAATTTTTCAGCCGCTATTTCGTCAATTTGGGCGCCGATGCGGTCGTGCTTGAACCGCAAGAGATGGTCGATTTTATCAGACATTCGGTTGCCCGGCTTTACGAAGCGTACGGATGCGGAGTGCAATCGAACGGGGACAAGGCATGAGCTTGGCCGTAACGGGAGAGCCGTGAGGCGCGATCTTACATTCAATATCAACCTTACCGATGCGTATCGTTCGAATTCGCACACACGGTAAACAAGTACGATCTGAACCGGGTCAATCCGATGACGAATCATGGTGTTCTCCTATACAAGATGGTATAATGTCTCACAAAAACTTCATAACAAGATGATACAGGGAGACGGAGGAACGGTCATGAAACTTAGAGTATCCGCAGTGCAATATCATTTACACACCATTTCCACGTTCGAACAATTCGCGCAGCAGGTTACACATTATGTCAAAACAGCTGAGGAGTTTGAATCGGATTTCGTGCTGTTTCCCGAACTGTTTACGACACAGCTAATGTCGATCGGCAAGGGGGACGAAAGCGGTTCGGCATTGTCCATTGAAGAGCTGCCGCAGTTCACCGACCGCTACATGGAGCTGTTCGGCACACTGGCCAAGCAGACCGGTATGCATTTGATCGGCGGTACGCACATCATTGAAGAAAGCGGCCGCTTGTACAATACCGCGTTTTTGTTTTATCCGGACGGCCGGGTAGAGGAACAGCGAAAGCTGCACATCACGCCGACGGAAGTAAAGGAATGGAGCATGGCGGCAGGAGACGGGCTTCGCGTGTTCGATACGGCCAAAGGCCGGGTCGCGATTCTTATTTGCTATGACATGGAGTTCCCGGAAATTGTGCGGATGGCGAGGGCGAAGGGGGCCGATATCTTGTTCTGCCCTTCCTGCACGGATGACAGGCACGGGTTTCATCGGGTGCGTTACACATGTCATGCGCGCACGATCGAGAATCAGGTTTACGTGGTGACGACGGGAACCGTCGGTTCGCTGCCAACGGTCGATTTCATGCGCGGCAACTACGGGCAAGCGGCGATTATAACGCCGAACGATGTGCCGTTTCCGCCGGGCGGTTTGATGACCGTCGGTGAAATCAACGGCGATATGGTCATTACGGGCGACCTGGATATATCGCTATTGCACCAGATTCGGGAAAAAGGCTCCGTTACGACATGGCGCGACCGCCGAACGGATCTTTATACGGATTGGAGCTAGGAAGGAGGCGGATTGCCTGTGACTTCGTACCGCAAGGAGCTGTATGTGCATGATCGCGGGCGTGACCGGAACGTGCATGCGGTCATCCGAAACTACACGGAACAAGATTTTGATGGCTTGATCCGAATTCAACAGGAAAGCTTTCCTCCGCCGTTTCCTTCGGAGCTGTGGTGGAACAAGGAGCAGCTTGCCAATCATATCCGGTTTTTTCCGGAGGGGGCGCTTTGCGTCGAGATTGACGGGGAGCCGGCCGCTTCCATTACCGGCCTGATCGTCGATTTCGATCCGGCTCATGCCGAGCATACATGGGAGGAGATTACGGATGCAGGCTATGTCCGTAACCATAATCCGCATGGAAATACGCTGTACATCGTCGATATTAGCGCGCGGCCGGCTTACCGGAAGCTCGGGCTCGGAAAATGGCTGATGCTCTCGATGTACGAGGTGGTCGTTCAGCTCCGCCTGAAGCGGCTGCTCGGCGGAGGCCGCCTTCCCGGCTATCACCGGGTCGCTAACGACATGGCGGCGGATGCATATGTGGAAGCGGTGCTCAAGGGAGAATTGAACGATCCGGTCATGACGTTTTTGCTCCGCTGCGGACGTACGCCGGTAAAACTTGTTCCAAACTACCTGGAAGATGACGAATCGCACCACTACGCCATGCTGATGGAGTGGCGCAATCCGTTCTTCCCGTAGCCATCCAAGCCGGAGCGCACGGCTAAAAAAGTTGCATGCGGCATGTTTAACCTTTCCCATTATGGCAACAATGGTCTACTGTACATTGACAACATGCCCTTTTTAAGGGTAAATGGGGGGTTAACATGAAATTGCGACTTGTGAAAGTAGCGCTGATTGCAGCGTTCGTGCTCGTGCTCAGCGCATGCCAAGGTCAACCGTTTTCCTGGTTCGGATCCGGCGCGAATAAACAAGCCAAACAAGCCGGACCTGATGCTCATGCGGTATCGGCGCATCCGGACGGTCATGCTGCGGCTTCTTCCGAGGGCACAGCTTCTCCGGTAACCGTCGACCTGATCGGTCTGAAAGGAACGTCCATCGGGAAAGCGAAGCTGACGCCGGTGGATGGCGGTGTACAGTTCGATGTGGAGGCAGCCTATTTGCCACGCGGGGAGCATGGCATTCACGTGCATGAGAACGGAAAATGCGAAGCGCCGAAGTTCGAATCAGCCGGGGTGCACTTCAACCCGCAGCACAAAAAGCACGGCGAATTGAATCCGGAAGGACCGCATGCGGGCGATCTTCCGAACTTGATGGTCGCCGCCGACGGAAAAGCGCAAGCGAGCTTTGTGAGCAAGATGGTGACGCTGGAAAAAGATAAGCCGAACTCGCTGTTGAAACCGGGCGGTACCGCGCTCGTCATTCATGAGAAGGCGGACGATTACAAGACGGACCCAAGCGGCAACTCCGGCGCACGCATCGCTTGCGGCGTCATTCAGTAAAACAATGTATACATAGCGGATGTTCAGCTGCGCGCTGAATATCCGCTATTTTTATTTCGTGGGTGAACTCTTGGAACAAAGAGGCTAACTGATACGTCAATAGCGTATAATGCGTCAGAAGCATCCTATATATGTATATTTAGAAGAGAGGAAATCCATGAGGACGGTCGTATTCATGTGATTCTATTTTGTGTTGTGTTAACAGCGCTGCCATCGCAAATCTCGGCATGGCAATGTGCCGATAAGCCGGAGCCAATCGAGGCATTAAAGCAGTTTGATGTCGTATTTACCGGCATAGTGACCGGCATCCGGGAGCCGTATCGTCTAAACAAGGGATAATTTGCTGAAACAGGATAGGTGAAATATGGTATAATATGTGCTATTCATTCACCCAAATGGAGCGGATATCATGCAGATTCGAAAAGCGGCCTTATCGGATGCGGCGGCCATTGCTAAAGTTCACATCGACAGCTGGAAAACGACATACCGCGGCATCGTACCGGATGCTTACCTGGATACGCTGTCCTACGAAGACCGCAAAAAACGTTGGGAAGCCAATTTGAAGGCGGATCAGCATGTATTTGTTGCAGAAAATGAAGAAGGAGCGATCGTTGGCTTTGCAAGTGGAGGCAAGGAGCGTTCAGGGCATCCCTTGTATTCCGGTGAGTTGTACGCGCTCTACATCTTGCAAGCGTATCAACGGCAGGGGATTGGCAAAAAGCTTGTCCGGGAAATAATGAACGCCGTCTCTCAAAGAGGTTTTCAGTCGATGTTAATCTGGGTGCTGGAGGACAATCCGGCGAAATATTTTTACGAGTCGATGGGAGGCAAGGAAATAATGAAGCAGACTCTCGAAATCGGCGGGGCTCGATTGACGGAAATCGCATATGGCTGGGAACATCTTGCCATAGGAACGAAGCCGCAGGAATGAATTGCTGCTGAAGACAAGCATCGGCTGACGGTAATTAAAGCATGCCTATGAACGAGCCTGAGATAACCCGCTGGTTCAAATGAAAAAAGCCCATCAAAGTGGGCTTTTCGCAGTTATCCGAACAAAATATCGAGGACCGTCCCCAGTTGACCGCGTGACTTGCCTTCAAGAATGCTCGGGTTGTACACTTCAACGTACCCGCAGTTTTCGCAGGATACGAACAGAAAGTGATTGTGTTGAATGTCCAGCAGCTTGCTTAACCCGGTCCCGGTCATCGCAACTTCTTTGATCCGGCAACTGGTGCCGCGACACTTGGTGCATTTGAATTTCTCCTCTATCGCATCCTCAATTCTCATCGTCGTTCCTCCTTCATTGTTTATCAGTTTTTCTTATGTACTCTCTTTCTCCTAGGTCACCAATACATACCGCCACAACATATAACAGAGCAGCGCGCAAGCCCACGATACCGAGCCGAACACGAGGACGATCGTGTTTTCGCTCCACCCGTATTTTAACCGGAAATGGTAATGAATCGGCGCCATTTTAAAAATACGCAGCTTCGTTTTTTTGTAATACCATACCTGCAATATGACGGACAATTGTTCTGCAAAGTAGACGAAAAACAGAAGCGGCGCGAGAATTTCCACCTTTTCCATCACGCATAAAAAAGCAAGCGAGCCGCCGATGGCAAGAGACCCGGTGTCTCCCATAAACGCTTTGGCCGGATAAAGATTGTAGAACAACAGCCCAATGAGGCTTGCGATCATAGTGAGGCAAAATAACTGCACCTCCGGCTGCTCGGATATGGCAAAAAAGAACAAGTACGTGGGCAGCGACACGACGATGAGCAGTCCGTCCATCCCATCGGTGAAGTTGATGGCGTTGGCTGAGCCGACGATAAATAAGGCCGCTATCGAAAAATAGAGAAAGACCGGAAGGACAAGCTCCATGGTTGCGGTGACCGGGATGTTGGTGCTCAGTTCAAAATAGGAATAAAGCACATACAGCAGCACAGCGGTGAACAGGAACTGGAACAAAAGTTTTGTGCGGGCAGATATCCCCGACGGATTTTGAAACAGCGCTTTCTTCATGTCGTCGAGAAAACCGATCAAGCTGAACAGCAGGAATACGGCACCAAGATAGCCGGTTAACGGGGAAGTGTGTACGAGAAAGGGTGCAGCAATGCCGCAAAATAAAATAAGTCCGGCCATAAGCGGCGTTCCTCGTTTAGCCTGGTGATCGGATGGCAGCTCGGATAGGATGGGCTGCGTCAGCTTTAAGCTTTTCAATCCCCAGATCAGCAGGGGACAACATACGGCTGTAGCGGCAAAAGCAAATAACACGGAAAGCAGCACGGGATTCACGGTCGGCACCTCGACTCTCGAATAAGGATCGGATCACATCTCCATGCTTCATCTTTATACAGATTGTCCGTGGATAAAAGTGAAACTTTTCGCCTGCAGATTTCCTATTTTCCACCAACTGATAACGTATGCGGTTACACTCATTTACTTTTACAATATTGCGAGAAGTTGAGGAGGATGATGTTTACCGCCGGTTATGTTACGGTATGTCGACAAGAGCAGCTATGTCCAGATCGGTATTTTAAAAGTAATGATTAATAAAACGACCGCAACAAGCGAAAAAAGCAATGCTCTCTTTAGATTGGTATGGTGAGTTCGGAGGACATAAAACATTGCGAAATAAAACCCAATGGACCAATAAAAATTCCAGCCATGATGATAAGTTATGCGGCCGAAGCGAAACCACACAAATTCGATTACGGAATATCCGGCAATCCAACCTAAATAATAAACGAATTGCTTCGTTTTATGATTCGGAAAAAAGTGTAAGTATAGCATTGTTGTCGCAGGCAGGAGAACGAACAAATTAACCAATTCCGTGGTTTTATGGTTTAACAGAAAATCCGGATAAAACGCCCAGGTTAAATGGTTCTTACACAGAAGGTTATATAGCAAATCGCAAAAAGAAATAAAAAGTATCGTCTCATAGTACGTTTTCCATTTCTTAATTGCACCAGAAACGAGGGCAGCTAACACAAAAAGCACATTCGTAGCCAGTATCATTCGATGTAGACTCCTTGCCGTTGTTTATGTAACAAGTATAGCCATTTCAAATCGATTTTAACGAAATCGGGAATGAGGGAGCAGCACGGCTGTTTACGGAAGACGAGACATTAAACGCTGGGCGGCGGCGGAGACCGGTACGTCCTTCAGCGTAATGATGCCAATGCGCCGAGGAGGAATCGGTGCGTCGAGGCGCACCTCGAACAATTGTCCGCTGCGCAGCTCTTCACCGATAAAATCGGTGATGACACATGCGATGCCGAGCCCGATCCCGGCAAATTGCAGCAGCAAGTCCACGCTGCCCAGCTCAAATTCGGGACGAAGCACAACGCCACGGCTTTCGGCATAGCGGTCAAGATAGCGGCGGGTGCTGCTCCCTCGTTCCAGCATGATGAGCGGATATTCAAGCAGTTCTTGCAATGGGACGAGCCGGTCGGCGAGCCGTGCTTTATATTTCATGCCTGCTACAAAACCGTCTTGAATCGGCATGCCTTCACGAACGTGGATCTGCTTGTCCTCCGGCGGGAGATTGACGATGCCGAAGTCGATTTGGCCTTCTTTGAGCAGCGCCAACGTTTCTAGCGTAGTCCGGTTCGTAACCTGCAGCCGGATGGAGGGGAAATCGCGGTGAAACGACTCCAGGTGCGGCAGCAAGTAATGACGGCACAGCGTATCGCCGGCCCCGATCTTGACTTCCCCGGCCATCAGTTGGTGCATCTCGCCGATTTTTCGTTCACCTGTCTCCATAAAATGATAAGCCTGTTCGATATATTTGAACAAGATTTCGCCTTCCGCCGTCAGCTTGACGCCTTTGGACGAGCGGAAGAACAACTGGCCACCCAGTTTTTTTTCAAGCTGTTTGATCGAGTGGCTGACTGCAGGTTGGGTCAGAAACAGTTCCTCGGCGGCTTTGGAAATGCTCCCGATTTTGCCGACCATATAAAATACGCGGTACCATTCCATATTGGCGATCATAACATAAACTCCCTTTATGACGGATATAAGCATTATTCATTACATTTATGGTCTGTACATCCACTATAATACGGATGAAAGCAAATACTCAAGTAGAAGGCGGGATGAACATGAGTGTTACGGCCATTGTAGGCGCGAATTGGGGAGACGAGGGGAAAGGCAAAATCACCGATGCCCTGGCGGCTGAAGCGCATGTGGTAGTCCGTTACCAGGGCGGAAGCAATGCGGGGCATACGATCATTAACGATTACGGGAAATTTTCGCTGCATTTGCTGCCTTCCGGCGTATTTCATCCACATATTACAAATGTAATCGGACCCGGGGTGGCGCTTAACGTCTCGGAGTTGGTGGCGGAGCTGGACGCATTGGAGGCCAGAGGCGTGCCGAAGCCGAAGCTGCGCATTTCCGACCGGGTGCAGTTGGTGCTGCCCTTCCACATGCAGTTTGACCGGCTGGAGGAGGAACGTCTCGGCGCACGCAGTTTCGGTTCTACCCGCAAAGGGATTGCACCGTTTTATGCGGATAAGTACGCGAAGCTCGGCATCCAGGCGGGAGAGCTTGCGGACCCGGTTAGACTGAAGGAATGGATCGAGTCGGCGGTCTCGGCGAAAAATGTGCTGCTCACCCACCGGTACGGTGAAGCGCCTATTGAGACGGAAGCGCTGGTTGCGCAGCTGCTCAGCGAAGGGGAAAGGCTGCGGCCGTATTTATGCGATACGACCGAGATGCTCCATGAAGCGCTCGGTCGCAAGGAGCGGATTTTGGTCGAAGGCCAGTTGGGGGCGCTGCGTGATCCCGACCATGGCATCTATCCGTTCTCAACGTCTTCTTCGACGCTGGCCGGCTTTGCCGCCGTCGGAGCCGGGCTGCCGCCTTATTCGATCGACCGAATTGTCGCTGTGGTGAAAGCATATTCCAGCTGCGTCGGAACAGGCCCTTTCGTGACCGAATTGCTGGGGGAATCAGGCGACGAATTGCGCGCAAGGGGAGGCGATGCGGGCGAATACGGAGCGACGACCGGCCGGCCTCGGCGCGTGGGCTGGTTCGATGCGGTGGCGACCCGGTATGGCTGCCAAGTGCAGGGGGCGACGGAAGTGGCCTTGACGAATCTGGACGTACTCGGCTATTTGGATGAAATCCCGATTTGCATCGGCTATCGGATTGACGGCGTCGTGACGGAACGGTTCCCCGTGACGGTCAAGCTGGACCGGGCGGAGCCGGTGTATGCCACGCTTCCGGGCTGGAAGGAAGACCTATCGGGAGTACGCTCGTTCGCCGACTTGCCCGAGCAGGCTAAAGCGTATGTGCAGGCGATCGAGGAGCGGATCGGCGTACAGATTCGCACGATTTCCGTCGGGCCGAAACGCGATCAAATGTTCCGAAATTAAATCGATTCGGACATTTTTCTCTATGATCTTCAGCGGAAACTATAGTATACTGATAGTCGGTCTCTTCGAACGGAGACGGAAGTCAACGCTGGATCAAAGGGGACGCGCAGCATGAAATTCGATGTGGAATTCATCTCTTTTTTTGTCGTTCAAGTGGACGGGGAAGACGGACAGAGCGGAAAGCGCTCCAAGCATTACGTAACGATGGACGGATACGATTATGCGGAAAGCGAGCTGAGCGCGTTTTTGGACGGGGAGTTTGCCAAGACGGCGAAGCGCAAAGCCGAGCGCAATCCGAAGGCAGAGCAGGTGCCGACCAAAATCGGCATGTTCATGACCGAACCGGGCTACGATCTGGACTCGAATCCGAATTATAACTTGTTCGCAAGGCTGCGGACAGCCTCGACCATGGATCAATTTATGGGTCACGCCGACGAGCTGGTCACGACGTATATGGATGCGAGCGCGATTCGAGGCGGGGCGATGTTTGTCGTGCGTGCCAAGCTGAATCAATATTTCGACGAGCCGTTTTTGTTTGTGTTCAAATGCGACTTCGAGCAAAAAATCGCGCGAATTACCGACGAACGCAGCCTGCTGAACAAAGTGGAAATGGCGATTAACGCGAAAAATTTGAAATCGATCATGTACCCGCATATGCCGGAACCGGGCATGATGGAAGTGCGGGAGCTGAAAATTCATCAGTCGTCGCATGCCAATTATTTCGAGGACTTTCTCAAATATGTCGAGTATGAAAAATCGGTACCGGAGCTGATGAACGAGCAGGTGCTCGGCTTCGTGCAGCAGTACGTCGAGCAAGTATATGAGGATCAGCCGCAAGTAAAAGAGCGGGAGCTTGAAGAAATGGAGCTGTGGGCGCACAGCGACAAGCGCGAGCTTCAGGAGAAGTGGGAGCCGCAGCAGGTCGTCGAGGCGGCCTCGATCATGGTTGAACAGAAGCCGGATCTGGAGTTGAAGCTGAAGCTGGGTCACATGGCGGTCAAAGCGCTGCTCGCCGACTTCGGAGACCGTCTCCATATCGCGAAGCAGGGCGACCGTTACGTCGTCGTCATGGAAGGGGACTGGCTGCAGTTCGAGCGGGGTATTTCGCCGATCGAGCTGTTGGCGCCGGAGCCGCTGGACGTCCTGGTGGAGCGGCTGAAGCGGAAGATTATGGACGAAGAGCGGGAAGAAGTTTTTAGTTAAAAGTAATCAGCAGTCCTGCCGGTTGGTTACATTCGTCAGATGAAATGCACCCCTTTGATAGACATTGGAAAAACCTGCAGGTTCATCCGATGTATATCAAAGGGGTTATTTATATGATATGTGGAGGAGAATTGGAGCGATTCGGCAACATTCAAGTATTCATCCCCGTCTAGTAATGCGAAGGAACAATTCAAGGCAGGGGGGGATTCGAATGCGTGTAACACAGGCATGTGCCGGATTGGTTTTGGCGGCGCTTCTCGCTTCTTGCGGAAAGCCTTCCGACATCTCTTTGGACAAACGGGCTGAAGCCGCATCCGCGCTGGATGCGAGAATCGTAAAAGCGCAAAATGCTTTTGGGTTGTCTCTCCACCGTCAAATGGTGCTGGAGGACAAAGGAAGCAATGTATTCCTCTCGCCGACGAGCGTATCCATGGCACTGGCCATGACATACAACGGGAGCGCTGGGGATACGAAGCGAGTGATGGCCGCCACGTTAGGCTGGACGGGCATGTCGGCCGAGGAGGTCAATCAAGGCTATAAAACGGTGAAGGCATTGCTCGAGAAGACCGGAAAAGGGGTCGAGCTGAATGTCGCGAATTCCCTATGGGGGAGGAAAGGAAAGCCGTTCCACAAAGCGTTTCTGGAACTGAACCGCAGCTTCTACGACGCCAAGGTCACGGAGCTCGATTTCAACAATCCAAAGGCGCATGAAACGATCAACAGCTGGGTGGACAAACAAACGCGCAATAAAATACCGTCCATATTGAACAAACCATTAAATCCGGACGATGATTTGGTGCTCGTAAACGCCATCTACTTTAAGGGCCAATGGAAGGATGAATTTGCCCCATCCTCCACGAAAGAGGAGTCGTTTAAGCTTATCGATGGAACCGACAAAAAAGTCTCTATGATGTCCAGGACGGGAACATACGAATATTTGCAAGAGAAAGGGTTCCAAGCGATCCGTCTTCCGTACGGGGAAGGACAAATGAGTATGCTCGTCATCCTCCCGGATGAATCGTCTTCTTTATCCGCGCTGCACGATCTGTTGTGGTCGGATGCAACCCGCTGGCAGAAGCCGTTTGAGCGAAAGGTCGGGGAGATCCGTCTGCCGAGCTTTAAGCTGGAATATGGAAAGCCGCTGGATAAAGCGCTGCAGTCCATGGGCATGGGGCTTGCATATGACCCGGGCAAAGCGGATTTTTCCGGAATTGCTTCGGTCCCGCCAAACCTGTATGTAGGGCAGGTGATGCACAAAACGTTCCTGGAGGTTAACGAGAAAGGGACGGAAGCCGCCGCCGCCACATCGGTCACAATGAAGACAGCTTCGGCGGAAGTGCCCAAAGCCCCGTTCCTCATGAACGTGAATCGCCCCTTCTTCATGGCGATTGAGGACAGTCAGACGGGAGCGTGGCTGTTTGCCGGCTCGATCTACTCTCCTTGATGAAATAGAGTCCTCGAACCCACGTCCGGTCAAAAAAATCCGCATGCGAAAAGACGTTTTCATCCACATTTGGGTTGTGGTTGAAAGCGTCTTTTTCACAGAGCTATATACGAACGAATTGAATACGATTCGTTGGTTGCAGGGTTGCCGCATAGGATGCCTGACACGAACGTTGCTTGGATCATAGCAATCTTCGTACATTTTGCGCACCGGCTATTTGCGCGCCCGCTTGCCTTGTCCGACGACGTCGAGCAGCAGCTCGCCGTTCTCCTGCGTCTCCCACGTCGCGGCGAAGCGCACGTTGTGCGAGACGCCGAGGATGTCGTAGCGCTGGGCGAGATGCTGCCGCGCCGCGCCGATGATGAGCGAGTGCAGGCGCACCTGCTTCTCCGCTCCGAGCGCGGCGAGCTGTTCGCGCACCGGCGGCGAGATCGCGCCGACGCCGTCGGTGACCATGACGAAGTCGGCGTCATGGTAGCGGGGCTGCGCGGACACCAGCTCGATGCCCCGCCGGAGCGGGGCGTCGAAGTGCGTGCCGCCGCCGAAGGCGAGCTGCGACAAGGCGTAAAACGCGGGCCAATCGGGCTTCCGCCAGTAAAGCGGTCGCTCGATGAGCTCCCCGCTGGCGCCGAACAGGAGCAGCATGAAGTCGCGGCGTTCCAGCAGGCTGAACGCCGCGAACGTGGCCGTGAATAGCTGCGCGAGCCGGAGCTTGCCGCCGCGCATCGAGTAGGACGTATCGAGCATGCAGATGACGGGACCTTTGAACGGCTCCTCGGTCCACCCGGAGATGTTGTAGGTCAGCAGCTTGCGCTCCAGCCAGTTAACGAGGAAATAAGCCTCATAGTCTTCATCGGCGAGCAAGCTTGCTTCGGAGGGCAGCATGTGTGTAATGTCGCCGGAATACCGCAGATCGTCGTAGTTTTCAGGGACGCGCGGCGAGCGGGTCTTTCGGCGCATCGCTTTCAGATGCTGCACCTGCCGACCGACCTCCTGCACAAAGGCGACGAGCTCCGGATGCCGCTTCAGCTTCTCCAGCCACTCCATATAGTTCGCGAACTTCTGCCGGTGCAGCTTGCCGAGATCGCTGCCCCAGCGGCGGTTCGCGATTTGCTGGCTGGCCTGCAAGAGCTCGAACACATTCAGGCTCTCCGTGTCTTCCCGGCCGAGCGACTCTTTCAGCGAGCGGCTGAGCCAAGCGCCTAGCTGCTCCTCGAGCTGCCGGAACGTATCTTGCTCCCGGCGGGAGAGACGTTCCAGCTGCTTCTCGCGCTGCGCCAGCTCTGCCTCCGCTTTCTGCATCTTGTGCCGCAGCTTGTCGCGGCGCACGAAGTCGACGCGCATCTCCTCCTGCAGCGAGCGGATGCGGACCTTCAGCGCCGCAATTTCCGCCTCGGCGAGCGGCCGGCTGTCGAGCGCCGCCTGCTTCTCCTCCACATTGCGCTTGCCCTGCTGCAGCGTGTATCCGACGAGCTTCAGCTGCTCGATCTGCTTGTCCGACAGCCGTTCGCTCATTTGCGTTTGATCGTCGCCTTGCTGCTGCTGCCGGTCGTTCATGCCGATCGTGCGCAGCTGGCGCTCTTCCTGCTTGCGCCGCTTCACTTCCTCCTCGAAGCTGCTCGTCAGCCACATCAGCGCTTTGAGCGCCGTCTTGAATGATGCGTTTACTTCGCCTTCCGTTCGCGGATGAATCGTCCGGTAAAAGTATTGCTGCTGCAGCTGCGCCACCAGCCAGCGGTGAAACGGCGATTCCTCCGCGCCCCGGTCGATCTCGGGGCGCTTCAAATAAAAACACATGAAGAAATCGGCGAACAGCTCGAGCGTAAACCAAGATGTACGCGCTTTGGCCCCGCGAATCCACTCCTGAGCGGTCCGCGAAGAATGGACATAGCCGTCAAACACATAGCGGTCGATTCGCGCCGCACGGATGATCATGAGCTTTCACCTCGCCATCGACAATTACAGTGTGTAGTCATACTCCACGCCGGGGATTTCGCGATCGAACAGCGTGCGATACAAGCCCTGCAGCGTTTGTAAAATGCGCTCGCCTTGAATGCGCAAATGCGTATACTTTACCGCATATTGCGCCGTGTGCAGCAGCAAAAAATTGCGGTTGCGAATATACCCGGGCAAATCTTTCTCCCGCTGCAGCCAGAGGGTCAGCTTGCCGCGCAGTTCGCGCGCCGTTTCCTCCAGTTCCTGCCGGCACTCCTCCAAATTCGCTTTCGCCTTCTCCTGATCTTCCCTGCTCATCCGGCCGCCGACTTCCTTCTTGAACTGGAATGCATGCAATTCATCTTCTTTGCCCGCCCAGTGCTTGGCGATCCGGTCGTATTTGCGGATCGGCAGCTCGCGTTCCGTTTCCTGCCCGAGCGCCTCTTGAAACGCCTTCTGGAACAGCTCGTGCAGCGCGGATGCGTCTTCCGGGAAGTCCCAGAGCATGTGCGGGGTGAATACCGTGTCCCATACGTTGACTTCGCTGCGTCCGTTCAGCGCCGCCGACGTTTTCCAGACGCGTCCGATTTTACGCCAGCGGCGGTCGGAGAGTGCGAAATCTTTCGCTTCCATGTTCGTTTTCAACTGATAAAGCATGTAGATCAGCGTCTCCGGTATCGTCACTTGCATAGCCGCCGCCTCCACCGCTTCCGCGTCTTGCAGGGAGAGAAGCGCTGGGAGCGGCTCATCCGGCAGCTGAAACATCCGTTCGTAGCTTGACATATGCTTCAAGTAGCCCACTTCGTAGCGGATCAGGAACCGGTCGTATAATGCGGCTAACTGATCGTTTTCTTCGGGCAATTCATTGGATGCTGCCATCAGGAAGACCAGAGGAGCTTTTTGTTTTTCCCGGCCGTTGAAAAATACGCGCTCGTTCAGTATGGACAGCAATGAATTCAAAATCGCGCTGTTTGCCTTAAAAATTTCATCCAAAAAAGCAAAATCCGCTGCGGGCAAATAGCCGTCCGTCTGCCGTACGTACTGGTCCTGCTTGAGCTGCTGCAGCGAAACCGGACCGAACATTTCATCCGGCGTCGTAAACCGGGTCAGCAAGTAATCGAACCATCGGCCGCCGCCGAACAGCTGGGATACCGCGCGGGCCAGTTGCGATTTGGCCGTTCCCGGCGGTCCGACGAGCAAGGCGTTCTCGTGGCTCATCAGGCCGAGCAGCAGCAGCCGGATCAGCTCCTCCCGCTCAAGAAAGCGCGCCTCCAGCAGGCGGATCGCTTCCTCGATTTTGTGTTGAATGGACTGCATCTCGTTCATCGTCGTCATTGCCGCATTCCGTTTGCCTACACCTGGGCAATTGCCCGCAACCGACAATGCAATATCACATTGTAACGTTCGCGAACCGGCATGCGTACCTCCTTCGGCGAAAAATAAGTGGTATGAATATCGTTCCTATTGTAACAGACCTCCATTCTTTTCTCTAATGTACATGGATTTTAATTCCATCCGCATTCATGCTACAATGAGCATATATTCCAATAGGACAAGGGGAAATGAAGATGTCGATATATTCCTTTACTGTCACGACCATCGACGGGGAGCAGCAGTCGCTCGCCGATTACAAAGGGAAAGTGCTGCTGATCGTCAATACGGCAAGCGCTTGCGGGTTGACGCCGCACTATACAGGACTGCAGTCGCTGTATGAAACGTACAATGATCAAGGTTTCGCCGTTCTTGGATTTCCTTGTAATCAGTTTGCCGGGCAGGAGCCGGGGACGGAGCAGGAGATCAAACAGTTTTGCGAGCTGAATTACAACGTTACTTTCCCAATGTTTGCCAAGGTGGATGTAAAAGGGGATAACGCGCATCCGCTGTTCCGTTATTTGGTGGAGAGCGTACCTGAACCGTACCGGACGGGCGACATTGAGTGGAATTTCGTCAAATTCCTCATCAACAAGCAAGGCGAGGTAGTGAAACAATTCAGTGCGCGAACCGAACCGGCACAGCTGGAAGAGGATATTGCAGCCGAATTGAAAAAGTAACGAAACGTCAAAAAGCCGCCCGTTCAAAGACGGACGGCTTTGTTGGCAACAGCTTATTGCAGGGATTGCAAGTGCTCGTCGAGACGATCCCAAGTTTCGGAAATACCTTGTTCCATGCCCATATCCAAAACCGTTTTGAGTGCTTCGGGGGAAGCGTAGAGCGCCCGGTTGATCAGCTTTGTCTTGCCTTCATGCTCATCAAAGGTCAATGTAACGCGGGTGGAAGGCATGCTCTCGTTTTCATTGCCTTCGGCATCCGAAAAGTAGTCGACGTAGACGATCTTCTCTGGCGCGACGATTTCCTCGTAGACCCCTTTGCCCCAAGATTCCATGCCATAGAAATCGCCTTGGTTTTTGTCGACGCATTTCATGCAATAATGCCAGACGCCACCCGGACGAAAATCGACGTTACATACCGGTATCTCCCATCCGCGAGGTCCCCACCAATGCTTTAAATGCTCCGCCTCGGAAAATGCTTTGAATACGAGCTCGCGCGGGGCGTTGAACACGCGCTCCAGAACCAATACCGAACCTTCTACTTTCGTAATCATTTGATTAGCCATTTTAATTTTCCTCCTCATGGTTTACCCGTAGGTTTAATATCTTTTTGCCGCAGCTTTTGCAAGTAAAGATCGAGCGCATCGAGCCGCTCATCCCAGACGCCGCGGTACGTTTCAAGCCAAGCGTCCAATTGCTGAAACGGCTCCAGTCGAAGCTTATAGTTCCGGCGATTGGCTTCAGCGTGAACTTCGACCAATCCGGCGTCCAGCAGGACACGCAAATGCTTGGAAGCTTGCGGCTGGCGCAGCTGCAGCCGGTCGGCGATGTCGCCGACGGTGAGCGGGCCGTCGAGCAGCAGTTCCACAATGCGCAGCCGATGGGGTTCGGCCAGTGCGCTAAATGTCGTTATATCCATGTTGCTATGGTCCTTTCATGAAACGATTGCTTGCATGAGGGACGGGCGCGAAGGTATCCAAATTTCCGCTATACAGGCCACCTCGTTTCGTTTGTTTCGTGGAATCGTATCTGCATTCTTAATATACCCCATTAGGAATATTCCTGTCAAGGAATATTGCAGAAAAATTTTACAATGAAGGCCGACTTACGATGTTCGAATGCCTGCAGCGCTTGCTCACCGCGAATTTTGCCTGTCTCCGCAGCTTAATTCAATGAGTTCGACATACGAAGAAAGAACGCCGGATTTCCACGCGATTTGCCGCACCCTCTTTTTCTTCCGGTAAAAAGCGTCTATAATGATGTTGAAGGATATTGATAATCGATCTTGCAAACGTGTGCATACATAATAATGCGCGCGAGGGAGACGGGAGGCCAAATGCCATGATAACCATGGAGCAACAAATAGAGCAGAAGTATGAGCAGCTTGGCGACATTCTCCGTTCGATGGGGAAAGTGGTCGTCGCCTTTTCCGGCGGGGTGGACAGCGCGTTTTTGCTTAAAGCTGCGCTTGAATATTTGGGTAAGGACAATGTACTCGCCATTACGGCTGATTCGGAGACGTATCCGGAGCGCGAGAAGTACGAAGCGATCGAGCTGGCCAAGGAGATGGGCGCCCCGCATGAAGTAATTCATACGAGCGAACTGAACATTCCCGGTTATGCCGAGAATCCGACCAACCGCTGCTATTTTTGCAAAAACTCTTTGTTCGACCATCTGATTCCGATTGCAGCCGCCCGCGGCTACGAACACGTCGTATTCGGCGCGATCGCCGACGACTTGGGCGAACACCGTCCGGGACTGCAAGCGGCCCACGAACAGGGCGTAAGGGCGCCATTGCTCGAAGCCGGAATTAAAAAATCGGAAATCCGCCATCTGTCGCGTAAATTCGGATTGAAGACGTGGGATAAGCCGTCGTTCGCCTGCTTATCCTCGCGCATCCCATACGGGGAAATGATTACCGCTCAAAAACTGTCGATGATCGATCAGGCGGAAGATTTCCTCATCCAGCTCGGATTTCGCCAGGTGCGCGTCCGTCAGCACGATACGCTTGCAAGAATCGAAGTACCGGCGGCGGAACTGGCGGAGGTGCTCGCCGTTGCGGATACGGTGCATGCGAAGCTGAAAGAAATCGGGTACGCCTATGTCACGCTCGATCTCAAGGGTTACCGTTCCGGCAGTTTGAATGAAGTACTGTCCCCGGAACAGCAGTCGATCAAAGCGGTAGCGGGACTAAGCTAACATAGGAAGGAGCTAGTGATCATGAGCAAACCGAAAATATACATTACAAAGCGAATCCCTTCTGAGGTGCTGCAATATTTGGAGCAATATTGCGACTGCCGGATGTGGGACGGCCAAGGTACGCCCTCCCGGCAAGGTTTGCTTGACGAGCTCGGAAGCGTGGAAGGCTTGCTTACGACCGGGGGCCCGGTCAATCAGGAACTGCTCGATCATGCGCCTAAGCTTCGCGCGGTGAGCAGCATCTCCGTCGGATACAATCATTTTGATCTGGAGGCGATGCGCGCGCGCGGAGTAGTCGGCACGCATACGCCGTATGTGCTTGACGATACGGTGGCGGACCTCGTGCTTGGGCTTATGTTGTCTTCCGCGCGGCGCATTACCGAGCTTGATGCGTTCGTGAAGGAAGGGAACTGGCGAAAAGGTGCAGGCTTGAGCGAAGAAGATTTCTTCGGGATGGACGTCCACCATGCCAAGCTCGGCATTATCGGCATGGGGCGCATCGGCGAGGCGATCGCCAGACGCGCGGTGCACGGGTTTGGAATGGAACTGCTGTACTATAACCGCAGCCGCCGGCCGGAAGCGGAAGAAAAGTACGGCGCGCAATATTGCGGCCTTGAAACGGTGCTTCGCGAATCGGATTTCGTCGTCTTGATGACGCCGCTCTCGCCAAAGACGGAGCGGTATATCCGCAAGGAGCATTTTGCGATGATGAAGCCGACCGCGTTTTTCATCAACGCTTCGCGCGGCCAAACCGTGGACGAAGCGGCTTTGATCGAAGCGCTGCAGACCGGGCAAATTCGCGGCGCCGGACTCGACGTATTCGAGGTGGAGCCGGTTCAGCCGGACAATCCGCTGCTGCGCATGCCGAATGTGGTGACGATGCCGCATATCGGCTCCGCGACGGCGAAGACGCGGTTTGATATGGCGATGCTTGCAGCGCAAAATCTTGTAGCCGCCTTGACCGGCGGGCGGCCGCCGCATGTGGTGAAAGAGCTGCAGTCTCTGGTGGAATAGACAAGCGTCCCTGGTGGTTTATACGGCTCATACCGATTACAATATCGGTATGGGCCGTTTTTTTTATCCGGGCATATCTTAAGAAAATCTTTAATAATTCCCTGCTTAAATTCTAAACATTAAAAGATATGATAGTTGCATGAAGAAAGACGAGAGCCAAAGGAGTTGAACGCCGATGTTATCGGACACATCCGTCAAATCATCCGCAGCAGGCAAATGGATGTTTCTCAAAAAATTCATACAAAATCCGCGGGACGTGGGGAGCATTATTCCCAGCTCGAACCGTTTGACGAATAAAATGCTCGAACCGATCCCGTGGGATCAAGCGCGCAACGTCGTTGAATTAGGCGCGGGAACCGGCATCTTTACGAAGGCGATTTATGAGCTGGCCAGGCCCGATTGCAAAGTGGCGATCTTCGAAAAAGAAGACGAAATGCGCAGCCAACTGCTCGAAATGTACAAAGGCTTTTATTTTTGCAAAAATGCGTTGGATCTGCAAGCCTGTTTGCCAAAAATCGGAATGGCTAAGGCGGACTGCATCATTTCCGGATTGCCGTTTGCGAATTTTGCACAATCCGATCGCGAACAAATCATTAGGCAAGTTCACGATTCGCTGAGCGACGACGGCATTTTCGTCACGTTCCAATATTCCCTGCAAATGAAAAAAATGCTGCAGAGCGCGTTTGCCCATGTTTCCGTTTCATTTGTGGCATGGAATATGCCGCCGGCGTTCGTATATGTTTGTAGAAAAAGGTGGATTAACGAATGAAAAACGGAAATGCTCCTTCCATACTGATCATCGAAGACGAACCGGAAATTCGCGACATCGTACAAATTTTTTTGAAGAATGAAGGCTGCGTCATGCTGGAAGCGGAGGATGGAGAGCAAGGTTTGCAGATTTTGCAAAAGCATCCGGTCGATTTGATCATCCTGGACGTGATGATGCCTCGGCTCGACGGCATTCAAACATGCATCAAAATTCGGGAAAGCAACAACATTCCGATCATTATGCTGTCGGCCAAAAACGAGGATATGGATAAAATATTGGGACTTACGAGCGGTGCGGACGATTATTTGTCCAAACCGTTTAACCCGCTCGAGCTGGTGGCGCGCGTCAAATCCCAGCTGCGAAGAAGCAAGATGACCGAAACGGCAGGCAGCCAGCCGCAGGTCATTACGATCGGCGAGTTAACCGTGAATATTCCGCGTCATCAAGTAACGCTGAACGGGAAAGAAATCCAATTGACACCGCTGGAATTCGGCATTTTGGAACTGCTCGGCACCCATCGGGGACAAGTGTTCAGCGTCGATAAAATATACGAAACGATCTGGAAAGACCCGGTCATGCAGTCCGATAAAACGGTGATGGTGCATATCCGAAATCTTCGCGAGAAGCTAAAGGATAACCCGCGCGATTCCAAATATATCAAAACGGTGTGGGGAGTAGGTTATAAGCTTGATTAGGCAGCCGAATTGGAGCAGGAGCCTTCGTATCCGGTTGGTGTTGACATTTGCCGTAACGCTGGTTCTCAGCATTATTTTGTTTGCGGCTTTTGATTTTGTGACGCGGGAATGGAGAAAAGAAAATTATATCAGCTATGAAACGAGTAAACAAAATATTAACCAAACGCTTCGTATCGTCGAGCAGAAACTGTCAGAGCTAGGTGGAACGGATGCGATCAACCCGCTTCTGGATCGCTACAGCAGCAGCGGGCTGCATATCCTGTTGTCCGATTTACAGGGTAACGTCGTATATCATTCCAAGTCCGCCACTGAACAACGGATCGATTTATATGAAATCGCTTATCAGCAAAAAGAGGCTGAGGAACGTCCGGAGCCGGGAAAGCAGTTAACGGTGATGGCGCCGGTGCAATATAACGGACAAAGACTGTTTTTAATTGTATCGGGCAAACTGGTGGCCGAGCAAGGATATTACTATCAAAGCCCGCGCTTGTATACCGGAATCGTATTTTTAGTATTGTTTTTGCTGTTGTTTTATTTGTTCACCTATAACAAAATGCGGCAAATTCAGGAGATGAATGCCGGTCTTGAACGGATCGCTCACGGCAATCTGTCGGTTCGTCTGCAGGTCCGAAGCCGGGACGAGCTCGGAACGTTAACGGGAAACATCAACTACATGGCCGGCCAGCTCGAAGAAAAAATCGCCAAAGAGCGTTTAGCCGAACAAACGAAGAGCGAGCTGATTACGAACATCTCCCATGATTTGCGTACGCCGCTGACAAGCATCATCGGCTATTTGAGCGTGTTGAACGAGCACAAGGAAACGAATGATTCCTTGAAACCGTATATTCACAGCGCACTTAACAAATCGAATCAGTTGAAACAATTGATCGACGATTTGTTCGAATACACGCGGCTGACGAGCAACCAAGTTTCGCTGGACAAACGCCGTATCGACTTGACGGCGATGATCGATCAAATCATTATGGAGTTCATTCCGCTGGCTCAGCAGCATCAGGTGCATGTACAAAGTACGGTTCCTGAGCAAAAAATAACGGTCCCTATCGATGCCGGAAAAATGGTCCGGGCTATCGATAATTTGCTGACGAATGCGCTGAAATTCAGCTTAAAGCCCGGTACGATCGACATCGCGCTTCACACGGATTCGAGGTGGGCGACGCTGTCCATAGCCAACACCGGCAGCCCGATTACAAAAGAACAAGAGGAGCGCTTGTTCGAGCGATTTTATAAAGCGGACGAATCCAGAGGCGGTCAAAGCATGCCGCGCGGTTCGGGTCTTGGCTTGTCCATTGCCCAAAGCATCGTACAGCTGCATGGCGGGGACATTGCGCTCAGACGAACGGATCGGCACTATGAGTTTTGCATCCGCATTCCTTTGAATCCGGAAGACAGATCGGGCGGAGGACGATGACATGTCGCCCGAGCGAGGTCAATATAATACAAAAGGAATGTAAGGAAGATGAACATAGAGGCGGTGGGCTTTTGGTCTACATGGCTGCCATAAGCGATCGTTATACGTGCGCTACCTTTCAGGCGCTTGTCGATGCCGTGATTCCGCCCACGCTCGGCTTATGCCAGGCGGAGTATGTGCCGGGAGCGATGAACTGGTGCATTCACGAATTCGTCATCATGGAAGTCGATCTATCCCAAGATCCTCATGTGGCCACCCAAGCGAATGTTCCTTTCTCCAGAACGACCGCCGTTTTGCTCGATATCGGCGCAGCCCGTCTCTTGCGAATCCGTCAATCCATCCATCCTGCCCTGTATCAACCGTCTACTGGCGGCGGCCTATTTTCTTCCCTGTCCCGGAATGACAGATTGCGAGCCGTCGAACTGTTGAACCGGCTGGACGTTTGCCTGAGATGCCTTCCTCTTCCCTATCGGAACAATCCCGCATTGATTCAAACGATGATGAATTCCTTGCAGCAGCTCACATTATTCGGCTTTTATTCAGAATGAAATCGTCTGTGCATGAAAAAGATCCGGTAGGATATTCTAATACCAATTATGTCTGTACATAACCATAGACAGGGTGAGATCATGAATATACTGGAAACGATCACTGAAGCAATCAAACCTTTTCTCGACGGGGAGAAGCCGCCTTTAAACACTGGGGAAGTTATGAATCTCTGGTTTTATTTGACGGCGACCGAGCAAACCTTGCGGGGAGAGCAGGTATCTTTTAACATTGTGCATGACCCTGAACTTAGAGAAGCGTTGGAGGACGTGATCAATAACGTCCATAATCCTATTTATAAGGAACTGACGGAATTCCTCAGAGAAGAAGGGGTATCACTGCCGCAGTCGACACCGGAAAAACCGATCGGAGATTATAGGGATATTCCGGAAGGCTCGAGATTATCCGACGAAGAGTGCGCGAATCTGTTGCAGTTCAATATCATTCTTGGCATCAATTATGCTTGCCGGGGAATGACGGAGTCCGTCAGGGCGGATGTCGCCGCCCGGTTCGCCAAATATTTGACGATGAAAATGACGTTTGCCATCAAATTGAAGAATTTGGCGAGCAAAAAAGGCTGGTTGAAGCAGCCCCCCATATTTCAGCCGGAACGTCATATGCAGACGCATTAAAGACGATATGAATAGCCGGATCAGGTATTTTGTGTGTACTCGCAAAAAAAAACGCTCACCGCATGCAGCGGCTGCTTCGAGCAGCGGTGCCTGCGGATGGAGCGTTTTTTACTAGTCTCGAGTGATGAAATCGCCTTCGATTCCGGCGATGAGCGGGGAGGGCTCGCCGCGGAAATAAAGCTTCAATTCGTGCAGCGCACGGGTGCAGCCGACGTACAGCAGTTTCGCATCTTGCGGTGTGGCGCGATAATGCTCCGGGTCGACATCGATAAGGAGTACGGTGTCGAATTCAAGTCCCTTGGCCATATATACCGGCACGATCGAGACGCCGCCTTCGTACTGCTGTTGGCCGGGCACGATCAGATTTGCCTCGCACCCGGCGGCGGCCAGCTCCGCGTGCAGCTGGCGGCAGCGGTCCTCCGTGCGGGCGAGAACCGCCAGCGTACCCGCGCCTTCGCGGCTGCGGTGAGCGGCGATGGCTTCGGTCAACTGCGCCGCAAGCGAGGCGTCGCCGGTTTGTGCCACTGTTACCGGGTCGCCGCTGCGAAACACCGGGACCGCGAGCGTTGGAGGTTCCTGCACGCCGTTCTTCAGCACTTCGTTCGCGAAGTATATGATTTCCATCGTCGACCGGTAGCTTCGGTTGAGCGTATAATAGCCGCGGTTGTCTTCGGGGAATTGGTCGAGCATTTCATGCCAGTCCTGTATTCCTTGGTACGCATGAATGCCTTGCGACAAATCGCCGAGGATGGAGAAGGAGCCGTTTTTCGTATGCATCGCAAGCAGCGCCACCTGGAAGGGTGAAAAATCTTGCGCCTCGTCAATGACCGTATGATCAAACCGGAGATCGCCGTGAATGCCGTGAAACCGCTGGCGGATGTAGAGCAGCGGAGCGAAATCCTCAGTCTGCACCAGCTTCTTCTTCGCCGCCGCCCACGTCGTTTTGCGGAGATCCTCGGGTATGAAAGCGGAGGCTGCTTCGCTTACATAGGCAGGCCGGGCATCCGGGTTGAACAGCTCTTTATAAAACGTAAAAGGAGTATAAGCTGTCCAGGACTTCGTATAAGCGCGCAGCTTCTCGCCCGATTTTTTCTTGTAATCTTTGCGCAGGTGAACTTCCCATACTTTTTCCAGCTCGATCTCGATCCATCGTTTGATGCGGGCGAGCACGCGCTCCCGCCGTTTCATCAGTGACTCGTGCTTATATTCTACGTTGAACCATTCGCGGATCATTGAACGCGGCAGCTTCTTGCCTTCCCAGGGCGAGAAATCCGCGTCGGGTACCGCGATTTGTTCATACGCGTCCAGTACTTGGTCCAACCACTGCATATAACGGAGCGAGCCTTTGAATCGTCCGGGCGCCGAGTCGTCCATCTCCGGTCGATCAGGCCCCACTGCGAACCAGTAACGCAGCCGTTCCGACGGGTCGGCCAGCTTTACTTCCTGATCCAGCAGTTCCAGAGCCCAGTCCGCGAACGTCGTTTGCTGAATATGACCGACGCCAAGCTCGGGCAGCACCCCGGAGATGTAATCGAGGAACATACGGCTTGGAGCGAATATGATCATTTTTTCCGCTTTCACCTGATCGCGGTATTGGTACAGCAAGTAGGCAAGCCGATGGAGCGCGACGGTCGTTTTACCGCTTCCTGCTACGCCTTGAATAATAAGCGCGTTGTTTTTTCCGGCACGAATTATGGCGTCTTGTTCCGCCTGTATCGTCGATACGATATCGCGCAGCTTATTGTCCTTGTTCTCACCGAGCCGATAGAGCAAAAATTCATCGGTCACGGCTATCGCATCGCTTTCCCGGTCGAACGTATCGACGACGCGCTGCAAGATTTGCTTGCGGATGACGAGATTTCGCTTCAAATAGACGAGACCCTCGATCGCGCCTTCGGGAGAATCGTATATGGCCGCTTCCGAGCCGCCGGTGAAAGAATAAAACAGACTGGCTACCGGCGCGCGCCAATCGACGACGAGCAGCTCTGGCGAGTCCGCTTTTTCCACACCGAATTTTCCTATATATAGCGGGGTCGGTCCCGTTTTGCCGGATTCATGGAAATCCAGCCTGCCGAAGTACGGCTCAGGCATCGCATGCGTCAAGTTGCGCCGTTTGCTATCGCGAATCGATTCCAATACTTGCTCGGTCAAGTCCGGACCGGTGTAAGAAGGGATGGCGCGGAGCGCTTCCAAATGTGCATTCATATCTCGGATCGTATGATTCAGCTGTTCCAATTCCTCTTGATAAGCGTTCTGCAGACCGGATTCCACTGTCCGATACCTCCAATCATTGGTAAATCCCTAAAAATGGCAAGGATATACTATATCACAACTTCTCGGATCGTTGCAACAAAAAGGAGGGAGAACAGTAAGAAAAGCGCTATAACGATTATTTCGGTACGCCCGGCGCCCGGAAATATTACGGCCGCATTCCGATCCGGTTCCCTATCGGGAAATTCGCGAATATACATGGAACATCAACCTATTGGGATGGGGAGCCGGCATGATCCTTACATTGTTGCGCAAGAAACGGAGAATAAGTCAGTCATTACCTCGCATTACGAATACGATTCCTGTCAGCGGTCCTGTCGTCGCCGCTGCCGTTAATTCGGTGACCAACCGCGTTTATTTTCTTAACGATAAAAGCCGCATGGTCGTAATGGACGGGAATACGAATAAAATAATAACCACGGTGAAGACGGGACGTTTGCCTTACAACATGGTTGTCAATCCGCGAACAAACCGAATCTACATTACGAATTTCCAAGACGGCACCGTCTCCGTTATCAACGGTCGTACTAACCGGGTCATCACGGTGATCAAAGTGGGCGAACGGTGCGATGAAATCGCGGTCAATTCTCGTACGAATTTCATCTATGTGTCGACCATATCGTTGTCCTCCCCGAACGGGCAGCTCGCTGTCCTGAACGGGAACACCAATAAAATGGTAACGAAAATTAAATTTACCGGTCGACCTTCGCAAATCGTGATCAACGAGCTATCCAACCGTATTTACGTGACCAATACCGTCAAAGACACCGTTTCCGTCATTGACGGGAACAGTCATGCGTTTTTGGCAACCGAAAAAGTGGGAAACAACCCGGTGATAACGCCGGTGTTAAGCCAAAGAACGAGCCGGCTTTATATCGCCAACAACTTAAGCCGTTTCTACTCCGTCTTAAACCTTCGAACAAATAAAGTTCGAAACATTCGGCTCGGCAGGTTGCAAAGCGATATCATACTTAACCCGATCACGAATCGGATTTATATAACGAGTGCCCAAGTTTCGGCCAAGGGACGGCTGTTTGCCATTAACGGCAGCACCAATCGCGTGATCCAAACGTTAACCGTTCCGACGTTTACGAGTGCGCTTATTAATCCAAAAACAAACCATTTGTTCATTGCGGAATCTCCGGAGAGCGGGACCGCTCCGCTGACCGTCTATAATGGCAGTACACTGAAAAGGATCGCATTGCTTCGTTTAGGTGAGGGGCCAAGGGGGCTCGTGCTGAACCCGCAAACAAATCGCATCTATATCGGCGGGGAAAAAAGCATTACCGTCCTTCAGGATTAGTTTCCAAGCGAAAAAAACGGTGCACAACGATTGGATCTGCCCGCCGCTACCGTATTAAGCAGCGGGCTTGCAAGCCTTGGCGGAACGGTTGTTTTTTGGAAAATCAGAAGACTTGCGATATGATGGAACCGTAAAGCGGATGCTGAAAATACCCATATGGTTACCAGGAGGCCGAACTTATGGATTACCGAATCGAACGCGATACAATGGGGGAAATCCGTGTCCCGGCGGACAAGCTTTGGGGCGCGCAAACGCAGCGAAGCAGCGAAAACTTCCGGATCGGAACGGAACGGATGCCGATGGAGGTGGTCCAAGCTTTCGCGCTGCTCAAAAAAGCGGCGGCCGAAGCGAACCGCAAGCTCGGCAAACTGGAGCCGGAAAAAGCCGAGGCGATCAAACAAGCGGCGGACGAAGTCAAAGCGGGGCAGTGGGACGATCATTTTCCGCTGGTTGTGTGGCAAACCGGCAGCGGCACCCAATCCAATATGAACGCCAACGAGGTGATCGCAAGGCGCGCCAATCAGATTTTGGACGGGAAGGGCAGCGAGATTCGCATTCACCCGAACGATGACGTGAACCGCTCGCAAAGCTCGAACGATACATTTCCGACGGCCATGCATGTAGCCGGTGTGCTCGCGGTTGAGGACCGGCTGCTGCCTGCGCTCCAATCGCTCAAGGAAACGCTGCGCGCGAAAATGGAAGCTTTTGCGGACATCGTGAAAATCGGCCGTACGCATTTGCAGGACGCTACGCCGCTTACGCTCGGGCAGGAAATCAGCGGCTGGTGGGCGATGCTGGACAAGACGGAGCGGATGATCCGGCAAAGCGCGGAAACGATGAAGGAGCTTGCGATCGGAGGGACGGCGGTAGGCACCGGTCTGAACGCGCATCCGGAGTTCGGCGATACGGCGGCGAAAGAACTGTCGGCGGAAACGGGCAAAACGTTCGTGTCGGCATCGAACAAGTTTCATGGTTTGACCAGCCACGATCAAATTGTCTATACGCACGGAGCGATCAAAGCGCTGGCGGCCGATTTGATGAAGATCGCCAACGACGTCAGGTGGCTTGCAAGCGGCCCACGTTGCGGCATCGGGGAAATTACGATACCCGAGAATGAGCCGGGCAGCTCGATCATGCCGGGGAAAGTGAATCCGACGCAGAGCGAAGCGATGACGATGGTGGCCTGCCAGGTCATGGGCAACGATGCGGTAATCGGCTTTGCCGCGAGCCAAGGCAATTTTGAGCTTAATGTGTTCAAGCCGGTGATCATCCATAATTTCCTGCAGTCTGTGCGTTTGCTGGCGGATGCAATGGATTCGTTCAATGAGCATTGCGCCGTAGGCATCGAGCCGGACCGCCAGGCGATCCGCCGTTACTTGGACGAGTCGCTGATGCTCGTCACGGCATTGAATCCGCATATCGGATACGAGAAAGCGGCTTTCATTGCGAAGACGGCGCACAAGGAGCGGCTCACACTGAAGGAAGCGGCGGTGCGGAGCGGCTATTTGACGGCGGAACAGTTTGATCAAATCGTGCGGCCGGAAGACATGATTCATCCGAAAGCGTAAGCTTGTCGATAAAAAATACTAGCTTTAACACAAGGAGGACTTGATGCATGGCGTCAGGTCCTTTTCGCTGTGCTTTTTCCAGATGCGAAATAATGAAGCAACGATTGGAGAATACTAACGCAGGCGATATGGAATTTTCATCACATGGAGGTTGGAACAGGATGAAAAAATGGATTTCAGTATGCATGATATGCATTTTTGCCGTCGTTATTGCGCTTTCAGGTTGCGGCAAGAAACCGGCAGCACCGGGAAATACGGCGGATGGAACGAATCAAGGCGCCGGTGGGGGCGCAGGCGCGGGCGGGACTCAACCGGGCGCCAAGTTCAATATCGGCATGGTCACGGACATCGGCGGGGTGAACGACAACTCTTTTAACCAGAGTGCCTGGGAAGGCTTGCAGAAGCTGGAGAAGGATACGGGCGCCAAGGTGAAATATTTGCAGAGCAAAAGCGATTCCGAATACATTCCGAATTTGAATCAAATGGTGAAAAGCAACTTTCAGCTCGTGTGGGGGATCGGCTTTATTATCGGCGATGCGATGAAGACCGTCGCCACGCAAAATCCCGAGGCGAAGCTGGCCATTATCGACAATGTGGTCGATGCTCCGAATGTTGCCTCCGTCACTTTTGCCGAGAATGAGGGCTCGTATCTTGTCGGCGTTGTGGCCGGATTAATGACGAAGACGAATAAGATCGGCTTTATCGGCGGGATGGATATACCGGTCATCAAACGGTTCGAAGCCGGATTCAAGGCCGGCGTGGCTGCTGCCAATCCGAACGCCAAAGTATCGATCAACTATACCGGGGCGTTCGATAAACCCGATTCGGGCAAGGCGGCCGCCGCCACCATCTATAATGATGGAGCGGATATTATTTTTCATGCGGCAGGCGCCACCGGGAACGGCGTATTCAACGAAGCGAAAGACCGGCTCAAGGGCGGCAAAAAAGTATGGGTCATCGGCGTGGACCAGGACCAGTCTAAAATGTTCGGCAACGATGTGACGTTGACTTCGATGATGAAACGAGTCGACCTCGCCGTGCACCGCGTATCGAACGATTTGATTAACGGCAAATTCGAGGGCGGCCATACGGTCGTGCTCGGCCTGAAGGACGACGGGGTCGGATTGCCGGCGGACGCAGCAAAGAATGTGCCGGAAGACGTATTGAAAAAAGTGGATGAGTATAAGCAAAAAATCGTCAAAGGCGAAATCAAGGTTCCGGAATCATGAGCGTGAAAGTGGAAATGCGCGGCATTACGAAGCGGTTTCCCGGTATTGTGGCCAACGACGGGATCAGTCTTTCGCTGCGGGAGGGCGAGATTCTCGCCCTCCTCGGCGAGAACGGTGCGGGAAAGTCGACGCTGATGAACATCTTGTTCGGTTTGTACCAGCCGGACGAAGGCGAAATTTATGTGAACGGCAATCCCGTATCGATTCCGAATCCGGGCATGGCTATTGAGTTAGGCCTCGGGATGGTGCACCAGCATTTCAAGCTCGTTCAACCTTTCACGGTCACTGAAAATATTATCCTTGGCATGGAGCCGAAGCGGGGTCTTCGTGTCGACTTCCGATCAGCGGAGAAGCAGGTGGCCGAGTTGTCTGAGCGCTACGGGCTTAGGGTCGATCCGCGTGCGCGTGTAGAGGATATTTCGGTCGGCATGCAGCAGCGCGTCGAAATCTTGAAGACGCTCTACCGGGGAGCGGATATATTAATTTTCGACGAGCCGACCGCCGTATTAACGCCGCAGGAAATCAGCGAGCTGATGGACATTATGCGGAAGCTGGTAGCCGAAGGCAAATCGATGATTCTGATTACGCACAAGCTGAAGGAAATTATGGCGATCGCCGACCGGGTCACGGTGATTCGCCGGGGCAAAGTGATCGATACGCTGCAGGTGAAAGACACGAACCCGGACGAGCTAGCCGCGAAAATGGTCGGCCGCGAAGTATCGTTCCGGCTTGAAAAATCAGAGAAGAAGCCAGGCGAGCCGGTGCTGTCCGTCAATGAAGTGACGGCACGCGGCGTAAACGGCCTTCCGGTACTGAACGGCGTAACGCTGGAGGTGCGCGGCGGCGAGATTCTCGGCCTGGCCGGCGTCGACGGCAACGGTCAGAGCGAATTGATTGAAGCATTGACGGGGCTGCGCGGCATTGATAGCGGCAACGTTCGACTGAACGGCCGCGAAATCGCAGGGCGTTCCCCGCGGCACATTGCCGAAAGCGGACTTGCGCACATTCCGGAAGACCGGCACAAGCGGGGGCTGGTGCTCGACTTCTCGATGAGCGAGAATATGGTTCTCAAATCGTACTATAGCCCGGCGTTTAACCGCGGAGGGTTTCTCGACTACGCCGCGATCGACAAGCAGGCGCAGCGGCTGATCGCGGAGTTCGACGTCCGTACGCCGGGAACGCATACACCGGCCCGCGCCTTATCGGGCGGCAATCAGCAGAAAGCGATTATCGCACGCGAGGTGGATCAGGATCCCGATCTCTTAATTGCCGCGCAGCCGACACGGGGGCTTGACGTCGGGGCGATCGAATTCATTCATAAGCGGCTGCTGGATCAGCGCAATAAAGGGAAAGCGGTGCTGCTTGTGTCGCTTGAACTGGACGAAATTTTGAAGCTGTCCGACCGGATCGCCGTCATCTATGAAGGGCGCATCGTCGGCGATGTCGATCCGGAGCAAACGACCGACCGCGAGCTCGGACTCATGATGTCCGGATCCACGGCCGGTCATGCCCCAGACAAGCCATTCCCCGGAGGTGAAGCGGATGAATAAAGCGATTCGCGTCATGTCCACCGATTCGGCGCTCGTACCGCTCGTCGCCATCGTGCTCGGACTGCTGGTCGGCGCGCTCATCATGCTTGCCGGCGGGTACAACCCATTAACGGCGTATGCGTCGTTGTTTGAAAAAGTGGTCGGAGACCCTTACAACATCGGTGAAGCGATCCGGGAAATTACGCCGCTTATATTCACCGGTTTGTCCGTCGCTTTCGCTTTCCGTACCGGCTTGTTCAATATCGGGGGGGAAGGCCAAGTCATTATGGGGATGACCGGGGCGGCTATTGTCGGCGTAAAGGCGAATTTGCCATTCTGGCTTCACGCGCCGCTTGCCGTCATCGTAGGCGCGCTGCTCGGCGGGTTATGGGGGGCGATCGCCGGCTATTTGAAGGCGAAACGCGGCGTCAACGAGGTCATCACAACCATTATGCTGAACTGGATAGCGTTGTTCTTAGCCAACTACATCGTCAGCCATTTCCTGCTGCAGCCGGGGCAACAGCGATCCTACTTGATTCGGGACACCGCCTCCGTCAGCCTGACGGCGATCAGCGCTATGTTAGGCAATGCGCGCCTGCATTGGGGCATTGTCGTTGCGCCGTTGGCCGCAATCGTTTTCTACATTTTGCTGTGGAGAACAAGACAGGGCTTTGAACTGCGCGCGGTCGGCCACAGTCCGACGGCTGCCGAATATGCGGGCATGAACGTCGGCGTCAATGTCGTGAAAGCGATGTTTATCGGCGGCGTCTTCGCAGGACTTGCCGGCGTATTTGAAATTCTCGGCGTATTTCATTATCAAGTGCTGGCTGCAGCTTCGCCCGGCTACGGCTTTGACGGCATCGCCGTGGCGCTGCTTGGCGGGAATCATCCGCTCGGCGTTGTGCTCGCCGCGATATTATTCGGCTCGCTCACGTACGGTTCGGCGGGCATGAGCTTTGGCGCCGACGTCCCGCCCGAGATTATCCGGGTCATTATCGGGACGGTTATTTTCTTCGTTGCTTCGCATGGCATTATCCGTTGGATTTTGCGGTCGATGTCGGGCAAACGCAAATCCGGGGAGGTGGCATAGTGCATGGATGCGCTGCGAGTTATTGGCGAATTGATTCATACGACGCTGGTGTTTTCGACAGCGCTTGTTTTTACGGCGATGGGCGGCATTTTTTCCGAGCGGTCCGGCGTCGTTAATATCGGTTTGGAAGGGCTGATGGTATCGGGCGCCTTTGCCTCGGCCGTGGGCACATTATACGCCGAACAATTAGGGATGACCGGCGGAGCGCCATGGATCGGCTTGCTTGCCGCGCTTGCGTTCGGTCTGCTGATTTCGATCATTCACGCGGTAGCCTCAATTACGTTCAAGGCGGATCAAGTCGTGAGCGGCGTCGTGATCAACTTTCTGGCCGCCGGACTTACGGTTTACCTGGTCAAAATCATGTTCGAGGGCTCGGGTCAGACGGAGACGCTGAACGCGGTATTTCATAAATTTGCAATTCCGGGCCTCTCCTCGATTCCGTTGTTCGGGTACGCGATCTTTACCGCATATCCGACGACTTATTTGGCGCTGCTGCTTGTTGCCATCACTTGGTATATTTTATACAAAACCCCATTCGGCCTGCGTCTCCGTTCCGTCGGCGAGCATCCGGGAGCGGCGGATACGCTCGGCGTCGGCGTCAAGCGCATGCGATATACGGCGGTGCTGATCAGCGGCGCGCTGGCCGGCTTGGGAGGCGCGACCATTACACTTACCACGACCAGCAATTTTTCGCACAATACGATTTCCGGTCAAGGGTTTATATCGCTCGCGGCGATGATTTTCGGCAAATGGAACCCGGTTGGCGCGTTCGGAGCGGCGGTATTTTTCGGCTTCGCTCAGTCGCTCAAAAATTTCGTGCAGCTGTTTGACTTCGCGAAGCGCATTCCCATGGAGTTTTTGTACATGCTGCCGTACATTTTAACCATCCTCGTGCTAGCTGGAGCCGTAGGCCGCGCATCCACGCCGGCTGCTCTAGGCGAGCCGTATGACCCGGGGAAGCGTTAAACAAGAGGACTTGGCGAACTAGCGTCAAGTCTTTTCTGCATTGGCTCAGCATAAGACTTCCTGTCATGCCGCCACGGTATCGAAGCGCTTTACTATCGCATAAAGCCGCTCAGCCGTGGGAATTTTATTGTTGTAATCATGAAAGTGAAACCAAGACGGGAGGCTGTTCGATTGTATCTTCTGTATACGCATAACGATCTGGACGGCGTAGGCTGCGGCATTGTCGCGAAATGCGCATTCGGGGAAAAAGTGGAGATCCGTTATAACTCGGTGGGCGGATTAAACCTGCAAGTCGAACGCTTTCTGGAGAAAGGAAAGAAGAAAAACTACCTGTTCATTACCGACTTATCCGTTAACGAAGCAAATGAGCGGGGGATCGACGAGTTCGTAAAATCGGGCGGGAAGGTAAAGCTCATCGATCATCATAAAACAGCGCTTCATTTTAACGAATACAGTTGGGGCATCGTTCAGGTGGAATATGACAACGGGAAGCTCGCGTCTGCCACGTCGCTCTTTTACGAGTATCTCATTCAGAACGGGCTGCTCCAGCCGACAAAAAGTTTGCAACAATTCGTCGAGCTCGTCCGGTTGTACGATACATGGGAATGGGAACGCCACGGCGAGCTTCAAGCCAAGCGGCTGAACGATTTATTTTATATGGTTTCCATCGAAGAATTCGAAGAAAAAATGGTGGAACGTCTCGCGGGGGACGCGGCTTTTTCCTTCGACGAGTTTGAAGAAAAAATATTGGATTTGGAAGAGGAAAAGATTGAGCGGTATGTACGGAGAAAAAAACGCGAAATTGTTCAAGCAAAAATTCATGATCACTATGTAGGCATCGTTCATGCGGAATCGTATCACTCGGAGCTCGGCAATGAACTCGGACGGGAAAATCCGCACCTCGACTATATCGCCATTATGAACATGGGAGGCAAAAAGATCAGCTTCCGAACGATTCACGATCATATCGACGTTTCGGAAATCGCGGGCCGTTACGGTGGCGGAGGGCATGCAAAGGCGGCGGGGTGCTCAATGACGGAAGAAGCGTACAGGTTATATGTGGCCGGATCGTTTCCGATAGAACCGATGCGAGCGGACGCTTTCAAAAATAAGTTCAACCTCAAAAATTCCGAGTTCGGATCGCTATATGAAAACCGTAAAGAGCAAAGCTTGTTTATTTTCAATACGGATAACGGCTGGGCAATCGATGTTGACGGCAGCGAGCTGGATGAAAGTTTTTCGACGTTTGAAGAAGCGGAGCGGCATGCCAAAAGACATTATGCCGTGTGGCTCGCCCGGGACGAAGTATACATCGGTTATTTGATGGAACAAATGTCAGCCAGAAGAACGAGATCGTTAGCACTTGTATAGCGTCCGTTTTGTAAACACAAGCTCACGGTACTTCCGAATGGATGTTGGACAGCGTAGTACGAACTCGCCGAACAAATAAAAACCGCGAAAGCGATCCAATTTTTTTGAGTCATTGTAACTAATTTCATTACAACAGGCACGAACGGAATATCGGGGAAATCGACGTACTGGTCAAGATCGCGGGAGAAGTCGGTCTGGATGAGGTGGAGTTTTTGTTTCGAGAAAATATTAAAGAGAAGCATCTGGAAGCGATAACGCATGCCTATGAACAAGCGCATATGAAGAGCTGCCATGGTGCAGCTCTTTTTTTAATTTGAGGATTGACTCTCACGTTACGTTATACTTTATAGTGAACTTTGAAAGGAGGCAAGCGCGATTGAAAGTAAAAGAAGTTGCCGATGTAGTCGGAATCAGTGTGCGCACACTGCATCATTATGATGAGATCGGGCTGTTAGTCCCGGAAGAGACGACCGAGGCGGGCTATCGGCTATACTCGGATGACAATTTGGCAATGCTGCAGCAAATTTTATTTTTCAGAGAGCTTGGCTTTCCTTTGAAACAAATTAAAGAAATTATCGGAAGTCCGTCCTTCGACCGGCAGGAAGCGCTGGCGCTGCATCGCAAAATGCTGCTCGAAAAGCGGAATCAGCTTGATCGAATGATTGCAACGATTGACAAAACGATGCTCCATGCGAAAGGAGAAATTGAAATGACAAACAAAGAGAAGTTCGTTGGATTTGATTTCAGCCATAACCCGTACGAGCAAGAAGCGAGAGAACGTTGGGGAAATAAAGCGGTCGACGAGGCGAACGCCAAAGTCGGAAGTATGTCCAAGGAAGAACAACAGGCGCTCGGCGAGCGTATGAATGAAATCTACCGGAATCTTGCGTCGCTTCGCCATCAACCGCCGGAATCGGCGGAGACCCAGGCGGGTATTCAAGAGTGGTATGACTTTCTGCAATCCATGGGCGGCCGCTATACGCTGGATGCCTTTAAAGGGCTGGGCCAAATGTACGTCGATGATGAACGCTTCACACGAAACATCGACAAGTTCGGCGAAGGTTTGGCCGCGTTTATGCGCGATGCGATGGCGATTTATGCTGATCGCAACGAACCGAAGTAATGACATCAAGCTAGTTGTTTCAGACAAGGTCCGGCTTCGGGCTTTGTCTTTTTCATTTTCCTTGTGATGTCCATGTTGTGCGCCGCGATTTCTCGAAAATTGGTAAACAAAGGCAAGAACATATGATAATATGGCAGGTAAGGATGAGCAGCCTGCAGCATGGCATTGGAGGATAAAAAGATGAGAGAGCAACTGTATGTCATACTGGATCGCTGCCCGGCATTGGAAGAATACCGCTCGATATGCTCTTCGGTCGGTTGGGAAGGTTTTATCAATTTTGACGCGGCGGCCGGATCGCTTGCAAATGAGCAGTATGGGTTTCGGCAGCAGCCCGGTTTGACCGGTATGTTTTGCGTAACGCCGGTAGAGCGAGCGAAAAGAGGAGGGGGGACGGATTGAAGGACGTGTCGATTCAGCGGCTGCATCGCCTTGACCTGAAGGAGATCGCTCCTTTGGCGCAGGAAAGCAGGGACGAGGGATTTCGCCATATTACGCGAATGACTGACGAATACGAAAGCGGAACGAACCGCTTCGATCAACCGGGAGAAGCGTTGTTTGCCGCTCGGGACCGGGAGCGTATCATTGGCATATGCGGCCTCAATCAGGACCCGTACTCGATGACGGCCGGGGTGGGTCGCGTTCGCAGACTGTATGTATCGAAGTCATACCGACGGCACGGCGTTGCCCGCTCGTTGATGGAACAGGTGATCTTGGAAGCGAACCGTCATTATTCCGTTCTTGTGCTCAAGACGGACCATCCGATCGCCGACCGCTTTTATGACTCACTCGGATTTATATCGATAGGCGACGATGATAACGTAAGTCATATGTTGAGACTGGATGGCCGGAGCGGGTCTCGATTCTGAAGTGAAATGATGGAGAAAGCGGGTGAAACGATGCATATTGCTGCGATTGTACTTGATTTGGACGGTACGTTGCTGAATTCGGCCAAAAAAGTAAGTCCGCGCAATCTCGAAGCGGTGCTGCATTGCCGCGAGCGCGGCATACCGGTCATCGTCGCTACGGCGAGGCCCCCGAGAACGTTGGCAAACATGCTGCCTGAATCGCTGCAGCAGTTGGATGCTATGATCTATTACAATGGGGCAATGGTCGTTTCGGAGAATCTCGGTGTCAGAGCGCATTACCCGATCGAAGCCGCGCTCCTTGCCGAATTCGTCGATTATTTGACCGATTCGAACGGTGATCCGTCGATTTCCGTAGAAGTGGAAGATCAGTGGTATAGCAACGCGGATTTGGATTACAGTGTACTGATGAATGTAACCTCCAGACCGCAAATGATTCGTTTGGAAGACATTCGCACTTTGTCCGCCTCCAAGCTGTTACTTTCGAACTTTGATCAGCAGCGCGTGCGTTTGATGGTGGATCGTTTTGGCGACAGGGCGAATATCGTCGTTACCGATTCGGGCGAACTCATTCAAATCATGCGCAAAGACGTTTCGAAAGAATCGGCGGTAGCGCGGCTTTGTGATATGTGGGGCATTTCGATGCGAGAGGTAATGGTGTTCGGGGACGATTATAACGATATCGGATTATTTGGAACGTGCGGCTATCCGGTCGCCATGGGTAATGCGGTCGAGGACTTGAAACAGATCGCATATGAGGTTACCGCAACCAACGATCAGGATGGTGTTGCAGTTGTATTAGAGCGAATCTTGGCGACCGGCTGTTCTGGACGAACCGGAGTGCAATGAAGCATCGCTTACATGTTTCCGCCATGCAAACTGCTCAGTCGGACACAGCAATTCGCTTGCGAATTTCCGCGGCGACTTCTGTCGGGTTGTCAATTTGAAAGATGACATACCTATATTTATCATGGCCGTCCAATTCCATATTGATGAGATGGTCCCTTTTTTCGAAGGAGAGAAAATACCAATCGTTCGCATACTTGAAGCTCCCTTCATAGATGTGAAGCGGCGCAATCGAAGTACCGGGCATGCGCAGCATCCACAATGGGGCATCAAAATAATCCACAAACACATTTTTAATCGATCGGTAGTCAATGGTCACTTTCCTCTTGAGGGCGAAAAACCCGGTGAATCCGGTGAGTTGCAAAATAAGGTGCGTTTGCGTAAATTGAACGTGCCTTCCCATCGTCAAATCGCCTCCCTGCAAAATATTTTTGATAACTATACCACATTTTTTTCCAAAACTCGAATCTCCAAATTCCGCATATCGTTGCAGGCCGAAGTCCGGAATATTTGTGAATGCGGCAGCGTAAATCTGAGGAATATCCGACAGAGCAGAGGGATATAAGCGGGGATTCCATCATTCTCAGCGTATGCCTGACACGCATGTCTTTTCTTCCTAATAATATGCTATCAGCTACTTATTAGGAGGAGATACCGCATGAGAAAACAACGCCCCGCTATAAAAGCAAGAAAAAAACAAACGCATGTGCACGAGTTTCAAGGCAGTACGAAGTTAGCGGAACAAGGAGCGGACAGACATAATCACCGTTTCGCCGGAGTTACGGGCCAAGTAATCCCTGTCGGCAACAGCCACGTACATGAAATCGATCTCACGCACACCGATTTCCTGAACCACTTCCACAACCTGAAAAAAATTAGAACCGGGCCGGCCATCCCTGTCGGCAATGGCAAGCATGTTCATTTCGTAAAAGGAATGACAACGTTGAATGACGGCCATGTGCATCGTTTCAATTTTTCCACTTTAATACAGCAGCCCTTGGTTTAATAGAGGGGGACAAACGCAGATCGCCGAAAGAGGATTCGGATTTTCGGATGCTTCGTGCGTAAAAATAGCGCCGGCCCAAGTGTCGGCGTTTTTTGTGTTCGTCCGAAGCTGCGAGCGGCTTTCGGAGGATAGGTACTAGATGAATATAGTACTAAACAAACCCGGCACACCGTCTTACAATAGGGGTTGAGCGGGAAAACGGAACGGTTTAACGAAGGGAGGGCATGTTTTTGCTGGATATGGCGGAACGGATCACGATATTGAAGGAATGCGAGCAAGACTGCTATTCCATCTGTTATTACTTGCTGCAATGCGAAAAGATGGCCTGCGAAGCATCGCAAAATGCGTTGTATCGTTTGTTTCAAACCAATCGTTTCTTCGTCCAGGATTCCGAAACGGTGAAGGAGATGCTGCGGAAAGAGTCGATCCGATGCGCTCTACAGGTGAGGAAACTCGTGTGAACACGCGGCTGCTGAAGTGATCGGCGGGTGGAGCCGTTCATGCGAACGATGCGACGTGACCCTTTTTCCGTAACCGGGAGGAAAGTTGGCGATGAGGGACGAATACATACAGTATGAGGTGCCAAATAATGGATTGAATGGAGGATTCATGATGAATGTGCTGACGGATGAAGAAATAAAAGCGGGCTACCGCTTGTTATTTGACGGGAAAACGCTGCAAGGCTGGGCGGCGACCCGCCACCCCGACGGATGGCTTGTGCAGGATGGGCATTTGGTATGCAAAGGCGAAAACAACGGGTATTTGTATACGCTAGATCAGTTTGAGAATTTTATTCTCCAGGTGGAATACCGCACGGCACCGAAAGTCAACAGCGGCATTTTTTTCAGATGGACGGACCTTCGCGATCCGGTGAATACGGGCCTTGAAATGCAAATATTGGATACCTACGATGAGGAAAAGACGAGTAAGCACAGCTCAGGCGCTTTGTACGATCTGGTCGCCCCGTCCTCGAATGCCGTCCGGCAAGCCGGCGAATGGAATCAAGCGACCATTACGTGCGATCGCAATCGGATTCGACTCGCACTCAACGGCACGGTCGTCGTTGAAGCCGATATCGATCAGTGGGCGGCAGTCGGAAAAAATCCCGACGGGTCCGACAATAAGTTCAAGTATGCGTGGCGGGATCACCCTCGTTCGGGACATATCGGACTGCAGGATCACGGGGGCTATGTTGAATTTCGCAATATAAAAGTGGTTTCAATATAAACCGGAAATGAAACGATTCCGTATGTTTGGGTGAATCGGGATCGGCCCTGGGGGAGTTACGAATACAGGAACTGAGAATTCGGTTCAAGCTGTGACTGATTGGTGAATAGTTATCAATTCAGCGTCGCGGCCGCCTGAGCCGCGGCCAATAATATTGCGGTGGCGCGGTGGCGTATGTAACCGATATCGGCCATATACTTCTTATGAGGTAAGTGACATTATCGCCGGAAGGTGATTGCCATGACAGCGAATACCGAAGGTTTGACGGGACGAGTCGTAACGGAACATTTGCCCGAATATGCGGAGGCGAGCCGCAGCTTTAACGCCCGCTTTCACAAACGGCCGCTGCTGATCGTATACTGCCAGGTTACCGAAGACGTAGCGAATGCGATTCGATGGGCCAAGCGGTACCGCATTCCTTTTCGGGTGCGCTGTGGCGGGCACAGCTATGAAGCGTATTCTACCATTGACGGGGGGCTCGTCATCGATATTAGCGAGCTTCAGCAGCTTACGGTGAATTTGCGGGCAGGTACGGCAAAGCTCGGGGCAGGATTTCGGCTGCTGCCGCTCTACGAGGCGTTATGGAAATACGGAGTCGCCATTCCAGGGGGTACTTGCCCGTCCGTCGGCATTTCCGGTTTGACGCTTGGCGGAGGGTTCGGACTGCTCTCAAGGCAATTCGGCATGACATGTGACAATGTCATCGAGCTAGAGATGGTGAACGCCCGCGGTGTCGTGATCCGTGCCAATGAATGGCAGCACCGCGAATTGTTCTGGGCTTGCCGGGGAGCGGGAGACGGCAGCTTCGGGGTCATCACTTCGTTCACTTTTCGCGTACATCCGATCCGTGACGTAGCTTATTATACGATGAAATGGGACTTCGCCGACTTGCCGCGTGTCGTTCGTTCTTGGCAGCAGTGGGCACCGCAAGCGGACCCCCGGCTGACCGCGCTGCTTAATATGTCCGCTCCCAAGCAAGGCGGCATCTTATCCGTGGGTGTGTTTATCGGAACCGAGCAAGAACTCCGTGCCCGCTTGGCTCCGTTGCAAACGCAAGTTCCGCCCCAATCCTTGACCGTCCGGGCGGCCACCTGGTTGGAGACGGCCCGTCATTTTGCCGGACAGCCGGTACGGCAGCAGGTGTTTAAAAATTCGTCGGCTTATGTGTACGAACCGTTGCCCGATTCGGCGATCGATACGTTGAAGAATCAATTAGCGCAAGCTCCGGACGGCTCGGACAATATGGTTTCAATGGATGCTTATGGAGGAGCGATCGGCCGCTTGCCGAACGATGCTACCGCTTTCGTGCATCGGCAAGCTTTGTTTGTCATGCAATATCAATCCTATTGGTATCGGCTGGCGGATGCTTCGAAAAATATCCGTTGGGTGGAACGGATCCGTCAAGCGATGCTCCCGTACACACGCGGTGCCTACAGAGATTATTGCGATGCGATGATACCGGATTGGCAAGACGCGTATTTCGGAGAGAACGTGGAAAGACTGAAGCGAGTGAAGCGGCTGTACGACCCGGAGAACCTGTTTCGCTTTGAGCAAAGTATCCGGGAAACATAGATGGCTTCGAAGCGAGTGAGATGGTTCTCTCAATCACTAATACATAACACTACTGCGCGCAAGCTGCCGGAATCCCGGCAGCTTGCTGCGTTACCGGACGAAAAAGCGCTTATGCGGACGAGAGGGAACAAAGAAAAAGATATTGTTGCCAAAAGCAAGTTTGGGCAAGTATAATAATCAAACCTGTAACATACTTGTTACATGATTGGGTTGAAACATCAATTATGGAACCAAGGAGGAGACGGGTGATGGCAACGAAAAGACAGCTTTTATCGACGATGCTCTGCTTACTGCTGATGGCACTCATGCTTATCATGACCGTACCGATCACAGGATCGGCGGCGGGAACCGAAGGAGAATTTATAATGCCTGATACGATGGTTTACCGTTTCGGGAACGCATCCCCGGCGGAACGGGCCGTAACCTTGATCGGCGACCCGAAAACGACACCCGAGGTAACGACAAAGCCCACAGGCGTCAAAATCGAATCGACGCTTGCGGCCGCTTCGCGCACATTTGAATTCGATGTGCCGCAAGCGGGCACCTACGCGATCAAGCTTGGCGGCATGACCGCCACGGACGGCGGCACGGCCGACATCGGCATCGACGGAAAGGTGCAGGCGCGATATGGCTTTTACAGCGTGACCGGCCAGTATCCGCGTCCGGATCTTTACGTTGCGCAGTTGCAGCTTACCGAAGGCAAGCATACGATTACATTGTCGTTGACGGACAAAGGGAACGTTATCGGAGGAGGCACGGGGACGGCGATGTATCCGGCCAGGCTCGTTCTGACCGATCTCGGATCGGTCACTAGCAGCAAGACGCGCCGCACGTATTATACCGAAGCGAAGCTTGCCGCCGCCCGCCAAAACGTGCAGCAGTTCGATTGGGCCGCCGCTCTCCGAGACGGCGTTAAGGGCAAAGCCGATACATACGCATCGCTCGGCTTCGAAGCGATCTGGAATCTCGTGCCGACGCAGGCTATTCCGCGCAGCTACAACACAAACCAGCTGACGGGAAACTTTAGCCCGGTATCCGGCGATTTGAAGCCGTTCGGCAACTATCCCTGGAAAGCGGACCCGCTCCGAGAGCCATGGAAAATCGTCGACCCGGCCAGCGGCTACAAATTTCCTACCAACGACTTCGCCGCCTATTACCGGAGCGGCCTGGACCGGCACGGCAGCTTCGATCCGAAACGGGCCGACAAAAGCTTGCTCGTCAACACGCTGTATCCGGAAAAAGGCTCGGACTGGGGTGTCGACGACGGCTACGGCTGGGTGGATCCGGCGACGAATAAACGGTATACCTTTGTAGCTTACTACGCTCACTGGTTCGCGTGGTATGGCGGAACCGCGATCATCAATGACGCGCTGAGCAGCTTGCAAAGCGCCTACATCTACACCGGGGACGAAACGTATGCGAAGGCGGGTGCGGTGCTGCTCTCCCGCATTGCGGACGTGTACCCTTCGATGGATACGGCGGAATTCAGCAGCGCCGTTTATGTGAACTCGCACGGAGGCACCGGCGACGGCAAAGTGGTCGGCTCGATCTGGGAAACGTCGCTCGTCAAAACGTTCATCGGCGCTTACGACGCCTTTTTCACCGCTTTTGACGATCCGCAGGTTGCGGCGTTCCTGAAGGCGAAGGGGGAACAGTACGATCTGCCGTTCAAACAAAGCGCAACGGAAATTCGCCGCAGCATCGAGGACGGCATTTTGCGGCAAGTGCAGCCGGGCATGCTATGGGATCAGATTAGAGGCAATAACGGCTTCCATCAAAGCGCGGTAGCGATGGCCGCCGTCGTGCACGACACGCTGCCGGAGACGAAGCAGTGGCTTGATTTTGTGTTCCAGCCAGGCACCTACGTGAATAAAATACCGCGCCAGGTGACGGGCGGCAACGTCTTGTTCAGCATGGTGAACGACGTTGACCGCGACGGCCACGGCAACGAAGCGGGGCCGGGCTACAACCGGCTGTGGATTAGCAATTATTTGACCGTGGCCGACGTGCTGGACGGCTACGACCGATATGCGGCGGCCGATCTGTATGAGAACGTAAAATTCCGTAAAATGTTCCAGGCCATGTACCCGCTGATCATGCTTGGCAAATATACCCCGTCGATCGGGGACAGTGGCACGACCGGCCAGCCGGGCATTCTGGTCGACAAAGCGCAGTCGATCAAAGCATTCGAGCGATTCGGCGATCCCGTTTATGCGCAGCTTGCTTATATGCTGAACGGGAACAAGACGGACGGCATTCATTCCGATATTTATACGGCCGATCCGACAAAAGTCGCACGTGATATCGAAGCTGTCATCCGGCAGTACGGTCCGCACGATCTGGCCAGCGTCAACTTGACCGGCTACGGCTTCGCCGGATTGCGGGATGGGCGGGTGACCGCACAATCCGATACGAGGCGCGGATTATGGATGTACTATGGCCGCAGCGGCGGACACGGGCACCGGGATGCGCTCAATATCGGCTACTACGGCTTCGGGCTTGATTTGGCACCGGATCTCGGCTATCCAGAGCAGGCGAACGCCACCGACGTGAACCGTTTCGAATGGGTGCAAAATACGATTAGCCATAATACGGTGGTGGTCGACAAACAAAAGCAGCTAGCCCAGTGGGACGGCACGCCGACACATTACGACGACAGCCCGATGGTGAAGTGGATCGACGTCGAAGCGCCGGAGGCGTATGCCCAAACGAGCCTTTACAAACGGACGACCGCTATGATCAAAGTGGATGAAGCGAACTCGTATGCGGTCGATTTCTTCCGCGTGAAGGGAGGCCGTGAGCATCATTTCAGCTTCCATGCGGCAGAAGGGCCGGTTACGACCGAAGGATTACATCTAAGTGCACAGCCGGGCGGATCGTATGCCGGGCCTGACGTCGAATACGGCAAGCGTCCTGCCAATGACAGCGTAACCGGCTCCGGGTATACCGGATCAGGTTTCCATTGGCTGAAAAACGTCCAGCGCGACAACGCGCCGTCCGAACGGTTCAGCGTCGATTACGATGTTACCGACACCTGGCATGTGCTGCCGAAGGATGAGAACATCCACATGCGGCTTACGATGCTGGGGCTAGCGAATGATGTGGCGTTGGCAGACGGCGTTCCGCCGCAAAACAAGCCGGGCAATCCGGCAAGCGTCAAGTACGTCATCGCTCACCGCAGCGGCTCCAATCTGAGCAGTACGTTCACGTCCGTCCTCGAGCCGTACAAGGATGCACGGTATGTTGCCGCCATGGATAAGGTTTCCGTCACGCAGGACGGTACCGTAACTGCCAGCGTATATGACGTGCATGCGGTAAAAGTACAGCTTGTGAACGGCCGAACCGACTATGTGATCAGCTCGCTCGATCCGGACGCGGCATTTATTATTGACGGGAATATTCGCTTCCAAGGCGCATTCGGCGTATATTCGGAAAAAGACGGTCAGCCGGTATTCACTTATGTGAACGACGGCGCATCCATCGGCAAAGTGGGCATTCCGCATACGAGCTCCGGTGTAAGCCGTCTGCAAGGCACCATCGTCGATTTCACGAAAGAGCTCTCTCGCGCAAACAAGCTCAAGGTGCAGCTCAACCTCCAGGGTGTGGAACCGGCTAGCTTGGTCGGAACTTCGATTTACGTGCACAATGACAGCAAGCGCAATGCGGTCTATACGATTCGCGGAGTTGTTCCGCTGGGCGGCGATTTGTATGAATTCGACCTTGGCGACATTACGCTCATCCGCGCCTACGCCGACGCGGTCGATTTGTCCAAAGGATTTGCGTACGATGTCGCTGCGGGGAATTCGTTTACGATTCCGCTCGACCGGACCGCACAGTACCTATCCGAGGTGCACATTGTGGCGCCAATGACGGAGCTATCGAAAAACGAAACCGTCACTTTGCAGGTGAAGGCGCTGCTAGCCGACGGCAGTTCGGTCGATTTGGGAGGACATAACCTCAAATGGGAAAGCAATCGTCCTGACATCGCAAGCGTGAACGGCCAAGACCGCTTGAAGGCGCATAATCCCGGGACGGCCACGATTTCAACGACAATCGAGGTAGGCGGGGTTACGCGAACCGGAACGATCCGAATAACGGTAAAGTAGCTAGCGCAAACCATTCACGAATAAAGGAACTGCAGTCGCAAACGAACTCCAAGTCCAATCCGTTGGACATTCACCGGAATCCGGGGAGCCGTTCCGTCGCGCAGTTCCTTTTCCATGCTCGGCATTCGGAGCAGATGTGGATCGTATTCCTGGGTTAAATTTAACGAGCGATCGGAACGTACTATTGAAGGAATAGCCCTGCGTTTGGCGAATAGTGACATTACACTACCATGTTGAAATTACCATAATATAAAAGTTTTGACGATGCACTAATATGGGAAATATTCAAACTAGTCCGGGAGGGGATGGATACATGGAACACGATCGTAACTGGGCAGGTAATTACAAGTACAGCGCTTCGGAATTTCACGTTCCCGAATCTGTAGGGCAAATACAGGAGCTTGTCGCTCGCAGCAGCCAGATCAAGGTGCTTGGCACGCGGCACTCTTTTAACGGAATCGCCGACTGTACCGGCAGCCTGCTTTCGCTTCAGAAGCTCAACCGGGTGACGGCATTGGACCGTTCGCGCAATCAAGTAACGGTCGAAGCCGGAATCCGGTATGGGGAGCTGTGCGGTTATCTCCACAGCAACGGCTACGCGCTGCACAATCTGGCGTCGCTACCCCATATAACCGTTGCAGGGGCATGCGCAACGGCAACGCACGGTTCCGGCGATTTGAACGGCAATCTTGCTACAGCGGTTCGTGCCATGGAGGTTGTGAAGGCCGACGGGGAATTGGTCGTGTTCTCCCGTGACGAGCAGGATGGGCTCCTTGCCGGAGCGGCCGTTGGGCTCGGCGGACTGGGCGTCGTCACGAAAATGACGCTGGACGTGATCCCACATTTTCAGATGAGCCAATACGTGTACGAAAACTTGCCTTTGGCGCACCTGAAAGATCATTTTGACGACATTTTCTCGAGCAGCTATAGCGTTAGTCTGTTCACCGATTGGAAGCAGCCGGCGTTCAATCAAGCTTGGCTAAAGCGGAGACCATCGGACCCAACCACTGTTCCGTTGGAATCCGAATTTTTCGGCGCAACGCGGGCAACCGCGCACCGGCACCCGGTACAAGGGCTCACTTCGGAAAATTGCAGCGAACAGTTGGGCATTCCCGGACCATGGTACGAACGGCTGCCGCACTTTCGCATGGATTTCACCCCAAGCGCCGGAGAAGAGCTGCAGAGCGAATATTTTGTGGCTCGCCAAGATGCATATGACGCTCTTTGCGCGATTCATCGTCTGCAGGATCGCATATCGCCGCTCCTTCATGTATCCGAGGTTCGTACGATCGCGTCGGACCATCTGTGGATGAGCCCATGCTACAAGCAGGACTCGGTTGCGATTCACTTTACGTGGAAAGCGGATTGGGAAGGGGTTCGCCAAGTACTTCCGATCCTGGAGGAGCATCTTGCGCCATTCCGCACTCGTCCGCACTGGGGCAAACTGTTCACCATGTCCCCCAAACGATTGCAGTCGCTCTATGAGAAGCTGCCTGATTTTCAGCAATTGCTCCTTCAATGCGACCCTCAAGGAAAGTTCCGCAACGCCTTTTTGGGTACATACATTATGGGGAATGGAAAATGTGAATGAACACGAAAACGGCCTGGCGCAGTTCCGACGCTCAGGCCGTTTGTGTTGGATACGACCCGCGAAGCTCGGTCGCTCAAGCCGGCTCTTTCACCGGCTGCGGCGCTTTTTTTCCAAAAGCGACGTAGTACAGAAGTGCGCTTGCTACGACGATACAGCTCAAGAACAGGATGAGATTACCGTACAAGTACGCATGCGAATCCATCACGAAAGGATGCAGAGGGAAGTCGAGCAGCGCCTTTTCCATGACTTTGGCGACCAACGCGGTTCCTACAGCTCCGGAAATAAAGGACGTCATATTATAAAAGCCCATGCCGACTCCGATTCGTTCCGAAGGCAATATTTGCGCGACGCTTTCCGTTAAAGCGGTTTGCAGGAACGAAAAGCCGACATACATAACAATGAGGGCTGCACCGATGTACCAGACCCAGTGTCCTACAGAGGACGATTGCAGCAGCAGACTGAGCGCGATGAGCGCAAGTCCGAGATACACGACGAAGTGGCTTCCTTTCTTGACCGTCATTTTGCCGGCGACTTTGCCGAAAATAACCGCGCTGAAAGCGCCCGGAAACATGACGAGGCCGATGTTTTCCGTCGATAATCCGTACATCTTGCTTAGCATCAGCGGAATGACAAACATCATCGCCATGACCGTACTAAAAATAAGAAAACCGATCACAAGCCCGCTGCGGTATAACGGATTGGTGAAGAGGGACGGATCGACGAAAGGCTCCCTCGCCATACGGATACGCAGGATGAAGAGGATGAGCGAAACGACGGCCACGAGCAAGTACACCCAACTGGACTCGGTCGTAAATAACACGAGTGTCGACACGGTCAAGCCCATCAGCACAGCCCCAATCACATCGAGCGTACCCGTACCGCGTTGTTCAGTCGGAAGCAGCTTCCGGAAAAAAGGAATAGCGACCAGCACGGGGAGTGGAACGAGAAACAAAAAAGCCCAGTGAAATGTCCCGGCAATATAACCGCCAAGCACCGGTCCGATCCCGACGGCAAAGGAAATGGTCGATGTGATCACGCCGAATAAGTTGCCTCGTTCTTTCGCTGTAAAGTATCGGGCGACGATAACCATAATAAGCGCCGGAATGGCGGATGCGCCTGCTCCTTGAATCGCCCGAGATATGATAATGGCGGGATAATACGATTGAAATGCAAAGCCGATGATCGATCCGGCGCTGTAAAGAACGATGCCGATCGTGATCAGTTTTTTGACGCTGAAGATGTCCGACAGCTTGCCGAAAATGACCGCTCCCATGCCGAATACGATGATGAACACCGTGATGACCCAGCTCACGCCTGGAGCGTCCAGTCCGAATTGCTCTGCAATATTCGGAGTGGATACGTTAAACACGGACTCGTTCAGTACGGCGAAAAAAAGGATGTAATAAATCCATGGAACGACTTTCTTCATGTCCGCGGATGGGGCAGCAGTATTTGAATCTCTCTCCACAGGTATCATTTATCTATGCTTCCTTTCTCTCTACGGGCAAGCCCTGATTTAGCCGATCCAGCATTTCATTCCAACAATTCAAAGTTTGCACTAACTTTTCTTCCTGCTCTTTCAGCACCTCCATCTGCTGACGAACTTCTTTAAGCCTGTTCTCGTAAAGTACGGTTGCGTCATGAATGCATACGGACGGATCCGTCAGGTCGGGACCGGTGTCCCCGCAATTCATGAAACGGGCAATATCGTCCGTACCGAGACCAAGCCCCAAATAAACGCGGATCAATTGAATGCGATCAACATCCGCTTGGTTGTACCGTCGATATCCGTTGCCCATTCGCAGGGGGATCAGCAGTTTCTTTTTTTCGTAATAGCGAAGCGAACGGACGCTGACGCCGGTAAGCCGGGCAACTTCATTGATGGTGATGTTCATCTCCTCCTCCCGATTTCAATTATCGTGATTGTAAAGGATGACGTTGTGTCAATGTCAAGCTTTTTTTATGAGTGCATTTCAAGCGTAAGGGTAACCAAGTAATATCGGTATTGACATGAAACTGATATTCTGGTTCGTTTGTGGGATGAAAGTGGTAAATATTACTTGAAATCAGAAGCGTTCCAATTGTGGAGGATCGTATGAACGATAAAGTCGAAGGGTTGCTGCGAAACAAGTTATTGGAAAATATCAGTTTGTTGAAAATGATGGAAACCTACGGTCCGGTGATTTCCTGCAGCGTCATTGAACGGGGACGAGAATGGGGAATGTTGCTGGCGCTGCATACGAAACGATCTGCGTTCGATCTTGCCAAATATCCGGACACGGAATCGGTTATTTTTGTTTCCGGCTCGCATGCGCCGATCTTGAACGAGCTTCTTGATCAACTGCCCAAAAGCAAACCGCTTGTTTTCAAAGTTCAGCATCCGTTGTACAAAGCTTTAGTCGAAAGCAAGTTTCAAGTCAGCTCCGTCAGTGCGTTTATCACTTATTCGTGCGGGGAACCGCTGTCTATCGCGGACGATGAACAAGTGATGGAAGAAGCAACGTTTAATGAAAGGCTGCTTCCGCTCTGGCGTCAGAACGGCTATAACGAACAAGAGTTAAGCCGCATGTTTTACAACGGAGCGCGATCGTTTACGCTGTACCATGGCAATGTTCCTGTCAGCACCTGCATCATCTTTTGCAATTGCGCTCCCGTTTGGGAAGTTGGCACCGTATTCACATGCGCGGAACATCGCGGAAACGGGTATGCGAAAAAGGTCGTGAGCCGCGCGATCAACTTCTTGTTAGAGCGGAACTTGGTGCCGAGATATCAGGTCGTTCACGATAACGCGGCATCGATCCATGTGGCCGAATCTATCGGTTTGAAGCAAGTCGTGGTGTTGGAGCATTTGTTATACGCAGGTCAATCATCGTTTTGATGTAGTGCATTAGAATTCGCGGGAGGCTGCTATGTATATTCACACTATATAAGGCTTCAGACCATGATCAAGTTTGAAAGCTTATCAATCAAAAAACTCCCATTTAAGGGAGTTAGTCCGTATTATCTTCACCGATTAGTGAGTTGTAAATTTCACTGTTGATTTCTTCGGGTAACCGCATTTTAAAATAGCCAACCAGAGCTTCTACAGCTTTTTCTGCTTGATCTTCCGTGATTCCTGCTTCTTCCGCCACTTGTTGTCTAACAATGTGTTTCATTGTACACCTCCTTTTCGAAGTTATTATGTATCACACGGGAAAAAATATGCAGAATTATGCTTTAAAAGGTTATTGGCATACGAAAATGTTTGACGAATGTTATCGTATTCATTTATCATACAGGTATGATACAAGTTTCGTGATTTTCTCAAACAAAACAGAAGGCGAGGATGATGGCAATGGCAAAATTAGCGATCGAAGGCGGCAAACCGGCGCGAAGCAAACTGCTTCCACCTAACGGCTTCATTTATGACTTGGATGCAGGCGCATGGTTCAAAATCCCTATTTCTCACACCGCTTGAGGCCTTTAACGTTTGCAATCTGAATTCTTCCGTGAATGAGAACTCGGTTGTATGTTACATAGATCATTAAATGGAGGGCCACTTGTTGATTCTGAATCGTCTTGAAACATACCTTATCCCCGAAAGCGGAACCGCTATGGACGGAACGCAGATGACGCCGGATTCACTGTTGAGGCAGGTGACGAGCCGATGAAACGTTGGGGGATTGCCGTCATCGGCTGCGGGGCCGTCAGCGAATTTCATTTGAACGCGATTCGCGGGTTGGATAACGCCAAGCTTACCGGCGTCGCCAGCCGCAGAGAGGATCGGGCGCGCGAGACCGGGGAACGGGAATGCTGCGCTTGGACAACCGATTATTCGGAGCTGCTGCGGCATCCCGAAACGGATATCGTGTGTTTGACCACGGACAGCGGATCCCACTATTCCATCGCGCTGGATGTTCTGAATGCAGGAAAGCATCTTTTTGTGGAAAAGCCGATTGCAATGACGACGGAGCAAGCCGATCGCATGATCCTTCTTGCGAAAGAAAAGGGAGTTACCCTCTCCGTCGTATCCCAAAGACGGTTTGAAGCGCAGCACAGGCTTGTAAAAAGGGTTGTTTCGGAGGGGAAGATCGGCAAGCTGATGCTTGTTGAAGTTTCCTGTCCTTACTTCCGCTCCCAAGCATATTACGATTCGTCGGCTTGGCGCGGGAAAATTGCCGAGGACGGCGGCGCGTTGATGAATCAGGGCATTCATTCCATCGATTTGATGCTGTGGTTGGGCGGACCGGTTCAATCCGTTTACGGCAAAACAGCGACGCTATGCCACGATATGGAAGCCGAAGATATGGGACTTGCGATGCTCCGATTTCGCAACGGCGCTTTTGGAACGATCATGTCCTCTACCGGCATTCGTCCGGGCTTTGCGCCTTCGCTTCATTTGTACGGAGACAAAGGTACGATCAAATTGGAAGGAACGGCGATCACACATTGGACCGTTCCCGATATGGAGCCGCCGGAAATGACCGATACCTCGACCGGCGGGGGCGGAGCTTCCGATCCCCGCAGTATATCGATGCAATATCATAAGCTGCAGCTAGTGGAATTGCTTGCGGCCCTTTCGGAAGGAAGAGAGCCTGAGGTGACCGGTACAGATGGCAAAAGGGCCGTACAACTGATCGAAGCGATATACGATTCGTCGCGCGAGGGTATTGAAATCCAATTGGAGGAATAAACACCATGGGAAGAGTCATTCGTCTAGGAACGGCGAAGGTGGATATTACCCCGGCGTATCCGGTTGCGCTCGCCGGTTTTGCACACCGGACAGGATGCTTTGAAGGGATAAGCAGAAGGCTCTATGCGCGAATATGGTTTTTTGAACAGCCTGCTGATGGCGGCGTGCGTAGGGCGCTTATCGTTCAAGCGGATCTCATATGGTGGGGAGCTGAAATCGTCCGGAAGCTTAAACGGATTTTGTTGGAAAAGTGGGGATTCGATCCTGCATCCGTTATTTTGCATGCGTCCCATACGCACTCGGGACCGCAGACGACCGGCATGTTTACTTTGTCGCTCGGGAAGCCGGATTGGGATTATTTGAAGCAGTTGGAATTGAATGTGTTAGATGGTGTATCGGAGGCACAATCCAATTTGGAATCCGTTCGAGTGCATAAGGGAGCCGGGGCATGCCGCATCGGGGTGCACCGCCGCAAGCGGGTGGAGGGGGTCATCAAGATGGCCCCGAATCCTGACGGACCAATGGATACGGAAGTAACCGTGATCCGTTTTCAAACCGACGCCGGGGCAGCCAAAGGCGTCTTCTTTCATTATACGTGCCATCCTACCGTGACGGCAGATAACTTGATATCATCGGAATTTCCGGGAGTGGCGATGGAGACGGTGGAGGAGGCTTTGGCCGGCGGTGCGATCGCTTCCTATTTGCAGGGCTGCTGCGGCGACATCAGGCCTGCATTGGTCCGTGATGATGATTTTTACAGAGGCTCCGATCAGGACGTGGAACGGCTGGGCGGCGCGCTTTCGGACGAGGTGCTTCGCGTGCTTGGCAGGCCGATGAAGCCGCTTGCTCCATTCGAGCTGGCATGGCGGAGCGATACCGTACGTCTGCCGTTACAACCGATGCCGGATCGGGATGAGCTGGAGATGCTCAAACACAAACAAGGTATTATGGGACAGTGGAGCACGCTGCTGCTTGATGAACCGTCCCGGTTATGTGATTTCGTTCCATTGGAATTGTCGGTCCTCCATATCGCAGACGGATTGTCCTTCCTCGCAATAGACGGCGAAGTTGTGACGGAATACGGGGATTTTGTAAAAAACCGGTCCGGCGGACGAATATTACCGATTGCCTACAGCAATGGAATGATCGGTTACATCCCTACCGCAAGACAGGTTTCGGAAGGCGGCTACGAGGCAAAAGAATCGGCGCGATACTTCGGTCTGCCCGCTCCGTTCGATACATCGCTTGAAAAGCTGATTTGCAACGGAATCCTACGATTAATCGGAAAAGATGGTCAAGATGAGTACGGTTCTGCATCCCGTAAAGAGCGGAGTCGTCGATCGGTTAAAAGTCAGAGTATACGCGAGTCGTAAGGAGATGGGGAAGGCATGCGCAAGGAAGCTGCGGCAGCGATCCTGCGGCTGCTGGCGGAGCTGGAGAGCCGGACGTCCGGGGAGACGGTGAAGCTGTGGAGCGATTGGAGAGCACTCTCGTTGTTTCGAATAAAAGATACCGCCGTTTAGTGCGGTATCTTTTTTTTGATCGGAGGCGGATCACCGAGTACGCGTTAATATATAAATATCGCACTGCACATTTTTATATACGCACCAACTTTGAACATTTATAATACAAGTATAGTACAACTGCGACCAAGCTTTGTTCACGATTTGAAGGATTGCATCGAATGGGAGGGAGAGACGTGCAGATCAAGCGGACGCGAAAATTCGCCAATATGACGTTTCAACGAAAGCTGCTGTTTTATTCTTTATGTTTAAGCATTTTTCCGGTACTCACCATCGGACTGCTTTCCTCTTACATCGCTTCGCGCAGTATGCAGAACGTGGTGGACCAGAACCACCGGTACATGCTGAACCAAATGCAGGTGCAACTGGGCCAGTTAACGAAAAACTTGGAGATCGCCTCGATTTATATCGCCACCAATCTTGCGGTGGAGAAATCGGTCCGGGAAGGGCCGGGAATCGATAAGCTGAACGCGTCGCTCGAAATGAATGAAACGATTCGGCGCATCCGCAGCACGTCGTCGATTCGGTATAACGTGTCGATCATTTACAAGCGGTTCAATAATTTCATCTATTCAAACGAGTACAGCTCCGACAAGATCGAGCAGATGCGGCTTGTATCCATCCTCGAAAAAATGATGCCCCTCATGAACGAATCGTTCGTCGTCCCGGCAAACACGTTTGATGACCAGCCGGATTTACTGCTGTTCCGTCCGGTGCCGATCAATTCCGGTTATGGCGACGGGGTGCTCGTACTTCACGTCAGCCCGGATGATATTCTCCGATTCGTCGGTTCGACGGAACACGGGCGTGGAACCCGCGTGCTCGTCGCCGACGAGAAAGGGAAGATCGTTCTCAGCTCGAAGCAAGGCGAGATGGGCAGAAGCCTGAATGAAGTGGTTCCGGCCGTCTCTAGGGAATCAGGCGATTTTATGCGAACGCTCGAAATCGGCGGGAAGAGCTTCAAGGTGCAGGTGCAGAAGTCCGCGCAGAACGATTGGACGTACATCGCTATGACGCCGATGTCGGAATTGACGGCGCAGTCCGATCGGATCCGGCTAAGCACGTGGATTATCGCCGGCGTGCTGCTGCTCGGCTGGTCGATCATCGCCGCGGCCCTCTCGAGGCGAATGTATTACCCGATCCGGCGCCTCACCGATCGGCACATGCCGCTCAGCCGGAATGAGAAAAGCCTTGGGGACGGGCTGGCAAGGCTGGGCACCTATCTCGAGCAGCTGGCCGATGCGAACCGGCAGCTGAACGACCGGTTGAACGAGCAATTTCCTTATTTGCGCCAGGGCATCTTCCAACAATTGCTGCGCGGCGAAATGTCCGAGCGCGAGCTGCTGCTCGCTGCCGAATACGCCCAAATCAATCTGAAAGGCAGCTACGTGTTCGTGCTTGTCGCCGAGGCGGACGATATTCCCGCCTTCCATCATATGTATCGCGAGAAGGATCGAGCGCTCATCCATTATGCGCTTCCGAAGCTGATGGAGGAAACATTCCGCACTGTTCCGTTCTGCTTAGGCTTTACGCCGAAGACCGGCCGCATCATTCTGCTCATCGGCATGGACGATGCAGGGGAGGAAGCGAAAGCGCTGCTGCGCCGGTACGCCGACGAGGCCCGGGCGAGCGTGAGGTCTTATTTCCGTTTTCCCGTCAGCGTGGCGATCGGCAGTCCGCTTCCCGGCTTCACCGAGATCGGCAAAGGCTATGACGAGGCGGCGGCGCTTCTCGGTCACCGGTTCATTCTAGGCGGAGATATTACGATCGGCGCTGAGCAGGCCGACGAAGCGCTGCTCCGGCTGAACCGGCAAACGGTGGAGCGGCAGAAGCGGATCGTGCACCACGTGCTGCACGGCAATCTGGTCGATTCGCGGAAGCTGCTCGCCGAAATTGCCGCCGAGCTGTCCAGGACACCGATTCGGCCACAAACCGCAATGGGACTGTTCGCATATATGCTTGGCGAGCTCGATTACATGCTTCAACAGACCGGTTGCGACATCCAGGAAGCGATAGGGATCGATTTTTACGGTAAGCTGCACGACCTTCGTACGCTGCCCGAACTGGAGCGGTGGCTCGCTGGCGACCTATTCCCGGCCGTGAAAGCGCATCTTGAGCGGGAATCGGTTTCCAAGCAGGCGAAAACGGTAAGTGAGGTGATTCGGTACGTCCAGGAGCATATCAGCGAGGAGATGTCACTGCAGAAGGCGGCCGACCGTTTCGGCTTGTCCGTCTCTTATTTGAGCAAGTTGTTTAAGGACGAATCCGGCTTCAATTTCAGTGAATACGTGTTGGAGCTGCGCATGAACAAAGCGCGGGAATGGCTCGAGCACACTGACTTGCCGATCAAGCATATCGCCGAGAGAAGCGGTTATGCGAGCGTACAAAATTTCAACCGGGTGTTCAAGCGGCGATACAACCTGCCTCCGGGCGAATATCGCAGGGAGAAACGGCAGGCATAAGGAGAAAAGCGGATTTATCTTTACTTGTCATTTTGATTATCATTATTCATCCTTATCGATCCAAAGAAATGACAATTGCGCGGAAGTCTAACCGTTCCCATAATACTTAGCAAGGGTGCTTCCCTAGACGAAATTCGGAAGGAGCATGTAAGATGATCCGAACGAAAAAGACTTTTGCTTCCCTGTTCGCCGTATCGCTGTTCACAACGGTCGTCGTAGCTGGCTGTGGAGGCCCGCAGGAGAGCGGGACTGCTGCCGGAAGCAGCGGGGCGCCGAAAAACTTGAACATCCTGCTCTCGCACTCCAACGCCAAGTACGCGATGCAGGTAAAGGACGACGACCGCTACATTAAGGAACTGTCCAAGCTGTCCGGTTACAACTTGAAATTTGAATTTTTGGGCCACGGAAACGATTTTACCCAACAGATGACGGTGCGCTTCGCGTCCGGTGATCTTCCCGACCTGGTTCGGACCGACAGCATCAATTCGACGATGCATCCAGGTGCGGTCGACAAAGGCGTTTTTCAGGATTTAACCCCTCTTATTGAAAAATACGGACAAAACCTGAAGAAAAAAATTCCCGAAGAAGCGTGGAAAAGCCCGAGGGTAAGCAAGGACGGCAAAATTTACGGCATTCCGGCACTGTCAGCGCTTCCGGCTTCCCGCGTCGTGTACATCCGGCAGGATTGGCTGGACAAGCTGGGCATGAAGGCGCCGAAAACGGTTGACGATTTCTTGAAGTTCTTTGAGGCCGTCAAAAAAGAGGACATGAACGGCAACGGCGACCCGAACGACGAGTACGGATTTTATGTCCGCGAGAATCTGATTTATTCCAATTTGTTCTTCACCGAATTCGGTGCGGAGCCGGGGACGTGGTATTTCAAGAACGGCAAACTGGAGCCGGGCATGATACAGCCTGAAATCAAAGATGCCCTTAAGTTTTGGAAAAGCTTATACGATAAGGGCTACATCAACCCAAACCTGTTCACGAACAAAGCGGCGGATTGGGAAGCCGGCATCAAGCAGGGGAAGGGAGGCATGTGGGTCCATGATGTAACGAACTACAATTCCAACTGGGGGCTCCCCGAGTATTACGTCAATGAAAAAAACGCCAAGGTGTCGATGGTCAGCGCGGCGGAAGGGCCGAAGGGCAAAGGGATTTCACCACAATCGGATCAGATCTACTTTGTTTGGGTGGTACCGGCGAAAAATAAAAATGCCGAGGACGTCATCAAGTTTCTCAACTGGGCTTGGTCGGACGAAGCGGAGCAATTCTTCGCGCTCGGAATCAAGGATTACAATTACAAGATGGAAAACAACAAACCGATATGGAATTTGACCGACCCTGCCAACAAGGATAACGACGCTTCCGTATTCTATCAGCTGTCGATCAATCCGCGCGGAGACGGAAGGATGCTGCCGAAGCTTCTGGATGTCATTCCAAATTCGGGGGCAATCAAGGAGGGCATCAAGACAGCGGCGGGAAATGTGATCAAAAACGATGCGCTTCACATGCCGACACTGGAAAGCTTGAAAACCCATCCTGAACTGGCGCCCGGAACCGGTACTGCAGGGACGCTGTTCCTCGACATGTTCGCGAAAACGATTCTCGGCAAAGAGGATGTCGATTCCGCATTCGACAAATTTGTGGCCGAATGGAAGCGCCGGGGTGGCGACGCCGCCATCAAGGAAGCAACCGACTGGTATAACAATTTCCACAAAAAATAATTTCGGAATCGGACGCGCCGACCGAGCGGTTGTTCAGTTGACGCATTCGAGTCTGAGGGCTAATCACGGAGGGTGTGAATATGCTTAAGAGACTTACATCTGATGATTCGCTTCTGCTATGGCTAATTGCGCTTCCGGGCATCCTGCATTTTGTCGTATTCAAATACGTTCCGATGCTCGGAAACGTAATCGCTTTTCAGGATTACAGCATATTTTCCGGGATTGCCGATAGTCCCTGGGTCGGATTCCGGCATTTCGCCAGCATGTTTACGTATGCGGAGTTTTATCACATTTTGATCAATACGCTGCTCATCAGCCTGTATTCGATCCTGTTCGGCTTCCCGGCACCGCTAGTGCTGGCTTTGCTCCTGAACGAAATACGCAGGATATGGTTCAAGCGGTCGGTGCAGACGCTGCTTTATCTTCCGCACTTTTTGTCCTGGGTTATCGTCGGAAGCCTTTTCATCAATCTGCTGACGATTGACGGCTTTCTGAACACGATATCCGGTTGGTTTGGGCTGCCGGCGAAAGATTATTTGACGCAACCGGAATATTTCCGCAGCATTCTCGTTTCGATCGGGATCTGGAAGGAGATGGGCTGGGGCATGATCATCTATTTGGCTGCGCTGTCGGGCATCAACCCGAATCTGTACGAGGCAGCCATGGTGGACGGAGCCGGACGGTTCCGTCAAATGTGGTCGATTACACTTCCGTCGCTGCTGCCGGCAATCGTCGTCCTATTCCTGCTGCGGGTTGGCCATGTGCTCGACTCCAACGTCGAGCAGGTGCTGATCTTACTGAATCCGCTCGTCCGCGATGTCGGGGAAGTCATCGACACGTATGTATATCGCGTCGGTTTGCTGGGAGCTCAGTTCAGCCTGACGACGGCGATCGGCATCTTCAAGTCGCTGGTAGGCCTGCTGCTTGTGGTCGGACTGAACACGCTGAGCCGAAAAACAACAGGGGAGAGCATATACTGACCGGCGCCGTCTCGGCAGCCGAACTACGGGAAGGAGGCATTGCCTTTGCCGGTACAAAAAAAACTCCGTTTGTTTCCGCTGGTGAACGGCGCGATGTTCGTGGTGCTCTGTTTGACGATGATTGCCCCGATCGTGCATCTGGCCGCCGTGTCGCTCAGCGCTCCGGTTTATGCAAACGCGAAGCTCGTTGCATTTTGGCCGAAAGGCTTTAACGTCGAAGTTTACCGTACGATTTTTGCGATGGGCAACATATGGAAGTCTTTGGGCGTGAGCGTCTACATTACGGTTTTGGGTACGCTCATTTGTCTCGCTTTCACCTCGACGCTGGCGTATTCGTTATCGCGTCCGAAAATGAGAGGTCGGAGGTGGGTGCTGCGAGGCATCATCGTCACCTTCGTTTTCTCAGCCCCGCTCATCCCGAACTACCTGGTCGTACGCGGGCTCGGCATGGAAAACACGCTATGGGCGCTCATGATTCCCGGAGCCTTAAATGCCTTCAACGTCATTATTATGAAGACGTTCTTCCAAGGGATCTCGAGCGAAATGTTCGACGCCGGGAAAATCGACGGTTGCAGCGAGCTCGGCGTATTCTCACGAATCGCGCTCCCGCTGTCGGCGCCGGTTGTCGCCACGGTCGCGCTATTTCATGCGGTTGGCCAGTGGAATTCGTATTTCAGCGCGCTGATCTTCATCCGCAGCAAAGACCTGCTTCCGTTGCAGGTGCTTCTGCGCAACCTGATCGTCGAGGAACAAGCCAGTAATGTGGCCAACACGACTGAATTGGCCGGCCTACTGACTCCGGAAATGCTGAAGGCTGGCATTACGCTTTTCGCTACCGCGCCGATTTTGATCGTGTACCCGTTCCTTCAAAAGTATTTCGTCAAGGGCGCCATGGTTGGATCTTTAAAGGAGTAGGGAGAGCGGTCAACCTTCTACGGTGCTTAGGCAGCCTAGATTTCAATATAACGTGGAAAGCCGGCCTGTCGCGTCAAAGGCGTTCGACAAGATTGTTTATCGAAAAACCTTCCCCATCGAGATTACTTCCAGATGGGGAAGGTTTTCTGTGTTCCTCACAGTCATAATGGAACGTATGTTTATATCTAGTGGTTTTTTGTGGTATGTTTGATCGATGATGTTATTGCAACTCGTCAAGAACTGCTGATTCAGTTGCAGGAGAAATATGACGAATTGTTCAATTTACGATCGACGACGAGCCATTTACATTCATGACGTTCGTAGATGTGTTCATTCATCATGACGAGCATCATATCAAGCAAGTGGAAGCATTTTGGATGCGGAAAGGTTTGAGATTTAAACCGATTGGAATTGATGAAATGAGCCGAGTTATGAAATTCCTATTGCCGATCTTTTGCGTTCTAATCATTGTATTAGTGTCATGGATTGTTGCGCAAAATCGGAAATTGACCGATACGGCGTCCCGAATTGCATTCGTTTCCATTCAAGGCAACCTCGTTCAGTTGGAGGGGTATATCAGCTTAGCCGGCACGCATAACTGGGAAGACGGCACGTATGCTTATGAAAAATTAGATGATGCACTTGAAGGAATTGATCAAGTGCTCAAGCTGTCGAAGCAAATTATTGCTTTTCCCCAAGACGTCACAAATAAAATGTACGATTTGCAAAACTTCCTGGACCGGTACCGCGGTAATGGGGATTTGTATCCTGCGCAGCCGCTGAATGCGCGTGAGCAGGAAAAGCTGTTGCAGCTCGCCGAAAAGCTCAGAAAAGCCGGCTGGGGGATGAATATAAGCTATTCATCGTCATGGGAAGATTTTTCCGCTTCGGTCGATAAGCTGCTGATGCCGTAGGGTCGAGCTTTCTATGAGACGAGATGACCTATGGTCACTGTATATACATCGGCTTTGCTGCGGGATGGCGTATGCCAAAGTTATTGAATACGAGGAACTTCCTTAGCAAACAAAGCATGCTCATTGTCCGAAAAACGATGCTTTCTATCTCCATCAACAGAGTTCGCCGGTATAAAGTCATATCATTGAAGGGATCTCCGTTTGCACGCCTTCGGGAAATTTCGTGTGGACGAAAACGGCGATATGTTATAATATCAGTAACGCTTATACGTTGCGGACGGAATATCGCGTTTTGAAACAGGAGAGAGATTGATACGATGAAGACATTGATTATCGCGGAAAAACCGGACATGGGCCGCAACATAGCCGCGGCGATCGACCCGAAAGCCAAAAATCATCGCACTTATATCGAAGGCGAATCGTACATCATTACTTGGGCGATCGGGCATTTGATCGGACTCGCCGAGCCGGATGCTTACGATGATCGGTATAAGCGATGGAATTTCAACGATCTGCCGATCGTACCCGAGCAGTTCAAGCTCGTGCCGAACCCGAAGACGAAGGATCAACTGAAAGTGATCGCCGAGCTGTCCAAACGCAGCGCGGCACTCGTCAATGCTTGCGATGCCGGGCGGGAGGGGCAGCATATTTTTTCGCTGATTCAGCGGCATTTGAGGCTGAAGCATCCCGTGAAACGGCTGTGGATTTCCGACTTGACGCCGGAAACGATTCGCAAAGGATTTGCGGAGCTGAAGGAAGGCTCGGAGTTCGATAATTTGACCCGGGCGGCCAAAGCCCGCAGCGAAGCGGACTGGCTTATCGGCATGAACGGCTCGCGCGCGTTTACTACCAAACATAACGAGCTGCTGTCGGTCGGCCGTGTGCAAACGCCGGTGCTGGCGCTGCTGTATGACCGGCAAAAAGAGATCGAAGCCTTTACTTCAAATAAGTTTTATGAGGTGGAGGCTTGGTTCGAGCAGGGGGAGACCGCTTACCGCGGTTTGTGGCAAGGAGACAAGTTGACCGACGGCGAGAAGGCTGCCGCGCTTGCGGATAAGGTACGGGGTAAAACAGGACGGATCGAATCGTATGAGGTGAAGGATACGAAAGAATATCCGTTCAAGTTGTACGACCTGACGCTGCTGCAGCGGGAGGCGAATGCGAAGTTCGGGTTTTCCGCCAAAAAGACGCTGGATCTCGCCCAGGCGCTATATGAGAAGCACAAGGCGATCAGCTATCCGCGGACTAACTCGAATTACGTAACGGAACAAAATATTCCCGAGATGCACCGGACGCTCGATCAACTGGCCCGAACAAGCTATGCCCCGCTCGTGCAGGATGCGGACCGGAAGCTTGTGCATAAAAATAACAAAGCGGTTTGCAACCCGGGGAAAGTGGAAGATCACCATGCGATTTTGCCGACGCATAAAATGCCCGGTACGTTGCCTCCCGACGAACAAAAGCTGTATGACTTGATTGTGCGTCGGTTTTTATCGCATTTTTACCCGGCGGCTTCCTACAAAGTGCACACGGTGTTGACGGAGGCGGAGGGAGAGCGGTTCAAAAGCACGGTGAAGCAGCTGCTCGCTCCCGGATGGAAGGTCATCTATACCGACCAGAAGAAGGAGAAGCCGGCGAAAAGCCGCGGCGCGAAGACGGACAAGGATGCGGACGACGGCGAGGAGGCGGCGGAGGAGGAAATCAGCACGCCTTTCTCGCTTGACCCGCAGCAGCAGGTACTCTGTAAGGAAAGCGCCGCGAAGGAGAAGGAAACGCAGCCTCCGAAGGCGTATACCGAAGGTACGCTGCTGAAAGCCATGGAAAGCGCCGGCAAGCAGATCGAGGATGAGGAGCTTCGCGATGCGATGAAAGATTCGGGGCTTGGCACGCCGGCGACCCGCGCTTCCGTCATCGAGCGGCTGAAGCAGGTCGGCTACGTCATCATGCAGGGCAAGCGGATCGCGATTACGCAGAAGGGCCGCACCGCGGTCGAACTGATCCGCGGCGCCGGGGTTGAGCTGCTCACCTCGCCTGAGATGACTGGGCACTGGGAGCGGCGGCTCAACGAAATTGCGCGCGGTTCGGCCTCGGACGAGACGTTCATGCAAAACGTCAAGAAGTTCGCCGCCTTGATCGTTGAAAAGGTGCGGGGGCAGGCACGCGTAGCGAAGCAGGCGTTCGAGGGCGAGACGGCCCCCGCGCCTCGCCGCAAACGCGCCGGCGCGGCCGCGAAATCCGCGCCGGACAGCGGCGGGGGCGCAGCCGGCCGTGAAGCGGCTGCGCCGGGCGCCGCCAAGACGAAGCGCGGCGCCTCCGGCAGCAGCGCAGCGGCAAAAGGCCGCCAAGCGGAGCCGGCGGCCGTGGCAGCAAACCCGGCGCCAGCGGCGCGCGCGGGTGAGACGACCGGCGCGGCGATAGCGCTCGCGCCGATCGGGCCGTGTCCGCGCGCGGGCTGCCGCGGGCATATTATTCGCGGCCGGCGTGGCTACGGCTGCAGCGAGTACAAAGCCGGGTGCGGCTTTGTCGTCTGGAAGGACAGCTTCGGCGCGTCGTTGAACGATGCGGACGTGAGCTTCCTGCTCAAGCACGGCCGTACGATGCAGATGCAGCTCCAAGACGACCAGGGCCGTGCCGTGGAAGGCCGGCTATTGCTGCATGACCGCAGCACCGGGCAACTGGTGCTGGAGCCAACAAATTCCTAAATTACCGATGGGAAACGAGGGGGATTTGCAATGAAAGAAATTCCGATTCCATATGTTCGCGCCAATCAGGCCGGCATGGTGCTTTTGATCCTGCTGGCGATCATTTTGCAGCAGCCGGTTATCCTTGTTGTGCTGTGGGCGATTCAAGTGCTTGGGCTTTGGCAGGGGATCCGCGGCAATCTGATTGTCCAGCTAGCCGCCCCGCTGCTGCAGAGCCGCATTGCGGGAGCGCAGACCGAATCCAGCGAGCTCCAGCGGTTTAATAACGCGATCGCGGTCATCCTGCTGACGATATCGATTTTGTGCTTTTGGGCGAATCCGGACGGTTGGCTCGGCTATGTGTTCGCCGGGATGGTCGCGCTTGCGGCGTTCGTGGCGATTTGCGGCTTTTGCGTCGGCTGCTTCCTGTATTACCAGTTCAAACGGTTGCGCCGTCGCTAGTCGCAAAGTGCGGAACGGAAATCAATCCTGACGGTCTTGCGGCTGCTCAGGATTTTTTTATTGTCATTATGAGCGGAGTGCAGTCGGAAATCATATCGTTTCGTGGGACTGCACATGGTAATTCCGCGGCTCAATCCCGGGATTCGCGTGCGCTGAAATTCGCATTGACGTCAGGTTCGGCGGGCGAACCTGTACGGCCTTGAAGTTGAGAAAACGCAGTCGCCCGCTATGGACGGACGCTGCGTCACTTTTTTACGAGCATTATACTATTGTAACGTATCATTTGAACCAGACCGACTATTTAAGTAATCCCATCAGCATCGTAACCGTTTTCCTTTGTTCCGGCAGCGGTTCGTGCAGTTTCCGTTTGTCCAGCAGATACTTTAATACATAAGGAATGAGCGACCCGCCTGCGGTGTTGAGCCACGTCGTGTAGGCGATTTGCGGTTCCAGATGCTTCGGCTGGCCTTGTGTGGCAATTCGAAGCACTTGCTCGTACAGTGTTGTAATCGCAGAGGCGTAGGCTTGGGACAAGTCGGGAATGACGGTATGGATGTGCCGCATCGTTTCGGGATTGTCGACCATAACGGCGTTAAACCGATACCCGTCGGCAGTTTTAAGAAGATATTGCTTGGAAAGCAGCAGCGCGTAATCCTCCGCATGAGCTTCATTTTCCGGCAGATCACCTTTCCAGAAGCGGTAACATAACTCTACTTCTTTGTAAGTGAAGTTTTGCCAGCCCCCATCCCGGTCGCTCCAGAACGTATCGAACCTCCATATAGACAAGTTTCCTCCGGCGCTGCGGTCCATAGGCCCGTTTCTGCGGTAATGCTCAGGATTGAAACCAAGATCGGTGAACGGCTCCTTTTGCAGCTCGGCAAATGCAATGTATTTGCCTCCGTCTTTCCTTAGCGGCACGACTTTATCGGCGTGCGGCCCCAATCGGCCGAATCGATTTCCTTGCTCCTCGATATTTTTGGGAAGCAGCGTCCAGAGCAGGAAGTTATAGTCGTTCTCCGGGTAAAAAATACCGGATTGCTCGATCTGTTTCTGAACATCCATCATCGCGTCAAAGTGCAGGTCGGCAATTTGAGCGGCGCATTCCTTATACAGCTCGTGCGTGCTTTGCAGCTGCTCGCGGGTATGATCACGGATGATGAAGTCCGTCCTGTATTTTTTGGCTCCCGCTTCGGTAATGAACCCGTACTCCGCGAGATACGAAACCTCGTCTTCGATAAAATGAGCGGGCGTGCCGAGCTCTACAGCCAGTTCGTTAACGGTCATCGGCTTATAGTACATGGCGTACACGATATTTTGAGTCAAGCTGCGTTTGAGGAAATGCCATGTATCCCCGAGCTTTCCCGGTCGGCCGCTGTGTCCCATATGGGTCAGTTGAATCGGGCTAACGCTTAAATTTTCGCTTGAAAGCATGCGTTCCATTCCTTTCTTAATTTCGTTTCTCGCATCATGAAGATGCCATTTCACGGTGCCAAGCGGGATGTTGAGCTTGTGCGCGATGTCCAGCTGCTTCATGCCGTCGTAATAATGCATGACCATAATACGCCGCTGCAAGCCGGACAAAAAAGTGAGCTCTCGGCGTACCGTACGGTAAGTTTCGCTGTTAAGTAGCTGCTGCAGCGGCCCCGGGCCTTCCTCCGAAAGCATTTCGGTCATGCCGTTGATTTCGACATACTGAGGCAGTCCCGAATGTTTCTTTATCCAATGAACCCAGGTGTAGCGAGCGACGGTCCACACATAAGCGTCCATCTGGCGAATTTCCACACCGGCGTTCAAGGATTTCAACAGCTGCAGCAAAATGTCTTGTGCGAGATCCTCCGCTTCCTGGCGGTTTCCAAGCCGGTTTAAAGCAAAACCGAAGATAGACTTCGCGTATTGTTTGATCGTTTCCGTAAAATCGATGGTAGAATGAGCGCTCATTCGAAACCTCCTTGCGTGACCGGTCAATAATATAGTGGCGAAAAGATGATGAAGGTTGGAGCGTTATTAAAAGTATTTATGGCAAAAAATTTTTGGTAAAATGGGACGCATTTATTGTTATTGGCCAAATTTATACCGATATCCTGCTTAATTGCTCGCTGGTTTATCCGGTTGCTAATCGGAACCGGATCGGCGAGAAGGGGAATGGTCCCGCATCGTCCGTAGCTTGGAATTCGATCCAACGTCTTGAAGCGTTTTCCGACATGCAGCAGTGACCGGTTTGCACTTTGGAAAGAGCTCCAGCATGTACAAACGCCGGGTTCAGGCAAGATTACGCATAAATAGAACCCCGTCCGGCTTTCCGAACGGGGTTCATAGTTATGGATTAGGATATGGGTTTGCGGCGGCCATGATCTCGCCGAACGCCCAATGTTCCGTAGATACGTCGGTCCATGGAGAACGGTCGACCTGCATCGACGTTCTGCCAAGCAACCGGTTCAGCAATACGATCATTTCGGCACGGGTTATGCTTTGGTCTGGCCGGAATGTTCCGTCCGGGTATCCTTCAATGAGACCGGCTTGTTTGGCTGCGGCCGCATAAGGTGCAGCCCAGTGAAGATTCAAGTCGGCGAAAGACGGATCGCTTTCTCCGGAAAGATTCAAATGTTTGTACCGGACGATGATCGTCACGAGTTCGGCTCTTGTCATGGCGCGATCCGGGTCAAACCTTCCGTTATCAACGCCTTGAATCAATTGCAGTCGATTCAACTGCTCGATGTAACGCTGCGCCCAATGACCTTGCGTATCCGCAAAGGAACTGTCGCCGCTTGGGGAATCCTCACTTGCCTTCATGATACGCATCAGCATGGCGGCCCCCTCAGCGCGGGTCAGCGGTTGATCCGGCCGAATCGTACCGTCCTCGTAGCCTTGAATATATGGAGGTTCTCCTGCTTGTTCCGATTGGTTCGGTTGTGGTGCAGGCTTCGCCGGTGTTTCCTTTTCCGTGTCTGGCGGGGTCATATTGCTGCCGCCAGGGTCGGGTGGGTTAACTAAGGGCGGGTTCGAAGTACCGCCTGGCAGCTCCGGCGTTTCCGAGTTTTCCGGACTTTCCGGATGATCGGAATTATCCGCAGACGAGGGCGCGCTGCGTTTTACGGTGACGATATAAGTCTTTGAAGCAGCATAATCGCTGGTCACAACGATGCGAATCTCATTCGCGCCTTCCGCAAGCGGGATCGTTCTGGCTTCACCGCTTGCTGCGGATTGCCCCTGAATCGTAAGATGGGCAACACCATCCGAAGCGTTCGCGGCCACCGTAACGGACGAAACCTCATAAGCCGTTTCCGCCGTATAACTCATGATGCCGCTTTGGAATTGCGGCTGAATCGCGGCGCCGGTTACGCGAAGACCGGACAATGCGGTAAGCATCCTTCCGTCAAGTCGAACTTCAGCGGTACTGGACTCGCTAACGTTACCGACCTTGTCGCGGGATTGTACATATACGGTTTTACGTCCGTCTCCGGGCGGAAGCGTCAATGGTTTTTGCGCGGCATAAGTTTCCCAATCGGTCCATAGGGTGCCGTCAAAAGAGAATCGCATCGCATCGAGTCCCGCGACGCCTTCGTCGGTTGCCGCGATGCGGGCCGTCACTCGCGGATCGAATGTTACCGTCGCGCCTCCATTGACCGCAACCGTTCCGTGCGGCGGGGTTTGGTCTATATTGCCGACGACGTATCGGGCTTCCTGACTCCAATTGCCGGCATCGTCCTGGCCCCGCGCAAAGAATACATCGTTTACCGTCATTACGACCGGACTGGTATAGTCGGCGTAAATGCCGTTCAAGCCGACTTTGTATTGCCGCACGTTCATATCCGGCGGATAATAAACCGCCATCGTCACCGTGCCGCCGGTCAGCGCCGTAGGGAAAGGCGTCAGTAACGGCATGTCCGGAGCGTCATGGTCGATATTGCCGACCCGGTATTCGGCTACGCTACTCCAGTTGCCCGCTTTATCTTGAGCGCGTGCGAAAATCGTCAGATTGCTTGCCAACGTAACATGCACAAAAGGTCCGTATACAGCCGTGTACACCCCGCTAGGGTCGGTCTCAAGGCGGTATTGTCTTAAATCCGCATCCGACGGATAGTAGACGCTAACCGTTACGCTTTGATTGGTCGGCGCGGCGCTGAACCGAAATGTCGGCGGCTCCGGCGGCGTCGTGTCGACGGCAATGGAACGGCTCCCCGATAGCGAACCGGTAGTCCCGGGCATTGGAAGCGTCAGCTTCGCCGTATCGTTTCTTGCGGCTCCGGCCATCGTGCTGCCGTTTCGTTCCAGGGCATCGGCTCCGGCATAATCGAGTTTCGAGGTTCCATCGCCAGGAGCCGTTTCGTATTCGAAAGTGAGCGTGGAAGTTCCGCTGCCGTGCCGATAGATCGCATATCGATCGACGGGGCCGGTTTCCAGCTTCAGCCGAGGCTGCCCCGACACATTGACGGCTTCGCTGAACACGACGTCAACCGGAATCGACCGACCGGCCGGGAAATCATCGCCGTAGACGGAAGACGTTACCGATATGGGCCGTGGCGCCGCGGACACATTCAACATGAAAGAGGCGGGCGTTGCGGTTTTACCGTCGCTCACTAGAACAGTCACCTTTGCGTTTCCTGATTTTCCGGCGTTCGGCGTCAAGGTGATCGTACGCTGCGTGCCGCTTCCTCCGTATACGGCTGCCGTGACCGGCAGCAGGTCGGTATTATCGGATTGCACGGATACGGTTAGCAGCTCGGGCGCGTCGTCCGGGTCGCTGACTGTATACGGGATCGGTCCGGATGTATTATCTTCGTTGATCGTAACATCGGCTATGGACGAAACGATGGGCGCGTCGTTAACGGCGTTCACGGTGACGATGAAGCTGTCCGTCGCGGTTAGCGTTCCGTCACTCACGGTGAGCGTGATTGTCGACGTACCGGAGGCATCCGGTACCGGTGTGATTTTGACGGTTCTATTTGCACCGCTGCCGGTCAAATCAATGTTGGCATTCGGCACGAGCGCCGTGTTGCTGGACGAAGCGGTTAGCGTCAAGCTTCCGACAGGACTGTCGATATCGCCGACCGTTACCGGCAGAACGGAAGTCGAGCTGTCCTCGTCAATGGTCAAGTCCGAGACGTCGGAAATCGACGGGACGTCGTTAACGGCGCTCACGGTAACCACAAAGCTGTCCGTCGCGGTTAGCGTTCCGTCACTCAAAGCGAGCGAAATCGTAGCCGTGCCGAATGCATTGGCGGTCGGAGTTACTTTGATCGTTCTATTTGCGCCGCTGCCGGCCAAAACAATATTGGCATTCGGCACTAGCGCCGTGTTGCTGGACGAAGCGGTCAGCGTCAAGTTATCGGCAATGGTATCGATATCGCCGATCGTTACCGGTAAGACAGCGGTTGAGCTATCCTCGTCAATCGTCTGATCGGGAACGTTCGAGATGGTCGGCGCATCGTTAATGGCGCTCACGGTAACCACAAAGCTATCCGTCGCCGTCATCGCCCCGTCGCTCAAGGTCAACGTAATCGTAGCCGTCCCGGACGCATTGGCCGTCGGCGTGACTTTGACGGTTCTGTTCGTGCCGCTGCCAGCCAAAACAATGGTGGCATTCGGCACAAGCGCCATGTTGTCGGACGTAGCGGTCAGCGTCAAGCTGTCGGCGGGGTCATCGATATCGCCGATCGTAACAAGCAATGCAGCGGTCGAGCTGTCTTCGTCGATGGTCTGATCGGGAACGTTCGAAATGGTTGGCGCATCGTTTACGTTACGAACCGTAATAACGAACGTCTCTGCACTTGTTAACGATCCGTCGCTTACCGTCAACGTTATCGCAGCCGTGCCAAAGGCGTTAGCCGCCGGCGTGACTTTGACGGTTCTGTTCGCGCCGGTGCCCGTCAGAACAATGTTGGCGTTCGGAACAAGCGTCGTGTTGCTGGACGTAGCGGTCAGTGTCAAGCTATCGGCGAGAGTATCGATATCGCCGATCGTTACCGGCAAGACAGCGGTGGAGCTGTCTTCGTCAATCGTCTGATCGGGAACGTTCAAAATGGTCGGCCCGTCGTTAATAGCGCTCACGGTAACTACAAAGCTATCCGTTGTCGTTAATGATCCATCATTGACGTTTAGCGTAATGGTTGCCGTGCCAATGGTGTTAGCCGCGGGTGTCACTTTGACAGTTCGGTTTGCGCCGCTGCCGGCCAAAACAATGTTGGCGTTCGGCACAAGCGCCGTGTTGTCGGACGTAGCGGTCAGCGTCAAGCTGTCAGCGGGGTCATCGATATCGCCGACCGTTACCGGCAAGACAGCGGTAGAGCTATCCTCGTCGATGGTTTGATCGGTAACGTTGGAAACCGTTGGCGCATCGTTTACGTTACGAACCGTAATAACGAACGTATTTGCGGCAGTTAACGATCCGTCGCTTACCGTCAACGTTATCGTAGCCGTGCCAAAGGCGTTAGCCGCCGGCGTCACTTCGACGGTTCTAATGGCGCCGCTGCCGCCGATTACGATGTTGGCATTCGGCACAAGCGTTGTGTTGCTGGACGAAGCGGTCAGCGTCAAGCTTCCGGCAGCGTTATCGATATCGCCGACCGTTACCGGCAACACAGCGGTTGAACTGTCCTCGTCGATGTTTTGATCGGCTACGGTAGAGATGGTCGGCGCATCGTTAACCGCACGAACCGAAATAACGAACGTATCCGTTGCCGTCAGTGATCCATCGCTGACAGTCAGCGTAATGGTCGCCGTCCCGGAAGCGCCAGCCGCCGGCGTCACTTTGACGGTTCTGTTCGCGCCGCTGCCGCCGAATACGATATTGGCATTCGGTACAAGCGTCGAGTTGCTGGACGAAGCGGTCATTGTCAAGCTTTCGACGGGGGTATCGATATCGCCGACCGTTACCGGCAAGACAGCGGTAGAGCTATCCTCGTCGATGGTTTGATCGGTAACGTTGGAAACCGTTGGCGCGTCGTTTACGTTACGAACCGTAAAAACGAACGTATTTGCGGCAGTTAATGAGCCGTCGCTTACCGTCAACATTATCGTAGCCGTGCCAAAGGCGTTAGCCGCCGGCGTCACTTTGACGGTTCTATTGGCGCCGCTGCCACCGATTACGATGTTGGCATTCGGCACAAGCGTCGTGTTGCTGGACGAAGCGGTCAGCGTCAAGCTTCCGGCAGCGTTATCGATATCGCCAACCGTTACCGGCAGCACAGAGGTCGAACCGTCCTCGTCGATGGACTGATCGGGAATGCTGGAAATCGTCGGTGCGTCGTTAGCTGAAGTGACCGTTACGACAAACGTATCAGTGGCTGTCAGTACTCCGTCGCTTACGGTCAACGTTACTATCGCAATACCGGAAGCGTTTGCCGCCGGCGTTACTTTGACGGTTCTGTTCGCGCCGGTGCCGCCTAATTGAATATTGGCGTTTGGAATTAACGCCGTATTGCCCGACACCGCCGTCAGCGTCAAATTTTCAATTGGGCTATCAATGTCGCCGATTGTTACGGGCAGAACCGATGTTGAGCTGTCCTCAGGAATCGTTTGATCCGGTATGGAGGAAACGATAGGTGCGTCATTGACCGGAGTAACGGTCACATCCACCGTGGCAACGTTCGAATCGCCGACGCCATCACTGGATTTAAATGTAAACTGGTCCGTTCCGTTGGCGTTCGGTTGGGGGGTGTAGATATACTGGCCCGTCGCAGAATTCGTGATACTGACGGTTCCTTTCGTACCGTTTGCGACTATGCTGTATTTCAGGTTGTCCCCGTTCGCGTCGCTTGCAACAAGCGTACCGCCGTAGGCTGTGTCTTCGGCCGTTGTGAATGAGCCGTTATCGGCAACAGGAGGGTTATACGAATAGGCGTTAATATCGCTATTTGTATATTTGTATTCCAACCAGACGATCGTATTGCCGTACAAAGCGGGTTTGTAGTCATCCGTGGAGGAGTTCGTCACCCTAATCTCTTTGCCTGTCAATGTGTCGTACATATAAATCTCGTCACTCGCGTTACGTCCGTCCTGCCAGACGATCTTGTTCCCGTACACGGACGGCCGTAGATGGTACCAAGCGCCGGTAGTGACTCTCGTCTCGGTCCCGGTCGTCAAGTCGTACATATAAATGTCCCATTGGCCGTTCCGGTCATCTTCCCAAACGATCAAATTTCCCGAAATAACCACGTTCTGCTGGGTGGAAGGGTTTGTAGCAATGGGCTTCTCCGTATGCGTCGCGAGGTCGTACATGTAAATATCGTCGTTGCCATTGCGCTTATCGATCCATACGATCCGGTTGCCGCTTATACGGGGAAAAGCTCCATCGGCGATAATCTGTATTGCGCCTGTGGACAAGTCGTAGAGCCGCACCTCCCAGCGCATATCCGTAAAATCTTGGTATACGATTTTGTCCCCATCGATATCGGCATAATATTCGATTGCATTGACGACGTCGGTCAAGCGCCGCGCAACCGGGCTCGGCTCGTTCATATCGTAGATCCACAGGTTATAGCCGCTTCCCCAAACAATTCGGTTCCCGGATATGTCCGGATACTGATTATTTGTTCCCGTTGTCGAAATTTGGCGCGCTTCGGAACGCGTCATGTCGTACATGTAAATATGCGAATTGCCTTGCGTTCTGGAATCGTCATAAACGAGTTTGTCGCCGTCGATTCGGAGAACGTTGCTGTTCGTGACGCTGGTTACTTTTTGCAGCGCTGCGGATTCTGCTTTATTCGCGGGCAGCCCGGTGAAGAGCGACGCAGCCGTAAAGGCAGCGAACATGATCGTAATCGCTTGTTTCGACTTCATAGGTTACCTCCTTTCTAATTATAAAATATAGCTCGATTGACAATTATAGCGAACCGTTAATCAAACCGATACTTACTTTCGTTAATTCATGTATAATAAAATACATACAATAACGGACGATGAGGAGAATCAGGATGCTGCAACCGTTTGATGCCGTTATGCTGCAGACCAAAACAAAACCTCCTGCTCCGCCGGGCAACGAGGTGGAGCGAAGCCATATACTTCATGTTTTGCCCACGGTCACAGACCGTACACGGCTTGTATCTGTCTGCGCGCCGGCAGGCTCCGGCAAGACGACGCTGCTGAATCAATGGGCGCGTAGGGAGTCGGCGCATCTGGCTTGGGTGTCGCTTGACGCGAAGGATAATGATCCTTCCCGTTTTTGGCGTTATGTGATTCAAGCTCTTGGCATGGGTGTGCCGCCAATGGAGACGAGCAACGTTGTATCACTCGTTCAATCGTTCCCGAACGTATCCTTGCATACCGTGATCGACGCACTGATCAACGAGCTTGCTGCTGCAGCCGAGCCGACGATTGTCCTGTTGGACGATTATCATGTTATTCATGATCCTGTCATTCACGACACGCTCTCTTATTTTATCGATTACTTGCCTGATCACGTATGTATAGCGATCACGAGCCGCACGGAGCTTCCTTTCCCTGCTACAAAATGGAACGCAAGAGGAGAGCGAGCGGAAGTAACGGCATTGCAGCTTCGGTTCAACAAGGAGGAAGCGGTTCGGTTTTATCGGGAGGTAGCGCTTATTCCATTAACCGGAGATCAAGTAGGGAAGCTGATGAAAAGCACGGAAGGCTGGGTAGCCGGTCTGCAGCTGCTCGGGATCGTGCTTCAGCATCATCGGAACATTGATGCGTTTCTGGAACGTTTTGCGGGACATCATCCGATGCTGTCGGATTACTTGTTTCAGGAAGTGTTCGGGGGGCTAGATTCCGAGCTGCGCGATTTTTTGCTGGAGACGTCTGTTCTTCAACGGATGGATGCGGAGTTATGCGACGCGTTTACGGGGCGTTCGGACAGTGCGGAACTGCTTGTGCGAGTGAAACGTCTCAACCTGTTCGTTATTCCGCTCGACGATTTCGGCCAGTGGTACCGGTATCACCATCTGTTCACCGAATTTTTGCAAAATGAATTGAAGCGCGGCGGTAAAGCTCGGTGGCTGCAGCTGCACGAAGCGGCGGCCCGCAGGTTTGCGGAGAGGGAACTGCTGGATGAAGCGACCGATCATGCGATTGCCGCGGAAAATTATCGGTTGGCCGAACATTTGCTGGAGTTGAATATCGTTTCGGTGCTGCAGCGCGGAGAATTTACGACATTGCTGCGCTGGTTCGGCGCGCTTCCCGAACCGGAACGTCTTTCGCCACAGCTGCAGCTGCTCCACGCGTTCCTGCTTGCCGTTACGGGACAATTCGATCAAGCCGAAGCGAAGCTCAACTTTCTGGAGCGGCTTGCGGAAAGCGCAACGGAAGGCGAAAAGGGACAAATTCGCAGCGGTCTGTTTTTCGTTCGCGCCAATTTGGCGTTTACGAGCGGGAGATACGAGGATTGGTACGAGTATGCCGACCGCATTCCGGAGATGCTCCCGGAAAGCCCGGTTTTTTACAATTTCAATTACAACCGCACAGAGCCTCTCGTGCGTCGAACGGATTTTGCATTTAAGGGCGCACTCCCCCCTGGGGTGGAAGCCATCGCTTTTCGGTTTACCGCTATGCTCGAATCGCGGGGGTGGCATGACTCGCTCATTACCCAGTATGTGCTGCAGTCGCTTGCCGAAGGGTATTACGAATGGAGTCGGCTCGCGGAATGCGAAACGCTTTTGTCCCGCACCGAGAAAGTGGGGCGAAGCCGGCGGATTCCAGGCCTGTTTGTTCCGTGCCGCATCATTTATGCGAAAGTTCGTTTGGTCGCAAGCGACGCGAAGCTTGCCAGGGAATTGATCGAAGAGGCGGCCGAGACCGTGCGATCATGGGGCGAATATGCATGGTCTGTTCCGCTGCAAGCGTTTCTGGCTCGCATCGATGCGATGGAAGGGGCTGTGGGCCATGCAGAGGAACGGCTGAGGCTGCTCCATCTGCACCCAGGCGATAAGCCGACATTTGACCGGGCTTTTGAATATACGGTGCTTGCCCGGCTGCTTTTGCAAACGGGGCGGGAGGCAGAGGCGCAGCGGCTGCTGGAGCTGCTCCGACCGCTAAGCGTGCGGGAGCGTTGCGTGTCCGACGTTGCGGAAATCGCCGTGCTGCAGGCGCTGCTGGAACAGCAGCTGGGCAATCGGGCCGGTGCGCTTCAGCATCTGGACGAAGCATTAGCGATTGGGGAAGCGAACGGCTTTCTTCGATTGTTTCTGGATGAAGGGGAGAAGTTGGCCGAGCTGCTGCAGCATTATGTCCGGCAGCGCTTTGGCGGCTACGCTTCCAGCGGCAAGGTATGGAGTGCAAGCGTTACGGCGGACTATGTTCGCCGGCTCATCGAACAATTCCCAGACGTTCTTCCCGTATCATCGGCAGCTTCGTTAGTGGAGCCGTTAACGCGAAGCGAGATGAATTTGCTTGAGCGGCTGCGGCAAGGCGATTCGAATAAGCAGGCTGCAAAGGAATTGTATTTAACGGAGGGCACGGTGAAAGTGTACCTTTCCCGAATATACGGCAAGCTCGGCGTTTCTTCGCGTACGCAAGCGATACTGAAAGCACAGGAGCTGGAGCTGTTCGAATAAGGTGCAGACGCCTCTTTCGGGCAGTCTCCACAAATGGATTATAAAACAAGCCTGCCTCGTCTGTGACGGTGCAGGCTTGTTTGTCATGGATGGGCGCATTCCGCCGCCAGCGTATAGACTATCAAAAAGCCGAACATTTTTTGAGTTTGTATTTGGTCTTAATAAACCGTCCATAGTACCGGAGAGTACAGCACGGGAGTTTCGTCCGGTTATGAAATCGAACGTATCGGCAGGTCGTGTCGAATCCGTGCTTGTACTTGTGATGCGTGTCTGCGTTGCAGCAACGGTTACCGGTCTATACTGCGTACGAAGGACAGCACGATATCTTGCGGATAGTCACCGAATCCGGAGCCGAACAAATTGAGTCCGCCTCGATGCTCCGCTTCTTTGCTGACCTCAAATCGGACACGGATCGGTTCAAGATACTGCAGATTCAGATCGGCAACCGTCGTCGCCGCTGCGTGCAAACCGTTAACATAACCGCCGTCTGCGGTTACTTTCCACTCCGTCAAAGCGCCGTACTCGGTACCGTGGAACCAGCGATCCGGCGTCAGTTTCCCTTTACGGTCACCGAAATCGCCGGGGCTTCTCCACGTCCCGACCAACAAATCGTTAACATAGAGCGAAATATCCGAAGGCCACGACATATTGAAACTCGGCGCTTCGGAGCATATCTCGGCTCGAAGCCGCAGTTCGTCCAGGGGGACGCCGGGCGGAAGCGAGTTGGCAAAATAATACTCAATGCTGCCTGTCCCCGAAAACCAAAGGAGGGAGGCTTCGATGCGCTCAGGCATGTAGAAGACGCGCGGATCGTCGATCGAACCGATAATGGTGCCGTCTTTGCCGGCCATTCCGCACGTCGGTTGGATGGAGCAGCGCGAGTACATGCCGATCGGCATATGGATTTCTTCCATTCGGTGAAGACCGTCTCCGGGCTTGACGGGAAGCTCAAGCAAAATCGACTTGCAGGTGACCGAGCATATTTTTTCCCGGTTGGCTCCCGGTGCGGAGACGACCAGTCCGGCGAGCTCCAGCATTTGTACATTGACCGTCATCGTAGGCTGGGTAACCCCGAGCGCTTCCGCAAGCTGAGAGACGCTCATCGGCCTGTCCCCGAGCGCTTCCAGGATGCGTACGCGCAGATCGCCGGACAGCGCTTTGCCGATTTCGGTAATACGGGAAGCGGGGAATCGGATCATTTCTTGTTTGAACTCGCTCATGATATTCCTTCCTTGTCGAGTATATGTAGTTCAAGTGTACACCAAAAAGTGGTCATTGTAAAAAAACTATGCACATAAACAAAAACAAATATAGAAAAATAAAAATATACATTGAAAGTATTCAATGTATGGAGTAGAATGGGATTGAAAATACGGAAAGGTCGTGTTCAATCCATGTTAACCCCCATCCAAGCGCTGCCCCAGACGGGCATACCGCGCCCTGAATATCCGCGACCCGAATGGGAAAGAGCGGATTGGCTCTCGCTTAACGGTACGTGGTCGTTTCGGCTTGTCCCCGGCGAGACCGGTCAAGATGAGCTGTGGCAAGATCAACAGGAAGGCGAGTTCGATACGCGTATCGTTGTGCCGTTTTCATGGGTCAGCCCGCTCTCGGGCGTCGGCCGCAACGAGAAGGGCGTAGGATGGTACCGGCGCGTTGTCCGGTGGTCTCCCGCTCAAACCGAATCGAGGCTGTTTCTTTGCTTCGGCGCGGTCGACTACAGCTGCGATGTCTGGATCAACGGTACGCACGCCGGTTCGCACGCCGGAGGATACGGCTCGTTCGAATTCGAGGCGACCGGGCTATGGCGCACGGATTCGGATAACGTCATCGTCGTTCGAGCCGAGGACAACGACTATAGCTACCAGGCTCGCGGCAAGCAGGGCTATGGCGAGCTGCGCGGCATTTGGCAGCCGGTATGGCTGGAAGCCCGCCGGAACAACTATGTAAAGGCAGCCGCTTTTGCCACCCGCATTGACGGACGCGTGGACGTATCGGCCAAGATTGAGGCGAAGCAAGCCGGCAAAGCGGTCCTGACCTTTGATTTTGACGGCGGTGCGGTGCATTGCAGCGAGGAACTGGAGCTTAGCGAAGGTTTGAACGAGGTGAACGTTTCCTTTGCCGTTGCGGATCCCCGCCTTTGGAGTCCGGAGACGCCTTTCTTGTACGAAGGGGAAGTGCGGCTTGTCAGCGATACAGGCGAGGATGCGGTTTCGACGTACTTCGGCATCCGCGAGATCGGCACGGCGCTGTTCGATGAGCGGAAGTACCGCTGGATTACGCTGAACGGCAAGCCTGTTTACTTGAACGGCACGCTCGATCAATCATACCATCCTGCCGGTTACTTCACGTATCCGACTGATCAGGAGATGCGGGATGAGATTTACTTGATGAAACGGCTCGGACTGAATTTTGTCCGCATCCATATCAAGCCGGAAGAGCCCCGCAAGCTGTATTGGGCCGATAAACTCGGCATTCTGGTAATGGAAGATATGCCGTGCTTCTGGGGCAATCCTGACGAAACGGCCCGTGCATCGTATGAGCGGGAAGCGCGCGAAGTGATTGAGCGCGACATCAATCATCCGTCGATTTTTTCCTGGGTCATGTTCAATGAGACGTGGGGGCTCAAGACGGATGATAAAGCGCCGGACCAGACGAGAGACTGGATTCCCGCGAATCGGTATTTGCCTGAGACTCAGCAATGGGTGCGGGAGATATACCGGTGGGCGAAGCAGTTCGATCCGACCCGGCTTGTAGAGGATAATTCGCCTTGTAACTGGGATCATGTCGAGTCCGACCTGAATACGTGGCATTTTTATAAAAACGGATACGAGATCGTGCGCGAGCATGTCGACAGTATCGTTGACCAGACGTTCCCGGGTTCGACGTTTAATTATTGCGACGGCTACGCCCAGAGCGACGCTCCACTCATGAACAGCGAATGCGGCAACGTATGGGGGATCGAGGGGGGAGCGGGAGACAGCGACGTCGCATGGCACTACCGGTATATGCTCAACGAATTCCGGCGCCATGATAAAATGTGCGGCTTCGTCTTTACCGAATTCCGGGATGTCATCAACGAATTTAACGGTTATTACCGGTTGAACGGCACGGAGAAACGGTTCGGTTATGAATGGTTTGTCCCGGGCATGACACTGGCCGATCTTCATTCCCCGGATTTCATCGTCATCGATGCGCCGCCATGCCAAACGGCAGATGCCGGAAGCACTGTGGAAGTTGCGCTTCTGCGTTCGAGTTTCTCCGACCGACACTTCGGGAAGACGCTTCATCTGTCGTGGGAGCTGTGGTTCGACCATCTCGGCGTTCGAACCGTTGCGGAGAAAGGCAGCGTAGCTTTGGACTGGAACGGGTACGGCGTTTCGCCGCTCGCCCCGCTTGCCGTCCGCTTGCCGGAGCAGGATGCCGTAGCGGTGCTCGCCATTAGGCTACTGACGCAGGAAGGCGAAGTTGTGACGCGCAACTTTACGACGTTCGATGTAAGAAACGGAAAGTTTGACGAGACGGCCGGAAGAACCGGCAAAGCGGTCAGCTTACCGGTCGGGCAATTCAAGCATCATTCATTCCCTTACCAATGGAATGCGATTCAGGGCCATAAAGTGAATGGGGGAGGAGAAGGCAAGTTCGAATATGAAATAACGCTGCCGGATCAAGCCGAGCTCCGTTTCCTAAGTAACGTTGAAATTTATTTCGAAGCCGGCGCGAAACGGCTCCTTGCCCGCAATGTTGAAGGCGAGGTTTACACCAAGGCTGATATCTCCTTCATGCACGGCGCGGACGCGAACACGGAACGCAATCCGAACATGTACTACATGACGGACGAAGAACGTCACGAGTCGCGCATCGAAGTCAGCATCGACGGGGAACCGGTCGAGTTGTTCCTGCTTCCGGACGATCCTGCAGACAGCAGGGGCGTGCTCTCCTGGCACTATCAGACGGCTGCGAACAAGCTGGAAGAAGCGGGATCGTACGGGTATTTGTGCAAGATCAATGTTCCCGGCCGCATCGCCGCGAAGCTTGACCGCACGCGCAAGCTGCTTCTAACGATTCGGGCGGACAAGGGTGGGGTGGCGCTGTACGGCCGAAACGCCGGACGATATCCGATGGATCTGCTTGTGCGCTGCGAATAAGGAATATTTAGGCAAAAGCGAAGTTCAACTTTGCCGCACGGTATAATCGAACTTCGCTTTCGCCTTTAAAGTTCCAAATGAATACCAAGCTTCGATTTGCCGGGAGGTATCGTATATGAAACGTGCCAACATGGCAATCGTCTTTATCGGTTCGCTCATGCTTTTAAGCGGTTGCATTTCATCCGGCAGCAAGAACCCCGCATCAGAAGAAATGTCCCCGCCGTCCGGCTGCAACCGGTAACGATCAAGTTAAACGCCTCGGAAGCTTACCTGAACGATACGGAAATCCAAAATTATGTCATGAACCGCTGTCCAACAAATACCCCCACATTACGCTCGAATTCATCAGGCCAGCAAAAGGACCACACTGGAAAACCTGGTCACACCCGGCGACGTGTCGGATATACTGCTCAAATGGAACAGCGGCATACGGGATTTGAAAGCGCTGAGTCTCGTTTCGATTTGGAAGCGCTAACAACAAAGCAACAGTGCGATTTGTCCCGGTTCGAAGCCGTGCTGCTAAGGGGCTCCATCTGACTTGGTCGGAAATGGCATTCCAATTGTCACTGCCTTTTATCGATCCGGCAGCGAAAATATATGCCTTAACGAACGATATGTGGAAAAAAGTGTATGAAACGGCATACAATGTGTGGAGCCTTCCTGGCAACTCGCTGAATGCGAGTGGAGACGCATTAAACCGCAACAATCAGCTGAAGGAACGGACCGAAGCGGGACTGTGATGGGATGTGGTGCAATTTCCGACATTTCAGGAGAAGCCGGGGGTGACGAGTCAAGTCGATGCGCATGTGGCTGTCGCCCAACAATTCGCGTCCAACATCCCTTATTCGAAGGGGAAAAACTGGGAGGGCGTGTTGGCCGGTAAAACGGGACTGCCTCCGAAGCGGCTGCTTCCCGACAGCTAATTCGCCAAGCATGCGGCTCAGGCGTTTAACGACAATGACGGAGGAAAGTACGACGTGAATACGGCGCTAAGAAAAGCCAGGGAACAAATGGACATCGCTTTTAAAGAAAATTATAGTCAATAGGAGTGATTTTGCATGGACAAAACAAACTCCCAAGATGACAAAAAGACTGCGTCGATCAGCAGGCGCGAATTCATGACAGCACTCGGCGGTGCGGGAGCGGTCATTGCCGCTCAGCCGTTACTCGCCGGGACGGGATGGGGTGCATCCGTGACAGAATCGACGTATGGTACCGGCAGCGGTAGCGAAAGCGGTCCAAAATACCGGTTACTGTATTCGTCCGTTGCCGCTATGAAAGCGGATACCGGATTGACGGACGGCGCTTATGCGAGCACGGCCGGATACTTCGAGCCGGGTGACGGCGGCGGGTCCGATTACATCATTCGTACCGGAACATTGACGGAGGATGGAGGCAGCGTCATCACGCTTACGGCCGGCATGCAGGCTGCTCTGCTGCCGGGAGATCGCATTCATTACAAACAGTTCGGCGCAGTCGGCGACGGGGTGAACGACGACGGCGTTCAGATCAAGAAGGCGCATCAATTCGCGAACGATCGCGGGCTGCCCATCGTATGCGAATCCGGCCAGTACTGGATCAAGGCGACGAACGAAATCATCATCCAGACGAGCGTACGCTGGGGGCAGGCGCGGATTTACATCGACGAAAGCTTCAACACTCGAACGAACCCTCGTTTCCGGGTAAAAAGCAGGCATGCGCCCATCACGATTGGGTTCGACGAGGCGACGAAAGCTGCGTTCCTGTCGAGAATGAAGCCGGGCGTCACGATCGTCGATCAGCTGACGGAATATAAAAACTGCCTCGTTTTTATTGAAGACTCGCAGGATCGGATCGGCATACGCGCCGGGTATGCAGGCAATACGGGCTGGAGCAAGGAAGAGTTTTTTTACGTCGAGGAGCATGGCAAGATCGTCGGCGACATTGCGTGGACATTCAGCAATTATACAAAGCTCGTTGCGTACCCGTGCGACGAAAGCTATTTGGTCATTGACGGCGGCACGTTTTATTTGTCGGGCAACAATCCCGGCGAAACGTATCAAGGCTATTTCTATAACGGTTTTCAAGTCGAACGCAGCCGGACGATCATCCGCAATCAATGGGTCGGTTTGGCGCCGGGGCAAGCGGACGTTTCCATGAACCCGCGCAACGGCTTTTACCAGTTCTCCCGGGTGTTCGACGTGCTGCTCGAAAATGTCCGGCTCATTCCGTGGGAGAAAGACCGGGAAGGGACGGCGCGGGATGTGGCCCAAGGTACATACGGAATCGGCGGAAGCCGGACGTTAAACGCAACGTTTCGCAACGTAACCGCAGAAGGGTCTTGGGTGCACTGGGGCGTTTTCGGCACGAACCTGTTTAAAAATTTCCATATCGAGAACTGCCGATTGAATCGGGTCGACGTTCATTTCCACTGTTGGAATTTGTATGTCAAAGATTCGGAGATCGGGTATAAAGGGTTTACGTTAACCGGCGGCGGCGATCTGTTTATCGAGAATACGAGGCGCTTCGGCAATCAGTTTATCAGCTTCCGCCAAGATTACGGCGCGAAGTGGGACGGCCATATTCGCCTGCGCAGCTGCCGCCTGATGGTCGAGAACGGAGCGACGGACGCGCTTGCTCTCGATTTCAACCCGCAGAATTTCGATTACAAGTATCCGATCGGCTATGGTAGAACCATACGGGTGGAAGACTTTACGTTCGATTATACCGGCTTGGCCGCGTTGACAGGCAAGGCGCAGGTGATGCGGATCGCGTCTTTTTCCAAAATCACTTCGTCCGGCGCGCGGGTGTTTTTCCCGTACCAGCTAGAATTTCGCAACATCGGGGTCAGCGGGCGCGAGAAGGGCGTGCGGCTGCTGCAAATCCCGAATCCGTACAGCCTGCACCTGGGCAGGCCCGGCGGCATGGACGGCCAGCGGGTGAAAGCGAACTGCTACATGCGGTTTGAGAATATTCATGGGGAGAAAGTGCCGGCGCAAGCCTCGCAAGCATCGACGCATGTCAATTTCTTAATCAATGCGCTGAATACCGGGGTATATGAGGACGAGTACGCCTTGTATCCGAAAATCGATTTCGTCCAGGTCGGAGATTTTTTCGGACATTTCAAGGGCGGAATCGCCGACGTCTGCATCAGCCGCAGCGTCGTCAACTGCATGGACGCTTACGAAGGCGGACCGATGCGCGGCCGCATTCAACTGGATCAATGCGACATCAAAGCCGACGCACTGGACGACGGAAAAAGCTTGTATTACCTTTCAACCGAGCTCGGCACTTATTTCGTCAACTGTACCGTTCATGCGCCGGTGTTGGACGGTGTCGCGCGGCCGGATTTGCTCGCTCGTTATGACTTTATCGATGTGAACAACAGGCTGCGATATTACCATATGAACACAAAGCTTTCCAAGGAGCTTACGGATTATTTTGTCAATAGCGGAAATCCGGTCGAGCCTGAGTTTTACGCCATGCTTAGAAGCCGCCATGGGGAGGACAGCGAGCTCATGGCCAGGCGCAAAGGAACGACGGCGCAGCGCCCGCAGCCTGCCTCGTTCCGTTCCGAGAAAGGATTCGTTTATTTCGATACGGATATTCGCCAGATCGTCGTATGGGATGGCGCGGGTTGGGTGCCGGCAGCTGGAACGCAAGAGACGCTGCACTTCTATACGGATCATGTTGCGGGAGCGGCGTCCACGGTCATGAAGAGAGCCGAAAATCATCCCGCCCAAGTATACTTCCTCTCCCAGTCGGGACAGCTGTCCAGTTATGCGGCGTATTTCAGCGCTCCGGCGGGTACGGCTTCGTTCACCTTCGAGCTGTGGAAGAACGACGCTCTTTGGATCGGAGGGATATCCGGCCCCAGCGCTTCCGTCAATCCGCTGATCGCTGCGTTTACCGGCAATAGGTCGTTTAATGCCGGTGACCGTATCGCGGTGCGGATCGCGGATTTCGCTTCCGGCTTACCGGCAAACGCTTACGCCACGCTTGATGTAAATATAAGTTATACCGGCGTTTGAGAAGGACAACGTCCTAAACCGGTTATCGAAATTGTACGCCTGAATCCGCATGTATAAAATTGACGCATGGTGTCTGCCATATGACAGTACCATGCGTCATTCTATTTTTGGGCACATGCATGGACAAGCGGCATAGGTTCGTAGCGGAATGTTTCCGCAAACAACTTGGTACAGTGCGAAGCAGTCACCCTCAAGTTTCGTTTGCCGCCCGCGGACCGAAGGCAGCGTACATTACGAATCATCAATCGCTGGATTACGGTTTGGGAGGGCATTCCCCGTTGGCTCGCTAATACGATGCCGGGAGCGACGGCCATACTGATGCTCAGCGTGCGCTTGTCGACTTTGCGGTGCAATGGATGGAAAAGTACAGAAAGTGAGTGGAGGGACTAGCTCCGATAACATTTACTCGGTGCAGTCCCCGCATGGTCATTGGTCATGCAACCGAATCGCATTGGTTCGCAATCCGTTACCGTATAAAAGTAAGCTTCACAGCCTGCGCATGGTTGCCGAAATGGGCCCCCATCAAATTCAGCCCCCGTTTATTCACTGCATCTTCCTTCACTTCGAAACGGACCGTGATCGGCCGGTCGAAGTGCAAATCCAGATGATCAAGACACGCATCCGAGCACCGGGTGCCGTTCAGCAAGCTGCCGGTTTCTTCAATACGCCATTCCGTCAGCAGCCCGTACTGCGTATTTCCGATCCACCAGCTCGGCGTAATGATCCCCTTCGGCTCGCCGAAATCGCCGGGACTTGTCCATGTGCCGATTTCGACGCCGTTGACGGATAACGTAATATCCGACGGCCAGTCATGCTGAAAGCCGACCGCTTCCGAGCACAGCTCCGCGCTGAGGCAGAGCGCCGTTAGTTTCACCCCGGGAGGCACCGGATTCGGGAACCGGTATTCTACATATCCGGATTCGCTGAACCAGAGCATGAGCGCATCGGAGCGATCGGGCAAATAAAACGATCTCGGGTCGTCGTAGCAGCCGATCATTCCTTCTTTGCCGAGCAATCCGCACGGAGGCTGAATCCGGAAGTCCGAGTACATCCCGACCGGCATCTGGATCTCCTCCAGATGGTCAAGCGCTTCGCCGGGCAGCATCGGAAGCTCGAACAGCACGGTATCGCAGGAGCGTGAGCATATTTTTTCCCGGTTCGCACCTTGAGCCGTCTCCAGCAGCCCAGCTTGCTCGAGAATTTGCACATTGATCGATACGGTCGGTTGGGCGACGCCAAGTTCATCCATCAGCTGCGAGATGCTCATCGGCTTTTTTCCTAATACTTCGAGAATGCGCAATCGAACGTCGCCTGACAGTGCCTTGGCGGTTTCTTGTACTCTCGTAGCGGGAATACGTTTCAAGTTACCTTGCATTTGCGACAAAACCATTCCTCCATTGGTACTAGTCGTTAGTCTTTTTTTTCCATATTATCAGTTTACATTGCGACTTGTGTATTGTAAAATCTTTATGTACATTATAATAACATAATATAGAGATGGGAGCGAATCCATTGGCAGCGAAGCAGGCAAGAACGGACTATCCCAGGCCGCAATTTGAAAGGGCTTTCTGGTTGAATCTGAACGGGGAATGGGAGTTTGAATTCGACGACGAGCAGCGAGGAGACAAGGAGAAATGGTATTCGGGCCGCACTTTTACCAAGTCGATCCAAGTGCCTTTCTGCTGCCAAAGCCCGCTTAGCGGCGTCGGCGATCCTGCTTTTCACGATGTCGTCTGGTATCGAAAGTCGGTAAGTTTCCCGGAGGAATTCGCCGGAAAGCGGACGATCCTGCACTTCGGCGCCGTCGACTATTTGGCATGGGTATGGGTTAACGGACTGCTTGTCAAGTTCCATGAAGGGGGACATACTCCGTTTGCGGCTGATATTACCGACACTCTTACGAGCGGAGCGAATGTGATCGTCGTGAAAGCTCAAGATTTCAGCAAAGACATGACCTTGCCAAGAGGCAAGCAGTATTGGAAAGAAAAGTCGCAAGGCATCTTTTACACGCGGACGACGGGCATTTGGCAGACGGTGTGGGCGGAGGCTGTCGCGGAGACAAGCTTACGCAAGGTCAAGCTTACGCCGGATATCGATGCGAATGAAATACAGATTCACGCTTTCGTCGACGGTTTTCGTGATGCCGATGATATTCGACTCAAAACTCGCATTTCGTTCAAGGGTGCGGAAATCGCGGAAGATGTCGTCCTATTCAAAACGGAGGAAGAGTCGAGACGGATCAAGCTGCACGAATTCAATGAACATCGCAACAGCCGGTGGTGGACGCCGGAACGCCCGAACTTGTACGATATTGAATTTACGCTGCTCGTGAACGGCCAGCAGGTCGATCTGGTAAACAGCTATTTCGGCATGCGAAAAATTTCGATCGAGGACGGCAGCATCTGTCTTAATAACCGGCCTTACAAAATGAAGATGGTGCTGGATCAAGGCTATTTCCCTGATGGTATTTTGACGCCGCCGAGCGACGATGCGATTCGCCAGGATGTGCAGATGACCAAAGATATGGGCTTCAACGGCGCGCGCAAACATCAGAAGATCGAGGATCCGCGATACTTGTATTGGTGCGATAAGCTGGGACTGCTGGTATGGGGCGAGATGGCCAATGCCTACAGCTACTCGGACATTTACGTCCGGCGCATGATGCAGGAGTGGCAGGAGGCGATCGAGCGCGATTATAATCATCCGTGTATCGTCGCCTGGGTGCCGATCAACGAAAGCTGGGGCGTACCGAACATTCTGATCGATAAAAACCAGCAGCAGCACGCGCTGACGATGTATCATCTGACCAAATCGCTGGACGCCACCCGCCCGGTCATATCCAACGACGGCTGGGAGCACGTCCGATCGGATATTTGCACGATCCATGATTATCAGTGGCGCAGAGAAGTATTGGAGGAGCGTTATGCGACCAAAGACAAGGCCGTAACGGTAAAACCGGCAGGCAAATGGATCTACGTGCCGGGTTTCCCATACCAGGGGGAGCCGATTCACGTATCGGAGTTCGGCGGTATTTCGTTCAAGAAAAGCGATTGGGAAGGGTGGGGGTATTCGGGCGCGGAAAATGAACAGGATTTCATCGACCGTCTGGTCGCCGTCGTTCATCCGTTGCTGCATTCGTCCGCGGTGCAGGGCTATTGTTATACGCAGCTGACGGATGTGGAACAGGAAATTAACGGGCTGCTGACCTATGACCGAAAACCGAAAATTCCGCTGGAGCTGATCAAGCAAATTAATGAGGGGAAAATCCCGGTATGGAATGAACCATAATGAAGATCGGGCTCGGCGTGAAGCGGGTAAATGTTCTTTGCTGCAACGATGAAGTTTGATGCCGGCCATTTGCTGTATGAATGAAACGAGAAATCGATCGATTCGGAGGCGAACGGGCATGTACAAACCGTGGGGAAAAGTTGCAATCGTTCTATTGTCGGCGGCGCAAATCGCAGGCTGCGGCGGAGGAGGGAAGCAGCCGGACGCGACTGGAGGCAAAGACGCGCCGATCAGCACGGAGCCGATAACGCTGCGCGTGCTTCAGACGAATGCAGCGATTGCGGATTTGGAATTTCAGAAGTTTTTCGTGGAACCGGTCAAGAAGAAATTTCCCAACATCACGATGGAGCTCGTTAGGACAAGCAAAGACGTTACGGTCGAAAAACTAATTACATCCGGCGAGTTGCCGGATATTTTGCTCGCCAGCACGACGGGAGTCATCCCCCTTCAAAAGCTGGATGCCATCGAGGATTTGAATCCGTATATTAAAAAATACGGTGAAGACATGAACCGATTCGACCCCTTTACAACAGAAGGCTTGAAAGGGTACAGTGATAAAGGCGAGACTGTGGCCATGCCGTATGCCATGAATTTTTCCGTCTTGTTTTACAATAAAGATTTGTTCGATAAATTCGGGGTCGCTTACCCGAAAGACGGAATGACGTGGGACGATGCCGAAGCGATTGCCCGTAAGCTTACGAAAAATGAAAACGGCGTTCCATACCGCGGTCTGAACCCCGGCGGCGTCGATCTGATGGGCTTCGGTCTGTCATTGCCTTACGTCGACAAGAAGACAAACAAGGCAGTGCTTCAAACGGATCAGTGGCGTATGGTTATGGAGAAAGCGCTTGCATTGTATAAGATTCCGGGCTATGTCGTTGACGGCAAATTTCTCGGGGGCCAGGGTCAAGGTTATTTCCTAAAAGACCGGACCTGGGCCATGATCGGCGCTTGGGGCGATATGATCGGTTCTCTTGAACAGTACCAGCAGGAAGGCAACCCGATCAACTGGGATATGGTCACGCTGCCTAACTTCAAGGAAGCCAAAGGATTTGTGCGTGAAGGCGATTTCCATATGCTGCACATATCCAGGTTAAGCAAGCATAAGGATGAAGCGTTCCGGGTTCTTTCCCATATTGCAAGCGACGAAGTGCAGACGATCATTAACAAGAGCGGACGATTGACCGTGCTCAAGAAAACGCCGGAATACCAAAAAAGCTACGGAGCCGACCTGCAAACGATCAAAGGGAAAAATTTGAATGCCATTTTCGGCGTCGCCCCGAATAAGCTGCATCCGCTAACGGAGTACGACGGGAAAGCGAGAGGCATTATTAACGATGCCGCTACAAGCGTTCTGCTGAAAAATGTGGACATGAACACGGCGCTCCGAACCGCTCAGGAACAATTGGAGAAGTATATTCAAGACCAGCAGAAGTAGTTGAGGCATCATTTTTCAAAATGACAATGTACTTTTAGTTGAACCGAACCTCTACCAAAAAGGAGCTGTGTGACGAATGAATTCGAACCCGTGGGTGGAGCGGGCATGGCAGCAAATTACGGACAAGCTGGAAACGACAAGCGAACGAATCGGCGCAGGCTTCCCGCATGCTGCGAAAGAAGGTACGTATGATCTCATGTCGCCGACCTGGTGGACCGCGGGCTTTTGGCCCGGTATTCTTTGGCTTGTATACCGCGATACCGGGAGCGATAAATATAAAGCGCTTGCACAGGAGTGCGAACGGAAGCTGGACGAGGTGTTGAATCGGTATTACCCGATCGACCACGACGCCGGATTTATGTGGACGCTGACTTCGATCGCCAGCTACAAGCTGACGCAGGATGAGGAGTCGAAGCGTCGCGCGCTGATTGCAGCCAGTCATTTGGCGGGCAGATTCAATATGAAAGGCCAGTTCATCCGTGCATGGAACGGCAAGGATCAAGGGAAAACCGGATGGGCCATTATCGACTGTATGATGAACCTGCCGTTGCTGTACTGGGCCTCCGATGTGACGGAAGACCCGCGGTTCAAGCATATCGCCGCGGCGCATGCCGATATGGTGCTGCGGGAATTTGTGCGGCCGGACGGATCGACCTACCATATCGTGACGTTCGATCCGGAGACTGGAGAACGTACCGGCGCGCGGGGCGGTCAAGGTTATGCCGAGGAATCCGCCTGGTCTCGCGGGAATGCTTGGGCTTTATACGGGCTTGCCTTGTCCTATTTGCATACCCGGGAAGAACGATTCCTACAGGCCGCCAAGCGGGTAGCGCATTTCTTCTTGGCGAATTTGCCGGAAGACCATGTGCCGCATTGGGATTTCCGGGCACCGGTTTCGGCCGATGAGGAGACGCCGAGAGATACGTCCGCAGGCGCCATAGCCGCTTCGGGACTGCTGGAATTGGCGCAGCTCGTCGATCCTGCTGAAGCCAGGCTATATCAGGATGGCGGAACGAGCATACTTCGTTCTTTGTACGAAAAGTACGGCGCTTGGGGTAAGCCGGAAGAAGGAATGCTCGTCAAAGGCACCGGCCACGCTCCCGCTAAACAAAACATCCACGTCTCGTTAATTTACGGCGATTATTACTTTGTCGAGGGCATCGCGAAATTGCGCGGGCGCAAGGAGTTATTTTGGTAATTCTTCAGATGAATCACGACCGCTTTCGGCGGAAATGGGAGGGGGCGACCCCTTCTTTATTTTTGAATGCGCGGCTGAACACATGAATGTTCGCGAAGCCGAGCCGCTCGGAAATGCTCTGCATCGTCATATCCGTGAACTGGATGAGCTGTTTTGCTTTTTCAAGCCGGACCGTTTGATGATACTGGATCGGGCTCATGCCGAAGGCGCTGCGGAACAGGCGAGCCAAATAATATTTGCTGATGTGAAACATGGACGAAAGCGCGTCCAGCGTAACGTCGCAGTCCGAATGATGATTCAAGTATTGCTGAATGTTGAGCAGGATCGGCAAATGGCCGCTTACTTGCGGTATGCTGCTCCAGTGATGCTCGCGGACCAAATAAGTTAGCAGTTTGATGAACTGGCCTTTCGTTTGCAGCTCGTGATACGGAAGCTTCAGCTGGAATTCGGTGATCAGGTCGAACAGCATTTGTTCGAATGCGGCGGGATTTTTCAGCCTCATATGATTCGGGAGAGCGATCGGCCCGTCCGACAACCGGTCGGTGCGGAACCATTGTTTTTGCTCCGGGCTCATCTCTTCCTCAGGCACGAAGGAAATGGGGACGCCGCCGCTGTCCGCCTGTTCGAGCAGATCGAAGTGAATGTGAGGCTGCCGGATATCGGCGGCTCCAACGGAACGAATCGAGTGCTTTTGTCTTGGCTTGAACAAAAAGACGTCACCCGGAATGCCTTCGTAAGTGCAGTGATTTACCGTAACGACCACTTCGCCTTCTTTTACATACAACAGTTCATAATCCCAAAGATCGCGTTCGCGGATGTGCCATGGGACGGATACGCGGCTATCCCATGCTCTTCGGATAAAAGGTGATATCAAAGCTTCGCTCAAGGTGTCCGCCTCCTCCCAATCATTATAGCAATAATTGATAAAGATGCGGCCGTTTTGGCTAAATTCAAAGGCGGGCAAGTACCGCTATACTTTAAGAGGTAAACGGGACAGCAAGAAAACAATCTTCAACCGGGACAACGAGGATATGCATGATAGAACGGCTCCTTTGGTCGAAGTTTTTCTTGTTGCATAAAATGAATCCATACGATGTGGAGGAGGAAGATTCGGTATGAAAGGACCGCTCGGACATATCGCCGATTTGCAACATGGGGTAAAAACGAAACGAGTCTCCAGCTACGACCGCACCGGCGGCAATCGGGATTGCATCACCATTCCCGCAGGCGAAACAGCGGAGCTTGCTTCAATCGACGGCGCAGGCATCATTAAGCATATTTGGATGACGCTGAGCACCAAAGATGCGTTTATTCGCCGCAATGCGATTATTCGCATGTACTGGGACGGGGAAGAGTCCCCCAGCGTACAGTCGCCGCTCGGCGATTTTTTCGGTCAAGGCTGGGGAGAGGAATACAATTTCAGTTCGCTGCCGCTCGCGGCTGCGCCGATGAAAGGAAAAGCGCTCAATTGTTATTTCCCGATGCCGTTTGGCAGAGGCGCCAGAATTACGTTGGAGAACGATTCTGAGCATGAGCTGAGATCTTTATACTTTTATATCGATTACGAGAGTCATCCGTCCATCCCTGCTACGATGGGTAGGTTTCATGCCTGGTGGAACCGGGAACTGACCGGAGTCCAGCCTCCGGAAGGGGAGACGGAATGGGGCGTCATCGCGCCGCAAGGGGCTAACAAGACGGACGCTCATAATTATTTGTTCGCCGATATTGAAGGAAAAGGGCATTTTGTCGGGATCAATTACTACGTGGACAGTCCCGGACCGATGTGGTACGGCGAAGGCGACGACATGTGGATGATCGACGGGGAAGGCTGGCCCGGATCCCTGCACGGTACGGGAACGGAAGATTTCTTCAACAGCTCGTGGTGCCCAAATGAATTGTATTCGCATCCGTACTTTGGCTATGCGCGAATCCCGGATCGGCTCGGCTGGATGGGCCGAACGCACTGCTACCGATTTTTCCTGGAAGATCCGGTTTATTTCGAAAAATCGCTTAGAGCCAGCATCGAACATGGTCACGACAATAACTTGGCGCTCGATATGAGCACGGTCGCGTATTGGTATCAGGCGGAGCCGCACAAGCCGTTCCCGCCTGTCGCTCCCAAAGCGAGCCGGGCGAACATGCCGGAAATTACCGTGCGGGATGTGCATCGCTGGCGGCATGAATGGCGCAAATCGATGGGCGGCGCGGCTACGCTGTGGGGCAACGAGCGCAAGCCGGACACGCCTTAGCGGGCAAAAACGGAACGGCGGGTTCTCACGCGAACGGTTTCAGCGGCGATATGATGCGACATACAACCAATCGATCCGAAACTAAAATGAGCACTTCCACTGCACTTTAATAAAAGTGCGTTTGGAGTGCTCTTTACGTATGGTCAAGGGTATTGCCCATTTTAGTAGTTGTATTATGCAACGCAGACGATTCGCCTTAACGCTTATGTTTCTTCAGCTTGCGAAGCCAACGTTTCTTGAAGACTTTGCGGTTGTCTCCTTTTTTCGACCAGGCGTGGGGATGGGAGAAAGCGTCCATCATGTGCCCAATTTCAACGGCGCTGCGGCGAACTTTTTTGGCGACCCGCGTGCATAGAATGCGGCCTGGAACGCCGCCGCCGACGAATACGAGATCGTACTTCTTCCGGTGCCGGCGCAAAACGGATTGGGCGCGGCGAAGCTCTCTGGCGTGGTCGAGCGATACCGTGAGCGGAATGCGGTATCCTCGTCCCTTCAGCCGTTCGGCCGCTTCCGGAGCGGCTCGGCCTACAAGCGCAACGCGATAGCGCCGCAGCAAACGACGCAGATAGCCTCCTTCGTAAAGCCGGTCGTTGATGAACGAGTCGGTAACGACGGGAGGGCGCCATTTCGTTTTTCGCATGTAAGCTCGAATTAATCGGGCGCTTCCTTTGTAATGCGACAATCCGACGATATGTGCGGATCGGACCGATCGATCAATTTTCTTCAATAGCTTTCTCGAGGGCGGAAGTTTGATGCCGAGAAATTTCGAAACGGATTTTAACGATTTGATATTATGCCTCGCAAGAAGCTTTGCCATGACATCCCCCAGACGGATGACGGAGATGGGCCGGCGTTTGCGGATGGAACGCTTCAGCAGCCGGTAAACTTTTTTCGCACCGATCGGTTTTCGTCCATATTTCGCTTTGATGATTTTTATTCTTTTCTTGCTGCTCAACATTTCATTTCAATCCCCTCTATGTCGTGGCTGCCTTCTTTATTGTATGAGACCGCCAACCGGGGGTGCGCCTATAAGGAAACGAAGCCGCGATATAGGCTTGCCAGCTTATGGCAAAACGTAGAAATAAACCGTAATGAAATGGCAAATGCTGCCGGCCAGTACAAATACATGCCAGATCGCGTGATGATAAGGGATTTTGCGCCATAAGTAAAAAATGGTTCCGAACGTATACAGCACGCCGCCGGCCACTAGAAACTGAAGTCCGGCAACCGGCAGCCCGGCCTTGAGCGGCTCAAAGGCGAACAGCACCATCCAGCCCATGGCGATGTAGAACAAGGTGGACAGCAGATTGAACCGTTTAACGAAGAACAGCTTGAAGATGACGCCGACGAGCGCCAGTCCCCAAACGACGCCGAACAAACTCCAACCAAGCGGGCTGCGGATCGTAACCAGCAGAAACGGCGTATACGTCCCGGCGATTAATATATAGATTGCGGCGTGGTCCATAATTTCGAACAAGTCGATCCACTTTTCTTTGCGGGCGCTGTGCAGCAAGGTGGAGCACAAATAGAGCAACAGCAGCGAGGTGCCGAATACGGAAAAGCTGACGACATGCCACACATTCCCGTTTCGAATCGCATGAACGAGCAGCAGCGCGAGGGCAAGCATGCTCAAAACGACGCCGACGCCGTGGCTGATGGCATTCGCGCGTTCCTGCCTCAATTCGGATAAAGTCATACTCAACTTGATTCAACTCCTGTCGGCTGATGATTCCGGATTCCCTTGATGCGTACGGCCGGTCCGAACAAGGAAACAGGCTACTCCCATTGTACCGCGAATCGGAAGCAATAACCAAATGTTCATTCGGCCGCGGGAACCGATACGCGCGTGTCGCTTGGCGTAACGTTCGCCCGCTCGCCTTTCAGCAGCCATCGTTCGGGCGTATCGCGAATACCGGACAGTTCCAGCTCGAACGATTGTTCAGGCCAGCGGCTTGATGTAAGAATGACCGCATTGCCGTCCACGTAGCAGGCGTCAATGTCTATCGGGGCTTGCTTCGCGTGTGCATCGGGAGCTGCGATTCGGTAATGTCCAGCCTCTCCAGCCGACGCTTCCTCCACCCGCTTGTTGAAAGCAAGCAGCACCCGTTCCCGGTCCATCCGGTGGGCAAACAGAGGGACCGGAGGCTCTGTGTACATCGGCAGCCCGATGGAATACTCGTACGCTGTCCACATCCGGTAGCCCGACCGGTCCGCAGCGGAGGCAAACCGCTTCAGCCATTCCCGGCTTCTGCGCATGGGGCGAAGCGAGCCGATATCCGTCTGCACGCCGAGCGGAATCACTCCGTGCGAGGCGCGGATTTGCCGCACGAACGGATCGTAGTGTTTCACGTAGTCCGGGGGAAGCTTCGCCCGCATCCAATCCGGCCAGTGCGTCTGCAGTACGTGAAGATCCGGGCGTACGAGGCGGATCATTTCCGCCGCATCGATGCCTTGAAATTCGCGGACGGCATCGACCGGGTCGCGGCCGGCGTCGACGGCGAGCGACCATGTCGCAATCGAGATATCCGGACGCGCATCCCTGACGCCGCCGGGGCTGTTGATCAATTCGTGCAGAAATCCGTTCACGGCCTGGACGCGAAATTCGATCCATAGCAAGTAGCGGGCGCGATCTTTTTTATAATAGAGAGGGGAGGCACTGTAGCGGAATTCGGGCATCTCGCCGCCGGAGAACCGTTTGAACGCCGCTCTGGCGTACGGACCGACGTCGCCGTACACGCCGCTGGACAAGCCGTTCCACTCCGGGAAGTAGGGCTCGGCGACTTCGAAGCCGGTAAACGGGTACCGCCGTACAAGGTCGGCGCACGCCGCTTTTTTCCACGCCACATAGCGGCGGCTGAATGGAGAGAAGCGGAAATAGCCGTCATTCACCGGCTTCAGCAGCGTCATTTGCCATTGTTTCCAATCCGGCGGCAAATGCCCGGCCGTGTACGATCCGTTGCCGAGCACCATAGCCCACACGTTCATCCCGCGCTCCCGCAAGGCGGATACGAGCCGCCCGTTCACGCGGGTTTCGTCCGTTACGAAATACCGCACATTGCGGTATCCGGCGAGCTCCAGCTCCAGTGCGACGCTTTCTTCCGAACGATTCTTATAGTATTCGAAGGTCGGATCGATCTGGATCGTCGGTTCGATTCCAAGCGGTTCGAACATTAGCGCACCTCATTTCAGTAAACATTGTATTAGGCTTTATGCTTAAGTGTAACAAATTAGACATGCATTCGCCTTTCTCACTTCGCCTAAGGTAATCGTAAAGTTTACTTATAATTGACAACGACTCGCACGGGGAGTACAATTTTTCCTATACTTACCCTTATTCGACAAACGAAAGCGGTGCAAACAGATGAAGCAAGCGGTTCCCGTTCATATATTGACAGGATTTCTCGGCAGCGGCAAGACGACGCTGCTCACGCAAGCGCTAGACTACTATAAATCGCTCGGCCAAAAGCCGGCCGTGCTCATGAACGAATTGGGCGACGTGAATCTCGACGGCATGATGCTGGGCGCGGAAGTGCCGATGTCGGAAATGCTCGGCGGCTGCATATGCTGTACAATTCGCGGCGATTTGGGGATGGAGCTTAAGCAGCTGGTCGATGAACATGCGCCGGATGTCGTCTTCGTCGAGTGCACCGGGGCGGCGAATCCGATTGAAATATTGGACGGCGTGACCGACGCTTCGCTGCTGACTGCGATGGAGCTGCGCTCGGTCGTTACGGTCGTTGATGCGGCGCAGCTGTCGGAACGATCGGCAAAGCCGAAAGCGAAGACGTTTCGTCTGATGGAAGATCAGATTCGCTGCGCCACGCAGCTGTTATTGAACAAAGCCGATCTGGTCGAACCGGAGGAACTGGTTCGGCTGGAAGCGCTGCTCCGCGAATGGAACCCGTCAGCTCCGATCGCGCGCACCGTGAAATGCGCCGTCGATATGTCGTTGTTCGACCGGCTGTCCGGCCGACCGGACCACCGACAGCTGCACGAATCAACTGCCGGTGATCACATTCATTCGGAGGCTTGCGGTCACGGGGAGCACTGCGGTCATACGCACCATGACGAAAAACACGGACATGACGGTCATCACCATACGCATGAGCATGTGATGGTGTATACGCATTATTTTCAAACGCCGATCGACAGCGAATCGTTCGAGGCGCTGATCGGCAAATTGCCCGCACAAATTTACAGGGCCAAAGGCATTCTACGGTTCACCGATACGATCAGTCCGTTTCTTTTTCAATATGCGTACCGGGAAATGGACTTTGTCAAAATCGCGCCCAAAGAGGAAGTGCCGAACGTCGCCGTATTTATCGGAGAGCATTTCGACAAGAGCGAGTTAGTCGATGAACTGGCCAAGCTGGAAGCGCAGCAAGCTTGACTTCCGTGCATGCATTAAGGCATTATGGAAGTAAACCTTGTGTCAGCTGTGAGAGAAGAGGGTATTATGGCGAAACACGAACATGACGTGCAATCCACTATTGACGATATCGTAAGAGCCATGTCGGCCAAAGGCTGGCGCATTACCGACCAGCGCAAAAGTTTGGCTGCGCTGTTTGCCGAAGCCAGCGGCTACCTGTCTCCGAAAGACGTCTATGATTATATGCGCCAAAAGTATCCGGGCGTAAGCTTCGATACGGTATATCGCAATTTACGCCTGCTCAGCGAGATGGGCGTGCTGGAACAAATTTATTTGAATGACGGTCTGAAATTTAGGGCCCGATGCCAATCGCATCATCATCATCATCTCATTTGCCTTGGCTGCGAGAAGACGGTGCCCTTCGAATTTTGCCCGATGAAGCATGTGGCCGGATTGCCCGGCAATTTTCAAATCGCAACCCATCGTTTCGAGGTGTTCGGCTACTGCCCGGACTGTACCCCCGTCGAAACGGAATAAACGGTGCTTTTCTTAACCGCTGCTGCGGTCGAGAAAGACGCCGTTTTTTTGTTGTTCTTTTTTAATGGCGGGCACTTAAAATTTTTTCCAAAAAACCGATTGACAGCACCGTAGGCGGATGCTAATATACTGACATAACAAAGTAAGTTTATCGGAATTATGTAATTAATAGTCACCGGACAACCGGAACCCCAATATGATGTGCTGTGGGCGCTGCTTAGCCCAGTACAGCCGATAAGCCGAAAAATAAAATCTTACTTCACGAAGTGTATTCTGACGAAGATGCATTGGTGAATATGCGGAAGCTTCTCTTATGCAAATAAAGCGGGAAAAGCCTGCCGCTCGAAGTTTGTTAATGATTTTATAAGCAAAAATTATAAATGGGGAGAGAATTCATTATGAATACACAGAAGGTGCAAACGTTCCAGTCGATTCGCAATTGGTTTGCCGTCAGTGCATTAACGATATCGCTAGTAGGTTTAACCGCTTGCGGCGGGGGCGCAGGTGGCACGGCTCCGGCTTCGGGGGCGTCCGGCAGCACAGCGGCGAAACCATCGGTCGAGCTGCTCAACGTATCGTATGATCCGACTCGCGAGCTGTATCAGGAATATAATAAAGCCTTTGCTACGTATTGGAAAAATAAATCGGGCCAGACGGTCACCTTCAAGCAATCGCACGGCGGTTCCGGCAAGCAGGGACGCTCCGTCATCGACGGATTGGAAGCCGACGTCGTCACGCTGGCGCTCGCTTACGACATCGACGCCGTTCAAGAAGCGGGATTAATTCAGAAAGATTGGCAGAGCCGTTTGAAGAACAACAGCTCGCCCTATACGTCCACCATCGTATTTCTGGTGAAAAAGGGCAATCCCAAAGGCATTAAAGACTGGGACGATTTGATCAAGCCGGGCGTGCAAGTCATTACGCCGAATCCGAAAACGTCGGGCGGCGCGCGTTGGAACTACTTGGCAGCTTACGGCTACGCCTACAAGAAGAACAACAATGACGAAACGAAAGCGAAAGAATTCGTGCAGAAGCTGTTCAAGAACGTACCTGTGCTCGATTCCGGCGCGCGCGATTCGACGACAACCTTCGTGCAGCGCGGCATAGGCGACGTACTGCTCGCTTGGGAGAATGAAGCGTTCCTTTCCATTAACGAGTTCGGCAAAGACAAATACGAGATTGTCGTGCCTTCCATCAGCGTACTCGCGGAGCCTCCGGTATCCGTCGTCGACAAGGTGGTCGACAAAAAGGGGACGCGCGAAGTAGCTGCGGCTTATCTGGAATACTTGTATTCTGATCAAGGTCAAGAAATCGCCGCAAAAAACTACTATCGTCCGCGCAATGAGACCGTTGCGAAAAAGTACGAGAACCAATTCCCGAAAGTTCCAATGTTCACTGTCGACGATGCACCGTTCGGCGGCTGGCAAAAAACGCAAAAAACTCATTTCGCCGATGGCGGCGTATTCGACCAAATTTACAAACCGTAACAGGGAGCGAGATCAATGGCAAGAAAAGCATGGAAGCAGCGCAGCATATTGCCCGGGTTCGGTTTATCGATGGGCTTTACCGTCTTGTATCTCAGCCTGATCGTACTTTTTCCGATTTCCGCCATTTTTATTAAAACATCCGGTATGGGCTGGGATAAATTTTGGCAAACGGTGCTCGATCCCAGGGTGGTCGCGGCTTATAAAGTAAGCTTCGGCACCGCCCTCGGCGCCGCCTTGATCAATGTCGTATTCGGGTTTATCGTCGCTTGGGTGCTAGTTCGGTACACGTTTCCCGGCAAAAAGCTTGTCGATGCGCTCGTCGATCTTCCGTTCGCACTGCCAACCGCCGTTGCCGGCATTGCGCTTACCACGATTTATTCCCAGAACGGATGGATTGGAAGCCTGCTGGAACCGCTCGGCGTCAAGATCGCGTTCACCCCGCTCGGCATTATGATGGCTCTTACGTTTATCGGCATTCCGTTCGTCGTGCGAACGGTGCAACCGGTGATCGAGGAGTTGGAGAAAGAAGTGGAAGAAGCGGCGGTAAGTCTTGGCGCCGGTCGATTGCGGACGTTCACCCGCGTCATCTTTCCCGAGCTGTTTCCGTCCTTGCTTACCGGCTTCACTCTGGCATTCGCCAGAGCGCTCGGGGAATACGGCTCCGTCGTCTTTATTTCCGGCAACATGCCGATGAAGACCGAGATCGCGCCGCTGCTCATTATGACCAAACTGGAGCAATACGACTATGCAGGCGCTACGGCGATCGCGCTTGTCATGCTGGTGATCTCGTTCCTGACGCTGTTGATTATTAACTATTTGCAATGGCGGGCGAATCGGCATGCCGTATCCGCGTGAGAGGAGAGGTCAACAATGGCCGGTTATGTAACGACGGTCGCGAACCCCGGAAGAGCCGTGCTGGAACGGCCTCGGCATATTACGGAACCGCGCGTCATGAGATGGTGTTTGATTGCGGTCGCGCTGCTGTTTTTAGGATTTATGCTGATCTTGCCCTTAGCGAGCATTTTTGTTGAAGCGTTCCGCAAAGGCTGGGAGGTGTACATCGCCGCCATGCAAGAACCCGAAGCGGTATCCGCGATCGGGCTCACCTTAACGGTAGCCGCCATTACGGTTCCGCTGAATGTCATCTTCGGCATTGCGGCAGCCTGGGCGATTACGAAGTTCAATTTCAAAGCAAAGAACGTGCTGATCACGCTGATCGACTTGCCATTCGCCGTTTCTCCCGTCATCTCCGGCCTCATTTACGTGCTGCTGTTCGGCGCCAAAGGCTGGTTCGGCCCATGGCTGCAGGCGCATGATATCAAGATCATTTTTGCGCTGCCGGGCATCGTGCTTGCGACCGTATTCGTCACGTTCCCGTTCGTCGTCCGCGAGCTGCTGCCGCTCATGCAGGCACAGGGGACGCAGGAAGAAGAAGCGGCCGTCACGCTGGGTGCGAAAGGATGGCGTATTTTCTGGAAAGTGACATTGCCTAACATCAAGTGGGGGCTGCTGTACGGCATCATCCTTTGCAACGCAAGAGCGATGGGCGAATTTGGGGCGGTATCCGTCGTGTCCGGTCATATCCGCGGAGAGACCAATACGATGCCGCTGCATATTCAAATATTGTACAACGAATACCAATTTGCCGCTTCGTTCGCCATCGCATCGCTGCTCGTGCTGCTGGCGGTGGTGACGCTAATAGTAAAAAGCTTGATCGAATGGAAGTTTCAAGGGCAGCATAAAACGGAAGGGGCATGACGGAGATGCATATCGTTGCCAAACACTTGACGAAGAGCTTTGGCACCTTTCAAGCGACGAAAGATGTCAGTTTCGAGATAGAGAAAGGGAAGCTGATCGGACTGCTCGGTCCGAGCGGCGGCGGGAAAACGACCATCCTCCGCATGCTTGCCGGCCTGGAGGAGCCGGATTCCGGCGATATCCTGTTTCACGACCGGAAGGTCAACCAGCTTCCTCCCCAGGAACGGGGAATCGGCTTCGTCTTTCAAAATTATGCGCTTTTCCGGCACATGAGCGTGTTCGACAACATCGCCTTCGGCTTGACGGTCCAAAAGCGAAGCAAACAGCAGATCAAGGAGCGCGTGAACGAATTGATCGAGCTGACCGGACTGCTCGGATTGGAAAAACGGCTTCCGCACCAATTATCCGGCGGTCAGCGACAGCGCGTCGCCTTTGCCAGAGCGATCGCACCGGAACCGCAGCTGCTGCTGCTTGACGAACCGTTTGCCGCCATCGACGCCAAAGTGCGCAAGGAGCTGCGCACATGGCTTAAGGATATGATCGACCGGGTCGGCATCACGACGATATTCGTTACGCACGACCAGGAAGAAGCGGTCGAGGTTGCGGATCAGATCATGATTATTAATGAAGGGCGTTTGGAGCAGCAAGGAACGCCGATTGAAATATATAAGCGCCCGCAAACGCCTTTTGTCGCTACCTTCATCGGGGAGTCGAATCAAATCGGCGATATATCGTATCTGAAAGGATTTGATGCGACCGCGCTGCCGCAGGCTAAAGCGATCATCCGGCCGGAATTTATCGAGATCGGGAGTGTGGGGGAGATTCCTTTCCCGTCCGCGGCGGAGAAAGGAACCGTAAAAAATGTGTTTTTCCGCGGTACGAATTGGCAGGTGGAAGTGGATGTGAAGGGGGACCGGTTGTTTGCTTATCGATCGCTGGAGCTGCCGGCGCTTGCGCCGGGCGATTCGGTCAGCGTCTTGATTCACCGGTTGTACTTGTTTAACGAATCAGAGCATGCGATGCAAGAAAACAGCTTGAAGAGCGATCCGCTTCCTGTCCATATATAACTGGTATTCATTCATATCATTGCGAATCCGCTAAAGGAGGGGTAGACATTGGAGCATCAGATTACGATACCATTCGAGCAATTGGAGCTAGCCGCTACGCTTCACTACCCCGAAGTCCGGGGAGACCGTGCGAAAGCAAGCGGACATTCCGGTAAAAACCCGATCATAATCATCGCGCATGGTTTCATAGGAACGCGGATCGGCATCGACCGTCTGTTCGTGAACGCAGCCCGGGAATTTAGCCGGAACGGCCATATGGTGCTCCGCTTCGACTACGGCGGGTGCGGCGAAAGTACCGGCGAGTACGGCCGCGGCGGGATGGACGCGATGATCGACCAGACCCGGCGCGTCATCGATTACGCGCTGGACATCGATTGCGTCGATCCGCAGCGGGTCGTTTTGCTCGGGCACAGCTTGGGCGGCGCAGCGGCCATCTTGACCGCCGCGCGCGACCGGCGCGTGAAGACGCTTGTCTTATGGGCGCCCGTTGCTTATCCGTTCAGCGATATTGTCGGCATCACCGGCAAGAAGCTGTACGAAGATGCCGTACAACACGGCAGCGCCGATTACTTAGGTTACAGGTTGGAACCCGTGTTTTTCGAATCGCTTGCCAAACATCAGCCGTTCGAGCAGCTCCGCAAATTCGGCGGAGACGTACTTCTCGTTCACGGCACAGGCGACGAGGTCATTCCGGTCGACTATTGTTTTTTATACCAAAAGCTGTTTTGGCTGCGCAGTCAAGGGATTTGCGATAAAGAAGTGATTTTTCAGGCGAATCATACGTTTACAGGCAGCGTTGCCAGGGAGCAACTGCTAGGAACGACGGTCAATTGGCTGCTCACCATCGACAAGCAGAAGCGCGAATGGAACGATTGGACAATTTAGGCAGGTAGCGAACGGGAGGGAGAACAATGGCAAAACCGTTGCAAGTGGATGAACTTTGGACTAAACGGATTCTTCAAAGCGTGAACGGCCTGGAATACGGCATCGTTCAAATCGTGGTTCATGACGGGCGCATTGTACAGATTGAAAGAACCGAACGGAAGCGGTTCGAGCCGGAATCGGCAACCGGCCGCAGCTTGACTGAACCAAAGCAAGGGGCTAGATCGAAATAAAACCGCAGATCCATTAATAATAGAAGCTGTCGAACCGAGAATGTACTGGCGGTCGGCGGTTTCTTTTTTTGTTTGCTTGCATCGGTTCAACTGGGTTTCCGCGATTTGCCGGTGTGTGTCGATTATAGTGGATATTGTCAAACCAGTGGCTCTATTATATAATGTACGAGTTACTCAGAAAGGAGAATTGACCAATGTTTAAAAACAAAGCGTTTGTTTTTGTCATGTTATGCGTTGTATTGGTGCTTTCCGCTTGCGGACAACAACCGGCTTCCTCGTCCCAACCGGCCAAAGACGGAGAAAAGCCCGCCGCACAACAGCAAAAAGAAACGAAGCTGGAGCAGATCAAAAAAGCCGGAAAAATCGTTGTAGGTACAAGTGCGGACTACCCTCCGTATGAATTTCATAAGGAAATTAACAAAAAAGACGAGATCGTCGGCTTTGATATCGAGATTGCCAAAGCGATTGCCAAAGATCTTGGCGTCACCTTGGAAATAAAAGACATGAAATTCGACGGACTGCTCGCGGCGCTCGAAACAGGGAACGTTGACTTTGTAATCTCTGGGATGACGCCTGACGCTGAACGCCAAAAGAGTGTAGATTTTACCAAAATTTACTATACAGCGATTCAAACGGTCGTTATTCGAGCGGAAGATAAAGACAAAATCAAGTCGATCGACGATTTGAAAGGGAAAAAAGTCGGCGCGCAAAAAGGCGCTACGCAAGAGAAAATCGTAAGAGAGCAGATGCCTGCTTCCGAAGCGAAGGCGCTCGGCAAAATTTCCGATTTGATGCTTGACTTGAAAAATAAGAAGACTGAGGCGCTTGTAGTTGAGCAGCCTGTAGCTGCAGCGTATTTGTCCAAAAATAAAGATCTGATCTTTTCCGAAATGAAGCTAAGTAACGAAGACAGCGGCTCCGCCATTGCCGTTAAGAAAGGTTCGGCCGAACTGGTCGATGCCATGAATAAAACGCTTGACCGCTTGATGAACGACAAATCGATTGAAAAGCTTGTGGCTGAAGCAAACGAATTGGTGGAATAATACAATCCATACTTCGATGATCGACAAAACCCGGGCGGAACTTTTCCGGCGGGTTTTTTATTCGATTTACACTAAGATGCGCAAGGCTGCTCGGAAAGAAGGAGAACGATGGATTTTTCTTTTTTGTCTAAGTACTATATGTATTTCGTTGACGGGGCGCGGATAACGCTGATCCTATCGTTCTTCACCGTTATCTTGGGTGTGGCGCTCGGTATTGTTATCGCGTTGATGCGCATGTCGAGCATCTGGCCGCTCAAAGCGGCCGCTACGTCCTACATCGAATTTATCCGCGGTACGCCGCTGCTCGTACAATTGTTCCTGATCTATTACGGGCTGCCTCAAATCGGAATCCATTTCCCGGAACTCCCGGGCTTCGGCTCCTCCTTTCCGGACTTCATGGGGGCTGTCCTTGCGCTTTCGATCAACAGCTCGGCCTACGTTGCCGAAGTGTTCCGCGCCGGCATCCAGGCGATCGATAAGGGACAGATGGAAGCGGCCCGTTCGCTAGGCTTGTCCCATCCGATGGCGATGCGATATATCATTTTGCCGCAGGCGCTGCGCAATGTGCTTCCGGCGCTCGGCAACGAGTTTATCGTAGTCATCAAGGAATCGTCGATCGCTTCCGTTATCGGCATCGGTGAATTGATGTACAAGGCGGATACGGTGCGGGGCAATACGTTTCAGCCTTTCGGACCGCTCATTGTGGCGGCGGTCATTTATTTTGTGATCACATTTACGTTGTCCAAACTGCTCGGAATCGCGGAGAGGAGGATGAGGACCTCTGATTAAAGTAACCGGTTTGCATAAAACGTTCGGCAAAAATGAAGTACTGCGCGGCATCGATATCGAGATCGGAAAAGGCGAGGTCGTCGTCGTCATCGGTCCGAGCGGATCAGGGAAAAGCACATTTCTCCGCTGCCTGAACCTGCTTGAGCAGCCGAGCGCAGGAGACATTGAGTTCGAAGGCGTTTCGCTCTTGAAAAATAAACAGGATCTCAACAAGCTGCGCCAGCAGATGGGCATGGTGTTCCAACAATTCAATCTGTTCCCGCATATGACGATTCTCGAAAATATTACGCTTGCGCCGCGTAAGTTGAAGAAGCGGAGCGCGTCGGCGGCGAACGATATCGCTTATGAGCTGCTCAAACGCATCGGGCTGGTTGACAAGGCGGACAGTTACCCGGGACAGCTGTCCGGAGGCCAGAAGCAGCGCATTGCGATCGCCCGTGCGCTTGCCATGTCGCCTGCGGCGCTGCTCTTTGACGAGCCGACGTCCGCGCTCGATCCGGAGATGGTCGGCGAGGTGCTGGACGTGATGAAGGAGCTGGCGGCGGAAGGCATGACGATGGTCGTCGTTACGCATGAGATGGGGTTTGCCAAGGAAGTTGGCACAAGGCTCATTTTTATGGACGGCGGTAAAATCGTGGAGCAGGGGAAGCCTGCGGACGTCTTCGCGAATCCGCAGCACCCGAGAACGAAAGAATTTTTAAGTAAAGTATTGTAATGTGTACAAGCATAAAGCCGCGGCATTCCCGAACGAATCGGGAACGCCGCGGCTTTATTTCATGGAAGCGTGCCTAGTTGCTGACGTTATTCACGCTGCGGTTAAATTCGTCGCGCACAGCTTGAAGCGCGGCCGGGTCGGACAGCGCATCGCAGGCCGTATACGCAAGCGCCTTGGCGCCGAGGAGCATTCCTTCGAAAGCTCGCGGCTGCATGGCCAAATCGCGGAACTCTTTCGTATGCAACAGATGCGTTTCGTCGATTACTTTGACGTAAGGATGAATGGCCGGGCAATGGCGGGAAACGTTCCCCAGATCGACCGAGCCATGGTCCTTGCCGTAAGCGATCTCGTCCTCGGGCACGCCGAGGATGCCGAGGTTCCGCGTAAACAAGTCGGATAGCGTCTCATTCGTGATGAGTTCGTCGTAAGAGTACTCGTAATTCGACGTGCGCAAGGTACTGCCGGTTTGCAGCGCGGCACCTTCCGCGCATCGAAGCACTTTCTGCACCGTTTCGTCGGTATAAGGGCGGGTGGCGGACCGGATATAAAACTGCGCAACGGCATAATCCGGTATAATGTTCGGCGCTTTGCCGCCTTCCGTAATAATGCCGTGAATGCGGGTATGGCTTTCGAGCTGTTGTCTCAGCGCATTGATGGACTGGAACAGAAGCAGCACCGCATCAAGTGCATTAATGCCTTCATGCGGACTTGCCGCGGCGTGCGCCGCCTTGCCGAAGTATTCGAATTGAATCGCATCCATGGCGAGCGATTCGCCCGATTTTTCGTACATATGATACGGATGCGCCATCAGCGCAAAATCAACGTCGTCGAATAAGCCGGCTGCCGCCATCGTCACTTTCGCGCCGCGCGTTTCTTCCGCCGGCGTACCGTACACCCGGATCGTGCCCCCGAGCTCGTCGATGACGGCTTTCAGGCCGACTGCCGCCGCCAGTCCCATCACGCAGATGAGATGATGTCCGCACGCGTGCCCGAGCTCCGGGAGCGCATCGTATTCGCAAAGGAAAGCGACGGTCGGACCCGGCTTGGCCGAACGGTATGTACCGAAAAAAGCAGTAGGAAGGCCAAGCACCGGAGTTTGCACTTCGAATCCTTGGCTGCGCAGCTCGTCGGTGAGCCGGGCGGAAGCTTTCCATTCTTCGTTTCCAAGCTCCGGATTTTCACCGATGTACCGTGATATCGCGGTGAAATTGTCGGCCTGCCGGTCAATAGCGGAGGCGATGTGCTGCTTCATGGTCGGAGTCGCTCCTTTTTTCGGTCTTTGCAGCTATTATAAACCAAATCGCACGGACAAAACAAAGACCCCGGCATACGGCGATGCGCGGGATCTCATTATGTTCTAAGAAACATCTTACGTTACTGAAGGCTGCGGCGCGGATCGATGAGCTGTTCGTCCAACGACTTCTTGATCTTGTGCATCGCATCCACTTCGAGCTGATGGTTTTGCGGAAAACGGACACCGGTTAAAGCGAGCGCCTCGTTCACTGTCAATTCAACGGAAATTTTCTTTTCCTGTGTTTGTTGGGCTCCCGAATTCATTATGCATCGCTCCTTTTTCAAGATATGCGGTACGGACATCAAGAAAATCAAGAAAGCGGATTCATGGCGAGGAAGAAAGTTCGTGAATTGTTGAAAGCCTTGATATTCCTCGTTTTTAATATAACATATCATGTAAAGTTTTTCAAGTCCGGCCGCAAAAAAGAGGCGCATTTTTGAAATGGCCTCTTACTAATCATTTGATGAAATGGTAATCGCAAGAAAGCACCTTTAAAACATGAATGTATCTAAAAGCAAAGATCGAAAGGGCTTCGGTCAGAAGCTTGTCTTATAAGATCAGAATTTATAAGTTTTCAGCGGAGCTGAACAATTCTGATCTTTCAAGAAAAGCTTCCGCTAAAACACGAATGTATCTTCATCGAAAGGGCTTCGGTCAGAAGCTTGTCTTATTTAATCATGTCCTTCATGCGTATCCGCTGCAGCGTTACGATGAGGCGGTCGATTTGCTGGCTGAGTTCAACTACTTTCGGGTCGACGAAACTGCCTGTCTCCTCCACTAGCAGATAAAGCTGATGCTGCATCCGTTCCAGGTTTTTTTGTAATTCGACTTCCTTCATCGTTTGACCCCATTCGTATTGTAAATATTTTCTCGCTCCGAATCATTATAGTACGAATCGGATTTGAAAATTGTAAATCGGTGTCGAACCATATTATTAAATTTTCATTACAAGAACATAATTGTATATAAATAGGGAAATTAGTAAAAATAAACCTGATGGGAGGTGAGTTTTACTATGGACAACGCGACGCCAAACACCAAAAACAATCCGAATTTTAAAGAAAACAAGTTTACCGAGGATGAAGCGGTCATGCACGCGGAAAAAGCGGCAAACCGCCCGCCGAACCTGAATGAAATTCCGAAGGAAACGAATCCCCAATAATGGTGAATCTGAACTATGCGAATCCAATGTTCCCTTTGCGCCGATAACGAAGTAAAGTTACTGAAGAACTCCGATAAGGAGTTTTTCTTTTGTTTGGCTTCCGGTCTACGTCTCGATCGCCGCATGCTTCGTTGCAGTAACGAATACGCCGCGGTTTCTGTTCCTACTAGCATGCGCTGCCGTATGGTTTTTATGAGCCCGAACATGGTATAGTTAGTAAAAACAGTATAGTCATGCGTCAAGCGGATTTACGGAGCAAAGGAGAATCGCCGGATGATCATCGTACGCAATTTAAGCAAGACGTTCCCCCCGAACCATCGCATCCTGCAGCGCATAAGCTTTCAGGCAGACGAAGGGGAGCTGGTTGCGCTGCTCGGCAAGAGCGGGAGCGGGAAGACGACGTTTTTTCGCTGCCTGATGCTGAAGGAAAAATGGGATGAGGGTCAATATATTTTCGACGGGCAGGACATTTCCTCGGTCAATGCGTGGGAAAAATTCCAGTTGCGCAAGCAGTGGGCTTATTTAGAAGAGAAGCCGGCCTTGAACCACAACAAGTCGGCCTTGAAAAACGTGCTCAACGCTTTATTGTTCAAAAAATCGTGGGTGCGCTTTATAACGAATACCGTCTCGGAAGACGATCATATGGAAGCAATGGATTATTTGGACAAAGTTGGACTGCTCGAAAAAGCGCATGAAAAGGTCGAAAAGCTGAGCGGCGGAGAGAAGCAGCGCGTCGCCATTTGCAAGGCGATGATTAAAGGAGCGAGAGTCATTTTCGCGGACGAGCCGGTTTCCGGACTTGATCCTGAAGCGGCCAGCCGGGTCATGGAAGATTTGCAGTCGATCTGCCGCAAGCAGAAGCTGCTCATCTTTTGCAGCCTTCATCAGGTGGAGCTGGCGGAGAAGTACGGTTCGCGCATATGGGGACTAGCCGACGGGAAGCTGGCCGTCGACATCGCCGGACGCCGCCTGACGCATCGCGAGAAGGAACTTATTTTTTAAACCATCCAACGAGCACAACCCGGCTTGCGGACTGAAAGGCCTGCAGCCGGGTTTTTGTTGTTGCAAAAGCACGGCCGCCAGCCAGGACTAGGCGGAGCCGGCGATGTGCTTTGCGATCGAAACGCCGTGGTAACGGCCGGTCTCGATGAACACTTCGTTCGCGTCCGCGCCCGAAGCCGCTACCCCGGCGATATACAGGCCGGGAACGGTCGTCTCCATCGTGTCGGGATCATAGACCGGAATGCCCTCGCTATTCAGCGCCGCGCCTGTTTGTGTCAGCAGGCTGCGGTCTGGCCGGAAGCCAGTCAGCGCGAGGACGAAATCATTCTGGAGCGTTTCTTTCGCTCCTTCGTGCAGTACGGTGATGCTGCCTTCCCGGATATGGACGACCCGGGAGCGAAACCGCATGGCGATGCGGCCCTTGGCTACCATGCTTTCGAAGATCGGGCGAACCCAGGGCTTGATGTTCGAAGAGTATTGATCGCCCCGGTAAATGACCGTCACTTCCGCGCCGACGCGCAGCAAATCCATTGCGGCGTCGATGGCGGAATTATTCCCGCCGATAATGGCAACCTTCGTCCCGGAATACGGATGCGCTTCCCGGTAGTAGTGGGTCACGTGCGGCAGTTCTTCGCCTGGGATGCCCAGCATGTTCGGGTGATCGAAATAGCCGGTCGCAAGGACAACCTTGCCGGCTGCGACTTGCCCCGAGTTGCTGAACCGGTCGGTCGTTTGCAGGAGGAATGTGCCGTCATCGGCCCGTTTGATGCGAGTCACGGTACGGTACGACCGGATGCGAAGCTTGCTGCGAATCGCGACGTTGCGGTAATAATGGAGCGCCTCCAGGCGCGTAGGCTTTTCGTTGGGCGTCGAGAAGGGGTAGCCTCCGATCTCCAGCAGCTCCGGCGTACTGAAAAACTGCATATACGTCGGGTATAAATAAATCGAATGCGTAATATTTTCTTTTTCGATCAAGAGCGGGTCGATCCCGATTTTTTGCAGCTCGAGCGCGGCGGACAATCCGCAAGGACCTGCCCCGACAATGACGACTTGTTCCATATTGCGGCACCTCGTTGTATACTTGTCATTTGAACCGGTATGTACATGTACATATGTTCCATAGTAACCGATTCTTCATTCGGAATCCATCCAACCGGAGTAACTCCTCCTGACTCGTACGATGCGGCAGGATTGACACGACGATCGCCGTTTGCGTACGATTAGCATAGGCATTGCCAGAAAAAGCCTTTATCACAATTTGCGGAGGTTGCAGCATATGTTGAAGGGAATTCCTACGATTCTTTCTCCCGAGCTGTTCAAAATATTAATGGAGATGGGCCACGGCGACGAAATCGTGCTGGCGGACTGCAACTTTCCGGCGGCAAGCCACGCAGCCCGGCTGATTCGCGCCGACGGTCATCGCATACCGGAGCTGCTTGACGCTATACTGACCTTTTTACCGCTCGATTCCTACGCCGATCATGCAGCCGTTCTGATGCAAGTCGTGCCCGGCGATCCGGTCACCCCTGTCATCTGGGACGAGTACAGGCAGCTGATTCAAAAGCATGAGCAGGAAGCGCATGAGATCGTGTTCGAAGAGCGATTTTCGTTCTATGAAAGGACGAAGAAAGCGTACGCCGTCGTAGCGACCGGAGAACGGGCCCAATATGCGAATATCATATTGAAAAAAGGCGTAGTCCGCCAGCAGCAATAAATGCAAAGAATCGGCGCCTGCAGGCACCGGTTTTTCGCATTTATTGCTTGGCGGAACTACGCCAAATCGTAAGTTCTTCGTTATGCGTGCGTCTCTTGCGGCATAGGGCCCGTATATATGGACTGCGGGCGGAAAATACGGTTCACCGCGGCTTGCTCGAGCAGGTGAGCCGTCCAGCCGACGACTCTCGCTACCGTAAACGTCGGAGTAAACAGCGGTGTCGGCAGCGCGATCGCGCGCATGATGGAAGCGGCAAAAAACTCGACGTTCGTATACAGCCGTCTGCCCGGTTTATATTCTTCGAGCAGTTGAATGGCCGTTTTTTCCACATGAATGGCCAAATCGAACCAAGGATCGTCGGCGGTGAGCTGCTCCGTCACTTGGCGCAACGCTTCGGCACGCGGATCTTTCGTCTTGTACACGCGGTGACCGAAGCCCATCAGCCTTCCGCCGCGGGACAGCACATCGCGAATCCAGGGCTCGGCATTTGATTTCGAACCGATCTCATCAAGCATCGCGATGACTTCGGAAGGCGCTCCTCCGTGCAGCGGCCCTTTCATTGCGCCGATGGCGGCGCTGACGGCCGAGGCCATGTCGGATTGCGTCGAGGAAACGGCCCGCCCGGAGAAGGTGGACGCGTTCATGCCGTGCTCCATGCCGAGAATTAAATATGCGTTCAGCGCCTTTACATGCGACGCTTCCGGAAGCTTTCCGGAAAGCATATACAAATAATTCGCCGTATGATCCAATTGATCGAGCGGTTCGTGCCAAGAGAGCCCGTTATGCTTGCGGTAACCGTAAGCGGCGATCGTCGGCAGCATAGCGGTCAATTGAATCGCCTGAGCTTCAGTCGGAGGCCATACGAAATCGCCCGTAGACATCGCCGAGACGGCGGTTTGCATGATGCTCATCAGCGGCGTGCCGTCTGGAAGCGCGTCGATGATGCGCTTGACATGTTCGGGCAGAGCGCGATGCGCTTTGAGCTGCACCGTAAATGACTTCAATGTTTCCTCGTCCGGCAGCACGCCGTGCCACAGCAAGTAAGCCGCTTGCTCGAACGTACAGGATAGCGCCAGTTCCTTCGCCCAGTATCCTCTATAAATCAAATGCCCTTTTTCCCCGTCCACCAGACTGATATCCGTTTCAGCAGCCACAACGCCTTCCAAACCGGTTACTTTTGCCATGCGGTTCACCTCATCCATTGAATTTATCATTTTATATTAATAACATACGCTAAAACTCTGATTAAGTATAATTTATAAATTTTATTTTTTCGATATATTTTTTTTATCGGACGATGAAAAGCCTGTTTGTCCCTACAAAAATTCAAGCCTCATGCCGTAAAAAGGAATAGGAAAAAGAAAACGGATAGAGTAGTATGAAAGGTAAAAGATGCAGGAACTGGAAAAATAGGCGGCAGCATCATATTGGGAAGTGCGGAATCATAGAATAGACTGCAAGACTATGAAAAATGAAAATGGAATTGATCATAGAAATGGGGTTCGATTCGATGTTCGCCGCCTTCCGCCATCGTCTGCTATCCATCGACAAGAGTCGTCTTTCGCTGCTGCTCGCCGGATTTATGCTCGGCAATTTAATCGCCGTCATTGCATCGGCCTATTGGACTACGCCGCAAGCGACTCCGGTGCGCTCGTATTATTCATATGGCTTACGCACGGCTTCGAACGGGGTAAAGCTTCACCTGATGAGCACCCGGCCGGACAACATTCAGCTGAAGCACATTACGACGAACGTCACGACAACGTCGGAGTTCGGCATGAACGGAGGCTTCTTTTGGAATGGCGATTTGCTCAGCATAGCCGTCATCAACGATAAACCGCTCAAGGGCGAAGCGTACGACTACGGTTCGGGCTGGTACAACATCGATTACCCCAAAGGGACGCTTGTGTGGGATGAAGTGACACGCCGTTTCTCAGTGCAGGTGGTGCAAGAGGCTCAGGATCTTAAAGTGACCGATCGTGTGCGGTATTGGGCGCAAGGAGGCGTTAGCATGTCGCTTCGCGCGGACGATCGATGGGTAGGGCAAGCGTTGGACGAGGATATGCCGGCATTCGGCGAGCCGAGGCTTCGCTCGGGAGCCGTATTCGACGAGGAACAGAACTTATATATGATCGTCTCGGACAAGCCATGCACGGTTGAGCAGTTTCGTACGGCGGTGAAGGAGATCGTAGCGCCGAAACGGCTTGTGGACGGCATTTTTTTGGACGGGGACGGCTCTTCCCAGATGCGGAACGAACAGGTGGCGCTCAAAGGCGATACTCGCGCGGTATATCAGATGATGGCGCTGAAGCAGCGGTAGTAGGCAGCCATCCGGTGGATTGGATTTTGAGTTGGAGAAGGTGGAAAGTTGCTTCCGCACATTGATTCGAACCAGGCTATGTTGTGATGTGAAACTCCGAATCGATCCTCTACAAAGCGTGGGATCTTCGGGATCGACGGCATGTTTTGCTCAAAATGATCGATACTTCACGGGCGGCCGAAGAAGGCGTTATTGGGACGCATCGATTTTCCGGAGAAGGGGACGATATCGGGGATTTGATGGTCATGAAGCGGTGGGAGAAAGGGGAATTCATCCCGATCGAATAGCTCTACGATTATGTAGTCAATTAATATAGAACCGGGTTTTCGCAGTCGAACACGTATTCGGCAATGCTGCCTCAGCGTAAACGGGCGGCTTTTTTCTTTTTGGCGTGCCGAATCGTTGTTTCAAAACGAGGAAATGGTTTCCAGTAAAAAGGTGCAACTTATTCCCAGTATTTTCGTATTAACTAGTGTGCCTACATTTTTTGGACGTTAGGGGGGAAGCACATGCTTGAGCTGTATTGGGGGTTGTTGATCACCGGCGCTTTATTTGCTTTTGCTACGGTTTTGTTCGGCGATTTGCTTGGCAACGCGCTGGATGGGTTGTTCGATTTTTTGTCCGCCGACGCGCTTCATTGGCTCCAGCCGATGGTGCTGTTCAGCGCGATAACGTTATTGGGCGGCGCCGGCGTTTTGCTGACCAAATATACCGTGTTTGGTCCGGCCCTTGTATTGATGCTTTCCATATTAGCCGCCGCGGCTTCGGCCGTTCTCATATTTTTTCTGTACGTCAAGCCGATGGAGAACAGCGAAAACTCAGTTGCTTTTTCCATCCACGACTTGGTCGGACGCATCGGGGAAGTGACCGTGCCGATCCCGGCCAAAGGATGCGGAGAAGTGCTGGTACGTACCGGCGGCGGCGTGACGAATCAAATTGCCGAAAGCTTTGACGGCACGCCGATCGAAGCCGGCAGACGGGTTGTGACCGTGGAAGTCAAGGACGGCACGCTCTTTGTCTCCGGTTTGGATTCTAACGAAATGTGAAGGAGTGGATGTGAATGAATTTTAGCGATGTGATGGTAGTGCCCGGCATAGTTGTCGGCGTGATTGTGATTCTCGGTCTTGCTTTTTGGGCCCGGTACAAAACGGTAAGTCCGGATGAGGCCATGATTGTGACCGGCTCGTTTCTAGGCAGCAAAAACGTACTGACGGACGATACGGGCCGTAAAATCAAAATCGTGCGCGGCGGGGGTTCGTTCATATTACCGATTTTCCAGCGGGCCGAGTTCTTGTCGTTGTTATCTCATAAGCTTGATGTCTCGACACCCGAGGTTTATACGGAACAGGGCGTACCCGTTATGGCCGACGGTGTGGCCATTATTAAAATCGGCGGTTCCGTCGAAGATGTAGCCACGGCGGCTGAACAGTTTATGGGGAAACCGACGGAGGCGCTGAAAGGCGAAGCCCAGGAAGTGCTCGAAGGACATTTGCGCGCCATTCTCGGCTCGATGACGGTGGAGGAAGTATACCGGAATCGCGATAAATTCGCGCAGGAAGTGCAGGGCGTCGCTGCCAAAGATTTAAAAAAAATGGGACTGCAGATCGTGTCCTTCACCATCAAGGATTTGCGCGACAAACACGGCTATCTCGACGCGCTCGGTAAGCCGCGGATCGCGGTGGTCAAGCGCGACGCGGAAATTGCGGAGGCGCAGGCCGTACGGGATTCCCGGATTCAAAAGGCGCTTGCGGAGGAAGAAGGCCAAAAAGCGGAACTGCTGCGCGACACGAATATAGCGGAGGCGGAGAAGGAAAGGGAACTGAAGGTTGCCTCGTTCAAAAAGGATCAGGATATGGCGCGCGCGGAAGCGGATCAGGCGTACCACATCCAGGAAGCTCGGGCGAAACAGAGCGTGGTCGAGGAGCAGATGCGTGTCGAGCTGGTGCGCAAGGAGCGCGAGATCGACCTTGAGGCGAAGGAAATTCTCCGCCGCGAGAAGCAGTATGACGCGGAAGTAAAGAAGAAGGCGGACGCCGACCGGTACGCGGTCGTTCAGGCTGCGGAAGCGGAGAAGGCGAAGCAGATCACGCAGGCGGACGCCATGCAGTATCGCATCGAAGCGGAAGCGAGAGCGATGGCCGAGCAGAAGCGGCTCGAAGGCCAGGCGGTGGCCGACGCGGAGCGCGCCAAAGGTACGGCGGAAGCCGAAGTCATCCGGCTGCGCGGTTTGGCCGAAGCGGAAGCGAAGCAGAAGCTGGCCGAGGCGTTCGAGAAGTTCGGCGAAGCTGCGGTGCTCGACATCATCGTGAAAATGCTGCCGGAACTGGCGGGCAAAGTGGCGGAGCCGATCAAATCGATCGACAAGCTGACGGTGGTCGATACCGGCCACGGCGAAGGCGCTGCACGCGTTAGCAACTATGTCACTTCGCTGATGGCGACGGCGCCGGAAATGCTGAAAAGCGTCAGCGGCATCGATTTGGAGAAGCTGGTGAAAGGGCTGACGCAGCGCACCGGCACGGTAAGCGCACCGGCTGCGATCGAGAAGGCGGCAGCCGTAGCCGGCGATCCCGCTACGGATTCGAAGAAAGACTAGCGTTTCCGATTTATGCGCGGTTGGCGAGCAATACGCGTAAAGCACTGGATTGGCAACGGAATAGCGGGAGGCAGCTGGTGCAGCTGCCTCTTTTGCATTGTGTAGCATCGGGAGAAAAGGGAGTCAAAATCGGATCGTCTCGTGCAGGAAATGGGAAGCGAGTATGGAATAAGTGTTTTAGGAAAGTAAATTTTCGGGTATAGAAAGCCGTACTCCGGTTAAAGAGTACAAAGAATTGGAGTGAACCGATATGGGTTATTTAGGCGCAATTGAAGGGGGCGGCACGAAATTCGTGTGCGGCATCGGGACGGAGGACGGACAAATTGTCGACAGAGTCTCGTTCCCGACTACCGTCCCCGAGGAAACGATGGTGCAAGTGGTGGGCTATTTTGCCGACAAGGCGATTGATGCATTGGGCGTCGGCTCGTTCGGTCCGATCGATCCGAACCGGGACAGCCCGACATACGGCTATATCACAAGCACGCCGAAGCCGCATTGGGGGAATTACAACGTGCTTGGCGCTTTAAAGCAGCGATTTGACGTTCCGATCGGCTTCGATCTGGACGTCAATGCAGCAGCATTGGGCGAGGCGACGTGGGGAGCGGCCCGCGAGCTCGCGGGATGCTTGTATATAACCGTCGGCACCGGCATCGGGGCGGGGCTTGTCGCGAATGGGCGCATTGTCAACGGATTTACGCATCCGGAGATGGGGCATATATTGGTCCGCAGGCACCCGGAAGACAAATACGTCGGGAATTGCCCGTATCATGGCGATTGTCTGGAAGGGTTGGCCGCGGGACCGGCCGTAGAGCGAAGATGGGGCGTCAAAGCTGCCGAGCTGCCTTCGGATCATCCGGCATGGACCATTCAAGCCGACTATTTGGCGCAAGCTTGCATGAACTTCATCCTGATTACGATGCCGCAAAAAATCATTATTGGCGGCGGGGTCAGCAAACAAACACATCTGTTCCCGATGATTCGGCATCGTCTCGGTGAGCTGTTAAACGGTTATGTCGCTCATCCTCGAGTGCAGGAGCAGATCGATACGTATGTTGTCCCACCTGGACTTGGCGATAACGCAGGCTTGTCCGGTGCGCTGTTGCTCGCTCACCAGGCACTGCAAAACTAATCTTGTTGTGCGGCAAGGCTAGCTCGTGCAGCATGAATGAGATCCGGTTTTAAAACTGCAAGACAGCGTCGATCTATATGCGACTATTGTTCATTGAACTGCGGCGCTTCCGCTTCGCATCAAAGACCTTGGCCCCAATGCATCGGCTTGTTGGCCGCAGGGAGGAATGTTATGATCGTCATCGGTCTGGATATAGGAACCACTTCCATTTGCGGCGTCGCACTGGAGCTGCACGAAGGACGGGTTGTCCATGTACTCACCCAACCTAACGACAGCTCCGTCGGGGGAACAGCGGGAACAGAGCAAGATGCGGAACAGATCATGCGGATCGTGCAGCGCATATTGGGTGAACTGCTCACATTATCCCCCAATGCAGTGGGGATCGGGATCGCAGGGCAAATGCACGGCATTTTGTATACCGGCGCGGATGGCCATGCGGTGAGCCCGCTTTATACATGGCAGGACCGTCGAGGCTTGCGACCGTCATCGGACGGTATTGCATTAGCGGAGCGATTGACCGGGGCAACCGGTTATCCCGTCTATACAGGGTACGGATTTGTGACACACGCCGCTTTGCTTGATCAAGGAGAAGTGCCGGTGCGGGCGACTGCGCTCTGCACGATCGCCGATTACGCCGTAATGCGGCTGACGGGGAGGATCGCGCCTGTGATGGACGCATCGAACGCTGCAAGCCTTGGTTTTTTCGATGTGGAACGGGGGCGGTTTAATGCCGATGCGCTAGCTGCCGCGGGGTGTACTCCCGACTGGATGCCGCAGATTCATCGTTCCATGTCGAAAGTTGGGGATTACCTTGGTCGTATTCCGGTGTTCCACGCCATCGGCGACAATCAGGCGAGCATTCTCGGGTCGGTGAAAGAACTGCCTTCCTCTCTGTTGCTTAACATCGGAACAGGTGGGCAGTTATCCGTATTCACGGAACAATTCACAGCTGTGCGCGGTTTGGAAACGCGGCCTTTTCCCGGCGGCGGTTACTTGCTCGTCGGGGCGTCACTCGCCGGAGGTAAAGCATACGCCATGCTGGAGCGTTTTTTCCGCGCCGTCATTGAAGCTTTCGTCGGACCCGAAGCAGCGGCAAGGGAACTGTATGCAGCAATGGAATTTCTGGCAGATCGCAAGAAGGCTGAAAAAGACAAGCTCATCGTACATTCCCAGTTTTACGGGACGCGGGAAGACCCCGGACGCCGCGCATCGATTGAAGGAATAGGGCCGTCGAATTTGACGCCGGAACATCTCATTGCCGGATTTCTTGAAGGGATAATGGAGGAATTGTACGGATTTTTCGCCAGGCTTCCAGGACCGGTAAAGGATCGAGTGGAAACGTTGATCGGGTCCGGAAACGGGATACGCAAGAACAGACACCTAAGATCCGTTTGCGAGAAACGATTCGGCATGCGGCTGCAGCTATCTGCCGTGGAAGAAGAGGCGGCCGTCGGCGCCGCGCTTCACGCTGCAGTCGGAGCGGGAATTGCGAGCGATCATATGTCGGTAGGCGGCATGTTGCCCGAATACGCCGGCAAATCGTCGTAAGAAAGTTACCGATCAGAGCAGCAGAGTATCATCGTAACAGAGCCCGGAGCGTCGCAGCTTGGGGGGATAGCCGTTCGCCAAGCAATATTCTAATGCGTGAGGCAAAGAAAATTATTTCGATGAGGTGTTGACATTGCCGAAAGTGATCGTCGCCTTCCCGGGCGGAAAGCATAAAGTGCTGACATTAAGTTACGATGACGGAAGAGCCGCGGACAAGCGGCTAGTTGAAATTTTCAACAAGCACCGGATGAAAGGAACATTCCATATCAATTCCGGCTTGCTGGGGAATGGGGATCGGCTGTCGGCGGACGAAACGGCGGAGCTGTATCAGGGGCATGAAGTCGCCGCGCATACGATAACGCATCCGACGATAGCCAGAAGCCCGAAAGAGCAGCTCGTAGAGGAGCTTTTTCAGGACCGCAAGCAATTGGAAAGCATCGTTCAATACACGGTGAGAGGGTTATCTTATCCGAACGGATCATACAACCGATACATCAAAGAGCTGCTGCCGTTCCTGGGATTCGAATATTCGCGTGTCGTGGAGGCGACCGGAAATTTCTCGATGCCCGACGACTGGTTCGAGTGGAAACCGACTTGCCACCATAAGCGCGATTTGATGCGCTTGGCGGAGCAGTTCGTAAGCCTAAACAAGCGCCAGTATTTATACATGATGTACGTTTGGGGCCACAGCTATGAATTTGACAACGACAATAACTGGGATTTGATCGAATCGTTCTGCGAATATATCGGAGGCCGGGAAGATATTTGGTACGCTACGAATATTGAAATCGTCGATTATATGAAAGCGTTTCGCCTTTTGCAGTTTTCCGCAGCGTCAAGTTTTGTATATAATCCATCCGTCCAATCAGTGTGGCTGCAGGTGGATGGTCGTGAGGTGGAGGTTCCGGGCGGCGCCCAAATCGCCTTGGAATCATCAAAGTAGGCCTATAAAGCCGCCAACCATTCAGAAGAACAGCTTTCCGCAACGATGCCGATCATCGCTGCCGGAGAGCTTTTTTTGTGCGCGAATGTCCGTGAACAAAATGAACTTTATTCGCAAAATGACCACTTATTCAACTTATGCTCATAAGCTATGCGAGTCCGCCGGGGCGGTGCTACAATGACAAAGCGATAGAGAAAGCGCTAACAAGAAAGAATACGTCAACTTATTTATTCACGGGAGGTCTCATTATATGAAATTGAAAACGTTATCTGCTCATTCCTGGAAAATGGCGCTGGCCGGCGTACTGGCACTCAGTTTGACCGCATGCGGCGCAGGGGGTTCCGCACCCAATGCCAAAGAGGGCGGAGCTGCTTCGGGCTCTTCGGCAAGCGCTTCCAAGTATCCGGAAAAGCCGCTTAGTATCGTAGCGCCTTCCGGTGCGGGTGGCGGATGGGATTTGACCGCTAGAGCGATCGCCAAAACGCTGTCCGACGCGAAGCTGGTGGAAAAACCAGTCACTGTGGAAAACAAACCGGGCGGAGGCGGGGCTGTCTTCATGGCCGAATATGCGACGAAAGATAAGAAAGACGATTACAAACTGTTCGTCAGCTCGCCGCCGATCTTAATCAACAACCTGAAAAAAGAAGGAAATAGCCCGTACGGCTACAAAGATTCCACGCCGCTCGCTCAATTGACCAAAGATTACGGGGCGATTGCCGTATCGGCCAACTCCAAATACAACGACCTGAAATCGCTGCTGAACGATTTGAAAGCGGATCCATCGAAAATTACGGTTGCCGGCGGCTCTGCGCCGGGTTCTATGGATCACCTCGTTGCCATTCTTCCGGCGTATAAGTTCGGCGTTGATCCGAAGAAGGTGAAATACGTATCTTACGATGGGGGCGGCGAAGCGCTGACAGCGCTGCTTGGCGGCAATGCCGACGTTATCGGCACGGACGCTTCTTCCCTCGACCAATACTTGAAAGCGGGCAAAATTAAAGTGCTCGGTATCGCGGCTCCTCAGCGTTTGAGCGGCAGCATGAAAGATGTGCCGACGATGAAGGAACAGGGCGTTGACGCAGAATTCTTGATCTGGCGCGGTATCTTCGGACCGAAAGAGATGAGCGCGGACGCGAAGAAGTTCTGGGACGGCACGCTGAAGAAGCTTTCCGAGAGCGAGCAGTGGAAAAAAGAGCTGCAAACGAATAATTGGGAAAGCGACTACAAGAGCGGCGCCGACTTCCAAACGTATCTGGGCCAGCAAGAAACGTTAATTAAAGATATGCTGACCGCACTCGGGATGCAGAAGTAGCTGAAGGATCGGAGGGAGGAGACGTTTCTTCTCCCTCTTATGCTTAGGTCAGTTACAAAGCAAGTTTTTGTACCGGCAACAGTAAGGAGGGACTACCGTTGAACAAAACGTTTGATCGCTATGCCGGCATCGTTTTTCTCGCCATCGGTGCGGCGTTTATGATTGAAAGCCAGAAACTAACTCAAAGTTCATACGGCAGCAATGTCGGGGCGAATGTATTTCCGTTCGCTTTGGGGCTGTTCGTTACACTCATGAGCGTTCGGTTGATTTACGAGACGTTCCGCTACAAGCAGCGGGAGAAGCAGAAGCAAAATCTCGACTATAAGCGATTCGGCATTATTTTTGCCGCAGCGGTTCTGTATGCGTTTTTTCTTGAAGATATCGGGTTCGTCATTTCCACCTTTCTCTTCCTGATGATTGGATTTCAAACGATGGAGCGGGGAAAAGTGTGGAAATCGCTACTCATTTCGCTAGGATTTTCGCTCGGCGTTTATTATTTGTTCGTCGAAGTGATGGACGGCACGTTGCCCGGATTTCCAGCATGGTTAGGCTTATCGTAGGAGGTTGAACATGGGCACACTGGATTATTTACTTCACGGCTTGGCTACTGCGGCGCAGTGGCATAACATCTTGTTCGTATTTTTCGGCGTGCTGATCGGAACGGTGGTCGGGGTATTGCCGGGGATCGGGCCGATGAGCGGCGTGGCGCTGCTGATTCCGGTAACGGCCTCGCTGACCGCCGGATTGGGTGCGGAAGAAGCGGCGACCAGCTCGATCATTCTGCTCGCCGGCGTATATTACGGGGCGATGTACGGCGGTTCGACAACGTCGATCCTGCTCAATACGCCGGGGGAATCTTCTTCCGTCGTCACGGCGCTTGACGGCTACCAGATGGCCAAACAGGGCAGAGCCGGGGCGGCGCTCGCCATTGCGGCCATCGGGTCGTTCGCGGCCGGACTTGTGTCGCTGATCGGTTTGATTTTCCTCGCGCAGCCGCTATCGGCCGTTGCGATCAAATTCGGCCCGGCGGAATATTTTTCGTTGATGATTCTTGGGCTGCTGGCCATTAGCGGTTTGGCCGGCAAATCGATGACCAAATCGCTCATCATGACAGGTACCGGGCTGCTGCTCGCAACCGTAGGGATCGATAACGTTTCCGGCGTCGCGCGGTTCACGTATGATATTCCGGAACTGTTCCAGGGATTTGAATTTTTGACGATCGCGGTCGGTACGTTTGCTTTGGGCGAAGTGTTCAAAACGATTCTCGAACGGGACAAAAACGAAGGCGAGATCGCTAAAATCAGCCGTATTTTACCTACAAAACAAGACTTGAAAGATAGCGCGGCACCGATTGCCCGCGGATCGCTGCTCGGCTTTTTCATCGGGCTGCTACCCGGCGCTGGGGCGATTCTGGCTTCGTTCTTTTCCTATATTGTGGAGAAGAAATCAAGCAAGCAACCCGAGAAGTTCGGCAAAGGCGCCATTGAAGGCGTAGCCGGACCGGAGTCGGCGAATAACGCCGCTGCAGGCGGAGCGATGATTCCGCTGCTGACGCTCGGCATCCCGTCTTCGGGAACGACGGCGATTATGATGGGTGCATTTATCATGTACAACATTCAACCGGGTCCGCTGCTGTTTTCCGATCATCCGCAGCTTGCCTGGGGCGTCATCGCCAGCATGTTCGTCGGCAACTTGATGCTGCTCATTCTTAATATGCCGCTCGTAAAAGTATTCGCCAAAGTGATTGAGACGCCGGCCAAATATTTGCTGCCGCTGATCATCGTTTTCTCCGTATTCGGCGTGTACGCGGTGCAATATTCGACCTTCGATTTGATGCTGATCATGATTTGCGGGCTTGTCGGTTATTATTTGCCGAAGCACGATTTTCCGCTCGCGCCGCTCGTGCTCGGCCTGATCCTCGGTCCGATGATGGAAAACAATATGCGCCGGGCGCTGACGATTTCGAACGGCGATTTTATGATCTTTTTGCAAAAACCGATTTCCGTCATTTTCCTTATCATCGGCTTGCTGTGGGTGCTTATTCCGCTCGTGCTGAAGCTGAAGGGCAAAAAAGTGCTTGTGAACGAGGAAGGCTGATCGTTGCGTCATCGAAACCCGTCTCCGCTGCCGGAGATGGGTTTTCGTGCAGCGGACGGAAAGCATGCCTTGCTTGCGCGTATTTGTTGCAGCGTCTCTTTCGGTATATATTATACATGACAAGCATGAAAGGGGGGCACTCGCCTCAGAATGCGCCTTCAAACCAAACTGATCGTGCTCATATGTTCCTTGTTGTTTTTCGTACTGAGCGTTGTCGGCGCTATCGTGCAGTATGTTCTCCTGACCATGATGGAAGAGACGACCGGCAAACGTGCGCTGTCCGTCGCCGAGACCGTAGCCGGGCTGCCGGAGCTGAGGGACGCGTTTAACCGGCCGGAACCTTCTGCGGTCATTCAGCCGCTTGCCGAAGAAATTCGCCTTAGGACGGGGGCCGAGTATATTGTCGTCGGCAACAGGGAAGGCATCCGGTATGCTCACCCGCTGCCCGACCGGATCGGCAAAGAAATGGTCGGCGGCGACAACGGCCCGGTGCTGGAAGGGCATTCGATCATTTCCAAGGCGGAAGGGTCGCTCGGGCCGGCGATTCGCGGGAAAGTGCCCGTTCTTTCCAAACAGGGCGATGTGATCGGGATCGTCTCGGTCGGATTTTTGCTGGAAGATATCGAACGCTGGGACGATATATACCAGGATAAAGTCATGCTGATCGGCATCTTCGCGCTGCTGCTCGGGATGGGCGGCGCCGTCTTGATCGCACGCGGCGTGCGGCGTTCGATTCACGGGCTGGAACCGGAGCAGATCGGGTTGCTATATACGGAGAAAAAAGCGGTGCTGCAATCGATCCGCGAAGCAATCCTCGCGGTAAATCGGGAAGGCCGCATCACAATGGCCAATCAGGAAACGCTGAACATTTTGGATTTGCCGGACGATACGGATTTGATCGGCCGTCCGATTGTCGAATACGTCCCGTCGACCAAGCTGCTGGAAGTGATGCAGTCGGGGCAGGCGCATTTTGACGAAGTGATGCTGATCGGCGAGCAGGAGGTCGTGGCGAACCGGGTGCCGATTATGGGCAGGCAAGGCGAAGTGATCGGCGCGGTCGCCAGCTTCCGCAGCAAGTCGGAGCTGTTCCGGCTTGCAGAAGAATTATCGCAGGTGAAACGGTTCGCGGAAGCGCTGCGTGCCCAGACGCATGAATATTCGAACAAACTGTACGTCATCTCCGGGTTGATTCAGCTCGAATCGTATCAGGAGGCGGTCGAGATGATCTCGCGCGAGACGGATGTGCATCAGAATCTCGTTCAATTCATCATGCGGGAAATTCCCGATCCGGTCATCGGCGGGCTGATCATCGGCAAGCACAGCCATGCGCAGGAACGGAAAATCCGTTTCGAGATCGACCCCGAAAGCACGTTCCGCGACGTTCCTGCATGGATCGACCGTGATTTGCTCGTTACGATCATCGGCAATTTGTGCGACAATGCTATGGAGGCGCTGCTCGAATCACCGCAAACGGGCGAGAAACGCGTCACTTTGTTTTTGACGGATTTGGGGGAGGATTTGATCATCGAGTGCGAGGATAACGGGCCGGGCATTGCCAAAGATTATGCGGAGCGCATGTTCGAAAAAGGCGTTTCAAGCAAAGCGGGCGAGCATCGGGGGATCGGGTTGTCGCTGGTGAAGCACGCGGTCGAGAAGCTGAACGGGCACATTCTTCACGAGCCGTCGACGCTTGGCGGCACCGTGTTCTCCGTGTCCATTCCGAAACAGAAGGCGGATGTGGGGGAGGAATGACAGATGAGCGGGTCTACGCTGCAAGCGGAAGAAACGGTGCTGCGGGTGCTGATTATTGAAGACGACGAACGGATTGCCGAAATCAATCGCCGGTTCGTCGAGAAAGTGCCCGGCTTCAGCGTCGTCGGCATCGCAACGGATGAAGCGCAAGCACTGGAGACGCTTGAGGTGCTGGAGCCGGATCTCGTGCTGCTCGATATTTATTTCCCGGACACGAGCGGCTTGGAACTGCTGCGGACGATCGGGCAAAAGCACAGGCAGACGGATGTCATCATGATTACGGCGGCTAAAGAAGTGGACGCCGTCCGGGAAGCGCTGCGCGGCGGCGCGTTCGATTACATTATGAAGCCGCTGCTGTTCAGCCGGCTGCAGGAAACGCTACTCCGGTACAAAGCGTACCAGCATACATTGCTCACCCTGCGCCAGGAAAAAGCCGGCGTCAGCCAAGAGGAGATTGATGCGCTGCTGCACGGAGCAGGCAAAAAAGAAGCCTCCAGTTCAGGGAACGCGGTGTCCCTGCCCAAAGGCATCGATAAGCTGACGCTGGATAAAATCGTTCACGCCGTGCTGGAAGCCGAAATGCCGTTGACGGCGGAACAAACGGCCAAACGGGTCGGCGTCAGCCGTTCGACGGCCAGACGCTACCTGGAGCATCTCATCGCCGAAGGGCGACTGCAGGCGGATTTGTCTTACGGCGACGTTGGCCGGCCGGAGCGGGTATACCGCAAAAAGAAATAAGCTGAAGCTAAATTGGCTTAGGCCATTAAATATTTCTCGGTCAATATCGAGAGCAGCTGTATGCCGACTTCATTGTGCCCGCCTTCGGGGATGATCAAGTCGGCGTATTTTTTTGACGGCTCGATGAATGCTTCATGCATCGGTTTGACGGTTAATAAATATTGATCGTAGACGGACTGAATCGACCGTCCGCGCTCGTGAATATCGCGCAGCACGCGGCGTAAAATGCGGACGTCCGGGTCGGTATCCACGAAAACTTTGATATCGAGAATGTCGCGCAGCTGCTCGTCCGACAGCACGTGAAGTCCTTCGATAATGACGATTTTATTCGGCTTCAGCTCCATGGAGCGGCCTGCAGCGCGTGCGTGATTTGCGAAATCGTACACCGGCGCCTGCACCGTCGATCCTTTTTTCAATTCCTTCAAATTTTCAAGGAGCAGCGCGTTATCGAATGCAAGCGGGTGGTCGTAATTGATCGTTTCCCTCTCCGTAATAGAAAGATGCGAATGATCTTTATAATAGTTGTCCTGGGATATGAATGTAACTTTATTCGTACCGAGCCGGTCGATCACGGAACGTGCCACCGTCGTCTTGCCCGAGCCTGTGCCGCCTGCAATGCCGATAATCAACATAACTGAAATAATGCCTCCCGCATGTAAATATCTCTCATCAATTATCGTATTGTAGCACAAATGAATGCCCAACACGAGCGGAACACCCGCGTTCACATAATCTTCCCGCCGCTCAGGCAAAATAAGCTTGTATTCGAAACTTATTCCACCTGGAGCAAGGAGTGTTGATCATGACCGTTCAAACGTTACAGAAGCCCCGGATTGTTCTTCCTGAGCTGAAGGATAAAGTTGCCGTCGTTACTGGAGCCGCTTCGGGCATCGGCCGGGCCACCGCGGTCGCTCTCGCGCAGCAAGGAATGAAAGTATGCCTTGTCGATTTGAAAAACGAACGCAGGGAGCAAGTGAAGCAGCAGCTCGCCGACATGAAAGCCGAGGTGATGACCGCCGACGTCGACGTATCGGATCCGAATCGCGTGCATCAGGCTTTCGACGCCGCAGCGAAGCAATGGGGCCGGATCGATGCGGTATTTGCGAATGCGGGCATCAACGGCGTTCTATCGCCGATCGAGGATATGAAACCGGAAGATTGGGATCATACGCTGTTCGTCAACCTGAAAGGCACGTTTCTTTGCGTCAAGCACGCGATCCCGCACATGAAACAGAATGGTGGCAGCATCATTATCACCAGCTCGATTAACGGCAGCCGTGTCTTCTCCAATTTCGGCATGTCCGCTTACAGCACGTCGAAGGCCGGACAAGTCGCATTTGCGAAGATGGCGGCGCTGGAGCTGGCCCGATACAAAATTCGCGTGAACGTCATTTGTCCGGGTTCGATCAAGACGAACATCAGCGAGAATACGCACCCGACGCCGGAGCTCGATAAAATTAAAATCCCGGTCAAATACCCGGAAGGCAGCCAGCCGCTTGAGCATGCGCCGGGACAGCCGGAGCAGGTGGCCGACCTTGTGGCATTTCTCGCTTCCGATGCGGCCAGCCACATTACAGGCACGGAGCTGTTCATCGACGGAGCGGAATCGCTGATTTAGCGTAACGTTCGTGCGTGCGGCACCTCCTCTGATATTCGGAAATCGTTTATAGCGGATGGGACATGGTTTGTGGTATGCTGTTCCTATGTCTTTGCGCCGCGTGATTCCGAACGTTCGGGCTTACGGCAAACGTCCGTTTGCGTAAGCTCCAGAAGAGGAGGAAGGAACGATGAACGAAAATTTCATCACGATCAAAGGCCTCGAGGGGGATTTGAAAATTTCCCATAAGAAGAGGGACTTTGGATTGACGGTGTCCACCAAGGAGTTAGTGTTTCAGAAGCCGCACGCCAATTACTATATCAAGCTGGAAGATATTATAAGCATTACCCCGTTCGATCAGCCGGCTGCTTCGCGTGCGATCAGCTTTAACAATCGCCGGGAAGCGGGCAGCGAGATGGTCAATCTGCATGCCGGCATGCAGCATTACCGGATTTACGTCATCAAGTCGGAGCTGCACAACCGCAGCGGGATATTTCGGCTCGAGAAGGCGCAGTTCATTTTGCCGATCAAAAAAGATTTGCTGCTGGCCATTTCCAAATACGGCGGATTGAACGCTTTTACGTGAGCATGCACAAGTTACGATGCCCTGCAACGGTCCTAGCGACGGATGCAGGGCTTTTTATTGTGCAGCCCTAGGTCCCGGCGAAGGCGGTATTGTTACTTTTTTCACATTGGACTACAGACTATTTCCCTAATTTACCGTCTTTCGGATGCGAACGATAATAGGCTTCAAGGGCAATGTTCAAGCCCGGTAAAACCGTTTATGCTTAAAAATGGCCGCGGCAAAACGACAAAAGAAGCGGTTAATCGACATGGCACAAGCGAGGTTGAACTATGGTCTGGGTCAGTAACAGGGGAACATCCTGCGTGAGGCAAATCGCGCGGGTGCTGTCCGCATGTCTGTTGATGTTCGTTATTTCGAATTATTCGCAGGCTTATGCGCAGGAACAGCAGCAACGATTTTCCGATGTAAAGGGGCATTGGGCGGAGGCGACCGTCAATCGACTGGTAGACCGCGGGATATTGGACGGATTTCCGGACGGAACGTTTCGGCCGGACGATCCGGTAACGGCGGATCAATTCGTGAAAATGCTTCTCTTATCGTATACGAACGTTTACCCTAACGGCGAGCGTGCATGGAAAAAAGAATTCGTACAATCGCTAGGCGCAGCGAACCGCGGCATTTTGGAGCAGGATTACCGGGATTTTAACTTCCGTCCGAGCTTGCTCGGTTATTGGGCGAAGCCGTTCATCGATCTCGCCAACGACCTGCATTTCATTAATAAGAGCCAATTCGCGGATTTCAAGGCGAATTTGAAGCGTGAGCAGGTCGCGGAAATCATTTATTATACCGTGAAAGAGACGGAGTATACGGAAGACGAGACGCTTAGTCTGAAGAGTGCCGGCACTTTAGGCGATTTCCTGAGCTTGAAGGAACGGGAAAAACGGTTTGTCGCGGAAGCATACGGCAAAGGCATTATGGAAGGATACCCGAACGGTTATTTCGGCGCGGGACAGCAAGTGACGCGGGCCGAGTCGCTGGCGATTTTGGACCGGATTACCGATAAATCGAAGCGCGTGACGACTTCGCTTGCGGCGGTGCCGCCGGGTCTTGAAGTGATCGTGCCGACGAAAGACGGCCATTATAAGAAAGTGGTGTTCCCGACGGCCAAGATGGCCGAGGCGTACAAGGTACTCGGCGAAGCGGCCAAGCTGCGGGGCACGAACTACGACCTGGTGGAGACGACGGCGAAGCTGTACAAGGATGCCGAGACGAAAGCCAAAGATGTAAACCGTACGCTCATTCCAAATGGCAGCTGGGAAGAAGCGTCGCTGTGGATCGAGCCGGAGTACCGCACCTACGGCGTTACCGTTCACGTGCAAAACGGCGTGCTCGCGCGCAACCAGGAATCGATCGACGCTTATGCGAATTATTTGTTTGCGCATGAAGCGCTGAAGTTCAAAGAGCTGTTCGCCGACGTGTACCGGAGGGTGGAGGCGGGCGATACCGTCGAAAATCAGACGTTTACAATCGGGAGCTACGCGGTGGAATTGCATATCGACAAGGATACGAAGACGATCGTTTACTCGATATTGGAAAAAATGTAGCGCGACATCGGATTACTAGGCATACGGCAAAAACCTGGCGGTGAGGAACCGGCCAGGTTTTTTGTTTAAAGATAGTATGTATAAGTTTCCAGTAAAGCGTTACCATGCTGGTTTCTTCTTTCAAGAAGCACATGCTCTACAATGCTATTGTTCCGCGCGGAGCAACGAAAAAAAAGATTCAGTGCCTACGAGAGGCAGCTGAATCTTTTTTGAGTCGTGTTATATAAGACTGGCGATTCGTCAATTACTCGTTCGTGAGTCCCTGTTTATCGAGCAGCTTGAAGAAGAGGCTGAGTATGATGGCGACGACCGTCGCAAGCGCCATGCCTTTCAGCGAAAAGCTGCCGATCGTCACGGTCGTGCCGCTGATCCCGATGACAAGTACGACGCAGGTCAGGATCAGGTTGGACGCTTTGGAATAGTCGACCTTCGTTTCCACGAGCATCCGCACGCCTGACGCTGCAATGATGCCGAACAGCAGCAGCGATACGCCGCCCATGACCGGTCCGGGGATCGTGGTGATCAGCGCGGCGAGCTTCCCGAAGAAGGAGAGCACGATGGCGATAATGGCCGCTCCGCCGATAACCCATACGGAGTATACGCGGGAGATCGCCATAACGCCGATGTTCTCGCCGTACGTCGTATTCGGCGTGGAGCCGACAAAGCCAGAGATGACGGTAGAAATCCCGTTGCCCATCAGCGAGCGGTCAAGCCCCGGGTCTTTGGACAAGTTTTTGCCGACGATATTGCCCGTCACAATCAAGTGGCCGATATGCTCGGCGATGACGACGAGCGCGGCCGGAGCGATGATCGCCATGGCCGACAAGCTGAACTGCGGCGCGTAGAAATGCGGCAGTGCGAACCAGTCGGCGGCGGCGACGGCTTCGAATTTGACGTATCCGAGCAAAAAGGCAAGCACGTAACCGCATACGATGCCGACAAGAATCGGAATGATTTTGAGAAAGCCGCGGAATACGACCGATCCGAGCACCATAATGAGCAGGGTGACCGATGAGATGATGACGGCGCCTGTATCGGGCGCCCAATCAGTCGCACCCGCCGGTTGAATGTATCCGGCCATCTCCGCCGCAACCGGCACAAGCTCCAGTCCGATGACGGCGACGATCGCGCCCATGGCTGCGGGCGGGAAGACGACGTCGAGCCAGCCCGTTCCTGCAGAGCGGATGATCAGCGCCACTGCAATGAAGATCAGCCCCGAGATGATAAAGCCGCCCAGCGCTGCCTGATAAGATTGGCCGGATGCGAGCACGGCGAATACCGGCGAAAGGAAGGCGAAGCTTGAGCCGAGAAAAGCGGGAATTTTCCCTTTGCAGATGAATAGGTACAGCAATGTCCCGATGCCGTTCATCAGCAAAATCGTCGCCGGATCGACTTTGAACAGCACCGGTACGAGCACCGTCGATCCGAACATCGCGAACAGATGCTGCAAGCTGAGCGGCAAGCTTTGAAGCAGCGGCGGGCGCTCGTCCACCTTAATTTCCTTTTGCACTTTCGTAAGTAACACCCCTTAGCGTCAAGATAAGATGAAACAACCTCAACTATAGTACCAAATTTTTTCTGGAAAAGCTTCAACGGATTAAAAAATAATCCCTATTTTTTTACACACGCGTTATAATGGTACAAGAAGTTGAAACGTTTAAGCGACGAGAGGAGACGAGTACCCTTATGAATCAGGGAACTGCTGACCGCAACGATTGGGTCAACTGGATGTGCCGGATTGGAGAACCCGTATTGGAAGCGCTTCAAGCGCGTCAACTGCGCAGCCGGATGCCGGTGCAGGCAATCACGAACGACCGCGAGCATTTTACGTATTTGGAGGCGCTCGGACGGCTCATTTGCGGTATGGCTCCTTGGTTTGAGCTTACCGGTTTGACGGGGGAAGAGGAGGAGCGTCGCCGGAAATTCGCCGGCCTCGCGAGAGCGGCTATCGATGCTGCGACCGATCCCGCGTCGCCCGACTTTATGAATTTCTCGCACGGCGGTCAGCCGATCGTGGACGCGGCGTTCTTGTCGCATGCGCTCGTTCGTGCCCCGCGGGAGCTGCTCGGCAAGCTGGACGACCGCGTGAAACGCAATCTAGCCGCCTGTCTCAAAGCAACGCGAACGCGCAAGCCGGGCTACAACAATTGGCTGTTGTTTGCAGCGATGACGGAGACGGCGCTCTACTTGCTGGGCGAGCCGGACTGGGATCCGATGCGCATCGACTATGCGGTGAAAAAGCACGGCGAGTGGTACCTTGGCGACGGCACGTATGGCGACGGCGTGGAATTTCACTGGGACTACTATAACAGCTTCGTTATTCAGCCGATGTTTGTCGATATATTGCTGACCGTCGGCTCCAAGTTCGCCGATTGGGAGCGCCTGCTGGAGCCGACGCTGCGGAGGGCAACGCGCCATGCCGCGATTCAGGAGCGGCTCATCTCGCCGGAAGGAACGTTCCCGGCTATCGGCCGATCGCTGGCGTATCGGTTCGGCGCCTTCCAGCTGCTGGCGCAAATGGCGCTGCAGGAACGGCTGCCGGAAGGCGTTCAGCCGGCCCAGGTCCGCTGCGCGCTCACGGCGGTCATCCGCCGCATGATCGATGCGCCGGGCACCTTTGATGCTGACGGATGGCTGCGCATCGGCTTTTGCGGCGATCAACCGGAGATCGGCGAGACGTATATTTCAACCGGCAGCTTGTATCTTTGCTCTGCGGTATTTTTGCCGCTCGGCCTTGGACCGGAGCATCCATTCTGGCAAGGCGAAGCGGAGTGGACGCAGAAGAAGGCATGGTCGGGGCAACCGTTTGCCCTCGATAAAGCGTTGAAGTAGCATTATATATTAATAATTGCCCGGATGACGGCTGCGGCTGATGATTCGGGCTTTTTCTTACCTTATCATGCACCTGTCTTGCACAACCCCATCTTTCATCTCGGAAAGAGATCGATTCGATGAAAAACAGCTATTTTTCCGCACAATCAATTGCCATATAATAGAAGAGAAGTAGAATTCTATTAGCGGAGCGTGGTTCCCATGGCGAAATACGATGCTTTTGCCGATCAGTATCATGAATTGACGACAAAAAGAGGCGTTGCGGAAACGTCGATCCGATATATTATTGAACAGTTGGAAGCGCTATCCGTCATCGCCGGTAAAAAGATCTGCGATATCGGATGCGGGCAAGGGGAGCTAAGCTGCCGCTTGTCCACACGGGGGGCGACGGTTACCGGCGTGGACGAGAGCGAGGGGCAGCTGCGCTATGCGAAGGACAAATCCGCCGGCGTCACATGGCTCCAGGACGATGCGATGCAGCTTCGCAAGCTGCCGGAAGCGTCGTTCGACGCCGTCGTTTCCAGCCTGATGCTGATGGACGTCCCGGATCATAAAGCCGTGTTCGCCTCCGCTCATCGGGTGCTGAAAGACGGCGGCATCATGATCTGGGTCGTCATGCACCCATGCTTCCAATCTCCTTTCAGCTATCCGCTGGAGGACGGTTCCAGAAGAGTGTTCCAATATGCGCCGCAGTACTGGAAATCCCACGGTAGCGGTACGATCCGCTCCACGCTGGGAGCATATCACCGGCCGTTGTCTTATTACTTGAACGACTTTCAGGCTGCTGGCTTCTCGTTCGTGCGCATGGATGAGCCCGGCGCCGACACGGCGACTCAGTCCGTGCCGCCTTATTTTTGCGTGGTCGGCCGCAAAGGCTAGCTTGCTCTGCGAGCTGGACAGCCCATCGCAGACCAAACGCAGTTAAACGCAGCTGTGCCGAAGCCAAAATGGATTGCCGGGAAGAACGGGGACGAGTAATTGTTGTTCGTCTATGAATGCGGCCCGGGAACGCTACAGCCATAACGAGGAGGCTAATGCAGCATGGACATTTCATTGCGGCTGCGATCAGGCACTTATTCCGTTACTATGATCAATACCCGTTATGTCGAGAACCGTAGCGGGTTGTTCAGCAAGCTGCACAGCCATCCGGTATATCATTTGATGTATATTACGGGCGGCTCCGGGACGTTCCAGGTGAACGGGACCGATACCGAAGCGACCGAAGGCTTGCTATATCTCATTAGCCCCAACGAACCGCACCAGTTTGCCGCCAGCCGCGAACATCCGTTAAGCAACTACGCATCCACATTCATGCTGGTTGCCGAGGACGAGCGACCGAGCGAGGATTCGCTGTTCGATTTGATCGAAGAGTATTACGGCCATGCTCTACCTGAGTCGGTACGCCGCTCCCCGCTGCTCATCCCGTCTCCGTTCCGGTCGTTCATTACGGAAGGGTTTCAGCAAATCATTCATCATCAACAGCTGCTTCATGACGATCTGCAGGGCAAACTGCGTCAAATTGAGCTGGTATTCCGCATCTTCGATGTCGTGCAGCGGATCGGACTGACGAAAGTCAGAGCGAAGAAACAAAACACCGTCGCCGGCTTGCTCACTTTTATACAGTCGAATCTGCACCGCTCTTTAACACTAGAAGAATTGGCCGATCACATTCATATGACGCCTAATTACTTGTGCCGCCTGTTTAAACGGGAGATGGGCGTTACGCCTCACCGTTATTTGCAAACGCTTCGGATGGAGAAAGCAGAGAAGCTGCTGCTTTATACGGACGACCCCGTCTATTTGATTGCGGAGCAGCTTGGCTTTGAGGATGTATCGTACTTTTCCCGCGTGTTTCGGACCGAAAAAGGGTTGACGCCGACAGCGTACCGCGACTTGAAACGACCGGGCCGATAGCAGCGCATAGGGTAAAAAAAGATAACTTTTTCCGGTAAGAGGGTAGTTTTTTAGCTTAAGTGGACGGTGGAGAGCATGCTACAATGCTGGTAACGGCGCGCACCGGACAACTTAAGTTCGATTAAGGGGCGGTTCTATGAAAGCGTTTTATTCCGATGCATTGCAATTGTGCCGCTGCAGAAAAAGAAAGCTTGCTCTCCTGCCGCTATCGATTGGCCTGTCCCTCTTGGTTTTGTCTGCCTGCTCCAGCAACGAAGGGGAGGGAACCGGCGTTCCAAATTCGCCTGCACCGTCGAATGAGCCGCTCACCTTGTCCGTGTACCAATACTCGGCGAAAATGACCGATGAAGAGTTCCAGGAACTGGTCGTGAAACCGGTGAAACTTAAATATCCGCATATCACGCTGGAGCTTGTGCGCGAAGGCAAAGGAAGCGCTCCGCAGGATTTGGTAGCTGCCGACAGCATGCCTGACATCATTTATACCGGTTCCGCCGGCGCTGCGACCATCGTCAATTTGAACGCAGCGCTGGATTTGAACGACCTCATCAAGCGCACCAACCTCGATCCAGGCAAATTCGATCCCACGGCCATTCAATTCATTAAAGGCTACATTCCGAACGGCCAAATGCTGGCTCTTCCGTATTCGCTCAATTTTTCCGCATTGTATTACAACAAGGATATCTTCGATAAGTTCGGACTCGGCTACCCGAAAGACGGAATGATGTGGGATGAAGCGATTGAGCTTACGAAAAAAGTAACCCGTGAAACGGACGGAACGAAGTTCAAGGGCCTCGATATCGACGGAGGGTATCAGCGATTTGGCGAACAACTGAGTTTGCCGATCGTCGATTCGAAAAGCTTGCGGGCGAAGCTGCAAACGGACGGCTGGAAGACGGTTCTGGAAATGTACAAGCGCATCAAAGAAATTCCGGGAAATACCGATGAGAAGGCAGCCGTCGCGTCGTTCGAGCAGGACCGGAATTTGGCGATGCTGGCCGGACTCGGCGCAAGGCTCGGCGAGCTGGAAGAGCTGCATAATCTGGGAAAGCCGATGAATTGGGATATGGCGGCGATGCCGACGTTTGCCGAGACGCCGAACAACGCATTCGGCATCAGCTTGTTTCTGCTCATGGTCTCTTCCAAAAGCAAGCATCCGCAGGAAGCCTTTCAAGTGGTGAAGCTGCTGCTGGAAGAACCGTCCCAGATCGCGCTGAATAAACGGGGCAGGCTGACGAGCTTGAAAGACCCGCAGCTCCGGCCATATTTCGGTGAAGGGCTGAATTCGTTCAAAGGCAAGAACAAGGAGGCCGTCAATAAAAAAGTGCCAGCCCCGCTGCCGCCGATTACGCTGTACGACAACATAGCGAGAAACGAGTTGAACAAAGCGGTTGCCAGAACCGTTAACGAAAACGTGAATGCGAATACGACGCTTCGCGAAGCGGAAGAGAAGGCGAATCAACTGATCGAGACGGAGAAAAAATGAACCGGATGACCGGAAAAGGATGGTGTGCACGCGGTATGGATAGACTGAACGTACTGTTCTTGTTTGCGGATCAGATGCATGCGTTTGCGTTGGGATGCATGGGTAACGAAGAAATTCATACGCCCCATCTCGATAAGCTGGCTGCGGATGGCGTATTGTTTCGAAACACGTATTCGAATATTCCGATATGCACGCCGTATCGCGGAGTGCTGTTTTCCGGGAAATATGCTTGCCAAACCGGAATATACGGGAACACCGATGCGCTGCCGGCAGACGGCAAATGTCTCGCCGATCGTTTGAACGAAGGCGGCGTTCGCACCAGCTACGTCGGCAAGTGGCACTTGGGCGGGAAAGGCAATATCGGCGTGCCTGCCGAATTGCGGGGCGGTTTTCAAGATTTTATCGGGTACCAGTGCTACAACGACTTTTTGAAGCAAGTATGGTTTTTTGATGAAAACGGCAATCGGGAGGAGTTCAACAAGCACCGTTCGGAAACGACGGCAGATATCGCGATGGAACGGTTGGAGCAAATAAAGGATGAGCCGTTCGCGATGTTCGTCTCTTTCCAGGATCCTCATTATCCGTTACAGCCGTCCAAACCGTTTGACCGGATGTATCGCGGGAAGCGGCTGACCCGGCGGCCGAACGCCGTCGATATCGATCCGTATACGAAAACGGAAAGTCCGCCCACGCCGAATTACGAGCTGGACCCGAACTATTTGCGCTACGGCGACGATCTGGACGAATATTTGCGCATGTATTATGCGATGGTTTCCCAGTTGGACTACAACGTCGGACGAATCGTCGATAAACTGATCGAAACCGGGCTATACGACAACACGGTCATTATTTTCACATCGGATCATGGCGATATGCAAGGGAGTCACGGAGTAAAGAACAAACAACTGTTCTGGGAAGAGTCGACGAGAGTGCCTTTGATTGTAAGAGTGCCGAAAGGAGCAAGAGGAGAGGTGTTCGACGAATGCATCTCTACCGTTGACTTCTACCCATCCATTATGGAGTATTGCGGATTGATGCCGGCGGACGACGTAGAGGGAAGCAACTTTGTCCCGATGACGCTCGGGCTTGAGCAGGACTGGAAGAAACAGGTTTTTGCCGAAAACAAAGGCAGGCCGATGTCGCCTTACAACTGGTTTATGGTAAGGGAAGGGAAATACAAGCTGGTCGTCGAACAAACGGCTTTTCAGCCGACCCATCTGTACGATCTGGAACAAGATCCATATGAATTGGTAAATCTGGTCGACGTATTGCCCCATATCACGTCGCAGTATCGCAGTGTGATCATGAATTGGCATCAGGAGATGATGGCGCGGGCTGATCATGCCACCGAGGGCGCCGTGTAATCATTGTTGTTTCTATCCAAATGATCCCAACCGCGAGGAACCTATTCGGACAGAGCGCTAGTACAGCCGATAGTCGATTAAAATGATTTTATCCGTAGACTCGCAACCCATAATTATGGTAAATTATTCATCCTTGAAACGATAAAATCCACAGCGGGGAGCGAGAAGGTATGGATCGGGATCGGTTGACGGAGCTGGCTTTCAAAACGATGGGGAAACGGAAATCGCATTTGCAGCGGGAAAAGGGTTATATTTTTTACCACTGCGAACGTGTAGCCAAAATCGCGATTCATCTAAGGGAAGCCTTGTTCCCGGGAGACAGTTCAAAAGACGACGTTATCTTTGCCGGAGCGTTGTTTCACGACGTGACGAAAGGGATCGAGCCGCATGCGGCTACAGGCGCATATCTGGTGCCGCAGTTGCTTCAGGATTACGCTTCTAATGAAGAAATACAATGCGTCTCGGAGATTGTCAGGCTGCATAACACCCGGAATCGGGAGGATCAGCCGTTCTACGTCCGGATAGTGCAGGATGCGGATATCCTGGATCATTTCGGTTCCCAGGAAGTGTGGCTGAAATTCATGTATGGGGCGCACAAGGATGAGAATGTGTTCGACGCCGTGCGCATGTGGGAAAGCGACGAGCATGAAAAATACGTGGCCGGTTCCCGAAACGCGCTCAATTTCGAGCTATCCCGGCAAATATTCAACCGGAAACATTCGTTTCACAGGGAGTTTGTGCAGCGGTTCAAGGCTGAATGCGGCGGCCAGATCGACTACTAGAATAGAGTTTACAAGAATCTCTCACATACAATGTAAGAGATTCTTAGCATTCCGTATCGAAGACGCATAAAAATTCATTATATTGTATTACCTTGCCGATTTAAAGCGTAAAACATGGCGGAATACTCTATGCGAGTGGAATATAAACTGTTATACTGTTTCATAGGAATTATATACCTTTCAAATATTAGAGGGGAGTTGAACTCATGAGGGTTCTACCGAAAACGAACGAACTCGGCTTCTTTGAAATTCGGCTCGAATCCATCGGCGGTCTGGGTGCCAACCTGGCAGGAAAAATGCTAGCGGAAGCTGGCGTTGTAGGCAGCGGCTTTAACGGTGTCAGCTTTTCTTCCTATGGTTCCGAGAAAAAAGGATCGCCGGTGAAAGCGCATATCCGCTTTTGCGATCTGAATACGAATATTCGTGACACCACGCCGGTGGAAAGACCTCACGTCGTGGGCGTCTTTCATGAAAACTTATCCAAAACGGTCAACGTTGTAAGCGGTATATCCGAAGACAGCGTCGTACTGGTGAATTCGGCGAAAAGCCCGGAAGAATTGAAGGAAAAGATGAAGCTGATCGGCGGCACCGTCGCCGTCGTTGACGCAACCGGCATTGCGCTGGAAGAGAAAAACCGCGTGAACATGGCGATGCTCGGCGGCCTGTTCCGTCTGTGCGATTTCCTCGACTTCGAGCATATGAAGGGCATTATCCGCAAATCGCTCGAGAAAAAATATCCGCAAGCGGTGGAACCGGCGCTCCGTACGTTCCAACGCGGCTACGACGAAGTGAAATTCCAAACGTTCGCGCTGCCGGAAGGCGTAGAGATGCCGCAGCCGAAGCGTTGGGATATTCCGGTGTACGGCTACGAGACGCAGCCGATCGGCGGAACGGTAACCAATCCGGGCAACAGCATTTTGAAAGATTTGAGCATTTCCCGCAACGGGATGATGCCGCATTTCGACGACGACAAGTGCATTCATTGCGCAGCTTGCGATACTGCCTGTCCCGACTTTTGTTTCGTATGGGATGAGCAGCCGGACAAGAAGGGCCGTCCGCAAATGTTCCTGCAAGGGATCGATTACCAATATTGCAAAGGCTGTCTGAAATGCGTCGTTGCTTGCCCGACCGAAGCGCTTTCCGCAAACAGAGAGACGGAAGGTTACGGCGAACAGCACCGTACGCCGCATCGTTTCGCTCTGACTTCGAAATAAGGACAAACAATCGGGAGAGGTGAAATCATAAATGGCAATTGAAATCAATAAAGAGGTCGGCCAAGGAACGGTTGAGCAGCGGATGGTATACGAGTCCGGCAACGAGATGGCCGCCTATGCAGCCCATCAGATCAATTATCATGTCATGGGGTATTTCCCGATCTCTCCTTCCACGGAGGTCGCGCAATTCCTCGATCTGATGAAAGCGAACGGTCAGCATGACATCAAGCTGATTCCGGCGGACGGTGAGCACGGTTCGGCGGGTATTTGTTACGGCGCCTCCACCGCGGGCGGACGCGTATTTAACGCGACCAGCGCCAACGGTTACTTGTATATGCTGGAGCAAATGCCGGTTCAGTCGGGAACGCGTTTCCCGATGGTCATGAACCTGGTCTGCCGTTCCGTATCCGGGCCGCTCAACATTCACGGAGACCATTCCGACTTGTATTACGCGCTCAACACGGGCTGGCCGATCTTGATGTGCCGCGACCCGCAGGCTGTATACGATATGAACATTATGGCGATCAAGCTGGCCGAGGATCCCGAAGTGCGCCTGCCGGTCATCGTTGCTTCCGACGGCTACTTCACTTCGCACCAGAAGCGCCGCGTGCAGACGTTTGCGCACAAGGAAGATGTGCATAAATTCATCGGCGAGCAGCCGAAGCAATTCCCGCACGTGCTCGACCGGAACAACCCTATTACCGTAGGACCTTACATGAACGAGCCGGATTACATCAACAACTGTTACCAGCAGTCGGTTGCCATGTACAAAGCGGGCGAAGTATTCGACCGTATCCAGCAAGAATACAAGGCGCTTACCGGACGCGATTACCCGATTCTCGACCTGTACCGCATGGAAGACGCCGAAGTGGCCGTATTCTTGATGAACTCTGCTTCGGAAATTATTAAGGACGTCGTCGACCAGCTTCGCGAGAAGGGCATTAAAGCCGGTTCGATCGCGCCGAACATGATTCGTCCGTTCCCGGCGAAACAAATCGCCGAAGCGCTCAAAAACGTTAAAGCGGTAACGATCGGCGACCGTGCGGACTCTTACGGCGCGCACGGCGGCAATATGACGCTGGAAATCAAAGCGGCCTTGTTTACCGAAGGCAATCATACCACACAAGTGGTTAGCCGGGTGTACGGCCTTGGCGGTAAAGACTTCTACGCGGAAGACGGTCATCAATTTTTCGAGTTTGCCATCGAAGCGGCCAACAAAGGTAAAGTGGAAGTTCCATTTGATTACTACGGCCATACGCCTGGGGACCCGAACAAGTTGCCTCAGCGCGTCATCGAGCCGATGAAATATGAAGATTTGAAAACCGGTCTGATTACAGTGGATAAAGACGAAACGACCGGCCAATTGAAAGTGAAAGTACCTCCAATTCGTCAGCTGACGAAAAAACCAAAACGTCTTGCTCCGGGTCACGGCGCATGTCCGGGCTGCGGTATTTTTTCCGGTCTTGAGCTGTTCTTCAAAGGGATCGAAGGCGATATCGTCGCATTGTTCCATACCGGCTGCGCGATGGTCGTAACGACGGGCTATCCGTACTCTTCGCACAAAGCGACGTACATCCATAACTTGTTCCAAAGCGGGGCGGCCACGCTGTCCGGTGTCGTGGAAATGTTCTGGGAGCGTAAGCGCCGCGGCGAGCTCGATCACCTGAACTTGCCGGATGACTTCACGTTCGTGATGATTACCGGCGACGGCGGGATGGATATCGGGATGGGGCCGGCAATCGGGGCCGCACTTCGTAACCATAAGATGATTATTCTCGAGTACGATAACGAAGGCTATATGAATACAGGTGCGCAGTTGTCCTACTCGACGCCGCTCGGCCACCGGACTTCCACGTCCAACGTCGGCAAGCATCAAGGCGGCAAACTGTTCCATCATAAAGATACGCCGCAAATTATGGCGGCAACCAACATTCCGTACGTATTTACCGGCTCGGAAGCAGCGCCTCAGGACATGCTGAAGAAAGCGGCCAAAGCGCAATATTACGCACAGAATGAAGGTTTGGTTTACGGTAAAATCTTGATCACCTGTCCGCTCAATTGGCTGTCCGAAGAAGAAATCGGACAAACGTTGATCGATCAGGCGGTGAACTCCTGTTTCTTCCCGCTCTACGAAATCGAGAACGGGGTAACGACCATTACCTTCAACCCGGAAGAGAAGAACAAACGGATTCCGGTCGGGGATTGGCTTAAAAACATGGGGAAAACGAAGCACCTGACGAAGCCGGAATACGCCGAAGCGCTTCAAGCGTTTGAGACGGAAGTCGAGCGCCGTTGGAGCCGTCTTAAGGCGAAGCACGAAAATCCTTACTTGTAAGAAGTAGTAAGGTCGTTCATTCAGGCGCAAACTCTTTATGAGAGCTTGCGCCTTTTCTTTTCATTAACGATAATGAGGTACAAGACCATGCCATATGTGCTTAGACATACGCAAACCGGTGAAATAGCCGCTTGCGTGCAGCGCAACAATTACAACCTGGACTATTTCGGCGTTAAACAATGGGATCAGGAACCTGTCGCCGAGCAGGAAAAGCATCATTTTCTGGAAGCGATCGGTGAGGAGGATCCCGGACTGTGGGTACCGACCCATGCGGACGAAAACCGCGTGAAGGTATTCAATGTGAAGCTCAAAAACGACCCGTCCCGCCGATTGCTGATGGATTCCGAGGGGAATTTGTCCGTACAAACCCGTGCCTGACATAGGCCCGCGAGGAACGAAAGTAGAGTGGAGTGAATGCGAATGAAAACGAACCCTTTTACGGTTTTTGAGCAGGCCGTTTCGGAGCAGGATCTGGAGCAGTTCCGGCAATCGATTATTGAGGAAGGCTTCAGCGGCTTCCGTAAGCTTTTGGAAGGCTTCCGCGACCGGCTCAAACGGTTTGACGAAACGGAAGCGGAATCGACTTCCGCATTGCTGGCTTGCGCCAAGAAGCTGTTTCCCGCTCCCGTACAATTCAGCCCTTCCTGGGCGAAGGTATGGGACGAGTTCGAGCGGATCATCGGCTACAAAATAATGGTGCTCGATGCCGTTCAGGCTGAGGAAAGAGACGGCGAATGGCAAATCTTAATTGACAACCCGTTTACCAATACGGATATCGTCTGTTATCCGTCCCTGTCTTTCATCGAGGGGGCTTACATGTACGCTTATTTCCGAACGGACTTGAAGCAAAACGAATACATTCGCCTGCAAAAAATTCAGAACGTGATCATGGCGTTCGGCAGCGAAGGCGCCGTCATAACGGAGAAGAGCAAAGACCAATAAAGTCTTTGCTCTTCGTCTTTATGGACACGATTGCAGCTTCGCAAACGCCTCATAGGGTAGCTTTTTTGTGTTATACGGCCGTCTCAACATACCTGCTGAATCAACTGGAGCTTGTCCTTCACTTGCGCCACCACACTGGTCGCGTCGGATTCGCGACTCACGATATCGGTCGTATCCATGTCGATGATCAACACTTGGGATGCGTGGTAGTGATTCATCACCCAATCGTCGTAACCGCTCCAGAGCGTGCGATAATAATCGATCAGCGCCGGATCTTGCTCGAAGGATCGGCCCCTGAGTCCAATCCGGTGCATAACCGTATCGAACGAGCCTTTCAAATATACCATTAGATCGGGGGCTTTCTTGGGCAGCTCCTCCAGCTCGGCAAGCATGTTGTTTGCCAAACTTTCATAAATCGTAAACTCCAGGTCGCTGATCCGTCCGAGCTCCCGGTTTACTTTTGCGAAATACCAATCTTCATAAATGCTTCGATCCAATACATTATGTCTATGTATTAAAGCTTGTTTAATCGCTTTAAACCGCGTATCCAGAAAGTACAATTGAAGCAAAAACGGATACCTTTTTTGTTCGATTTCCTCCGGCGTAGAAGTATAAAATAACGGTAATATCGGATTTTCGTCCACGCTTTCATAAAAAACGTCCGATCCGATCGCCTTTCCGAGCAAAGTGGCTACCGATGTTTTACCTAAGCCGATCATACCCCCGACAACGATCACTGCCATGCTTCCCCTTTCTCCTTTAGCGAAAACGACTGCAAATAAAAGTAAAATACCCGAGCTGAATTATTATAACAAGAACCTTGCCGGAACGCACAGCAATAAAATTCCAATTGGCGGATCGAAGACGTGTTTTCGCAAACCGGCGTATAGCCGTTAGTCGAAGTGGAAATCCTGTAAGCACAAGGTATGATGCCATCGAACCGGAGACACGAATGACTGCACAAATTTTAATTATCGAAGATGAAGATGCGATAGCCCGCGTACTGCAGCTGGAGCTGGAGCATGAAGGGTACACGGTTGGAAGAGCGGCTGACGGCAAGGAAGGCGTGCGTCTCGCTTTATGCGAACATTGGGACTTGGTATTGCTCGATGTCATGCTTCCGGGGCTCGACGGTATCGAAGTGCTGAGGCGTATCCGGCAAGAACATGAGACGCTGCCCGTCATTATGCTTACGGCACGGGGTACGACACCCGATGTTGTCGGCGGCTTTGAACAGGGTGCGAACGATTATGTCACCAAGCCTTTTGTCATTGAAGAACTGCTTGCCCGGATTCGCAATCTAATCGCGCTCACCAGCCGACCCAAGGTTGCCGGCGAGACGGTAAAGGCAGCCGACTTGACCGTGGACCTGAAAGCGAGAAAAGTAACCCGCGGCGGAACGCCGATCGAGCTGACGCCTAAAGAATTCGAGCTTCTGCAATATTTGATTCAGCATAAAAATCACGTGCTCTCGCGGGAACAGATCATCTCCGATGTATGGGGCTACAATTTTGTCGGAGATACTAATATTGTCGACGTTTATATACGCTACTTGCGCCAGAAGATCGACAAAGGTTATAAACCGAAGCTGATTCGTACAGCCCGCGGCGTAGGTTACGAATTATCGGAGTCGGAACCATGAGTCTGCGTACCCGATTGATCCTTTTGACCGGCAGCTGGATACTGCTGATTTTATTATTTTTCAATATGTTTATTTATAATTATATTTTCAAAAGAACGACGGATGCGGAAAATCGGATGCTGTGGAATAAGGCGCAAATTATATTGCGCAACCCACTCGTCCATCGGCCGGAAAATTGGGAAAATTCGCGGCTTCTTTGGGAATTTATCGCCGATGACACGATGATTCGCATCATTTCGCCGGACAATGCCGTGATGGCGCAAATTTCAACGAACGAGCAGCTGACGGAATACCCCGCCGTGTATCGGACCGATTATTATTCCGAGGTGGAGAATAGCATCGAAGCCCGCATGTTGTTCATTCAGGTACCAATTCTTGAAAATGGCAAGCAAATTGGGCAGCTCGAGCTCGGAAAGGCGCTTAATGTGATCGGAAGCTTGATGGAAATCTTGGGACAAGGGCTTATGATTACAAGCATCAGCGTAATGTTATTTTCGATCTTGGGAGGCATTTTTTATACGCGGATCATCATTCGGCCGCTGCGCCAAATGCTCGAAACGATGCGGATGATTCGCAGCAAAGGCGATTTTCTGATGCTAGGCCCGAAATATACGTCCCGTAAAGACGAAATCGGACGGCTCGGTCAGACGTTCAACGATATGATTTCGCATTTGCAGGAACATGACCGAAAGCAAAAGCAGTTCGTCGCCGATGCTTCTCACGAGCTGCGCACGCCGCTGACCGTCATTGAGAGCTATACTTCCATGCTCAAACGTTGGGGCGGAAATGACCCTGCGATTCGGCGGGAGGCGTTAGATGCCGTCCAATCCGAAACGAGAAGGCTCAAGAACTTGATCGAATCGCTGCTCAAGCTGGCGGAATTCGAGCGCGAAGAGCAAGTGAAACTGGATGAAACGGCGCTTGTGCCGCTCGTCCAGGAAACAAAGGAGCAGCTGGAACAAGCGTTTAACCGTGAAATCCGGTTTACGGCTTCTGAGGTAAGCAAACATCGACGATTGTTGGCCGATGCGAAAAAAATAAAGCAATTGCTCATCATCATTCTTGACAATGCGATCAAATACAGCAGAGAACCGATCGACGTAACGCTTGCAGACGTTTCCGGCTTTGCCGAGTTGAAAATTGCCGATAAGGGCGTTGGCATATCGCAGGAGGATCTTCCTCATTTGTTCGAGCGATTTTACCGGGTCGATCAAACGCGCAATCGGGAAACCGGAGGGACGGGTTTGGGACTTGCTATCGCCAAGCAAATTATTGATTTGCATCAGGGGACCATTCGGTTCGAAAGCGAGGTGGGGGAAGGAACGACGGTGACGATTTTGCTTCCGTGGAAAGCGCAAACAGAGCAATGAAAGCGATATAATAGCAAACGTTGAGCAAATTCTCATCGAATTCTAATAATTGTACGTAAATCCATGCGTCGTGTACGTTTACCCAATGTTTAGGATAATCATTCCATCGGATGGTGTGCTATAGTGTGGTCATGCGAAACACAACTTTGCACACTAGGAGGATGCAACGATGAAAAACCTGATTTTGAAGCGCTGGGGAAAAATCATGATTGCACTCAGCCTAAGCACGGCGCTGGCCATGACCGGTACGATTGCCGTTCCTGCCCAAACCGCACAAGCCGCAGCTTCGTCATCCAAGGCAAGCCGCATTATCGCGACGGGGAAAAGCTTTATGCATACCCCATATAAATTTGCCGCAGACCGCAACTCAACTAGATATTTCGATTGCTCTTCGTTTATTTACCATGTATATAAACAGTATGGCATCACACTCCCGACATCGTCCATTAAGCAATCCAAAGTCGGTCGCTACGTGCCGAAAAGCCAGCTGAAGCCGGGCGATCTTGTATTTTTCTACTCTCCGATCCATCATGTCGCCATCTATATCGGCAACGGCAAAATTTTGCACACGTACGGGAAGCCCGGTGTAACGATCTCGAATATGAATAACGCGTGGTGGAGCAAACATTATAATACCGCTCGCCGCGTGCTGTAACCGGACGAATCCGATCACTAAGCAAAAAAATAACGGGCACTCCATGCGCTTGAACGTAGAAGCGATGGAGTGCCCGTTTTGCATGTGCGTTTACCGTGCATGCTGTCCGGACGCTCTGGTATGGTGGCAGCCGGTGGATTTGGATTGATCAGGCAGGCGGTATCGCAGTTGCCGTTGCTGCGGCAGCCTCCGGCTCTTTTTTTCCGACGCGAAGAAACATCCAGACACCGAACAACAAAACAGCGCCTGCGGCTGCCTGCAGCCAAGTGACCGACTCGCCGAGCAGCCAATAGGCAAGCAGCGCTGCGCCAAGCGGCTCTCCGAGTACGCTCATCGACACCGATTCGGGCTTCATGTACTTGAGCAGCCAATTGAACAAGTAATGGCCGAACAGCGTCGGTACGATGGCAAGCAGCAAGAATATTCCCCATTCTTTGGCCTCATAGCCTACCAATGCGTACCCCATCCCGATGTTGTATGCCGCGAGCACGACCGCGGCGAAGCCGAACACGAAAAAGCTGTAAAGAAATGCGGGAATCCGCTGAACCAGGTTTTTGCCGATCAGCATATGAAACGCGACGGCCAAAGCCCCGAGCAGCGACAACAGGTCGCCGAGCAGTGCACGGCCGCCCCAACCCCAGTCGCCCCAACCGATCATGATCGCACCGGCGATGGCTGTAATCATACTCGCGACGGCGAGTGGATGCGTCCGCTGGCGGAATACGATGCACGCGCCGATCAGCACAAAGATGGGCTCAAGCGTCAGCAGCGCGGTTGAACTTGCTACCGTGGTGAAGCGAAGCGAACCCATCCATAGCAAAAAGTGAAGTCCTAAAGCGAATCCAGACCAGAAAAGCAGCATCCAATCTTTGCGGCTCAAGCGGCGCATTGTTTGACGATGATTCATTAGTAAAAATGGAAGCATCAAGATTGTTGTTAAAAGAAGGCGGTACATCGCGATTACGGATACCGGCGCATTTGACCAACGGACAAATATAGACGAAAAAGATATCGCTATGACGCCGATCAACAGCGGCAGCCATAACGGAACAGGCGAACGATGATCGTTATTCATTAGAACTCTCCTTATATATGCACAAACTCAACTGTGTCGATAAGCTAAGGTCGCAATCCGCTTGATCGCGACGCATTCATCATAAGCTTTGATTATATCAATGTTAGGATGGATGTGTAAATATACGAACGATCAAAATGTGGGCCGTGGTGTGGGAGCGCAAGAAAATCGACTCGACCTCACCTCTTTCTCCGCTTAGCGGCCAATGAATCGGTGAACTGATTCTTGTTTGGATGGGATCACCTTAGGATTGTGCAAGTTTGTATTGGTATTTTCCATTTCCATGATGGTTCGCCAGTCCTATAATGAGGATAAATTCCAATGAATGACCAAGGGAGGAACTCCAATGTCCGAATCGTTTTTGCTTAACGACGAACAGATGAGAAAGTTTATTAGCGAAGGCTTTCTTATTTTGAACACCGATTTTCCGGAATCGTTCCATGCTTCGCTTTTCAATCAGCTTAACGAAGTGTACGGCGAAGAAGGGAATCCGGGCAACAACATATTACCGCGCATTCCCGAGCTGCAAAAAGTGTTCGACCATCCCGTTATTCAGGGCGCATTGACGAGCGTGCTCGGCGAGAACTACATGATGCACCCGCACCGGCACGGTCATTTCAACAAAAAGGCGACAGCCGGCGGCTGGCATAAAGACAGCTACTGGGGACATCAACGCGTCCGCAACCACCGCCCGTGGTGGGCGATGATCTTTTATTTTCCGCAGGATGTGACGATTGACATGGGTCCGACCGGCGTTGTTCCCGGGACGGGCTGCTACCAGACGAGAACGTTCGAATCGGACGATACCGAATTGGAAGTGACCTCACACGGCAAAGCGGGTACATTTGCGCTTGTTCAATACGATATTTGGCATCGGGCGACGGCCAACATATCAGGCAAAGACCGTTATATGCTGAAGTTTCAATTTGTTCGCACGAACGCTCCAACTAAGCCGACCTGGAACAACGCGTCCAGCGAATGGATTACGCCGGCTGGGTTTACGAAGCCGATCGTGCAGCATGAGCTGATTTGGCGCGACACATGGAACTGGCTGACCGGTCAGCAGCAGGATGCGAGCGCTTCCATCGGCGACCGCAGCGTCTCGGCTGCGGATGAATGGATCGCACAACTGCAGAGCGACGACCGCTCGCTTCGCGCCAAGGCAGCTGATGAGCTGGGGCTCATCGGCGAAGCCGCAGCGGCACAAGCGGTGCCGGCGTTGGCCGCAACGTTGAACGATGCATTCGAGCCGGTTGCTTTGAATGCCGCCTATTCGCTCGGACGCATGGGCGAGCAGGGCCTTCGCCATCTGCTCGGGACCGTCGAGAACGGCAGCGGCATTGCCGCGAGATCCGCCGCATACGGCGCTTACATCGCCGGCCCGGCCGCTATCGACGGCTTGACGGCGATCGTGCGCTCGGGCTCGGCGGATGCAGCCTCCTACGCCGCTTTTGCCCTCGGCGAGCTCGGCCGTGCCGCGGCACCGGCTGTACCCGCGCTGATCGAGCGGCTGCGCAATGCCGACGCGGATGCGAAAGTACGCCGCACCGTCATCGAGACGCTCGGCATGATCGGCGCGACCGAGGATGCCGTTGTCGCCGCTTTGGAGCAAGCGCTGCAGGACGCCGACGACCAGGTACGTTTTATGGCGGGCTTGTCACTGTCCCGGCTCGGAGCGCAGGCGGATAAAGCGGTCCCCGCGATCGTCAAGGCGCTCGATGACGACAACCGTTACGTCCGCGCCAATGCGGCGGAAGCATTGTACTATATCGGCACAGAGCAGGCGAAAAATGCGCTGTTGAAATTTCTCAGAACGTCCCGCTGGTGCAGCACGACAACGCCGAAGACGACATTTTAACCCGACGGGAAATCAGGTAAATTGAGCTGGATTGAAAGAAGTATCCGTGCATGTCCAGATGCCGGGTACTTTTTCTTTTTCTAAGGCTAACTCCTGGGCGTGTCGGGACGACAATCCATGGTAGGTGGGTTGTGAATTATGATATGATGATGGAGCGGGATGCGGTCGATACACGTCCCGAACGGATCCGGAATCTCGAATGAGCATGGACTTTTTACCCATTATATGATATGAAAGAGAGTGACCGGGTTACAATGCAGTAATTGCAGCAATTAGGGGGTGCAAGCCATGTCCCGGCGTTTTGTAATCGAAGCGGTGATGGTGGCCATTTACGGCGAATTGATGGCTCCGGCGCATCCTGTCGATTATTTGATCCCATATACGACAATTATGGAATTATATGAGATGATGGAAAGTCCGGAACCGGTTATGCCGGAACCGGATGACGACGCCCATGTGAAGCAGAAGATCGCGGAGATGATTGCTTTCTTCGACGAGTCTTTCAACAAGAAGAAGCTGGAAAAAGCGATTCAGATTCCTTGGCGCATGAGTCCGCCGCTGCCGATCAACGAGAACGTGACGTTCATTATAGTGAATGCGGTGGAAAATGCGCAGTATGGCGAAATGATGGATCCGATCGAGACGGAGCTTATTCTCACATCATTAAAAGAACAAGCGCCTATATTGACAGACCAGCTTGAGCTTATGGAAAAAATCATTCAAGCGGAAGTGCCGGTGCAAGTGTACGATGTGTACGATTTTGACTTTGCCGTAGAGCAGGGCATATCAGCCGACGATTGGATTTCTCCGTAAAGGAATCGCAAACGCAAGTGGTACAGCCTCTGCACGGCCCGCTGAATGCAGCGATGCCGGGGAGAGGCTTCGTTTCGTAATCGCAAATACAGCAGGAGGAGCGGCAACATGCATATCACGATCATTACAGGCATCTCGCGCGGAATAGGGGAAGCGCTTGCCAAGCGGCTGGTTGAACCGGGCCGCACGGTGATCGGCATCGGGCGGACGGACCATCCCGAACTAGCCCGTATCGCTGGACAAGCCGGGGGAGCATACGCGTTTTACCCTTGCGACCTGAAGCGGGCGGAAGCGGCAGAAGGCGTCATGGAGCGCATTTTCGGTTCGATCGAACCGGAGCAGGCGGCTTCGATAACGCTTATCAACAATGCGGGGATGCTGGAGCCTATCGGTCCGATACAAGATGCAAGCAGCGGGCTGTTGGCCGAGCATGTGCAGGTCAATCTGCTTGCTCCGATGATTCTCGTATCGGCGATGATCCGTCTCACGGCGGGCTGGACGATACCGCGGACCGTCGTCAATATATCGTCCGGCGCCGGGAAGAAGCCTTACGCCGGTTGGAGCGCTTATTGCGCGACGAAGGCAGGGCTGGATATGCTGACGCGCAGTGTCGGGGCGGAGCAAGGCGAAGTCGAGCATGCGGTGAAGCTCATTTCCGTAGCGCCGGGCGTAGTTGACACGGGGATGCAGGAGACGATCCGAAGCACACCGAAGGAAAAGTTTCCCGAAGTCGACCGGTTCATCGGCTTGAAGCAGACGGCATCGATGTACACGCCGGAAGAAGCGGCGGAGCGGATCGTTCGGCTGTTGGCCAGCGGACGGTTTACGCAAGGCGATGTGCTGGATGTGAGGCAGTTGGACGTTTAGAAAGCAGAAAGACGGCGGCGGGTGAAGAATACTATCGAAAGGCGACGACCGCAATCGTCCTAGCTATGTGTTTTACCGATCATTAAGGGGTGGCGTATGTTTGATCCGACGATATTCGATAATTTGAAAGTCGTGCTTGAAGGGTGTTTATACGACCAGGATGCCGAGGGTGAAATTGCCGTAACGCGGCGCGAGGATTTGCTCGATTTGGCGGGGATGGGCCGAACGTTCCGTATGGAGATCCGGTTGCCGGGAAGCTCGGTCAGTGCGGTCGTACAGCTGTCCTCCGCTCTTCCGGATTTTGCCGCCGAGTTGCGCGGCATCCGCTTAGCCGGTCAACGGCCGGGCGCAGAATTGGAAATCGTATATGGAATGCCGGGAAATGCGTCGGATGATCTAGCCGAAGCGATGATCGAGCGTATGGCGAATCTGTGGGGGAGTGAGGACGCCGATCTGTCGCACGAACGGATTCAACGTTATGGCGGCGGATCCGAACCGAACCGAACGTTACGGTTCACCGTCCGCTTCCGTCATAAAATGGACGAGAGCCATATGGAAGAGCTGGGGCCGCTGGCGGAACATCTTGTTGCCAGCTTGAAGACCATCGAGGAAGCGTTGAAATAGGCAGGAAGAATCGGTCGCAGACCAGGAGGTGACAATGGACATTGTCATAACGGAACTAAACGCGGATAACGTGAAGGAAATTCAACCGATCGACGACGGTTTCATTGTCGATTGTAGGCTTGTATTATCCGTTGAAAATGATCGGATATCGTATACGATCGAACAAATCCCAAGCTATGAGAAGCGTTATGCCGACGATCCAGATCGTGCCGAGGAAGATTCGGATTATAGCGAATATTTGCATCGCCCGGATCGAGTGATCTATTTGGCCTTTGCGGATCATCGGTTCGCCGGTCTCATTCAATTGAAAAAACATTGGAACAACTATGCTCTGGTGGAAGATATAAAAGTGGATCATGCGTGCAGAAGGCACGGCATCGGGCGCCGCCTGATCGAACATGCCAAACAATGGGCGGCAGCCGGACAAATGCCGGGCATCATGCTGGAAACGCAAAACAATAACGTGAAAGCGTGTAAATTTTATGAGAGCTGCGGCTTTGTCATCGGCGGTTTCGATTTCAATGTATACAAAGGACTTGATCCCAATAGCAGGGAGACTGCGGTTTACTGGTATTATTTGTTGAATTGAAATCCATCTAGACGACCGCCGGGCTGACGGCCCGTTTCCACGCGTCAAACTTGCGTTTTGCCGCGCCGCTGTCAATCGCATTCCGCGCCCGGTATATTCCTTCTTCGATCGAGTCGACCTTCTCGCCGATCCATAACCGGATGGCGCTGTTGAACAGCACGGCATTCAGACACGGCAGCTCCGCTTCGCCGCGAAGCACGCCAATCGCCGCTTCGGCCTGATTCGCAGCGGTCCATTCCGCATCGGCAGTTTCCACCTGCATTTCATACAGCTCGGGATTGAGCAGCATCAATTCGGTTCGCCCGGAATCGATCACATAGGCGCGCGACCGTTTATCGATCGGCAAATCTTCGGAGCCTTCTACGCCTTGGATGATGAGACTGCGGCGAACGCCTAAACTCATCACGAGGCGCGCCATTTTCTCAAACGCGGTTCCGTGAAAAACGCCCACCGCCATGTACGCGCAATCGGAAAACCGCAGCAGCTTCTCCGCCGTATTGAAGACGGTCCGCAAATCCAGCTCTTCACGAAGACGACGCAATGATCCGAGCGGGGGGCACCACTGCTCCGTTGGTACAAACAGTACGCCGCCGGCTTTCGCTGCTTCCACCCACCGTTCCGTCTGCACGTCGAAAGGTATGCCGAGCTCCTTGATGACATCGGCGACCGTAACTCCGCGCTTGGGAGGCAGAGCAGGACTCGAATGAAGCGTAACCGGCAAGCCGCAGGATGCAAGCACGAATGCGGACGGAAAGGTGGCCATAAAACTGCGCGTGCGGCCGTCATAGGGACCTGCGCAATCGATGCTGTCCCGCACCGGGTGAATGCGGGAGCGGCTGCGGAGGACGTCGATGAATGCGCGCAGCTCTTCCGCCGACTCCATCTTGATTCGCTCCGCCAGCAAAAAAGCGCCGATCTGCGCGTCCGTCGCTTTTCTACTGACAATCCACTCCGCGGCCTGCCGCGCTTCCTCGTAAGACAAATCGCGGGCTCCGCGTTTGCCGCGCCCGACTTCTTTTAACAAGTCCTTCATCTGTTACGACCTCCTTTATGCTTCTGATCCTTCAACAGTTGATACACTTTGACGATGGAAGTGGCTACATCGACCATCCGCTTTCGTTCATTCATCGCTTGTTTGCGCAGAAAGTCGTACGCCTCCGCCTCCGAAATCTGCTTGATTTCGCATAAGATTCGTTTGGCCTGATCGACCCACTTGCGCTCCTCTAATTTGGATAATAGCTGTTCCCGCTCTTGTCTCCAATCGTGCCGCTCCATAAACCGCTGGAAGCTTAGCATTAACGAACAGTGGATTTCCGTCGGCGTCATACCGGGAGAAAGCATTCCGTCGATCTCCGCTTCCAATTTGCAGGAATGTTGAGGGAACGTAAGCTTATCGCACCAGAAGAGGATGGGGATATGACGCAATGATGTCAATTTCATGCACCACTCGCCAAGCTGTTCGACCGGGACGGATAGCAAGGCTGCATCCGAATATCCGATTAACGTTTGCAGTTGGGTGGAGGGACTCGATGCCCGGTAAACGCGCATGCCCATTTCCCGAAGTTTGGATTCCACAGGAGATTCTTCCGGATACATGTCGGTCGGATGCTCCGCTTCCATATAGAAAGAAGAGGCTCGGGAACGGCTGGCTGCAAATTCGTCAATCAGCAGGAAAGACTGCAACATACGATAACCTCCAGCCCTATTCATGTAAAAATTAATTGTGTTATGTATTATAACATGAACATCACGGGGTGTCGACGAAGTTTATGTTATTAATTAAAAATCGAAAAATTATATGTAATCTATATTGACATCTCATTGCGGGATTCATATAATAAATGACAGATCCGCATGATCCGGTTCTTCAATGTTGAGGGACCGCGGTATATGCAAGTGACATCAGAGACGAATGCACCCTAGCGAATTAAAGCTCACAATGACGTGAACTTTGATGGATATCATTTTTTGACACAGCGTTGTGTCAACTCGGCAATGAAGCCTATTTTCGACATTTTGTCGGCGAATAGGCTTTTTCTGCGTTTTGCGCTTGTTGCATTAACCTATAGAAAAAAATAAGGAGTGGAGAAGCGGTATGGAGCAAAAATCGTTCTGGAAATCAGGGCACAAGGGGACATTGTTTTCATCTTTTCTGTATTTTGACGTCAGTTTTATGATTTGGGTCATGCTTGGGCCGCTGGCGGTGCTGATTTCGGCCGATCTCCAGCTCGATGCGGCGCAAAAAGCGAATCTCGTTGCTTTGCCTGCGCTCGGCGGATCGGTTTTACGCCTTGTGTTAGGTTACTTGACGGATCGGATCGGGCCTAAGAAAACGGGACTGATCGGTATGATCCTGACTTTCCTTCCGCTCATCATCGGCTGGAAGATTGCCGATTCGCTCGGAAGCTTGTACACCGTCGCTTTACTGCTCGGCATTGCCGGCGCAAGCTTCGCCGCAGCGCTGCCGCTAGCGAGCCGGTGGTATCCTCCGGAACATCAGGGGCTGGCGATGGGGATTGCCGGCGCCGGCAACAGCGGGACGATATTCGCTACGCTGTTCGCCAACCGGATCGCCGAGTATTACGGTACGTGGCATGTCGTATTCGGCTTTGCGCTGATCCCGCTTTGCGTTTCTTTCCTTGTATTCATTCTGTTTGCCAAAGACAGTCCGGATCAACCCGCCCCGAAAAAGCTTGCCGACTATGGCAAGGTGCTGAAGCAAAAGGATACTTGGCTGTTTTGCTTGTTCTACATGGTCACCTTCGGCGGTTTTTCCGGCTTGGCCAATTACTTGACGATTTTCTTCAATACGCAGTATGGGCTGAAGCCCGTAACCGCATCGGACTTTGCCACCATCTGCATCATTGCCGGGAGTCTATTCCGCCCGTTCGGAGGCTGGCTGTCCGACAAACTCGGCGGGATTCGGATGTTGATCGGATTGTATGGCATGGTCGCCGTCATGATGGTGATCATCTCCACGCTTCCCGCGCTGGGCTGGACGACTTGCTTTTTGTTTATCGCGATGATGTGTTTGGGGATGGGCAACGGAGCGGTGTTCCAGCTCGTGCCGCAACGATTCAATGAGGAAGTCGGCATCATTACCGGCATCGTCGGCGCGGCCGGAGGGCTCGGCGGATATTTCTTGCCGAAACTGCTCGGCAATCTAAAACTGTCTAGCGGATCGTTCTCGCCAGGTTTTCTAATCTTCAGCGGAGTCGCTGTCGTTTGCGCTTTGACCATTATGGCAGCCCAGCAAAATTGGAAGCGAAGCTGGATCGGTCAAGGCGGAAAAGTATCCCCGGCCGCCGGGCACAAAGCGGTCTAGCGGTCCGGAAGTCATGGTCGCTTCAAGCGGACACGGCTGCATCGTTAAGTACCGATATCCTAGGACGAAGCTTAACGGGATTAACGATTTATACCAAACCAGGAGAGTGATGCGACATGAAACAACGACTAGTACTTATCGGCAACGGCATGGCGGGGGTAAATACGATAGAACATTTGCTGAAGCTTTCGCCGCAAAAATATGACATTACGGTGTTCGGATCGGAACCGTATCCGAACTACAATCGCATTATGCTGTCCTATGTTTTGGCAGGAGAAGCGACCGCCCAAGATATATACCTCAATACGTATGAGTGGTATTCGGACAACGGAATACGGCTGTATACGGGACATACGGTTACGGATATCGACGCGGAGGCCAGAACCGTAACGACGGATCAAGGCGTGACGGTGCCGTACGACAAACTGGTTCTCGCGACCGGCTCGAACCCGTTCATGCTTCCTCTTCAAGGCGCGGATAAGGAAGGCGTGATGGCGTACCGTACAATTCAGGATTGCGAGAAAATGATCGAGGCATCTCGAACCTACAAGAAGGCGGTCGTCATCGGCGGCGGATTGCTCGGTCTGGAGGCGGCCCGCGGATTTTTGAATCTCGGCATGAAGGTGGACGTCGTCCATTTGATGGATGCGATTATGGAAAGGCAGCTTGATCGGACGGCGTCCGAGATGCTGAAGAATGCGTTGGAAGAGCAAGGGATGAATTTCCTGCTGGGCAAACAATCGGAGGAAATCATCGGGGACGCGCGTGTAACCGGATTGAAGTTCAAAGACGGCACGTCCACCGACGCGGATCTGATCGTCATGGCGGTAGGCATACGCCCGAATGTCGAGCTGGCGAAGAAGACGGGAATCGAGACGGCTCCGGGCATCGTCGTGAGCGACTACATGGAAACGAGCATACCGGATATTTACGCCGTAGGCGAGTGCGCTACGCATCGGGGAATTACCTACGGACTGGTCGCTCCGCTCTATGAACAAGGCGCGGTTCTCGCTAAAGTACTGGCCGGCGCGGACACTGCACCGTACGAAGGTTCGCTGCTTTATACCAAGTTGAAAGTGTCCGGCGTCGATGTGTTTTCCGGCGGCGAATTCGCCGATGCTCCGGATACGAAAGCGATCCGAATTCATGACGACTTCTCCGGCATTTATAAAAAAGTAGTTATCCGCGACAACAAAATTATCGGTGCTGTCTTGTTCGGCGATACGAGCGAAGGCTCCAGGCTAATGCAGATGATACGCGCCGGTGCGGATATTAGCGGCATGGAGAAAACGGCGATTTTGCGAGAAGCCGGGGCGGACGGCGCTTCTGCCGATGGCGCCGGGGTAGCAAGCATGAGCGACGATGCGATCATTTGCGGCTGCAACGGCGTAAGCAAAGGAACGATCTGTTCCGCGATCAAAGAACAAGGCCTAACGAGCGTGGAGGAAGTCAAAAATTGCACCAACGCTTCCAGGTCATGCGGCGGCTGTAAGCCGCTTGTGAAAGATTTGCTCGCGCTGACTTTAGGCGAAAGCTTTGAGCATGATGCGGTAAAAGAGACGATATGCGGATGCACCGATTTATCGCGCGATGAAGTGGTCATCGGGATCCGGGACAAAGGGTTGACCCATATTCGGGAAGTCATGAACGTGCTCGGTTGGAAAAACGACGAGGGCTGTACGAAGTGCCGTCCTGCGCTGAACTATTACTTGGGCATGATCTATCCGACCACCTATAAAGATGAAAGCAAATCGAGACTTGTTAACGAGCGCATGCATGCAAATATTCAGAAGGACGGAACGTATTCGGTCGTCCCCCGAATGTACGGCGGCGTAACGACTCCTGCCGATTTGAAAAAAATCGCCGATGTGGCGGTGAAATACAACGTTCCTACGGTGAAACTGACCGGAGGTCAGCGGATCGATCTGCTCGGCGTAAAGAAAGAAGATTTAACCGCGATGTGGCAGGATCTCGATATGCCTTCGGGCTACGCTTACGGTAAAGCGATCCGGACGGTAAAGACGTGCGTCGGGGAAGATTACTGCCGATTCGGCACAGGGGATGCAATGGGGCTCGGCATTAAGATCGAGAAGCGCTTCGAACGGCTTAACACCCCGGCGAAAGTGAAAATGGCGGTCTCCGGCTGCCCGCGTAACTGCGCCGAGTCGGGCATCAAAGATTTGGGCGTCGTGTCCGTGGACGGCGGTTGGGAGCTGTATGCCGGCGGCAACGGCGGAGTCAAGGTTCGCGTAGGCGACCTGCTGGCCACCGTCAAAACCGAAGACGACGTGATCGAATATGCGGAAGCGTATCTCCAATATTACCGCGAAACGGGAAATTACGGGGAGCGCACCTCGGAATGGATTGTCCGAGTAGGGTTGGAGCACGTTCGCAGCGTGCTCGCAGACGAATCGCAGCGGAACGCGCTGAGAGAACGAATCGACGTTGCATTGTCCGTTACGCAAGACCCTTGGAAGGAAGCGGTGCGCAGCGAGACGATACAGAAGCAGCTGTACGAAGTCGTTGAGTTGAAATAACGCTGGGAATGCGTGCGGTAGCGAAATCGGATGCTTTACCGCGCGCGACCGTCCCGTCTGTAATCCGGAGTACCTAAATCGAGAGGAGCGAAAAATGACATATGGAAATCAAAGTGCATATGGATTCTGCACCGAATTGGATAGCGGTGGCATTATTTGACGAATTGCCGGTACAGTCCGGGAAAACAGTCCGCTATCACGGCTTGGAAATTGCTTTATTCCGTTTCACTAGCGGGAAGGTGCATGCCGTACAGAACCGTTGTCCGCACAAGAACGGCGTGCTTGCGGAGGGGCTTGTCTGCGATGAGCACGTATATTGTCCGATGCACGAGAGAAAAATCCATATCCCTTCCGGTAACGTCCAAAAGCCGGATACGGGCTGCGTACAAACTTATGAAACGAAAATTGAGAACGGCCAAGTATACATTGCACTGCCTGAGGAACGCGAAGTCGCGGTTTGATCCGACACATTTCCATGCGGTTCGGTCGGTGAGACCGTGCCGCTATTGCAAGGTTGGGCCTGACTAAGATTATAGAGAGGGGGGGCGGCATATGAGCATACAGACGGCAGCGCCGATGACGGTCAAGCAAACTTCGCACTGCTGCTTTTGCAGCATGCAGTGCGGTATGGAGCTGGTGCCGGGGGACGACAAGCCGGGACTAACGATTCGGCCGAGCCCGATCTTCCCGGTAGCGACGAACCGGTTATGTCAGAAAGGTTTGAACGCGCTGGATCATGTCATCCATGAAGAACGGATTATGACGCCGCTCCGCAGGCCTGTCGTTACGAATGCAGCGGAAGGCAAACGTGGCAGCGTGGACCCAAATTCCGCTTGGGAGCCTGCTGCCTGGGACGAGGCGCTGCCCGAGATAGCTGAACGCATTCGCGATATTCAGCACCGCTATGGCAAAGACGCCGTAAGTGTGTATGGCGGTGGATCGCTGACGAACGAAGTCTGCTATTTGCTCGGCAAATTTGCGCGCGTCGCGCTCAAAACCCGCTACATCGATTATAACGGCCGCTATTGTATGTCATCAGCCGCGGCGGCGGCCGGACAATCGTTCGGACTGGATCGCGGCATGACGATGCCGCTGTCCGAAATCAAAAACGCCAAATATATACTGCTCGCGGGCACGAACATTGCCGAATGCCAGCCGACGATGATGCCGTATTTGCTCGAAGCGAAAAAGAACGGCGCCATCATTGTGACCATCGATCCGCGTAATACGATGACCTCCAAGTCGGCTGATATCCATGTGCGGCTGCAGCCCGGATTCGACTCCGTCTTCGTGAACGGACTGCTGCACGTCATGATCCACGAGAATTTGTACGATCGTACGTTCGTGAACGAACGTACTCACGGTTTCGCGGAGCTTGCCGCAGCCGTCGAAACGTTCACACCGGCAAAAGTCGAGGAATGGACCGGCATCCTGGAAAGCGTGACGCGTACCATCGCCCGGGGCTTTGCCAAAGCGGAAACCGGGATCGTGCTTACGGCCCGAGGGCTTGAACAGCAGTCCAACGGCGTGGAGAACACGAAAAACTACATTAATTTGGCGCTGTTGACGGGGAAAATCGGCCGGCCGGGCTGCGGATACGGTGCCGTGACCGGGCAAGCGAACGGGCAAGGCGGACGAGAGCACGGCCAAAAAGCGGATCAGCTCCCCGGCTATCGGTCGATCGAGGACCCGGCTGCGCGGGAGCATATCGGGAACGTATGGGGCATCGATCCGGCGGAGCTTCCGGGTAAAGGCGTCTCGGCTTATGAAATGCTGCAAAAAATAGACGAAGGCGAAATTAAAGCGATGATCGTCATCGGGTCGAATCCTGTCGTCTCCAGCCCGAACAACCGAATGGTCGAGCGGGCGCTGGGCAAGCTGGAGCTGCTCATTGTTGTCGACCTGTTCGAGACGGAAACCGCTCGCTATGCGCACTGGTTGTTACCGGGATCGTCGTTTTTGGAAGCCGAGGGGACGCTGACCAATCTGGAGGGACGCGTGTTCCACCGAGCTCAGGCGATGGAACCGCCTGGTGAATGCAAGCCGGACTACTGCCTTATTTGCGAGCTGGCCGAACAGCTGGGCGAAGGCGCCTATTTCCGGTACGCTTCCGCCGAGCATATTTTCGAGGAAATGAGGCGCGCCACAGCCGGAGGCAAAGCCGATTACAGCGGGATCACTTACCGGCGCTTGAAAGAAGAACAAGGGGTTTTCTGGCCTTGTCCGGCTGACAATCATCCGGGATCGCCGTTGTTGTTCGCCGACCGGTTCGCGCATCCGGACGGTAAAGCCAGATTGTTCGGCATTCAGCCGAAAATGCCGGCGGAGCCCATCGACGAAGAGTATCCGTATATATTGACAACGGGCCGAGTGGGCAGTCATTATTTAAGCGGAGCGCAAACCCGGCGCACTTCGGCGTTAATGAAGAAAACTCCGGTGCCGGTCGCGGAAATACATCCTTGGCTCGCCAAGCGTATCGGCCTTGGTGTCGGCGATTTTATTCGCATAACGAGCCGGCGCGCATCGCTTGTGTTTTCCGTCAAGGTGACCGAAGGCATTCAGCCTCGGACCGTGTTCGTTCCTTTTCACTGGGGCGGGGAGCTTAGCGTGAACCGTTTGACGATTGATGCGCTGGATCCGGTTAGCCGAATGCCGGAATTCAAGCTTTGCGCCGTTAAGATCGAAGCGTTCAAACAAGAAGCGAATTGAACGCGACACAATACAGCCGTTATTGATAAGCAGCCCTATGCCTTCAGCATAGGGTCGTTTTTCGTGCGCTGCTCCCGGAAACGATCAAATCGGGATCGGGAACAGGACTTTCCGCAAAGCCGGCGAATATTACGGGGGCGGATACAAATAACAAAAAAAGGAGGACCTCGTTTGAAAATCGGACTTATCGGAGATATACACGGCAGGGTGTTCCACACGCTCGCGGTCGTGACCGCATGGCAGATGCATCATAACGTGCGACTGGATTTGTTGATTCAGGTGGGAGATCTGGGGGCTTATCCGGAGCCGGATGAATCGCTGCGCAACCATCGGTTCTACAGGCAAGATCCATCGCAGCTCGATTTCAGTCGTCTCATTCATGCCGAAGCGGAGAAGGGGCTTCCCGAGGATTTACGTTTGATCAGAAACATGTTGTCGAATCCGATCTATTTTATAAGAGGCAATCATGAAGATTTTGCATGGCTGGATCGACAAGCGGCAAGCGGAAGCGGCGGTGTGAGCAGCATAGATCCGTATGATCTGTTTCGTTACGTACAAGATGGCACCGTTTTGCAGGTCGGCGGTACGACGATCGGTTTTTTGGGCGGAATCGAAACGGTCAATCCGGAGGATGAACGGGAGATTGACCAACGGCAGTATAAGCGCCTATTCACTGTCCCGCCGCAAGAAATCGACATCCTGATTACGCATGACACGCCTTACGGCGTCGGTACGAATTATTATGGAGAAACGCAGGGCTCGAATCAAATTACTGCGCTCGTGGAACGGCTTCAGCCCAAATATTTGATCGCGGGCCATTACCATCATGTGATCGGGCCGCGCAAGTACGGAAACACTACGTACCTTGGCCTCAACGTAATCATGAACCTTCGCAGGGATAATGCGAGTAGCGCGATCGAGCCTGGGTGGCTGGTCATTCTCGATACCGAGAAGGATGAACTGGCGCCGGTAGAAGACGAATGGCTTGCCGGGTTTGGCAAACACTTTCATTTCCACGATTACTGTGCTAATCTAAGAACGATTCACCGCCCGTAGACTGCCAGGTTGCCCAGGTGCATCCGGCAGTCTTTGTCGTTGGCTGCGGTTTTATTTCTTGGCGCGGGAACAAAATCACGCACCATTTGTTCGGTGACGAGCGCCCGGGTGGGGGAAATGCCGTTTTGCGCATGCTTGTTAATGCGTATCGTCCATTCGTTGATCGCGTCGACATGGAACGGTTGTCCGGCGGCACACCGAGCTACCGCATGATCGATGGCATGTTCCCTCGCTTCTTCAAGTTCGAGAAATTGTTCCAGATGAGAATGTTGTTTGCGCGTGTGGGCCGTGATGGCTTCGTGTACACTCATTGTTTGCAGCTCCTTCATCAATAACGATCCAAATATTGAAATCATACTACAAAATAAAGAATAGTGACAATCGGTAACTTGTTAGAAGTTGAGCGTAAGCTGGCTGGAACATGTTCTTACGATCGAGTTTTGGCGATGAAAACGAACATTCACTAGGGGGAGAAATGATGACGAAAGCGCAAGAACGGTTTGAAATTTACGATGAAGAGATGAAGCCCATTGGCACTGCAACCCGTTCGGAGACGCATGCCCGCGGTTATTGGCATCGTACGTTTCAATGCTGGATCTGGGACGGCACGAGTGAACAACCTGCCTTGCTGTTTCAAGAGCGGCATATGGAAAAAGATACATTTCCCGGGTTGCTCGACATTTCCAGCGCCGGCCATTTGACGGTAGGGGAGGGGGTTGAGGACGGAGTTCGCGAACTGGAGGAAGAATTGGGGCTCAAAGTGTCTCTCGATCAATTGATCCCATGCGGTATATACAAGTATGAAAAATTTTTGAGCAACGGACTCATCGACCGTGAGTTTTGCCATGTATTTGTATTGGAGAGCCGCCTGTCACTTTACGATTACAAGCTGCAGCCGGATGAAGTAACCGGTCTGTTTTGGATGCCGCTTGAAGAGGTGCACCGTATGGCGGAAGGACAGCCGTTAACCTGGCGGCTGAGCGGCGTCTCTCTCCATGCGGACGGCATGCTGCATTCATCGGAGAAGACGGTGGGCGCCTCCGATTTCGTTCCGCATAAGCGCGATTACTACGAGCTGATTTTGCGGGCGATTGAGAAGCGCCGAGGCGAAGCTGGATGAACCAATTGGAACGAGAAATCCAACCGGGAAATGGAAGAGGGAAATGAGTGCGGAAATAGCCGTATCATTTCCCGGGCAAGCGCAGGACTCGACTTCATTTTCACAATTATTAGAGTTTTTCGACAATTCCGACAAAATGTCTGAAGTGATGGACGAATGCGACGGTATCAGCGAATGGAGACTGGCTTGTCGCTATGCATCCAGGCACATCAAGCGCTTCCCTGACGAGCAAAGGAACCATTCCCGTTGAAAGCTGCCGAATTATGCCGTTTGCCCGGGCAGTTCCGCTTACGTCAAAAAGAAACTTACAAAATAAATTAGCTTCATTAATAATTAATTTCGTTTATCATTAACGAGATTCGACATCGATCGTCAAAAACGTCTTCATGACTCCGCCCGGCTGTACATAAACGAGCTCTTCCTTGCGATTTAGCTCGTCCGTACGCGCCATCCACGGCTCTACGCACAGAAAAGGTTTGCCTTTGACTCCCCATAAAACGACATACCGAAAGTCCTTCCCGTAAGTCATGCGAATGGAATAGCCCGTAGCTGGCGAAAAAGCGATTTCGCTACGGCTTGCATCGAGGAAAACGACGGATTCCACTTTGGCGCTCATTTCCAGCGGGCCTCCATCATACGGTTTGACTTCCCCGTCGTTGTAATCGTAGTAAGACGAGGCATCGGTTTTATATGCAACATCGGTATGCTCCGCCGCAAAATACGGATGAAAGCCGGGATACATCGGCATCGCTTCGGCATCCGAACGGTTCCAATATTGTTGTTCGACCGTAAGCCGGCCTTCTTTCAACCGATAAGTAAAACGAAGTTCGAATGCGAACGGGAACGATGCGATCGTGCTTTCGTCGCTGGACAAGCCTAACGTAATGGCGGCCCCGTCCGAAGTATCCGTTTCTACCACTTTCCACGAAGCATTCCTCGCAACCCCGTGATTTTTCATTGCATACGATTTCCCTTGCCATTCGTATGTTCCTCCGGACAATTGCCCGGAAATCGGGAACAGTACCGGAATGCCTCCGCGTATATTCGCATCCGGATCATAGAACGTTTCTTTGTCGAGATAGAGCAGTTCCGTACCTTTATTTCCGTAGCTAATGACGATGCCGCCGCGTTCAGGACAGAGCCGGAACCATGAATTCGTGCTCTGCTCGGTTGCTTCATAAATATCGTATCGGTCCGTGAACGTTTGAATTGAATAATTGGACATGGCGATTCTCCTTTCATTTCCATTTGTCATCATACCACAATCGAATTCGCTTTGCTCTGACCGCTTGTTCGCAACGCATATTATTGCTTTCAATGCCGTTTTCTTAAAATTGTTATATTTTGCTTTCATATGTTTCGATATCCAAGTGGCGGCGATTTATATAAAATTAAAAGGATGAGGCCTGTTGTGGAAAAAGCTTACAATGAACGAGGTGCGGAGCCATGTTGAAAAAATTTCAGTACATCCCCCCGAAAAACGGTTACCCCGAATGGAACAACAATCCGGATATTTTCGAGTTGAACCGATTGCCTGCCCATGCGACGTTCATGCCGTTCGATACGGTAGAGGAAGCGTTGAAAGGCGATCGCTCGGCATCGCGATACTATTTGTCGCTGAACGGCAGATGGAAGTTCAGCTTTGCCGAAACGGCAGAGAATCGGGCTGTCCGCTTCTATGAGCAGGATTTCGATACGAGCGGTTGGGCGGATATCGAGGTGCCGTCCCATTGGCAGCTGCAGGGCTATGATTATCCGCAATATACGAATGTCCGTTATCCATGGGAAGGGAAGGAAGACATCCGGCCGCCCTTCGCTCCGGTAAAATATAACCCCGTAGGTTCGTACGTTCGCAGCTTCGAGGTTCCTTCCGAATGGGCGGGACGACCGGTACATATTTCGTTCCAGGGCGTGGAGTCCGCTTTCTATGTATGGCTTAACGGCGATTTTGTCGGATACAGTGAAGATACGTTTACACCGGCTGAATTCGACCTGACGCCTTATTTGCAAGAAGGCGACAACAAGCTGGCTGTTGAGGTGTACCGCTGGTGTGACGCAAGCTGGCTGGAGGATCAAGATTTTTGGCGGTTAAGCGGCATTTTTCGCGAGGTTTATTTGTTTGCGCCCCCGTCGGTGAGTATATACGATTTTGCTGCGGATCCACGGCTAGATGATGAGCTGGTGCAGGGTGATCTTGCGGTGCGGGCAAAAATCGTCGATTACTACGAGAGCGGGAGCGGGCCGGTTACCGTGGAGGCGATGCTCTATGACGGCGGGCCGTCAGGTTGGCAGCCGCTCTGGGATGCGCCTTTGAAGGCTGCGGGTACGCCCGTGAAGGAAGGAAATATGGAACTTCACGTGGCTGGTGCCGTCAAGCGGCCCCGTCTATGGAGCGCGGAACATCCGAATCTGTATACGCTCGTTTTGAGCTTGAAAAATGCCGACGGCCGGCTGGTCGAAACCGTTAGCTGTCGAATCGGTTTCCGTCGGTTCGAGCTCAAGGACGGCTTGATGCAAATCAACGGCAAACGCATCGTATTTAAGGGCGTTAACCGTCATGAGTTTTCATGCGACTCCGGACGTGCCGTCACTTATGAAGATATGGCGCGCGATATTAAGCTGATGAAATCGCACAACATCAATAGCGTCCGCACCTCCCATTACCCGAATCATCCTCTGTGGTACGACTTGTGCGACGAGTATGGGCTTTATGTGATCGACGAAACGAATCTGGAGACCCATGGTTCGTGGAAATACGGGCAAAAGGATGAGGGCGATACCGTGCCGGGAAGCAAGCCGGAATGGACCGGTGCGGTGCTGGATCGTTGCAACTCAATGCTGCAGCGCGATAAAAATCATCCGTCCGTTATCATTTGGTCGCTTGGGAACGAATCGTTCGGTGGCGATAATTTTATCAAGATGCATGATTTCCTGAAGGCGTCCGATCCGACCCGGCTCGTTCATTACGAAGGCGTATTCCATTACCGTGCTTCCGAAGCCGCCTCCGATATCGAGAGCCAAATGTACACGAAGCCGGACAAAGTGAAAGAATACGCGCTCCGAAATCCGAAAAAACCGTTTATTTTGTGCGAATACAGCCACGCGATGGGCAGCTCCTGCGGCAATCTGCATAAGTACTGGGAGCTGTTCGACCGGTACCCCGTTCTGCAGGGCGGTTTTATATGGGATTGGATCGATCAGGCGATTCGTACCCGAACACCGGAAGGCGTATCGTATTTGGCCTATGGCGGTGATTTCGGAGATACGCCGAACGACGGCAATTTTAGCGGCAACGGGTTGATTTTTGCCGACGGTTCCGTTACGCCGAAAATTTATGAAGTGAAATATTGCTATCAAAATGCCCGCTTTCGCGCGGAAGATTTGCGGAACGGGACGATCGAGATCACAAACCAAAACTTGTTCACGAATTTGAACGAGTACGATCTGGCATGGCAGCTGTTGAACAACGGGAACGTCGTGAGCGACGGCCGAATCGAAGTTGATATCGCGCCTTTGAGCAAAGAGATCGTCCGACTGCCCTACCGTTTGCCGGAGCAAGCGGAATTCGGGGACGAATACATGCTCAATGTCAGCTTGTTGTTAAAAACGGATACGGCTTGGGCGAGACAGGGGCACGAGGTCGCCTACGCGCAATTTGCGCTGCCGGTCGTTTCAACTGTGCAGGCCGCTTCTTCATCCGACTTGCTTGCATCCGGTTTGCGCATGCAGCAGCAGGACGACCGACTGAAGGTGCAGGGCGACGGATTTGCCGTTACGTTCGACCGCCGTACCGGTTCGCTCGTCTCGTACCGGATCGGTGAGGCGGAACTGTTCAGGGAAGCACCGGCGCCGAACTTCTGGAGAGCTTTCACGGATAACGACAAAGGGAACAAGCTGCAGGAGCGCTGTGCGGTCTGGAGAAACGCCGGAGCGAATCGCCGGTTGACACGGTTCCAGATCGAGGAGCTGCCGGGTCAAATCGTCGTGCGCACGCAGTTCGAGCTTGCGGAAGCCGCTTCGTTGTGCGCCGTCACATATACGGTACGCCCCGACGGAGAAGTAACCGTACGTCAAGATTTGCAGCCGGGCGCCGGACTTCCGGAAATACCGGAGATCGGTACCTTATTCGTGCTGGACGGCTCCTTGGCGAACTTGACATGGGTTGGCAACGGTCCGCATGAAACGTACTGGGATCGCCAAGCGAGCGGCCGAATCGGCCGGTACGAAGGCCGGGTGGCCGACCAATATGTGCCGTACTTGCGGCCGCAGGAGTGCGGCAACAAAACGGAGGTACGCTATGCCGAGCTGACCGACGGCCAAGGTATCGGCTTGCGCATTACCGGAGAGCCCGTATTCGAGCTGAACGCACTTCCATACACGCCATCGGAGCTGGAGGCAAGCGATCACGGCTATAAGCTCCCGGTCAGTGATAAAACGGTGCTTCGCGTGAACGCCCAGCAGATGGGCATCGGAGGCGACGACAGTTGGGGAGCCCGGACGCATCCGGAGTATACGCTGTACGCCAACCGTGCTTATTGTTACTCGTTCCGGTTGAAAGGGATTCACAACACGCAACCTTTCAAAGGTTAAACGAAACTCCAAGGACTCCAAGCTGCTTTGTAATTGGCTTGGAGTTTTCTTATGCGCATCTGGCCAGGCAGGAAGTGTGCGTGCGGCTGCATGCATAATATTTTCGTCCTTGAAGATACTGGAAGTAACAAACCATCAAGAGGTGCACATCATGTATAATCGTTACTCGCTAACCGCCGACATATCGGAGCTGATCGACTACTTTCGCGTTGCCGACAGTCCAATAGCTTATAAGCCGTCTGCGTATTATACGCCAATGCAGCAAATACCGGTGATTTGCCATGTCAAAGGAGAAAAACGACTTCAAGAGTTTCGCTGGGGCCTGATGCCGTTCTGGGCAAAGGATGCCGTCAACGCGGACAGCGAGTTTGTGATGGAAAAACGAGCTTATCGGCGCATCGTCGCCAAGCAGCGGTGCATTATCCCGTGCACAAGCTTTGATGTCCGGCAAGGGGAAGGAAAGGACAAGCAGTCCATGCGGATTACGCTCCGGGATAAGAAGCTGTTCGGTATAGCAGGGCTGTATGAGCTATGGAGAGACTCGAGGGGAAACGAAGAAGGAAAGTGCACGTTGCTGACAACACGCGCCAACCGCTTGATTTATGAGTATTCTCACGCCATGCCGGCGATACTGCGCGATGACGAAATGGAATCCTGGCTGGATTCGGACCGGAATCAGGACACGGATTACTTGCAAACATTGTTGAAGCCGTATCATCCCGAACTTATGCGCGCCTTTCCCGTTCGTGTCAAAACAAACGGCCTCACGATCGAGCCGAAAGATGATATTGAAGCGCTCCCGGCCAAATATGCGGTGCTCAAATAAGCCGATATTAAATTTAGGCATGATATTCCGTGGATATGCGCGTTTACTGGTTAAATTCCCTCGCGTCAAGTTTTTATGATTTTACGTTCAATGCGCCATGTTTCATGTCATGGAAACGAAGCCCGTTCGCTGGTAACGACGATACGGGCTTTTTGATGTGCGCCACGCATACAATGCGCAGCATTTTGAGCAGGCGCTGCGATACGGACAAGTCACGTTGATGGCCTCGGAAGAAACGTCAGGCACTTTGACGGAGCTTGGCTATTTGGAAGATAGGCTCAGTGATTTGCGACTTTCTCGTACGGAAGGGATCGATGCCGTATTGGCCGAGCACCGGCTCGATGCATAGCTGTTCCCGTCCACGGCGGGCGCCAGCATTGCGGCGAAGGCGGGGTATCCTTCCATTGCCGTACCCGGCGGTTACACGGCGGACGGCAAGCCGTTTGGCCTGTGCTTCACCGGCTCGGCTTACAGCGAACCGACGTTAATCCGGCTTGCTTATGGGTTCGAGCAGTCGTTTCCTATACGAAGGAAACCGGATCTAAGTCAATAGTTTGTGCCATCCCGAAGCAAGGTCGCCCAACAGCCGTACTTGCTTCGGCTTTGCTTGGATGCGAAAACCGTATCCGATCATTGAGGTCAAAAAAAACAGGAATCATAGAGCGCATTTCGGCGCATATAAATCTTCTATTTCGTAGCTATATTTTGTATGATGGACGTGTAGGGTGAAGTCTCAAAGATTCGAGGAGGTGGCCGGGTGATCAAACGGATTGGGCATTTGGCGCTAACCGTGCAGGATATGGAACGTTCCCTGCAGTTTTATTGCGGCGTGCTAGGATGCAAGAAAGCGTTCGAACTCCATAACGACAAGGGTGAACCTTGGATCGTCTACATCAAAGTGTGCGAGGGGCAGTTCATTGAGCTGTTCTATGGAGGCGAGAACAAGCCGGAAGCGGTACCAAGACCCATCGGCTTCAACCATCTGTGCCTGGAAGTCGACGATATTCATGCGATCGCGGCACATTTGAAAAAGAACGGCATTACGCTCGACGTAGAGCCCAAACGCGGCAAGGATGGGAACGATCAATGCTGGGTGAAAGATCCGGACGGCAACCGGATTGAATTCATGAAGTTGAATCCCGGTTCGCCGCAATTGAACAGCTAATAGAGAGAAGGATGCCAGATGACAGCGAAGTTTTGTATGGAATGCGGACAGCTTATGGCAATGAAGGACATCGGCGGCACGGACCGGCTGGCTTGCACGAGCTGCACGTTCGTTCATTGGGGCAATTACAGTATCGGCGTAGGGGCGCTTGTCGTCCGGGACGGCAAAGTGCTGCTTGTGCGCCGGGCGATTGAACCGGGCAAAGGCAACTGGACCAATCCCGGCGGCTATATCGAGCAGCATGAGCCGATAGAGGAAACCATTGTGCGTGAAGTGTACGAGGAGAGCGGGGTACGCGCGAAAGTTAAGGAAATTGTCGCGCTCCGCGATCAGCCGAGAGACGTACATAACGTTTATATCGCATTCAGTATGGAATACTTGGAAGGAGAACCGGAGCCGGATGGATTCGAGTCCGACGGAGCCGGATTTTTCAGTCCGGAGGAAATGAAGCAGATGAAGGTCGCGACTTTCACTGAGTGGCTCGTTGACATCGCCCTGAACCGGCACGGCAGCGGACTTCGGGCGGACAAAGAGCCGATCGCTTCGTTCAACGGTTTCGGTTTCTCCAATTCCGTTAGCAATTAAAGGAGGCGTATGAGGATGCTGCAGCGTCAGATGGGCCGACTGGGCTATATGAGCTCTGTCGTGATGTTCGGGGCCGCCAAGCTTGGCAACGTGACGCAGGAGGAAGCCGACGAATCGGTCCAGTTCGCCTTGGATCACGGGATCAACCATTTCGATACGGCTGCCAGTTACGGCGATGCGGAGCTGCGTATGGCCCCTTGGATGAGCAAGTATCGCGAACGCGTGTTTTTGGCTACAAAGACCGGGGAACGGACGAAGGCGAAAGCGAAGGAGCAAATTTACCGCTCGCTCGAACGGCTGCAGGTCGATACGCTCGATTTGCTGCAGCTTCATGCCGTCGGCGACCTGGCCGAGCTGGATAAAGCGCTTGGCAAAGGCGGGGCGATCGAAGCCGCCATCGAAGCCAAGGAGGAAGGCATTGTGAAGGCGATCGGCATTACCGGTCACGGGCATCTAGCGCCGAGCACGCATCTGGAGGCGCTGCGCCGTTTTCCGTTCGAGACGGTGCTGACGCCGCTCAATTACCGCTTGTACGCAATACCCGAATACCGCGAAGCATTCGATGCATTGCTTGAAGAAACGAAGAAGCGGGACGTCCCGCTTCGGGTCATCAAGGCGATCGCCAGAAAGCCTTGGGAGGAAGGGCAGGAGAGGCGATACGCCACCTGGTACGAACCGTTCGACGAGCAGCGGGTAATTGACGCCTGCGTGAACTTTGTGCTCTCCTTCGATGGCATTGCCGGCTTCGCAAGCGCCGGGGATATTCGGTTGCTGCCGAAAATCGTGGACGCCGTCAATCGATTCGAGCCGGGGAAACGGGAGGAAGCCGAGCAGCTATTGAAGCTGGCCGCCCCTTACGAGAGTCCGTTCGGCTCACCAACTTCCATCGCATAGCGCGGAACGATCCGCAATTTTGTGATGCCGCACCGCATCGTGCATCTCCTGTATACGCGCGATGTGAACTTGTCAAGGGGTGTCCCTGTGCCTTGTATAGGCGCAGGAGACGCCCCTTTCTTGTAAAATGGCTGGCCGCACCAACGGCTGCGCAACGGAATTCCAATGTATGAACTTACATATATAGGAGAAAATAACAATCGATTGTTGACCGGACAACCGGAGACCTCCAAAAACTAGAGCTAGCACATTACTAGCTGCAAGGTGGTCGCATATGCAACGAAAGAAACATTGGGAGCTCGTAGCAGTATGTACCGTACCGTTAATTATGACGCTCGGCAATTCCATGTTCATTCCCGTATTGCCAACCATGAGCAAAATGCTTCATGTGAGCCCGTTTCAGAGCAGTCTGCTCATTACGGTTTATTCGGTCGTCGCCATCATTTTGATTCCGATCGCCGGTTATTTATCCGACCGGTTCGGGCGGAAAAAAATAATGATTCCGAGTCTGATCATTGCCGGAGCGGGAGGGATTGTCTCCGGACTTGCGGCGCTGCTGCTTGGAGATAATGCGTATACGCTTATTTTGGCCGGACGATTGCTGCAAGGCGTCGGGGCGGCGGGCGCTGCTCCGATCGTGCTCCCGCTCGTAGGGGATATGTACAACAAGGAAAGCGATGTCAGCAGCGCACTCGGCATTGTCGAAACGTCCAACACCTTCGGCAAGGTGCTTAGCCCGATCATCGGATCGCTGCTAACGCTGCTTGCCTGGTACGCCGTCTTTTTGGCGATTCCCGTCTTCTGCGCGTTGTCCGTGCTGTTGCTTGCATTTCTGCTGAAAGCGCCGAAGCAGCAAGGAGAGAGCGGCACCTTTCACGAATTTTACGGTTCGGTTAAGCTTATTTTCAAACAAAAGGGCCGCTGGCTCTCCGCCATTTTTCTGGTCGGCGCGATCGGGATGTTCGAGCTGTTCGGATTATTGTTCTATCTTTCGGAGACGCTTGAGGAACGGTACGGTTTTGACGGAATCGTTAAAGGAAGCCTGCTGGCCGTACCGCTGTCGGTGCTTTGTCTGGCTTCATACATTACCGGTAAGACGATCGGGGAAAACAAGCGGCTCATGAAATGGCTCACCGTAATCGGTCTGCTGCTGCTGTGTCTCGCTTTGGTCGGGCTCGCCTGGTTACATGTGCGCGGTTTATGGGGCTTTTTTATTTTCATCGCAGCGGGAGGACTGGGGATCGGCATAGCGCTTCCGTGTCTGGATGCCTTCATTACGGAAGGGATTGAGAAAGAGCAGCGTGGGACGGTTAGCTCCATCTACAGCAGTATGCGTTTTGTCGGGGTTGCCGCGGGCCCGCCCTTGGTTTCTCTAGCCTTGACGTGGACGGCGCCGTCATTATTTTATTCGCTCGCAGCGGTAAGCTTGCTCGGGGTGCTTACGTCGTTATTCGCCATTCAACCGAAACAGGCAAGCCGCTGAGCGGCGTCCGTCGTCATTTGCTCGTTTGCATCTCCCGGCTAGGAGCCGGGGGATTTTTGTGTTGATTTCGGATTGCCGCTAATCGGAGCAATATTTGGAAAGGGTGATTGACATTATCACTAGTGTCATACTTTACAATAACTCCGAACCCAATAGAGAGGAGATGTATTACAATGGAGAAAAATGATCCGAACATGTTGAGGAATGAAAACATAGCAAAGGAGAAGGCGGAGGATGACGCTAACCGAGGCTCGAATGACCGCTTTCCGGTAACTGTGCTCGGAATGGGGCCGATGGGGAGGGCGCTCGCCGGCGCCTTTCTGAAGAACGGCCATCCTACGACGGTATGGAACCGTACACCTGGGAAAGCCGATCGCCTTGCCGCGCAGGGGGCTGTAAACGCCGCTACGGCTGCCGAGGCGGCAGCGGCCAGTCCGCTCGTCATTGTTTGCGTGCTCGACTATAACGCCGTACAAACGATCTTAGAATCCGCAGGCGCCGCTCTGAAAGGACGCACCGTCGTGTGTCTGACCGCCGATACGCCGGAGCGCGCGCGTGAGGCGGCTGCATGGGCAGCGGCGCGGGGCGTGGATTACCTCGACGGCGCGATTATGACCCCGACCGTCACCATCGGGTCGCCTGCCGCCGTCGTACTATACAGCGGGCCGGAGGCGGTGTTCGAGGCCCACCGGGGGACGCTGGCGAGCATTGGCGGTACCGCCACGCATCTCGGTACGGACCCCGGGAGAGCCGCGGCGTACGATATCGCGCTGCTCGATCTGTTTTGGACCACGATGAGCGGATATGCGCATGCGGTCGCGCTGGCCGGCGCGGAACATATCGCGGCAAGCGACTTCGCCGTGCATGCACAAGGGATTGCGGCAATCATGCCCGCCATCATGGTCGATCTCGCGCGTCAGGTTGATGAAGGTCGATACCCGGGCGACCAATCCAATCTTTTTTCGGCCGCGGCGGCAATGGATCATATTATTCACGCATCGCAGGCCCGGGGGATTGACGTCAATGTATTGAACGCAGCTAAAGCTTTCGTACAACGGGCGATTGACGAGGGCCATGGCGGCGACTCTTTCTCGCGCTTGACCGAGATGCTGAGGAAGCCGTCCGCGTAATCGTCACAGACATAGGCTTCATTACCTTAGCGATCGCTGCCCTGCAGGACGCGTCTTTGCTTCATTTGACGGATTTGCTGTTCAATCCGCTGCTGCACAACGACCAGCGAAAGCATTTGTTTATTGATTTCGCTTAATTTTTGTTCGTATACTTCCAGCATTTCGTCGCAGTATTCGTCCATTTTATAATCGGGATATTCATCGCCGCAATTCAACACTTGCTCGATGTCTTCCGTAGTTAAGCCTAGACCCAAATAAAGTTGGATCGTTTTCACCCGTTCCACCGCAGATTCGTCGAATTCCCGGTAATCATTGTCAAGACGCGTGGAAGTAAGCAGCTTTTTTTTCTCGTAATGCCGTATGGAACGGGCGCTGACGCCGGTCGATTTCGCCAATTGACTGATTTTCAAGTGATAACCCCCTGTCGTATAGTCCACTGTAAATTGTAAACTATAACACTAGTGTCAAGGTCAAGAAGATCGCAATAGATTATGGCTCCTCGGCCTAACACCACCGACGCTCCTTATTCTTTTAATTTATCTATCGCTTCAGCCATCGTCTTATCGGTCAAGTGAGCATATATTTGCGTCGTCTCGGGGGAGGCGTGTCCAAGCTGCTCCTGGGTTTTGTACAGATCGTTGCGCAAATAATAGTCGGTCGCGAATGAATGTCTCAGCTTGTGAACCGATAAGTACGGCTTTCCGAACCGCTTCGCGTATTTGATGACCATTTCCTGAATCGCCCGCTTGGTCATGCGCTCGCCTTCCTTTTTGCCGTTGGCAATAGCGAGGAAGAGCGCTTTTTCTTTTTTGGCGGGTTTATATTGCGGCTGGCGCAGCTCCAAGTACAGACTTAAATCTTCAACCGCTTCCTGCCGAAAATAGACGGGCGTCTTGAACGTATCGTCGTTCTTCCCTTTTCGGTAAACATAAGCGAGCTTTTTCTTCAGGTCGATGTCGTCCAGATTTAAATTGAACACTTCGGAAACGCGCAATCCGGAGTGAAGGATCAGGCTGACGATGCACGTATCCCGCGTTTTGTTAAGCTCGTACGAATAAAGTGCCTGCTTATTGCGGGCCACGTCCTCGGCGTAACCGTTCTTGACATAATCGATGAACTCGATAATTTCCGCTTCCTGCAGCAGTTTTCCCTCCAGCTTTGCCGCGGAATCTTTGGGCTTGTGCGTACGCTTGATTTCCACCTTCGCCATTACATTCCTTTTGAGCAACGGATAAAAATCGTCGTCTTCGGCAATTTGGCTCAAATAGTGGAAAAGTGAGCGCAAAGAAGAGAGCTTGCGGGAAATCGTCGTCCGGACGTTCGCGTTTTCTTTGCGAGTCGACAAAAACATTTTGAAATGATCGATGCTTTCCATATGCAGCTTTTCCAGGTCCGTCAGCGGGATCTCGCGTATCGCCGCAGCGGAGGTCAATCCTTCGGCCAGCAGCCAGGAAAAGAACGTTTCATAATCGCGCACATACTCGAGCAAAGACGAAGGGGAGAGGTCTGGCAATTTATAATTGATAAATTTTTCGACGTACCACGGCATCGCCGGAAGCTTTTTTTCCAGCTCATGGCGATCCTTCACTTTTATAATGTTCATAAGGAACGGTTCACCTCAATTCAAACGAAAAATTCGAAATTGTACATATTCATTATTAAGTTATTAAGTTACATTGCTCAGGCCTGCGTTGTCTTCGCTTTCAAAAGCATACCATGTTTCAGGAAAGCAAGAAAGGCATGAGCTCGTTCGCGCGTACCGGGAAAGGGCGGACAAAGCTGCGTAAAAAAAGAGCAGCGCAACCTAGCGGTTGTTCTGCTCCTTATATGGATCTCGATCGGTTTCGATGCCGAACTAAACAGTAATGACGTTGATGCCCGTTTCTTTGAAAAACTTGATCTGCGCCTCCGACGCTTCCGTGCCGGTAATGAACGTGTGCACGTCTGTTACCTGTGCGACGGTATGCAGCGATACTTTTCCGATCTTCGTGTCGTCTGCGACGACGATAACTTCTTGAGAAGCCTGGATCATTCCTTTTTTGGTCGGGACCAGCTCCGCTTCCGGATGAGTCAGCCCGAACTTCGGATGGATGGCCGGAATCCCGATAAATGCCTTGTTCACGTGAAGCGACTTCAAAATAGAATCGGTATACATCCCGTTGAGCATAAAGCTGGAATGGTACAGCGTTCCGCCGGTCACAATGACGGTAATGCCGGACGAATCGCGAAGCTCCGCAGCTACGTTCATGTCGTTCGTAATCACGGTAATATTTGAACGGTTCACGAGGTTTTGCGCGATATGCATCGTTGTCGTTCCCGAATCCAGAATGACATGATCGCCATCCTCGATGAGCGAAGCGGCCTTCTTGCCGATCCGCATCTTCTGATCCAACTGATCGCTGACGCGCTCGGTAAACGACGGCTCGATGTTCGCACCCTTGTCGACGATAACGCCGCCGTGCGTCCTGCGCAGCAAGCCTTCCTGCTCGATTTCGGCCAAGTCCCGCCGGATGGTTGCCTCATGTACGTGAAATTCTTTCGCGAGGGCACTGACGGTAGCTACATGTTTTTGTTTGACTAGTTCTACGATTCGCAATTTCCTTTCTGCTGCTAGCATCACAATCCCCCTTCAACTCGTCTATACTTTCATTATACCACGAAAATATGTTTTCATTTGCGCGCTTGTGTTTATTTCACCGTTATTACACATAATGTTAGACTATTTTAATAATGCCGCTCAGTCAAGTGATACTTTACAAAATATATACTTGACAGTCAAAAGGAATAGTTTGTAATATGTAAACAAACGCGCGCAAACATACAAGTTCGCGCACGATTCTGGAAGATTTACATATGAAAATAAAGGGAGCCAGGGGAAATGAGCGCATTTCAAGTGTATTGGCAAGCACATCGCGGGGGAGGAGCGTATGAAGCTCCGGATAATACGATGGTTGCCAATCGGTATGCTTGGGGCTTGGGGGGAATTCCGGAAGCAGACATCCGGACGACGAAGGACGGTATCATTGTTTGCCTGCACGACGATACGCCAGCCAGGACAACAACGGCGCCGGACGAAGTAAAGGACATGTCGATCGCTCAATTTACGTTTGAAGAAACGCGCGCGTGGGACGCCGGAGTCAAATTCGACGAGAAGTTTGCAGGGGAGCGAATCCCTTCCGTCGAAGAGATGTTCATCGAGATGCAAGGCAAGCCGGAGCGGCTCGTGTATCTTGATTTGAAAAACGTCGATCTGGAACAGCTTGGACGACTTATCGATCAATACGGCGTTAACGAGCAGGTTATTTTCACCCATAACAAGCAGGAAAATTGCGCACGCATGAAAACGATCGCCAAAGGCGTAAAAAGCATGCTGTGGGTCGGCGGTTCCGCGGACAAGATTAAAGCGACGTTCAATCAAGTGCGGGAATCCGGTTTTCAAGGACTGGATCAGGTGCAATTGCATTTGAAATCGCAGCAGCCGCAGCCGGGCTGGCATTACGATATCGAACCTGAGTTTTTGAAATATGCGCTTGCGGAGTCGGCAGCCGCCGGAATTGACCTGGAAGTGCTGCCTTTCCAGATCGACGAGCCATCCATGCACGGGCTGCTTGATTTGGGCATTCGTTGGTATGCTACGGACGAACCGGGCAAATTTGTGAAAAGCGTGCAATCGTGGCAAGCTTTGCAGCGGTCCTAATGAAACAAAGGATAAATCGTTTTACCAAAACGGAGGGGTTATGAAATGAAGAGAAAGAAAGCGATACCACTGCTGCTCAGCATGTCCATGCTCGGAGCGTTAGCCCTGACCGGCTGCGCCGGCGGCGCTAAGGAAGCTGCAAGCGGAGGAAACAAACCGGACGCGCCCAATCCAAACGCATACAATAACGAGCCGGTAACGCTGACGTTTTACTCCCACAACGCAGGGGTTTTGGCGGGCCCGGATTTGGAAGCGCTGATCACGAAACCGATCCAGGCGAAATATCCGAATATTACGCCCCAGCTCGTCACAGGGAAGCTGGACGCGTTAATTGCCGCCGGCGAAGTGCCGGATGTCATCTTGACGAGCAACTATTATTTGCTTGACCTGCTGCAACTGGGACTGGGCTCCGATCTGAACGAATTTATCAAGCAAGAAAAGATCGACATGAGTAAATTCGAGCCGGAAACCGTCAATACGATGAAAACCTTTAGCGATAAAGGGGAAACGTTCGGTATTCCTTACGCAATGAACTATGGACTCATGTTGTATAATAAGGACATTTTCGACAAATTTGCGGTTCCGCACCCGAAAGACGGCATGACTTGGAACCAAGTGATCGATTTGTCGCGCAAAGTGACGAGAATGGACGGGGGAACCCAATATGTAGGGCTTGATCTTCAAAGCCCAAGCATTTTGATCAGACCTTACGGTCTGGGCGTGGTCGACGACAAGCAGGAGAAATCGGTTCTGCAAACGGACGGATTTAAGAAAGTGCTTGGCCTTTATGAGCAAAACTATGCGATTCCCGGCAGCGTAGAACCTCAGAAAAAGTATTCATACGGTATCGATTATTTCCTTAAAGATCAAAAAACCGCGATGTTCCCTTACTGGTTAGCGGCGACGACGGCGCGTTTGCCACAGCTCCAGGAACCAGGCAAAGGCTTCAATTGGGATGTCGTTTCGTTCCCATCATTTGACGATAAACCGGGTATCGGCCGGGAAATCGACTTCCACCTGGCAATGGTCACGCCGACGAGCAAGAACAAGAAGGCGGCGTATGCTGCAATCAAAACCATCGTAAGCGAAGAAGCGCAAAAAGCAATGAACAGAGGAACGCGGATGACCGTTCTGAAAGATCCTGCCCTCAAGAAAGACGTCGCGGTGGACACGAAACTGTACGAAGGCAAAAACCTGCAAGGCATTTTCAAAGTAAAACCTGCGGGTCTGCCGAAAGCGACAAAGTATGACGTGAAGCTGTATCCGTTCCTGAGCGATGCCGCGAAAAGTATGGCTTACGACAAAACGGACGTCAATACGGTACTTAGAACGGCGGACGAAAAAGCGAATAAATACATTCAAGAAAATAAATAAAGGTTCGCCGTCAGAGATTGAGCAGGCCAACCGACAGCCTCTTGCGCAAGCAAGAGGCTGTTTTTTTGCGTTCATGCGCGATAAGTGTTTACGGATGCTTATTTATAGTAAAAATTGCTTGACACACCCCAAGTATTGTTTATAATATGAATTAAATCGCGCACAAATAAACTATATACATACACAAATGAGCATCGTATGAATAGTTTATTGCAGCAACGAATTCATACTGAAGGAAGTGGACTTATTCATGATTACGAACAATGCATTGTCAACGAAATCCAGAGCTTTTCGTCTTACGAAGCCCGGCGAAGTAGTGGAAACGGTGCTTGAGCATCCGATTCCAAAAGACTTCGTTGTCGTGAAGCCCGCTTTGGCCAGCATTTGTCACGCCGATATGCGTTACTACATGGGCAACCGGCGTCCGGAAGCGCTTGCGCGCAAATTGCCGATGGCGCTTATACATGAAGGGATCGGCCATGTCGTCGATAGCAACAATACGAGCTTGAAGGAAGGAACGCGCGTCGTCATCGTTCCGAACATTCCCGGCTACTTGATAAACGGAACGTCGCCGGACGAATGCTGCCCTTACTGCCGTGGCGTGGCGGGTGCCAATTACTGCACGAACGGAAGATTTTTGTCCAGCGGCTTCGACGGTCTCGCGCAAGATCGACTCGTCGTTCCCGTGTCGTGCGCGATTCCGGTTCCAGACGACGTACCGGACGAGATCGCCGTGCTGTCCGAGCTGTGCTCCGTTTCGCATCAGGCGCTGAGCCGCATTCAAGACCGGCTGAGCGATGGCGAAGCGCGCGTAGTCGTATTCGGAGACGGACCGGTAGGATACTTATCCGCTGCGATGCTGCATCACGTATTCGGTCTGGGCGCAGACCGGCTTCATGTGTTCGGCGCGATTCCGGAGAAGCTGAACGAGTTCCAGTTTGCAACGCGCCATCTCGTGCAGGACTTCGACTTTTCATCAATTGAAGGCTTCGATGTGGCCGTCGAATGTACCGGCGGAAAATTCAGCGAAAGCGCGATTAATCAGGCAATCGATATTATGAACCGCGGCGGCAGCTTGATCCTGATGGGCGTTACCGAGGAGCGCGTGCCGATTAATACGCGGGATGTGCTGGAAAAGGGAATCACGCTGATCGGTAGCAGCCGAAGCTACTCGGTGGATTACCATCCGGTGCTGAAAGCGATGCGGGACCCGCAGTGCCAGCAAACGCTCGGACGGTTGCTGCCGGATCACTACAAGCAAATTCACGAGGTGAAAGATTTCGTAGCGGCCATGGACGAAGCGGCAGCGCATCGTGACTGGAAGAAAACCTATCTTCAGTTTCACTGGTAGGATCGGCCATCGGTAACGGGGAAAGCACCACACCCTGCCTCCGATAAAGAGCCGCAAAATATATACGGCAATTGGCAAATAACCCGGCAGCTCGGCTGCCGGGTTATTTGCTATGGTCATGCGCATAGCCTTGCATATACGATTTGCGGAATTCAAGCGGCGTCATACCTTCATACTGCTTGAACACGGAGCAAAAATAGCTCGTATCGTGAAATCCTACTTTGGCCGCCGTTTCACCGACCGTGATTTGATCGTTTTCGACAAGCAGCTCCTTTGCTTTTTGCAATCGTAGGCGGGTTAAATAAATGACCGGGCTCATTTGCACCGTTTGCTTGAAGATGCGGCATAAATATTGAGGCGATGCGCCGATCATCGCGGCCAGCCGATCGAGTGACAGATCGTCCCGGTAATTCGCTTCCATATGGGCGAAGACGGGCTGCAGCCGGCTGTGGGCGGTAGCTTGGGAACGGGCGCGGTCGGGATACAGCGCGTTTTTCAGATCGATCAGGAAGTTGTACAGTTTCCCGGAGCTTTTCGTTCCGCTGTCGGGACCGCTCACTTTGGACGACATATAAATATCGTTCAATCGCCGATCGAGCAGCTGCATGTTGCTGAGATGGTAGACGGAGGAGCGTTCGAGTCCGATTTGCTTAAGCAATGGAGCAACCCCGTACCCTTGAAAAGCGACCCAGTGCGTTTCCCAGGGAGATTCCAAACTATAGTATTCATGGGCCGTTTCCGGATAAATGAGGACGCCGGTATTTTCACGTAACGTGTGTTCCGAATCTTCGAGGTAAAGCTTTCCTTTGCCCGTGATGGTATGAAGCCAAATGTAATATGGGTAGCCGCTTAGACGGCGAATCGGCGGCTGATCCGCCGTTCCCCCGACGCAGTATACATAAAACGGAAGATGGACCTCGCTTTGAAGCAGAGGCAATATGAATTTTTTCATCGTATGTACCCCGGTTTCAATTATTCATATCGGTTCATATTTTTTGATTGCGGGTCGAAGCCGAAAAGACTTATGCTTTAAGGAAATTATGGAGTTTTACAGCGTTAGGTCTTGTTATCTTAAGAGTATAGAAAATTTAATCCTTTTAAAGCGCGAGCGCGCAAATGAAACTTCTGTTCACAAGAAAGCTTCATTTAAACACGAATGTATCTTCATCGGAAGGCTTCGTTCAGAAGCTTTTCTTCTACGTTAATATATTGACGTAAAATTCGCAATACCGTTTGTGAGCCGCATTGTAGGCGGCTGTTATGTGAAGGAGGAGAGCGGTTATGATCGTAGGGGCATTGGAGTCTGTGCTTATAGGAAAAGTGGACATTCGTTCGGCCGGACCGCGCTGTAAAATGCTGCTGGGCGATATCAACGGCGACGGCCGTATGGAGATTGTGATGGTGCAGCCCGACAATAGGAAGGATGTACGTTACATTCCGCATCAGGTGCAGTGTGTAACGGCATACCGTCTGGATGGCGCGATGCTGTGGCAGACCGGGAAGCCGCATCCCGATGCGGGCGGACCGGGTTCGGATTATCCGGCGCAAATCTATGATTGGGACGGCGACGGCGCACTTGAAGTTTTGTGCGTCATGAACGGTCGCTTGTGCGTTTTGGACGGGGCGACGGGCAAAGCGAAATCCGAGTGCGAACTCCCCGATCCGGAGGCGCATGATTGTATTGTGATTGCGAATTTAAGCGGCAGCGGCCGGCCGACGGATTTGCTTTTGAAAGACCGTTATCGCCGCATGTGGGCGCTTGATAACAGCTTTCGTCTGTTGTGGAAGCATGAAGGCAATGTAGGCCATTATCCTTGGGTGTACGATTTGGACGGCGACGGCCGGGATGAAGTGATGGCCGGATACGACCTGCTTGATCATCAAGGCCGAAAGCTGTGGAGCTGCAGCGATCTGGACGACCATGCCGACTGCATATGGGTCGGCGACGTGAATGGCGACGGCGCCCCGGAGCTTGTCATCGGCGGCAGCGTGACGGTGATGTACGACCGACACGGACGGGAGCTGTGGCGCTACGACGGCTCCATCGAGTCGCAGCACGTGGCGCTAGGCCGCTTCCGCAGCGATCTTCCGGGGCTGCAAATCGCCGGCCTTGACCGGATCGTCCGCGGGGATGCGGGAGGAACCCGCAAAGGAAAGGATGCGTTGTTCCTGCTTGATCATCAGGGGCGGCTTGTATGGAAGGAAGACCGCACGACCGACGGCTGGCTGACGATTATCGAGACGATCCGCGGCTGGGATGCCGGTTCACTGGACTACATTTTGGCTTATCGGCGAGGCGGCGGGTTGTTCCCCGCGTTGTACGACGGCTATATGAATGCCGTCGTTACATTCCCCGAAGACGGGTATGTCGCCCACGGGGATTTGTTCGGAACCGACCGGGAGCAGGTCGTCATCTACGGCAACGAAACGGCTGCCATATTCGGCAGTTCCGCATACGACTTGACCGCCGCTTCTTCCGGCAAACCGCTGCCGCAAACGAAACGACTTTACAGCTCCACACTGTATCCCGGCGGGGAACTTGTGTAAGGCGTATATGTTGAACGAATCCAACACTCCGTACAAGCATACGGGGTCTTTGTTTTATTAGAGATCGCTTTGGGAGGCGAAATTCCATGTTCGGTACATTCCGACTTCTGCGTTCGTTATGGAAGCCAGGAGCTCACAAGGGCAAAGGCATCTTTTACAAAAAAAGCCTCGTACTCATTCTGCTCATCACTTCGATTCCCGGTCTCATTACGGGTGTGCTCATGTACTGGTTTGCCGGCGGGCGCGTCGAGGATGAATTGGTGCAGCTTCATAAGAACCAGATCGCGAAGCGCGCGGAAACGATGGGAGGGCAGTTCGCCCATCTGGAGCTGACGATGTCCCACCTGTCCTACGAACCGCTGTTTGACTACCGTCTGCTGGAAACCGACTTTTTCCGCCGGTTCGACGTGGCCCGGGACATTACGAAGACGCTCATGGTGCTGGAAGGATCGATGGCCCTCAAGACGAAGCTCGAACTCGACATCACCGGCGGCGCCATGCCGGTCCGTTTTTTCCCGCAGTTCGATACGTTCCCTGCGAATTCCGCCGAACTGCGGCAAGTGCAGTCGCTGCTGAAGCAAGGCGCGCCGATTTATTGGACGCAGCTGCCGTCCAAGTCGGAGGGGGAGCCATCCGATCTGGTTCTTGTCCAGAAAATGCCCGGCGGAACGCTGGAGCCTTATGGCATATTGAGCGCTCGCCTCAGTCCCGCTGATCTGCGGAATGTTTTGAAAACGCTCACACCTTATGATGAGGGTGAGGCACTGCTGCTGCATGAAGACGGCACGATCCTCGCTTCGACCGCTTTAACCGGATCGGCGGAGGAATCGTCGGCTCAGCGGCTGTCGCTGCGAACGGAAGTGATGCGCCACAAAGGGGATGTCTCGTCATTTCTATGGAAATGGAAGGATAACAAATATTCCGTCACTTTCGGCCAGCTCGAGCGGATCGGCTCGAACTGGCTCTATGTGTCCGCCGCACCGATCGATGCGATAACGAGACCGGTCGTGTTTTTATCCAAGCTCGTAATGCAGGTTAGCGGCGCAGGGCTGCTGCTGGCGCTCATGCTCGCCTGGTTCGCTTCCAGGCGCATCTATTCGCCGATGGCCCGGCTGCTGAACCGGTTCGGGTACGGGAAGCTGCCGCAAGCGGTTCGGTCGCATGACGAGTTTCAACTGATCGAAGAGCAGTGGCTGCAGCTCACCCGCCAAAGCATGGCGATGCAGAGCAAGCTGGAGAGCCAACTGCCTCAAGTGCGGCAAGTATTTTTGCTGCAGCTCATTCAAGGATACTTGTCTTCCTACACGGAGGAAGAGTTGCGAGAAAGAATGCGGCAGCACGGCTGGAAAGCGGAACAATGCCGATACACGGTGCTGTTCATCCGTCTCGGGATGACGCAGGCGAGCCGTACGGGCCGTTATTCGCTGGACGATGAGGGGCTAGTCAGCTTCGCCGCCGCGAATATCGCGCACGAAATGGCGGAGGAGCGGTTTGGCGAATGCCAGGTAATCAATTTTCACGATTTGACGGTCGGTATCGTGCTGGAGCTTGAACCACAGGAATGTGGCGATGACAGAAGCGGCATCCATGCATGGGCGCAAAATCTCATCCTGACGCTGAACCGCATATTGAAGCTGCAAGCGACCGTTTCCATCGGAGGCGGCTGCGAGAATATACGGGACATTCCGGTCGCGTTCAACCAGGCGCGGCTGGCGCTTAACTACCGCAAATGGGATGCGGACAACCAAATCATCGACGCGGAGCTGGTCGGAGAACCGCAGAAGAAGCAGGGGATCGCTTATCCGTTCGACTCGGAAAGAGAGCTGATCCAGGCGATGCGCACGGGTCAGCCGGAGGAAGCGGAGCGGCAAGTGCATGCTTTTCTCGAATCGTTGGCGCAAGAAGGGGCAACCGATCTGGATGTGCGGCAAGGCGTCATGAATTTGCTCTGCGTATTGGAGCGCGAAATGCTGCATTCGGGATTGAATCCGAACGAGCTGTTGTCGCCAGCCGACCGGTACGGTCAACTGTCCGGGCTGCGCGAATCGGAGCAAATCCTTCGTTGGTTTATGGCGCGGGTCATCCGCCCGTTCATGGAGGAGATGGAACACCGCTCCGACGACAAGCTGCGGAAAATGGTCGAGCTGGCGATGCAATATATGGATGCGCATTATATGAGAGATCTGTCGCTTGACGAGTGCGCGGAAGTTTGCGGAGCCAATGTATTCGTCTTAAGCCGTTCGTTCAAGAGAGTGACGGGCCAAAATTTCATCGATTACTTGACTGATTTGCGGATTGGAAAAGCGAAGACGCTGCTTCGCGACACGGAGCACAAAATTAACGACATCGCGGAGCGAGTCGGATACCAGCACAGCTATTTCAACCGATTGTTCAAAAAATTCGAAGGCGTCACACCTACGCAATACCGGGAGCGCGTGCGCAACGTATAAGGCAAAACGCCGCTTTCGCCGCAGGCGTTCAATAAAGTGCAAAGGCTGCAATAGAAGAGAAGCTTCGTCAATAGCCGACGAATCAAAAATGTACGATACCAATCAAACCGTGATTGCTGCACAATAGATCTGCGGCTCCGAGTCGACCGGTCCGTTCGCAACGCAATGATAAAAAATGGAGGTGGGGGACCGTGGGTCCGGTAACGACACCGACAGATCGCGGGGAAACGAAACCATCCGGACAATCGATAGCTCTGGCATCGGAAAGCAGAGTGCTGAGGCGTCTGAAACGCGATAAATGGCTGTACGTCCTGCTCCTGCCCGGCTTGCTGTACTTTTTGCTTTTCAAATATGTCCCGATGTGGGGCGTGCTGCTCGCCTTCAAAAATTATCAGCCGTTCACCGGATTTTGGAAAAGCGAATGGGTGGGACTCGAGCACTTTCACAACTTTTTTCAAAACCCCGATTTTTTCCGGCTGCTGCGCAACACGCTGCTGCTGTCGCTGTACAACTTGTTGTTCTTCTTTCCCGCGCCAATCGTGCTCGCATTGATGCTCAATGAGGTTCGCATCTCGATCTACAAGCGAACCATTCAGACGCTCATATACGTGCCGCACTTTATTTCGATCGTCATAGTGGCCAGCATCAGCTACGTGTTGCTGACAACCGAAGGCGGCATCGTGAACGAACTGCTGTTTCAATACACCGGGCAAAAAATCAATTTCTTGGCCGACCCCGACTGGTTCAGGCCGCTCATCATTCTTCAGACGATATGGAAGGAGTGCGGCTGGGGCACGATCATCTTCTTGGCGGCGCTGGCAGGCGTGGATGCGGAACAGTATGAAGCGGCCGTCATGGACGGTGCGAACCGTTGGCGGCAAATATGGCACATTACGCTGCCATCCATCCGAAGCACGATCATTATTTTGCTGATCCTGCGTATGGGCGACGTGCTTGAGAACGGCTTCGAGCAAATTTACTTGATGACGAACGCGCTCAATCGCGAAAAAGCCGATGTTTTCGATACGTACGTGTATATCATGGGCATTACGCAAGGCGCCTTCAGCTACAGTACGGCTGTCGGTTTGTTCAAATCGATCGTCGGCGTCATTCTCGTATTCTCCAGCAACTATATCGCCAAAAAATTCGGCCAGTCCGGAATCTATTAATCATGACGAGGGAGGGAACAGAGCTGTGGGCAAATCGTACCGGAGCGTCGGCGGAACGATCTTCGACGTATGCAACTACACGCTGCTTGCCGTATTTGCCTGTCTTACCGTGCTGCCTTTTTTGTATGTGGTCGCCGGCTCCTTTGCTACGGATGCCGAGCTGACCCAGCGCGCATTTTTTATCATCCCGCAGTCGTTTTCCTTAACAGGGTACGAATACATCTTATCGTCCTCTACCTTATTTCGCAGCATCGGCGTATCCATCGGCGTAACGATCGTCGGTACGCTGGTCAATTTGGCATTCACCGTCTCCATGGCGTACCCGCTCGCGCGCCGCGAGATGATGGGGCGGAATACGGTGCTCAATTTAATCGTATTTTCCATGCTGTTCTCCGGAGGACTGATCCCGACGTATCTCGTCGTAAAAGGGTTAAACTTGCTCGATTCGTACTGGGCGCTTATTTTACCCGGAGCGATCAGCGCCTTCAATCTGATTGTGGTGAAAAACTTTTTTCAAGAGCTGCCTCCGGGGCTGGAGGAATCGGCCAAAATCGACGGCTGCAGCGAGATCGGGATCTTATGGAAAATCGTGCTGCCGTTATCCAAGCCGGTGCTCGCGACGTTTGCGTTGTTTTATGCGGTAGGACATTGGAACAACTTCTTTTCGGCGCTGCTGTATATGAACGATGCAGCCAAATGGCCGCTGCAAGTATTGCTTCGTCAAATCGTCATGCTATCGCAAAGCGCGGGCGATTTGTCCCAGCTCGACCCGAACTTCGTCAAGCCCCCCGAGCAAACGGTCAAGATGGCCGTCATCGTCGTCGGTACCATCCCGATTTTACTCGTGTATCCGTTTTTGCAGAAGCATTTTGCCAAAGGCGTAATGATCGGTTCGATCAAGGGGTAACGGACAGCAGCATAATAAGCATTTATATAATCAATATAACAGGGAGGCTTCTTACGTGAAAAAGAAAGCGTTTGCGAAGCGCAAATGGGCGTCGGCGCTCATGCTGACATCGATATCGATGACGGCCGTAGTCGGTTGTTCCACGGGGGGAAACGGGGGCCAGCCAGGCTCCGGCGGAGACGGAGGCGGAAAAGCGCAAGGACCGGCGGATATCAGCATCATGCTGCCGGCATTCAAGGCGACCACGGTCAAGGACGACAGTCCGGTGGCGCTGGAAATCGAGAAATATACGAACACCAATCTGCATTTCGAATGGGTGCCGAACAATTCGTATCCCGATAAATTCAACATCGTACTCGCTTCCGGCAAGCTGCCGGCCGTCATGGTCGTTCAGGATAAATCGCCTTCATTCATTAACGCGGCCCGTTCCGGCGCATTCTGGGAGCTTGGCCCTTACATGAAGGATTATCCGAACTTGAGCAAAGCGAATCCGATCGTGCAGAACAACATCTCCATCGACGGCAAAATCTACGGCATTTATCGCTCGCGACCGCTTGGGCGCAACGGGATCGTGTACCGCAAAGATTGGCTCGACAACGTAGGGCTGCAGCCGCCGAAGACGATTGACGAGTTCTACAATATGCTAAAAGCGTTCCGGGATAAAGATCCGGATCGAAACGGCAAAAACGATACGTACGGCATGGTCATCTCCAAATTTACCGGCCCGTTCGACATTATGCAAACGTGGTTCGGCGCTCCGAATAAATGGGGGCAGGACGCTTCCGGCAAGCTGGTGCCCGTTCATCTGACGACGGAATATATGGATGCGCTTCGCTTCTTCAAAAAGCTGTACGACGAGAAGCTGATCAATCCCGACTTTGCCGTCATGGATACGGCCAAATGGAACGATCCCGTCATTAACGGGCATGCCGGCGTGATCGTAGACGTGCTGGACAATGGCGCGCGGTTGGAAGATAAAATTCATGCGGCGCTGCAAAAAGACGGCAAGGATGACCCGAACAAGCAGATCATGGATTTGATCGGCACGGTGAGCGGGCCCAAAGGGCAAAAGAACTTGCCGACCTCGGGCTACGCGGGCATGCTTTCCATCTCCAAAACCGGCGTGAAGAATGAGCAGGAGCTGCGCAAAGTGCTGGCGTTCCTCGACAAAATGAACGATGCCGAAGCGCAGACGCTAGCCGAACGCGGGCTCGAAGGAAAGCATTACAAGAAAGTCGAGGGCGGCATCGAGCCGAGCAAAGATGCGGCATTGCTGGAAGGCGAAGTGGAAGGGTTAAACCAGTTCGTCGCCTTCATACCGGAGACGCGCAGCCTGGCCGTCAAGCCGACACCGCTGCGGAAAAAAGCGGATGAGGTGATTAAAGCAAACGAGGCGATCGTCGTTGCGAATCCGGCTGAGCCGCTCGTATCCAGTGTGTATTCGCAAAAAGGCGCCCAGCTCGATACGATCATCAGCGATGCGCGAACGAAATTTATCGTCGGCCAAATCGATGAAGCCGGCTTCAAGGCGGCGGTGGAGCTCTGGAAGAAGAGCGGTGGCGACGACTACGTGAAGGAAATCAACGAGCTGTACCAAAAAGTGAAGAAGTAACAAGCAATAAGCTCGCTGCGCCCGACATTTTGCGGGTACGGCGAGCTTATTTGATGGAGTTACACGAATGTATCATCATCGAAAATGCTTCGATCAATAGCTTTTCTTACTTCGCATTTTCCCTGATATACTGCGTAATCTGTTCTTCCGCTTCGCGAAGCGCGGTGTTCACGTCTTTTTTACCGTCCAAGTATTCCGTGAATTTGCCGCTGAAGATGTCTCTGGCTTTGGTGTAGTAGATGGAGAAAGGCGGAGCGCTTGCGGGCGAGCTTTTAAATATGCTTTTGACGTTTTTGCCTTTCAGAATCGGCATATCCGCGCCGAATTCATTTTTGAATTTCGGATCCTTGAGCGGGGAAACTCGCCCGGTTGATCGGGCGCTGAGCGACTGGACTTCGTCCGAAAATAAAACTTCCAGCACCTTCATGGCTTCATCCTGATACTTGCTCGTTTTGCTGATCGTCATGACGTGAAGATCATACATGCCGTAGACGTTCGGATTTTCCTTGTAGCTTGGGTATTGTGCAATATCCCAATTGAATTCCGGCACTTGGGCGAGTTTGTCGAACAGGTTGATGACGGCGTACATGGCGACCTGCTTATCTTTCATGAAGGCATTGTTCGCGTTGGCGCCTTTCGGAGGTTTATTGCCGGGAATGGAATAAATGCGATTGCCCATTTCATACAGCTTTTTATAAGGCTCGCTGTTCACCATCGGCTTATTCGTCTTGGCATCGACGATGTTTAAGGAGAGCGGATACATGAGCCGAATAATGCCTTCCGGGTCCAATCCCCGATATTGAACCCCGTCCACCTGACGGGTCAATTTTTTCGCCAATTCGATGGCATCGTCCCACGTCATTCCGTCCTTCGGGTATTCCACCCCGAACCGGTCGAAAATATCTTTATTGTAATACAACGCATTCAGTTGTAGGTTATACGGCAGACCGTAGAGCTCGCCTTTATCGGCAATCGCCCTCAACGTATCCAGCGATTTCGGATCGAATCGTCCCAGATCGAATTTATGCTTCTGCGTCAGCGGGGTAATATCCTGGAAGATGTTCAATTCTTTGAAGGTAGGAATGTGACCGTTATAAATCGTAATCAGATCGAGCTGTTCGCCGGAAGCGACTTGTTGCGTCAAATTGTTGTTGGATGTCGGAATGATCTCTACGGTAATGTAAGGATATTTTTTTTGAAGCGGTTCGTTGATCAGTTTATCCAAGTCTTCCTTCGTCATCGACTGGTTCGTATACATTTTTAACGTTACCGGTTGTTTCGGAGCTTCGGCTTCTTTGGCTGTCTGCGGGGAGGGTTGCTGACTGCCGCACCCGGCTGCTGCGACCGAGATAAGCGTGAACACGGTTAATAATGAAAGTTTTTTCATGGATCCCGACTCCTTAGATCGTATTTCTTTGAAATAATCCCCTTAATCGCGCTGTGCGAAACAAGTTCTTCCTCACCTCCTCAAAAGTCAAACGGATAGACAGAAAAACGCGGAAAAAGCAACATAAACCGCTAGGTTAAGCGCTTACATTATATTATGACGGGAATTGCAATTGAAATATATGGACAGATGCAGGATGGATATGGAAATATGTAGGCAGATGGGAAAGAAAAGGATAGTTGTCTAAGCCAACGGCCGAAAGCGCACAATCCCCCGCCAAAGAAGGGATGAAGGGGATTGCACGTCATAAGCGTGGCCGAGCGATTACGTTTTGCGGCGCCTGGCGATTTCTTCCGTGACGATAAAAGCCAGCTCGTCGTTGCCGAACAGCGACAGCACGCCAAGCACTGTATCGTCGTGCACTTCGCCGGCTTCTTCTTTCGGAACGGTCAGCTCGATCGCATGCAGCAGCGCTTCGTTGTCCGTCTGCTGCGGATAGGCGCGGTTGTACAACTGTACCGGATCGAGGCCGTGGTTGACGCACCACTGCGCGAATACGAGAATCATTATATGCTCGTCCCGCTGGTAGTTGCGTATAATTTGCTCATCGAGCTCTTTGCGGTTCATTTGAAAAATCTCCTTCCAGGCGATACTATGAATCATTATAACGAAAGTCCAGGTGCATCGACAATGATTACGAATGAAAATATTAAAGTGTCCGAAGTCTGGCTGACCGGGCTGAACGGCGAGGATCTCGGCATCATGCCGACGAAAGAAGCGCTGAGTCTGGCGAAAAAGCACAAGGTCGACCTCGTATGCACTACGCTGATGAGCAGTCCGCCTCCATGCCGGCTTATTCGCGCTGGGGAAGCGAGGCAGGAAGCGCAGCAGTCCCGGAAGCGAGAGAAAGAGCCGAAGCTGAAAGAAATTCGGCTGACGCCTCATATCGAAGACCACGATTACGATACAAAAAAACAGCAGGCGGAGCGCATATTAAGCGGCGGCGATGCAGTGCTGCTCGTTGTGCGCATCCAAGGCAAAGAAGGCGAGCGGGCGAAAGCGCTGCTCGAAACGCTCGTCAAAGATTTGCATGCGTCCGGCCGTAAAAAAAACGGCATCCAGGTTAGCGGCAAGCAGGCGGCGGTTCAGCTCGATCCGCTGTAAAAAGTTACCCGCGATTCCCAATGAGATGCGGCGGATTTACAGGCAGCTTGGGCTGGAACATTCGTTCCCGTTTGGAAAATACGTATATACTCCGACAAATTCTGTGCATGTCAACACGGAAAGCGTTTCATTATAATGAAATTATTGTGAGTCATAAGATGACGATCATCAGACATGCACATTATTCAGGGGTGAGGAAAGCATGAGATTCGAAACGGTACAAACAGACATTACGATCATCGGCGGAGGTCTTGCCGGCGTCAATGCGGCGGTAGCCGCCGCCCGTCTCGGACGCACGGTGGCATTGGTGCAAAACCGTCCCGTGCTTGGCGGAAATTCGAGCAGCGAAGTGCGGGTATGGGTATGTGGAGCTACCGCACACGGCACGCACAGGTATGCGCGCGAAACGGGCATCATGGGCGAAATGTTCGTGGAAAATCAGTTCCGCAATCCGGACGGGAATCCTTATTTCTGGGATACGGTCGTCCTGGAAACCGTTAGAGCGGAAAGCAACATCCAACTATTCTTGAATACGGATGTGCACGAAGTGGAAGCGGAAGGCGGCGAGTCGGATCGCCGGATCGTATCGGTAACGGGCTGGATGATGGGATCGGAACGCCGAATCCGCTTTGTGAGCGAGATGTTCCTCGATTGTACCGGAGACGGGCTGGTCGGCTTTTTGGCCGGAGCGAAGTACCGGATAGGAAGGGAAGCGCGTCACGAGTATAACGAGGAATGGGCGCCGGAAGTGGCGGACGACATTACGCTCGGCAGTACGATTCTGTTTTACAGCAAAGATGCCGGGCGTCCGGTCAAGTATGTGCCGCCGAGCTTCGCCAAGGACATTACGCAAACGTCGATTCCGATGAAGCGCGTCATCCGCAGCGGCGACTCCGGCTGCCATTATTGGTGGATCGAATGGGGCGGCGAGCTCGATACGGTGCACGAGAACGAGCGGATCCGCGACGAACTGTGGTCCGTCATTTACGGGATATGGGATTATATTAAAAATTCTGGGAACTTCGATGCGGACAACATGACGCTCGAATGGGTAGGCTCGCTTCCCGGCAAACGGGAATTTCGCCGTTTTATCGGAGATTACGTGCTCCATCAGAACGATATTATCGCGCAGCGCGAGTTCGAGGACCGCGTGGCGTTCGGCGGCTGGTCGATCGACCTTCATCCGCCGCAAGGCATGTACTCCACGGAAAGCGGCTCCAAACATATGCATATGGACGGAAGCTATCATATCCCGTTCCGCAGCCTGTACTCGGTGAACGTCTCGAACCTGCTGTTCGCCGGCCGCAACATCAGCGCGACGCATGTCGCGTTCGGAACGACCCGCGTCATGGCGACGTGCGCCGTCATCGGAGAAGCGGCTGGCACAGGCGCGGCGCTGGCGGTGAAACACGGCACGACGCCGCGCGGCGTATATCGGGAGCATCTATCGGAGCTGCTGCAAACGCTGCTGCGCCAGGATGCGTCGGTGCTTGGTATCGCGAATCGGGACGACGCTGATTTGGCTCGCGCCGCATCCGTCAGCGCATCCGGCGCGTTGACGCGGCTTGCCGTGGAACAGCCGGCCGAGGCGTATGCGCTGAAGAGCGACGCCGGCATACTGCTTCCCGTCGATCCGGAACTAAGCCGCATCGAACTGCTGATCGATGCGGCAGCGGAGACGACATTGGAAGTGGAGCTGTGGAGCACAGGTCGCGCTGAAAATTATGTCCCGCACACCTATGTTGCCGGCGGCTCCGCTCATGTGAGCGCAGGCGAGCGGCAGTGGGTGGCCGTTCCGCTGGCATGGAAGCCGGAACAAGCGCAAAATGCGTTCGTCATCGTGAAAGCGAACGCGCAGGTGTCGCTGCATATGTCGCACACACCGCAATCGGGTGTGCTCGCTTTCGAACGCGGCGCCGCCGCTCGTGCCGTGAAAACATTGGAAGATCACCGGCACGATCAGCCGGTCGTGCAGTGGGGCATGAGAAAGTTTGTACGCAAACCGTTCTGTTTCCGGGCATTTCCGGAGACGAATGCATTCGCTCCTTCCCATGTAACCGACGGATACTTGCGCCCGTATGGCGGCCCGCATCTATGGGCTTCAGAGACGCTTGCCGCGGGGGAAGAGGCTTGGGTGGAACTGGCTTGGGACCGTAACGTCGCATTCCGTGAGGCGCATATCGTGTTTAACGACGACGTGAACGAGGATCTGATCAATCTTCACCATCACCGCACCTCCTTCGAGATGATTCCGGAGCTCATTCGCGACTACCGTCTGGAAGCGTTCGTCGGAGATGCCTGGACGGTACTTAGCAGACATAAGGACAATCACAAGAGGAAGCGGGTACACCGCTTCGATTCCGCAGTCACCGCTTCCAAATTCCGGTTGGTGGTCGAGGCGACGAACGGCTGCCCGCGTGCGGAGCTCGTAGAAATTCGCTTATACGAGTAGACGAGAATCCAGAAGAACAATAGCGCAAAAACAGGTCATTGAGGTGCGAATGCTCCTCGATGACCTGTTTTTTTGAACGAAAACTGCTGCTATAAACGGTCTGTCTGCCTTTGAAGGACTCCGTAACCCACCTGGACACGGGACGTGTGCAGGAAGATACTCATTTTTCATTGTCCGAACAAGCGATTTGAATGGGCTCCGCTTTCGCAGGAGGCGGGGAGGGCGACGTCGTTTCCGGACAAAGCTCGATGAGCTCGATATTTTTGACGCAATATTTGTTGGCTTCATATATTCTGAATGCATCTATTTCATTAAGAGCTGAACTGAACGGTATGCCGTTGATCATGATTTGGTATTGTTTCATCTCGTTCTCCTCGTTTCCAAATGATTGGACGGTTGATAACAGGGATGTCAACTGTGTCGGATGCTCGATCGGTGATTTGATGGGCGAAGCGATTATTTTCCTCATTATTCCTACACAAGCTTAGCACCTCGCTCGTCCCATTGCAAATGTAATAAACGGTCGAAGCTTCAAAGATACCGGTTGACGATTCGGTACCTCGCTGCCTTCCGAGCGACCCCCGATTGCTGCGCAGCGCCAGACTTTGCTCTCGACTCAGGATATAGGAAATTAAGGATATGCTTTATCAAAACGAGGCTATGTGCGTATGATTGCGGTTCTTTTACAATGAAATTATGCCGGGAAGCCGGAAGCACAGATAGTAAAAGTTACCATAAAGGAAAGGATGCTGCTTGTCCATGCAGACCCAAACGATCGTTTCGATGGAATCGTTCGGCTTGAGCGGCGGCCTTGACGGCTCCGATCAAGATTGCACGCTAGCCGTATATCGGGCATTGCAATATTGTCGGGAGGTCGAACGGCCGAAGCTTGTGTTTCCGAAAGGCCGCTATCACTTTTGGCCTGAACGTGCCGTGGAACGGCACTACTATATTTCGAATCACGATCAGGAGCAGACGCGGCATATCGTCTTTCCGCTCCTCGGCTTTCAGCATTTGACGGTGGACGGGCAAGGCTCGGAGTTTATTTTCCATGGCGTGCTAACCCCATTCGTGATCGACGAATCGCAGCATGTTACGCTCATGCGCTTCAGTGTCGACTGGGAGCGGCCGCTTCTCTCGCAAGGTACGGTCACGAGCGTCGGCGACGATTTCTTCGATGTCCAGGTTCCGCCGCAGTACACCTACGAAATTATCGACCGGAAGCTGCATTTCCACGGCGAAGGATGGACGGAACGGGTCAAGGGCATCATCGAGATGGATCCGCAAACGTGCGCTCCCGCGTATCAAAGCGGAGACTGGTTAAATTACGGGCATTACGCGCCCATTTCCGTCGATGAAATTGCCCCGGGCCTCGTGCGCCATTCCGGTTCCATGAAAAGAAAGCCCGCGATTGGCAGCGAGCTCGTTTTTCAATGCGGAAAACGGAATGCGGCGGGCATCTTCATCAAGGATAGCGAGGACGTTCGGGTGGAGTCCGTCGATATGTACCACGCCTTCGGCATGGGGGTGATCGCCCAGCGTACGACCGATATTCATTTGGATGCGTTCTGCGTGAAGCGCAAGCCGGGAAGCACGCGTTTGTTCACGACGCGAGCCGATGCGACCCACTTTGTGTACTGCCGGGGCACGATCCGGATCGAAAACTGTCTGTTCGAAAATCAAATGGACGATCCGTGCAACGTTCACGGCATTTATTTATCGATTGAAGAGCAAATTGCCGACGATACGCTGCTGTTGAAGCTGAATCATTTTCAACAGACCGGCGTCCGCGTGATCGGGCCCGGCGATGCGCTCCGTTTCGTTAGCGCGGCGACGTTCGCTCCTTATGCGCAATCGACGGTGAAACAGGTCGAACCCGTCAACCGGCATTACTGGCTGGTCACGTTCGATAAGCCAATCCCCCCGGGTGTTGCCGTGCGGGATTTGGCGGAGAACATCACATGGTCGCCGGATTTGATCGTGCATCATTGCACGGTACGCGCGAATCGCGCCCGGGGCTTCCTGATCACGAGCCCCGGCAAGGTGCTGCTCGAACATAACACGATCAGCGCTCCCGGCGCAGGCATTAAAATATCCGGCGATGCGAACTCGTGGTACGAATCGGGAGCGGTGCAGGACGTCACGATCCGCAGCAATACGTTTCTGGACTGCAACTACTGCTATCCGCATTGGGGCAAAGCGGTCATAGACATCGATCCGGTCATTCAGGCGCCGGAGACGCTGCCGGCATGTTATCACCGGAATATTCGCATCGAAGGCAACCGGTTCCGGACCTATGAGCTAGCTTTGGTCAAAGGCTACTCGGTCGACGGTCTTATCTTTACGAATAACGTGATCGAAACGACGGACCACTATCCGAAGCATCGCGCCGCTGTGCATGCGATTGAACTGACGGCCAGCCGGAATGTATCCATCTCCGGCAACCGGATTATCGGGGAACAAAGGACGGCGCGGATCGGCGATCAGGTGGTTGCGGTCACGTAAACGCCCGCCCGTACAAAAGGAGTAGAGAAACCATGGCAATCGATAATCCGTCCGTTCGTCTGCCGTTGTACCGGTTTGAAGAGCGGGGCGAACAAATCATCATTACCACAAAATCGTTTACGATGACGATCTGCAAAAAGGGGTTCCGCTTCGGATTTCGTCAGCCGGCATGCGGCTATCAGGTCGAACCCCATGCGGTGTCGGGCCTCCGCTTTTCCGATAAGGAAGGCAAGCGGCTGTACGACGCCACACACACGAAAGTCATGGACTGGAACGAAGAGGCGCTTCATCTGCTCGTTGAAAATACGGAGGGACAAGAAGCTGACGTAAGGCTTGCGTTCGGCGGCAGGTATGTCCGTTTCGATATTACTCCCAGCCTGCCGGGAGCTTATACGATCGATGTAAGAACAGCGCCGATGTCACCGGTGTACGGCCTCGGGGATTACGGCTCCTTGATCGATACCGTGCCTACGGAACAGCCTCCGGCCAGAGGCAAGCTGGACGTTCAAGCCCGCGACCGGGCGAACTTGTTCGGCTATCACCGCAGCGATATGGTTAATCAAGGCACGAACATGCGGTTTTTATCGAATTTTACCGTCTATCCGGCACACCGGTTTGCGCAAGTTTTGTTCGAGGAGGGGGCCAAACGGGTCGCTTTCACGGAAAAGGAAAATAAGCTCGGCGCATCCAACGTGGCACGCATCGGCAGCTTGTACTATTTCACCGGCACGATGCGCGAGATTTACAGCGATTACCGAAACGTACGCATAGCGGAAGGCTATCCCGACAAGAAGCCGAAATACGAGATGTTCCGCGTCGGCTGGGAAGCATACGGCTCGCTCGGCTGGAATTCGTACCAGACGGAAGTGGAAGAGGCGCTGCGGCAATATTTGGAACGCGGCTACGAGCTGGCTTGGGGCGTCATCGGCTCCGGCTTCTGGAAAGGAGACCGGAAGGGGACGTACGAAGGGACGACGACGAGCTTCGGCATCTGGGACGACGCGTTCGAGGAGGGGCGTACGGACGGCTTGGCCAACCCGAGGTTCCCGGACGTGAACCGCCTGAAATCGTTTTTCGCCGAACGGGGCATCAAGCTCATTCTCGGTCTCCGCAATCATGTGAAAGCGCCGGAAGCGGACGGCGGCTTCAACCACCCGGTCTATAACGGTCCGTTCGCAGAAGAAGCAATACAAAGAGGCTATCTTCTGAAGCATGCCGACGGTTCGCTATTGCGCATCACGAACGCCCAATTTCCGGCCGGAACGGTGTACGTGCTGGACAGCCGCAATCCGGAGGCGCTTGACTGGTTCGTATCAAAGGCGGCGCTATGGGAAGCACAGGGCTTTAAAGAGGATGCGATGCTCTACACGAAGCATTACGCGGACGGCAACTGGAACCAGTTGAATGCGGCGCTGATGGACGAGAACTACTGCGTCATCGTCCGTAACTCGGCGTACGGGGTTCCCGGGGATTTGCTAAGGATTAACGATACGTATTTCGGGACCGGGGAAGGGTATCATTTTGACCAGGACCGGGTGCCGATCAATTTGCTCAACATTGCCGCTTCCGGCGCGTCCAACTTGTATCCGGACATTACCGGCGGGACGCCGAAGACGGACCCGTCGCTGCCGAGCTACCAAAATTACTTTGTGCGCAACGCCATGTTCAATGCTGTCACGCCCGGTATGTCGCTAGGGCGTAAGCCGTGGGAGATGAACCACCCGCATTACGAGCAATGTGTTAAAAAGGCGGCGGACTGGCATAACCGTTACGCGCCTTACATTTACAGCGCCGTTCTGGAGTCGTACCATACCGGTTATCCGCTTGCGATGACGCCGCTTCACATCGCTTATCCGGACGATGCGGCGACATATGACTTGATCAACCGGCACACCCGGCAGTATGAATGGATGCTGGGGCCTTCCATGCTGGCCGCTCCGCTCTTCGGCAACGATTTCGATACGGCGCAGTCACGCGATATTTATTTACCCGCAGGCATATGGATCGATTACGAGACGGGCGAACGATTCCAAGGCCCGGTTACGCTGCACGGCTATCCGATGCCTCCGTCGAAAATTCCGGTATTCATCGGCGGTCAGGGGGTTGTCGTATCCTATGATCGCGAGGAAGACGCCTGTTATGCCGAAGCGTATCCGGTTGCGGAACGAGGCAATTGCTACACGCATCAACATGCGGACGGAAGCTCCGTGTCCCGGGTCAGGCACGAGCAGGAGGGCTGGAATCCGCAGACGCTGCGCGTAGAGGACAATGTATCGGGACAGGCGGCGGCTTGCGTCCACCAAGAGAAAACGGGCTCCTTCCGTTTCCGTCTGGAGCCCGGGCGAGACTACACGATTCGAGGCGGGAAGTAACTTTGGCATCGGGGAGTCCTGTTCAAGCTTGTTCGCTACATGCGGTTTTTCTTGCGGTATTCGTTCGGCGGCATTTGAAAATGCTTGGTGAATATACGGCTTAAATAAAAGCCGTTCTCGTAGCCGACGCACTGCGCAATCTGATCGAGCGTCAGCAGCGAGCCGAGCAGCAGCGAACGGGCTTTCTCGAGCCGCAGGTGGGTCAAATATTCCGTCGGCGTCAGACCGAAGCAGGCCTTGAACCGTTTAGTCAGCTGCGCGGGGCTTACTTCCAATTCTTCGGCAATGACGCGAAGCTCGAAGGATTCGTACGCGTTGTGCCGAATACGTTTTTCAGCAAGCTTCATCAGGCTGTCCGGCTTGCGGCCCCGGTACAGGACGGGCGCCGTCTCGGCCGGCTCTTCCTCCGAACAGAACGTGTACCATAGATCGCGGACATAATGATTTTTGCGGTTGCTCTGGGACAATGTCGAAACGGATGGGATGCTTCGCAGGCAAGCGTAATTAGCCGCAAGCCGCTCCGTGTTTTTCAGCGTTATTTTTCCGGCGGGGAACAGTTTGGCCGGATCGGCGGTATCGTTTTTCTCATGCTTCCAAATGAGCCGGATGAAATGGAAGCTGACCGGTTCGACCACGACCCGGTATAGCTTCACGCCCGGCGGACAAATGAGCAAGTCGCCATATGCCGCGGTACCCTTATGTTCTTGAATTTCGTAGTAAATAATGCCTTCTTCGATGGCGAGCAGCGCCCAATCCTGATACACGTCTTCGTACAGCAAAAACTTTTCTTTTCGTTCCCAATAATCGTAATACGTGATGGTTGGAACATAGTCCGACAGCAAATGCTGCGCCATTACCGGTCTGCCTCCATGGGTGGTATGATTGATTAACGTCATTATATCATCCGCCGTCCGTTCTGCCACTACCATTTTGCAGCGAATATGGAAACTGAGGATATGCTCTAATCAATTCAAGGTATGTAAAACCGCTCGGTCATTTTTTAGAATAAAGACAGATTCGGATCATGAAAGCGCTCGGTGGAGCTGCCGGAGCGATGCCTATCCGCCGGGTAAAATGGGGATAAGCTCTCAGCACACGATCATTACTTGAATGAATGGTCGAACACAGACACGGAACTACAGGGGGAACTGAAAATGATGAAAATTGGAATATGCGGCGCGGGATCGTTTGCCGAGGCGTTCATACCGCTGTTCAAGGCACATCCGCTCGTAAGCGAAGTGGTGCTTGCGGACCTGCTGCCGGACCGGTTGGAACAGGTCGCCGCCAAATACGGGATTGCAAGAACGTGCAAATCCCACGATGAATTATGCGCAAGCGATGTGGATGCGATAGCCATCTTTGCGCAGCGCCATCTGCACGGTCCGCTCTCGATTCAAGCGCTCAAAGCGGGAAAGCACGTGTATTGCGCCGTCCCGATCGCATCGACGATCGAGGAAATCGCCGATGTCGTGAAAGTCGTGGAAGACACGCGACTCGTGTATATGAACGGAGAGACATGCTATTACTACCCACACACGATATATTGCCGCGACCGTTTCCGCAAGGGGGACTTCGGACACTTCGTCTACGGCGAGGCCGCCTATTTGCACGATATGTCGCACGGCTTTTACCAGGCATTCCAGCATACGGGCGGGAAGGACTGGAAGAAGGTGGCGGGCTTTCCGCCTATGTTCTATCCCACGCACTCGACCAGCATGATTATCTCCGTCACCGGAGCGCGCATGTCACAGGTGAGCTGTCTCGGATACCGCGACCGGCATGAGGACGGCATTTTTACCGAAGGCGGCAATCTGTGGAATAACCCGTACAGCAATCAAACGGCGCTCATGCGTTCTTCCGACGGCGGCATGGTCCGGATCAACGAGTTCCGCCGAGTCGGCTGGTGGGGGCGTTCGAGCAGCAATCCGGTCAGCATTTTCGGTACAGAAGGCAGCTTCGAGGAGAATAGCGGCGGGCAATATTGGACGGAGCTTGCGCACAATAAAATCGTCGATTTGTCGGAGCTGCTGCACTGCGCGAGAAACCATGTTCCGAAAAGCGACGAACATCTCCATGAGGTTCTGCAAAAAGACTTCAACAGCTTGTTCTCGCCGATTCATCCGGTTCACCGGCTGCCAAAGGAATTTACGGGTCTGCGCAACGGTCATTTGGGCTCGCATCAATTTTTGGTCGACGATTTCATCAAAGCCGTATTTACCGGAAAGCTGCCGCCGGTTCACGTGTGGGAAGCCGCCAAATATTGCGCGCCAGGCTTAATTGCTCACGAATCCGCGCTGCGCGACGGCGTCATGATGGATATTCCGGATTTCGGCGACGCGCCGGACAACTGGGAGCTGCTTGACCCGGATCAGCCGGTCGGTTAAAGAGGAGGAGCTCTTCATGTTCACTTACAGCGCGACCCAATGGATATTCGGCGACGAGCCTTTGGAGCGTACGCTTGCAAGATTGAGGGACGCGGGATATGAAGGCATTGAGCTGACCGGCGAGCCGGACCGGCTTCATGTCCCGGAGTTAAAGCGTTTACTCGGCGTGTACGGATTGGGCTGCACATCCATCTGCGGCATCTATACATCGGAGCGGGATTTGAGCAGCTCCGAATCGCGGAAGCGGGAGCAAGGCATAGCCTATGTGAGGGCTTGCATCGATCTTGCGTCCGATGTGGGGGCGTCTCACGTCATCGTCGTTCCGTCGCCAGTCGGCAAGCTGGCGCCGGAATCGACCCGGGAAGCGGAGTGGGGTTACGCCGCAGCCAGTTTGCGGGAGGCTGGAGCGTACGCTTCGCAGCGCGGAGTCCGCATCGCCGTCGAAGCGTTGAACCGCTATGAGACGCATCTCATCAACAAGCTTGATGAAGCGACGCGGCTCGTGAAGGAGGTCGGCAGCCCCCACGTCAAGCTGATGGCGGATTTGTTCCATATGAATATCGAGGAAAGGAACATCTGTCAGAGCTTGAAGGATTCGGCCGAACATCTGATTCACGTGCACATCGCCGACAATACGCGGGAGGCGGCAGGGAGAGGGCAAACCGATTGGGCATCGGTGATGCGGACGCTGCAAGCGCTCGGCTACCAGGGCCCGGTTACGATGGAGTTTATGCCGACGGCTTCCAACCCGTACGACGTGTCGCGTTTTCGGCCGGATGAAGCAGCCCTTGCTGCGGATGTCCGGCTCGCACTCGAGACGATTCGGCACGCCGTTCAAGACGCGGCCGCGCAAGCGGATACAAAGAGATGATTGGATCAAAAAGAGGAGGTCATACAAAATGAATACAAAACTAAAAGTAACGATTGCCATGACGTTGATCAGCTCGATGCTCGCCGCATGCGGCGGCGCCGGAGGGAAAATGCCGAATAACGCTGCGGACAGCAAGCCTCCGAAGGCGGAAGACCTGAAACCGGTTACAATCCGATTGTTTCCGAATCAGCTAGTGACGGACGAAGATTTCAACAAGCTGATCGTCGAGCCGGTCAAGAAAAAATATCCGCATATTACGGTGGAAATGATCAAGAAAGATTCCGCGAAATGGCTGCCGGACTATGTTGCTTCCGGGGAAGTCATGGACCTGGTCACGATCTGGAACGGCACGCTCCCGAGCTATGCCGATCTCAACCTGTACGAGGACATAACGCCTCTGGCCAAAAAACATAACTTCGATCTGGGGCGCTTCGATCAGGGCGCGCTGGATACGATTCGCGAAACTTCGGACAAAAAAGAACTGATCGCGCTGCCGTACAACGTCCAGTTCAACGCGCTGTACTACAATAAGGACATCTTTGACAAATTCGGCGTCCCCTATCCGAAAGACGGCATGACATGGGACAACGCGATCGAGCTGGGCAGACAGCTGTCCCGGGAAGACGGCGGCGTAACGTACCGGGGATTGGATCCGGAATCGGTCACGCGGATGCTGTTCCCGATGTCGCTGAACGTGGTCGATGCGAAAACGCAAAAATCGAATGTGAACACTGATCCGTACAAGCGGGTGTTCGATGTGACTAACCGGATCTATGCGATTCCGAATAATAAGCCGAAAACGCTTTCGCAAAACGCTTCCGACATTTTTATTAAAGAGAAAAACGTCGCGATGATCACTACGGTTAATATGTTCGACAAGCTGCGGAACGATCCCGGATTCAAATGGGACGTAGCGCAGTATCCGAGTTACTCGGAACGTCCGAACGTGTACGGCATGTTCGATATGCATACGATTCTCATTACGAAGACGAGCAAGAACAAGGATGACGCGATGCGGGTGCTTGAAGTGCTTTTCTCCGATGATGTCCAACTGATCAGCACGAAAGAAACCGGCCGCGTCTCCGCTCTGAAAGATCCCAAATTCAATCAGGCGTTCGGCTCCGCCATGCCGCACCTGAGCGGGAAACAATTGCCCAGCATATTCAAGAGCAAGCCGGCTCAAAGCCCGCCGTTCTCGGTTCACTACACGAAAGGCGTTGCGCATCTTCGCAACAGCTTCGCCGAAGTCGTTGACGGGAAAAAAGATATTAATACCGCGCTTCGCGAGGCCGACGAGAAGATCACGCAAATGATCGCTACCGATAGTAAAAAGTAACGCGATACCTTGTACGATGAATAACCTTTCCATTGGACGTGTTTTTTCGCCGTCTTGTGGAAAGGTTAATTTTTTATTTTACCCGAGTTGTTTAATTTCACGGTCACGCGGACGTCTTTAAGTGAATCCGGCTTTAGCGTGATACCATTCCGCTCATGGAGCTTTTTCCATTCGCGGTTTTTTTTGCGGTATAGCGCATGTTCCAATTGAAGCAAGTCTGCTTTGTCTTTCAATCCTTCCTGGTAAGTCTGTACAATCTCCATGCGCACCCGTTCCGCTGCTTCTTGTTCAATCATGGCTTCTGGATACGATTTGGTGTTATACAGGATTTGACCTTCAAACATAACCTCGATCCCGTAGGTGACGAGATCATTGGTTGTATGAAATGTGATTTCTACTTTAGGAGATTCCAATGCGATGCCCACTTGGGCCTTTCCTTCCGCTTGAATGATCAGCGGGGCCCGCCTTGTGCGGGGATCGACCCAGCGAAGCCCGGGAATCCGATTTTTTTCGATCCATCCTTTAAATTTTTTATTTTGTAACACATAGATGCCGCTTATTTGTAGTACATCTTGTGCTTTCTTATCGCGTTTCCAATATTGATCGGTTATGGTGAGAGAAGGGAGCTGCGTTGTTTTGCCCGGTTCTCTGTAGCTGGCATAAAACTCCCGCATGCTGATCGGAGCGATAACCGAATTTTGTTTGTAGCTTTCCCGCGGCTGATGCAGCAGCGTAATCAGAGGCGAAAGATTAAAAAAAGCGGTTACGGCAAACAATTGATCGATGGGCATGGAAGAGCCGAAAACCCATGGTGTATACCGCAGCTCAAAATGACGGCGAAGCATTTCTTCGAAGTCGTCGATTCCTTTTTTAATTAAACTTTCGCTCACTACCACCGCATTGACCTGACCGTAAAAAATGCGAAGTTGAGAGGTCTGGTATAAATCGTCGAGCGCATGGAGCGGGTTATCGCCCGACCCTTTCCCTATCCATACCGGGACCGGCGCGGTCGGTTTGCCCGTCTCCATCTTGGCTACGGAAGAAAAGTCCAGCATCTGTACATAAACGTGATACTTCCCATCGGCGTAATCAATTCCAATCGCTGCCACGTAGTTGATATCCTGAACGTGTTTGATATCCCAGCATCCCGTCATTAGCAATGGTACCAACAACAAGGCGACGGCGGATTTCCAAAGCCGGAACATTAGCTGCCATCTTCTTTCCTGGTAGAATCGATCGCTTGCAATATATCTGCCCGCCTTTTTTTCAAATACCAAGGCTTTCGGATAATCGCGGAGAAAAAGTCATGCCAATTGATCGGCGATATCGGTGACAGATAGGGTACCCCGAATGACTGAAGCTTGGATAAATAAAGAACGACGCCTATGCTCGATAGCATAAAGCCGAACATGCCAAGCACGGAAGCACAGAGAAGAATAAATAACCGGATGATGCTGACGGTCCCGACCAGCGATTGATTGACCAGCGTAAAGCTGGCAACGGCCGTGACGGCTGCAATGACGAGAAACGTCGTTGAAGCGAGTCCCGCCCGAATGGCGGCATCGCCGACGATTATGCCCCCAACCACCGCCACCGTCGTCCCCACCGCCTTGGGCAGTCTCTCGCCGGCCTCGCGGAATAACTCAAACATGCCCAACATGAGAAAAGCTTCCAGAGGCGAAGGCAAAGGAAGACCAATTCTGGATACCGCAATTGTGGCGAGCAGCGGGTAAGGGAGTTGTTCCACGTTGTAGGAGGCCAGCGCGGCCCAAAAGCCCGGGAGCAGCAGTGATGTAAAGAGACCGGCAAACCGGAACAACAGCCCAAAGGTGCTGATATAAAAAGGTAAGTAAGCATCCTCCGGAGATCTCAACAACAGCGTTAAATTGGCCGGGCCGATGATAGCGATCGGAGCCCCGTCGACGATAACGGCGAATCTGCCCCGAACCAGGGAATCGACAACGTAATCGGGGCGTGTCGTATAGTCGAGCAAAGGGAACATGGACAGGGAGTAATCCGATAGTATTTCTTCCAGCTGACTGCTGCTGTACAAAATGTCAATATCGATATGCTGCAATCTTTTTCTTGCTTCGTTCACGAAACGCGGCTGCGTAATATCTTCCATATATAGCAGAGCTACTTTACTATTGCTTCGTTTTCCGATAATAAACTGTTCATAGCAAAGAGAAGAGCTGCGCAGCCGTTTGCGTACCAGCGCAACATTGGATAGCAAATCTTCCACAAAACCGTCTCGCGGCCCTTTGATCGAAAGCTCGGTGTTCGATTCTTCCGGCTTTCGGTTGGGAGGATCGGCCAGATCAAGGGAATACACTTCATTCATCGTTTCAAAGTAAAGAACAAGCTGACCTGAGAATACGGCTTGTACGATGTCCATCGGTTTATGGATAGGATCCACGTCCAGCTTATGCTGCAGGGCAAAGCTGAGCTTCTCCTCGTCGATGATATGTTCCAGCAGCGGAAGCACGAATTGATTGATTTGTTTGGTTTCTGCCATTCCCTCGCAATATAACATATATACGGGTTCCAGGTGCTCCGCATTGCCCAATTCGTATTTATCCATTTTGAAGTCTGCCGATGCGCGGAATAAATTTCGAATGCCTTCGGCTGTCCAAATATGGTTTTCAGGCAAAGAAGGGGGAGCAGCCGGGCGGACGATGTCTTTCTCCTGACTAAAGAACCATTGCAAAAGCCGATTAAATTTCATGCCTCTCACCTTTGGACTTTTTTTGAAAAGAGAACCATCGTAAACATAATGAGGAGCATGGCCGTGACGGCCCACAACGAGCCCGGCAAGTAAATCTGTTTCAGAAAGATCAAATACTGCATATCGCTTATCGGCAGCGCCACGACCACAACGTTGATGGCTGACAGAGAAACTAAAATGTACAATTTGCTTTTCTTGTTCGTTCCGGTACTTAGCAATTCGAGCATGAGATACAACGCGATGGAGATGCGGACAAAAGCCCCCGATAGCCATTGATAAATGGATAAAAAATCGACATGCTGTATGTATTTTCCTACCTTGACGAGACGCCATTCTTCGAAAGCAGGGTATCGAAGTGCCGCCGCTTCATAAGGACCGAATTCCGCGATGGCTCCTGTCGCCGGTCCCAATACCAACACCATGAGAAATAGTAACATTACCCAAAGCGACCAAAGCCGCACTTTACATTTCAAATGTTGCTGAAACAGCAGCAGCAAGATCAGCTCGGCGAGTCCGCCGCCTACGTACAGGCTTCCTCGCAATGCGGGCGTCATCCCTTGTTCAAAGATCGGCGTGAGCAAGGAATAATCTTTGACCGGAAGGTTGGAGCTCATTACGAAATCTCCAAAGATGATGACAAAGGGCAAAAGAAACCCTGATGTGATGGCAATCGCCTGCAAGCCGTAGCGTGCGCCATAAAAGCATAACAGCAACATTGAAATGGATAGCACGAGCTGTGGAGTGCGGGGCAAGTAAGAGACATGCGTCCACAACACGGTATCTTTTAACGTCAGCACACTGATGAAAAAAAGATAAACGAGAAAAAAGAGTCGAATCGCCACGCCTACGATCGTTCCGAATCGCTGCTGAAACCATGGAATGATGGGCTGCTGGCTCGTTTGCTTCATGATGCAGTAGAGGATGAAGGTCCACAGCAAGAACGGAACGATCATCACCAGTACGCTGATCCAAGCGTCTCTCTGGGCTTCTGCGATCAACGGAGGGATGACCATTACGTGGTTCATTAATCCGATCGCAAGGATCATGGTGGAATATAAAGGAATGAAGCCGATGGTGCCTTGTTGATTATTCAAGGGAGTCCCTGCCTTGTGCATATTTTCGATGAAGTTATTATTTTCCATAAATCATTTAAATATCCAAGAAAACATGCTAAAATCATTCAACTTTTTCAAATTGCGCTCCGCGTTGATACTTCGTCATTAACGGATTAATAAATCTTGTCGATAGTAGAGAGGGCTAACAAATGGATTCAGGAGAATCAATAAAAAGAAGAGAGACGGCACCTGATGCAATCAGGAACCGTCTTTTTAGGCTTGCAATGTGCGGGAGGCTTGGATCGCAAAAGGTTTTCGGCATCGCTTGCATCGAGAGGACGAGGTCCATATTTAAGCTGCCGACGACAACGATGCGCGGCCCTCTTATTGGGCCGCCTGCGAAGCGGTGATCGCATATTGTTCAAGCTTGCGGAAGAAATCTTTGAAAATCGCGTCCCGATGCACGTAATCGGCGCAGCGAATCAGATGCCTCGATGTGTCGTGACTCCAGGTGACCTGATCCGTCAGGATCGGACTATGGACAAGCGCGGTCGGTACGCTGGCCGGATTGACCAGCCATGCAATGACGGAGATATCCCAGATGACGCGGGAATATCCAAAATGGTCACTGCTGCAAGCTTCGTAACGCTCCGCCAGAAAATCCCCGATCGCCCCTTTGCCTTTTACATATCGTTCCACTTCGGGAAGCGTCGTGAGCAGGTGGGACGCGACGCCTGTACAAGGGACAAGTACGAGCGGCACGCCGCAATCGAACAAGATTTGAGCGGCGAGAACATCTTGCTTCAGGTTGAATTCTTTTGTATGCCGCCAGTCCAGACGATGTCCCCCCAGCCAGACGACGACGATTTTTTCAATAATTCGGGGTTCGAGCAGGATGGCCGAAGCGACGTTCGTAATTGCCCCGATCGCAACGACATATAAAGGTTCGTCGTCAGGAGCCGCCATGGCGCGCGTGATCAAATCGCGAACCGCCGGACTGTCTACCGGCCGGTCGGCCGATGGCAGGAAGCTTTCGGACCCGCGAAAGGCGAAGCCCTCGTCTGGCACGTTCATTTTGTGCAATATACGTATCATTTCATCATAACTTTTGTCCATCCCGTCCTTGGCACTTTTGGACAAGTGATTGAAGAACGGAGCAGCATAAATCGCTTGCAGATCGATCTTGTCTTTGGACAGCAGCGTGTAAACGATCGCAAATTGGTCGTCGATTTCGTTAAACGTATCCGTATCCAGTACCATATTTACTTTGCCTGACGGTGGCAGCAAGCGCCGAATGCGCTGTTCTTCGCTAATTTTTGGAAATGAAATCGGCATGGGAGATTCACCTTTCTTTTCTCAGATGAGGGATTCATCTATATATTTTGGAGATTTCATGTTGAATTATAACGAAGGCTACATGTAAGTTATATATTTATTCGGAGGAACTGTTATATATTTCGGCTTTATGCGAATGCAGGGGAAAGAAGAATACGGTGGGTTATACTTGTCACTGCCAACTAATTCAAAATGTTTTACGGAAATAGCCGAAAAATATAACGCAATAACCGAAAAATTATATGATTTGTTCGGGAACATCGCTATAATGTGTCCTAATTCAGTCAGATCTACGTATACCTGTGAAATTATGGAATTATACAGGAGGATGAACGCGTGAAGGGACAGATTAGAAAGCACGGACTGAACATGATAGGCATTGGAACGGTAAGCGCTCTACTGTTTGCGGCCGCTTGCTCGCATGTCAATCCGGAGCCGAAGCGGGTGGCAGCGCCGCTGCAGCACGAGCAGAGTAAAGACGAATTGCCGACGCTTCGGACAAATGAAGTGTTCGACAAGGAGAAATATAAAGGGAAGCTGCAGCTCCGGTATTTTCATCTGAAAGATCCGAAGGTATCGGCGGGCGACAGCTATCTGATTATAACGCCGGACGGAAAGGCGATGCTGATGGATGGCGGTTTCGCCAATGTAGGGAATCAAGTGGTCCGATACTTGGACAAACTCGGCATTAAGGACCTTGACATCTTATACAATACGCATCCTCACCCCGACCATCTGGGCGGCTTTGCCGAAGTACTGAAAACGAAGGAGGCTAAAGCTTATTACCGCCAAAGCTTTGATAATAATGCGTCCGCTCAATACCGCAATACGATCGAACAGATCGAGAGGAAGAACATTCCGCAGAAAGTATTGGCGGCGGGAGATAAGTTCGAGCTTGGCGGCGATGTAAAGTTCGAGGTGCTTAGCCCGAAGAAAGAGGCATTGAACGACGTGATCAAAACGAATGATGACGCGACCATCAACTTTTATTCTCTCGTCGTCAAAATGACGTACAAGGATACTTCGTTTCTGTTCCCGGGGGAACATTTACAAGGACAGGGAAGCGGAACTTATCGAATTATACGGGGATCAGCTGAAAGCGGATTTTGTACATGCGCCGCACCATGGACACACGACGTCTTCCTCGCCTCCGTTCGTCAATACGGTATCGCCGAAAGTAACCGTGCTGAGCAACAATATTTTCAGCAGCCTGGATATATTGAAGCGCTATGAAAAGCAGGGAGACGTGTATTCGACTGCGCTGAACGGCAATATTTTGATCGTTTCGGACGGCAAACAGCTGCATGTTATTACGGAAAAAGACAGGGTTCCCACGAAATGATCATCCAAGGCGGTATATCCATCTGCTCTATCGGTTGGGTAAAAAAGCCGAAAAGTATAAATGATATGTCCGATTCATTATATTATTTGTCCGAAATCACGGCTATAATTTGTCATGATTCGTAAGAAATGATATTCAAACTCCGCTTGAACGCATGAGTCAAAATGAAGGAGGGTGAAGGCGGCCGACCATTTTACCGCCGAAAACCAACACGGTTTTCCTCAGCCTAGTAGAAGCGCACATGTGTGAAAACGCTTTAATTGCAGGATAGGATGCATCGATCGGGTTTGGAATGGGGTCGAACGGATTTTACAAGTAATGGGAGGAAACAGGGGATGTTCACGAAAAGCATAGCGTTAACCGTAACTGCAGCAAGCATCGTTTCATTGTTAGCCGGATGCACACCTGAGAAAGAAGAGAAGAAACCGGAAGCTTCGCAGCAGCCGAAGATGGAAGTGCCGCAAGGGCCGGTGACCTTCAAAGTCGCTTCGAGCAGAACGAAAGACAGCTTCGAGGAAGTGACGAGGTCCATCCGCGCGAAGTATCCGAATGTTACATTGGAATTCATGACCAACTACAAGCTTGAAGATAAGACGCTCAGAGACATGATCGCTTCGGGAGATGTGCCGGATATATTCGACGTGGCTACGACCCATATCCCGATCATTCTCGATTATGACTTCCCGATGGACCTCGAACCGATTATTAAAAAGTATAATGTCAACCTCAGTCACATTGATCAGGAAGCGCTCAAAGACATTCGGGCATATAACGGGAAGCAAATGATGATACCGACCAACCTGACCCCGCCGATGGCGCTTTTTTACAACAAAGATTTATTCGATCGGTATGGCGTGCCGTATCCGAAAGTCGGGAATACATGGGACGATTTGATGGAAACGACAAAGAAGCTGTCCCGTTCCGATGGCGGCGTGAACTATATGGGGTTATCCACGAGCAACAATGCCAACTATATGGTAAAGCAGATGTCGTTGTCTTATATCGATCCCAAAAACGGCAGAGCCGGGCTAGTTTCCAATGACGGTTGGAAAAAAATGTTTGAGAAATGGAAAGAGATCTACAGCATTCCGGGTAACTACCCGGCCGGCACAAGGTTTACAACCGGAACGAATTATTTCCTAAAAGATAAAAGATTGGCGATGTATCCGTTTTATCTGTTTTTATTACAGGAGAAGGCGTTCCAGGACGCAGTCGCCGGCGGCGGCTTCAATTGGGGCGTAACGACTTGGCCCGCGCTGAAAGAATCTCCCGGGATCGGCTTTGGAAGTTTCTCCGGAGGATTCATGATCAGCAAAACAAATAAATATCCGGATTTCGCCTTCCAGGTTATGATGACTTTAATGTCGGATGAAGGACAGATCGACCTTGCGAAGAACGGCATGACGCCGAGCGTAACGAAGCCGGAACTCCGCACCCATATTTATGAGGGCAACCCGGTCGTGAACCAAATTCCGAAAGACGTCTTGACGGCCATTTACAACACGAAAGAACCGAAGCCGGTTCACAGAACGAAGTACGATGCATCCGCTTTAAGCATCGTTACGAAATATATGCATGAATTTCTTGATGGTAAAACCGATATGAACACGGCACTATTGAGAGCGGATGAGGAAATCAATAAGCTCATCGACGCGGATAATAAATAGGATACATATGCTTGCGACAGCGGTACCGATGACATCAAGTAAAGACGAAAAGGCGGTTTCTGACCAGCTCGGAGCCGTCTTTTGTAATCTTTGGCATTGTTCCACGCCGGTTGCCGTTCATTAAAATGCGAATGTTTGACAAATCTATTTTATACGGGGGTTATCCATGCATAGGAAGGCGATACGAACCTTAATATCCATGACGGTGTTATCGGGAATGCTCGTCGCTTGCTCCGGTGGTGCATCCAAGCCGAGCGTCGACAATCTGCAATCCCCAGCCGTGAGCGGGCAGCTTGCGGAGGAAGGCAGCGCGAAGGTCACCGTACAGTTCTGGCATTCTTTGGGCGGAAAAACCGGCGAATACTTGAACCACATGATCAAACGGTTTAACGAATCGCACAATAACATCGAGGTTGCCGGTACGTACCAAGGCAGTTACGGCGAGACGGCCTCCAAACTGCAGCAAAGCATCGCCACCGGGCAACTGCCGGATATCATCATGCTGGAGCGCTCCAATATCCAAATGTTCGAGGAGTGGAGCACGCTTGAAGATTTGACCCCGTATATGCAAAAATCGAACATGACCATCGGCGATTTCACGCCCGGACTTATGGGGCACTCCACATTCAATAACAAACTGGTTTCTTTACCTTTCAACCGTTCCACTCCCATTCTTCATATCAATAAAACGATGCTGAATGAGAAGGGGCTTGCCGTTCCGAAAACTTGGGACGAACTCAAACAAACTGCAAATGCGCTCGTCATAAATGAAAACGGCGAATATAACCGCTACGGGTTGACGATGCCGTTCGACTCCTGGTATCCGCTCGCCATGATGGGTCAGGCCAGAGGCAAATTTTTCAACGATCAAGGCACCGCGCTCGGTTTTGACGGCGAAGGGGTAAAAACGTTCGGTTTTCTGAAGGAGCTGCAGCGTACCGGCGCCTTGTATTACCCGCCCGAGAAAGATTCGGGCACAGTTGCGAATCAGCTGTTCACAAGCGGCAAAGCCGGCATGCTGTTTCAGTCCAGTGCGTCGGTTAGCGGTTTCACGTCCAGCGTCAAATTCGAATATGCGACCGCGTTTTTGCCGATGGATCAAACGTATACAGCGCCGACCGGCGGCGCGAATATCGCGATCATGGCCGGATCGAAGCATAAAGAAGCAGCCTGGGAGTTCATCCGCTGGGCCGCAACCGATCCGAAAGGCGGGTTGCAGTTTATTCTGGACACCGGCTATCTTCCATTTACTCCGAAGATGGCGGAATCCGGGCAAATCAAGGAGATATGGGCCAAAAATCCGAACCTCAAAACGGCTTACGACCAACTGAAATACGCGAGCGATACGAATAAACACGTTGCATGGCCAGCCGTTTTAAAAGAATTGAACGCGACCATCCGAGCGATCATGTATAATGATAAAGAGATCGAACCTGCGCTACATGCGTTTAAGAAAGAAGCGGAAATGCTGCTAAGCAAATAAACCCGGGGGAGTATGCATGAACGTTTCACTCCATTTGTTTCATTCGGTAACCCGCACCGCCGACAGCTATATTCACTTTCATGCCCATAACGGTTACGAAATCGTGTATTACTTCAGCGGAAACGGCAACACGCAAATCGACAAAGAGAAATTCGAGTACAATGCAGGCTGCTTCGCGATCAGCGAACCGGGCGTCAAGCACGATGAATATCGTCGAACATCCACAGATGTCATCTATCTCGTATTTTCCTGCACAAACTCGGCGATTCCGCTTCAAAACGGCTTATACGGCGATCCTGACGGAACGATCGGCAGGCTGCTGCACCGGATGGCCGCAGAACTGTCGTCCAAGACGAAATATTACGATATTTTGCTTCGCTGCTTACTAGTGGAAGTCATTGTGGAAATCGGGCGGGTTACCAATCTCGAGTCGACCGAGGAAGCGGACAACAATTTGATCTATGCCAAAAACTACATCGAGCAGTATCACGGCGAGAAAATGGACCTGCAAGGACTTGCCAAAACGCTAGGCTACAGTTACGACTACTTCCGCCATTTGTTCAAGGATTACACGGGCTACTCGCCGATGCAATACGCCGTACAGCAGCGTCTGGAACGCGCCAAGCAAATGTTGACGGCCGGCAAAGAGCCGATCACGGCGATCTCGATTGAATGCGGGTTCTCCAACAGCCCGCAGTTTTGCAAGATGTTCAAGAGCCAATTCGGCATGAGCCCGAAGCGATTTCGGGAAACGTACAGCGTGTAAAAGACTTATTCGGGCATCGTTAGTATAAATGACCACGATTAAATCAGCAGAAAGCGGCTCATCTTCGATTGGAAGAGCCGCTTTTACAACCGGTGTTTATGCGGTGTGCTATTTCACTTTCGTTTTTTCCTCGCTTATTTTTTGGTTCATCTTTTCTTCCGCTTCCCGTAACGCGGTAACGACATTCGCTTTGCCCGAAGCGATATCGTCGAATGCTTTCGACATGATCGGATGCGCTACGTCATCGTACTGTGTGGCACTGGCAGTCGAAGCTACCCTCAATAGCTGCAGCGATTTCACGTTTTTAGAGGTGAGCAGCGGTGTGCCTTGCCCGAACGAATTCAAGACATCCTTGCTCTTGATCGTCGGATATCGCACGATGGCCGCACCATGTTTTTCAGCTTCGACCGAGGTAGCGGCAGCCAGCAAATGAATAGCTTGATTTTTCCATTTACTCGTTCTGGAAATGGCGAGCGACGCGCCCGAATACTGGTTTCCAATCCCTGGAGCTTCTTTAAACGTCGGAAGGGTCACAAGGTCTATACTCTCCCATTTTTGAACCAGTTCGGTGTTTTCCGGACTTGGAAAGTTGCCGAACGTAACGAGCATGGCAAGATTTTGATCTTTAAAAAAAGCGTTCTCGGCAGCGGGAACATTACCGGGAAGCTCATTTCCGGGTATCCGGTAAAAGCCCGTCAATGTATTCAGCATATCCTTCCATGGATCTGTATTGACAACGGCTTTCTCTGATTTCGGGTCGATATACGTCAGAGATAGCTGATTTAATCTCAATAACGTACGGATCATATCTAAGCCCCGATATTTCACCCCGCCATCCTCTCTGCTTAGCTTACGGGTTAGGTCAGCCACATCGTCCCAGGTCATGCCATTTTTCGGATACGCAACGCCGAATTTATCGAAAATATTTTTGTTGTAGTATAAAGACATCGGGAGATGGCTCCAGGGAAGAGCGTAGAGTTCGCCGCCCGGGGAATATTTTTTAATCGTCGCGATCATATTATCGTCAAAACGGGAAAGATCCACTTTGTTTTCTTTTGCCAGTGGTGTCAGGTCAGCCAGCAAGTCCATCTTATTATATGGGATCACCTGCGTGCTGTTGATCAACATAATGTCCGGGATCGTTCCCGCCAGCACGAGATCATTGATCGTTTGCCCTTTACCGGATTGAATGTAGTCGATCGTAACATTGGGAAATGCTTTCTTCATAAAAGGTTCTGTGTTCTGGCGGAAATACGTCTCGTTGCTTCCAGTTGCATTAAAGAAAACGAGTTTGAACGCTTCATTACGGTCAAAGCTGCTCTGTGCTTTATTGCTTTCTTTAGTATCCTTGACAGCGGCCGGATTGCCGCAAGCCGTCAATAAGGATAGGGCTGTAAGGACCGCTATCGGCAAGACGCCTCTCTTTTTTCTTTTCATCTCTAATCCCCCCATTTTATTAAAAATGCTCTCGTCAAAGTAAGCGATTACAACAAAATTGTAAAATAGATGGCTTCGCGGTTACATCGAGAATAATACGTTCTTTTTGTACAAAAGTCTTATGTTACGCTAAACTTTCGTTCTGACTGGTCCAAGCTCATTTTACATCCCGGAAAATAAAGAACAATGTATGCCGTAATTCGGGAGCAGCATCTCTGGATGAATTACCGGTTATGGAAGATTTGATACGGATCAGGATCAGATTATTTTACAAAAATAACGCATTATTCTCAATGTTGCCGGGAGGCATCATATCTTACAATTTGTAGTAATTCTTGTTCCGGAGCAAGGAGATTGCCGGATTTTTGTTTAAAACATGAGAATGAGGTGTGCTCTATGGGGAATGCGTCCAGCGCAGTTGAAACAGGGGGTCGAGAAATGCCGGGAATTATTGATACCGATGTGCATCAGACGTTAAGAAACAAGGAGGATATTCTAGCGTTTTTGCCGAAGGTTTGGCATGAGCAATATATGACGCATGGCATCGGATTGTCCAATCCATTTCCTACGCCGATCGGCGTGAACCGCAAGGATGCCGTACCGGAGGGAGGCGGCCCGGCCGGCTCGGATCCGCAATTTATGCTGAAGCATCATGTGGAAGCTTACGGAATCGAATATGCCATTCTTACGGGCGGGGGAGAGACAGGCGTAGCGCTGATACCTGACCTGGATTATGGCAATGCCATCATTCGTGCTTATAACGATCATTACATGGAGAAGTGGCTTAAAGCAGATCCGAGATTTAAAGGTTCGATTCTTGTGAACGCCGCCGATCCGGCCGAGGCCGCGAAAGAAATCGATCGACTGGCCGATCATCCCGATATGGTGCAGGTTATCTTATGCAGCGGAGCGCGCACTCCGTACGGACACAGGTTCTATCATCCGATCTATGAGGCTGCGGAACGTCATGGTCTGCCTGTTGCCTTGCATCCCGGTTCGGAGGGGAAAGGCATGGCGTATCCACCCACGCCGGTAGGCTATCCAACACGATACATGGAATGGCATAATATACTGCCGCTCACGTTTATGGCACACATCAATAGTATGGTGTGCGAAGGTGTATTCGAAAAGTTCCCCGGGCTGATGGTTGTCGCCATCGAAGGGGGCATCGCCTGGCTGCCGCATCTGATGTGGCGGATGGACAAAAACTACAAGGCGCTGCGCGCGCAAACCCCTTGGCTGAAAAAGCTTCCCTCCGAATACATCATGGACCATATCCGCTTGACGACTCAGCCGATCGAGGAACCTGGACGACCGGGAGAACTGCTGCAAATTTTCCACATGGTCAATGCGGAGAAAACGCTCATGTTTTCCTCGGATTATCCCCACTGGGACTTCGATAACCCGAAGGTGATCCTTCCCCCGATGCCCCGGGAGATGAAGGCAAGAATTTTGTCGGGGACGGCTTACGAGCTTTACGGTTCGAAGCTGAAGAAGCCGAGCCAAGCGGAGGTGAGCCGCTAATGGAGCGTTATCCGGTTATACGAGCCGACGAGCTGTCCGACGGCGGGCATAAGATCGTGGAAGTGAAAGGCATTCAATTCGGGATTTACCGGATCAAGGGCGAATATTACGCGTGGAGGAACGTTTGCCCGCATGCAGGGGCGCCGGTATGCCGGGGCAAGGTGTGCGCAACGAGACTTCCGTCCTTGGTCTACGAATACAAGTATGGCCGCGAGAATGAAATATTGCGCTGTCCTTGGCACGGCTGGGAGTTTGACCTCCTGACCGGTGAGCATTTGGTCGATCCGGAAACGAAGCTGAGGCGCGGCAAGCTGGAGCTGGGAAGCCAAAAGCAAGAAAATCTGGAGCCGGGCTTGCTCGAAGCCGATCAAAATTTCATATATATTTTGTTATAATGAGTGGGCGGGAACGATCCCTGCATATCCGATTGCGGGGATCCGGCTCCGACGCTCTCAAGCTCCGGCCCCCTGGCAACATTGATGGAGGTGCGTATGTCAGATACTGCAAACGATTTTAATCTTATTGTGACGAGCATTCCCTCTGTAGGCTATACCCGGCCGGATCCGAACTGGAAGGTAAATCTCAGCAACCGGAACTACCATATCATGGCTTTTTGCACGGGCGGCCAAGCTCAATATATGATAGATAGTAAGCAATATTCGGTAAAAAAAGGCGATGTGCTGTTTTTTCCGAAAGGAAAGCTTCACGCGGGCGTAAGTCATCCTACCGATCCTTGGTCGTTTTACGTTATTCTATTTGATACTTCATTTACCGATGATTACAGCGAGCGGCTAATCCACAGCCTGGACTATGTTATCCCAAAAACAAATTTTTCTGAATTGCTTCCCCTGTTTCAAGATATTTATCATGAATGGATCGCAAAAAAGACAGGCTATCTTCTAAGATGCCGATGCAGAATTATGGAGATTTTTTGCTTGCTGCTTCGCAATATGGATTTCCCCGAAAGAAATTCCCGACATTCCGAAGCCATTGACAGTGTTTTGAATTTTATGGCCGAAAATTATAAGGAAAATTATACGATAGATCAGCTTTGCCATTTGGTCGGGTACAGTCCCTCGCACTTTCAGTTTGTGTTTAAGAAAGTTACCGGTAAAACCGCCATCCAGTGCCAAAACGAAATCAAAATCAACAAGGCACGCGATTTGCTTCAATATCGAAGCTGCAATGTCACCGAAGCGGCGTTGCATGTGGGGTTCAACGACATTTATTATTTCAGCAAGCTGTTCAAAAAGACGACGGGATACAACCCCTCGGACTTTTTGAAGGACAGTTGAGCATGTCTGTAAAAGGGATACATCTTCAATTTTACATAGGACAGCCTCGACCGGCTGCATTTCCAATGAGCAAATCTTCCTCGATATGACGTGAGGAAGATTTTTTTTATTTTTTTTCTGGACGGATTATGCTGCAGCTGCAGCTCATCGCCAAACTGGTCAACAATTGTGTACATATCCGTCAATTATAGGCTACTCTGCTGTTCCTTTTTCAAGCTACAATAAAGGGGCTGGTGAAGTAGGAATGATCAGTTTACCTGGGGGGAGCGATCGTATGAAGAAACATAATAAAATAAAAATGGTCCATGTCAAAAGTTGGCTTCGTCGACTTTCGATGGGCATGCTGTTACTGCCGATTGTGGCCTGCAGTAATGGAAGCGGCACAGGAAAAAGCGGCAGCGACGCGGCAAGCATCGAAGCTAACAAAAGCAAGGAGCCGGTTCATCTGGTGTTTTATTCCACAGCGGCATGGACACAAGAAGCGTTCAACGAACGTTTCGGTGATGCCATGCGAAAGAGATTTCCCGACTACTCCATCGAATTTATCGCAAACGGAAAAGGAACTACATTCCAGGAGCTTCTTACCGCCGGAACGGTGATCGATATTTATTGGCAGGACGTGAACAGTACGATCCCTCAAATGATGGAATATGATCTGCAATACGATATGACGGATCTCATCAAGAAGCACGGGATTGACCTGAACACGCTCGATCCTGCATCGATTAACATTATCAAGGAAATGTCCGGCGGAAAAATGTATGCGCTTCCACTTGTGAACAATACTTCGGCGCTTTATTACAACAAAGATTTGTTCGACAAGTTTGGCATACCTTACCCTAAAGACGGGATCACATGGGACGAAGTGATGGACCTGACGAAAAAGATGCGAAGAACGGATAACGGTCAGGAATATTACGGACTTGTGAGCAATTTTCAGCCTCATGCGAATTTAAGCCCGCTCTCTGTTCCTCTTCTCGATCCGAAAACGGAGAAGCCGACGATTATGACCGATGAGCGATGGAAAATATTGTTCGATCATCTGATTACCGCCAAAAGATCATTGGACAACAAAACGGTCAGTTTCGTAAGAGACCGAAATGTAGCCATGGCGGAAGAACTGGCCAACATCTTCCTGAATAATGACATGACGGGCTACAATTGGGACTTGGTCGCATATCCCACCTTTAAGGAAGCACCGAACAAGGGGCCGCAGCCGCTTCCCACCCTCTTTGGCATTACGTCCGTCAGCAAGCAAAAGGAGGCGGCGATGGAGGTGCTGAAATATATGCTGTCCGAAGAGCAGCAGCTGAGCCTGTCCGAAAGAGCGATCATTCCCGTGCTGCAAAACGAAAAAGTGTTGAAGGCGTTTGGCACAAAGAGCAAGTATGCGAACGTAAATTTTCAGGCGATCCTGAAACGGAAATTTACTCCGATCGCGATGAAAACGAAATATGAAGCGAAGGTGCGCGATATATACGCCAAGTCCGTATTGGAGCTAGCGAAGGGAACCGTCGATATGAATACCGCTTTCAGGCAAATGGACGATGATGTAAATAAAATGATTACCGCGGACAAGGCGAAATAAGACAGATGAATGAGAAAGGTGAAGGCGGCCACCATAAACAGGTCAAGTTTTAAGGATAAAGCTGACAAACATCGGAAATCTTTTTCGCTTCCTCTGCGTTACACTGAACTCGCAACCTGATTCAAACTTATATTTCCGCTGGGAGGGGAAAGAAATTGAATTTGAAATTATCAGAAGAAAAAGCCAATCAGGCGGCGGTCCATCGCCCCAAACTGAAACGCTCGATCATTGACTGCGACATCCATCACTATACGGGCATGAACGTGCTGAAACCTTATATGCCGCGTGAATACTTGGAGCTTATGGAGACGATCGTCGGATCAGTGAGGCCGAACAGGGCACCGGTCGGCGGCGGGTTTAACGGGGGACTCGGCGGAAGAATGGTCGATTCCTTTCCTCCGGGAGGCGGCCCGGCTGGAAGCGACCTTGCTTATATGCAGGAGCATTATTTGGATCCGTACAACGTGGAATACGGTATTTTGACAGGAGAAGGCTTCGGGATGCAAAGCTCGGGCGGTTATGATTATGCAGCGGCGATCTGCAGTGCAGTCAATGATTACACCATCGATCATTGGCTAACGCAGGACAGCCGGTTGAAAGGCTCGGTATTTATAATGAAGCAGGATCCGACCTTATCGGTGAAGGAAATCGACCGTGTCGGCGGACGTTCCGATATGGTTCAGGTGATTGTCTCAAATGGAGCGACATTGCCGTACGGAAACCGCCACTATTATCCTATCTACGGAGCATGTGTGCGTCATAACTTGCCTTTTACGATTCATGTTGGAAATGAAGGCGCAGGCGTTAACGGGCCGCCAACCGGAGCCGGATACGGCTCCTATTATATCGAGTCGCGGGCGGCCCGTCCGCAAGTGATGATGGCACACCTTGCAAGCTTTATCTTCGAGGGCGTGTTCGAGCGGTTCCCAACGCTGAAAGTGGTGCTGCAGGAGGCGGGCGTCTTCTGGGTCGTGCCGTTTTTGTGGAGGCTTGATCAAGACTGGAAGGCACTACGCGTGCAAACGCCGTGGGTGAAGAAGAAACCGAGCGAATATTTCCGTGACCACATTCGCGTAACGACCCAGCCGATTGAAGAGACGCCGAACCGCGAATCGTTCGATCAGATGCTGGAAAATATGTGGGCGAAAGAGACTTTGATGTTCTGCAGCGACTATCCTCACTGGGATTTCGATTCTCCTCTTAAGGCTCTGCCACGGCTGGAGGACGAACTGTGGGATCGCATCTATTATCAGAATGCGGCGGAAATTTACAACCTGCCGCAGCGTAAGGCGGAGAGGAAGGAGTAGCAAGCATGACACAGCAGCACATTGTAGCACAAGTGTCGGAAATTCCGCCCGGCATCGTAAAGCTGGTAGAAGTGGGAGGACGCAGCATAGGTCGATCCAGTCATGGGAACCAAATCGTATGAAGTAACCGTCGTAACATTCGGTGTCTCCGTTGAGGAAGGACACGTCATCGTGCATATGTAGCTGGACGTTAATTAACCTGCATGCTTTCAATTAATAGTAAGTAGGGAGCTTAGCCCTTTATTTCTTCGGAAGTAAAGGGCTAAGCCTTTTGCCGTGCCATTCAAGTGCTTGAGCACGATCAACTCGCTGAACGACTGCATGATTTCTTATGGCAGTTGATTGGCTGAGGCTTATCACAGATAGGATATCGCAGCGGATATCATATCTGGTTGTTTCTTCTGAAATCGGATGCATTCATCCCAACCTTGGAACGGAACACACGGCCGAGATATGAGCCGTTCTCGTAACCGCATTGAGAGGCAATAGCTTCCAAGGTGTGGTCTGTTTCCAAAAGCAGCTTCTTGACTTTCTCGAGCCGCAAGCGCGTTGCATATTCGATCGGCGTGACGCCATATTCCAAACGGAAACGCCGGGTCAATTCGGATGGCTTGATGCCGAGTTCGTCCGCAATGGCTTTCATGCTCAATTCGTCAAAAAGCTGCCGGTGAATGAATCCGGCGGCCTGACGCATCCGATGATCTGTCCTATTTTTAGGCTTATGAACATGTTTTCTCTCTAGTTGGCTTAAATGCAGCAAATCCATCATCATGTGCATCGCAAGGCTCGTATCTTTCGATTTGCTTCCGTATTCACGCCAAGATTGGCGCAAGAAGGAGTACGTCGAGGAAAGACGGTTCACATTAGAGATGGTCACTTTGCCGACAGGCAGTGAGTCGAAGACGGGATCCGGCTCAAACAGCGGGATAAAGCAGAGCATGTGAAATGTAATGTCTTCAAGCGATTTACGCTTGAACATCGTCCCCGGCGGTATGAACACAAGATCTCCGAAGGAAGCCCGTCCGCTTTGCTTGCCGACCACATATTCGAATGCGCCGGACTCCATTCCAATAATGACATAATTATGATGGACTTCTGCAGATTTAAAAAAATCCGGCCTCGGTCCAAAGTACGCACACATGTCTAATCTGTAAGGATGCTGGTACAAACAATCACCTCACATAAACGCTTCCAAATAAACGTACCACAAACAGCCACCAAGAAAAATAGGATTTACCAAATAAAGTGACAAAATTATATAAATTGAGTGTGTTTATATTGAAACTTTGTGTGTGTAAGATGAAGGTAAGAGCTCGAGCATTCAAACTAAAAAGCGATAACCAGTATCATGCATGGACAGGTTAATCATCGGTCTGAAATGGAGTGGGGAAGATGAATCAAGCATCAGAAGTGAATGAAGCAGTAAATCGCGAACCGTTGGGGATTATCGATACGGACGTGCACCAGTCGCCAAAACGCAAACAGGATTTGCTTCCGTATTTGCCGAAGGTTTGGCATGAGCAATATGTAACCTATGGGAGCGGAGTGGCCAACTTATTCCCGACGCCGATCGGCGTTTCACGCAAAGACGCCACGCCTGATGGAGGCGGACCGGCGGGCTCGGATCCGCACTTCATGCTAAAGCATCATGTGGAGCATTACGGCATAGATTACGCCATTCTCACAGGAGGTTCGGAGGCTTCTTTCGCCTTGCACCCCGATCTGGATTATGCGAGCGCTGTCATTCGTGCCTACAACGACCATACGGTTGAGAATTGGCTCACGGTAGATCCCCGATTCAAGGGTTCGATCGCTGTCAATGTATCCGATCCTGAAGAGGCTGTGAAGGAAATCGAACGGTTGGGCGATCATCCCGACATGGTTCAGATCATTGTCTGCAGCGGTGTACGTGCGCCGTATGGTCAACGGTTCTACCATCCGATCTATGAGGCGGCGGAACGTTACGGTCTGCCGATCGCCTTTCACCCCGGAACGGAGGGTAAAATGTATCCGCCCACACCCGTAGGCTATCCGACGCGTTACATGGAATGGCATAATATGATTCCGCTGACCTTTATGGCTCACGTGAATAGCCTGGTATGCGAGGGTGTGTTCGAGAAGTTCCCGGGCCTTAAGTTTGTCGGCATCGAAGGAGGCATAGCCTGGCTGCCGCATCTGATGTGGCGGATGGATAAGAACTATAAGGCGCTGCGTTCGCAAACTCCATGGCTGAAAAGGCTGCCGTCCGAGTACATCAAAGAACATATCCGTTTGACGACACAACCGATCGAAGAACCGGAAAGACCCGGAGAGTTTCTGCAAATTTTACAGATGATCGACGCGGAGAAGACGGTCATGTATTCCTCCGATTACCCCCACTGGGATTTTGACAATCCGAAAGTGGTGCTTCCTCCCATGCCGCGCGAGCTGAAGGCAAGGATCTTGGCGGGGACTGCAGCCGAGCTGTATGGTTTGACGCTGAAGAAGACCGGCAAAGCGGAGGTGAACCGCTAATGGAACGATATCCGGTGATGCAAGCCGATGAGCTGTCCGACGGCGGACACAAGATTGTGGAAGTAAAGGGCATCCAATATGGAATTTACCGCATCGACGGTAAATATTATGCATGGCGGAACGTTTGTCCGCATGCAGGGGCGCAGGTTTGTCTCGGAAAGGTATGCGGAACAAGGCTTCCGTCTCTAGTATACGAATATAAATATGGGCGCGAAAACGAAATACTCCGGTGTCCGTGGCATGGATGGGAGTTTGATCTGCTGACCGGCGAGCATTTGGTCGATCCGGACACGAAACTGAGAAAAGGCATGCTGGAGGTGGGCAGTCCGAAAAATGAAAATCTGGAACCCGGTCTGGTTGAAGCCGACCAACAGCTCATTTATATTTTGCTATAAAGAAAATAGAGAGAAAACACAGGGGAACCATATTGAATTTAATGTCGGGGGACAAACAAAACATGGACAAATTTATTTGGGGGTCATTTGTAGGGCTGTCAGTCGTCATAGCACTTGCAACCGGTTGCTCGAATGCGGGGAACGGGAGCGGTAAAGGACCGGACGTCAAAAAGACAGCGGAACCGATTACATTAAACTTTAAGCCTTCGTACTCGATGACTGACGCTCAGGTGGAGACGTTCATTAAAGAGCCCGTAAAGAAGAAGTTTCCGCACATAACGATCAATGTCATCAAGTTCGGCAGCGGCGTTACATGGGAAAACTCGATTGTAGCCGATCAGATTCCGGATATTTGGGGAGCGCCGTATAAGGAAACGGAATTATTTGTCAAGCTGGGGATCTCCGAGGACTTAAATCCGTTCGTGGCCAAGCATAAAGTCGATATATCCCGGTTCGAGCCGACAGCGATGAGTACGATCAAAAGCTTTGCGGGCAAGGGCGAGCTTTACGGGCTGCCCTATGAAACGCATTACGGCGCGTTGTTCTATAATAAGGACATTTTTGATAAATTTGCAGTCCCTTATCCGAAAGACGGCATGACATGGGATGACGCGATCGCCTTAGCCAGAAAAGTGACCAAAACGGATAACGGCATCGCCTACATCGGTATGGATCCTTCATCGCCGGCAGCAGTTAACGTTGCGATAGGCGGTCCGGTCGGGAAGGGCGACACCGCGCAGGTGAACAACGACAATTGGAAAAAAGTGTTTTCAATGCTGAATCAGGCGTACGAGGTCCCCGGCTTTGTTCAGGGAAAAAAATACACCTACGGCGTGAACTCGTTTCTGAAGGACAAAAATTTGGCGATGTACGCGAGTTGGGAAAACGATGTACTGGGCAGAATGAGCGATATGCACAAGCAAGGCGATCTATTTAATTGGGATATGGTCACGCATCCGAATTTTAAAGAGAACCTTGGCCAGGGCAGGGATGCGGCTGCGCATGCGTTTTATATCAGCAACAAGAGCAAATACAAGGAAGAGGCGTTTGAGGTCATCAAGCTACTCATGGAGGGCGAGGTGCAGGGTATGATGAATCGGCAAGGCGTGTTGACGGTGCTGCCCAAAACGGATGAGGTGAAGCGCGACTACGGCAAGGAGATTCCGGTGCTGCAAGGGAAAAATACAGCCGCCATTTTCAAGATGACGCCGTCTCCCGCGGTTACGCATAAGTACTATTCCATTATCAGCTCAGAGCTCAGCAAAGCCTCGGGTTCCGTAGCGCTGAAGGAAAAAGATGTGAATACGGCACTGCGCGATGCGGAGGAAGAAGCGAACAAGAAAATCGCTGTGGAAGTGAAGAAGGAGCAGTGAAGAGGAATTATACATAAACGGGCGTCGCGTTAACTATTTTACGCGGCGTCCTTTTTCTAAGCGGTTGATGGAATTTGTTGCCCCGTCCGAATCGGATTATTTTACAAAAAATGCGTAATATTATCGATACTTCCAAGGGACGCAGTATCCTACAATGGGTAGTAACCCTTGATCTGAAGCGAGGGAAATATGGAATGTGTACAGAAAACCTGGTACAAACAGGTCAATAATTGATTATAAATACGTCAATCATTGTAAATCTTTTGTTTCTATTTCAGGTTAAAATCAACATTGTGCGATTATTACTTATATTCGGCGGGTTGAAAAAACATTGGAATGATGGAGGTCACACTATGGATTTGACATGTTTGCGAGAGTCCTATCGGCTGGATGAAATCGAATGGGCGATGCTTCCAGGGGAACGGCCAAGAGAAGCGGGCTGCAACGCGAGACTTGCTGCACACGGCAAAAGCCCCGTCGCCCGCATTGCCAAAATCAGGATCGGGGATTTAACAGGCTTCGGCATCTCGAGAATAAGCAAGGAACAAGCTCAGAGGCTTGTAGGCACCCCTGTAAAGGACATGTTTTATGAAAACGGTGCCGTCAAGGAAGCCTTCCGAGCGCTCGATTTTCCGCTATTGGATTGGCTGGGCAAGCTTGCCGACCGGTCTGTGTACGATATGTTCAATCAACACGGCGGTCCTTCTTCCGTAAAAAGCAGCATCAAAGTGCCGTGCTACGATACGACATTATATTTTGACGAATTGCATTTGACGGATAACGTAGCGGCCATCGAATGGATGAGTCGTGAGGCGCAAGATGGCAGAGATCGCGGTCACCGGAATTTCAAAATTAAAGTAGGCCGGGGAGCCCGCTGGATGGAAACGCGGAAAGGGCTGCAACGGGACATCGATATCATTCGGGCGATAAGAGAGGTCGCCGGTCCGGAAGGGAAGATTATGATCGATGCCAATAACGGCTACACCTCGAATATGACGAAAGAAGTACTGATGGAAACGAAGGATTGCGCTTTATATTGGATCGAGGAAGCGTTTCATGAAGACCGGGTACTGTATGAAGATTTAAGAGAATGGATGACGAAGTATCAGATTACAGTGAAAATTGCGGACGGCGAAGGCCAAGCGGATCCCCGTCTGATGGAATGGGCTAGAGATAAAGTCATAGACATCGTTCAATATGACATCATTAACCCGGGATTTTCCGAATGGCTTCTGCTTGGCTCAAAACTTGATGCCTGGGGAGCAGGCTCCGCGCCGCATAGTTACGGCAACATCATTGGCAACTATGTGAACGGTCATTTGGCCGCAGCCATTAAAGGATTTGAGTTTGTAGAATGGGATCATGCCGAAGTAAATGGGCTTGACGGCTCATCCTACCGTATAGAAGACGGCTTTGTAGCCATTCCGGATTCACCGGGATTTGGACTTCAGCTCGATGATGCCGTATTCGGCCGTATCCGACGTGATTCCGGATGGGTGGTAAAGCGCGATGGCATCCGTAAGTTAGGATTTGCCAAAACGAAAGGCTTGTGAGGGAGCAAACAAAAGGAGGCAGCTCATGAATCGCAAAGCGGACGTCGTTGTTGTCGGAGGAACGCCAAGCGGAGTCGCTTGTGCCGTACGGTGCTCCAGAGAAGGCCTGCATGTCGTGTTAGTCAGTTTTACGAGCAGGCTGGGTGGCATCATGAGCTCCGGGCTCGGTGTGACGGATAACGTGTATGCCGGGTTTCGCGCTCCAATCTATGAAGCGTTCGTTCGCCATGTGCGGGAGTATTACAGATCGGTATACGGCGAGGAATCCAAACAATATCAGGCGTGCTACGCCAAAGGAAAGCTGCACGTCGAGCCGCATGTTGCCGAGCGGGTGTTCACGGACCTGGTCCATGCGGAGCCCCGGATTTCAACCTTGTACCGGTATTATCCGGTATCCGTGGAGAGGTCGGGTCGAAGGTTGTCGGCCGTAACGCTGCAAAGCTTTGATGACGGTTCTTTGATCCGGCTCGAAGCGGATGCGTTCGTCGATGCAAGCTACGAAGGAGATCTTGCTGCCGAGTCGGGGGCGGAAATGCGAACCGGCCGTGAAGGGCGCAACGCGTATGGCGAACCGCATGCGGGAAAATTGTTCGTCTTTCCGGGCGGCGGGCCGATTTCACCGGATGCCGTGGACGGATTGCTCGACTTGCGTACGATTTCGGACTCCGGACAGCGGATTTTTGCCGACCCTTCCGGTGAAGGCGACGATGCGTTCCAAGCTTATAATTTCCGGGTCATCTTGACCTGCAACCCGGACAACCGGGTATACCCGGATAGGCCGGAAACTTATGATAGAAATCTGTACTTGGGCATTGTGAAGAAGCCGGAGGAACACGATGACTCAACGTTCCCACTGCGGAGCCATCTCCTGCTAAGCGACGGCAGTTGGTCGCTCAGGAGCCATCTGCCTAACGAGAAATTGACATGGAACGACCCGCTGCTGCTGGGCGCAAATTTGGAATATCCGACGGCGAATTGGGCCCGCCGGGAGGAAATCGTTCGCAAGCATAAAGATTTTGCGCTAGGCATGCTGTATTTCCTTCAGCATGACGTGGCGGTTCGTCCGGAGGTCCGGCTGGAAGCGCTGCGTTGGGGGCTGCCCAAGGACGAGTTTGCCGATAATGGTCACTTCCCTTATGAAATATTGGTCCGAGAGGGCAGGCGTCTGGTTGGGCGTTACGTATTCACGGAGCATGACGCCTTACAGGCGCCCGGCATACAGCGGGCCCTCATCCATGCCGACTCGGTCGGCATTGCCGATTGGCCGGTCAGCTCTCACGATTGTACAGCGGACCGGCGATCCGGCAGCCTGAACGACGGCGTACTGAATTTGACCGATATAACGCGGGCTTCGCAGATTCCTTACCGTGTTTTGCTGCCGAAAGATACGGATAATCTGCTGGTGACTGTATGCCTGTCCTGCTCGCATATGGGGTGGGGTACGCTCCGGCTGGAGCCTGTATTTATCCAATTGGGGGAATCGGCTGCATTTGCCGTTTCACTTGCTGCGGAGCTGGGGACGACGCCGGGAAAACTGGACGCGAACCGGCTCGTTCGTAAGCTGGCTGACAACCGGGTGATGGTCAGCTTGTTTCAAGATTTCGATCTATCGGCCGGACAGGGATGGGAGCCAGCCGTACAGTATTTCGGGACCAAAGGCTTCTTCGATGCCTACGAGGCCAAGCCGGAAGCGCTGCTTGACTGGTATACCGCCCGCATATGGGCGAAAGCATTGGGACATTTGGCAGCAGGAGACTTGAGCCCTCTCGAGACGGCAGATAAGATGGCAAAGGAGCGGTCCCGGCGGGCGGCGGAGCCGGAGCCTGTGAGCGGGAACGAGTTTTTCCAAATCGTAAAATATGAACTAAGCAAGCACGGTATAGAGGGGCTGCGGTGGCCTTTGGAAACGGAACCCGAAGAAGCCATAACTCAGGGGAACGCGTGTCTGATGTTGTATCGATTGTGCGGGGGAAGATGAGCAACCGTTTGTCCGATCTAAAAAGAAAGGACTGACTTATGAAAAGAAAAATCGTAAGCTATGTTCTTGTTTTCTTGTTTGTGTTGATCAGCAGCATCCCCTCTGCCGCTCAAAATTCGTATGCCGCGAGCGGTTCCGATAGGAATGGGAAGGTTATGAATCACCGCGTAGATTTTGAAAACGGAGACTTGATCATCGGTACATTCTTCACGGCCAGTACGAAGGCGATGTCCGAAAAAGAGCCAAAGCGTCCGATTGATCGAAGAATAGGATTGTATGCCTCCAATAACGGAACGGACTTTACATATTTGGGAGAATCCGGCCTGTCCGGAAGAGATTCAAGTCTCATGTATAAAGACGGAACTTTCTACATGTTATCGACGGCTTCGGAGAAGGAACTGTTTGCGGTTCATATTCAAAAGAGCAGTGATTTGATGAATTGGACGAATCTCAATAACGCCAGATACGAAATAACGAATATAGAGGGAAAGCGGCCGGGAAAAGTGTATAACTGGGGGCCGAAATGGGTCGAGGACGGCGATAAGACCTATGTTATTGTCAGCTTTGAAAGCTCGCAACCGCGAATTACCCATGGATTGCTGCCCTTTCCATCATACCCCATTATGGACACCTATATCATTCCGGTCGAAAGCTGGGGGACAGACGATCAAAGCAAAGAAGACCTGAACCGCAAAAACATCGCCTTCGGGAAACCGAGAAAGGTCAATTGGGGAGAAGGAGAAGGATTGTCTTATAAGCTCTATAAGGGCGAAAAAGAACAAATCAGCAGGATCGGTTCCTATGTCTTTATACATAAGGACAATAAGCAAAAATACGGTTATTCGTATATTCTGTTTACCAAAGTAGATCCGTGGGGCGAGATTGAGGTCTGGGGAGCGGATGATCTCATGATGGAAATACCATGGAAACGAATTTTAACTGCCCTTGTCTATTCGGGCACGGGGACAGAAGCTCCTAATGAGTTTATAGATGCAGGAAGCCGCAAATTTAAAAGGCTATTTGAAGGCAATTATCCGGTGCAGATTGGCGATACCTTTTACTTGTATACGGATAACTATGTGTATAATTCAGCGAATCTGATAACCGACGGCGGCATGTACTACACGACCTTCACCGACTTGACCAAAGGCTTCGGCAATCCGAAGCCGATACAAGTAGCGAACACAAATCAAAGACCATCGGGCATTGAAGATTATGTAACAAGAAACGGCAACGTTAAAAATATGACGAATCCGGAAGCAAAAAAAGTCATCGCGGCGTTCAGCATGCATAAAGCAAATAATAATGTAACAAAACTAACAAAGGAAAACGTATCGGCAGCAGGTGAATCCGAGCAGAACGATGAACGTACTGCATATCCGACAGTGCTGCTCAGCATACTTGCCGGCGCTTCTATGATCATGGGCTTCATTTACTTGAAGCATCGGAAGTACAAAAAATGGTAACGCTTGAATCAGCATCCAGCATCGGCTTGAAATCCTCCTTCGCATGTTGCGAGGAGGATTTTTTACGTTGAATGAAGCGGTTGTCTGTGACATAGTTAACAGTATAACTATGCGTATCTTCAGATGGGGGACACGGGCTATGGACATGAAGGACATGATTAAAAACAACAATATTGATTGGAATAAGGATATGGTTAAAAAGTTGAAGCACTTCCCAATCGTATTGCACAGCAACCAGTGGAAGAAAGGAACTGGTCTCCATTACCACCCCGGCCTGGAATTCCACATGACGCACGAGGGTACAGGAACGATGGTTGTCGGCAAGCAAATCGTTCTGCAATCACCTCGTTCTGTGCTTGTTTTTCGTGGCATGGTCCCACACCAGATGATTTCCCGTTCTTCCTATAAACGTTCCGTCGTCAGTATTAATTTCGGCGATGAAGATACCGGCATGCTGCCGAGCCTGCACCAATTGATCGAATTTGCTTGGATTCCAAACGACTCGTGCCTGAATTTCTCGCTTACCCCGAAGCAGTTTCTAAGGATGGAAGAGATGGTCAAGGAGTTGAGGCACGAGCTGATGGCCCGAGGTACCGGCTGGGAGCAGGTTGTACTAGCTCAAGTGCTGCAAATGTCCGTCTTTCTGCAAAGGATGCTGGTCGAGCCGGAGCAGGTAACGGCATTGTCTTCTCAACCGTCAGGCAGAAAATCGGATCTTGTGCAGCAGTGCTCGGACTTTGTGTGCGGAAATTTGGGGGAAGACTTGTCGTTAAAAACGGTCGCACGTCGATTCGCCGTCAGCGAAGCATATTTGACGCGCAGCTTCACCAAGGAGATGGGCATCAGCTTTTACCAATATGTGCTGCTGCAGCGGGTGGCCGAGGGTAAACGCTTGCTTCGGGAGGTACCCGATGTGTCCATCTCCGATATTGCATACATGATCGGGTTCCCGTCATCCTCCCACTTTAGCCGCCACTTCAAGCTGTTGACCGAGGAAACGCCGTCCGTCTACCGTCAGAAGATGATTGATACGTAGCGGCATCGTTGGATGAAGCGACCGCCTATGACATTTGTGACCAAGAATATATACGTATCTTTGAATAGGAGACACGGGCTATGGATATGAAAGATTCAATCATCAATGAGAAGCTTCAATGGAACACGGATATGGAGAAAAAGTTGAATCGCTTTCCGATAGTCATGCACAGTAACCAGTGGATCAAGGGGACCGACTTTCACTATCATCCCGGATTGGAAATTCACATCACGCACGATGGAGCCGGCACAATGGTTGTCGGAAAACAAATATTGCTGCAGAATCCTCGTTCTGTACTCGTTTTTCGAGGCATGGTACCGCATCAGATGATTTCCAAATCGTCCTATAAGCGGACTGTCATCAGTGTCAATTTCGGCGGAGACGATAGCCATACGCTTCCGAGCTTGCATCGTCTAATCGATTTTGGATGGATTCCGGAAGACTCGTGCCTGAATTTCTCGCTCACCCCGAAACAGTTTCAACAGCTTGAGGAAATGTGCAGGATGCTGCGGCACGAGCTCACGGTTCGGGAAGTCGGCTGGGAACGCATGGCATTGTCTCATACGCTGGAGATCACCGTTTTCCTGGAAAGAAGTTTGGGTGAAACCCAGACGGCTACGTTATCCCCGCAATCGAATGGCAAAGTAACCGATCTTGTGCAGATATGCTCGGATTATGTGTGCCAAGGTCTTGGAGAGGATTTATCGCTCAAGGCGGTTTCCAAACGATTCGCTGTCAGCGAAGAATACTTGACGCGAAGCTTTACCAAGGAGATGGGCATCAGCTTCTATCAATATGTACTTTTGCAGCGCGTAGCGGAAGGCAAACGGCTGCTGCGCGAAGCTCCGGATGTGTCCATTACCGATATCGCTTACATGATCGGGTTTCCTTCCTCTTCCCATCTTAGCAAGCATTTCAAGACATTGACCGGAGAAACGCCGTCCGCTTACCGCCAGAAAATATTTGAACCGCAAAATGGTCAATAATCAAGTATAAATCCGTCAATTATCAGCGATTCATTTGATCCCCGCCGAGCTACAATAAGCTTGTAAACATCATATAAGCGACATATGTTGGAGGGGAAAGAAATGCAAACGACAGAGGACAGTACGAAGCAGGCGACGGTTCAACGCATGAAGGTGAAGCGTCCGATTATCGATTGCGATATTCACCAATTTACGGGGCTGAACGTGATCAAACCGTACTTGCCGCGGGAATATCGGGAGCTTGTCGAAACGTATGGTTCGGCGATGCCGGGCTCGATGCACTTTAACGGCGGAGTCGGCGGAAGAATGGTCGATTCGTTTCCTCCGGAAGGCGGTCCGGCCGGCAGCAGTCTGGAGTATATGCAGAAGCATCTGCTCGATCCGTACAACATTAAGTACGGCATTCTGACCGGCGAAAGCTTGGGCGTACAGTCTACCATCAATTTTGATTATGCGGCTGCTTACTGCAGCGCAGTGAACGATTATACGCTGGAGCATTGGCTTGCAGGCGATAAGCGGCTTAGAGGCTCCATCCTGATCCCGAAGCAGGATCCTGCAGCGGCTGCCAAAGAAATTGACCGCATCGGATCGCGTCCCGAAATCGTTCAGGTTCTTGTCCAGAACGGAGCGATATTTCCATACGGTAACCGATATTATTATCCGATATACGAAGCGTGCGTTCGGCATAATTTGCCGCTTACGATCCACGTCAGCGGAGAAGGAGCCGGCATGAACGTTCCGGCGACCGGCGCCGGTCACGTCACCCACTACATCGAATCGCGTGCGGCCCGTCCGCAGGTGATGATGGCGCACCTGGCTAGCTTCATCTTTGAGGGCGTGTTCGAACGGTTCCCGACACTGAAGGTCGTGCTGCAGGAGGCGGGTGTGTTCTGGATCGTGCCGTACCTATGGCGGCTTGACCAGGATTGGAAGGCGCTGCGGGTACAAACGCCGTGGGTCCGCAAAAAGCCGAGCGAATATTTCCGCGATCGCGTACGCGTGACGACGCAGCCGATCGAAACGACACCGAACCGAGAAATGTTCGATCAAATGATGGAAGCCATTTATGCGAAAGAGACGATGATGTTCTGCAGCGACTATCCGCACTGGGACTTCGATTCCCCTCAGCATGCGCTGCCGAGGATGGAACATGAGTTGGCGGACCGCGTCTTTTATCAAAATGCGGCTGAACTGTACGGTCTTCCCTCGATCGATTCGGTGCGAGAGGAGGAACAGGCATGAGCAAGCCGTCGCCGTCACAAGGATTGACATCATCCAAATCCACAGCTCCACTGCAGCGGCATATCGTAGCCACCGTATCAGAAATTCCGCCCGGAGCCAAGAAGATCGTGGAAGCCGGCGGACGCAGCATTGGAGTGTATAACATCAACGGACAATTTCATGCGCTGCGCAACGTCTGTCCGCACCAGGGAGCGGAGCTGTGCAAGGGGCTGGTAAAGCCGCTCGTCGTCTCGCATAGCCCGGGAAGCTTCGAGTACGAGCGGGAAGGCGAAATCGTACGCTGCCCGTGGCATCAGTGGGAATTCGATATCAAGACCGGCTGCATGATCGTCGATCCGGCGATGCGAACGAAATCGTACGAGGTAACGGTAGAAAAATTCGACGTATCCGTTGAAGAGGGTCACGTAATCGTGCATATGTAGCTGGGAACCGGCCCCGTAATCGAAGCCGGCTGCATGCAGCCGGCTTTCTGCTGGGCTGCAAAGTCAAATGTATCATCGCAAAGCGATAATTGCATCCCGCAAGGAAGGGTTGACTAAGGGAAGCAATAAATTGGGGGATATCATAAAGGGGCGGAACTATGGGTCAAAATCACGGTGAAAAGAAGCCGAACACGGCAAAAAAATGGTTGCAATGGATGTCGATCGGTACGCTGGTCGTGCCGCTGGCCGCTTGCAGCAGCAACGGCAGCGAAGCAAATGACATTCAGAGCGGTACGGCGGAGAAAAGCAAAGATCCGGTAAGCCTGACGTTTTATTCCACTTCAACCTGGAGCCAGGAAGCGTTTTACGAACGGTTCGGCGATGCGATGAGAAAGAAGTTCCCGAATTATAATATCGAATATATCGCAATCGGCAAAGGAACTACGCTTCCGGAGATCATCAGCTCGGGAACCCAGATCGACATCGTCTGGCAGGATGTGAACTCCACGATTCCTCAGCTGATTGAGTATGGGCTGCAGTTCGATATGACTGATCTGATCAAGAAGCATGGGCTTGACTTGAAAACGTTAGAACCTTCGACCATCGATATAATCAAACAAATGTCCGAAGGCAAAATGTATGCGCTTCCAATTGTTATTAATACGGCGGCATTGTATTACAACAAAGATATTTTCGACCGATTCGGTATCGCTTATCCGCAGGATGGCATGACGTGGGATCAGGTGAGTGATCTGGCCAGAAAATTACGGAGAACGGATGGCGGCCAGGAGTACTACGGCATTGCAACAGGTAGTCAGCCTCAGCTGAATATGAGCGCGTTTTCCATTCCTTTCATTGATCCGAAAACAGAGAAGCCGACCATCTTGACCGATGAACGATGGAAGACGATCTACACTCAATTAACCGCCTTGAGAAAAACCTCGGATAACAAAAGTTTGGTCGAAGATAACTTTGTGAAAGATAAAAACGTGGCGATGCTCGATTATTTGGCCAATACGTTTCTGAATAAAGATATGAGCATGATGAATTGGGACCTGGTCGCTTACCCGACATTTAAAGAGCTGCCGGGCAAAGGACCGCAGACGCTTCCTACCCTCTTCGGCATTACGTCGGTCAGCAAGCATAAGGACGAGGCGATGGAAGTGCTGAAGTTTATGCTGTCCGAGGAAGCGCAGCTCAGCTTGTCCGAAAGAGCGATCATTCCCGTACTGCAAAACGAAAAGGTGCTTAAAGCGTTCGGTACGAAGGCCAAATACCCGAATAAAAACTATCAGGCCATTCTTAAATGGAAGTTTTCCCCGATTGCACCCAAAACGAAATATGAAACGAAAGCGCGCACCATTTTCGCCAAGCCTACTGTAGATCTCGGCAGTGATAAAATCGATATGAACACCGCTTTCAGGCAAATTGATGAGGAAACGAGCAAAATGATCGCCGAGGAAAAGGCCAAATAATATTATCCCGCCGTTTTGTCAAAACGGAATAAGCAAGCCATATGATTTTACAAAAATAGCATGTTATTTTCCATGTAGCCGTAGAACAAACTAGCCTACACTGAACTAAGACTTGTTTTGGAGGAATGATGAACCTATGATGCAACCGATGAGAACCGAATATCCAAGGCCGCAGTTTGCTCGGAGCGACTGGGCCCATTTAAACGGCGCATGGGAATTCGAATATGACGACGATCGGATCGGTCGCCAACAGAAATGGCATAAGGGCGAGAAGACATTCTCCAGAACGATTCAGGTGCCGTTTTCCTTCGAAAGCAAGCTGAGCGGCATCGGCGAACCGGATTTTCACGATACGGTATGGTACCGTCGCAGCTTTGCGGTTCCGGAAGGATGGGCGGACCGAAGAGTGATCCTGCATTTCGGCGCTGTCGATTACAAAGCGAATGTATGGGTCAACGGCGATCATGTCGTTTCCCATGAAGGCGGACATACGCCGTTTTTCGCGGATATTACAGAAGCGCTCCTTCCCGGGGGCACGAATGTGGTTGTCGTGCTGGCGGAGGATTACAGCCTCGATTTGTCGCTGCCGCGCGGCAAGCAGTACTGGCAGCCGAAGTCCAAGGGCATCTTTTATACGCGGACGACAGGCATTTGGCAGACGGTTTGGATGGAAACGGTACACGCCGTCCATTTGGAAAAGGTGCGCATGACGCCGGACATCGATAACGGTTCGATAGAAATTCAGTCGAGCGTTACCGGGTACAGCCCCCAGGATGACCTTAAGCTTAAAGTGGAAGTAAGCTTTAAAGGAAACTCGGTCACGGAAGATGTTTACTCGGTCAGGGAATCCGGGGAATCGCGGACGGTCGTGCTGTCGCATTATCAAGGCTTTCGCCGGTGCCACCTGTGGACTCCGGAACAACCGAACCTGTACGATATCAAGTTTACGCTGCTGAAGAACGGACAGCCGGTTGACGAAGTGACAAGCTACTTCGGCATGCGGAAGATTTCGGTGGAAGACGGTAAGCTCATGCTGAACAATCGCTTTTACTATATGAGGCTTGTGCTCGATCAAGGTTATTATCCGGACGGTAATCTGACGCCGCCTTCGGACGAAGCGATTCGCCGAGATGTCGAGCTGACGAAGGAAATGGGATTTAACGGGGCGCGTAAGCACCAGAAGATGGAGGACCCGCGCTACCATTATTGGTGCGATCGGCTTGGCTTGCTCGTTTGGGGGGAAGCTGCCAATGCCTATCAATATTCCGCGGAATATGTGAACCGGTTTACTAAGGAATGGCAGGAAGTCATCGAGAGGGATTACAACCATCCTTGTATCGTGGCGTGGGTGCCTTTGAACGAAAGCTGGGGCGTCGTTAACATAAAGGATGATGCATTTCAGCAGCAGCATGCGCTCGCGATGTATCACTTGACCCGATCGCTCGATCGGACGCGGCTTGTCGTATCGAACGACGGATGGGAGCATATGAAGACGGATTTGTGCACGATCCACGATTATGAGGCATCCCGAAGCGTGCTTGAGGAGCGTTACCGCTCCGCAGAGTCGTCGGTGAATGGGCTGCGGTCGCACAGCAAGCCGACATTTGTCGGCGGAATGCAATATGAGGGCCAACCGATTCTGGTCAGCGAGTTTGGAGGCATCTCCTTCAAGAAGAGCGATTGGGAAGGCTGGGGGTACTCCGACGCGGACAGCGATGAGGATTTCATCCTGAAGCTGAAGGCCGTAATCGAGCCGATGCTCTCCTCGCCGGTCATCCAGGGCTTTTGCTATACGCAATTAACGGACGTGGAACAGGAAATTAACGGCTTGCTCACATACGACCGGGAGCCGAAGGTACCAATCAAGCAAATGAAGGAGATCATTGCAGGTAAATGTTCGCCGAGAAGCTTTGGATAGAGCAGCGGGGTTGTTGCCATCTGATATGCTCCTCTATTTTGGAAAGGCGGGGAATGTGTTCGCGTGTTTACCATAAAGCATTTTCCTACATTTCTTGCGTTCATGCTGGCTGGCAGTATGCTTGTCTCCTGCGAAGCGGCTCGACAGTCGGGAACAGAGCAGAAGGATAAAGGGGATCACATCGTGAGCGAAATGAAGCAGACGGCTAACCCAAAAGATAGAACGTTCAAAATTAGCATGATTGAACATTTAAACACCGGCGCCGTGGAATTGAATTCTCATGAAGGCGAGACAGAAGACAGTAGGCTCGAATTGAACTACCGTCAATATTTGGAGCTGAATCCCGCTCAGCTCGGCACGAATAAAGCCATGTATCCGCGTCTCAAAAAGCTTGCGGACGGCAGCTATATTTTGTTCTATCAGGACGGAAAGATCGGCTGGAACATTTATTATGTCAAAAGTAAAGATCTGGTCGAATGGACAAAGCCGAGACCGCTCTTTACGTCCTATAAAATATTGAATGGAACCGATTTCCGGTGCTTCTCGACAGTCGACGCGGTTGTTCTGCAAAATGGAGATCTGCTCGCGATCAGCTCGTACCGCGCAAACAAAGGATATACGACATTGCCGGAGCACAACGGTCTGATGATGAGGCGGAGCAGCGACGGGGGCGCAACCTGGGGGGACGAGAAGATCATCTATGTCGGGCCTAACTGGGAGCCGTCCATGCTGCAGCTTCCGTCTGGCGAGATTCAAGTGTATTTTACGCATATCGCTCCGAAGATGGCAGTGGAGAACACGCTGCACTCCAGCGGAACCGCGATCATCCGTTCCTATGACAATGGGGCAACATGGACGCCGAATGTAACCGAATCCCCGTATGCGGCACATCGGATCGCGCAGCAGTATGTCAAGACGACGGAGCAAGGGGTAAAGTCGTTTACCGATCAAATGCCAAGCGCCATATGGCTTAATCGCGGAAAAGGGATCGCCCTCGCGATGGAATCGCATTTAGCCAATGACAAATATTCGATTACGCTTGCCTACTCCTCCGACAACTGGGCAAAAGGGCTCGAGACGGACGAACCCGGCCCGGCGGACCGCAGAAACAATATTTATCCGGGAGCAGCACCGTATTTGGCGCAGTTTCCGTCAGGCGAGACGGTATTAGCATACAACGAGGGATCGAACTACAGATTGCGTATCGGAGACACAAGCGCGCGAGACTTTGGAAGCGAGTATATTCCTTTTTCCGGAAAAGGCTATTGGGGTGCCACGGAGAGGATTGGATCGCATGCTCTGATCGCTACGATGCCAAAGGTCGTTTCTGTCGGCAATTCGGATTACCGGAACTCCATTATGATCGGAAGACTATACTTGAATCACCGCATCGATGCGAAGAAAGGATCCTTGAAGATGGACGGGCGGATGGATGAATGGAACCATCATACGGAAGCGCTCTTCCTTGGAAGCGACAGCCAGGCACAGGCGACGATCCGGTCGGCACACGACGGCAAACATTTAGTTTTGCTGGTTGAGCGTCTCGACCGGTATCTCACGAACGAAGATACGGCAGCACTCTTTATCGGCAGCGGGGACGACAAAAAATCATTTTACAAATTTGATCTGAATTCGGGCGGCGTGACACAGTTCTCGCAATATATCAACGGCGCCTACCAAACGCTTCCGATCAGTGAAGTGAAGTCGTTTGCAGCGGTAAACGGAAGCGTTGGCCAAGAGGGCGATGATAACACAGGGTATTTGGTCGAAGCAGCTGTACCGTTATCGCGGATCGGCAGCGAAGCGAAGCACTTACGATTCAATGCGATTTTGTATAACAAGGACGCCAACGCGAAGAAAACGGCAGACACCTTTACGGGTGCTTCACTTACCGATCAGGATACATGGCTCACGATCCGATTAACGGAGTAGAGTACATCTTGGCGAGGGAGCGAAAAAGACAGTACAACGATAGGCAGCGGCTCCTTTATTGCAGGCGTACCCAAGCGTATAAATTTAGGCAGCAAGCTAGCGTCGGTACTCGATCGGCGTTAGCTTGTTTTATTTGTTTAAGGCATCAAGTTTTTTTCAACCGATATAAACCAGTGTTGAATGAAGAGCACCGAATGCCGTGTATGCATTAAAAAAAATTTATAAATATTTACTTCGAATTGGTGTGCAAATTGGAAAAATTGAATTGACATATTGAGGGTTTTAAAGCAATAATTATGGAGAGTTATATTTACTATTTAGTTATTTCATTAACCATTTAATTAATTGAAAGGAGGTCGCCATGTTATTTTAGACTTTTACCGATTCAAGGAAAAGGAGGTATCCAATGTTAAACAAGTCTTTCTTTTTGCTGTGCATTTCAATCCTATTCGTCTTAGGAGCAGGCGGCTTCGGAATGATTTCCATTGTGAAGGAGTCAAATGCGGAGCCCATCATTCCCAACATTGTAGTAAACGGCGGATTCGAATCCTATAAGTCCTCGTCGTCGGACGGCTGGACAGAACGGCGGCCGGACGGCTGGAAAATCGTGAACTTGACCGGTGCCGCAAAAGCGACGGTGGACCTTGACGCGAAACATGATGGGACGGCGGCATTGCAACTGCAAGGGGACTCGAAACCGACACGGTCCGCCGTATCTCAAAATGTAAGCGTTCACGAGAATCAATATTACGAAGCATCGGCCTGGGTCAAGACGGATCAGCTTGTTTCGAATGACGCCGGAGCCACATTCAGATTGCAGTTTTATAACACGGCAAACGCCAACATGAATAAGCATATTACATTCGGATCCGTGAAAGGGACGGAAGATTGGATGCTCGTGACCCACAGGTTCCAGGCGCCGGCCGGTGCAACCAAGATGCTCCTCGAAATTTTCATCTGGAACAGTACGGGCACAGCCTGGTTCGACGAAGTGGCTCTTCGGGAGGTTACTCCGGTTGCGGATATTGTACTGGACCGTAGAACCGCAGCTTTGCGGATTGGGGAGAAACTGGCGATAGGCGCGACAGTCCTTCCGGAGCAGGCCGGCAATAAGAGGCTGACTTGGATCTCATCGAATCCCGACGTTGCGCAAGTCCAGGACGGGATTGTGATCGGCATAGGCTCAGGATCGGCGCGCATAACGACTCAATCCGTCGATAGCGGTGTCAAAACCGAGATAGCTGTCGAAGTAAGTGCCGACGGTGGATCTTTGAAAGACGACAACTATTCGCACAGGGTGAAAGAAGACCAGCAGGTCAACGGAGCGATGGCGGTCAAGGACGCAGAGGGGAACTCACTTTCTTATGCCATGCTTGATTTTCCCCGGAATGGAGCCATTCGGCTCGATCTCACCGGCACTTGGTCTTATACTCCGAATGCAGATTTTGCCGGAACCGACAAGTTTATCGCAGTCGTCACGAACGGGAAAGGGGGCATTGCATCCTCGGAGGTGACGATCAATATCATTCCGGAAAACGATCCTCCGAAGGCGGAAAATGAGCAGAAGCAGACGCTAAAGAACACATCATTGAAAGCGAAAATATCAGGTTACGACGTTGACGGGGACTCGTTGACTTATTCCGTTGCGCTGCCGCCCTCTCATGGCACCGTCACATTGGGTGCGAATGATGACTGGACATACGTTCCGGCAACCGATTATCTCGGGGCGGATATGTTTACACTCTCTGTACAAGATGGCAATGGGGGAAATACAGAGACGGAGGTCAGCCTGCTTGTTACACCGCCACGCACAGACGTTATTGTGAAGCTGAAAAAGAATTCTGCCGGGCAACAGCATCCGCGACTCATGGCCACAGCGGACGATTTCTCCCGAATAAGAGAAGGGGTTGAAACCGATGCGAATATGAAGAAATGGTACAATAACCTAATTGTCGAAGCAGATGCTATCCTGCCGCAACCGGTGTCCAAATATGAGCTTCCGGACGGACGCCGCCTGCTCGATACCTCCCGTCGGGTATTATCGCGCGTGCGGACGCTCGCGATGACATACCAAATCAGTGGGGATGAAAAGTACGCAGAACGGGCTTGGATGGAATTGGATGCTGCAGCGGGTTTCAAGGATTGGAATCCAAGTCACTTTCTTGACACGGCGGAAATGACCCATGCCTTTGCGATCGGCTATGACTGGCTGTATCACTATTGGACTCCGGAGCGGAAAGAGGTACTCCGCACGGCGATTGTGGAAAAAGGCTTGAAGCAGGCTCTGGGTGAATACCGCAAGCAGTCCGACTGGTCAAAGGCGAACCATAACTGGAACTCGGTATGCAACGGAGGCATCGGGATCGGAGCACTTGCCATCGCTGATGAGAATCCGGAGTTAGAAGCGCTTGCCGGTGAAATTCTCGAAGGTGCAATAAAGTTGCTGCCGACGATGATAGCCGAATACGCTCCGGACGGCGCTTGGGGCGAAGGACCGGGATACTGGGAATACGGAACCCAATACGCCGTTTATTTTCTGGAATCGCTGCACAAGACGTTGGGAATGGATTACGGTATTACCGATATGAAGGGTTTCCCCAATGCGTTTCGTTTCTTAATTCATATAAACGGTCCTAAAGGAACCTTCAATTTTGCAGACGGAGGAGCGGGCAAAATCAATTCTCCGCTAGCGCTTTGGTTCGCACTCCGATTCGGCCAACAGGATGCGATCTGGTACCATCAAAATTTGTATAACGCTGACCGGGGCGGATTGTTCGACTTGCTCTGGTACCGTCCGGATGCGTATGCCAGTTCAGCCGACGGCGACGTACCATCCAGGGACGCTTATTTCCGTCACGTCGAGAATGTAGTCATGCGCAGCGCCTGGAATCAGGACGATGCCGCTTTTGCAGCGTTCAAGGCGGGAGATAACAGCATAAACCATGGCCATCTCGACATCGGTACGTTCGTTTATGATGTGCTGGGGATCAGGTGGGCGCATGATCTCGGAGCCGACAATTACAATCTGCCCGATTATTTTCAAAAGAATCGGTGGCAGTACTACCGCACCCGCGCAGAGGGGCACAACACCCTTGTTATCAATCCCGGTAAGGAGGCCGATCAGAGCCTGGAGGCGAAGGCTGCGATCGTCAAGTTCGATTCGAACGCCTATGGGGCAATGGCCATCGGAGATTTGACGTCAGCTTATAAACAAGATGCCATATCCGCCAAACGCGGAATGATGATGTTTGATTCCCGGCGGCAACTGCTGATTCAAGACGAGCTCCGTTTAAGGAAGCCGTCGGAGGTTTGGTGGTTTATGCATACGCAGGCTCAAATCGATGTTCTTCCAGACGGCAAAAGTGCGATTCTCAGCCAGGCGGGCAAACGGGTAATGGTTCAACTTTTGGGGGAGACCGGTGCATCGTTTTCTGTCATGAATGCAGAGCCGCTTCCTACATCGCCGGGACCGAAACAAGGCGTGAATAACCGCTATAAGAAGTTAACCATTCATTTGAGCGGAGTTGAAACGGCAGTTCTGTCCGTTCGGTTCGTACCGCTCTTAGACGAGAACGCGGATCCAAACGAGCCAATAGTGACTCCGTTAGATCAATGGACTTTGTCTGAGTAATCGACAAGGATGGTATCAGTTGCCATTTCATGGAAATGATACCGTTCCGGAAAGCATTTAAAGCATTGGGAGAAATAATGCATGTGGGCCACGGACATTCCGCATAAAGTCCTCGAGCGCTTTGGAGAAGAATACCCGGTATTGAAAACGAAAAATGTGCAAGGCATATTCAAAAGCACGGCAAAAACACCTCATAAAGCCCATAAATATGACGATCTTGTTCGCAAACGAGAGGAGATGGAACCGTGATGAAACAGCGCATGGACGGATACACAGCCAATAATTCCGTGGCGGTTGGAGTGTATGGCAAGCTCCGGCTCAAACCTGGCATTTCGATTCTCGCGATAACCGTAGCATTGGGTTTGCTGCTCAGTTCTTGCTCCCGGACGGAGTCAGGGACCGACAAAGGAAGCACGGCGCAACCGACGGCTAAAAAACCGATCGAGCTCGTCATTTATCAAACAAACAGCGACTTTACGGAAGAACAGCTGATGGAGATTTACGGTAATAAAATCAAGGCGAGATTTCCCCACATTACGCCCAAATTTCTCATGCTCACCAAAGATAAAGGAACAGAGCTGCCCAATCTGATTGCGTCGGGACAAAGGATCGATATCATTTATACCTCCATTGGCGCAACGTATTCCAGCCTGATTGACAACCAGTATCAGTACGATATAACCCCATTGATCAAACAAAATAACTTCGACTTGAGCCGGATCGAGCCTTCGACCATCGACATTTTAAAGCAAATCGGCAATGGTCAACTCTACGGATTGCCGGTCGTGAATCAGTCGCTTACGCTATATTACAATAAAGATATTTTCGACAGATTTGGTATCGGCTATTTGAAAGACGGCATGTCTTGGGATGAAATATACGAGGTAGCCAAAAAGCTGACCCGGACGGAAGGCGGTGTCAAATATAAAGGGTTGATGTACTCTTTTGGCCATTTAGCCCGGCTAAATCCGTATGGTCAACCTTACATAGATCCGAAAACGATGAAACCGTTGTTTGACGGCGATAAGTTCAAGTCGATGATCACGACGCTTTCCCGCAATTACAGCATACCGGGCAATGACTCGAGCGGCAACGCAACGAATTTGTTCCGAAGCGACCGGACCTTGGCGATGTATGCGATGCTGACAGGGCATGGTTTGCTCTTACCTACGGATTTGAACTGGGACATTGTGTCGTTCCCTTATTTCAGCGACGCTAAAGACACGGGGCCGCAAAGCTACCCGAACTATTTCTATATAACAAAAGTGAACGAGCACAAACAGGATTCCTTTGAGGTGATTGCTTTTTTGACTTCAGACGAGATTCAGTCGCACCTATCGAAGAAAGGGTTCGAAACGGTATTGAAGAACCCCGACATTCGCAAAATGTACGGGCAAGACCTGGCGCATTATAAAAATAAAAACGTCTCGGCGCTATTCCCCCAAAAGTATGCGCCTTCCACATGGACAGAGTATAACGGTCTTGTCGAGAAAAGGCTGATCAGCGCTCACGACGCAGTCGCTAAAGGGGAGAAAGATGTGAATACCGCATTAAGAACTGCAGTTGAACAAGCCAACGCTGACATTGAGACTGCCATAAAATCCAAAAAATAGAAGGGAAGTTGGAGAGAAACGATGATGATGTATTTTGCTGATACGACCAAGGGACGGCCTTTTTCAAAAGATCCGGCTGTCGTCAAGTTTAAAGGTTCTTATTACATGTACTATTCCATAAATTCGCCGAAAGAAGGGAAAGCCGGCGGCATTTGGGGGATCGGCATCGCCATAAGCGATGACTTGACCCACTGGAGGGTAGCCGGGGAAATATACCGGGAACTCGAATACGAAGCCAACGGCTTCTGCGCACCCGGCGCGATCGTCAAAGACGGGCAAATTCATCTCTTTTATCAAACCTATGGCAACGGCGCTAAAGATGCGATATGCCACGCGGTTTCAGAAGATGGGCTGCATTTTTGCAGAAACGCTTCGAACCCGATCTTTTCCCCAACCGGGGAATGGAATAACGGAAGAGCGATCGATGCCGATGTGATCCGATATCATGATAAATATTATCTATACTTTGCAACACGGGATCCGAAAGGGGAAATTCAAATGCTGGGCGCTGCCTTTACGGAAGCAGACTCGGATTTTGGCAGGGACAGCTGGGTGCAGGCGTGTTCCGAACCCATATTAAGACCGGAACTCCCGTGGGAAGGAAAGTGCATAGAAGCGGCAGCCGTCTGTGTAAAGGATCAGAAGGTCTTCATGTTCTATGCAGGCAATTACAATAACATGCCGCAGCAGATCGGTTGTGCGGTTAGTAGGGACGGTATCCATTTTCGAAGGATTAGCGATTTTCCTTTTTTAACGAATGGTGAGCCTGGGGATTGGAATTCCAGCGAATCCGGCCATCCGTTTCTCTTCAAAGACGAAGATGACCGAACTTACTTATTTTATCAAGGAAATAACGATAATGGAAAAACATGGTATATATCAAAAGTAGAAATTGGTTGGCAACAAGGAAGGCCGTTTATTATTCGGAAATAAAAATCGACCCGCCAACTTCAGCGCAGAGAAAACGCCTAACATACTAGGCATAGGTCATCGTCACACGGATGTCCTGGTTGTAGTTTCCAAAATCTTTGCCAAAAATGTTGATCCCTCCACAGTTAACCGCGTCCTCATGCACGGCGATTTTTAAAAACAATTCCTTGCCGGGAGCGACATTCAAATCGTTAACTGTTACTTGCGACATGACGTCGCCGTCGATTACCGTCATCTGCTTATTGACAGTGATCGTCTTCAATTGGCCGTGCTGGGTGTTGTAGTAAGTCCACCACGGCGGATTATATATGCCCGGGGGACCTCCGAAATCTCCCGGGCATGTCCATGTGCCGAGACAAATATCGTTAATATAGAAGGTAATGTCGGACGGCCATTGTTCGTTATGACGATGGGCCTCGGAACATATTTCCAGAGAAACTTCCAAACTGCTCAGCGTTTGATCATTTTGCAGAAAATTAGGTATGCGGTATGTGACGTAGCCGGAACCGAACCAGATGATGCTAGCGTGAACATGCTCAGGATCGGCAAAATAACGCGGATCGTTGACATTCCCGATCTGTTTCGTACTAGAGGCTAACCCGCAAGTCGGTTTCACCTCATAAGATATATACTGACCGACTGGGATCGACGCAGCGATTTCGTTGGGACCCCGACCCTTGTCTCTGAAATGCAGATGCACTTGATCCAGCAATAAGGAGCACACTTTTTGCGTGCCTCTTCTGGCGTTCAGGCTCTTGCTGGAAATGATTCCAGCCTGTTCCAGCAACTGAGCGTGCTTGGTGACGATCGCCGAAGAAATGCCCAGCTTCTCGGCAAGCTCTTTGATGTTCATCGGCTGTTCATTCAACAGCTCGATCATTTTAATACGAGTCTCCGAAGATAACGCCTCGAAAAATCGAATGTTTTTGCTGGAAACTTCAATATTCATTGTACCCTCCAATTGCGGTTTAATATAAGTATATAACTAATAAGTTAACCGTACAACCGAAACGAGAATCAAACGATGGATGCGATTTTCATATGGGTCGACGACACGATTTAATTATGGTGGCCAGGCAGTCCGTAGATAATATCACCGTGGTAAATCGTCTGGATGACGAGGATTATGCTTTGTACGATCAACTATAAGGCGAGAACGAGCTGATTTTGAAAGCTGGCTTGTTCGCAGTGTTCTTTCCCGATGATCTGCATCAAATGGTAGCCGGAGCGTATCCTGCAGAATGTGGCATGCTTCCGTCAATTTAGCGCCCTTGAGAAACGTATCTGCGGAGGGACGGTACGGCTCAGCACCGGACGCGGATATGTTTCTTCCGAGAAAGTACCATCAGGATATTCTTTCCGGTTCGTATCCGGGCGGCGGTCGTCTTATTTAGTTTCAAATATTAATATGCGTTCAAAATGTTACGATTGATCAGGTATGTCGCAAAAGCTTACTGTTAAAGGGGAACATAAAAGAAATTAGCCGGTGCAAAAAGCACCAATCGGATCATTTCTCCGGGCACGTAACGGGTTCGGATATAAAATCCGGGGACAGAGGGGGCACTGAGACTATGGCGGATCGTAACCCTACGACCTTATATATCGCCGGCGATTCCACGGTCCAAACATATGGCGCCGACCGGGCGCCGCAAGCGGGGTGGGGGCAGTTCATCGCGGAATATTTCACGGATGACCTGCGATTTGTAAACCGTGCGATCGGGGGGAGAAGTTCAAGGACGTTCATCGAGGAAGGACGCCTCGAGGCGATTTTGAACGAAATCAAAGAAAACGATTATTTGCTCGTACAGATGGGGCATAACGACTCGACGGTCAGCAAACCGGAACGGTATACCGAGCCGTATGGGGCGTACAAGCAGTACTTGAAGATGTACATCGAAGGGGCGCGTCTAAGAAAATCGAACCCGATCCTGTTCACCCCGGTAGGAAGACTGCATTATGAGGATGGTGCATTCATCAACGATTTCCCGGACTATTGCCATGCGATGAAACAGGTAGCCGGGGAACTGGAAGTACCGATCGTCGATCTGATGGCGAGAAGTCTGGAGCAATATACGCAGCTCGGATACGAGAGAGCAACCAGACTGTTTATGATTTCTTCCAATGGAACCGATTGCACCCACATTACGGAAGAAGGCGCCAAGTGCATCGCAAACCTCGTAAGCCAAGGCATCCGCGAATTGAACCTGCCGATTTCGCGCTATGTGAAGTGAGCAGCGGATTGGACAAAAAGACAAATGCATCGAACTTTCTGCAAAGACAATATGTGCAGCGGGGGCTAAAATAGAGGGTGCAAGCAGTTCAGTCGAGGAGGACAGCATGGCATGGCATCCGGCAAAAATAGGCTCTATTTGAAATACCCCGCATCGTGGTGGGGAAATATGTGGCGGGAGGCGCTGCCTTCCGGCAACGGGACTGTCGGCGCTTCCGTCTTCGGAGCGGTCAAGGATGAATCCGTCATCATCAATCATGCGGATTTATGGCATGGGGGACAAAAGGACAGTCTGCCCGACGTAAGCGACTCGCTTCAAGAAACGAGAAAGCTGATGAACGAACGGAAATATGCGGAGGCCAGCTGGCACCTGACCAATGCACTTAAGGATAAAGGCTACAATACGCGATTGGCTTCCAGGCTGCCGCTAGCCGAGCTGATGCTGAACATGCCGTGCGGCAGCGCCTTTAAGCAGTACAAACGGTCGCTCAACATGGAGACGGGGGAAGTAAGCGTAACATGGAACGACGACGGGACCGTCTATGAAAGAAACTTGTTCGTCTCCCGGACGAACGATTGTATCGTATATGAAATCCACGGCAGCGGGGATTCCGTAGAAGGGCTGCTCCGACTCGGGTTTCGCAAGAGCGAAAATCCGAACATGGCAGTCAAGTGCAAGGAGCTGGAGGACACGGCAAGCAGCGTGGCGGAGGATCAGTACTTGTTCTTCGCTGCCAGGAACGACGACGGCACCGATTATGGCGCCGTGTTGAGGCTTCGTCCTCTTGGGGGGGCCATCCGCCCGCTGGACGGAGGGTTGCAATTCTCCGGTAGCAGCAAGGTGACGGCGCTGGTGAAAGTGTTCGTGAAAGGCGAGCGGGAGCGCGATTGGAACCGCCTGCGCAACGAGCTTGCCGCCATCGATCAACCGTACGAGCAGCTGCTGGAAGCGCACGTCCGTCTGCACGGACGGTTGTTTCATTCCGCATCGCTCGAACTTGGAGCCGACAACTGCGACCGCGAGCGTTCGAACGAAGAGCTGCTGCTGGATGCATACGACGGCGAAGCGCCGACCGCGCTCATCGAGAAGCTGTGGTCTTTCGGCCGGTATTTATTCATTTCCGGCACGGCGCCCAAGAGCAATCCGTTCGGCATGTACGGCTTGTGGGCCGGCGATTACCGGCTCGTCTGGTGCCATAACATGGCCAACGAGAACGTGCAAATGATGTACTGGCATGCGCCGGTCGGAGGGCTGGCCGAGCTGATGCCCGCGCTTGTCCGATACTACGACAGCATGATGGACGACTTCCGGGAGTGCGCCCGCAAGCTTTACGGATGCAGGGGAATATATATACCGGCCGGCTCCACGCCGGGCATCGGCGTACCGAATCAGATCGTCCCGGTTATCATGAACTGGACCGGAGCTGCCGGCTGGCTCGCCCGGCATTATTATGAATATTATTTGTTCACCGGGGATCGCGAGTTTCTGATCTTGAAGGTGCTGCCGTTCATGCGCGAGGTGGCGCTGTTCTACGAGGATTTCCTTGAGCTCGGGGAAGACGGTTTTTACAAATATTATCCTTCCGTTTCGCCGGAAAACACACCGGTCAATTTTATGCCGCCGAGCGGCGAACCGCTCGCGCATCCGATGCCTACGACGATCAATGCGACGATGGACATTGCGATTTTGAAAGAGCTGCTCACGCACTTGATCGAAGGCACTCTCATTGCCGGAGACGAATCCGGCGATGTGGAGAAATGGGAACGCATGCTGCGCCGTATTCCGCCGTATCAGATCAATGAGGACGGTGCGGTTAGGGAATGGATGCACCCGGATTTCGACGATCGTTACGATCACCGCCATCTGTCGCATATATACCCGATCTTCCCCGGACAGGAAGTGACGAGGGAAGAGAAGCCGGGGCTGTTCCAGGCGTTCGACACCGCCGTTCGCAAAAGGCTGATCGGGGCGCAAAGCGGCTGGTCGCTGGCCCATATGTCGGCCATTTATTCGCGGCTCGGCGACGGGGGATCGGCGCTCGATTGCCTGGATATCCTTGCGCGCTCGTGTTTGCTGAACAATTTGTTCACGCTGCATAATGACTGGCGCAATATGGGGATATGCATGAACCGGAAAGATGCGCCGATCCAGCTCGACGCGAGCATGGGCGTCATCAACGCCGTGCAGGAGATGCTGCTGTTCGTTTCCCCCCGTATCGTGAAGCTGCTCCCGGCCGTTCCGGCCAAATGGAAGCGCGGCAAGGCGGAAGGACTTCGCTATACGAACGGGCGGTTGTCTCTGTCATGGGACAGCGAAACGGGGATGTTTGAAGCGGTTATTCAAGCGGAGCGAGAGACGGATATCGTCGTTCGGCTGCCGGAATGGCTGGAACGCTATCAATTATCGGGAAGCGACGCGGAGTGGAGCAAGGCGCAGACCGGGCACAATGGCTATGCGGTTCGGCTGAAGCCGGGCGGAACGCTGCACATCCGCAGCGAGGCGTTGATCGGCACGTCGATCTAACATAAGTAACAGACGATCGATCCCCGTCTCCGGACGGGGATAAAATTCACATCATGCCGCTGCATCGCCGGCAGCGGCATTCCATGCAAACGGTTGCAAATAGTAGGAGCGTGACATACATGAGCGAATCTGCGTTGAAGCAGCAATTTTTGAATCCGTCCGACGAGTTTACCCCGATCCCGTTCTGGTTCTGGAACGATGCGCTGACGAAGGAAGAAATCGTGCGGCAGATCGGCGGTTTTGCCGAAAAAGGCGTAATGGGGTTTGTTATCCATCCGCGGATCGGGATTCCCGAATCGATTCCTTACTTATCGGATACGTACATGGATTTGGTCGAAGCGGCAGTCGAGGAAGCCGCAAGGCGCGGAATGACGGTCATTTTGTACGATGAAGCGATGTATCCGTCGGGGGCGGCCAAAGGTTTCGTCGTTCAGGGCAACCCCGAGTTTGCCAGCCGCGGCCTGAGAATGGCGGAATTCGCCGGTGCGGTGCCGGTCCGGCTGACCGATGTGCTCGAACCGGGAGAAGCGCTTGTCAGCGCGCTGGCCGTCAAGAAAGAAGGGAACCAATTAACGGACCCGGCAGCTACGGTTGCATTGAAGGCAACGGATGGGATCGTATCGCTGCATCAGCCCGATTCCGCCGATACGTGGTCGATCTTGTTGTTTATCGAGACGTATTCCAAAGGCACGATACGGGGCATTCATTTCGGCGAAGACGACGGAGAACCGAATGCGCCGGCGTCCGCCGACTTGCTCCATATCGAGGCGACCCGCAAATTTATTCGGTTGACGCACGAGCGGTATTACGAGCGTCTCGCGCGATACTTCGGCAGTACGATCATTGCGTTTTTCACCGACGAGCCGGATATGCTGGGGCGGAGGCACCGCAAAGGATTGCGGCCGTGGACATCCGGATTTCTGGAGCGTTTTGTCCGGGAGGGAAACCGTGAGCAAGATTTGCCGCTATTGTGGTTGGAAGCGGATTCATCGGAAGCCGTTCGCCGCGCGTACCGCAAAACGGTACAGCGGCAGCTGACGGAATCGTACTACAAACCGCTGAGCGATTGGTGTGCGGCACACGGCATCGCTTTGACGGGACACCCCGCGGCCAGCGACGACATCGGCCTGCTCGACTTGTTTCACATCCCGGGTCAGGACGTCGTGTGGCGGTGGGTCGCGCCGGAAGACCGCAAAGGTCTGGAAGGGCATCACAGCACGGCGGGTAAATGTTCGGCCGATGCGGCCAGGCACCGGGGAAGAAGGCGGAACATCAATGAGTTTCTCGGCGTATGCGGCAAAGGCGGAGGATGGGCGCTTACGGCGGGCGACATGAAGTGGTACACCGACTGGCTGCTTGTGCGTGGTGTCAATATGCTGTGCCCGCACGCGTTTTATTACTCGATCGACGGGCCTCGCCGTTGGGGGGAACGGCCGCCGGATGTCGGGCCGAACAATATTTGGTGGCCGCATTACGGCCTGTTTGCCCGGTATATGAAGCGAATGAGCTGGCTCATGACGGACAGCCGCAACGTGACGCGGATTGCCGTGCTGTGTAAGGATGACCGGCTTCCATGGCGGATCGCCGTGCCGCTGTACGAGCATCAGATCGAGTTCAATTATTTGGAGGAAAGCTTGCTCGTAAATTCTTGCACCCTGGATGACGGCCAAATACGGATTGCCATGCAAAGCTATACGGTGCTGCTAGTGGAAAATACGGACGAAGTGGACGCAGAAACCAAACTTGCCCTGCTGCGGTTTCGGGAGAACGGCGGTACGATTCTCAGCTTGACGGAGGAGAATTACGTGACAGCCGTATTACCGGATTATGAAGCGCTGCCGGCCGCTCTGGACCGTGCTGTCCCGCGGGACATCGTGCTGGAGCCGCCGTGCGCGGACATTCGGGTAAGCCATGTGGTAAAGGGCGGCGAACATTTCTATGTAGCCGTGAACGAAGGCGAAGCCCGTTATGAAGGGACGTTTACCGTTGCGGTAACGGGGCATACGGAGCGGTGGGACGCTTGGACGGGAGAAGCGGAACCGGTAAGAACGGAGCTGCAGGACGGGAAGCTGCGTATCCCCGGTCAACTGGAGCGAAGGCAAAGCGTCGTATTCCGTATCGATCCTGCGGCAGAGCCGGCCCGACTGACGGAATCGCGCGTACGAGTTTCACGCACAGCGACGATTCCGCTGGGAGATTGGCAAGTAGACGCCTCCGATTTCCCGGTCTTGCCGAAGGGAATCGGCTCTTGGACGGACGATCCGCAGCTCGCGCATGTATCGGGAACGGCGGCGTACCGATCCTCATTCCAGTTGAATGGCCTGGCCAGTGGCGCCGAGGTGAAGTTTGATCTCGGCGAAGTCCATGAAGTCGCCGAAGTATGGGTCAACGGGCATAACGCCGGCGTATGCATGTGGCATCCTTACACCATGAACATTACACCCTATGTGAATAACGGACAAAATAATATAACGGTACACGTAACCAACAGTTTGGCCTGCCGTTTCGACGGTAATAGCTTGCCATCCGGTCTCGTCGGGCCGGTTCACGTTATTATCAATTCCAATCGCGAATAAAAAATAAGGGGGAATTTCAATGCGCATTAACGGACGTATTCCATCTTTGGGCATCATTTTAAGCTTAGCGGTATTATCTGCCGCTTGTTCGACCACGGCGCCTGCGGCGAAAGGCGGCACAAACGCTGCTGACGGAGGCAAAGATTTGGAACCTGCCAATCTCGTTGTTTATTCGGGCAGCGGCGATTCGCCCGAAAGCTGGAATGAACGTTTCGGTAATCCGCTCAAGGAGAAATTCCCCCAGTACAACATCAAATACATTCAAAAGCAATCTAATCTCGGTATTAAGGAACTGCTCACGTCCGGGGAAACGATCGATATTTACTGGGACTCTATCGGCGGTTTCGCTTCGGCCGTACTGGATAACGGCTTGGAATTCGACATGACGGAGCTGATGAAGAAGTACAACGTCGATTTTTCCCGGATGGAAAAGACCGTAGCCGATTCCGTCAAGCAAATCAGCCCGGACAAAATATACGGCATCCCGGTGTTTAACAACAACATGGTGCTGTATTACAATAAAGATCTGTTCGATAAATTCGGCGTTCCTTATCCGAAAGACGGCATGACCTGGAACGAAGCGATTCAATTGGGTGAGAAGCTGACCCGTTCCGACGGCAAGCAGTACGTCGGCCTGTCGTCTTCACAGACGCACATGCTGCTGATGAATCAGTTGTCGATTCCGTTCATCGATCAGGCGAAAGGCACGCCAAACATATTCAGCAACGAAAAGTGGAGAGATTACTTTAATACCGTATTCGTCGGTCCGGCGAAGGCTCCGGGCTATAAAGAGTACATGAAAGCGCATAAGGACGCCATTCCTTACCGGAACGAGTTCCTGAAAGACAAAGATCTTGCGATGTTCGCATGGCTTTCATCCATTATCTTCGTGTTCCCGGAAGATTTCTCGGCGATGAACTGGGACGTCGTCTCGCTGCCCACCTTCGACAGTCTTCCGGGCGTAGGCTCGCAAGCGTACCCGACTTATTTCTCGGTCACTTCGATGTCCAAGCAGCGGGATCAGGCAATGAAGGTGATCCAGTACTTGATTTCCGACGAAATGCAGGAGAAGCTCAGCAAAAAAGGCGTCATGCCGGTATCGAATAGCGACGCGATCAAAAAAGTGTACGGACAAGAAAGCGCCTTCAAGGATAAAAATTTGAAAAGCGCCTTTTACAACAAATTCGCGCCGATTCCTTACAAATCGCAGTACGATAATCTACTGCTTACGCCGTACGCTAAAGCCGTGCCGCCGGTAATTTTGAACGGGGACTACAACACCACGTTCCGCAGCACGGAGGAGGATACGGCCAAGAAGCTGGCAGATGCGAAAAAATAACGAGGAATCGCTGACAGGAGGTACGACCGTGGCAATCGATCGCAAGGCGCTTGTTTCCAGACATAATCCGGTGGCGAGGGGCGTTCTGCCCTTGTCGCCGCTGGCCGTAGGCAACGGAGAGTTCGCATTTACCGCCGACATGACCGGGCTGCAAACGTTCCCGGAAGCGTATGAAGTTCCACTTGGGACACAGTCCCAATGGGGCTGGCACAGCAGCGGCGGGCGGAACGTCTGGAGTTTGAACGACGTGCGCATGCAGTACGCCGATGCGCTAACGGGCAATGGCGGCTATCCGGTTCACGCCGAAGACAGGGAGGAACCATACCATTGGCTCAGGCAAAATCCGCACCGGCTGCAGCTTGGGCAAATCGGATTCGTCTTCAAGGATGAATCTGGCGCGGCCATTTCGTCCGAAAGCATTGCGGATGCCGAGCAGACGCTCGATCTGTGGAGCGGCATACTCCACAGCCGCTACAACGTGATGGGACGCGAAGTGACCGTGCGCACGGCCATTCACCCGGATACGGACCAGCTTGCGGTTCAGGTAGAGAGTCAGCTGCTTGCGGAAGGGCGAATGGACATTTCCATCCGTTTCCCGGCTCCCGGCATGACCGACCGTTCCTGGGATAAGTCCATCGGCTTGAATTGGGGAGAGTCCGATACGCACGCCACCGTGCTCAAGCAAAACAGGGATCGCGACGCTGTTATCGACCGGTCGATGGACGAGGACGGTTACCGGGTTGCGCTGCAGTGGAGCCAAGGGATTCTCAGACAAACCGGACCGCATTCGCTGCAGCTCGAATGTCTTGGGGAGGCTGCAACGCTGTCATTCGTCGCTCATTTTGTCCCGGCAGGACATTCGCCGTCCATCGTGTCAGTTCAAGACACGCTTCAAGCGAGCCGGAACTATTGGGAGCGGTTCTGGATGAACGGCGGCGTCATTGAACTGGCAGACAGCCGGGATCCGCGGGCGCTAGAACTGGAGCGGCGCATCGTGCTCTCTCAATTTGTACTTGCTATCCACAGCGCAGGCTCGATTCCGCCTCAGGAAACCGGCCTGCTGTATAACAGCTGGTTCGGCAAGCCGCATCTGGAGATGCACTGGTGGCATGCGGTTCATTTTCCGCTGTGGGGGCGCGCCCCTTTGCTGAAGCGAAGCATGGGCTGGTATCGCGAAATATTGCCGATAGCCAGAGAGCTGGCGCGCTTTCAAGGCTACGTTGGCGCGCGATGGCCGAAAATGGTCGGGCCGGAAGGAAAGCAAAGTCCGTCTACGGTCGCGACGCTGCTCGTTTGGCAGCAGCCGCATCCGATTGCGATGGCGGAGCTGCTGTACTTGTCCGAGCCGACGCAGGAGACGCTGGAGCTATACGGCGACGTCGTGAGGGAGTCGGCGGATTTCATGGCTTCGTTCGCGCAGTGGGACGGGGAGCGGCAAAGATATGTACTTGGCCCCCCCGTCATACCGGCGCAAGAAAATCATAGAGCCGCGACGACCTGGAACCCTACCTACGAGCTCGAATATTGGCGTCATGCCCTCGAATTGGCCTGTCTGTGGGCGCAAAGGCAGGGGCAGCCCGCCAATCCGAAGTGGCGGGAAGTGATCGACCATTTGTCTGCGCTTCCGCAGCAGGATGGAGTCTACCTCGCTCACGAGAACGCGCCGGATACGTATACGGACAAAAATCACGACCATCCGTCCATGCTGGGGGCGTTCGGTATGCTTCCCGGAGTCATGGTCGACCCGGAAGTGATGAGAAATACGCTGCAAAAAGTGCTGGAGAGCTGGAGATGGGATACGACATGGGGTTGGGATTTTCCGATGGCGGCCATGACGGCGGCCAGACTCGGGGACGGCGCTCTGGCAATTGATCTGCTCCTCTACGAGACGCAAAAAAATACGTATTTGCCGAACGGGCACAATTATTTGAATCAACGTCTGAGCGCATACTTGCCGGGCAACGGCGGGCTGCTGATCGCGGTGGCGATGATGGCCGCGGGCTGGCAGAACGGCCCCGGCAGTCACGCACCCGGCTTTCCGAGCGACGGCTCATGGACGGTGCGTCATGAAGGGCTTCACGCCTGGCTTTAGTACTTCATCCAGCTTCAAAGGACGAGAATCGTATTCACCTTAAGGGTGAATGCGATTCTCGTCCTTTTTTATTGCTGCGCCGCCGCCGCTTGACGGAACCGGCTCGGAGAACAGCCGAACTGCCGCGTAAACGCCCTTGTAAACGGATACAAATCCATGAACCCGACAGACAACGCAATCTCCGTCACAGACAGCTTCGTCTGCCGGAGCAGCCGTCCGGCTTTTTCCATGCGCACGTTTTGCAAATAAGCGGCTGGGGGAAGCCCGACTTCTTCCGTGAACGTTTTGGAAAAATGGGTGCGGTGAATACCGACATACGTGGCGATATCGTTGACGTTAATTTTTTCCGCGTAGAACGAATGAATAAAATCAAGGCTTTTTTGCACCCAGTAGTCTTTCGCTTGCGCGTTCGTGCCGTCATGATTTTCCGGGATAAGCAGTCCGTAAATCCGGTACAGCAATCCGTTCAGGTGAGCGAGATGCTTCTTGCTCATCTGCTTCGGCGTCTGCACGATTTGCCGCAGCAGCAGCTCCATGTCCTGATCCAGTACGTGGTTCCGATACATTCGATCATGCGAAAAACCGGCCATCGCCATCAACTCCGCGGCTTGACTGCCGTTAAAGGCAAGCCATACCATTTTGAGCGGATCGGCACTTGGGTATAGCTTGTATGTGTACGACACATGCGGAAATTTACAGAACATATCGCCTTTGGACAAGACGACCCGGTGCTCGCCGTAGAAAAATTCCACCTGGCCCTCCCGGACGAAATGAAACGTATAATGTCCCGTTTGTCTCGGGCCCGAACAGTAGTTCGATTTTGCGATGTTATGCCCGAGATGGATGACGAACAGACCGCCTTTTTGATCGAAAGCATCCGGCGCATGCACCCATCTTTCGGCGTATTCGTGATGGAATTCCTGCATCTAGATTCGACCTCTTTCCCAGGGAGCTGTAAGGCTGGTTTGTCCGTGCTCGATAGTACGCTTATTATACATCATCTTCCATCGATCCGAGTATGGATCACCGTTCGCCCTACAAATGGATAAAAATGAACTACCTATTGTTATTCCTATTCCCGGTTTAACCATCAATAATGGAGTAGAAATGACAACATAAAGGGAGGTTATTCCATGGGCAAAAGGCTGCTTCGCTTCGCGGTTCTCGGTATGCTCGCTTTGTCGGCTGCATCCTTGACGGGCTGTACGTCAAATATGGAAAAATCGGGGAGAGACGGAAAGACGACGGACAAACAGGCGAATCCCGTGACGCTGAAGCTGTATCCGAACAATCCGATGTCCGAGGCCGATTTCAATTTGTTGATCGCGGAACCGGTGAAAAAGAAATACCCACATATCACGGTGCAAATGATGGACAAGAGCTCCATCACCTTCGAGAACCTCGTAGCGTCCGGCCAAGAACTCGATTTCATACTTATGTGGAACGGCAACGTCGGCGGGTATAAAGATTTGAATATCTTCGAGGATGTCGCTGCGCTAGCCAAGCAATACCCCCTTGATCTGGGCCGTTTTGACATGAAGACGATGAATACGATAAAAGAACTGTCCGACAAAGGCGAAATATTCGGACTGCCGTATAATATCCAGTTTTCCGCACTCTACTACAACAAGGACATTTTCGAGCGATTCGGAGTGCCTTATCCGAAAGACGGCATGACCTGGGACGATACGGTGGAGCTTACGCGCCGGTTATCCCGATTGGAGAACGGGGTGGAATACAGCGGACTGGACATCGATACGTTGTCGAGATTAACGTATCCGCTTTCATTGATTCCGGTCGACGCGAAAACGAACAAAGCAACGGTCGATAACGCCAAGTATAAACAAGCTTTCGAACTGGGCAAGCAGCTGTATTCCATTCCGAACAATCCAATGAAATTAAGCATCAGCCGGTTTAAGAAAGACAAGACGCTGGCGATGATCGCCACCGTCAATATTTTGGACCAGCTCAATCAGGCGAAAGAACTAAACTGGGATATGGCTCAATATCCTAGTTATAAGGAAACGCCGAATACGTACGGCATGTACGACCTGCATCTGCTCATGGTGAGCAAAACGAGCAAGCATAAAGAAGAAGCGATGAAAGTAATGGAGGTGTTTTTCTCGGACGAGATTCAGACGCTTAGCACAAGCGCGACGGGACGCATCTCGGCACTAACCAATCCGGCGGTTAACAAAGCCTTTGGAACGAAAATGGATATTTTGAAGGGGAAAAACGTCGCGAGCTTGTTCAAGAGTACGCCGGCTTATGCGCCTCCGTTCTCGATCTATCATTCGAAGGGCAATGAAGTTCTGAAAAAAATGTTCACGGATTATGTCGCCGATAAAATGGATGTCAACACGGCGCTGAGAAGCTCCGAAGAAGAGATCAACAAATATATAAGCTCACAAGCCAAAAAGTAGCCATAGAAGGGATGATGATCATGAAAGTTTCGACTTCGTTGAATGTGTTTTTGCCGGACTATCCGATCGACCGGGCGATGCAGCGGTGCCGGGATGCGGGCTTTACAACGCTTGATTTCAACTATTGGGATTACCAGAAGTACGTGCACGGCTTGACGTGGGAAGAAGAAGAGGCTTGGGCGCAGCGCATCCGCTCATTGGCCGATGCACTCGGCTTGCAGTTTACGCAAATGCACGGTCCGGTTCACGGACGCAGCTTCTCCGACATGGTGCTTCATTTAAATGTAGAATCGTTCCTGTCGATGGCGGAAAGGTCGCTGCAAACGGCGGCGATCCTGAGCATCCCGTGGGTTGTGTTTCACCCGAGCTCGATAACCGGGAACGGGGAGCCGTACAAGGAGCTGCTGGAGTACAACGTCCGCTTTTATGAGCGTCTTCTTCCTGCGGCGGAACGCACCGGCGTCGGCATCGCCCTGGAAAACATGTACGACCGGACGCAGGCCCAGCCTCTCGCGCGCAGGCGCGCTTATTGCGCGATGCCGGATGAACTGATCGAGCTGATCGATACGCTGAATCACCCGCTGGTAGGCGCGTGTTGGGATACCGGTCACGCTCATGAACAGAGCCTCAGTCAGGCGCGAATCCGGGAGCTGGGCAGCCGGCTAAAGGCCACCCACATTAACGATAACGACGGCATCAGGGATCAGCACTTGCTCCCGTTTAGCGGCACCATCGATTGGGCTGCAGTGACGGAAGCGCTGAGAGACATACGATATGCGGGCGATTTCACGTATGAAGCGCACAGCTCGATACGGGTGCTGCCCGACGGGCTGCGCGACGCGGGACTGCGCTATGCGGCGGAGCTCGGGAACTATCTCGCCAGCGGTCAAGGAGGGGAGCAAACGTGAAGCTCAGCTTGGTTGCCGTCGATCTGGACGGCACGCTGCTTGGAGGCACCTCGGGGAGGTACGGCTTTTTGCCGGCCGGCGTAGAGGCGCTGCGCCTCGCTGCCCGTCAACAAGCGATCGTTGCCATTGCTACGGGGCGGGATTTGCCGTTCATCCTGGAGCTGCTTGAACGCGAAAAGGTTAACCCTGTGGTGGAGAGCTGGCCTCAAGTCATCGTCTCCGAGGAGCGCTGCATTCATTATTTGAACGATGGCATGGTTTATGTGCCGGATGCAGAGTGGAACGATAAGATACTCCAGGCTGAGCGCTCGCGCTTTGACGCTATCCTTCAAGGAGTGAACGAGCTGCTTGCCGGCGAATTGGCTGCAATCGATCCGAGTGCGTCCCGGGTTATGGGTGAAGTAGAGCAGCGCAGAGGCTTCGTGGAAATCCGTTTCGGCAGCGCCGATGCGGCAAGGAGCAGTGAAGCGGTGCTGTCGGCATGGCTTCGCAGCCATAAACTGCCGTATACGGCGGTGCGCAACGTGGCCGGCATTGCGATCCGCCACGCTTCCGCCGGCAAAGGCCCGGTGCTGCTGGAAGTGTGCCGAAAGCTCGGCATCGCTCCGCCCGAGCTGCTGGCCATCGGGGACAGCTGCAACGACTTGTCGATGCTCGACGGACGCTTGGGCTTTGCCGCAGCCGTGCCGGGCAATGCCGAGTCAGAGGTGAAAGCGGCGGTTCAAGCCATCGGCGGTTACATCGCAAACGGACGATTTGGTGAAGGCGTTGCGGAGGCGGTTAATCGGGCATTGACCGATCCTCCTTTCGCAGCGGGCGGAAAAGCGGGCTAAGCTGGAAATGCAGCGCAGCCGGGCAATCGGTAAGGTGATATTGTAAACTGTGCGACTGACATGGCGCTCAGTGTGTGCCGGAAACGAAGCTGTCTTCGAGCTATAAGCGACGCATACGCTTCAGGAATGAAACAAAGGGAATAAAGTCCGCATTGCGCAAGTAGCGCAAGCGGACTTTATTTTTTTTTCACAATTCCCGGCTGGGTGCGTGTCTATTAATTGACGGGAAGTGGCGCACCGATTGACAACCCGTCAACCTCTTTTCTAGAATTGGGTTATACATCCAACAACTGGAGACATGTTGCGATCCTGTATTTCGAATTGAAGTACGGGAGGGTTCGGCACGCTCATAGATGTCTGACTATTTCGACAATTTATCCTATGATGCGCTAATCGTCGCACATGATAAACGGAGGTGAGGGAAGCAGATCAAGCTGCCGGGCATGCGCTGCTTGCATAATAAAAACCAAGAGAGAGGGAATGTTTGTGAGCCGGTCAACCCAAAGGAATAGAAAAAGCTCCTTATCCGTATCGATGGTCCATCTCCTGATTGCGTTAATGGTTGCGTTATCGACGGTCATTACGCCTTCTATCCAACGTGCCGAAGCGGCTCCGGGCGATTTGTTTTTCGATTTCGAATCGTTCGCCCTCGGTCCGTTAAACGGACAGTTCGGATGGACGAATGCGAGCCCGGAAGTTACCGTGACGGATCAAGTGTATGCGGTGAGCGGAAGCAAAGCCGTCAAAGTGGTAGACAATGACAAGACGAAGGCGATGGGCGCACGGCTGCCGTTTCAACCCATGGAAACCGGCAGCGTCGAATGGTGGGCGAAGGCTGACACAGCCGACAGGTTCGTCATGCTGCTGGAAAGTACGGGGACAGCCGGAACGAAGCCGGTGGAATGGATTGGTCTCCTCGCGAACGGCACGTTCGAATATTATGACGGTGCGACGCGGCTTATTTCCAGCGAAACGTACGAAACCGGGAAATGGTATCGTTTTCGCGTCGATTTCAATGCCGCCACACACAAAAAAACGATTTATGTATTTGACGGAAGCAATCTGCTCCTGTGGAAAAAAGATACCGCGTTCCGTGATGAGACCGCAACGAACGTGAATCTGTTCCGCATAGCGACAATCAGTACGAGTACCGGGACGTTTTATATGGACAATGTGCGTATTCGCAGCGGTCTTGGTCTGCCGACGAGTCCGCTGCAAAGTTTGCAAATGGTACCGGATTCCATCAATGTGCAGGAAGGCAAGACAGGGCAGGTGCATCTGCTTGGCAGCTATGCGGACGGCGATATTCGGCTGTTGGAAGAACAGGCGGCCTACGTCGCCCAAGATCCGTCTGTCGCTTCCGTCGTCAAAGGAATCGTGACGGGGCTGGCTTCCGGAACGACCGTCGTAAACGCAACGTACGGCGCAATGCAAGCCTCTTTGGAAGTTAATGTATTCGGGGCGAACGAAGTGCCGCCCTACAAAAACCTTCACCCCCGAACGCTGCAAAAGACGACAAGCATGAACGATGTGCGCATTGTCGCGCCTACTGAAAACGGATGGAGCGCATTGGGACAGTCTATTGCGACCAAGCTGCGGCAAAAGTGGAACATCGAGGCTCAAGTCGTCGCCCCGGATGCCGGCAAGTTCAGCGAAGGCTGGAGCGGAAACACGCTCATTCTCGGCAACCTCGGCAACAACCGGCAAATGGCCCGCTTGTATGGGCTGCGTATGTCGTATGCGGATGCGGTTTATCCGGGACAAGGCGGCTACCAGTTGCAGACCGCCATTGACCCATTCGGGCTCGGCGGCAATACGATCGTTCTCGGGGCCAGCGATTTGACCGGAGCGAACGAAGGAACGAACCGGCTGCTGCAGCTCATCGATCAGCAGACGGCAGTGGAGCTCCCGTGGGTTGCCGAAGTGAAACTGGCTCCGCAGACCGAGACGTACATGCAGTATGACGGCCATCCGACGGAGGCTCAGCTTCGAACGGCTCTTGCGAATGCCGATAAGTGGATTGCAGCATTGAAACCGACAACGAATAATGAGACGGACGCGACAGCGCTGCAATATTTGTTTTCACGCATCAAAATTTTCGGCGAAAACTACCAGCTCACCGGCCATCCCGCCTTTGGTGAAATATACCGGAAGCTGCTTAAAGGGTATTCCGACTTTGCTAACCGTTATCCGGTGCAAGCGATGTGGCAGTTGAACGAGCCGGGCAACATGTGGACGGACGGCGATACGCTGATTCAGAACTGGGCGGTGATGGAGGCGTCGCCGATTTTTACAGCGCTCGACCGGAAGCAGATCACATCCGCACTGTATTTGACGTACGAGGCGAACGCGAAAGACCGATATTTGGCGGTAGCGAAGCCGTCGGCTCCGCGATGGAACCATGAGATTTTCCCGGCGTTGTCTCTTATTGCAGGGAGCGATTTCTTTGGAAAATACTATCACTTGCCTGAAACGGTTCCGTGGAAACAGCTTGGGGACCGGATATTTACGGGCAATACGTCCTACATCAGCCTGGACGAAGGGTCCGACTACTTGATGCACGTGCCGATGACGAATATCGACTACGCGATGGCTGTCGGCAATCTCGACTTCATCGCGCGCAGTCTCAGACCTAGCGCCGACCTGCATTCGATGATGATCGATAATTTGGGCACGATGTCGGGCGGCGGCGATACGTATCCGTTTGGAGCCAGCTCCGCGTATTCATGGGGCCACGCCCAGGTGATGAATGCAGCTTCTTGGTTTTACGGTGATCCGCTGTATTTATATTTGCTTGAACGGGCGAAAACGGGGCCGTTCCCCGGCCAGCGGATGAGCGACCTCGATTTTCCGATCCATCGCTACACGGCCGTAGGGGACAGCGCGGTAGGAGAGCTGCCTCCGGGGAACTACGCCAAGCTGCAGGCATACCCTGTGGAGCAGGGCGTGTACGACGATGTGCGGGACACGGAGCAAACGCCGCTTGAAGTCGATGTGGAAGATGCATTCCACAAAATGACGTTCCGCGAAGGCTACGGCCAGGATGACAGTTATTTGATCTTGGACGGCTTCTCCGCAGGCAAACATGGGCATCAGGACGGCAACGCGATTCTCAACTACAGCGCGAACGGTCGGCTGTTCTTGACGGACCGGGACTACATTGAGAACACGTCGGAGCATCATAGCGGGTTAGTTGTGGTCAAGGACGGCGAGCAGAAGAAGAAACCGCCTCTCGCGAAGCTGGAGTGGGCGGCGGATATCGAAGGGACCGGCTTGAGCCGCAGCACGGTACCGAATTATAACGGAACCGATTGGCAGCGCTCGATTGTAAGTCCGAACGGCAACTTTTACGTAATCTACGACGATATTTCATTCCGCGAGGGCGGCCGGTATTTGCTGAAAAACTTGTGGCAGTCGATGGGAGAAGCGAGCATCGCCAACGACGGCTTCGAAGTGGAACAGCAGGGCGTAACGATGGACTTGAAAAGTCTGGATGCGTCCGATCTTAGGCTGCAGGACCGATACGGGCATTTCGTCAAGTATTGGAAAACGGTCTATCCATATCCGTATGCCAATAAAGAAACGGTGCTCTCTGAAGTAGTCGAAGAGAAGCAGTATGGAGCTGGCGAGCGGCAGCAGTTTATTAACGTGCTGTCCAGTCGCAAGTCGGACGAATCGGCGGTGATAACGAGAAGATTGAACGAGACGACGCTGGAGATTAAGGATAAGTCGGCGAAATGGCTGGCCGTCCAATCTGCGCTGAACACGGACCATTTCAGCTCTAACGGCGCGTTCCATCTGATTGGGGAAGGGCAGCTGCTGGCGGCCGAAGCGACGGACGTGCGAATCGGCAGCACGGCGCTGCATTTCGCGCAGCCTGTCATGTTCAAGCTTGATACGGCAACAGGGAAATGGGCGGCCTACGGCTTGCGCAAAGATAAAGTGCACTATGATGCGCAAGGACAGCCGGTCCGGGATGCGGCGCTCGACTCCGGTACGGTGACTTGGAGCAAGCAGATGCAGCAGCGTCTGGAACATGCGGTGTTCGACAGGGAAAACCCGACGCAATGGAAAAAGCCGCATCCGGATCAATCGGACCCGGACACAGATTGGCAGAAAGTGTTCGAATTCCAGGGCACTGTTACCGATTCGGCGAAAGGCGATTTGAACGGCGACGGCAAGGAAGAACTTGTATTGGCAGGCAGCAACGGCACGGTGACAGCCGTCACGCAAGATGGCGCGGCGTTGTGGTCATTTACAGCACAGGGAAGGGTTAACGAAGTGACGGTGCAGCAGCTTGCCGGCCAGACGACGGTATTTGTCGCGACGGAAAATTGGTATGTGCATGCGCTTGATGCGCAGGGGAACGAGAAATGGAAATACAAATTCCCGAGCGACACGGCGCACCGGGAGCAAAAAGGAAATCTCGTCGGCATAACAAACGTTCGGGTTGCTTATGTGAACGGAGCCGATCAGGAACCATGGGTTATGGTGGGCACGCAGTTCCGGTATATATACGGACTTGATCCGAGCGGCAACCTGAAATACGAGGATCTGCTCTATTATTACGGGATCGAAGATATGGAATTTGCCGATTTTGACGGCGACGGCAAAGAAGAAGGCATGTTCGGATTGGAATATGCATACTATGCCTATTGGAATGAAAAGGCGATCACGCGCAGCAGCGCCACCGGAGGGCCGGGCTGGAAAGTGGTCGAAGCGCTGAAATCGTGGAACGGGGACGAACCGCCGGCTGTCGCTTTCGGCACAAAACAGAATGAAGTCCGGCTCATTCAGTACAAAGGCAAGCTGCAGGAACGATGGGTGCGCAATGTCGGCGGCGAAGTGAACGATGTTCGCGCAGGAGATTTCAACGGTGACGGTGAAGTGGAGATTTTAGCCGGAACGGACGGATTCCAGTTTTATGCGCTGGCTCCCGACGGTACGGTCCGTTTCCGCACGACGCTGAATGATCGCGTACTTCAGGTGGACGGATGGAATCTCGGCGATCAGACCCGTTATCTCGCAGCTGCGGATAACGGCCTGTTGTATACGCTCGGCGACCAAGGGGCCGTTCAGTCTGCCATTCGTTTTTCGCAACGTATCGTCGACATGTCGTTAACGGACGGCGGCAGCAAGCCGTGGATCGTGCTGGAGAACGGAGAAGTGTACCGTTCCCGCTAACGTGTGTCGCATATGATTGAGCAGCAGCAGAGCGTCTCTCCCTGCATTTTCGCGGGCGGGAGACGCTTTTTTCTTTTCGATAAAAAAGATTTCACGGGTACCCCCCAATTATTGGTTAGTGCTCGAATGATTGTAGTATCGCACGAAGTAATACTTAATATTGCTCTTATCTTATCAAAGGGGAGATTTCGGAATGAAGCACTTGCCCATGAAAAAGCTTGTTGTGACCAGCCTGACCGCAGCGATGGTGCTCGGCGCCGGCACAAGCGCTTTCGCCAAAGATTCGAAAGACTGGAAAGATTGGGACAACTGGAAAGATTCAAAGCAAAGCAATAATAAAAATGACAACAGAGGCTGGAATGGGCAGAAGGGCAAGCTGGACTTCAAAGACGTTCAAGGTAAAGATATGGAATGGGCTTTGCGCTACATTGCAAGCCTTGCTTCAAGAAATATATTTGACGGATACTCGGACGGGACGTTCCGCCCTAACGAAAAGGTAAGCCGCATCGAAGCGATTACGGCCGCCGTCCGGTTGATGGGGCTGCGCGACCAGGCGGAATCGGCTACGGAAATGTCGACGAAGCTGAATTTCAAAGATGCGAACCAAGTGCCTGCATGGGCTGTTGGCTACGTGTCGGTCGCCTTGAAAAACGACCTTTTCTCCGAATCGGATACGATGGTGCAGCCGAATCAACCGGCAGACCGTCTGTGGGCAACGACGCTGCTCGTCAAGGCGTTGAAGCTGGAAAGCGAAGCCAAGACGAAAATGAACGTGAAGCTGTCGTTCTCCGATGCGAACAAAATTCCGGCCGGCTCGGTAGGCTATGTTGCCGTAGCCGTCGAACGTGGGCTAGTGAACGGCTTCGAGGACAACACGTTCCGTCCGACGCAGCCGGTTACGCGCGCGGAAATCGCGGCATTGCTCGACCGGGCGGGAGACCAGCTGCCTGACAGCGGCGTCGGACTCGTGACAGGTACGGTTACGACGCCGGTCGTGGGCAACGTGCTGACGTTGAACAGAAACGGCCAAACGGTAACCTTAACGCTTGATCCCGACGCTTTCATCTACCGCGGAGGCGCGAAAGTGAGCGCATCGGCGCTGCAGGTCGGTGACGTTGTGAGAACACGCTCTTACAACAATGTCGTTATTTTTGTTGAAGTATCGAGCAATGTAGGCACATGGCCGACGCAGCCGACGCAACCGACTCAGCCGTCCGCTACCAATACAGGCACACTCACTTCCGTCGTCAATAACAACTTGCTGACTTTGACCAACGGGAGCCAAACTGTAAGCTTGCCGCTCAACTCCGATGCGCTCTTCTTCCGCAACGGGGCACAAGTGAACGCATCGGCACTGCAAATCGGAGATATCGTAAGCACACGCTCTTATAATAATGCCATCGTGTATGTTGAAGTGACGCAGCCTGCCGGCAGCACCGGCTCGCAGCCGACATACAGCAGGCAACTTTCCGGTACGGTCGTATCCACAGGCAGCAATGTGCTGACGCTGGTGAACGGCGGGCAAGTGGAGAGCTTGTCGCTGAACAATAACGCCTTCCTGTACCGCAGCGGATCCAAAGTAAGCATCACTTCGCTGCAAGTTGGGGACGTTGTAAGCGTGTATGCCTACAATAGCACGGTAGCCATCGCGGAAGTGACGCAGACGGTCGTGCAGCCAAGCACGACGAGCGGCACGCTGACGGGTACCGTTGCGGTGCCGGTTTACGGCAATGTGCTTGTCGTTACAAGCGGCAGCCAAAATATTACGTTGAACCTGGAGGCAAGCAACTCGTTCATTTTCCGGGGAGGCGGTCAAAGCGGTCCGGGTGCGCTGCAGGCGGGAGATGCCATTACCATTCGCTACTACAACAACAATGTCGTTTACGCCGAAGTGACCCAAATGGCCGGAGGCTCTACGACGCAGCCGGTTGTCACCCAAACGACGGGAACCTTGTTGTCTACCGTTAATAACAATACGCTGACCGTCCTTAACGGCGGGCAAGCGTCGTCCCTTACGCTGAACTCGAACGCATTTATTATGCGGAACGGCGTGAAGGTCAATGCTTCCGACTTACAGACGGGGGACAATCTCAACATCCGTTCTTACAATAACGCGGTCATTTTCGTTGAAGTGACGCAGAACGGCAACAATTCCAATCAAAGCTTTACGGCCGTAGGCACGTTTTACAGCAAGACGTTGAACAGTCAAGGGCAAATTTCCACCATTTCGATTAACCAGACGTATACGAACGGAACGACCCAAACGATCACATACAGCGTTTCCTCGCCTGTAACGATCTATGGCGATTCTTCCAAGCTCATTCAAAATCAGCAAGTCGTGCTGCAAGGAACCGGTCAAACGGTATCGACGATTTACATTCAATAAAACAGTTCCGCAACCATATAGAAACGTCCTTGGACATCAAGTCCGGGGCGTTTTTGTTTTGTTGTGCACAGCGGACTGAGAACAGGCTCGCGGGTTCTTATTTCACTTCCATATATTGCTGTTTTTGATATAATAAAATGGATTTTAAGACGGCTTGCGGCAACGGTCCGGCAGCTTGGGAAACTCGATGCAAAGGGAATTAAGATGATGAACGATCTATGTTTGTACCATTATTACGAAGCGGAGCGCGGCCCGTTTAAAAGCTTGTCCGGACTATCGGAGGAAGAAGCTGCTCGCGTGATGCATGAATTGAAGCTGGAAGGCACTGTCTTTGCAAGCCGGCGGTCTGACGATTACATGGACATCCGCAGACAGCTCGAGCAGAGGGCTCGGGAGCTGTTTATTCGTAAAGGCGGCCGGCCGGCGAAGCCGTTTCCGCATTATATGACATTGGGCCCATGCGATTGGATCAGGCAGTGGTACATGGATGGAAAACAAATCAAAATTCGGCTGGATGAATTTGATCCGCAATCGATCAGCTTCACCTACGGTGATTTATTCCCTACGATGAGATTTAGGGACGGCAAGCCGTACCGGCAGCAAGTGTATGTGAGAGATGAAATTTTGAAAATGGTCGAACAATACGGCTGGCCTCAGCAGTGGAACCCGGATGGAAGGAAGGGGCCGGAACGATACATCGAAGCTCAAATTTGGGATGATCGTATCGTTAACCAGGCGCTCTGCGATCTCAAGCGCAGCAGGTGTGAATAGACGGACGATATTGGAGCGTGTACAAATGGAGAGCATTGAAATTCAAGTGGTTAAACCTGAGAATGAACATTTACAGTATTTTAATCGCTGAACTCGACCGCGAGCTGCTGGAAAGGTACCCAGAGGAAACGGTATTCGGACTCGATTTTACGGATCCAAAAATATAGGAAGTCGTCTTGTCGACTGCGAGGCAAGTCTTTGCTACGTGAAAAAAATAGGATGAGCAATCGTCCGGAAGGATTCGGGTGAAGCCGTGATCGCGCAAGGGATCGTCGTACGAAACGGCAAGTTTTTGATGGTCAAGCAAAACAAACACGGCAAAATCTTTTGGAATTTTCCCGGCGGGCACGTCGAAGTGGGTGAGACTCCGGAGCAAGCTTGCATCCGGGAGTTCCTCGAAGAAATCGGTTTGCGCGTGGCCGTAATCCAATCGATCGGACTCGTAAACAAGAAGCATTTGTTTTTGGTGGGAATCGTATCGGGCGACATGAAATTGGAGGACGGATTGCTCGATATCGGATGGGTTGCGGACACGGAGCAGGACAAGTGGGATGCCAAAACGTTGCAAATGTTAGCGCATTATCGGCAGTTCATGAGAGTTGAGGGAGATGAAGAAGTTGGAAGCTGTGAAACGGATTTTGATCAAAAAATTTGAAGAGATTGAGAAACGAATTCAGCTCGTTCTTGATCAATTGGATGACGAGCAGGTGAATTGGCGTCCGAACGAATCTAGCAACAGCATTGCCAATCTGATCGTTCATATTCGCGGGAACATTCACGAGCGAATAACGAGCGGCATCCACAAAGCTGCCAATACGAGGGACCGGGATCAAGAGTTTGAACCGGTGCATGTAACGACAGGGGAACTGAAGCGAATCGTGCGTCATTCGTTCGGCGAGGTCATTGAAACGCTGCAGACCATCGGGAACGATGTGCTGGAACAGACGCAAACGGTGCGAAATCAGGAGAGAACGAATCTGGAAGTGTTGATTCAATGCGCAACGCATTTTTCGGAGCATATGGGGCAAATGTTTTACATTGGAAAGCTGTGCCTGGACGAGCGATACGTTATGACTTCGATCCCGAAAAAGAAGAGCGGGCAATAGCTCTGTAACATTCTGTAACGAGACAACCTCTACTCGCATGTGCCGTTTCCGTCGCAGTATGCTTTCGCCACACGTTGGAATTGGCGAAAGCGGAGGCGGACGCATGGACGGCATAATGGACTGCATAACCGCACTACAAGATTCCCAAAGCATGCAAGCTCTCCGCTGTGATGTGGATGTCCTCATTGGCGTTCCGGATAACGGTGGAAGCAGAGCGGATCGACGCATCGGATCCGTGGTCATTCTCTTTGTAGACGGTATTCGCGGACGCAGTCCGCTACTATCGATACAGCCAAATCACAGCCGGCCTCGAACGGGGCCGGTTTTTGCGCGAGGCCAGGCAGCAAGTTCAGAAGATCCGCCATTCATTAAGGTGAAGAAAGAGCGGGTGCACCGTTCCAATTGTTATATAATGGATACATAGCAGGGTCAAGTTTATAACATAAACCATACGAAGCGAGGGAGCGCGATGAAGGAAGACAGGAAGCTTGAACGTGAGCGGGAAACGAAACTACGGGTTATGAGCTACAACATCCATAGCGGGATCGGGATGGACAACGAATACGATTTGAACCGGATCGCCGGGGAAATCCGTGAATCAGGCGCACATATCGTCGGTCTGCAGGAAGCGGACGTGCATTGGGGTAAAAGGAGTCGGTTTGAAGACGGCATCGCCTTACTCGCCGAGCAGCTCGATATGCACGCTTTTTTTGCTCCGATCTACGAGCTTCCACCGCTCAGCGAGGGTCAGCCGGAACGGAAGTTTGGCGTTGCCGTCCTGAGCCGGTATCCAATCGTACGCGCTCGCAACCATGCAATGACCCGGTTGTCGACGCTGGCTCAAGACCGGGACAGAGGCCCCGCACCTATGCCCGGGTTTGCGGAAGCGGTTCTGGACGTGGACGGCACCGGGCTTACCGTATACGTTGTGCACCTCGATTTTCGCCCGGATCCGGCTGTACGAATTGTGCAAATTCGCGAAATGCTGAATATGTTGGCGCACAACGAAGCACCGCGTCTGCTGCTGGGCGATTTTAATGCGCGTCCGAATGCGGCGGAATTCGTTCCGTTATTTCAGGCGATGAACGACAGCTGGACGGATGTTCACCAGTCCGATGACGGCCTCACCTTTCCCGCGGATAGCCCGGATCGGAAAATCGACTACATCTTAAGAAGTTCTCACCTGCGTACCGTTTCTTCGCAAGTGCTGCAAACGCTCGGCTCCGATCACCGCCCGGTCATTGCAGACATGCTATTAAGCAAGGAATCAGGGGTATGAACCGATGCACGCAAGCCGATGAGGCAAAGGCCGCTATAATGAATTTTATGCCCTTAACCAATCGCATGGTCAACTCGTTGAAGAGGAGGAGGTTGTCAGCTTGACCGCGTTGTTGACCTTACACGAATTGTCCAAACGCCGGTATGACGCTCCTGACCGGTATTTATTCCAGGGAGTGAGCGCCGACCTCGCGCAAGGCCAACGAACGGCGCTCATCGGGATTTCCGGACAAGGCAAAAGCACGCTGCTGCGCATAATGGCGCGTCTGGACACAGCGGACGGGGGCGACATTCTCTACCGCGGTACGTCCTTTAGCCGCTGGAAGCCAAATGATTGGCGCAAGCAGGTGTGCTACGTCGCGCAGCAGCCGGTTATGCTTCCGGGCAGCGTCGAAGACAATCTGCAAACGGTCAGCCGTTTGAACGGCACGCCGTTCGACCGGGAACTGGCCGGACGCTGCATGGAGGCGCTCGGGCTGGCTTCGACTTATTGGGCGAAGCCAGCTTCCGAGCTGTCCGGCGGCGAGAAGCAGCGCGTCGCGCTTGTCCGGTCGCTGCTGCTGCGTCCGGCGGTACTGCTGCTGGACGAGGTGACCGCGTCGCTCGATCCGGGAAGCAAAAAAGCGGTGGAGCAGCTGCTGAACGATTGGTCGCAGCGCGAAGGGACGGCCAATCTGTGGATTACACACGACTTGGAGCAAGTGAAACAAGCGAGCGACCGGGTCTGGTTTATGGCCGAGGGCCGGCTGCTGGAGCAGGAAGACACGCAAGCGTTCTTCGCTTGTCCGCGAACCGACGAAGCCCGGCGGTTTATTGCCTGGCAGGAGACCGAAAGTCCAGAGAATGGGAAGGAAGAGGTGCCGAATGTCTAACCTGGCCTTAGCCTGCACATTGGTGTTCGTGGCTGTAACGATGTTCCTGTCTATCCGCCAAAAGCTCGGCCTCGAAAAAGAAATCGCCGTCGGCACGCTGCGTTCGGCCGTGCAGCTGCTCCTGATCGGATATGTGCTGCACTACATATTTCATGCGGAGCAGTTATGGCTGATTGCGGCGATCATCGTCATGATGATCGGTGTCGCTTCCTGGAATGCCGGAAGCCGGGCGCGCGGGTTGAAGGGGATTCGGCTGCGCATCGCAGCGGCGATCGGCTCAACGGAAGCGGTAACGCTAGCGATACTGCTTGGCTTGCGCATCATTGAACCGACGGCCCAATTCATCATCCCGATCAGCGGCATCACGATCGGCAGCGCCATGATCGTCGCCGGGCTGTTCCTGAATCAGATGAACCGCGAGATGGAAACGTCGCGCGGTGAAATCGAGACGCTGCTGGCGCTCGGCGCGACCGTGCGGCAAGCGATTCAGAGCTCACTGAAACGATCGGTTCGCGCCAGCATGATCCCGACGGTCGACGGGATGAAGACGGTAGGGCTTGTGCAGCTGCCCGGCATGATGACGGGCATGATCGTCGCCGGAGCGGACCCGATCGAAGCGGTGCGCTACCAAATATTGATCATGTTCATATTGGCGGCTTCGGCCGCATTGACCGCGATGGTGCTCGGATTGATCAGCTACAAGCTGTGGTTTACGAGCGACCAGATGTTGAAAGTTCATTAGATGAGGGCCGGTTCGATTCCGTTCTCGCTTCGGCAGTGTGGAAAAAAATATATGGCAAACCTTTACAATCGAAACGGATCTGATTATAATAATTCTCAACATCCGTAAAGGGGTTTTCAAAATGATTTTCAAGCTTGGCGAGTATACGGCAATCCAATTACATCATCATAGCTGAGCGTTTGTACACGGAAAAAAATTTTCCGTAGGTGCAAACGCCATTTTGCGTTGTACCTACGGACATAAGAGTCATGTAGGTATTTTTTTATCCTGCACGGCTCTTTTTTATTTTGAAAAAACATTAACGGAGGGAACTGCCATGAAAACGATGATTTGCGACTATCCGAAAGACCGCGCCAAGCTGAAAGAGCGATTTGCGGCGCACAAGAAGCTGTTTGACCGAAGCATGATGACCGGCATTTACGCCATTTTCGAAGACATTGCCGAAAAAGGCGATGCCGGGGTAAAGGAGGCGACGCGCCGTTTCGACGACGTCGCATTGGACGACATCGTCCTGCCCGGCGACTACGCTGCACAATGTATTGCATCGCTGGCTGCACCGCTAAGGGAAGCGATCGATCAGACGATCCGCAATGTAATGCAGGTGAACTTGGCGCTGCTGCCCACATCGTGGGAGCTCGAGATCCGACCAGGAACACTCATCGGCGAATCCGTGAGCCCGCTAGACTCGGTCGGCATATGGATTCCGGCGAGAAAAGGGCCGCTGCTCTCCACCTCGATCATGCTGGTTGCGGCGGCCAAAGCGGCGGGAGTGCCGCGCATCGTGGTCGGGATGCCTCCGATGCGGGACGGATTGGGCGATCCGGGCACGGTAGCTGCGGCGAAGCTGGCCGGAGCGGACGAATTTGTCGTAGGCAACGGCGTCGCCGTCATCGCCGCATTTTGTCAAGGAACGGCGTCGATCCCGGAAGTGGACGGCGTGTTCGGCCCCGGGCCGGGAGGTATCGCGGCTGCAATGAGCGCGGCTGTTGCATACGGGAAGAAGACGGTCGTCGGCCTCGGGCCGACCGAATCGGCGATCATCGCCGACGCGTCAGCCGATGCTTCACGAACCGCTTACGATCTCATAAACGAAGCGGAGCACGGACCGGACTCCGTATCGCTTCTCGTCACTACGGACCGCGCTTTGGCGGTAGAGGTGGAGAGGCTGCTGCGGCAATATATCGAGGAGGTGGAAGATGACAAGCGGAGGCGGAACTTGCGGCAAGTGTTCGGAGACGACGGGAGAGGAACGATTGTCGTCGCGACGGATATCGAGTCGGCCTGCGAGTTTGTCAACGACTTCGCGCCGGAGCATGTAATGGTTGTTTGCAACAGCGAACGAGAGGCTGTCGTGCGGGAACGTCTCAGGCACGCCGGGGAAATTCTTTTGGGCGAATATACGCCGTTCTCGGCGGCCAATTACGCGATCGGCATTACGGCCGTGCTGCCGACAAACGGGTTCGCCAAAGCGTTCTCCGGCGTTACTTCAAAGGATATGGTGAAATATTCGACCATCGGGAAAATCGACCAAAACGCCTTAAAGGAATTGCTTCCGGTCATTCGACAAATGGGCTCCTACGAACAGCTGCCTTCCCACGTGAAAGCGGTGGAAATTCGCGTCTAGCTTTCAGGTTATAGGACTCCGCCGTTGACGCTTTTCCAACGCGCGCTAATGATCCCGAGCGACCGTTTTGCTGCTGCGAAGCGGTCGGTCGAACCCCGCATGCGGGGTTCGGTTCATTCGCTGTTTTAATAAGCGATGATTGATGTATCGAAGCTTGCTGTGATATGATGTGCTGACAGGAGATGATCAGATGAAATCAAAAGTGACGTTTCAAGCTTTGAACCGCCACAAGCTGGTCGACGATGTCGTCATTCAGCTGCAAAAGAAAATATCGAGCGGTGATATTCAATATGGCGAGAAAATTCCGACCGAGCCGGAATTAATGGAGCAATTCGGTGTAGGACGCTCGACCATTCGTGAGGCTGTAAGAGTGCTGGTCCATGCCGGGTTACTGGAGAAAAGGCAAGGCTTCGGTACATACCTTATCTCCAATCCGATTATTCAGGAGCCGCTGTCGCACAGGCTGCGCCGAGCGGAAATATTGGAGGTCTACGAGGTCAGAAGAATGCTGGAGCTGGAAATTGCCAAGCTGGCCGCGGAGCGTCGCGACGACGAAGATCTGCGGACGATGCGCGAGCACCTCGATACGCGGCTTCAAGCGTTGGAGAGGGACGACATGAGCGGCTATTTGAAAGCCGATATCGCGTTCCATCTGTCGGTTGCCATGGCAAGCAAAAACGGGGTCGTGGTCGACTTGTACCGCACCTTCTCGTCCGAGCTGCTGGAGGCGCTGAATAAACTGGTTATGGATCGAGAGGCGCATGACCCGCATAACGCGTACCATGAACATTTATACCAAGCCATTAAGGCGCAGGATGCCGCCGCCGCCGTCCATTGGACGCTGCAAAATTTGGACGGTACCGTAGCGCTGCTTAAACAATCGGCAGAGCCCGATTAATTGCAGTATGATTTCAAACGTCAGATGATAAGATGAAACAAGAAGAGGTGACCTATTTTGAGTAAATCAACCGTCCCTTCCGCTTCACAGGATACGTTAAGTCAAGCGACGAGTCCCGCAAGCAAAGCGGCAAGCGAAGCATCGAGCCCATCGACGAGCCGAACGTTCGATGCAGCGCTTAACGAAGGGCCAAGCGTATCGCCGCAAATGACGGCGTACTCCATCATTTTTTCCATCAGCCTTGTACATTTGCTGAACGACTCGATCCAATCCGTCGTGCCCGCGATTTTTCCGATTCTTCGCGAATCGCTGAGTTTGACTTTTGCACAAATCGGCTGGATTGCTTTCACCTTGAACGTCACGGCGTCGCTGCTGCAGCCGCTGATCGGTTATTATACGGATACGCGTCCCAAGCCGTACCTGCTCCCGGTCGGCGTAGGGTTTTCTTTGATCGGGATGGTCGTTTTGGCGTTTGCCGACTCGTTCATGCAAGTCATCCTGTCTGTCATTCTGATCGGAATCTCATCGTCCGTATTCCATCCGGAATCGTCGCGCGTCGCGTATTTGGCGGCCGGGCCGCGAAGAGGGCTGGCGCAGTCGATTTTTCAAACCGGCGGGAATGTAGGGCAGGCGTTGGCTCCGATATTTACCGCTTTGATTTTTGTGCCGCTCGGCCAGTTCGGTATCATTTGGTTCACATTGGCGGCTGCGGCGGCCATCGTGGTGCAATGGTTTGTCGCCAAATGGTACCTGAGAGATCTTGCGAGCAGGCCTGCACGGAAGAAGACGGCGAAAGCGGGACATGAGCTGCCGGGGAAAACGATCGCTTACTCCTTGTTCATTCTGATCATGCTCCTGTTTTCCAAATTTGTGTATGTGGCCAGCATGACGGGCTTTTACGCCTTCTATTTGATCGATCATTACCGGATTACGGTCGAGCAGGCGCAGTGGATCTTGTTTGCGCTGCTGGTTGCCGGGGCGGTGGGCACGTTCTTCGGAGGCCCGCTGGCCGACCGTTTCGGTAGACGCAACATGATTTGGTTTTCGATTTTGGGAACGGCGCCGTTTTCGCTGCTTCTTCCATACGTGAGCGTATTCTGGGCTGTCGTATTGTGTGTCTTTATCGGGTTTATTCTGCTCTCGGGCTTCTCGGTCATCGTCGTCTATGCGCAAGAGCTGCTGCCAGGAAAAATTGGAACGGTGTCGGGACTGTTCTTCGGTCTTGCGTTCGGTCTCGGCGGCATCGGCTCGGTCGTGTTGGGTACGCTGGCGGACGTGACGAGCATTTCTTTTGTCATTCGTCTTTGCGCTTATTTGCCATTGATCGGGCTGCTCGCCGCTTTGCTGCCTAAGGACGAGAAGCTGGCAGCGGGTTCGCTCGACCCGGTACAATCATAATGGACGAAGTTTGACAGTACATCGAATATATTTAAGAACGCGGGTAGTTGTCGGTCGTATGATCGATGGCTAATACGCAATCTGGCGCAAACGTTAAAGATCGGCGTCATTAAAACCAAAAGAGCTTATGACGAGTTGGAGCAATAGGGGCTTATTGCATCGGTAGCCAGTAAGGGAACGTTTGTCTCGGAAAAAAACAAGGGGGTTATCGTGGACCATCCGACCCTCGATGATATTTTGGTATATACGCAGGAGGAACACTAGCATGGGGCAGCTGCTAATAAAGGATGTGCGGATCCAGAAGCCGTGTATCATCTTTGGAATCGTGTTCATCGGATTATTGTTTTTCGCGCTCGGCGCGTTGGAAGGTATGCCGCTCTCCGTGCCCGCCGCAATATTCAGCCACTTTCTTTTTGTGGCGGCCAGCAAGATAGATGAAAAAAATCAACAACGGAAAGCTGCTTGCATCGTTCCCGGTGCGCAGAAGGGATATCGTCACATCTAAATACGTGAGCATTATCATGTTTATGCTGCTTGCCTTCATGCTGACATCCCTGTGGCGTATCTTGGCAGCTGTTCTACTGCCTGCCGAACCATTGCCGCAGTTTGATTCTCGGTCGCTGTGGATCACCATAACGGTCATGCTGGTGTTTTATTCCGTTTATTTTCCGATGTTTTTCGCTCTCGGCTCGCGAATGGCTCAAATCCTGGACTTGATTGTGATTTTTGCAATCGGCGTCGCCGGTCTCATCCTGCTCCGTGTATTGGAGCTTACGCATGTAAAGGTAAATAGCCTTGTTCGTATCCTGATGGAGGCGGACACCGCGGCTTTGACGTCGTGGATGGCAGGCGGCGGTTGTGTTATGCTGATCGCTTCGTGGTTTGTCGCCGTCCGTTTGTACGAACACAAAAACGTCTAAAGCCGTGCGGCCCGGATCAACGGGAACTGTGCAGTCCGGCAAAATAGTTCATGAGAAACTCGCGGAACTTGTGCGCCGCTTTGGACATATAGCGGCCTTCGTCCCACGCGAGCTGGAACGTGCGCCGGTAGCCGGGGTCCTCGATCGGCAGCTTGATAAGCGGCGTCGCCTGATCGGATTTGCACGCCCCGACGAATGCGACGCCGAGCCCCGCACGCACAAGACTGCCGATCGCTGCCGGTTCGTCGACTTCGCAGACGATTCTCGGCGTCATTCCCGCATCGCGCCGGAACCGGTCGTTCATTTGCCGGAACGGATGCCCTTCCTTATAGTCTATGAACGGGTCGTCCGCTGCTTCCTTTAAGGAAATGCTGTCCCGCTGCGCGAACCGGTGGCGAGGGGGGACGGCAAGGAACACTTCTTCGCTCAGCAGAGGAACCATGCGGATGCCCGGCCGCTGCGGAGGCATGGCGGAAATCATGAAATCGATGTCTCCGTTATCGAGCAAAGCCCCCATCTCATCCAAAGAAGCCTGCGTAATGCGAAAATGAATTTCGGGATGCATCGAAACAAATTCCCCCAGCGGCGCGGAAAAGCGATCCAGCGTCGTCGTAGCGAGCACAATACTGCCCTGTTCCATTCCCGCCAGCTCGGCGACTTCTTTGCGGCCTTCTTCGAGCAGCGCCAGCGCCGCTTCCGTCTTCTTGAGAAACGCTTTTCCGAACGCATTGAGTCTGATTTGACGGGCTCGCCGGTCAAATAATTGCACGCCCAAATCTTCCTCCAGACGGGAAATGGTTTTACTGAGCGCAGGCTGGGCGATACGAAGCTCGTGCGCCGCTTTCGTCAGATGTTCAAGCCTCGCTACGGTGCGGAAATATTGAAGCTGCAGCAATTCCATCGTCCTCATCCTTTCATTCATATACTTAAAGCTATGTATTATATATCATAACATCTATTTTTAATTATTAATGATTCATTGTAAACTATTTTTTGCAAGCAAATCCACAATCAATACATTAACGGGAGCGTGGTTTAGATGAGAGCTGTAGCCTTTTCTTCGTATGGTTCCGCCGACGTTTTGCAAGTAATGCCATTTAACGACCCTCACCCTGGACCCGGCCAAGTCCGGGTCCGCGTCAAAGCAGCAGGCGTCCAGCCGGTCGATACGGCCGTGCGCGGCGGGTGGAGCGGCAACGGCTTTCCGGTCCGCTTCCCGCAAATCGTCGGCAACGAGTTCGCGGGCATCGTCGACCAAGCAGGGGAGGGCGTGGAAGGGTTCGCCGTCGGCAGCGATGTTCTTGGCTGGTCGGTGCTCGCTTGCTACGCCGAATATGTGGCGGTCGGCAGCGATCAGATTGCTTTGAAGCCGCAATCCATGCCATGGGAGGAGGCGGGTGCCTTGAGCGCGTCCGGGCAAACGGCGCATACGGCGCTGGAGGACCTTGGCGTAAGCGCCGGGGATACGGTGCTGGTGCATGCCGCCGCGGGCGGTGTGGGTACGATGGCGGTGCAGTTGGCCCTTGCTGCGGGAGCGACCGTCATCGGAACCGCGAGCGAGCGCAATCACGACTATTTGCGGTCGCTCGGGGCGATCCCGGTCGCCTATGGCGCTGGGCTTGCAGATCGGGTGCGAGCCCTCGCGCCCGGAGGTGTGGACGCGGCGTTCGACGCCGTCGGCGGCGAGGCGCTGCGCGTATCGACCGAGCTCGTCGCGGACAAATCGCGCATCGGCACGATCGTCGACTTCGCCGGCGCGGAGCAGCTTGGCGTGCGCGCCATCCGCAGCCGGCGGTCGGTCCAGCGGCTGAACGCGCTGTTGGATCTGTACGTGCAGGGCAAGCTTCGCGTCTGCATCTGGAAATCGTTTCCGCTCGAGCAGGCGGCCGCAGCCCATCGCGAAGTGGAAACCGGCCATGTCCGCGGCAAGGTCGTGTTGACGGTGGATTAACGCCGTTGTACCCTAGCTGGGGCCTGAAACGGTGATCCGGTCGTGGCAGCACAAAAACGCGCGCCGGGAGAACGGCGCGCACAAGGAAAGTGCAGCAAGGCTGTATGTTATTTTCTTGCCGCCATGCTCTGCGTCGTATTTGCATTCGTATTCGTCCGGTATTTGACGGCGATGAACATGATCATGGCGGCGAGCATACCGGCCCAACAGATCGCTTTTGTCCACACCGAATTCAAACCATCGTTCAGTTCGAGAAAGTATATCATGGCCAGGGGAGCAATGACGGACCGAATGCTGTCAAAAGCCCAATAATTCAAAAGGTTTTGCGAGAGTTCGACTAGCTTTAGATTCAAGCACATAAGCCAAATAAAGTTGTTTTGCAAGCATAATAAGAAGCACCATTGCACAATTCCTTCGAATAAATGAAGCCTTCTTCTTGTAAAACTGAAAGCAACGATGAGCAGAATGGATAAGCTCCAGAAAACAACAATCGCCTTAGACCCTCCGCAATATTCGCGATACAACAATCTTCACCAGTTTTTGGATCCGTTATTCCATGACTGTTACTTCTTGCCGTTTCAATCCCAATACAGTTCAGAGCACCACCACGGCACGTTTGTTGCGTTTCAATACTCGCTGCTGCGAAAAAAGAAGTTTCAAACCTTTTTTCGTTTGTTGATACGGGCTATACGCCGCTAAATATTCCGCCGGCTTGGGTGTTCAAATGCAGGAAGATCGCGCATTCGAAACTATGAATCTTACACGTATTGTAAATAATTCTTGAAGCTTTTCGCGTATTGTGTAAAAATAAAACAAGTCGATTGGTTTTATTTTTTACTTCATACTGTAGGGCTAAGAATTATATTACGAAGGTGGTTGGAAGCTAACAATGAGCAATCTTCAAACGTTGAATCAGGAAGAAGCGACAGCAAGAGAGTATGTTCAGGAAGTTTACGATACGGTCGTCAAACGCAATCCGAACGAAACCGAGTTTCACCAGGCTGTAAAAGAAATTTTGGATTCGTTGGTGCCTGTCGTTGCAAGACATCCGAAATACAGAGAGCTGGGCATTTTGGAGCGTCTCGTCGAACCGGAGCGGTTGATTACGTTTCGGGTGCCATGGGTGGACGATCAAGGTATCGTCCGCGTGAACCGCGGTTTTCGCGTACAGTACAACAGCTCGATCGGTCCGTACAAAGGGGGACTTCGATTCCATCCTTCCGTGAATGCGAGCATTATCAAGTTTCTCGGCTTTGAGCAAACGTTCAAAAACTCACTGACCGGTCAAGCGATCGGCGGGGGGAAAGGCGGCTCCGACTTTGACCCGAAAGGCAAATCCGATGGAGAAACGATGCGCTTCACACAAAGCTTCATGACCGAATTATACAAATATATCGGACCCGATACGGACGTTCCGGCAGGGGATATCGGCGTCGGAGCCAGAGAAATCGGATTTATGTTCGGGCAATACAAACGAATCCGCGGCGGTTATGAAGCCGGCGTATTGACGGGAAAAGGCATTGGCTACGGCGGCAGTTTGGGCCGTACGGAAGCGACCGGTTACGGCTGCGTCTATTTCGTCAATGAAATGCTGAACTCCAGAGGCCTCAGCTTCGACGGAAGCACCGTGGTCGTATCCGGCTCCGGGAACGTGGCGATTTACGCCATTCAAAAAGCGAACCAGCTGGGCGCCAAAGTCGTAGCTTGCAGCGACTCGAACGGTTACATTTACGACCCGGACGGGATTCGCCTCGATACGGTGCAACGTCTGAAAGAAGTAGAGAGAAAGCGGATTAGCGAGTATGTGAAGGAGCATCCGGACGCCGTTTACACCGAAGGCTGCCATAACATTTGGTCGATCCCGTGCGATATCGCGCTGCCTTGCGCAACGCAAAACGAGATTGACCAAGAATCGGCCAAAAAGCTTGTTGCGGGCGGGGTTCAAGCGGTAGGCGAAGGCGCGAATATGCCTTCTACGCTGGAGGCGATCGACGTATTCCTGAAGGCGAACGTGCTGTTCGGACCGGCCAAGGCGGCCAATGCCGGCGGCGTTGCGGTGTCTGCGCTGGAAATGTCACAAAACAGCATGAGATATTCCTGGAACTTCCACGAGGTGGACGACAAGCTCCACCAGATTATGAAAAATATTTACAGAGAAGCCGTTCAAGCGGCAGCGGAGTATGGACATCCGGGCAACCTTGTCGTCGGCGCCAACATCGCAGGCTTTAAGAAAGTGGCGGACGCCATGATCGCGCACGGTGTAATCTAGCGGCAAGCATGCAAATAGAACAAAAAAACGAGAAGGGCGGGAGCCCTTCTCGTTTTATTTCACGAGCAACGTTTGAAATACTTCGTCGCTCCGCGTCTTTTCACCGAGTTCGCGGCAGTTGTTCTCCTTGGACTCAATCGTCCAGGCGGCTACTTTCGTGCCGCATACGACAGCTTCGCCGAGCGGCAGCCCGCGCACCAGACCCGTCACCGTACCGGAGAAGAACGCATCGCCGGCACCGCTCGTGTCGACGAGCTGAACGGGAAACGCAGGTTGATAGCCGGATTGTTTCGTCTTGCTGTCGTAATAAATCGAACCTTCTTCACCGAGTGTGACGACCATCGATTTGAGCCCGATCGAATCGACATAGCCGGTTAACGCAGCGATTTTACCTTGGATGTCCAAGGTGTTGAAGTTGTCGCCGACGAGCTTTTCGGCTTCAATGTTATTACAGATGAAGCAGTCCAGCATGTCGAGCAGATCGCTGTGCTTCAGAATGATGTCGAGATTACCGGGTATGCCGTAGACAGGTTTGTTCCATTGTTTCGCGAGCTCAAGGAAGTGACGGGAGATCGGCTCCGTCAAGTCCAGTTCGAGCGCAAGGTGGGAAGACTTTTTGACGATTTCTTCGCCGCGCTTCAGCACATGGTCTTGCAATGTCAGCAGGTTCGGCATTTGTGAGATGGAGCCGACGAGATCTCCGTTTTCGTTAAGTACGGCGAGCCACATGCCCATGCCTTCGCTTGGGGTGTGCAGCACATGGTCTATGGAGACGTTAGCATCCTCCAGCCGCTTCTTGATTTCTTCGCCGAGCGCGGATTCGTCCAGCGTAGATACGAAAGCGGAAGGGATGCTCAGATTAGCCAAATTTTCAACGACGTTGCGGCCTACGCCGCCGTGAACGAACTGAATGCTGCCCAGATTGCGGCCGAGCGGGTTGTAGCTTTGATGGGCGAATCCTTTGCAATCGACAAAAATCGTGCCGATTACCGTGACGAGGGTTGTCATTCTATGTAATCTCCTTAATTTATGATAGTATTGATAATCTTATTATACATTCATCCATCCCGGTCGTACAGTTTGTTCCAGTTCGCTTCATCCATTTTGTTTCCGAAGCAATTCGTATATAATAGATAGTTGAGTACTAAACATTTCAACCGTCGCAGTACCTCAAAAAATAGGGAAAGGACGTGGGAGCGCATGAATACGGAAACGCTCGTTGGGTACGGCATCGCCGCCGTCGTTATCGTTCTAGTCATTTGGCTTAGAACCCGGGGGAAAGAACGGCCGATCCGCAATAAAGGATTCGGCATGCTCGCGCCTGTCGTCCTGCTTCTCTTCGTTTTCGGCTTCACGATACAATCGTTAACCCGTTTGCCGGATCATCCGTTTCACCTGCCGGCGCTCTGGGAGCTGCTGTGCGCGGGCTTGCTCGGGATCGGGCTTGGCAGCATCATGCTGTACCATACCGGTTATGAGAAGCGGGATGATGGGCTGGTCTATTCCAAGCGAAATAAAAATTTCAAGTATGTGATCATTGCGGTCGTTGTGATTCGGATCGCATTGTCGCAGTACTTGAAGGGGCTGGAATATACGGAATTCACCGTGCTGACGATGGTGATGGCTTACTTGTATATTAGCGTCTGGCGCATAGGAAGCTTTATCAAATACCGTCAGGTGAGCGCGAGGTGAGAAGATGGACGCAAAGGTGGAAAAAGCGTTGGACACGGCGTTAGCGAACTGGGCGGCGATGGCGAAGTCGTCGCATGAAGAGGCCGAAGCGGCAGCCGATGGCTTCGAAGCATCTTTTTACGCTTTCATCGACGCTGTCCGCGAGTGGGTTGACCGGTTGAAGCCGCGCCCCCAAACGTTGGAGCAGCTGCTTGCTTTGCCGGAGGTGGCGGAGATCGTTGACCGTCTTCCGGCACCGCTGGTTTTGAACTTTGAGACCGAGGCGGAATTGATCCTTGAACATGTAGTCCGAGACGAGGAAGACAAATACGATTGACGCCATCATAACGATTCATATTGGAGTGACCGTAAACAAGTGAGTTACCGATTCTCGTTAGAGCGCAATAACCAAGAAGATTTGGCCAGCGGACGCGTCTTGTACAATCAACACGGTGCGACGGCCTTTCCTGTACGCTTGGCCAGCGAAATATTTCAATGGATAAAGCAGGAATTAACCCGGAGGGGGAACGCGGGGCCGTATCATCTTTACGATCCATGCTGCGGCGGCGGATACTTGCTGACTTCGCTCGGTTTTTTGCACGGCGATGATCTTCATGCAATCACCGCCTCCGACGTGAACCCCGCCGCCGTGGAATTAGCCGAAAGAAATTTGTCGCTGTTGACGCAGCAAGGGATGGAACAGCGGATCGGACAAATCCGGGATCTGTATGAGCAATTCGGCAAACCATCGCACAAAGACGCGCTCGAAAGCGCAGTGCGGCTCGCGGCTATCGTCGATTCGCTGCATCGTACCCCGATCATCGACTGCTTTGAGGCGGATGCAACCAAGCCTTTGGATCACCGCAACGGCAAGGGTAAGCTGGATATGATCATTACCGACGTGCCGTACGGAAACATCGTCGACTGGAATACGGCAGCGGGAGATCCGGTAAAAGAACTGCTGGATCATGCGGTCCCGATGCTCGCCCCCGTTTCGCTTGTTGCAATCGTATCGAGCAAGGAGCAAAAAATTGCACATGACGGCTACAATCGAGCTGGTCATTGGAAGCTTGGCAAGCGCCGGATCACGGTCCTGGAGCTGAAAACGGAGAGCCCCTCTTGATGAGGGAGCTCTCTTGTTCGTTCTAGTACAGACATCTCCATAAATAAAAGGTCGCGTATGCTTTCCAGTCTCCCCAAGATGACGATAGCTGTCGAATATGCGCGATCGACGGTTTTTGATCCAGTCCGAGAAGGTGCTTGATCGCATTATGCAGTCCGACATCGTCAATAGGAAAGGCGGCAGGCATTCTTAGGCAGCGCATGATCACATAATTGGCCGTCCACGGTCCAATCCCCCGAATCTTCACCAACTGTTTCTCCACAGCTGCAAGGCCGCCTGCTTGAAGCAAACCTTCCTTGGACAAGAGGCCTTCGGCCATTAACTGGGCTACGCCGATGATGTACTCGGATTTTTTGGTCGTCATCTGCAGGCTAGTCAAGTCTTCCACCGATCGCTCTGCGATGCGGTGCGGTTCAGGGAATATCCAATACTTCATCCCGTTGTACTCCGTCTGTTCTCCGAACGCTTCGACGAAACGCCGCTTTAACGTGTAGGCAAAAGCAAGGTTGATTTGCTGTCCGATAATTCCCCAGCATAGCGCCTCGAATAAATCCGGAATGCCCATGATCCGTAGTCCGTAAAATTCGTTCACCACTTTTTGAAGCAGAGGATCGCTGCCGGCCAATTCATAAAATGGTTCCAAATCGGTGTCCAGATCGAACCAATCCCGCACATACCGGGTTACTGCGTCGTTTATCTCTTCAGGCTGCGGGAGTATTTTATCCAAATATCGAATGACGATCGCGCCTTCTTGTTCGCCGCTAATTTCGACAAGAGGGCTGAACGGTTGAGCCGGTATCCGTTTATAAATGCTGCCGGTTTCGATATGGAACATACATTCGTTGGTCGAGCGGGACAAATAGCGCAAGTTTTCGTTGAAACTAAACCGTTGCGGTAGGGTGAGCTTCAGCTCGGTTTGATGTTTCATTAGTCATCTTCCTTTCCTAAGCAGATTCATCATAATCTATCTCCGTTGTATCACACAATGCGTCCATGCGCTTTCGTAATCTTGCTCTTGTATTCGCGGCGGCTTACGTCCTGCGATAATCCGGGTTATACTTTGACTAGAGGTGATCTCATCATGACGAGTAAGAGCGGGCAAGGAGAAGCTGGGAAGTCGGATGAACCGGTGAAGCAAGATGCCGTGTTCGCGGAAACCGACGGCATGACCGATGAAGCATGGCGGGCGATTGTCGGAAACGATGCGTCGTTCGACGGAATTTTTTATTACGCTGTCAAGACAACCGGGATCTTTTGCCGCCCGTCCTGCAAATCGAGAGTCCCCAATAAAGCCAATGTGCGTGTATTCCAATATGCCCTGCAGGCGCTCGAAGCGCAATTCCGCCCGTGCAAACGTTGCAGACCCGATGGGCTGCGGCTGCCGGATGAAGAATGGGTAATGCAGATCGAGCAGTGGGTTGAGGAGCACTATAGCGAAACGTTAACGCTCGGCAAGGTTGCCGATCTGTTCCACGGCAGCCCGTATCATCTGCACCGTACATTCAAGCGAATCAAGGGAATTACGCTTGCCGAGCACATTCAGCAGACGAGAATCGCCAGAGCCATGATGGAGCTGACGGCTACAAACCGCTCGGTCATGGATATTGCCGTTGCGGTCGGCATCCCGAATGCGGCGCATTTTGCCACCGTTTTTCAGAAGAAGACGGGGCTTACGCCTACGCAATACCGGGAAGCCGCAAGCGCAATGAACCAGAAACCTAATGGAGGGATGGAACGTGGAGCAAACTAGCGATCCGATCATGTATTGGACTTCCTTTGTTCATGAACCATGGCAAATGTTTATGGCTGCGACGACAAACGGACTTTGCTTCGTAGGTTCGGCCAATCAGCCGTTTGAAGAGTTGGAAAAATGGGCTAACAACCGGCTCCCCGGTTACCGTTTAGTTCAAGACGACGAGAAGATGCAAACGTATGCGGCACAGTTTGCGGAATATTTTGAGGGGAGGCGGACTGATTTTACGCTGCCTCTCGACCTGGTCGGCACGCCGTTTCACCGCTCGGTCTGGAATGCGGTCTACGACATCGGTTACGGGCGCACGTACACTTACACGGATATAGCGCAGCGCATTCGCAAGCCGGAGTCGGTTCGCGCCGTCGGCGCCGCGATCGGGGCGAATCCGGTGTTGATCGTCGTTCCTTGCCACCGGGTCATCGGCAAAAACGGCAAACTGACGGGATACCGGGGAGGACTGGAGATGAAGGCCGGGCTGCTTCAACTGGAGAAAGATTGCTCTTTATCGCAATTCAGCATTGCTTATGACTAACCGAATCGAACAGCGGGTCGCATCGCTGGATTGGGTTTTGCTCCATCAGGCGCTGGACGAACAGGGCTATGCTGCGATTCCGGCCTTGCTGCGGGAAGAGGAGTGCGGGGAGCTAAGGGCGATGTACGAGGAAGAGTCCCATTTCCGCACGCGGATCGATATGGCCAGATACCGGTTCGGGAGCGGAGAGTACAAATATTTTCAAGCGCCTCTGCCGCCGCTTGTTCAGACGCTGCGCGCTGCGTTGTACCCGGAGCTTGCCGTCGCGGCCAATCGATGGCTGCAGTGCTTGGGGCAGGAGGCGATGTATCCGGCCGACCTGCAGCCCTTTCTCGATCAATGTCATCGGCAGGAGCAAACGCGCCCGACGCCGCTCCTGTTGAAATATGAAGCGGGCGGATACAATTGCCTGCATCAGGATTTGTACGGCGACATCCATTTCCCGTTTCAAGTCGTCATCGCATTGAATCGGCGAGAGACAGATTATACCGGAGGCGAATTTTTGCTCGTAGAGCAAAGGCCGAGGGCGCAATCCAGAGGACATGCCGTTACGATTGAGCAGGGAGGAGCGCTCATCTTTCCTACGCAGCGGCGCCCTGTCGAAGGGACTCGCGGATACTATCAAACTACGCTTCGACATGGTGTGAGCACGGTCACGTCGGGCACCCGGTACAGCCTTGGCGTCATCTTTCATGACGCCAAATAAACGAATGCAACGCAATGTGCTCCAACCCAAGAAAACAAGCAGCGCTCTTCCGAGAGGATGTCTCGAGAGGAGCGCTGCTTGTTTTGTTTCATAAATCCAATGTTCGGCTTATTTTTTCGCGGCAAGCCAGTCGGCGATTGCGCCGATCTCCGTGTCGGAAAGCTTTCCTTTGAAGCTGGGCATCGCGCCTTTGCCGTTGTTGACCAGTGTAGCGATCTGATCTTTCGAATATTTGGATCCGGCCTTTTGCAAGTTTGGACCTACGCCGCCTTCCAGATTGTTGCCGTGGCAGCTGACGCAGTTTTGTTTGAAGATCGCTTGGGCATCCGCCGTTGCCGCCCCGCCACCTGTCGTCGCCCCACCGCCGGTCGTCGTGCCTCCGCCTTGATTCGCAGGAGGCGGTGCAGCGCCTTTGTTTCCGCAGGCAGATACGGAAAGGCTGATGGATAGCAGCAAAACAGCATATACAATTGATTTTTTCATCATGTGGTCTCCTCCATAGAACGCCTTTGAAAATTATACTGTCCCTGCACATGAATTTTCATGCATAGGAAATCTCATACAGTAACAAAATACATGTACCCGGTAGTGTCGGGATTTATTCTTTTAGCGACGAAGGAGGAAAGAGGAAATGGCAGAACGAAACACAGATCAACCGCCGGACCGATCGAGACGCCGGTTTCTGAAATATTCCGGAGCGGCAATCGGCGGAGCGGTGGTTGGCGGAGGCATCGTAGGCGCCTTCACGGGAGGGTTCGGTAAAAAACCGGCAGCTCCTGCGGCTCCCGAACCAGCAAAGCCTGTGGCGGATTTCAACAAGGCGCCGATGTTTTTTACCCAAACGCAGCTGCAAATTACGGAAGCCGCTGCAGAACGCATATTTCCGAAAGACGAGAACGGTCCGGGCGCAACGGATCTTGGCGTCGCATTTTACATCGATCATCAAATGGCCAGTCCTTACGGCGTGAACGCGCGCGAGTATCGGATGGGGCCTTTCGTCCGGGGGGAAGCAACGCAGGGCGACTATCAAAGTATCCTGCGCCATGAAGTGTTTACGATGGGGCTGCAAGCGCTTGATGACGCAAGCAATAAAAAATATTCGAAGTCGTTCGTCGATTTGTCCGACGAAGAGAAAGACGCCATTCTCGGTTCCATGGAAAAGGGCGAGATTATGGTCGTGAACGGGATTACGGGCAAAACCTTTTTCAATCTGCTTCGCGTGATGACTATAGAAGGCGTGTACTCCGACCCGGTGTACGGTGGCAACAAAAATATGGAAGGCTGGAAAATGCGCAAATATCCGGGCAACCAGATGAGCTTCACGAACATTATGGCGGAAGACAAGTTTGTAGCGATGGAACCGCGAAGCTTGCATGACCATTTTGCTACGCATTGATCGCTTTGCTTGATACGAAAAACCATAGATAAAGAAGGGAAATGCGCATGGCTACGAAAATGCCGAAAGTTCCCGTTGTCATCGTTGGCATGGGATGGATCGGGGGCATTATTGCCGCTGAACTGACGAAGCAAGGAATCAAGGTTCTCGGATTGGAACGAGGAAAACCGCGGGGCACGAAGGACTACTACATGGTGCATGACGAGCTGCGCTATGCCCAGCGGTACGATTTGATGCAGGACCTTTCGAAGGAAACGATCACGTTCCGCAACACGGAAAAGTTAACCGCCGTTCCGATGCGGCAGTACGGGTCCTTTTTGCTCGGCGAAGGCCTCGGCGGCGCCGGTATTCACTGGAACGGCCAAACGCTTCGGTTTTTGCCATACGACTTTGAAATCTACAGCAAAACCGTCGAACGGTACGGGAAAAAGAAAATACCGGACGGGATGCTGATTCAAGATTGGGGCATTACATACGATCAGATCGAGCCTTACTTCGACAAGTTCGAAAAGATGGCCGGCATTTCCGGCGACCAGGAGCAAAACCCGCTGGTAGGGAAGCGTTCCGCCCCTTTCCCGACGAAGCCTATGGTGAAAACGCCGGCGCTCAAGCTGTTCGAAGATGCGTCCAAGAAGCTTGGGTACCATCCTTACATGATGCCGTCGGCCAACCTGTCGGAGCAGTATACGAACCCGGACGGCATTACCCGCGCCGCCTGTCAGTATTGCGGCTATTGCGAGCGGTTCGGCTGCGAATACGGCGCGAAAGCCGACCCGGTCGTGACGGTGCTGCCGATAGCGGAGAAGTCGGGCAATCTGGAGCTGCGTTCTTATTCCAACGTGACGAGAATCATCCACGACGGGAAAAAAGCTTCCGGCGTCGTGTATGTGAATACGGTGACCGGCGAAGAGTTCGAGCAGCCGGCCGACGTTGTCATTATGGCCAGCTACGTGTTCAACAACGTCAGGCTGCTGCTGACGTCCAAGCTGGGGAAGCCTTATGATCCCGCTGCCGGCACAGGCGTCATCGGCAAAAATTATGCATATCAGACGAACGGCGGTGCGGCTACCGGCTTTTTTGACGACAAGCAGTTCAATCTGTACGCCGGCGCCGGTTCGCTCGGGATGGAAATCCCAGATTTCAACGGTGACAATTTCGACCATTCGAACCTCAATTTCATTCACGGTGCGGGCATCCGGATTTCGCAAACAGGCCAGCGGCCGATTGCCACGAACTCGGTGCCGGCAGGGACACCGTCGTGGGGCAAGGAGTTCAAGAAAAACTCGCTGAAATACGCCTACAGCGTTCTGTCGGTATCTCCGCAGGGCAGCAGCATGCCGTGGAGACATCATTATCTCGATCTGGACCCGACCTATAAAGACGCGTACGGCTTGCCGCTGATCCGGATTACGTTCGATTTCGAAGATCAGGACCGGGAAATGATCAAATTCGTATCGGCAAAGTCGGCGGAGATTATGAAAGAAATGAAACCGACCACGATGGGGTCAAACGATCAGTTGGGACCGTACAATATTGTGCCTTATCAATCGACGCACAATACCGGCGGGGTCATTATGGGGGCGGATCCTTCCACTTCGGCGGTCAATTCGTACCTGCAAATGTGGGATGCGGAAAACGTATTCGTCGTCGGTGCGTCGGCGTTTCCGCATAACAGCGGCTACAACCCTACGGCTGTCGTCGGTGCGCTTTCTTACCGGGCTGCGGAAGGTATTGCCAAATATATAAAGCAGGGAAGCGGAATGGTCGTATAACGGCGCTGCCGCAAAGCGAGCAGGGAGGGCTGAATGGAGCAGGAAGACTGGATTTTTCATTTGACGGAAGTCCGCAAGAGGCTGGCGGTGGCGGCCGGATGGTTTGTAGCGACGCTGTGCGCCGGATTGTATTTTTCACCGAGCGTCTTGCGCTACATCAAAACGCAGCCGATGGCGGCGGATATTGAATGGAACGTCTTTTCGTTTACGGACGGGCTTATGATCTATATGAAATGCGCGCTGCTGTTCGCGGTTTTGTTCACTTTGCCGGTGCTGCTGTATCAGCTGTGGGCGTTCGTGAAGCCGGGTTTGACCGAGACGGAAGCAAAAGGCACGCTGCCGTATATTCCTGCCGCCTTCGCGCTCTTCCTGTCCGGCGTGGCGTTCAGCTACTTGGTCGTGTTTCCCATGATGCTGCGGTTCATGAAGAAAATGAATCAATCCATCGGCGCTGTCGAGACGTACGGCATCGACCGCTACTTTTCGTTTCTGTTCGATATCGTCTTTCCGATGGCGATTGCCTTCGAGCTTCCGGTGGTGATGCTGTTTTTGACGAGAATCGGTCTGCTTACGCCGGAACTTATCCGAAAGACGCGAAAATATGCTTACGTCGGCTTGGCGATTACGGGCTCCTGCATTTCACCGCCGGACATGGTTTCCCACCTGTCGGTCACGATTCCGCTCATTTTGCTGTTTGAAATCAGCGTCGCCGTATCGGGCAAACAATGGCGGTCCATGCAGGAGAGCATGTCGAACGGCTGACTTGCAATGAAGAGAAAGAGGAGGATTTCACAATGTTCAACAATATCGGCGTTTCCGGTTTACTCTTGATTCTAGCGATCGCATTGATCGTCTTCGGACCGTCCAAGCTGCCACAGCTCGGTCGCGCGTTCGGGGATACGCTTCGAGAGTTTCGCAATTCCACCCGCGGCATCGTGGAGGACAACGAACAAGCGGACAACCCGTCCGCCATTACCGAAGTGAAAAAGCTGCTGTAACGGCATATAGCCGCCAGCCGGCAACATACGCGACGGGCATTTCATCCTCGAGCAGGCTCGACGGAAGGGAGTGCCCGTTTGCGTTTGTAGTTCGCGGCGGACGCACTCCATTCAGGAATAGTTTCGAAATTGCTGCGGCGTTCGATTTTCCTTCTGCTTGAATAAATGAATAAAGTAGCTGGTATGTTCGTAGCCGACGCTTCGCGCCACTTCCGATACGGGAAGCTCGGGCGCGCGCAGCAGCAGCTCCTTCGCTTTGCGCAGACGCACTTGCGTGACATAAGCAAACGGCCGCATGCCGAACGTCTTTTGGAACAGAAGGCACGTATGCTGCTCGGATACGCCTAAAGAAGAAGCGATGTCGCCGAGCGTCAGCGGCAGATGATGCTTTTCCTCAATCAGTTTGAGGGCGGGCGTCAGCTGCGTATAATAGCGCTGTCTGGATTGAATGTCGGTGAGCGCGCCGTATCGGTACAAATCGAGGATCATGTTATATACAATGCCCGAGCACTCGACACTGTTGATTTGCTCGCTCAGGGCAGCTCTGCTCTGCAGCAATGCGAACTTGTCGATCAGCGGCTCGGGATGCGTAACATGCATCACCTGCGTCCCTTCGAACTGCAGCGTTCGCAGCATGCTCGGCGCCTGCGTCCCGTTGAACGAGAGCCACCATACGCCCCACGGCTCCTCGGTTGCGTAATACTCGTGTGCTTCGTAAGGGTACAGCAGCATGCCTTGACCTGCCTTGATCGAATATTGCATGCCGGCGGACTTTAGTACGCCTTGTCCGCTTGTGCACTGAATCCACTGATAATCGGGATAGTCATTTTGGCGAGTGATCGGATATTGATTTTTCCATTTGCCTACGCAGGTCAAATAGATTGGCAGTCTGCGTTCGAGCTCGGTAATCGTTAAGTAAACGTTTCCATTAATGGTCAGATGTACGTTTCCGTTGCGGATCATGGCGACTTCCTCCAAACTGCGGTTGATGACATCGAATGCGAAAATATTGATATTATTGCGAAAATGATTGAATTGAACACGTTATTTATATACTTTATCATAATAAGTGGGAATTATTCAAAATTTATATAGTGATATTCATGCGGATGTCAAGCTGTGTGAAGCGGAGAGGGGACATTCAATGGACAAAAAGCGCTCGGTACGATTGGCGGTTCTTTTATTGGCAGAGCTCATCGGCGGGTGCTCTGAAAAGGGAGTCGAACGATCTCCTGATCGCCGAACCCGTGAACAAAAAATACCCTCATACGTTTCAGCATTTCGGCTTATATGAGGATATGACGCCATGTATCGTTACGCATAAAAAATGAAATATTCCGGTTAAAAAATGAAATAATCGACAGCGTAAAAAGAGATACAATCAACTTGCACATGAATGTAAGCACTTTCAATCGTGCCGATTTTATTCTGGAATTCATGCGGCTGAATAGCTGTATGCAAATGGGGGATTATAGATGAACAAGAAATGGAAGGCTAGTATGGCGGGAATTATGATAGCGGGTGTACTCAGCGGATGCGCCGGGGGAGCAGGGGAAGCACAAACGCCGGGCAAGAAGGAGCAGGAGGTGAAGGCGGAGACACTGACGCCGGTAACGCTCAATTTATTCCAGCATCAAATATTTTTTACCCAAGAGGATTTTGAACTCTTGTTCGTTGAACCGCTGAAGAAAAAATATCCGCACATCACCATTACTTTAGGGAAAGAAACGAACATCGAGAAAGTGGTAGCAGCCGGCCAGCAAATCGATCTCATCGCCATGTGGAACGGGAATATCCCTTCCTTTAAAGATCTTGGGCTGTACGAAGATATGACTCCGCTGGCGGTCAAGCGGCAATTCGACCTGAAACGTTTTGACCAGTTGTCGCTCGACACGATGAGATCCATTTCCGATCAAGGCGAATTGTACGGTGTGCCGTTCGCGCAGCAATTCAATGCGCTCTACTATAATAAAGACGTGTTCGAGAAGTTCGGGGTACCGTACCCGCAGGACGGCATGACATGGGACGATGCGATTGAGCTCGGCAAGAAAGTGACCCGTTTGGATAATGGGGTGCAGTATCGCGGTTTGGACCCCGATCACCTCACTCGCATATTATTTCCGCTCGGGCTGAATCTTGTAGACCTCAAAACAAGCCGCTCGCTGGTTACAGGCGACGATTACCGGAAAGGCTTCGAGAACGGCAAAGCGATTTATTCGATACCGGGCAATAAACCGGCCAACTTGAAGCAAAGCGCCATCACCGCATTCATGAAGGAAAAAAATGTCGGAATGCTGGCATCGATCAACATTTTCAACAACCTGAAACAATATCCCGAATTGAATTGGGATGTCGCCCAGTTTCCAAGCTACAAGGATAAGCCGAACACGTTCGGTATGTACGATTTGCACACGATCATGATATCGAAGTCGAGTCAGCACAAGGATGATGCGATGCGTGTGCTTGAGGTTTTGTTCTCCCGTGAAGTGCAGCTGGAGATGAGCAAGAAAACAGCCCGGTTGTCCATGCTGCAGGATCCGGAATACCGCAAAGTGTTCGGACAGGATATTCCTTATTTGCAAGGCAAGCGCATCCAGAGCATATTTAAGAGCAAATCTCCTGCAAGTCCGGCATTTTCGCCTTATTACTCGAAATCAATGGATATGGCTCGCGACGTATTCATCGACTATGTCAATGACAAAATGGATGTAAATACGGCACTGCGGTCGTTGGACGAGAAAATTACGCAGTATGTCGAAACCGAGAAAAAGAAATGACCGCGCGAAAACGCATTTCTGGGGCGGCTGCTCCAAACAAGTTTTCCTCCTGCTTACGCAGGGGGATTTTTTATTGGATCAATTATAAAAAATATGAAATGATTTGATTAAAAAATGAAATAAACGCCTTTGTTGCAGCGGATACAATCAATTCGAAACAAAATGAAAGCGTTTGCTGGAGGGGAGAATCGATTACTTTTCCTAGCAACAGGGGGGTGAAAGTATGAAGGGTCGGACGCTATCATGCGTAATCATCTTATCGGTGTTGACGTTTATCATTGGTTCGGTGATGCCGGCGGCAGCGGTACAAAAGGAGGGGGTCGAGACGACAAACGATTTGTTATACGAAGCGTGGGATCGTATGGACGGATGGAGCAAAAGCAGCGGCAAGGCGACGATAGAAACAACGGCCGAAGGATGGCTGAGGCTGTATGATCGGGACAATTCATCCACATCGCTGACGAAGAAGCAGATCACGGTACCCGGGACGTACACGCTGGAGTATAGGGCGCGCATCGGCCGTTTTTCTCCTTACGGATTCGACACGCTCGGAATTCAGGTGACGGACGGGCGATTCCGGCTGTTTTTGAGCTACCGGGACGGCAAGCTTTACGCGAATACGCAGACGGGCGCGAGCAAAGTGTTTGCCAAAGTGATCGATTCAATTGACACGGAGTGGCATGATTGGCAAATTTCCGTCGACAACGGCAAGGCCGGTATTTTTATGGACGGAATATTCCAAGCCGATTTTGAGATGGAGACAAGCGATACGGAAGGTCGTCTCGTGCTTTGGGTGAAAGGACAAAGCGACGTCCCGGCGGAAAGCTACCTGGACTATATTCGCCTGTCGCAGGGTACCCTAGCGGGCAGCGGATCGTCCAACCGATTGCGCGATTTGCAAATTCAGGCCGTGTCCGAGCGTTTTGTTACAGGGCCGGGCAATATGCAATCCAATCTGCTGCAATTGAACGACGGCAGCTTGCTCATGACCTGGGTTAACACAGGCAAAGGCATTGCTACATATTTTGCCAAGTCGTTCGATCAGGGCGAGACGTTTACGCAGCCGCAGCTGTTTCACGAGTGGACCGTATCGAGCGTGCTTCAGCTGGCATCGGGGAACCTTCTGGCGCTTCTGAGGAATGAACCGAGGGGCAAGTTCGGCGGCTCAACGTACAGCGTCATCGCATCGGCGGACTACGGAGCTACGTGGTCGCAGCCGAACAGCGTCATGGCGGAGGGTAGTTCGTTTGTGATGAACGATCGGCTCATCCAGTTGTCGAACGGACGATTACTGCTGCCGGTCGGTTATTTGGACGAACAATTTTACGAAGAAGGGCTAGAGGATAAATCGTGGATCGGCGTATACTACAGCGACGATGAGGGCCGCACTTGGAACCGGACGGAATGGATTACCGGTACGGACGCAGCCGAAGCAGCGGTCCGAAACAATTTGCAGGAACCGCAAGCGGTGCAGCTGGCAGACGGCCAAGTGAAAATTTACGCGCGTACGTCAGCCGGATATATATACGAAGTCACTTCCGACGATGAAGGACGAACTTGGCATGATCTGAAACCGACGGCGTTCCAATCGCCTTTGGCCCCCTTCAGCGTAAAGCGCGACCCGTACACGAACAACGTGTACATGGTTTGGGACAACAGCCCGCCTTCCGGCGCGAGTCGCGTCCTTCCACGATGGCCTTTAAGTATGGCTGTGAGTGCGGACAGTGCCAAGACATGGAAGACGGTTACGAATCTGGAGGAGAAAGAAGGGAACTACGGCTATCCGCAGCTGCTATTTATGAAGGACCGTATTATCGTCTCCTACTACCATACGAACCAATACAATTGGACGAACCAGCTTGTCAGCGTCAAATCGGTGACGTTCGACAGAGGCTATCTGGAGGCCGGAGGGGCCAAATCCATTGACCTGACGCCGAAGTTTTCCCCGGACCAAAGAGACTATACCGCCGTCGTCCCTCCTGAATTGAAGACGGTTTTTATTAAACCGGTAACCGGCGCGTCGGCCAAAGCCGAACTCATCCTGAACGGCACGCGCATCGAAGCCGGAGCCGATTTCATTCCGATTACGCTGCAAGCGGGACGCAACGACATTCGCATTCAAGTCTTTTCAAGTGAGGGAGAGCAGCGAGATTATGACCTGCAGATCACAAGGAGCAGTCCGGTCTTCTCGTCCATCCTCAGCGGTTTGTCCAACACGCGTGCTTCAACACCCAATTTACGAAAGCGGAAGCCCTGAAAAACCGGTTACCCTGTACCGAATACGAACAAGAAAGAAGAGGATGATTCCGATGAATAAAAGGTTAGTTACGGCAAGTGCGGCTTGCCTCTTGATGATGCTTTCCGGCTGCATGCCGAAAAATGCGGACAATGCGACTAGCACCAGCGGTCAAGGACAGGGGCAAGAAAAACCGCCCGAACCGGTTACGCTCAAGCTGTACGACACGCAGCAATTCAACGAAGCCGACTTTGCCAAGTTGATCAGCGAACCGCTTAAGAAAAAGTATCCCTATATAACCGTTGAAAAAATCGACAAGTCCAAAGGGAATACATTGAACAACGTCATTGCGACGAATCAACAGTTCGACCTGTTTACGATCTGGCAGGGGGAGATTCCTTCTCAGGAGCAGCTTGCATTTTTCGAAGATATGACGCCGCTATTTACCAAAAACAAGTTCGATTTGAACCGTTTCGATCAGGACTCGCTTCAAGCGGTGAAGGCGGTATCGGCCGGCGGGCTATTCGGTCTTCCGTACAATGTGCAGTTCAATGCACTGTTTTACAACAAAGATATATTCGATAAATTCGGCGTAGCCTATCCGAAGGACGGCATGACGTGGGAAGAGACGATCGAGCTGGCCAAGAAGGTGACCCGCCTGGACAACGGCACGCAATACCGGGGCTTGGACCCGGAAGGCTACACGAGGCTGTCGTTTCCGCTGTCGCTAAACATACTCGAACCGGGTTCAAACAAAATCCATGTCAACAGCGAGCCTTACAAAAGAGTATTCGAGCTCGGCAAAACGATCAACGACATCCCCGGCAATCAGCAGAAAGGCTCCGTATGGGAAGGCTTCTTCAAAAACCGCACGACGGCGATGCTGGCGATGTACAATATTTTTTCCACGCCGGATTTTATTAAAGCGGAGGGTTTGAACTGGGATGTCGCCCAATATCCGAGCTACAGCGACTTGCCGAACAAATACGGCATGTACGATCTGCATCTCATCGGAATCAGCAAAACGAGCAAGTATAAGGATGCGGCGCTCAAAGTGATGGAGGTGCTCCTGTCGGATGAAGTGCAGACCGCTTCCGTCCGTTCGACCGGCCGATTGTCTCCGCTCAAGGATCCGAAGTTTAAAGAAGCTTACGGAGCGGATATGCCGTTGTTGAAAGGGAAACATATCCAGAGCATCTTCAAAAGCAGCAGCGCCAAAGGAACGACGTATTCCAAACATTACTTGGAAGCCCGGAAGCTGGTCGACGCGGAATATAAAAACTTTTTGGCCGGCAAAAACGACGTCAATACGGCGCTTCGAACCGCGGAGGAAAAAATCAGCCAGTACGTTGCGCAGCAGGACAAAAAATAAAGGCGCGCAGCGGTACAACATACGAAGGCAGCCTGATAAGGAGTCGGGCTGCTTTTGTCTTTATTTCAACGATCGAATCATTTGCGTTTATCCCTGTATTCGCGAGGCGTGATGCCTTTAATACGCAGAAACACGCGGGAAAACGTTGGGTAGGAGGAAAAGCCCGACTCGAAAGCGACCTGCGTAATCGGCATATCCGAAGTAATCAGAAGGCTGCACGCGTGGCGAATCCGCAGTTCATGCAGAAAGTCGACGAAATGAATGCCGTATTGATCTCCGAACAGCTTGCTCAGATGAGCCGGATGAATTTGGAACTGTTCGGACAGCATCGTCAGCGTCAAAGGCTCCAGATAATGATTGTGCACATATTGAACGAGAGGCCATAAGCTTTTCGTTTTTTTCGGGGACTTGTCGCCTTGCGAGCGGCCTTGTTTGGAGGCAATCCCGCTGGCGCGCGCAAACAACGTTAGCGCTTCCAAAAGGAGCGCTTTCAACAGTATCGGTTTCCACGGCAAAGAGCCCCCGTACTCCTTGTACAAATTATCCCATATTCGCTTTCCTTCTGCGTAATCGTCGTCTTCGAGCTGTACGTAGGCCGCTTGTTGATTGTCGCGTCCAAGGATGAGATCACGCAACCCCCATCCTGATTCGGCGCCTTCGGTAAGCAGCTCCATATTGAAATTGCAAATGTACATCAGCAGCGAGTCGTCCGTTTGGGCGCGGAATTGATGGATTTGATACGGAAGCAAGAGTACGAGTGTCCCCGGCAGCATCACATGCTCGGCGCCGTTAATGAATTCGCTTCCTTTTCCCTCCAGCACAAACGACAGTTCGATAAAATCGTGGCGATGCGGCGGCACGGAAGTGTAACGCTTTTGCTTCATATAGAAAGGAAAATCGGTATCCATATTCGGATATTCAAAAAGATATTGCGGATACATCGCCAATCTCCCCTTTACTCTGTATATGATCAAATTATACATTGAAATGGGAATGGAAATAAGTAAATTTTGAAATATTTGCGTTAAAAAATGAAATATAGATGAAGCTGAAAGGGGATACAATCGGTTTGCAGGCAAAGGAAAGCACGATCAGTCGTAATAACAGCCGTAAGGCGTGGGGAGGTGAAATGCTTTTGAAACCGATGGCAGCGCACGAGATTGCCGGGAATTGGGGAACGGTGATGCTTCCGATCCGGGAGGATGATTCGATCGATTTCGTTCGGCTGGAGAAGATCGTCGACCGGATGGCGGCGCTCGGTTTGAACGGGATTTATACGAACGGCACGGCGGGCGAATTTTATACGCAGAGCGAGGAAGAATTTATTCGCGTCAGCGAATTGACGGCCGACCGCTGCCATCGTCACGGCGTTGCGTTTCAAATCGGGGCGAGCCACATGAGCCCCCAGTTATCGCTGGAACGAATCAAGCGGGCGGCATCGTATCGGCCGAGCGCGATTCAGGTGATCCTCTCGGACTGGTTTCCGCTGCAGGACAGCGAAGCCATAGATTGCTTGAAACGAATGGCCGAAGCGGCGGACGGCATTGGGCTTGTGCTGTACAATCCGCCGCATGCGAAACGCGTGTTAACTCCTGAAGCATACGGCAGGCTGAAGAAGGAAGTGCCCGGTCTCGTCGGGATCAAATGCGCCGGGGGAGACGCTGCATGGTATGAAGCGATGAAGGAGCATGCGCAAGGGATCTCGGTGTTCGTTCCGGGCCATCACCTCGCTTCGGGGTACGCCCGTGGCGCACATGGCGCTTACTCGAATGTCGCTTGTCTGAATCCGCTCGGTGCGCAGCAATGGTACGATCTTATGCTAACGGATTTGCCGAAAGCGCTTGAACTTGAAACGAGAATTCAGCGGTTTATGGCAGATTATATTGCGCCGTTCATTACCCGGCACGGTTATTGCAATGCCACCTGCGACAAGCTGATGTCCGTGATCGGCGGCGCCGCGGATGTCGGCTGCCGCATGCGCTGGCCGTATCGCAGCATTCCGGCGTCCGAAGCGGATCGGCTGCGTCCGATCGCTTACGAGTTGATGCCGGAGATTATGAAAGCGTAAGCAGCGGATTCATGTGAATTTCGGAAACAAGACGGGGGGTCAAACGCTTTGAAAGGAATCAGGATGAATGCTTCCGGCAAAATATGCTTGCTCGGCGCTCTTTCGCTCGCGGCAGCTTCGTTATCCGGGTGTGCGGGAGGACAAGGGAAGCCGGCCGGCATCACGGCCGATGATCCGGCAAAATCGGCGTCGCAGCAAAACACGGCACCGGTCACGCTTAAATTCGCCATCAGCAAAGGCTGGCTTGGCAAGGGCGAGCTGGAGAAATATATCATCGATCCGGTGAAAAAGAAATATCCGCATATCACGCTTGAGATTATCGACACCGGAGCGAAGGAGACGACGCTCGAGAAATTGGCGATTGCAGGGCAAACGCCGGATCTGGTCATGACGGCCAATCCGCTCATTCACCGGATCACGACCGTCGACTTTCACGACAATATGGAGCCGCTCATCAAAAAACAGGGCTTTGATCTTTCCAAGCTCAATAAGGTCGCCGTCGACTCGGTCAAAATCGCAAGCGGCCTCGATTACTTGATCGGCATTCCGTGGACGATGCATTTTGATGCGTTATACTTTAACAAAGACCTATTTGACCGGTTCGGCGTTGCCTATCCGAAGGATGGGATGATGTGGGACGATGCGGTGGCGCTGGCAAGGAAACTGACGCGTGAAGACGGCGGCGTGAAATACCGCGGGCTGGAACCGGATTATTCGTTCCGGGTAGCGTCGGAGCTCGGGCTCGGTATGGTCGATCCCAGATTGGAACGCGCGACGATCAATAACGACGGCTGGAAAAAAGTGTTCGAGCTGCTGAAGACGATTTACGCCATTCCCGGCAACGGAGAATACAAGCTGGGTGCTGCGGCGGAAACGCAATTTTTCAAACAGCGCAATTTGGCCATGCTGCCCGGGCTGAACCGGCTGCCGTTGTTCAAAGACGCGGAGGGGCTCAACTGGGATATGGTGCAGTATCCTCAGTTCAAGGAAGCGCCGAATACGTCGATGGGCGTGGACGAGTGGATCCTCCACGTGACCAAGCAAAGCAAATATAAGGATCAGGCGTTCCAGGTCATCGCCACAGTGGTGTCCGAAGAGGTGCAGCTCGATATGGCACGCAACGCCCGCTTCCCGGTACTTACCGGCAAGACGGTCGAGGAGCAGTTCGGGAAAGAGGTTGCTTACTTGCAAGGTAAAAACTTGAAGGCAGCCTTTCTGTCCCAGCCGGCCAAACCGAGTCCCGTAACGAAATACGGGGAGGAAGCGCAAAAGGTAATGGGCGGTCCGGCCATCGGGCCGGTGGTCAAGGGCGAGAAAGATATCAACACGGCGCTTCGCGACGCCGAAGAAACGCTCAATAAAGCCATCGACCAGATGAAGGCGAAGTAGCATCATTACCAGCCGTATACGCGCAGCACGGATTCCACGTTGAAACCTGCATGCTGCCGGCGTTGCTTGCAATACTGGAAAGGAGGAACCGTATGCTGTTGTCCCGTTATCGGGCTAGAGCAACATGGGGCGTGATCGCCGCAGCGGTGCTTGTATTATTATTGATTGTGATGTTTACGACTTTGGACTGGGGCAAGGGAGCCGATCAGATGAACGAAAAGCCGCTATTCGAGGAGCGCCAATTATTTGAACCCGGCGAAGGCGGATATCCCGTCTTTCGCATTCCGGGCATCGTCGCTTCAAGCAATAGCACGCTGGTTGCCTATGCGGAAGCACGCAGTACGACCAATGACTGGTCGAAGATGGACCTGGTCATGAAGAGAAGCACGGACGGGGGAAAGACATGGAGACCGCTGCAGGTGCTAGTCCGCAACACGCCGTCTGAAAGCACGACCTACAACAACCCTTATATGATTGCGGAGAAAAGCCGCAACGTCGTTCATTTTTTGTACTGCAAAAACTATCATGAAGTGTTTTACATGAAAAGCGAGAACGGCGGGAATGACTGGTCGGACCCTGTCAACCTTACCGATTCGACGATCGCCAAGTTCCGCGCCGAAGGCCAGCAGCCGAGGCCATATCAGTGGAAGGTCGTAGCCACCGGCCCGGGACACGGCATCGAGCTTCGAAACGGCAGGCTCTTGGCGCCGGTATGGCTCGCCAACGGTCCGACCGACCGGAATCACGGTCCATCTGTCGTAACGACGATTTACAGCGACGACAAGGGCGTTACGTGGAAGACTGGAGAAATTTTGTATGACTCCGCCCAGGTGAAAAGCCCGGGAGAACCGACGGCGGTAGAGCTGGAGGACGGCTCGGTCATGATGAATATCCGCAGCGGCTTGAAGATGCGCTCGGTCTCCGTTAGTCCGGACGGCATTAGCCGCTGGACCCCGATGAAGCCGGATGAGGCGTTGGTCGATCCGAGCAATTTTGCCGGGATCGCGAGATATTCTTTTCAAGCCGGCAGCGGGCATAACCGGATTTTGTTTACGAATGCGAACGATTCGGCCCATCGCCGAAACATTACGCTGCGCATGAGCGAAGACGACGGGAAGACATGGAAATACAGCCGGGTCATTCAACCGGGACAAGGCGCTTACTCCGATGTCAACGTCGCGCCTGACAAGACGATCCATCTGCTTTACGAGCAGGGGATCGGCATTAAAGCAGTCCGGCTGAATGCTGCATGGCTTATGAGCGGCGAAGCGCTGGATAACCTCACTTTCGACACAGGGGAACTAAGTCCGGCGTTCCGCAGCGGGGTTCATGAATTTACGCTCGACGTGAGGGAAGAGCTGACGACGGTTAGTGTAAGCCCGAAGCTGCCTGCGCATTCCGATGCCGTGGTGAAAATAAACGGCCAAGCGCTGTCGGCCGGCCCCCAACACAAAGTTACGCTGCAATCCGGGGCGGAAACCAAGCTTCGGATGACGTTGGAATCGACCAAAGGCGAAGTGCTTTCCGAGTATAACGTAACCGTTCGCAAAAGCTTGCCGAGAGGCACGATGGTCGGCTATTGGAATTTCGATCAAGTGGGCGAAGGCGGCAAAGTGTCCGATCAGGGCGAAATGCACAATGACGGCTTGGCGAAAGGGGTCGTATCGACACTGGGCAAAGCGGGCAATGCGCTTCAATTCGGCGGCGGTTATGTGGACATCGCGGACGGGAAAGGATTCGCGTTCGGTACCGGCGACTTTACCGCCACGCTGTGGGCCAAGCCGGACCGGCTGGATGAATTCATGACCCTGCTCTGGTACGGGGACGTCGGTGCAACCGCGAGCGGCTGGTATGTTCGTACGCAGGAGCATGACAAACTGTTTTTCCGCACCGGCGGCGGCACCGGCGAAACGTTGATGGGAACAAGCAAAGCCGTATTTTCTCCAGGGAAATGGACGCACATCGTCGCCGAGAAAAAAGGCAACGTGATGAAGCTATTTATCGACGGGCAGGAGTTGCAGACAAAGGTAACGACGTTGAATTTCGACGTTAACGGAAAAGCGAATTCGCTTCGGATCGGGAAGCCGAAGACCGGGGACACCCGTTCCTGGGTCGGGGCTATCGACGAAGTGCGGTTGTACAATTATGCATTAAGCGATGTCGAGATCAAACAACTATACGACAATACGAAAGGAAAAGGCGAATGATGACACAGGCGAACAAGCAGGAGAAGTTCAAAGGCATTTTTACAGCGCTATTGACCCCCATGTACGAGGACAAGTCGATTGACTTCGACTCTCTCTCTCGACTGGTTGAGCACCAGATCGGGCAGGGCATCAAAGGCTTTTATGTCGGCGGCAGTACGGGGGAAGGCTTTATTCTGACAGCGCAGGAACGGATGCAGGTGCTGGAAAACGTCGTTCGTGCCGCCAAAGGCCGGGTGACGATCATCGCTCATGTCGGATGCATCAGCACCATGGAGTCCATCGGGCTTGCGCGCCATGCCGAATCGCAAGGAGTGGACGCGATTTCCGCGGTCGTTCCTTTCTATTATAAAGTGTCGATGAAAGAAATTCGCGAGCATTACGCGGCCATCATGGACGCCGTCCCGCTGCCGATGATCATCTATCATTTTCCGGGAGCGACCGGCATCAGCTTGACGATGGATTTCTACGAGGAGATGTCCCGCCATCCGCAGTGCATCGGCGTCAAGTTCACCTCGCTCAACCTGTTCGAGATGCAGCAAATTCGCGCCAAGTGCGGCCCGGACTTCCTCATCTTCAACGGCCATGACGAAGTATACGCCGGCGGCGCGCTCATGGGAGCGGACGGCGCGATCGGCAGCACGTTCAACATGATGCCGGGACTGTTCGTGGAAATGTTCGGCCGGCTGACCGCAGGAAACTGGTCGACCGTGCAGCTTCCGCAGGCGGATGCCAACGACGTGATCGCCCATATGATCGGGTACGACGTCATTCCTTACGAGAAGTATATATTGCATTTGCAGGGCGTCTTCGAAACGCCTGCGGTTCGCCAGCCGCTCAAGCAGTTCACGGCCGAGGAGCGGAAGCAGATCGAAGCGTTCTATCAGGATAGCGAAACGTTGCGTCGTCACCGGTATGACGCAAACGCGCAGGCAGCGAAGACACAAGGCCGGTAAACGTCAAGGGTTAAACATACGAAAGATGAAAAAAGTGACAAGTAAGATGAGACAGGAGTGAGAACGATGCCTATTCAAAAGTTTACCGTAAGCCGAGACGATTCCATCTACGAAGCATGGCCCGATGTCGTGCTGACCGAACAGGGCAAGCTGATTTGCGTATTTTCGGAATGCACGCATCATAAAGACCGTTCGTACACGCGGATTGTATACAAGGAAAGCGCCGACCGCGGCCGCACCTGGGGGGAGAAAATCGCCCTGACGGAAGGAACGAACGGACGGCCTTACTGGAACTGCGCGAGAATTTCCCGCCTGTCCGACAACCGGCTCGTCATTGTAGCCGACAAAATATCCGGCGACCGCGAATCGAATTCGATCAACTACATGTGGATCGGAGATGCGGAAGGCACCCGCTGGGAAGGGCCGATCGAGACGCCTGCCTACGGCATCGTCCCTGACAAATTGTGCGAGCTGCAAGACGGCCGCTGGCTGCTTTCCGCACACCAGAAAAGTCCCGAACACGGCAAGCTGGAGCAGCTGTTGTGGTATTCCGACAACCGGGGCGAAAGCTGGAACGGGCCGGTGACGGTGGCGAGCAAGGCTGAACTGAATTTATGCGAAGTAAGTATCCTGCCGCTGCCGAACGGTGCGCTCGTGGCCTTTATGCGGGAAAATTCGGGCCAAGGGTGGGACTGTTACAAATCGATCTCATATGACCGCGGCGAGAGCTGGGAAGGTCCTTACCGGATGCCGATTCCGGGCTGCCACAGACCGGTGTCGGGCCTACTGCAAAGCGGCCGCATTCTGATCACGTACCGGTTTCATCAGGGCGGTAAAGGCTGGCTCGGCGCCTGGACGCAGAACTTTTTCGGTGCGCTCACGGATGTAGGCTCGGCGCTTGCCACCGAGCGGAAGGAACAATCGACACGCATCATGCCGATCGATTTCGACCGCAGCCCCGTTTCGGATTTGGGCTATTCCGGTTGGGTGCAATTCGCTGATGGTGAAATTTATGTCGTTAACTATATTGTCGACGATGCGCCAAACGCGCAAATTCGCGGATACAGCATGCGGGAAGACGACTTTATATGGAACAACGGTTAAAGGCCGGCACGTTCTCGTTTTACACCACGATGGCCGTGATCGGGCCCTACTTTCCGCTCTATTTCCAATCGAAAGGGTACTCGAGCCTGCAGCTTGGATTGCTGTATAGCACCGGACCTTTGATGGGGATTGCGGCGACGCTGCTTATGGGAATACTGAGCTATCGGCTTCAGCTGATCAAAAAAATGATTGTCGTGATTTTGCTCGGGCAGCTGTTGTGTCTGCTGGCGCTGAACCGAATCGATTCGTTTTCCGTGCTTGTGACGGTCATGCTGGCGTTTTATTTTTGCCAAAGCCCGATCATACCGCTCAACGACAGTATGCTCCTCCACCATCTGAAGGAGCGGGGGGGCAATTACGCCAGCTATCGGGTGTGGGCCTCCATCGGGTTCGCATCCGGCGTACTGGTGTTCGGGATGCTGATTGAAAAGTACGGCTTGCCTATCGTCCCATGGCTCGGCATAGCAACCATAGGCATCTCGCTCGTTTGCGTATCGCTGCTGCAGGAGAGACGGCGCTCGGCGGCCGGACTCCGGTTCGGGCAATCCAGCGGCTCGCTTGTATCCGCACCTTTCCTGCTGTTCATGACGATGGTGCTGCTGATGTCCGTGGCCCATCGTATGAACGATGCCTTCCTATCGCTGTTCATTCAATCGGCCGGAGGCGGCCAGCAGCTCGTCGGGGTGACGATGCTGGTCGCATCGGGCTTCGAAATTCCGGTCTTTTTCCTTTTGGCCCGGTACGGCCACCGGTTCCGGCAAACGGCGCTGCTGACATTCGCCTCGGCGGTTTACACGATACGCTTTGCCGCGCTCGGATTTGTAAAGGAGCCGGCGGCCGTCATCGCGCTGCAGGCGCTGCACAGCCTCTCGTTCGGCATTTTCATCTACGCCGCAGTATCTTACATGAAGCTCATCGTTCCGGATGAGCTCCGGTCTACCGGCCAGGCGCTATTTTCCATCGTCTGGGCCGGATTCGCCGGCATTGCCGCGGGCTTGATCGGCGGGTATGCATTCGACCATTTCGGACCGCATGCCGTCTATCGGATCGCCGCCGTATTTTCCATGGCATCGCTTGTCGGCTTCTTCGCTGCGTTCGGCATTCTGAACCGTCAGCAGACAGCTATAGAGGCGGATGGCGCATTATGGTCGAAAGCTCATGTTCAACCACAGAAAAGGACCCGACAGGAGGCAAACCCATCATGATTTTCGACACCGTCAGCAGTCTAAATCGTAACAAGAGCCAGTACGGACATGCCGTGCAAAGCGCACTACAGTTTATATCTTCACTTAATGTGGAGCAGATGCCGGATACCGTGGAAATCGACGGCAAGCGGATGTATGTGATGAAGCAAACCGTGAATACGGTCAAACCATCGGAACGGCTTGCCGAAGTGCATTTGCAATATGCGGATATTCACCTTGTCGTGGAAGGGGAGGAGCTGCAAGGCTGCGCTCCTTCTTCCGGCGGCAGCGTGCCGGAACAGGATCAGCTGGAACTAAAAGATTATGCATTGTTCGCGCAAGTGGAGGATGAACAATTCATACGGCTCAAGCCGGGCTCGTTCACCATCTATTGGCCGGGAGAAGTCCATCGTCCGAACTGCAGCGAGGATGGCGAGCGCCGGGTTGTCAAGCTTGTCGTGAAAATTCACCGGGATTTGTTTATATAACCGGTGTCGTCGATTCCAATTTGAAACCGTTTACTTTTTTGTATTCGTAGCGATTAGGATCCACGAAGCTTTATTTTACAAATATACAATGGGGTGATGTCATGGTAAGGAACATTGCGATTGCCATCTCCGGGGCGTTGATTGCGGCAGCTTTGACCGGATGCGGTGCTGGCGGAAATGAAGCGGGCGGCGTTGTGAAGGAAGGCAAGCCAGGCGAGCCGGTCAATACTGCTACTCAAGGACCGGTGGAGCTGACGTTTTATTTGCAAACGACGATTGACGATGTAGACAAATACATTGTTCAGCATGTTCAGAAGAAGTTCCCGAACGTAACGCTGAAGATCGTGAAGCGAGGCAAAGGCCAGGAGTTGTCCGATCTGATCGCAGCAGGGCAAGTACCCGATATCGTGTGGGAGGGCTTATGGTATTTGACCACCACCGCTACGAAATTGGATCTTCCGCTCGATTTGGCGCCGCTCGCCAAAAAGCATCAGTTCGACTTCAATAAATACGATCCGACTATGACGGTTATGATCAAATCGTTGTCCGCCAAAGGCGAAATGTTCTTCATGCCGTATAATTCATTCGTATTCGCCACGCAGTACAACAAAGATATATTCGATAAGCTAGGTATTCCCTATTTGAAGGATAACATGACGTGGGAAGAAATGATCGACATCGGCCGCAAAATTACGCGAAACGACGGCGGTATTCAGTACAGAGGCATTCAGCAGCGGGAAGCGAACCGGACTCAACTGCAGATGGGGGTGCAATACCTGGATTCTGCTGGCAAACCGACTTTCACCAGCGATGAGCGCTGGAAGAAGATGCTGGAATCGTGGAAATCGGCGCATAACGTCCCCGGTCAGCCCAAGTTCACCGATTTTGCCAAGGGCTGGGACGATTTTGCCAAAAACAAAACGCTTGCCATTTGGCCGGATCTCCTGATGCTGCAGAACTACGATATGGTAACTGCAGAGAAGAACGGTTTGAACTGGGACGTCGTCACCTACCCGACATTCAAGGATAAACCGAATATCGGCACCGGCGTCAGTGCGGACGGATTTTTCATAACGAAAACTTCAAAGCACCCGGATCTGGCGTTCCAAATCATCAGCTACTTGTCGACCAATCCGGAGGTGCAGCTCGACGCTACGAAGAACGGCCGGATTACCGCAGTGAACGATATGGAAATCCGCAAGCACGCATTCGAGAATAACCCGGCGGCCAAAGGGAAAAATCTGAAAAATATTTTCAACATCCAGCCCGCGGCTACGCCGCTCGGACCTTACGACCGTGAAGGGTTGACCGCCGTAACGAAAATCATCAAGGACTACATTAATGAAAAGACGGATGCGAACACATTGCTCCGGCAAGCCGACGAAGAACTGGTCAAGGCGATCGAAGCGGCCAAAAAATAGCGTAAATTTCCGGATTGCATCGTTGCCCGGAAGGTAACCGAGAAGGAAGAGACGTTTCCAAGACCACCGTGTGGGAAAGGGCGTCTCTTTATACGTTTTCATAAAATGAAAAATATTAGAAAATAATCAAGAAAATATTACAAATTTAATGAAAACGCTTTATAATAGGTACGTAGTTAATTAAGACTAGGACTGCAGTAAGCGCTTTCCAGTGTTTGTACGCTGGTGCCGTTCGTATGTTTTTCCTGAGGAGCATATTTCCGGAATAACGATATGGTACGAAGAATGACTTGCGTAAGGGAAAGCGCTTAACGAGCGGTTGAGAGGGGGGCCGTGACCTTATACACAGTACATAAGTCGCAGTTCATGAGTTGGAATCCATTGTGTTGAGGAGGAGTTGTTTCCATGTCAAGCATGCTTCGTAACAAAAACGTGTATTTGAAAGCGCTAACAATTGTGGTGCTGAGCTTTGCCTTTGCTTTTTCTTCGGCGTTTGCCGCCGGAGTGCCGCCACTGGTCATCACCCAAATCGTACCGGATACGGACAACGTAGATTTGGGAGGAACGGCAGGAGACGGTTATGAGCTTGTCGAAATGTACAACGCCAGCGGTAAGGAATTCAAGACGAAAGGCTACCACATCATTTACGCTTACAACGATGACATCAGCGACGCCAAAAACCAGATTTGGTCCCTCGGGGATAAAACGATTCCAGCAGGCGGCTTTTTGTATGTATGGGTTAAACAGGAAAAAAACGGCGTTTCGTTAGCCGATTTCGCTAAATATTGGAAAATAAAAGAAGATCAAGTCGTGTCCGTTAAATCCGATGGTATGGCTAACGGCTCCCGCCGCGTGCTGTTCGTCGCGACGCCGGACAAAAAAGAAGTGAGCCGCGCCCCTTACAACGATAAGGAAGTGTCGGTGGAAGTGAATAAAAGCTTCGTCTACGGCTATAACGCCGACGGTTCGACGAAGCTCTTGGGTACCAAGCAAGAGATTGCGCTCGGCAAGCTGCGTTCCGGACAAATTGCGACTGCGGGCGCTGCAGCCCCGGCTACGGCTCCGGCAGCGGCGTCATCAACCGCCAAAGGTACGGTCCCGCAAGCGATGCCGAAGACGGGAATGGGCGGCGCAGAAGCAACCGACAACTCCGGCATGATGCTGTGGGCTGCCGGAGCATTGGCTTTGGCCGTCGCCGCTTCCGTCGTCGTTGCGCGTCGCAAAGCCGTGCAGCAGTAGCAGCATTAGTTTCGCAGCGGCAGCAGGCGCAGTTTGCCGGCTGCTGCTTTCATGCTGTGGGATGCAATAGAACCTGTGTACACGGCTGAAGCGCGGTGTACGTAGTGCCCGGTCTGAGAGGGGATGCAAGTGAACAAATGGTGGGCTCGGCTGCGGCGCGACAAGCTGGCACTATGCCTGATCGTCGCAGCGATCATATGCGTCTCCATGGCGGTAAAGGAATACGCTAATGCGAACGAAAGTAAGAGGCAGATCACCGCGTACTTGCAGAAAGACGTTGTGGTGACGCAAACGGCGGAGGAAACGGAAGAGGGAACCGAGGACGAGGAACCGAACGCTTCCGCCGCCCCTGTCACGGTTGTCGATTCGGTTTATTCGCCGCCGAAGTTCGAAGGCATCGTGCCGGCAACCATTGAAATTCCGGCCATCAAGCTGCAGCCCTCCGAAGTGATCAAAGTTGGCGTGCTGCCAGGCGGCGAGATGGGAGTGCCGGAGGACTGGCATACAGCCGGTTGGTTCGAATCGGGATATTTGCCCGGCGAACCCGGCAACGCCGTAATGTCCGGACATGTCGATAATCGGGAAGGGCTCGGCATTTTCTTTTTCCTCAAATCGCTACAGGTTGGGGATCAGGTGGTTGTGGCGGACGAAACCGGCAAGAAACTAACTTTCGCAGTGAAGAAGCTGGAAATTTATTTGCCGGAAGAGGCGCCGTTGGAACAAATCTTCGGCGAATCCACGGTGCCGCGGCTGAACCTCATTACATGCACAGGGACATTCAGTGCCAAAACGCTAAGCTACGATAAGCGGCTTGTCGTCTACACCGAGCTGGTAACGTAAGTTGGTTATGTTGATGCCGACCAAACTTCCAGGACAAATATGGCTATAATAATTGAAATAAGAAGCCGGATCCCCGATTACAGACTGTGGGATTTCGGCTTCTTTTTGTATCTAAATTGTCATCCGCTCAAATTTTCCGATATGATGGAGGGTGAAACGGATGACTATATTTCTTTTCATAAGGAGTTCTTGTTATGTTTACGATCCTTATCGTTGAAGACGATGTGAAACTGACGCAGCTGCTGCGGACGCATATCGAAAAATACGGTTACACCGCCGTCGCCGTAACGGAGTTTGACCAAGTGACCGAGGCGTTTACTCAGATTCGTCCGGATCTTGTCTTGATGGACGTAAATTTGCCGCGTTTCGACGGTTATTACTGGTGCAGGCAAATCCGCAAAGTGTCCACTTGTCCGATCCTGTTCATATCAGCCCGCGACGGGACGATGGAGCAGGTCATGGCTCTGGAAAACGGGGCTGACGACTATATCGCCAAGCCGTTCGACTACGATGTGGTGATGGCGAAAATCAAAAGCCAGCTTCGCCGCGCGTACGGGTCGTACGCTTCCGGCAAAAATGAAAGAACGGTGGAATGCGCCGGGCTTGTGCTTTATCCGGAACGGCTAACACTGACGCTGCACGGAACCACGATTGAACTCAGCCAAAAGGAATCGAAACTGATAGAAACGTTAATGGAACGAAGTTCGCGGATCGTAAGCCGCGACAGGCTTTTGGAAAAATTGTGGGACGAACAGCATTTCATCGACGATAACACGCTGAACGTTTATATTACGCGTGTGCGTAAGAAATTGGCCGAGCTCGGGATTGAAGAAGCGATCGAAACGGTGCGAGGTGCCGGATATATGCTGAAGCCGGTTTGGAGGGAGCTGACGTGAAGCTGTTTTGGCGCGAACATGTCCCGCTGGCATTTATGTACGCCGGCCAACTGTTATTGACCATAACCGTATGCCGTTTGGCCGGGTTTAAAGACTATTCCGCTTTGGCTTATATTGCGCTTCTCAGCGTGTCGTTGTTTGCTTTTTACTTGTTGTACCGTTATGGGATGCACGCCAAATTGTACCGAATGCTCGCTCGGCCGCCGAAGACGCTGGACGAATCGATTGTTCAGCTGGGTGCTGCGCCGCTGGCGGAAGCGCTTGAACAGTTGATGCAGTCGCAGTATAGGCATTACCAGAACGATATCGGACGGTATCGCAAAAAACTCGACGACCAGCTCACGTTCATTCATCAATGGGTGCATCAAATGAAAACGCCGCTCTCCGTCGTCCATTTGGCGATCCAGGAGGAGAACGATCCGGTATTCGACAGTATTCGCGAAGAACTGGACCGCATGAAGAAAGGGTTGGAGACGGTATTGTATACCGCCAGACTGGAAGCGTTCGAGCAAGATTTTGTCGTTCAACCGGTGAGGCTTCATCAATTGGTCGGTAAAGTCGTATCCGAACATAAAAACTTGTTCATTCGCAGCAGCGTTTTTCCCGAACTCCAAGTGGACGATCAGCTCATCGTCATGTCGGATGACAAATGGCTGGCGTTCGCGATCGGCCAATTGGTTACGAACGCCGTCCGTTATTCAGCCGGTCGCGGTCACCGGGTCACGTTCGGGGCTTCGATTCGCGGGAACCGAACTTGTCTGGAAGTGCGCGATTACGGCATCGGCATTCCGCAGCAGGATATCAGGAGGGTATTTGATCCTTATTTTACAGGCGAAAACGGCAGGCGATACGGCGAATCGACCGGTATGGGACTCTACTTGGTGCGGGAAATATGCGCGCGGCTCGATCACCGCGTCGAGCTGGAATCCGAGCCGGGCCAAGGAACCGCGGTGCGTATATGGATGCGTACCGCCATAAGCGCTGCGACCTGATCCATCGGTAAGTTCGCAGCGGAGCTGAAACATTGTTTCCTTACAACATTGTAAGGTTAGCTTAAGAAAAGGCGATGGGACGCGAGCCGCGGATAAGATATGATGGGAAACGTAATAACGATCCGGTATACAAATGAAACAGCAGAATACACCGGAAAGGAAGGAGAGAGACAGAGATGGGAATGCTGATTACAAAAAATTTAGGCAAAGTATATGGCGGCAACGTTTCGTACCAAGCGCTGAGCGACATTGATCTGGTCATCGAGAACGGGGAGTTTGTCGGCATAATGGGCCCGTCGGGAAGCGGCAAAACGACGCTTCTGAATCTGGTATCTACGATCGATTCGCCTACCTCCGGCGAAGTATTAATTAACAACGAAAATCCGCACACGCTATCCAGTCATAAACTGGCTTTGTTTCGCAGACGCAATCTCGGATTTGTGTTTCAAGATTTTAATTTGCTGGATACGCTCACGATCGGAGAAAATATTATTTTGCCGCTGACGCTCGACGGCGTAAGTGTAAAAGAAATGGAGGACAAGCTGAGGCGTGTAGCGGATAAGCTGGGAATTACGCCGATCTTGGGCAAACGAACCTACGAGGTTTCCGGGGGACAGCGGCAGCGTACCGCCATTGCACGGGCGATCATTCATTCGCCTTCTCTGCTTTTGGCCGACGAACCGACCGGTAATCTGGATTCCAAATCGTCTCGCGATGTAATGGAGACAATGGAATCGATCAATCAGAACGACGGAACGACAATGATGCTCGTTACCCATGACGCACTAGCCGCAAGCTATTGCCACCGGGTCGTTTTTATTAAAGACGGACGGCTGTTCAATGAAATTCATCGGGGGAACAACCGGCAGATGTTCTTCCAACAAATTATCGACGTACTCTCGCTGCTCGGCGGGAATGCCCACGAGCTTTCGCCGCTGCGTGTCAATTAGGGGGTGGACGGAATGACTTTTCGCCAGTTCGCCATTCGTAACGTAAGCCGGAACAAACGGACGTATGCGGCCTTTTTTTTGAGCAGCGCGTTTTCGGTCATGATCTTTTTCATATATGCAGCTTTCATATTTCATCCGGCCATTTCACATGCCGAATTTCATCGCGCGGCCGTGATGGCTATGACGCTTGCCGAATATATCGTATACATCTTTTCGATTTTCTTCGTATTTTATTCGGTCAGCAGCTTCCTGAAGTCGCGCAAACGGGAGTTTGGCGTACTCGTGATGCACGGGATGACGTACCATCAGCTGAGATGGATGGTATTTATCGAGAACATGATGATCGGCGTGACGGCCATCGCCGTCGGCCTTATCGTCGGCATGTTATTCGTAAAGCTGTTCATGATGACCGGGGCCAGTATGATGGGGATGGGCGAAATGCCTTTCTATATGCCGTACAAAGCCATTGCGCTCACCGGCGCCGCATTTATTGCACTGTTTCTTATCATCTCTATGTTTACCGCCGTATTTGTACGGGCAAGCAAGCCGATCGATCTGCTGAAAGGAAGCGCCAAACCGAAGCCGGAACCGAAATCGTCCATTGTTCTTTCGCTGCTCGCGGCCATGCTGCTGCTGGCAGGCTATGTGACTTCATTTCTGGTCAAAGGCGTCGCCGTTGCGGCAGCGCTGATTCCCGTGACCGTCATGGTTACTGTTGGAACATACTTTATGTTCTCCCAGCTGAGCGTTACCGTCATTCGCGCAATTCGAGGCAACCGCTACCTTTTTCTGCGCAAAACGAATGTGCTGCTGTTCTCCGACCTCGCCTACCGAATGAAAGACAACGCACGCATGTTTTTCCTGGTGACGATCGTAACGACGGTATCGATCTGCGCGATGGGGACATTCATGGGGTTCCAGGAAGCGTTCCATAAACAAATCACGAACAGCTATCCGTTTGCTTACAGTTACTTGTCTGCGGAGGGCAGCAAAGCGCTGACCCGGCAAATCGAGACGATGGAAGACGAGCTGGCTACACGGAATGTCCGTTACGACAAACTTGAAACGCGATTGCGTTCTTATGATTTGCAGGACGGGAAATCGGTGATGATGGTCCGATTGTCCGACTACAACAAGCTTGCCAAAGCGGTGAATCAGCCTTTGCAATCATTGAAGGGAAATGAAGCGGCCGCCATTTGGATTGTGAAAAATCAGCCGCTGCCGAATCGGAATTGGACGGTTAAGGGGACGGACATTACGTTCAACGTAAAATCGGTTGTCGATCAAACGGTATTCCCTCCAGTCGTCGGCGGGCCGGTGCTTGTCGTACCGGACGAGGCAATCGATACTGCTCCGGCTCCGAAGAAGAATGACGTTTATGTAGCTTATCATACCGAGGCATCCCAATCGACGGCGGAAACGGGAGAAGCGATCTCCAAACGGCTTGAATCGGCGAAAACTTCCGAATATTATTGGTTCGCCTCGTCGGCTCTGGTCATAGCGCAGGTGAAGCAAGGCTATAATTTGTTACTATTCGTCGGTCTGTTTGTCAGCTGCGTATTTTTCGTCGCCTCGGGCAGCTTCCTATACTTCCGATTATATACCGATTTGAACGATGACAAGGAAAAGTATCGATCGATCCGCAAGCTTGGTTTGACCGACAAAGAGCTTGTAAAGGTCGCTTCGACGCAAATCGCTCTATTGTTCTTCATTCCGTTCGCGGTCGCTCTGATCCACAGCTCGGTTGCGCTGTACGCTCTCCATAACATGCTGCAGTCGCCCGTTGTTCGCTCGGCTGCGACGGTGTGCAGCGTCTTTCTGGCAGCGCAATTCGTCTATTTCCTGTTCATTCGCGCCCGGTATTTGAAACATTTGAAACGCGCGGCCGGCTAAACGGTAATGTTCATAGACCGCTCTGTTCCTTACGGGGACCGGGCGGTTTTTTTGTCTACTCAGCTGCGGTGTCCAGGGAAAAAAATGGTTTTATAGTTTTTTTAGATTTCATTTAGATGCGCTTTACACCTGTTCGTTAAGATGGATTTGTAGAAAGCTTCAGGCCATACTTCATGGCGGCTATGTGAACACGATTGCTCCTGAAGCAAATCCATATATAAGGTAGGAGGAAACAGGATGAGGAAGAAATGGTGGATGATTGGCGTCGGTTTCGGGATATGCGCAATGCTGTTTGTGGCTAGCGCGTATTCGGCCAGAGCCGACGCGCCTGGATACGAGATGTACAAGACAGCGCTGAAACATACGCATGCGGCGGCGAGTTTCACGGTCAACGCCGATCTGTCGGTTACCGATAACGGTACGAAGGTAGTCGGCGCACAGGCGATCGTCAAGCAGAACCGCGATTTTGAAACCGTAAGCGTAGCGGCTGCGTTGGACAGTCAAGGCGATACGCGCTCGATGAATGTGTATCGGCAAGACGGAAAAGCGATACTGAAAAGTAGCGAAAGCGACGTATACAAAGTGTTGGAACCACACCATGCAAACTGGAAACAGGACGGACCACCCAAAGCGGTGGAACAGATCATCGACAATGTGGCAGGCCGCATGTGGGAGCATGCACAGGTGGAAGCTGCTGCCGATGGCGGGACGCAGGTAACGCTGCATCTATCCGAGAACGAGCTTCCCGCTCCGATCAAAGCGGCAGGAGCACTGATGATTGCAAAGGCCGCGGACAACGAGAAGTGGGAACATGTTCCGAAATTGACCAAGAACGCTGGCGTGCAGCAGATCCATCTTGACGCCAAGATTGGCGCGGACGGCCGGATGGAGAAGCAAACGTTGGAAATCATTGTATCCGGAACAGACGAATCGGGGAAACAGCACGTCGTCGCCATTCAGCTTCTTGCCGTTATTTCCGATGTGGATCAGACGGTTCCCGATCGGATCGACTTGACGGGCAAACCATGGGAACCCGCAAAGGCAGGCGAGTGGAACCATGGAGCGCAAGGCCCCGGCTGGCATTATTAATTCTCATTGTGCATGGAGAGGAGTTTTGTATCTATGAATCAAGAATCCCCGGATCGTATCCATAATGCTGAAGCGAATGCAAACGAACGAAGCAGGCTTATCCGAGCGACACGTTTCGTCTACGGATTGCTGGCGGCGATATATTTGATATGCGTGATCCTGCAAGTGTTTTTCGCCGGGATGGGCTTGTTCGTTAATTCGGATAACTTGCAATGGCATCGCACATTTGCCAATTCCTTTGAATTCGTACCGGTCGTTATGTTTGGTTTATCGTTTGCCGGGCGCATCCGCGGCTCTTTGCGCTGGCTGCCGCTAGGGCTGTTTGCGCTTACCGTATTGCAGCATATGACGCTGCAACTGTTCGGCGGGGTATTTCCCGCCCTGCATACGGTGAATGCGCTGCTTTTGTTCTGGATCTCGCTGTATTTAACCAGACGTTCCGGAACATGGCTGCTTAGCCGCAAATAATTATCCGCGTTGGCCTTTCGTCTAAAACACCGTTCTTCATATTCTTTACTATGGGTGATAGATGCCACAGAACGGCGCCGACAGTCAACAACGATATGCTTCGATACGGGAGAGGGCTTTGCGAGACGGCGGTCTCGAGCCCTCTTTTTTTGACGCGAGCGTTCGTTCTTCAATTTTCAAGGCGATAAGGTATCAATTTCAGATAAAAGAAGGCCGTTTACAGACATTTTAGCCCCCCATCATTTGCGATACACTAGCCATATGACTCCTTAACCCGAGAAATTGAAAGCTCTGCCTATTGATTAAAAACCACCCGGAGAGGTATTGAGAAACCAATGTGCTTGGAGGTAGAGTAGATGAGAGCGATAACCATTTTACGATTGCTGACCACCTTATCGATTGCATCCGCAGCTATGGCAGGTTGCGGCGGCAAAGCGGAAGAAGCGAATCAGGCGCAAACACCGAGCCAAGAAAAGCCGGCATTCGGCAGCGAGCCGGTTGTCCTGAAGTTTTACAATCATACCGCCGGCGTTGTGACTGAGGAGGAGATGAACTCCCTTATCGTCAAACCCGTGCAGAAGAAATATCCGAATATTTCGTTCGAGCGGGTTACAGGGGCTACGTTGGATCAGATGGTAGCCTCCGGGGAGCTGCCCGACTTGATCGGTTCCGCCAACGTGTACATGTATGATATGATTGCCGCAGGCATCGCGAGTGACCTTAACCCGTTCATTCAGAGAGATAAGATCGATCTGAGCCAACTGGAGCCGGGGACCATTGACATCCTCAAGAAATTTTCGGCGAAGGGAGAGTTATTTGCGCTCCCGCTATCCATGAACTATGGCGTCATGCCCTACAATAAAGATATTTTCGACAGATTCGGCGTGCCGTACCCGAAGGACAATATGACATGGAACGAAACGATCGAATTGGCCAAGCGGTTGACCCGCATGGAAAATGGCGTGCAATACATTGGCCTCGACATGAGCTCACCACAGGATTTAACCCGTTCCTATTCGCTTCCTACGGTCGATGCAAATCATAAAGCTCTCTTGGACGGACCCGGGTATAAAAAGGTGTTTGATTTATTCGCCCAGTTGTATGCCATACCGGGCATTGTCAGCCCGAACAAAAAATATAAATATGGCATCGATAGCTTCCTTAAAGACCAGAATATGGCTTTGTTCCCTTATTGGATCGTCAATCTGACCACTCGACTCCCGGCTTTGAAGGAATCGGGCCGAGCATTTAATTGGGATCTCGTTTCATGGCCGAGCTTCGACGACAAGCCGGGAATCGGCAGACAGTCCGATTTTCATGTGATGATTGTTCCACCGACTAGCAAAAACAAGGAAGCGGCCTACCGCGTGCTTGAGGTGCTGATCAGCACGGAAGCGCAAACGGAGATGAATAAAGGCACACGCCTGACGGTATTGAAAGATCCGCAGCTGAAAAGCCAGTTCGCTTCTGCCTTAAAGATATATGAAGGGAAAAATTTGCAAGGTGTGTTTAAGGCAAAGCCTGCCCCTTCGCCTCTGTCAACTCCATACGATGGCCCAATGAATGCGATTATGAACAAGGCGATGGATAGCGTCGCCATCGAAGGCGTCGATGTTAATACCGCTCTTCGGGAAGCCAAAGAAAAAGCCGATAAAGAAATTGAAACCATGAAAAAGTGACGGATCCTCGATTCTACGGGTTATCTACAGATACAAAGCACAAAAAAACGCAATGTTAGCAACATGCGTTTTTCTGTGCTTTTTACATTTCTATTTTACTTGTGAAGCTAGCCTAAGTGTCGTTCATTTCTGCTAAATCGAGCTGGCGAATGCGTTCTTGATTGGCAATCATGACAATCTCGGTGATCTTGTCATCACAGGAGTCGTCCAGTTGATCGGAGCCGCATTACTCGTCACCGGTTACTGGTATGCTGGGGTGGTCGCATGGGCCGGCGTTTGGCTTGGAATAACGATGTTACTGGCGTGCCTTGCGCATTTCAGGGTCAAAGATCCGATCAGCAAAACGGCGACGGCCGTTGTGTTTATTTCGTTAATCGTCATTCTAACTATCGTTAATGCGGACGGTCTGATACTTCCCTTTTCTTAAAAGTTTGCTGAAAGAAAAATTACGAACATAAGCTCTCCCTATTCGGGTGAGCCTTTTTTTCTGAATGGAGGGGAAGGGGGCTGCAAACAAGAGCGGATACAAAATAGGTTCAGAAGTTTTTCGCGATTGACAATAATCGGAAAATAGTTTAGTTTAACAATGAGTGAATAACTCACTCATTGATGTGATCTCGATTAGAGGAGTGAAATACTTGAATAAACCGAATATACTGCCGGATTTATTACTGCGCAAACGAAATCAACGCAAAAACGCAAAGATACTTCAGATCAACACAACAAATTGTATCGTTGAGAGCACGTACGTAAAAATCGGAGGCATCGACCAGTGGGTTACGATCCGAGGGGAAGATCATCATAATCCAATTTTGTTGTTTATCCATGGCGGACCTGCATCGACATACTCGATTTTCAGCCCGTTGTTGCGTTCTTGGGAGAAAAATTTCACAATTGTACAGTGGGATCAGCGTGGTGCCGGTAAGACGTATACCCGGAATGGTATAGACGGATGCGGCCCCATCGGCTTTGACCGCCTTTCTCAAGACGGGATCGAACTTACAGAATACCTGATAAATAAACTCCATCATCCAAAAGTGATTCTTATCGGCAGTTCCGTAGGGAGCCTGATCGGCATCATGATGGCCAAACAGCGCCCGGACCTTTTTCATGCTTATATTGGAACGGATCAGAATGCTCCCGATCCTCAGCTTCTGGCGTACCAACTGACGTTGGATGCTCTCCGTGTTTCGGGTCATTCAAAGGGAAGTCGGTTGGTAGAGAAAATGGGACCGGATCGATCCAACTGGAGTCGTAAAGATTTTGATAAAAGAAATCAATATATCGTCAAAGCTGTCCAAGATGTACCGAATATGATTACGGATCTTATTTTGCCGTCTATGCTCTCATCCCCGGAACATAAAATGCGCGATCTCATCGATTTCTTTAAAGGAATGCGTTTCTCTCTAGATCACCTGTTTGAAGAATTATTGACTTTCGACTTCAATAAGGTTGGAACCAGCTTTAAACTACCCTTCTTTGTTTTTCATGGCGATAAAGACATTGTAACGCCAACGGATTTGGCTCAATCGTACTTCAACAAGATTGAAGCTCCTTATAAAGAATTTGTCTTAATCCGGAATGCCGGCCACCTTGCGTGTTTTGCCCGATCCGAGCAATTTTTGGAGGAACTCCTGAATCGGGTATACCCGCTCATAGCAGATAAGGCTAAATAGCCGCGGTAGAGATAAATTTGGGGATTTCGTGTTACAATGAGAATAATTTATCAAAGATCGGAGATTGAAGCTCATTGTCGCCACGAAACAAACAACAACTAATTGATATCCGCGACGAACGAAGAGAACAGATCAAACAAGCTGCGCTCAAAATATTCGCCCGTCGCGGATATGCAGGAACGAAAACGAGCATGATCGCCGCGGAGGCCGGCATTAGCGAAGGGTTGATTTTCCGTTATTTCAAATCAAAAGACGAACTTTTCACCACTCTTTTCGAAGAGTTGATGGAAGAAGCGAGGAAAGAGACCGGGGACGTTCAATTCTTGCCCGGATCGCCATTTGAACAAATCAAAGCATTTACCGAAGATATGCTTGACGAGAACAACAAGTATGCTTTTATGTTCATGCAGAGGGCACGAAAGGCGGATGCTATCCCGATAGAGGCCGCGCAGATTCTGGAACAAAATCCTGTCGACGGTTTGCTTATTCGCTTGGTCCCTGTCTTTATAAAAGGTCAGCAAGCTGGAGAATTTACCGAAGGGGACCCTTTGAAGCTATTGTCTTGGTACATATACACCATAAATTCACTTATTATGGAAGAAGTAGGACAGGAAGAGCATGGTATGCCGAGTGTTGATTTTTTAATGCGCGTATTGACAAAGTAAACTGTGGAAGGCTGGGCTGTAGACGGTAAAACTGAAAAACGGAAGGATGGTGTGTTTGGATGACAACGACCGTATATTTTGTCAGGCATGCGGATTCGCCCTGCTACGGTGCAATTCGAAAATCAAACGTTGGCCGCTGTAACAAGACTTTGGACTTGAGCGAACTGCGGGAAGGCTGCGGAAGTGAAGTCGCTTACCATAAGATCCAGGGGGAATAGGTTTGAAATTACAGGTTGAAGGTGTTTCGGAACTAGTCTTACAAGTTCAATCCATGGAAAGAGCCGTCAACTTCTGGTCGGAAAAACTGGGTTTTCCGATAGTAGACCAATGGGGATACAACAACGGCCAATTTGACACGTGCGGCAAAGGGATGATTTGGGCAACATGGTTATACATCGGCGGGAATACGCGGCTCGGTTTATGGCTGCCAAGAAATTTTTCTGAAGAGCAAATCGCCATCAAGCAATCTCCAGTCAGCCAATGGAAAAATGGATTGTACGATGAAGGCGGCATCCATGTTCATTTTGCTTTATATATCAAGCCGGAATTATTTGAAGATACCATTGCTACGTTAAAATCGTTGAATGTCGATTTCCTCGTTTTTTCAAAGGAGAACCCGGAAGCAAGCAATCTTTATTTCAAAGACACGGAAGGCAACGTGGTCGAGCTTTATACGAAGAATATGAAGAAAGTGTATGCAGGGCCATGAGGCTCAGCGATTGTTCCTTGGTGGTACTTTGCCGCGCCGCTCTCGGATAGCGAGCTGCAAACGCTTAACAGCGCTTTTGAAACGATAGTCAGCACGATGCAAGCTAGTGAAATGGAGGAGGACATGCATTGAACGATTCTAAGATCGTAGTTGATTGTGTATTGCTCGCAGACGACCCGACGACGTTCGTCACTCGCGAGGTATTCAGCGTTCAAGTGGAGATTGGAGGTATCCCGAACGACCGTCATTACGGAATTCTCCGTCCGGCGGATTCGCGGCAAAACATATACCCTCGGGGAACGATGATCGCGAACCGGCGACAAATCAGCATCGTCTCTCGGGAGGAGTGCGCGCGGATCGCCGGACTAATGGGACTACCGGTCATTAAGCCGGAATGGCTCGGCGCGAACCTGATGGTGAGCGGGCTGGAGAGCTTGACGGAGCTCGCGGCAGGCACCCGGCTGCTTTTTCCGGACGGCACGGGCCTTATATGCGAAGGGGAGAACTTGCCTTGCGTGGGGCCAGGTAAAGTAATCGAAAGCATGCATGATCAACCCGGACTTCATCGCAAATTTGTAGCTGCCGCCAAGAAATCGAGAGGCATTGTTTGTTCCGTGGAGCGGGAAGGGCGGATCAACAAAGGCGACACGGTTCGAGTCATTTGAATATATGAAACCCGGCCTCTCCGGATAGAAGCATCGAAGGAAAACAGCTGTGCGATGAAATCAAGAACCTGATCTTGGGGGAACCGCCTGAAACCAAAATACTACGCTACCAAAGAAGAGAGGAGAAGCCAACGTGAATCAACCGAATATCGTGTTTATTCTTTCCGACGACCAAGGGTCATGGGCGATGGGATGCGCAGGCAACCCTGAGATCCGTACGCCGAATTTGGACCGGCTTGCCGCTACCGGCACACGGTTTGATAACTTTTTTTGCACGTCTCCGGTTTGTTCGCCGGCCCGAGCCTCCTTGCTAACCGGCCGAATCCCTTCGCAGCATGGGGTGCACGACTGGATCAAGGAGGGAAATATGGGGGAGGGAGCGATCCCTTACCTGGACGGCCAGACTGCGTACACGGAGCTGCTCGCAGCAAACGGATACGTCTGCGGGATTAGCGGCAAATGGCATTTGGGCGATAGCTTGACGCCGCAAAAAGGCTTCACGCATTGGTTCGTTCATCAATCGGGAGGAAGCCCGTACTATGACGCTCCGATGATACGGGACGGAAAACCCGTGAAGGAAAAAGGATACGTAACGGAAGTCATTACAGAGGATGCGCTGGCGTTTATCGACAGGCAGACAGGACAAGCCCCGTTCTATCTTAGCGTACATTATACGGCGCCGCACAGTCCGTGGATTGGCCAGCATCCGGAGGATATCGTCGCCTTGTATGAAGACTGCCCGTTCGATAGCTGCCCTCAAGGACCGTCCCATCCGTGGGCGATTCCGAATGCACCGTGGGGAAACAAATGGCGCGAAAATTTAAAAGGGTATTTCGCCGCAGTCACGGCAATGGACTTGCAGATCGGCCGGTTGATCGACAGGCTGGAGGCGAAAGGGTTGAGGGAGCAAACGCTCCTTGTGTTCATGGGGGATAACGGCTTCAATTGCGGTCATCACGGGTTTTGGGGAAAGGGAAACGGTACGTTTCCGCAAAACATGTACGACACGTCGGTCAAAGTGCCTGCGATCTTCAGCCACCCAGGGACGATTCCCCAAGGAAAAGTGTGCTCTTCCATGCTGAGCGGTTACGATGTGATGCCGACGCTGCTGGATTACACAGGCATTCCGGATACGATGCCGGGTGGATTGCCTGGGGGCAGCTTCACCCCGCTGCTGCTGGGCGAACCGATGGTGGAGCGGGAGCATGTGTTCATCTACGATGAATACGGTCCGGTGCGCATGGTGCGAAGTCGAGAGTGGAAGTATGTTCACCGGTACCCGTATGGGCCGCATGAACTGTATGACCTGCTCCAGGATCCGGGGGAGCGAACGAATCTGATCGACGTGCCGGAGCAGCAGGACCGGATCGCGCGGATGAAGGCGGAGCTGGACCGGTGGTTTGTCCGGTACGCCGATCCGGAGCGCGACGGGGTGCGGGAGCCGGTCCGGGGAGGCGGTCAATTGCGGCTGGCGGGTCCGGACGGCGGCGGAAAAACGGCGTTTACGTAACAGTACGACGATGGGCCCTGGACATATCGCAGTAAGCGAAGTACAGGAGGGGCACATCGATCCGTCGTGGAGCATCCATCAAAGCCAAAAAAAAGAAGCTTCGGGTTGCAATCGGTTGCACCTTAAGCTTCTTTTTTTGCGATTGTTTTACTGGAACGTCATCATACGCTCAGTTCTAAGCATCGTTCCAGCTTTACAGCTTTTTCAATGCCTCGAAAATCCGCAGTTCATTGACGCTGCGAATGACGTCCGAAATGCTGGGAAGCTTGAATTTTTTCAATATGCTGTTGATCTGCTTTTTGATCGTTTCGTATTCAACGCTGCGTTCCTCGGCAATCGTTTTCCTCGATTTTCCCTCGCACAGCTGACGCAGCACTTGCAGTTCGCTGGGCGTCAAATCCGAGATGATCTGAATGACGAACAGCAGACTGCTTTCCGTCCGCTTCACTCGGGCGAACTCCTCGCGTATTTTTTCGGCAATCATCGGGCGGATCGGAGATTGATTATGGTAGGCGGACCGGATGGCTTCGATAATTTCCTCATTAGTGGCCGTTTTTAACAAATAGTCATTAATGCCGGTTTGAAAAGCGGCAAAAATAAAATTGTCGTCTTTGTGCACCGTGAGTACGATAATTTTAATATGCGGCAGCTTCTCATTAATTTGTTTAGCCGCTTCAATGCCCGCATACTGGCTTTCCATTTCGATATCCAGCAGGATCACATCTGGATGATGCATCGCCGCCTGCATCGCGGCTTCGTAGCCTGATGCCGCTCCGGCGACGCATTCCATCGTCCCGGACTGGGCGATGACCCGCTCCAGTCTTCTCCGGTGCGCTTCCATATCGTCGGCGATCAGAATGCGGATCTTTTGTTCGGTCATGTACGGACCCCCCTTGATGTACAGGGGAACGTTTTATTCCCCCTGATTTCTCTCGTCAAATGATAGGCAAAAAGATAATGAATGACGTGCCGGCACCGGCCTTGCTTTCCACTTGAATTTTCCCGTCGTGACCGGTCACGATTTTATGGCAATACGATAAGCCGATCCCCCAATTATTGACGGACGCTTTCGTCGTAAAGAAGGGATCGAAGATTTGGTCCAGATGCTCCTCGGAGACGCCCAACCCGTTATCCGAGATGCGGATCATCCCCCAGCCGTTCTGCTGCTTAATTTCCACCGTAATGATCCCCTGATCTTGCTGCGCTAACGATTCCATCGCATTTTTCAGCAAATTGTATATCGCTTCGCTCAAATGCGGCACATCGATATAGGCGATCGGCGGCGCTTGTCCGGGCATAAACCGGATGTCGACGGCTGCTTTGCGCGGTTCGATCAACGATAGCGCCTGCCGGACAGGCGCATCGAGCGGCTGCACTTGCAAATTGAGCTGAATTCGCTTTAATTTATCCGCCGCCTCGCCAATGCTGCTCATCGCCGCGTCACATGATTTCAGGATCAGGTTCAGGCTGTAGGCGGTTTCCTGATCGTCCGCATGCCGGTCCTTCAAATAACCGGCTTCCGATTGAATCGCGATCAAGTGATTTTTCAGCGCATGGGTGAACGCTCTTGTTCCGAGTGTCGCCGTATCGATGCTCTTGTTAATTTGAATATCGCGGTTTCTGCGGTATGTCTCAATCGAGTTATACTTATAAAGAATAACGAGCATAAACGTCAGCGCGGCATACACCACATAGGGCATAATGGACAGCAGGAGCTTGTGCGTGCCGAACGAAGGCTGTAAGTAATTGTAATACCCTTCCAAATAGGTGGCCTTGACCAAATTTTTGGGTGCCCATGAAAATAGCAGTACATGAAGGAGCGCGACAGGAATCAAGCTGAGCGTATGCACCAAAGTCATGTTTTTAATAAACCGGATGTTCGGATATTTTAAGTAATAATGCATCATCAGCCCAAAAGCTATGGTCAACATAGCATATTTTGCAAAATGAAGGGCGTGACCCGACAGCTCCAAGGCGAAACGAAGCGATTCGCTCTGTACGGCAATATGGAGCGCAGGATCGTAAAGAACCAGCATGAGAACGAAGAGCGTTGCAAGGAAAACGTATGTCCGGCGCTGCGTCCTCGGCTTGAGGCTGCGGGTGAACGAAACGGCAAAGCCGAGCAGCGAGCAATAAAACAGAATTACGCCGAGGTTCAGCAACCGAATCAGCAGCAGCGGATTGAACTTGGCCAGCACAAGATAATTCCACGTGCCGGGGCTGAAATTGAATACGGAATGAATGATGTTGTAATAATAGTTAAATTTGCTCAAATAAAGAATAAACGAGACAAAGGAAACAACCCATCCGACAATAATGCCGTACATGAAGCGCGTAGAAGTGCTGTTCAGCTTGTTGTAAGTGACCAGAACCGAGACCGACAAAAAGATAAGCGTGACAATAATCATGATGAGAACCTCTTCAGCTGGGAAGAATGGCCGGACTCGTCCTGTCCGGGGGGAATAAAACTTTCAACTCCCGGCATTTCGGATTCCGGTTTACAATAACGTCATGGGAAGCGCATACAAAAATCATAACAAAACCAAAGGGTGGATGTAAAATGAATAAATTTGTTAGCCTGACCTTGGCGAGCGCCCTGGTGGCGGGACTAGCCGCGGGCTGTTCTTCTTCGAAACCGTCCGCTCAAGGCGGGAACGGAGCCGGAAGCGGCGGAGAAGGCAAGCCGGTGAAGCTGAAGATGACGGTGCTGTCGGACGATTTGAATACGTTCAAGCTGGCCTATGACGAGTTCAAGAAAGAGAACCCGAACATCGATGTCCAGATCGAGACGATCCCGCAGCAGCAGTACTATGACAAGCTACGGCTTCAATTGTCTTCCGGCGAAGATATCGACATTATCGGCGGCAATATGGACGTGTTCCTGGATACCGGGATTTTGGAACCGCTCGACGACTATATCAAAAAAAATAAAATCGACGTTTCCGGCTTCGGACCGCTATACGACAGTCTGAAGGTGAACGATAAGATGTACGGCCTTCCTTACCGGAAGTCGAACTGGATGCTCTATTACAACAAAACGTTATTCGATCAAGCGAAGGTGCCGTATCCGAAAGCAGACATGACGTGGGACGAGTTCCGGGATTTGGCCAAAAAAATGACGAAAGGCGAAGGAGCGAACAAAATATACGGAGCGTTCCTCCATCCGTGGGCACAAACGTGGTACATCCAGGCGGTACAGGGCGGTTCCACCATTATCGATAAAGATTTGACGCCGTTCAAGAAGGCGCTGCAGTTTCGGATGGACATGGAGAAGGACGGCTCAATCATGTCTTGGGCGGAGCAAATCTCGACGTCGGCCCACTACAATTCCGCTTTTCAAAAAGGCAATGTGGCGATGAACCTGATCGGCGACTGGCATGTGGCCCAGCTCAGACAGGCGGAGGAAGAGAAAAAGATCAATTTCGATTGGGACGTCGTTCCGGTGCCGCATCCTTCGGGCGTTCCGGCCAATACAAGTCTTGCGACGCCTGTATCTCTCATGGTGAACAAAAATTCCAAGCACAAAGAGGAAGCGTTCAAGGTGCTGGAATATATGACAGGCGCCAAAGGAGCGAAAATATTCGCTTCCAAAGGGTTTCTGACCGGGTACAGCAATGACGAGATCCGGAAAGCTTATGTAGGCGACGGAAGCATGAAACCGAAAAACATTCGTTATTTCGTCGAACAGAAAGAATATCCCGAGTATCCGCTGCTGCCAGGCGTGAAAAATATTGTGCTCAACAATATTTACAAGCAAGAGGGCGAGATCGCTTTAACCGGCGGACAAACGGCCGAACAGGCGATCCAGAAAATCGGCGCGAGGGTTCAGAAGGAATGGGCGGACAAGTACGAAAAAGAATTCAAGACCTCCAAGAAATAACGCTTTAAGCCCGGGCCGAGCCTCACTTTCAATATGGTGAAGCTCGGCCGTCAAGACAGGAGTGAGACTTTTGACCCGGCCTCATAAAAATGCAATCAACCGCAGCAGAATAACCGGCTATCTTTTTTTGCTGCCTAATATGATCGGTTTTCTCGTGTTTATTTGTTTTCCCGTAATTGCCTCGTTCCTCATGAGCTTTACCGATTGGAACGGCTTCGGCAATGTCAACTTTACCGGATTCGATAATTATACCCGGCTATGGGGGGACGATACGTTTCGCATCTCGCTGCTCAACAGCTTGATCATGACCGTCGTTTCCGTACCCGCTACGCTGCTGCTCGCCATTCTTGCGGCCGTCGCGCTCAATAAAGGCATTCGCGGCATCAAGCTGTTCCGCACCGCGATCTTTTTGCCCCATATTACCGCGACGATTGCCGTGGCTGTCGTTTGGCAGCTGCTGTACAACCCGACAATGGGTCCGATCAACGGCTTCCTTCGAACAATAGGCGTGGAACATCCGCCCGCATGGCTCGCATCCGGCGATTGGGCGTTATTGTCCGTCATTATCGTAAGCATCTGGCACTCCATCGGATACTACATGGTGCTTTATTTGGCGGGCTTGCAGGGCATACCGAAAGATTTGTACGAAGCGGCGGAAATCGACGGGGCGGGGAAAGTATCCCAATTTCGCAACGTTACACTTCCGATGCTGTCGCCGGTCATCTTTTTTACGGTCATTATCGGCATCATCAATTCATTCAAAGTGTTTGACCTCGTCTACGTGCTGACCAAAGGCGGACCTGGACGATCGACACATATGTTGGTTTACGATATTTACTATACCGCTTTCCAAAGGTACGAATACGGCTATGCTTCGGCTATGGCCTACGTCCTGTTCGCCATCATTGCCGTCATTACATTCGTTCAGTTTAAGGGACAAAGCCGCTGGGTCAATTATTCCTAAGCGGAGTACAGGGAGGAATTGAAATGAAGTTGACCCATTCGCGGGCAGAAGCATATGCCGCTCCGAAGCCGTTCCGACTGTCGTCATGGGTCCGAAGCACATTATTGTACGCCGTTCTCATCGTCGTCTCCTTATCGATGGTATTGCCTTTCGTGTGGATGATTTCGGCGTCGCTCAAATCGGAGGCGGAAGTGTTCAGCTTTCCGATCCGCTGGATTCCGAGCGCGTTTTATTGGTCGAATTACGAGAAAGTATGGGTAAAGCTTCCGTTTTTTTCTTACTATTTGAACACGATCAAAATTGCGGTGTCGACCACCGTGCTGCAAATCGTTACTTGCTCGATGGCTGCGTACGCATTCGCCAAAGTCCGTTTTCCGGAACGGGACAAACTGTTTTTTATGTACGTGGCGACGATGATGATTCCGTTCCAGGTGATGATGATTCCGCAGTTTTTGCTGATGAAGCAGCTTGGGCTGATCGATTCCCACTGGGCGCTCATCATGCTGGGTGCCTTTAGCCCCTTTGGCGTATTTTTGTTCCGGCAGTTTTTCATGTCGATTCCGGAGGAGCTGTCGGAGGCGGCGCGCATTGACGGGCTGAGCGAATTCGGCATTTATTGCCGCGTTATTTTGCCCTTGACGCGTCCGGCGATCGCGAGCTTGACGATCTTTACTTTCATGCATGCCTGGAATGATTTTCTCGGGCCGCTCATTTATTTGAACTCGGACGATTTATTTACGCTGCAGCTCGGCATGCAGCATTTCCAATCGGAGCATGCGACGGAATACGGTCCGTTGATGGCCGCTGCGGTGTCCGCCATCGTGCCGACCATCGTCATCTACTTTTTGGCTCAGGATCATTTTGTCGAAGGGATCGCCGCCGGTGCGGTAAAAGGATAAAGTCGGAGGAGAGAAATAATCATGTGGAAACAGGCGATAGACGACGCGGTGGAGAAGGTGCGCCGCAATATGCTGAAGTTCGGGGACGGCTTTCCTCACGTCGGACAGCAAGGCAGCTACAGCGGATATTTGAATCCGAACAACGAATGGACGTCCGGCTTTTGGTCCGGCATGTTATGGCTGTCCTACGAGTATACGAAAGATTCGGTATTCCGGGATGCGGCGGGAAGAACGGTCGAAAGTTTTAAGCAGCGGCTCATCCGAAACGACGCGATCGAGCATCATGATATCGGCTTCCTCTATACGTTATCATCGAAAGCCCAGTGGATGATCGAAAACGACGAAGCCGCCAAGCAGTTGACGGTGCAAGCGGCAAAGAAATTATGCGGCCGTTGGCGCGAGCAAGGCGGGTACATTCAAGCGTGGGGACCGCTCGGATGTCCGGAGCAAGGCGGCCGGATCATCATCGACTGCCTGATGAACTTGCCGCTATTGTATTGGGCTTCACAGACGACCGGGGAAGCGCGTTTCGCGGACATTGCCGCCGCTCAGGCAGAATTGAGCAGACGGTACCTCGTTCGCGGCGACGACTCCAGCTATCATACGTTTTATTTCGATCAGGAAACCGGCGAACCGATCGGCGGAGCGACGGCGCAAGGCTACCGCCAAGGTTCGACCTGGACCCGTGGGCAAGCATGGGGCGTTTACGGGTTTGCATTGTCCTACAGGTATACCGGAAATGTGCAGTTCTTAGACACGTCTAAGCGGATGGCCCGTTATTTCTTGACGCATTTGCCGGAAGATCATGTGGCTTATTGGGACTTTGACGTGCCGGTGCAGGCGGGAACGTACCGTGATAGTTCGGCTTCCGCGATCGTATGCGCCGGGCTTCTGGAGCTGCTTGAGCAGCAGCCGGACGGCGATCCCGACCGGGAATGGCTGCGGCTCGGACTGGAACGATCGCTGAGATCGCTCACGGAACGGTACGCTACGATCGGGCAGCCGGAGGCGGAAGGGCTGCTTCTTCACGGATCGTACAGCGTGAGAGGAAACAATGCACCGGACGATTACATGATCTGGGGCGATTATTACTATTTGGAGGCACTGCTTCGGATCGAGTGTGGGATCAAAGGGTATTGGTGACCCGTCGGATAAAGCAGTGTGCCGGGCGGAAACGCGGGGCATGCAGTACGGACTGCAGCCTGAGGTCACGGCACAAATGATGAGCATATACGCTATAGGCAAGGAGAAGTATCAGCCAGTCAGATGCAACAAGAGGAATGGGTATGGGGTGGAAAAGCGGCAGCGGTCGCCCTGGTCGTCACCTACGGTGACTGCTTGGGTATGCAGCCAACCTTTGAAATCGTATGTATACCGCTAATCATTCCATTCCAAACATACGATTTCAAAAGCGATTGGAATCCCATCCCCATTCCTTCTCACGCACATACGCATGGGTTTACACTCTAATGGACCGTCCGACAATCCCGGACGGTCTTTTCACGCTTTCCTTACAGTTGAATTTTTTCAAATAACTACAAATTGCAAAGTAAAAGCTACAGTACATCATTGTAGTAGCGCGCCTGCGGGCGCTAGAGCAGGGGTGAAAAATCACCGTGTACCATCGTGTAAACGAGAGTTTCCCATGCGGAAACCGGGCTTTCCCTAGTTTCAAAGAGCTGGGTGCATGGGGAGGGGGAATAAAACATTCATCTTCTTGGGAAACGGATGTCACGTTACAATGAACCCAAACGATGCTCATCTTTAGACAAAAAGGGGGTGCATGACCGGAAGCGGAAGACGATCGGCTGATCTTAAGCGCCTTGGATCCCGATTTGCGGCTATATGACGGCATAGAGGCCGACCAATATGACGAGTGCGGCATTCAAAAAGAAGTAAGCGTCTACTCGCGGTCATGGGTTCATGCGGAAAGCCGGCCGCACCGGATGACCTTACTTTGCGGGGAACGTGGGAGCTCGCGGAAACGACCGACGGTGCCCGTGTGAGCGTAAGCCGTCACGACGATGAACGGACGCTGCTTACTTTCCTTTGCAAGGATGCCGCGCCGATCGAGATTGCCCTGGTCAGAACGCGAGACTGGCAGTATTTGTGAAGAGGGGATGTTGACATGCGTACAAAAAAACCGAATTTGTTATTTGTGTTTCCCGATCAATGGAGAAAACAGGCGGTAGGGTTCCGCAACGAAGACGAAGTGGCGACGCCGAATATCGACCGGTTTGCCTGCGAAAGCCTTTCGCTGGATCACGCGATCAGCTGTTTTCCGCTTTGTTCGCCGAACCGTTCCGTTATGCTGACGGGCCGCTACCCGTTATCCACCGGCGTGACGACCAACTGCAAGCTGGGACTCCCCGTCAAGCTGGGCGACGATGAGCTTACGATCGGCAACCTGCTGAAGCAGGAAGGATACCAGACCGGATATATCGGCAAATGGCATTTGGACCTGCCGGAACAATCGTTCGAAGCTGAGCCGGCGTCCGGCGCGAAACATTGGGACGCTTATATTCCGCCCGGTCCGCGCCGGTTCGGCTTCGACTTCTGGTACGCTTACAATGCATTCGACAAGCATATGAGCCCGCATTACTGGCGAGATACGCAGGAAATGATCGAGCCGAATCGATGGTCGACAGAGCACGAGACGGATGTTGCGATCGACTTTATCCGAGGCAGGGACCGCGATAAGCCGTTCTGCCTGTTCGTTTCCTGGAATCCGCCGCATCAGCCGTTCGAGCAGGTGCCTGAGCACTACAAAGCGATGTACGCCGACCGGCCGCTAACGCTCCGTCCGAATGTGAAAGGGGAAGGCATCGCGCAGGCGGAGCGGCATCAGCAGGATTATTTCGCCGCCGTGACCGCGACGGACGATCAGTTCGGCCGACTGCTGGAAGCATTGGAGCAGGAAGGGCTTAGCGAAGATACGATTGTCGTGCTGACTTCGGACCACGGCGAAATGATGGGTTCCCACGGATGGATGGAGCATAAAAACATCTGGTATGAAGAATCGATCGCCGTACCATTTTTGATCCGCTACCCTGGACGAGTAAAAAATGGAACGGAGCTTATCCTGTTTAACAGTGCGGATATCGTTCCGACGCTGCTCGGGCTGATGAATGCAGACGTACCCGACGAGGTACGGAGACGGATGCAGGGAACGGACTTTTCGCCGATTTTTTGCGGAAAGGAATTGGAAGCGCAAGCTCGCAGACCTTCATCCGCGTTCATCTGCCACTATCCCGGAGGGATCGAGGAGCACCGCAAGGCCGGGGAACAGGGCCACAACATTAACGCATACGGCTGGAGAGGAATCCGTACGGAGCGATACACCTATGTCGCGCAAAAAAACTTCGGCGCCGCTTCAGCGGCAAGGCTGCTGTACGATAACGAGACGGATCCTTACCAGTTGAATCCGCGAACGTTCACGTCCGCGCCTCAGGAAGGCGAAGCCAAAGCGCTGGAAGATCAATTGAAAGCGTGGCTCGTGAAGCTGGAAGACCCATTTTCGTTGGATTGACCGTTATCGGGTTTCAAAGGCATAGGTTGAGCGTTCATACCGGATTGCCCTGCGTGTCGCCTGGCCTCGTGCCAACTATATATCAATAGGGGGACTAAGCAATGAAAAGATATCGTTTATTGGGAGCAAGTTCATCCGTAACCATGCTGCTTTTCTCGCTTTCGCTTGCGACGGCATGCTCTCAGAGCGGCGGCGACAAGCCGGTTCAGGAAGCGCCACAGGCCGGCACCAAAACCAAAGAACCGGTAGAACTGGTCGTTTACAACGTCTCCAATGCGGGCGCAACCGCGGAAGCGTTCATGGAAAGCGACATCGGCAAAGAAATAAAGGCGAAATTTCCACATGTCACGATTAAATTCATCGCGACCGGCAAAGGAACGACGCCCGCCGAGCTGGCGATTTCCGGGCAACCCATCGACCTCATCATTTCCTCCATTTACTCGTATCCGGTGCTGGCAGACAACAGCTTGCTGTACGACATGTCCGACCTGATCGCTAAAAATAAATATGACATCGGCCGGCTTGAGCCGTCGGCCATCGAATTTCAAAAGCTGTTCGGCAACGGCGCGATCTACGGCTTCCCGGTAAGCAGCACCCCGGTAGCGCTCTTTTACAATAAAGACATTTTCGACAAGTTCGGCGTCCCTTATCCGAAGGACGGCATGACATGGGACGAAACGTACGAGCTGGCCAAGAAGCTGACGCGCACCGATGGCGGCACGCCGTATTACGGCTTCGCCACCCGCTACCCATTCATGTACAATACGAATCAACTGTCGCTTTCCTACTATAATCCGAAAACGCAAAGCGTCACCGTCTCCGACGACAAGTTTAAGCTGTTCATGGAAAATTTCACGCGTTTTGTGCAAATTCCGGGCAACGAGAAAGCGACGACCGATATGTTCATGAAAGAAAAGAACGTTGCGATGATGGCGTACCAGATCGGCCGCTGGGATTTCGACAGCTGGGACATGGTCAGCATGCCTACCTTTAAAGAAGCGCCCGGAGTGGGACCGCAAAATTATTCGACCTTTATGAACATCTCCAGCACAAGCAAATATAAAGATCAAGCCTTCGAAATATTAATGGCATTAACTTCCGACGAATACCAAATGAACATTTCCAAGAGCGGAACGCTGCCGATCGTGCGAACGCCTGAGGTCATTAAAGCGTTCGGTCAAACTGCCGATGCGGCAAGCGGCAGAAATTTCAGAGGGAAAAATGTTAGCGCTTTCTTTCCGCAAAAGCGGCCTACCCCGTCATTCGTGACGAAGTACGACGACGCCATCGCGAAAAGAATGAACACCGCTTTTGCCGATATGGCCGCAGGTACGAAGGATGCGGTTACGGCGCTGCGCGAAGCGCAGGAAACGGCGTCGAAAGATGTGGCGGCTTTCAAAAAATAAAGCCGGCGCGAGACAGCACGGCTTACCATTCAGCAGCGGCGATAAAGCAAGGAAGGGAGTGGGATACATGAGGCTTGCGGCCATAGCCGGGTTCGTGCTCTTATTTGCGGCGCTGCTGGTCGTTGCTCCGGCGATGAGATCGGATAGCTTGCGGCAAAAAAATACGACTCCAGGGCAGGGGACTGACCCAGGCCCCGGCACGGGCAAAGTTCCGGAACGAATGCAGCTGGGGGACGGTGCGGTGAACGCTAACGACGGAAGCTGGCGGAAGATCATCGCCAGGGGGAGCATGGACATCGCGCAGGACCCCCAGACCATACATCGAGCAGGCGCGGCCATTCGCATGGAAGCTCTTTCTTCGGCGGAAGGAGCCATTTGGAAGCATTATCCGGTTTCCGGCGGAATGCCGTACGTCGTCGATGTATGGATGAAAGCCGACGGCTTGAAAACCGGCAAGTCGGCGGTGAAGACCGTTGTCACACCGCTCCAAAACGAACAGGAGCTGACGAAGTCGCTGACGCCGATCCGGTTCGAGAGCCCCGTGCACGAACGGGATACGGAATTCACAAGGTTGCGCGCTTATTTCATCGCGCCGAAGGAAGCCGACAGCGTCAAAGTGCAATTTCAGCTCGCCGGCCCGGGAAAAGTCTGGTTTGCGGAAGCGTCAGTCGAGAGACGTCCGCAGTGGCAGGAGAGGATCGGCAAATACGACAGTTCACGGGTGAAGCATCCGGTCGCGGGCGATCTTGCCAAGATGTTCGCTTCGTGGCAGTGGGCGCCGATCGCCAAAGAAACCGAAGCGGATATTCGGAAGGCCATCGCCCCTTTGATGCGGATGGATGAAAATGAGCTTGTAGCCGCCGCTCAAGCAGATGCCGCGAAACGGAAATACGTGGACGATCATACGGAATATGAAGCGATGGCCCGCCGGTTGTCTATGATGTACAGTAAAACGAAGGACGAAGCATACGCCCGCCGGGCGATCTTGATTATGGTTCAATTCGCCAGCGGCCATCCCGACGTGCCCAAACTGATTAAAGATAACGACTTATTTCACTCGCACGGCAAATACATACCGATGGACGTGCTGTACGGGTACGATATGATTTACAATTCCGGCGCGTGGCAGCAGCTCGACGCGAAGCTGGGAATCTCGTCGCGCGATCTTGTGGAAGGATGGATCCGGTCCGCCGTACTCGATCTGTATAATCTGTGCAACGATGAATATTACAGTAATATTGTACCATATGGGCTGCGCAACGCATTCGGAGCCGCGGTCGTACTTGGAGACCCGGACATCATACGTTTATTTTTGCCGTGGGCCGATACGATGTTCAGCGGACGGCAGTTCCATGCCGACGGCATGTGGCAGGAAGGAACGCCGTCGTACAACAACCAGGTCGCGGCCAATGCGCTGCTAGCGTTCCAGCTGCTCAAAGAATCGTATCAAGACCCGGAGGGGTATATCGATTCCCGCTACGGCCGTCTAGACCGGACCGATTTGTCTGTGAGATACCCGATTCTGGCCAAATCCAAAGAAGTCGCAAGCATCATGTCGTTTCCGACCGGCGCGCCTGTCGCTTTACATGATACGTGGCCCAAAGATCCGAGTGAAGTTTCGCCGATTTTGAAAAACAAACTGAAAAATATCGAGCTGTGGCATTTCGGCCACTTTGCGCTGACCCATGGCGATGAGCGAAGTGCGACACAAGTCCATCTGACGTTTCCGCCGCTGTCCGAAGGACTGCCTTACACGGCGGGACATTACCACGGCAATCATCTGGGGCTCATCTTATGGGGAGCCGGTATGGAAATGCTGCCTGACGCCGGTTACCCGAAGGGGCCGAACCGTTACTTTTCGATGGATACGGTATACCATAACGCTCCTTGGGTCTGGTCCAAAGACGCGGAGCCTTACAAGCAATCGCAAAGTTTGTTCACGCGGCCTTCGCTGCTTGCTTACGATCCGGGCGATGCCAGCAAGAAGCAGGTGCAGTTGATCGAAGCCTCCGAGCCGGGCCCGGCCCGCGACCAAGCCGAGGTCAAGCGGCGTCTGCTCATGCTTGTGCAGATCGAAGGGAACCGCTCTTATGCGGTGGACGTGAGCCGGCTAAAGGGAGGGCAGGCACATGAGCTGTTCATGCACTCGTCGGAGGATGAGGACACGGAGATGAGCGCATCGCTGCCTTTAACCGGTCACGACGGCACGGTCCAGGATTATATGAAGACGATCGGCAAGGAACAAGGGTTATCGTTCTACCGGGATAAAATGAGATCGCCGCAAACGGGAGACGGCAGCTCCGACTTCCAATTTACTTGGACGGGAGCGTCAAGCGGTTCGAGCATAGGAGCTTATATGAACGGAGTACCAGGCGGAGAAGTCATCTTCTCGCAAATCCCGTCGATCCGCCGAAGCGGCAACGATCCGGCCAAAGCCGATGATTTTCCCGCATGGCATCTGTATCGCAGGCATGTGGTCAGTTCCGGGGAAGCGACCCGTTATGGCGCAATTTATGAAACGTGGCGAAAAGAAGAGACGCCGCTGCTTCGTTCGGTTACTTGGCTAATCCAGAATCAAACGGACGATATGACGGCGGCGGCTGTGATTGAAACGGAGCGGTATACCGACACGATATACATCAGCGACGATACGAAAGAACGAATAGTCGCGGGCATGCGCTTCTCGGGTAAAATAGCCTTCGTTCGCAAGGAATCGTCGACCGGCAGCGTGTTATGGGGTTACGTATACGGCCAAGGTATGATCCGTGCCGGAGATTTTAACGTTCAAGGGTTGCCCGACTCTAAACGGAAGGTATTGCGTGCGGAAGGCTCGCTTAACAAAACGACGGCGAATACGCTGACGGTCGACGGCAAGCTTCCGGACGACGGCTCGCTTAACGGCGCGTGGCTGCGCACAGAGTTTCCCGACCGTTCCGGTTACGGCATGCGAATCGAAAAAATAGAAGGCGGCAGCACCATCGTTCTGCAGCAGCCGCCCGGCTTCGAAGTGACGCCCGCCGGCGCCAGAATGCTCTTCTTCCCGAGCGCCGTCGATCCTGTCAACGGAAACCATAAGCTCCATCGGTCGGACTCCCGCTTTTACACCGATCGGGTTTATTCGGGTGACGTCTGGATGGAGCTGCGCCGGCCCGTCTTTGTGAAGGCCAACAGGTGAAGCATCAACGAAAAATTTACATACGGCTGTTTCGGTTCCTTACCTGGAAGTCCATCCTTATCGGGATGGGCTTTTCTGTATTTTTCAAAAAGGAAATTCGCCTTCGAAGAAGAAGGCTGTTACCTCGCAAATGTGGAGAAGCGGTCCGGGTGTTCCGTACATATGTTTCCAAAAAACAATTAAAAAAACGGCAAGCAAATGCCGATATATAGTCGAAAGACCTATACGGTTGAACACGGTTTTAAAGTCGGGATTCAGCAGGAAGTGGGTACATGAAGAGGGGAAGTGGGTTGTCCGTTGGAACATGTTCATGGTTCTTACGATGTGGTGCTTGTGTTTTGTTCGTATGTCGTAGCCGTTGTGGCTTCGTACACGGTTCTTGATTTGGCAGGAAGAATCAGCACGGCCAGGGGAATCAGGCGGCTGCTGTGGACTTTATTCGGGGCCGTCGCCATGGGGATGGGGATATGGTCGATGCATTTTGTCGGCATGCTCGCCTTTACGTTATCCGTCCAGGTCCCGTATAATTTGAGGCTTGTCCTGTTGTCCATTTTGGCCGCGGTGATCGCGTCATTCATCGCGTTGTTTATCGTTGGGCGCCATCGCCTGAAGCCGGGGCAATTGCTCGGAGGCGGCGTGCTGCTTGCGACGGGCATATCGGCTATGCACTATATCGGAATGGCCGCGATGCAGATCGATATTACATATGATCCGTTCTATTTCGCGCTTTCCATCGTCATTGCTCTTGTTGCGTCCGTTGCCGCCTTATGGCTTGCGTTCTATTTCCGCAAGGATGGGGAACAAGGAGAAGAAGTATGGAAGAAGCTGGGGAGCGGCTTCATTATGGGCGCCGCGGTTGTCGGCATGCACTACACGGGGATGGCGGCCGCAAGTTTTCACATGGACGGTAAAATGACGTTATCGACAGGTACGATGCTCGATCAAAAGCTGCTTGCTTACTTTATTTCCGGCGGTACCTTATTTACGCTCGGCTTGTCTTTGCTTGGCATATTTATCTCCAAACGATTTTCTTCCAAAGACTCGGAAATTCAAGAAAAAGCGCATGAAATTTATGTCATGAATCAGGAACTGCGGATGCTGAACGAAAATTTGGAGCAGCTGGTTCAGGAGCGTACGGCACAGCTGGAAAAAGCGCATGATGAGGCGATCAAGGCGAATATGATCAAAAGCCAGTTTTTGGCCAATATGAGTCATGAGCTGCGGACTCCGCTCAATGCGATTATCGGGTACAGCGAAATGCTGATCGAGGAAGCGGAAGATTTGGGGGAACCGACCTTCGTCGAGGACCTCGGCAAAATTAACAAGTCGGGGAAACATCTGCTTGCGCTCATTAACGATATTTTGGATATATCGAAGATTGAAGCCGGGAAAATGGAAATCTATTACGAGACCTGCGAATTGAACGCATTGATCCAAGATGTGGCAAGTACGGCGAGGCCGTTGATCGAGAAAAACGGGAACCGGTTGGATATTCGCAGTATTGACAGCGACATGATCACCGATGTAACGAAACTGCGGCAAATATTGTTCAACCTGCTCAGCAATGCGAGCAAGTTTACGGAAAACGGCACAATCGAGTGCGAGATTGCCCACGAAACGAGAGAGGACACCGCGGGGTACAGCTTCAAAGTCAAGGACTCCGGAATCGGGATGACCCCGGATCAAGTGGAGAAGCTGTTCCAGCCGTTTACGCAGGCTGACGCCTCGACAACCCGCAAATACGGCGGCACCGGGTTGGGACTCGCGATCAGCAGGCGCTTTTGCAACATTATGGGCGGCGACATCTTCGTGGAAAGCGAGTATGGAGCCGGCAGTACGTTTACGTGCTGGCTTCCGATAGCCCCACCTGGGCAAACCCTCGATGCGGAGAAGCCATCCTCGCAACCGGTATTTGAAGGCAATCCGGGCGAGGTTAGCATTTTGCTCATTGATGACGAACCTTTCAATCAACAATTGATGCGCCGGTATTTGGCCAAAGAAGGATGGACGCTGGCATTTGCCGATAGCGGACCGCAAGGGCTGGAACTGGCGAAGAAACTTCGCCCGAAAGTGATTTGTCTGGATATTCTCATGCCGAGCATGGATGGCTGGAGCGTGTTGTCGCTGCTCAAGAGCGATCCGGAACTGGCGGACATTCCCGTCGTCATCTGGTCAATGACGAGCGACAGGCAGCTCGGTTATACGCTCGGGGCATCCGAGTTTGTAGCAAAGCCCATTCAACGCGATCGGCTCATTGAGGTGATGAACAAATATGTTCCGAATCGGGCCGATCATTCCGTTCTGGTGATTGAGGACGATACGACTACAAGTGAAATGATGGCCAAGCTGCTCGAAAAGGAAGGGTATTCCGTCACACAGGCAGGAAACGGACGCATCGCATTGGAATGTATGAAGCGGGAAGTGCCGGAATTGATCTTGTTAGACTTGATGATGCCGGAGATGGATGGATTTCAATTCGTAGCGGAGCTGCGCAAGCAGGAGGCATGGAGCAGTATACCGATCATCGTATGTACGGCAAAAACAATCACATCCGAGGACCGGCTGAAACTGAACGGTTTTGTGAAAAGCGTCATTCAAAAAGGCTCATTCGATCACAAAGATCTGCTATCGGACGTCAGTCAATACATCGCGGCCGCTCTAGCACCCAAAGCAAAATAACGACCTACGGTCGATTTGGAAGAAGGCATTCGATATTCGGATGTCTTTTTTTTCATCGAATGCTTCGATGCAGAAGCGTTTCTTACTATATATAAGTCGAAATTCTGGTGGCTGATTCACGTAATTCCTTCTGCGGTTGGCTAGAACTGCAATGGATTATGTTTGTCAAGTTAATTTGTCGATTGACTTTCTAATCGTTTTCTAATAATAGCGGTTTATACCAGAAGGACGCAGGGTTTGTGTCCATTGTAACAATTTATGGATGCAAAAACTATGTTATCGTGGTTGTAGCGCATCACCCAAACCAAGCGATTAACTAGGAGGGACACATAGATGAATACCAATAAACAACGAATTACTAAAACCGTCATGGGAATCAGTTTCAGCTTGCTGTTGGCCGTGTCCGGAACGGTAGCGGTTGCGCCGCAATCCGCTCATGCCGCAGTAGCTTCCAAAGCTTCCGTGGCCGATCATATTATATCGACAGGAAAGCAATATATGAACGTTCGATATTTGCATGGAGCCGATGCAGGAAGAACGGATGCGTTTGACTGCTCCTCGTTTACACAATATGTTTTCAAGCAAAACGGAATAGAACTGCCGCGCTCGTCCAGACAGCAATCGAAAGTCGGAAAAGTAGTGAAGAAAAGCGAACTGCAGCCGGGCGATCTGGTGTTCTCCGACACAGACCGGGACGGCACGATCAACCATGTATCGATTTATATGGGGAACGGCAAGCTGCTTCACACGTACAAAGTCGGCATTGGCGTAACGATTTCCGATTTTAAGGGCAGCATTTGGGATGAAACGTTCGTAACGGCGCGCGACGTGATCGGCGGCGACCGGCAGAGCAATACGGATTCGCAGACGCCGGTGAAGGAAACGCCAAAACCGGCCAAAGAGCCGGCACCTGCCGTAGAACAACCATCTTATAACGATTCGTATACGCCTCCGTACTACCAGGACCGTGACCGCAATCGGAACGATCAATCGGATTCGGGTAATCAAAGGGAGACAAGAAATCCTTACGATTGGTTTAACCAGTTCTTTAACAATTTATACTGATTCGTTTGTATGAGAAAATGCCTCCGGGACTGCGCTAGCAGACTTGCCGGAGGCATTTTTTTATTTGCAGAGAGTTAATTTGGTATGATATGCACCTTGCCTTGTGCCCCGTCAACGATAACCCGGTCCCCGGTTCTAAGTTTGGCCGTAGCATTGCCGCAGCCGACAACAGCCGGAATGCCGAGTTCGCGCGCTACGATGGCGGCATGTGACAACGGTGCCCCGATGTCGGTTATGATCGCCGCGGCGCGAGGGAAGAGAGGGGTCCATCCCACATTCGTTGTCGAGGCAACCAATATTTCGCCGGGCAGCAGCTGTTCTCCTTCTTCCGGTTGGCTCAGAACGCGAACGCAACCTTCGATTTTTCCTGCAGCGCCGGCAAAACCGGTTAGCGTTACGGAATCAGCCATTGTTGCCGGAATGGACGGATCATAGAAGTCAAGCCTGCGATTCGGGTCCTGTGCCCAATTGGCCGGATCGAATCGTCCCCGGATAATCGACGGAAAGGGCGGTAGGGACTTGTATCGTTCGTACGTGTTTTGTCTGGCGGGAATATGTTTTACCGCGGACTCATTGCCGGCAAGCACCTGCAGCACTTCGCTCAGGTAAAGAAAAAAGATGTCTTCCCCGATTCCCGCAAACTCTCCAGCTTTTAGCGCAAAAGCGCGATTCACCCGGAGCACCCGCGTCCATTCGGAACGTACGGCTTCGCGAAGACGGCCATATTCGGCGGCTTGCGCGATTTTCTTGGCTATCCGATCGGCTTTGTCTGGATATCGACGTAGTACTCTTTCCCACGCTTCCTCATATTGTGCATGCTGTTTCGCCAGAAGCGTCTCTACATCCGTATTCGACTCTTGGAATTCCGCTATTTGTTTTTCCAGCCAGCTACGTTCTTCCCCCGGATGCGGGATGGACAGTTCGAATTCATGAGGCCCGCGGTGCCCGTATTGCATCAAATATTGCTCGCGGCTCATCTGTCCTTTTATAATCTTCGAAATCCCGACAAGAGGCCCCAGACTGGCAAGTCCCGAAGTTCCTCGAAGGTTGGAGAGTAACGTAGTCGCGTCTTCGGATCCTACAAGTTGGGAAAGCTTTTCTTTAAGCTTGAAGGACACGACAATTTTACGGCCGCCGGCAAGCGCCACCCATAGTGCTTTTATATTAGCGTGATACAGTTGATTGTTCCATATTTCGAGCAGTTGTTCTTTCGTTTGCGCGTTTCCGATGTGCACGGTCATTTCCTTGCACCAGTCGGGCGTTTCCTTGAGATGATCCGGTATCGAGGCAAACGCATCACGCATTTTCTTCATGCGATACATAATTTTGGGTACCATGGATTTGATTAGTCCGTATCGTGTAAAAGGGAACACTGGGATCGTTGCTTCTTCGGGAAATTGACCGAAGACGTTGCTCATTTTTTTCAACAACGACTTGGCATCTTTACCGAATACCGGGTACAGGGATAATGCAATACTTATATTCGAATACACTCTCCCGCAAATATTGCCGGACATCAAATAGTATCCGGGAAGAGGGCTTTGTTCTTCATCAAGCATTCGGATGATCGACCAGCTGAGCGGTGTGAATACATCCGACATAGCTTCCCCTACGTTGGTATTGGTCCATAAGAAATCGCCAGTCAGCGAATCGTTCCATTCGAACGTATCCGGGTTACCCGGAGACAATGTTGTTATAGGCCGTGCTTGAAGAATGTATAATTTGCCTCGGGCAACAGCCCATTCTATATCTTGCGGACCGTCTAAATCTTTTTCAAGCTTAGCCGCGATGGAGAACAGCTGGTTTGCGTATCGTTTTAACGCGTTCGGACCGTTATAAATTCCCTTAGGTCTCGCGAATGAAAAAGATTCCGCATTGGATTCGCCGGAAACTAGCTGTTCGCCGAGACCGTACACGTAATTGCCTGTCATGGTTCGATAGCTGCCGGTCACGGGATCGGCGGTAAACAAGACGCCGGATATTTCGGACGGAACCATTAGCTGAACGACGACAGCGATTTGATGCGATTGATCGATGCCTTGAACGATGCTGTAAGCTTTCACGCGTTCGGATTCACGCGATGCGTATACGGTATCAATGGCGTCTCTGACTGATTCGTCCGTTGAAGTATTCAGCACCGTTTCAAATTCACCGGCAAATGATGCCTGAGCCGAGTCTTCGCTTAACGCGGAAGATCGGACAGCGAACCGAGCTGTGGTGTTGCGGCTGCGAATGGTGTTCAAGCGAGCTTGAATCTCAGTCCAGGCGGAAGGGCGGAGTTCTCCGTCTTGAAAGGCTTTCGGCAACACGACGAAGCCTTCCGGTACCGGATACCCTTGCTGGTACATTAAAGCAAGCATTCCGCCCTTACCGCCTGCAAAGGCGCGATACTCAGGGGTCAATTCGTTAAAGCTTTTGATCATATTTACCATAATCATCAGCTCCCATCATTACATTTCGCGGTAAAACGTCTTACGAAGCACATCCAAATACTGATCCAGATCGGCCATGACTTCATCGTAATAGTGTTGGTCAAATGTAATGGAATTTATTTTTTGCTGTTCCCTGGACGAAAATCCTTCGAATGTCCATATCATAATTTGAATCGCCCGCTGAATATCCGTGCCTTCTTTGAATTTTGACGTATCGAAATCGACGAATAATCGATCGTATAAAGCGGCCGCGCGGTCTTTGTTTCGACGATTTAGCTCGTGCTTGATTTCAGCGGATTGCTCCAAATAAGCCGAAAGGGTGAAATTGAACATTTCCGGATGTTTCTTGATGATTTCGATTTTAAGCTCGGAGTAATGCCGGAGCCGCATCAATATATCGTTTTCATCCCAGCGGATTTTTTCGAAAAATTCTCGGATCAGCATATCCAGAATGTAATCGTACAAATATAAGTACAAATCTTTTTTGTTGTTAAAATAATGGAACAGCAAACCTTTAGAGATGTTCGCTTCGGTTACGATCTCATTCGTAGACGCATTTTTATACCCTTTTTGCGCGAATTCCTTCATTGCCGCGTTTAAAATCCGTTCTTGTTTTTCCGGTTCCAAACTTAAAAATTTGGAGAACATCATATTTCCTTCTTTCCAGAAATTAGATTGACCGCATTGGTCAACGCATAACTGCATAATAACAGTATTGACCAGAGTGGTCAATGCTGGTTTTTGCCCATTCCGTTAGGAATAGAGACCTTTAACAGACATGAAAAAGGCATCCAATTCAATTCAATGATTGGATGCCTTTGCTGCATAAGTGTGGCTCAGCGGCTGGCAGCGTAACGAGCCATTATTCGGATGGATGAACGGATCAGGAGCTCGATTGATTCATCATATTGGGCATCGCCGCTGCTTGCTTCAGCGCCGCGGATTTATGGTTGACCAAATAGATGCTTACCCCGATTAAGACCAGCCCAATGACCAAATTGACGGTAAAGGGCTCTTTCAAAAACAGCGTGCCGCTGAACACCGAAATCAGTGGAACGAGAAACGTATAAGAAGCAACCTTGCTGGCGTCGCCCGACTTCACGAGCTTAAAATAAACGGCCCAGGATGCCGATATCCCGATCACGATGCCAAAGACAAGGCCGAATACGTAAGGAACGTTCCAAACGATGGACTCAAAGCCTTCTGATAAAGAACCGGCTCCTGTCAGGACGATCCCCCCGACGAAGCATTGAAAGGCGACGAGCCACAAGGAATCGACGCGGCCGCTCTCCTTTTTCACGTATACGGTGCCGAGCGCCCAACTGAGTCCCGTGATCAGCGCGAGGATAATGCCGACGGCTGCAATATGACCGGAGAAGCCACCGGCACTCACCGTCGCGACGCCGAGAAAGCCGATGATCAACCCGACGATTTTGGAAGCCGTCATCGGTTCACCGAGCCACAGCCAGGCAAAAATCCCGACTAGCACGGGTTGAAGATAAACCAGAACGGAGAACAGGCCCGATGGCATGTACATCAACCCGACCGTCTGCAGCCCGTAAAATAAAATGACGTTAAAGACGGAAGAAATCAAATACACCGGCCAATTTTGTTTCCAACGGATCAGGTTCCTTCTAGGATATAATAAAGCCGCCAGCATAAGGCCGCCCAGCAGCGTGCGCATTCCTGCGAATAGTAGAGGTGGCGTATACGCCAGCGCTATTTTATAAATCGGCCAGGAAGCGCCCCACACCGCAACAAGGAATGTAATGAGGAAGAAGGACTGGATTCGAGATAATTTCTGCATGATGTGTCTATCGCTCCTTTAAAAAACAATAAAACCATCATACTCCTCCATTCGCCATATCTCAACACCAAATGTCAACGGATGTCGAATGGTAATGCGTGAGCATCTCTCTTGATCTACATCGCGATCGATTGCGTCGTAGATTCATCCCGAGCGATGGATCGCCGCCTATCCAACTGCGGCATAATTCGCGAGTAGATCCATATGCCGGAAAGTCCCGTCGCCGCGAACATGAACACCATCATTTCTTTCGGCAAAAAGGTGCCGAGCGTGATATTCAGCCCGGCGATCATCATCGCGCCGCGATAAACGAGATTGAACATCGCCATGTAGGAGCTTCTTGCTTCGGTCGGCGGCAGATCGGCAAGATAGGCTTGTCTGACGGGAACATTCATCAGCTCGCCGATCGTTACGACCAGCATGGCCACAATGAGCGTCCAGCCGTGGTTGCTGTAGGAAATCGTCAGAAATCCCGCGGTGAAGATGAACAGTCCGGTGAAAAATGATTGTTTTTCTCCATTGCGGTCGATAAGACGGTTGACGAAAATCGCGAACAATACGACTAACGCTGTATTCTCCGTCCGTAAAATGCCAAGAATGCTGACTCCGTTCACCGGCACGGTATAGCCGAACAGCGATAACGCCTGCGCGGGCATCTCGTCGTTCAGACGGACGCTGATATAGCTTGTCAAGTTGAACTCCAGCGAAAGCACAAGCATGGTCGCCAAAGTGAAAAGCATGAAGGGAGTGTCCCGGGCGACCGTCTTATAATTTTGCGCCACGTCAGCCACAAGGCGGGGCTTCTTCACCGCGAAGGACTTCCCGGATGCAGGCCGGCTTTCCGTAATGAAGAACAACACGAGAATGACGGAAAGCAGCGAAGCGAAAGCCAGCGTGACGAAAATTTCAAATAAATAATGACTGAAGAAAAAACCGCCTACAATGCCGCCGACCGCGACCGATAAATTGGAAGTCCAATATGTAATGCCGTATATAAACCGCCGGTGCTGCGGCGGGGTAACGTCGATCAGCATCGCGGTCGAGGCTGGATCCGACAAGCCGGAACAGATGCTGCCCAGCATCATCATCGCCATCGTGATCCAGGCAGCCGTGACCGGGGGAATCGCTCCTGGAATATTGGCTAGAGCCATCGACGTGATGGCGGCAAGGCGCAACACCTCTGCGAAAGCGATTACTTTTTTTCGTCCTGCGATATCCGCGAAGTAACCGCCGTAGAAACCGGCAAAAAAACCGACGGCGACGTTGATCATGATCAGCGCTCCGGTTAAGCCGCTTCCCAGTCGCTCTGCCGAATAAATTGCCATAAACGGATAAACCATGCCGCCGATCACATCGGAAATAAACTTTTCAAGCAGCCGAATCTTGACGTTGGGATGAAAATCTTTGAATTTCATTGCAGCAGATCCTCTCGAAGAAATAATGATAGCGCCAGCAAAATGTTTCTGTAAAATAACATTTCATAATTAATGGACAATGATGAAATTATACTTCATGGACGGCCGTTTGTCAGTACTTTGTCCAACAAGGGGAAAGGAATTTTTCTGGACAAGCGTTGGGCGCCATGCAGCGTCAAGAAATGTGTTCGAGACAAGGGCGGAGTCTCGTCATTTTCAAGTTGTCCGTTCCATAGTATAATGAGAACAACAAGTCTACCGGACAGCTAGAGACGCCGCATAAATAATGCAGCGTCTTTTTTTGCACGCAGGGTTTGGCTTGCGACGGAGGGCGAATGATGAAGGAATATCGGTCGAAGGCCGATTATTTTGTTGGGCCGCGCATCATCGGATGCTATTCGCTCCCAAAAGAAACGGCAAAACAGCCCCGCAGACGAACGCATACCCGCACACCCAGGCATCCAGAGGATGAAGTGGGGGACACGCTCGCAAACACGAAGCTTATAAACTTTAGCAGCTGATTATTTTCATCGACGGATTGATCCAGGGTGCCGAAGAAGGGGAGTTTGCTCGGGGGAACAGCTTTTTTTTCTTAGCGTAATACCGGTGTATCTCGCTGAGATAGTATAGCGCGCTCGGGAACATGCCCGGGTCGAAATCGGCGATAAGCGTTTTGAACGGATGCAGCAATCGGTGAATTCTTGGCTCCAATGCAGTTCCCGTTTTCCGAAGCCGGACCGACATATAATGCCGTGATTCATTTCCAAGCAGCGAAGCGTACATTTTATTTTTTTGAAGCTGTATGTTTTGGATGGTTGATAGTGACAGCAAGAGGTTGGTTATTCCTGTGCCGATCGCCGGATGGATACCTCGGTTCCGTTTCACCGCAATGAGCCATTGGACATATTGCTCCATAAAATGGACCATGGCCAAATCCAGCGCGGTATCGGCTTGCATCAGTTTTTGAAAAACGCTCTGCTGACGGCTTGTATGTTCCATGATGCTTATTCCCCATCATTATTTTGTGATTTTAACGCGCTTATGGTTTCCAGCTTGCGAAGCAGGAACAGCTCTTTGAACATCAGCGTCTCCATGATTCGGCCAATCGTCACATTGAACGTAATAATCTGGTCATTCGTAGGATCTGTCGGGAAATTCAAATGTTTGCCAACAAACGCCTGAACATTTTCCGCTTCAGCATTCACGAGGTGAGCGATAGCCATTTCTTCAAGAGCGATGGATTCTAACAAATCAATGCCCGCTTCTTCAAGGCTGGGCCTGTTTTTTCCACTTGGTATTTCCGGCATACCCATGGCGCATTCCCTCTTTTCGATTGAACCTAAGTTTATTGTATGACGTATATGGAAATTGGTTAATTTTATGAACCGTTGTACTTGCCTGCCGCACACCCAAATTCATATTTATTAAAATACCGACATAATGACAAGCCGCCTAATACATAATGATATTCCACGATGCGCACGGATTGTATAAACTATGGTTAATTTCTTCGGCTTGCGTTTCAATTCCTACAATAATAATAGAAGGGAAAGATTATCGATGAGGATTTTGCTGCTCGATCTGGATTCCTTGAGACCGGACCATCTCGGATGCTACGGATATCACCGCAATACGTCGCCTCATATCGATCAAGTAGCCGAACAAGGCGTCACGTTTACCAATTATTATACGTCCGATGCGCCATGTTTCCCGTCGCGCACTGCGCTGATGACGGGCCGTTTCGGCATACATAACGGAGTGGTCGGGCATGGCGGCACAGCGGCCGATGTAAGGCATGACGGTCCCGAACGGAAGTTCAGAGATTTGACTGGCCGCGAGTGCTTGCCGATGCTGCTTCGGAACGCCGGATTCAAAACTTCGCTGATCAGCCCGTTCGCTGAGCGGCATGCAGCCTGGACGTTTAATGCCGGATTTAACGAAATATTCAACACCGGCCTAGGGGGAATGGAGTCTGCGGAAGTCGTGACCCCCGTCGTTACCGAGTGGATCCGCAATAACGCTGCGCAAGATAATTGGTTCCTTTATGTGAATTACTGGGATGCTCATACGCCATACCGAGCACCGCTTTCGTATGGCAACCCGTTCGAGAACGATCCGCTACCGGCTTGGATTACGGCGGAAGTGTTGGAACGGCATAAGCAAAAGGTCGGTCCGCATAGCGCCAGCGAAATTAATATGTACAATAACCGCACGCTACCGAAGTTTCCTCGGCATCCTGGCGAAATCAAAGATGAATCGGGCTTGCGTCAAATGATTGACGGTTATGATACGGCGATCCGTTATATCGACGATCAGATCGGAGCCATCTTTGCCTTGCTCGAAGAGGCCGGCGTCATGGATGAAGTCGCGATTATCATTACCGCCGATCACGGCGAGAACCAGGGCGAGCTTGGCATTTACGGCGAACATGGCACGGCCGATCAGGGAACGTGCCGGATTCCGATGATTATCCGTTGGCCGGGGGCAGAGCAAGGTCATGTCGATCACGGTCTGCATTACCATCTCGATCTCGGACCGACGCTTGCGGAATTGTTCCAGCGTCCTCCGATGAAAAGCTGGGACGGGCAAAGCTACGCGCCCGCAATCCTGGAAGGAAAGGAATGCGGGCGCGAGGCGCTTGTCGTATCGCAATGCGCCCATGTATGCCAGCGCAGCGTCCGATTCGGCGATTGGCTGTATATTCGCACTTATCATGACGGATATCATTTGTTCGATAAAGAAATGCTGTTTAATATCAAAGAAGACCCGCATGAACAGGTGAACTTGGCTCAGGAACGACGGGATGTGTGCATGGAAGCGGTGTACCGGTTAAACGATTGGCACGACGACATGATGAATTCAATGAAGCATGACGTCGACCCGCTCTGGACGGTCATGAAAGAAGGGGGACCGTTCCACGCCAAGGGGCATTTAAAGAAGTACGCCGAATGGCTGGAAGCGTCGGGTAGAGGGCATGCGATTGAGGAACTGGCGCGTCGCCATCCGGCCGAATGGGCATAAAAAGTAGATCAGGGAACGATTCGTGCGCACGCAGCCTAAAGGATGCGGGCAAGCGGGACGTTCCCTTTTTTTGAGTGCTGGACGAACACGGAGGATTAAATGTAATAAATCTAGACATTCGGGTATGTACATTCGCACCATCGCCATGTATAATGCAATTAATCATACTAAACTTATGTGAAATATGTGCATTTATTATCCGTTCCAGGTAACGGCACCGCACATACATAAGGAACGATAGGGGAGAACTTGTTGACCCGCGAGGTGACAAGTTTTTTTCGTCAGAACATCGATCGGTTCAAATCGTGTTTTATTACGATTACTAATAGAACCTATAAAATCATATGATTTGATCCGATCTGATAGTTGTGATAGTTTCAAGAAAGCGAATATGCAGAATGACTACGTGGGGTGGATATTGTTGGAACTTCAAGTAACGAACAGTCCTTTTAATCAAGAACAGGTCGAATTGTTGAATCGGCTGCTGCCTACTTTGTCGGAATCGCAGCGCAATTGGCTGAGCGGATATTTGACAGCGCTCCAGGGAGCGGCGGGGTCTGCCGCAGGTTCTGCGCCGTCAGCCGTTCCGGCGGCGGATGCGCCGGCTGTCGCTCCGGAAGTGACGGTTCTCTTCGGATCTCAAACCGGCAACTCGCAGGGGCTGGCGAAGAAGGTTACCAAAAAGCTGGAGGAACGCGGCTGCCAAGTGACGATCGCGTCGATGAAAGATTTTAAGCCGAACAATCTGAAGAAAGTTCACAACCTCTTGATCATCGTAAGTACGCACGGAGATGGAGAGCCGCCGGATAACGCCGTTACCTTCTACGAGTTTCTGCACAGCAAGAGGGCGCCGCAACTGGAAGAACTGCGCTATTCCGTACTTGCGCTCGGCGATACGTCTTATGAATTCTTTTGCCAGACGGGCAAAGATTTCGACAAACGTCTGGAAGACTTGGGCGGCAAACGGCTCGTTTCCCGCGCCGATTGCGATGTAGATTTTGAAGAAACGGCCGGCGAGTGGATGAATCAGGTCGTGAATGCATTGAGCCAGGCATCGGCGGCTCCGGCAACAGCAACTGCCGTAGCTAATGCCGTAACCGGCGGGACGGAGTCGGAATATTCGAGGTCGAATCCGTTTCAGGCGGAAGTTCTGGATAATTTGAACTTGAACGGACGCGGATCCGACCGGGAAACAAGGCATATCGAAATTTCTCTGGAAGGATCGAATCTCCAGTATGAACCGGGCGATAGCTTGGGGGTATATCCGGAAAACCATCCGCGCCTCGTTGATAAATTGATCGAAACGATGGGCTGGAAAGCGGATGAGCCGGTTCCCGTCAACAAAAACGGCGATCAACGGCCTTTGCGCGAAGCGCTGCTCCGCCATTACGAAATTACCGTGCTGACGAAACCGCTGCTCGAACAAGCGGCAAAGCTGACCTCCAGCAAAAAGCTTCAAGAGCTGCTTGAGGCTGGACGCGAGCAAGATTTGAAATCATATATCCATGACCGCGATTTGCTGGATTTGGTGCAGGAATTTGCGCTGAAAGGGGCTTCGGCCGCCGAGTTCGTCGCGATTCTTCGCAAGCTGCCGGCACGCTTGTACTCGATTTCGAGTTCGCCGAAAGCGACGCCGAACGAGGTTCATCTCACGGTTCGCGCGGTGCGTTACGAGGCTCATGGACGCGAACGCTATGGCGTCTGCTCCGTTCATCTGGCCGAACGCACCGAGTCGGGAACGGCGCTGCCGGTGTTCATTCAACATAATCCGAATTTCAAGCTGCCGGCGAGCGCCGACGCGCCAATCATTATGATCGGGCCCGGCACCGGGGTTGCACCGTTCCGTGCTTTTCTTGCCGAGAGGGAAGAGACCGGCGCCGAGGGCAAGTCGTGGCTGTTCTTCGGCGATCAGCACTTCTCCACCGATTTTCTGTATCAGACCGAATGGCAGCGCTGGCTTAAGGACGGCGTGCTGACTCGCATGGATGTCGCGTTCTCGCGCGATACCGATAAGAAGGTCTATGTACAGCATCGCATGATGGAAAAGAGCCGCGAGTTCTATCAGTGGCTGCAGGAAGGCGCTTATGTCTACATCTGCGGCGACGAGAAGAAAATGGCGCATGACGTTCATGCGGCGCTTGCCGCCATCCTCGAACAAGAGGGCGGCATGAGCGCGGCGCAAGCAGCGGAATACTTAAGCCGTATGCAACAGGACAACCGTTATCAGCGGGACGTCTACTAAGCACAAGTCCCGAAGATCGCGAGAGGAGATAGCCAGCATGTCAGATAATAATTTGCTTTCACCGAACAGTGCGCCGCACAGCGACGTAGAAGATATTAAACGCCGAAGCAATTACTTGCGGGGGAGCCTCAAGGAAACGCTTGAGGACCGAATTACCGGTTCCATCCCCGAAGACGATAACCGGCTTATGAAGTTTCACGGAAGTTACATGCAGGACGACCGGGATCTTCGCAACGAGCGCCAAAAGCAAAAACTTGAGCCGGCGTATCAGTTCATGCTGCGCGTACGCGCAGCCGGCGGGGTTGTAACCCCGGATCAATGGCTGATGATGGATCGGATCGCCCAGAAGTATGCGAACGGTACGATTCGATTGACGACAAGACAGTCGTTCCAATTGCACGGTGTGCTCAAGTGGAACATGAAACAGACGATCAAGGAAGTGAACGAGGCGCTGCTCAGCACGCTAGCCGCCTGCGGCGACGTGAACCGCAACGTGATGTGCAATCCGAACCCGCACCAGTCGGATGTGCATGCCGAAGTCTACGAGTGGGCTTCCCGCGTAAGCAAGCATCTTGATCCGCATACGCGCGCGTATCACGAGATTTGGCTCGACGAAGAGAAAGTAATCGACAGCCGCGACAACGAAGTACAGGAGCCGATTTACGGGCCGGTCTACTTGCCGCGTAAGTTCAAGATCGGCATAGCCGTCCCTCCTTCGAACGACGTGGATGTGTTCTCCCAAGACTTGGGGTTCATCGCCATTGTCGAAGACGGGCGATTGCAAGGCTTCAACGTGACGGTAGGCGGCGGCATGGGAATGTCTCACGGTGATCCGAAGACGTACCCGCAAGTGGCGCAGGTGATCGGTTTTATTACACCGGAGCAAGTTACCGACTTAGCGGAGAAGACGGTCACTATCCAGCGGGACTACGGCGACCGTTCCGTTCGGAAGCATGCGCGTTTCAAATACACGATCGACGATCGCGGCATCGACTGGTTCATTGGCGAATTGCATGCACGTCTCGGTTGGAAGCTGGAAGCGCCGCGCCCGTATCATTTCGATTCGAACGGCGACCGCTACGGCTGGGTGAAGGGCAGCAACAATAAATGGCATTTGACGTTGTTCATTCAAAACGGCCGCGTGAAAGACGAGGGTCAGCATCAGCTGATGACCGGGTTGCGTGAGATTGCCAAAATCCATAACGGCGACTTCCGTCTGACCGCGAACCAGAACCTCATTATCGGCAGCGTGAGCACGCAGCAAAAGAAAAAGATCGACGAACTGGCCAAGAAATTCGGACTGACCGACGGCGTTGAAAATTCGGCGCTGCGCCAAAATTCCATGGCTTGCGTCGCGCTTCCGACCTGTGGACTGGCGATGGCCGAATCGGAGCGTTACTTGCCAGAGCTGTTGTCCAAAATCGAGCCGATGCTTGAAGAAGTCGGACTGCGAGACGAGGACATCGTCATCCGCATGACCGGCTGTCCGAACGGCTGCGCACGTCCGTTTCTGGCCGAAATCGCATTCGTGGGCAAGGCGCCCGGCAAATACAATATGTATTTGGGCGGCGGGTTTGCCGGCGAGCGGTTGAATAAGCTGTACAAGGAAAACATCGGCGAGCAGGAAATATTGGATTCCTTGAAGCCGATGCTCGCTCAGTATGCGAAAGAGCGGCGCGACGGTGAGCACTTCGGCGATTTCGTCATCCGTGCCGGCCACATCAAGGAAGTTCGTGCGGGGCAAGACTTCCATGCATAAAACAAATTAGAGGTTTCGGAGAAAACCGAAGTGCACCTTGCGAGAGGAGCATTTCGGTTTTTTATCGTTCATCCAGAAAAGCCCGCCGTGGAGAGTTAAGGTAATGTTAAGATAATCTTATACATTGTTGATGCAAGGGTTTTACTTTTGCTTAACCTTTTCAGAGTACACTGGAAGAAGTGGCGCACAACAATGAAATGAACGAGGGGAACCTATGAACCTGATACACATAGTAGAACGATTGTTCGAACAATACGGTTATTTCGTGCTGTTGATCGGACTTCCTTTGGATTTTATCGTGCTGCCCATTCCACCGGGCAACAGTACTTTGACCTATACCGGTTATTTAGCGTATAAAGGCATAATGGATATAGTGCCTGCAATCTTAGCGGCTTTGACGGGAGCGATCTTGGGCGTCACGATCACGTACGGTATCGGTTATAAGCTGGGCATGCCGCTGATCGACCGGTACGGCAAGTGGCTATCGGTGAAGCCGTCCCTGGTGCAGAAAACGCGCCTTTATTACGACAAATACGGAAACAAACTGCTGCTCATCAGCTTTTTTATTCCCGGAATCCGGCAATTTATCGGGTATTTCATAGGGATCATACGCGTTCCGTTTCGTACGGTCGTTATTTATGCATATTTGGGCACTTGCTTGTGGGTTATGGATTTCTTTGCCATCGGATATGTTTTCGGGGAACAGTGGCATTATGTCTTCAGCCTTGTAGAACAATATTTAAAGATTTTGTTTATCGTAGCAGGATGCATATTGACTGGATTTTTCATGATGAAATGGTGGAATCGATCCAAATCATGATTCCATCGGCAGCGTCGTCAAGCAGTGCCGCAGTGTGATTTACCAAAACGACATTGCGCTAGGGACGTTAGTGACGCAGGTTTTTCATGACCATACAAGCTTACGCATACCTAGACCGCCGCGAATTTACGCGATCCGCGAAACGGATCCGGTCCATATCGCACAAGCCATCATCCATTCCAATCCGGCGGAGAGCGAAGCTTGGATACACCGAAGCAACGAGGGCAACCAGAGCAACGAGCACTGCATGACATGACTTATGGCCGCTTCTTGGCGTTGTCTAATTTCACCGATCGATGGTATAATGTTGCATATTCGTATTGATGGAGGAATGAGTGCGTTGATGATGATGTCCGTATTTTTGACAGCGGTTATCGGTTGATAATCAACTGAATAACACGATTTGCATGAGAGGGCCCAAACGCATGTTTCCCGGGCTCAGCTTTCCGTTGCTTGTTTCATGCGGTCGGCAGTCAATGAACGGTATATTCAATCACGCTCTTTTCCGGGCTTGCTAAACGGCAATGCCTTGTTTGGTCGCATAGGAGACGCGAATGAACTTTGTTCATTTGCGTTTTTTTTATGCCCAAAATATCAAATACGAAGGAGTATATACGCTATGAAACGATACATTGCAACCGTATTGCCGGGGTTGGAACAGGTGTTGGCACATGAAATTCGGGCGAAACTCGCCGGTGCGCATATTGAATTCACGGAGCGGGGCAAAGTTTATTTTGCCTCGGGACTGCCCGAAGAAGCGCTCATGGTGCTGAGGACGGCGGATAATTTGTACCAATGGATTCATCGTTTCCAGGTTGGCCTGCATAAGCTGCATTTGGCCGGAATCGAGCAGGAAATCTCCCGTTTGGACTTATCTTGGATCAAGGCGAATCGTATAGGCACGACCCGTTTTAAAGTCAACGCAAGCCGCGTCGGCAAGCATACGTATTCCCGTTTCGAGGCAGCGGAAGCGGCGGCACGGGGAATTGGGAAGCGTAACTCCCGTTTTCGACCCTGCGAAACCGGGATGCACGAAGTGGAATTCCGGATGGATGTTCAGCATGACGAAGCTGTGCTCGCCGTAAGACTGACCGACGCCTCGTATCGATTCCGGGGAGAGGAGCGAAGATTCACTCAGGCCGCACTGCGCCCCACGGTGGCTCATGCGCTTGTGTGGCTGTCCGATCCTCAAAGGAGCGACGTATTCATTGACCCGTGCTGCGGCTCTGGGACGATCATGTCCGAGCGTCTCACCTACCCGTACCTTCGAGTGGAGGGCGGCGATTTATCCAGAGAAGCCGTGGCCAGCGCTGCGGAAAACATCGGCCATTGCGAGAGGGCCAAAATCCATCATTGGAACGCCCGGAGTCTGCCGATCGATGCCGGTTGCGTCGACAAAATCGTCACCAACTTGCCGTTCGGCAAGCAAATCGCTGCGAACGAAGACATACTCGAGCTGTATCTCGAATTATTCGGTGAGATGAAACGGGTGCTGAAAATGGACGGCAGCGCAATTTGCTTAACCGATGCGGAAGCTGCACTACAATCCGCCGCAGAGCGTGCCGAGCTGGACTGCTCCAAAACGATGACGCTCCATTTAAAGGGGCTTCATCCGGCGCTGTTTGTGCTGAGAAAGCAATCGTGATTTACACGAGGGAACAAATAGCGATACAAAAAGCCTTTGGACATCGTCCATAGGCTTTTTTTTGAACCATTTTACAGCCTTATAGGGTTTGACGTGTACCATGAGGGCACTACGCTTTCGAAATTGCGGTGATCCTCCAGAATGATGCGGATCCGCGCAAGCATGGAATCGAGTTGGTGCGGTACGACTTTAAGCGTCCAGGTGATGCTGGGGAAGAGGATGATGGCGGTATATAAGGCATACAATTGCCAGAAGTGTTCCGGGATGTTCCCGTCAAAATATCCGTGAATTTGCCCGATGCAAAACGGGATGCTGGCTTCACGGCTAAAATAAGCGATTTTCAAGAAATCGTGATACGGATCGCCCCAGTCAAAGCGGTTAAAATCGATGGCTGCGGCGTACCGGCGGTTATGAACGAGCAGGTTGCTCGCATGAAAGTCGTCATGCTGAAAGCGATTCGGGCGGCCGGCCATCAGCGGGAGGTGATCGTTAATAAAGGCGACGACGGTGTCCTCTTCTGGCAGTTTGATGCCGCAATCCCTGTAACCCGTGAATTGACGGTGGTATTTGGCGGTTTGACGAATGTGCCATGGCTGCAAATCGGCAGCCGCTTCTAATTGGTGCATCAGTCGCAGCTCCCGGCCTGCAGTTAATCCGATGCGGTATTGTTCTTCCTCCGTTAGCGATGGAAGAACGTCGAACGCATCTTCCCCCTCGACGTAACGCAGCACCATATAGCACAGCTCATGAGGTTCCATCGTCCCGAACGCGATTGGCTCCGAAGTTTTCACACCCAACGCGTACACGTGCCGAACCGCCTCAAACTCGCCCCGTTTGCGTTCGAGCTGTTTCAATGGAGCGGTGCGAAGCACGTAAACGGGAGTTTCGCTTGACGACTCGTATATCAAGTATTTCCCGTCAAATGAATAACCTTTGTGAATTTTTGAAACGGCTGTTGCTTGACGCAAGCACTCAACGTAATCCTGAATAACGGATAATTGGATCGCGTCTTCTTCCGGCATTCGCTCTCTCCTTTCGTAACACGTGCTTTGAAGACAAGGAAAGGAAGGTGCTTGTGAACACCTTCCTGCTCGCACATTATACCATATACTGGGGTTTGGTCAATAGAATCCTTCCAAGCTATCACCAGCTCATCAGTTGAATGTGGGTTATGATTTACCGGCGTATTTGGTAAAATGGCAAAGAGTGGATTAACATAATACGCGAATGAAAGGAGTTGCCTATGACCGTCTATGTACCGTTTGTAGTCGTGATCGCATTGTTGGTAGGGGTCGGATGGTTGTTTATTAGGCATACCGGATCGGATCGACAACGGAGCGGCAGCAGCAGCCTATTGCGATGGACCGGTTACGGGCTCATTGCCGTGGCTGTACTCCTTATCGCATTTGGAATATGGCAGCATGTCCAATGGGAAAATCACAGCCGCGGGCACTAGTTCATCCGTTGGGGCATAACTATGGAGCGCGTAGGGTAGCTCAGAGTAATAAGCAGTATCCGGAAGCCAACAAAAATCATTGATTCGATTTCATTTATAGGAATATAATGAGGTGTCGCGGGAGGTGATCTGGTGGAGAAATATCAAACCTTGATTGGCGTCGTTTTGGAAAAATTGGACCAAACGTACAAGGACTTAACGTTTAATTATCACGGTCTGGATGGCGTCCTGCAAACGCATACGGAGGAAGAGCGGCAAAACACGCCTGAATTACTCACGATAAACGAGCTGCGGCAAGTTTACGATGAGCTCATACGATGCTTGGAACATCGGCTCCCGGGAATTAAAGACTGAATGAAGCGCCGCTATTCAATGATTCCATTTAAATAAGGTTATTGGAGGGATGCGAATGGGGATTCTCGATGGCTTAATGGGAAATGCGTCGGAAGTCACTATTGCCGATGTACAGAAGGAATACGGAAAAATTTTGGCGAGAACGGAAAAAATAGAAAAGGCGTATAAATTGATCCGCGATATGTTCATTTTCACGGACAAGCGGCTCATTCTCGTTGACAGGCAAGGGTTAACGGGAAGAAAAGTCGAGTATCATTCGATCCCTTATCGAGCTATTACGCATTTCAGCATTGAGACGGCGGGACATTTCGATTTGGATGCGGAACTAAAAATTTACATCTCCGGTAGCGGCGTGCCGCTTGTGAAAAAGTTCAACAAGAGCCTCGATATTTATGAGCTGCAGAGTGTTCTTGCCGAGTTCGCGGCAAAATAAAAGTTCGGCGAACGATCCCATAGCCGCGTCTTTGATATGGAAGTTGGACGGCCTGGCCACGCCGTTCGAACGTGAAAGGGGAGGGAACCATCGCTAGGTGATGGTTTTTTTTCGTTGGCAAGGAAGGAACAGTAAATGATTGTAAATAGTCTATTTACAAACCGATGGTCGGTATGTATAATGAGGAACAAGAGGTGATTGGAGTGAAACAGGAAGAACGCAGGCAAAAAACAATAGAGCTTCTCCTTCAGACCGTGAAGAAGCTCATTGCCGAGAAAGGCTGCGAGTCGATAACGATGAAGCATATTATGGAAGAGTCCGGCTTATCAAAGGGTGCAATATTTCATTATGTGGACAGCAAAGAGGAATTGTTCGCCAAAGTGCTGGAAGAACGGCTTGATCAAATCAATGAACGGTTCGTTCGCAAGGTTCAGGAGAATGGCGATGATGCAATCGGCCCGATGAGCCAAATTACGGCGGGCTTGCCGGAAATCGAGAAGGGGGATGAGATTACGAATCGGGTCATCGCCTATTTGGTCGGCAGAGCCGGACTGCCGGCAGTGAATGAAATTCTTCGCCGGTTTTACGAAGCATCGGTGCTTCGTTCCGTATCCTGGATCGAAGCCGGACAGCGAAAAGGCGTGCTCTCAAGCAAAATCGACGCTGCGAAAACATCGGAGCTGTTCGTGCTTATCTCCTTCGGCATCCGCATCCGCTCGGTGATTGGCGAGAGCGTGAACCTGAATCACTCGTTCCGTTCCGCCGACTATGCGGCGCTCATGGGCGATCTGCTCGGCATAAAATTTGAGAAAGGGGAGCAATGAACATGTCATTCTGGTTGTTCCTGCATGTGCTTGGGGTCATATTGTTTGTCGGCAACATTATGACGGCTGCGTTCTGGAAAGTGAGAGCCGATATCGGAGGCAATGCGGAAGTCATCCACAGCGCCGCCAAAAACGTCATGTTGGCGGACTATTGCTTTACACTGCCGGGACTGCTTCTCATTATCGTCTCCGGCAACGTGATGGCGGTGCAAGCGGGGCATTCCTTCTCCGGATTCAACTGGCTGACGTCTTCGCTGTTCCTGTTTGCGATAACGGGCATCATTTGGCTTGCTGTCTTAATCCCGCTTCAGCGGCGGATGATCCGTTACAGCCGGGAAGCGCTCGGTACAGGCGCGATATCGGCCGACTATAAGCGCGCATCCAAGTCATGGGCCATCTACGGGACGGCAGCGACGCTGCTTCCGATCATTATTCTTTATTTGATGATCAGTCAAAGTATATAATGGGGAGAGAGGCACATGATTCCGTTTATCGTTATGGTTGCAACGTTCCTTGTGCTGTACGGAGCCGGTCTTTCAGGATGGACGTATATGGGTGACTGGCATACATCGCTTCAATACGCCGTCTCCGCCATGCTGCTTATTGCCGCATCCGCTCACTGGGGAAAGCGGAGGCCGGATTTGATCCGGATGGTGCCTCCGTCTTTGCCCAGGCCGGATTGGATTGTGACGTTAACCGGCATTGCCGAAATGGCAGGCGCGCTCCTTCTGTTGTATCCACCCACGGCATCCATCGCTTCCGTTGGTCTGGCCGTGATGCTGATCGCGATGTTTCCTGCCAACGTTCGCGCCGCACGGAACGCGATAACGCTGGGCGGAAGAGCGCCCACGCCGCTTGGCTTAAGAACGGTGCTGCAGCTTGTGTTCATTGCCGCTATTCTGCTCGCAGGCTAACGGAGCGAGCCGGATGACCGATGGTTTCCCGTATAAGAACGGGTCATCCATCGGTCATAAACCGTACAGCGATCGAATATGAAGTATAAGCCGGCCAGTTCGATACCGCATCTTGTGCCTGAATCATGTACTCTGCAACGCATCGACGAAGAGCTCCCGATGACGATCCGATGGTTAGCCTTAGCCAATGAGGAGGATGCTGTGATGGAGAAAGTTCGTTTTTTGATGATCGGTGTCGGAGGAATGGGGAGAAGCCATATTCAGAAGCTGCTGCAAGTGCCGGAAGCGGAAATTGCAGCGCTGGCGGACCCTTCCGAAAAGTCGCTGGAGGAGACGAAACGCAGGTTTCCGCAGCTTGCCGAGGTTCCGGTCTATGCGGATTACCGCCAGGCTCTGGAGCATACGGCAGCGGATGCCGCAGTGATCGTAACGCCGCACAGTCAGCATTACGAGCAGGGGATGGCTTGTCTTGACGCAGGATTACACGTGCTGATGGAGAAGCCTTTTGTCGCGGGCTCGGAGAATGCGCAGCGCATCATTCAACATGCCGAAGCGTGCAAGAAACATTTGGCCGTTGCGTACCAACGCCATGGGTTGGGCCCATTCGTGTACCTTAGAGACTTGGTGCAAAGTGGCGAACTGGGCCGCATTCAATATGTATGCGCTTACCAGGCGCAAAAATGGATGCAGGCAACGGCAGGAACATGGAGACAGGACCCCGCATTGTCTTGCGGCGGACAGCTGAACGACTCCGGCAGCCATCTGCTCGATGTCGTGCTGTGGGTTACCGGACTGGAGCCGCAGTCCGTATCGGCTTGCATCGATAACCGGGGCACTCCGGTCGACATCGATTCTGCGCTGACGGTCCGGTTCAAGGGCGGCGCGTTCGGTACGTTCAACGTCGTCGGCAGCGCCAGCATCGGCCTGTATGAAGACATTACATTCCATGGAGACAAAGGAACGGCAATGTATCGGAACAATACGCTGCTTGTCGCCAGGGAAGGACAAAATCAACCCATTGCGATCACCACAGATGAATTTCCCGCATCCTCTGATCCCGACAAAGACTTCGTCAACCTCATTCTTGGCCGCAAAGAAGAAGCCGCCGCTCCCGCTTCCTGCGGACTTCGCATCGCACGGCTGACGGAGGCTGCTTGGACAAGCGCAGCAAATGCAGGGCAATGGATTTCGCTTTAAACCAAACATGTTACGGAAATGAAGGAGGTTGAATATTCAGCATGTCCAGCAGAGTAGGCGTCAGACTGACGCAAGGTGTTGCGATGGCAAAAGAACCGGAGCAATGGAATGAATGGTTTCATTGGCTGAAAGAGGCAGGATTCGGTTACGTAGACTTGCAGTCGATCACGAAAGAGAATATGACGGCGCTATCCGAGGCCGGTTTATCGCTCGGCAGCTTCGATGCCCGTAAAGTTCCGCAGCTGCTTAGCAGAGATGAGGGCAAACGTAACGAAGCCGTGCGGGAGCTGATCGTCCAGCTGTCCGAAGCGGCCGAACTCGGTGCGACAACATGCTTTATGTGCCTTGTGCCGGAACAAGCGGCGACGCCGCTATCCGAATCGTTCGGCATGTTTTGCGACGTCTTTCCGGCCATTACGGAGCAGGCCGAGCGGCTTGGCATCAAGCTTGTACTTGAGGGTTACCCGGGACCCGCCCCGCATTATCCGACGCTCGGCTGCACGCCGGAGATGCTGCGCGCAATGTTTGCAGCCATTCCTTCGCCGGCGCTGTGCATTAATTATGATCCGTCGCATTTGGTTCGTCTGGGCATTGACCACATCCGTTTCTTGCGCGAATTCGCCGAACGGATCGCCCATGTTCATGCGAAAGATTGTGCCATTTTAGACGAAAACGTCTATTTATTCGGCCGTTCGCAACGTCCGGTGTTTGCAAAAACTGCCAAGTTCAGCGAGGGCCCGTGGCGTTATACGATACCCGGTGAAGGGAGCATCCATTGGCTGACGGTGACATTCGAGCTGGATCAAGCGGGATATCGCGGACCGGTTTGCATCGAGTTGGAAGACCACCGCTATTCAGGGTCTGTGGAGGCGCACCGCAAAGGGTTGACTAATGCGTTAGCCCAGCTTCACATGTTTACATAACCATGACATCATTGATATAGCAATCCGAATATCCGCAGGTTCAGCCATGAGGTTGAACCTTTTCTTTTTGGGGAAAATGGTACTGTCGGGAGGATAACGGTACAGCCTTGATAATCATGATGAAATTGTCAAGCAAACGGCCTTGAATATGATTGAAACGGAAGAGGACCTCAAATATCGGAAAAAGTATGCGTGGGTAATGGAGAAAATAACCCTATATTGGATGAAAAAATGCCGCCCTGGTACGGGGATTAACAAATAGAGGGATATTGACAGTACATCGTGCTTGTCGACGTACAGCCAATATCCCTTTTTCATATTCAGCCGCGTCAGTACGTTTTTAGGGGCTGCACAAACTTTTTGATTAATTCAAATCGCTAACGCCTTTGCTGTTCAGCTTTCCGTCCCAAAATATTAACTTCGCGGTGCCTCCATTTTTTCCCTGATACTGATAAATCGCTTGATGTTCGTTTTGGGAAACGAGTTTACCGAGACCGATCTTCGTGGACACCTGATCGTATGTAGAGTTCAGTTCAACGGAGTCGATCTGCTGCTTGGTCACATATGGCACTTCTTTTGCTCCAGTTGGCGGTGCAGGAATGACTGGCTTGGGCGGAGTCGGCGCTGGAGCGGTCTGTTCAGGAGCAGGCGCTACCGGAGCAGGCGCAGGTGCCGCCGGCGGATTCGTTGTAGGTGGAGTCGTCTCCGGCACATTGTTCGGAGCAGCCGTTGCATCGGTTTGGGGACTGGTGGGGGCTGGGGCTGCGGATTGGTTCGGATTGTCAACAGCCGAGCACCCGACAGCAGTTAATAGTAAAGCCATTGCAATGACAAGTTTTTTCATAAATTTATTCCTCCCCTTGTTGTTATTGTCATCGGATACCTACAACAATAAATGCATCTCACTCTCTTTTATCTCATCCTATCACCTCGCTTATCTTCTATTACGACAAAAATCGTAGAATAGTTTCAAATGATAGTGAACTGCCTCTCGGATGTCAAGCTGAAACGTTTGGTAATTCGAGCCGTTACGCCTTTGTTTGACCGCAAATGAGCAATTTCGCTGCACACTGGAGGACCGTAATGAAAAAGAAGGTGAAGTTCGCAAGATGCTCGACAGGTTGATTGCCAAACTGGGACAGATGATGAATTACGGAACCGAATGGAGTATCTTCGCACTAATGATTGTTGATCAGGCGACCGCTTTGATCTATCATATATAGGATACCGAGGGATTTTCAGGCAGCGGAGATTCGCGCTCAGCTATGCATAACAAGAATGGGGAACAGCTACAGGATGAAGAGAATAGTGAGCAAGGGAGGGAACGAGATGAACCATTTATACGATTTAACCGCCGTTCTACAGGCGCACTACGGTATCGATCCGATTGACGTAACGCCGCAAAAGGGCGGATGGGCCGCTTTAGCGTTTCGAGTGACAAGCCATGAACGACCGTACTTTTTGAAGATGTATGAAAAAAGCAGAGTTTCGACACCCAAATGGACGGCTCTGATCGATGCCTATATGCCGATCATGGGTTGGCTGATGCATCATAGCGGCTTGCAAGGAAAAATTCCCGTGCCTGTTCATACCAAGAATGGCCAGTATAAATGCGAGGACGATCACGGCGTTTATCTGCTTTACGAGTACATTGAAGGAGACACGATCGGCGATCAAGCGTTAAGCGATGAGCAAGTAAGCCAGCTTTCGCAAATGATTGCGGAACTGCACAAGTATGGAGCGGAAATTACCGTGGAAACGCGTGCGATACAAGAAAACTATCACGTGCCGTATTTGCAGCAGTTACGGGATGTGCTGCACCCGGGAAATAAGGATATTCCTGACGATATCGGCTCAGTGCTGCATCCTTTCTCCGCACAGCTTCATGAACGGATCAATACGGTTGAGAAGCTGTCCGCCGTCTTGAAGGACAGTTCGGTGCGCATGGTCTTATGCCATACGGACATACATTACTGGAATCTGATGCAGTCCGGGGAGAAGCTCATATGGATTGATTGGGAAGGGCTGCGGTTAGCGCCGGCGGAGGCGGATCTGATGTTTATGGTGGACAAGCCGTACTACGGTATGTTTTTTAGCGAGTATCGGAAACATCATGTCAATTACGAAGTGAATCTCGAGGCGCTGCAGTTTTACCAAGGGAGACGGAAACTGGAGGATATATGGGAATTCATCGAGCAGCTATTATTCGACGACCAAGATGCGCAAGACCGTGCGGAAACGTTAGACAGTTTAACGAAAGAGCTCAAGAGCATCGGCGCATAAGGTTGAATTGCAAATTTTTTCTGAAAAATTGGATTTGACATCACCCCATCTTCACGCTAATATTACATAAAATAACAAACGCGAATAATGCGATGATGAGAAGAGTAATTAAGAACCGGCGTTCACAGAGAGCTCCAGCACGGTGAAATGGGGCAGCGGCGTTCTTAACGAAAAAAAACTCGGAGCTTCATATGGAATTGAGCACAGCGCTCAAGGATGGTATGACGGGATCTCCCGTTACAGAGATAGGGTATAAGCGTAATGGCCGTACCCGAAGAGGTGAATATGGCAACATATTCACAAACTGGGGTGGTACCACGGCGCTGACATAAGCTCTCGTCCTCAAGATGACAATCTTGCGGACGGGGGCTTTTTCTAATTATTCCAAAACAGAGGTGAAGAATTATGCATTGGGCTTATAGCATCGCAAACCGTTTAATTGAGCAGCATCCTGACCGCAGTACGTTTGTGTGCGCATCGGGGATCAGCCCGTCAGGGGCTGTACACATCGGCAATTTCAGGGAAATTGTAACGACCTATTTTGTCGTGAGAGCGCTCGAACAGTCGGACCAAAACCTACGATTTATATTTTCGTGGGACGACTTCGACCGGTTCCGGAAAGTTCCCGCCGGGATAGATCCAGCCTTTGAAAAATATATCGGGATGCCTTACTCGGAGGTTCCGTGTCCGTACGGATGTCACGATTCCTACGCGCAGCATTTTGAGAGGCAGTTCGAAAATGCTTTATCGGTGTTTGGCATACAACCGGAGTTTATATACCAGAGCCGGGAGTATCAATCGAAAAGATACAATCCATCCATCCTTCATGTTCTTAGGAAGAGAAAAGAAATTTACGATATCGTCATGGCCTTCAAAACGGGCGATGCCAGCGAGGACGAACGTGATGGTTACTTTCCTGTTCATGTATACTGCGAGGTTTGCCGGAAGGATACGACCACGATTCAATCGTTCGATGAACAAACGGATACGTTGGCGTATAGCTGTCAATGCGGTCGCCAAGACATGCTCTATATCCCCGATGCAACGAACATCAAACTGCAATGGAAACTGGATTGGCCGATGCGTTGGAGCAGAGAAGGCGTGTTGTTCGAGCCTGGAGGCCGCGACCACTCATCGGAGACCGGCAGCTACAATGTAGCCAAGGCCTTATCGGAAATCATTTTCGAGAACGTGCCGCCGGCGTATTTGCCTTACGAATTTATTAGCATCAAAGGCAGTCACACCAAAATGTCCAGTTCTTCCGGACACAACTATACGCCTGACGATCTGCTGAACGTATACAGCCCGGAGCTGATATTGTTCATGTTCGCCAAGTATCAACCGAGCGCCGCTTTTCATATCGGGATGGACGAGGACGTGATCCGGAATTATACGGAATATGAAAGATACCGTGAGGGGTACGATTCCGGCACGTTGAACAGCGAACTCAAGGAAGCGTTGGAATTGTCCATGATGACGACGGAGCCCTGGGGAAAGACGCCGAAATTCAGCCACGTTTCCAGTTTATTGCCGCTGGTTCATTTCGATAGGGCGCTGCTAAAGGACATCTTAACCCGAAACGGCGAGGAGTACTCGATAGAGGAGCTTGAGCCGATCGTCCGACGCGCGGAGCACTGGATTAAGTGCTGGTATCCGCAAAAGCAAGTAGAGGTGAAAGAGTGCGCCGACACCGCCTTTTATAATACGCTAAGTTCGACGGAACGCGGATGGGTGCAAGCATTTTGCGGTTTGCTGAAAAGTTCCGAAGTAGAAGGCGAGCAATTAATGGAACAAATATACGCGATTTGTCATGATGAAGATAAAAAAGTAATGAGATCGAATCAAAAACGTTTATTTACGATCATTTATAATTTGGTCCTAAATCAAAATGAAGGTCCACGCATCCCATGGTTAATTCAAGCAGTCGGCCCCAAGAAGCTGTTGGATCTCATGGAAGTGAGCCCATAAGGAACGAGAAGAAAGGAGCGCATTCGTGTCGTAAGCGGTTGACGCGAGTGCGGTCTTTTTACGTGGGTGGGCATTGAATAGGGGGGGGGCTATTCGCCGGGCCATACGATTGGCAGCACTTTTTGATCGTCGATAATCAATATTTGCTACCCGGCGACTTTTTATTCGTGAAATCGAAAGGCTGTCCCGACTTGGCGGGAAAAGCGAGTGATTGGGTGGCCGATCTGAGAACGCGCGGTACGAGCGATAACAAGAAGCTTTCGGAAAATTTGATCGGCGCCCATCATATCCAAAGGAAGATAAAAAGACAGCAATTCAGAAGAAACCTGCCGATACGTTTCGGTTTATCATAAGATTGCAAGCGATGGACCACCAATCATTTTTGTAAAAGGAGTTGTATTCAGTTTGGATTCGCAACAGGCTGCCGCCAAGGCCCCAAGTCTTTTCCGCAATCGCTTCATACAAACGATTATCATGTCGAACGTTCTGCTGCAGATCGGGATATGGGTGAGGAATTTCGCGATACTGCTCTACGTCGCCGAAAAAACAAACAAAGATCCATACGCGATTTCGCTGATCAGCGTAGTAGAATTTGCGCCGATCTTCCTGTTTTCTTTTATAGGCGGCACGTTCGCCGATCGCTGGAAGCCGAAACGAACGATGGTCTGGTGCGATGTATTATCCGCCGTATCCGTATTCATCGTGCTCTTGACGATTCATTATGGCTCATGGCATTCCGTTTATTTTGTAACGTTCATTTCGGCTATATTGTCGCAGTTCTCGCAGCCATCGGGCATGCGTTTGTTCAAACAGCACGTACCGGAGCAGCAGATGCAGCAAGGTATGGCTTTGTTCCAATCACTGATGGCGATATTTTTGGTGCTCGGTCCCATGCTTGGAACTTATGTATACACCAACCTCGGGCTTGAAATTTCCATCGCTTTTATGGGCTGTATTTTTCTGCTGTCCGCCCTGGTCCTCGTCCGCCTTCCCAAGGATAAAGACGAGCCTCGAACGGAAGCGGGGAAAGGTCAATTTCGTAAAGAGTTTATTGAAGGTTTTCGTTATGTATGGCAAAGTCAGGTGCTGAGGGTGCTTGGCCTCGCATTCATCCTCGCGGGTCTTGCTGTAGGCCTTGCTCACACGCTCAACCTGTTCATCGTGACCGAGAAGCTGGGGAAACCGGAGCAGTTTTTGCAATATATACTAATGGTGAACGGAGCGGCTATGCTGATCGGAGGCGGAGTGGTCGCGGTATTCTCAAAACGAGTCGCGCCGCAGCTTTTGCTGGCGATCGGAATGCTTGTCAGCGCCATTTGCACGGTCATTGTCGGATATTCAACCATGGTTCCTGTAACGCTTGCCGCACAGTTTGTGAACGGACTTGCATTCCCATGCATCCACATCGGGATTAGCACGATGATCTTGAAATGGTCGCACGAATCGATCGTCGGAAGGGTGAACGGTGTACTTAATCCGATGTTTATGGGGATGATGGTCATATCCATGTCGTTTGCCGGGGTGCTAAAGGGAGCGTTTCCGCTTGAATCCATCTTTACCGTTGCCGGATGTCTGTTTACGATCGGGGCGCTGACGATGGTACCGATCATGAAGTACAAGTCTCCGGAAGCGAAGAACTTGTCTTTGCCTACACAAGAAAGCCATGCCTAAGCGAGCAATAAATAGCTTCAGTGTTCAATGCATTATGCGGAAACATTGCCAAGCCCTGATTTCTTTCAGGGCTTTTGTTCGCGTTGATTACGCGTTATGATATCCGAAGTAGGCCTGCATGCGACGGTCGAAGCGTTATTATTAAAAGAGGGCTTGACTAACGCCTAAAATTGGCAGTAAGGGAGCTGTGATTCATGAGCATTAAATTTGGCGCGAAAATTGGCGAAGGAAAGGGCTCCGAAGTATTTGAATGGGAGAATGAGCACAAAATAGTAAAGCTGGCCAAACCGAATACTAATCGTTATTCCATCAATCTGGAATATGAAAATTCTCGTCTTGCATGGCAGCACGGACTGCCTGTTCCTCGCCCTTTTGCTGTCGTAGATATCGACGGGCGTCCGGGTATCGTTTTTGAGCGCGTTTACGGGGAGCCGCTAATGAAGCGTTTCATGAATCAAATTGTGAACCGTTCGTTTTCGGGGGAAGATGCCTTATCCACGGGTGAAAATGATTTTGTACGAATTACGGCGCGAATATTATACGATATTCATCAAAGATCCAACGTGCCATTGCCTTCGCAAAGACACATCATAAAGCGCGCGATAGAGAGTGCCGCTTACTTAACGGCGGATGAGAAGAGTGCTGTCCTTGCGATTCTAGATGCTTTGCCCGAAAAGAAACAATTATGTCATGGCGATCCGAATCCAGGAAATATTTTGATTCGCGACGGGAAGGGGATTGTGATTGATTGGGTCTGCGCAGCAACCGGTAATCCGGAAGCCGACCTCGCTGAATACATAATCATGATCAGATACGCGGTACTTTTGTCGTATTTCCCCAAGTTGCCGGGCGAAGCGGTGGCGTATTTTGACACGATCAGAGAATCGATCGTTACAATATTTATGGATGAATACTCGAAAATGAGCGGTACGACGTACGATGACATCGATGCATGGATTGCTCCGATCGCCGCACGCAAGCTGACCGCGGATGTATGCGAGGCGGAAAGGAATTTGCTTCTTCACGAGATCAGAAGAAGGCTTTAGCGATAGAATGCGGTAACGGCGAGCAAAGAATGGGTTATTTACATCATCATGATTATTCTGTGTCAGAGAGGGGAATATGATGAGTTGGATCGTAAGTCAACCATACTTTAAAATAGAGAGAGAACTTAACGGTCTCGAGCAAAAAATAGTTGTGCAATGCAGAACCATGTACTTATATCCAGATAAAATTGTTACCCGATTTCGAACGTTTTCCTTCGACGAAGTGTTCGATATTTCTTATCGGCATATCGGAGACAAGGAAGGTTTTCTATATTTGCATACAAATCAAGGCGTTTATCCGTACATCATTAAGGATAATCCAGAAAACTTTATTCATTCATTTAACGTCCATAAGAATAAATGGTGAGGGATTCATGTGGAAACCTCAGGATCGCGGCCCAACCGTTTCCATGGAGAAATTAAGTCATAGGAACGCATGTTGAAAGCGTGTACAATATACGTGTATACATTATGCAATCGCTTACCTACAGCGATTAATAGCTCGCTTGGAAAGGTTGGATTCCTATGATCCGCAAAAATAAAAAAACTTATATCCATCGTCTTACATCCGCTATTTGCGCCGCGCTCCTTGTGTCCAGCATTGTTGCCGCCGTCCCTGCTGCCGCACGCGAGAGCTCTTTTACGCGCGGTGGCGTAGGTCCGCTCTACTGGAGCACCTATGAATATCAATACACGAAGGACGCTCCTATGGATGAAGGCGAGTGGAAAAAAAATATCGATTGGATTGCCTCCGACTACAAGTCGTCCGGCTACGATATGATCGTATCTGACGGTTGGATTGAAGGAGCTCAGCAAACGAATGAGAACGGTTACATTATATCGCATAACGACGGATGGAAGCATGATTGGGCGTATTGGGCCGATTACATCCAAGGGAAAGGAATGAAGCTCGGCGTCTATTACAACCCGCTATGGGTGACGCGCAGCGCGGCGAACGATTCGTCGAAGACGATCGTCGGCACCACGCATAAAGTTGGTTCCATTGCGTCGTCGAACGACAAATTCAACGATGATTTATATTGGGTAGACGTCACCAAGCCAGGTGCCAAACAATATATCCAAGGCTATGTAAATTACTTTAAGAAGATGGGCGTCAAATATTTGCGCATCGATTTCTTATCTTGGTATGAAACCGGCATCGATAAAGGGAAAACGATCGGTAAAGCGCACGGCGTGGAAAACTACCAAACCGCCATGCGCTGGATGCATGAAGCCGCGGGGGACGACATGGAAATCAGTCTCGTCATGCCTCATTTGGACCGACACGGGGCCAGCGAGCTGCCGTACGGCGATATGGTACGAATTAATGAAGATCTTGCCCACGGCGGTTGGGAAAATTTAAGCGGTCAACGCCAAACATGGAGGAACGGCTGGTCGCAATGGGCCAATCCGTTCCTGGGATTCACCGGTTTCTCGGACATCGCGGGCCGAGGCTCCAATATGATTCTTGATGGGGATTTCCTACGGATGAACACGTTCAAGAACGACGAGGAGCGTAAGACCGCAATCTCGCTGTTTACGCTTGCCGGTTCGCCAATCGCCATTACGGACCAACATTCCACCATTGGATCGACCGGCAAATATTATAAGAACGAGAACATGCTGGCGCTTCATAATCAAGGATTCGTAGGCAAGCCGTTTTATTACAATGGCAACCCTTACAGCAAAGATTTTTATTCCCGCGACTCGGAACGTTGGCTAGGCCAACTGCCGGACGGGACTTGGGTCGTGGGGTTATTTAACCGCTCCGACCAGACGGCTACCCGTAAGATCGACTATATCAAACACTTGGGTCTGAGCGGAGCCGCGTCAACGAAGGAATTGTGGAAAAACCGGCAGCTAGGCGCAATGTCCGCATACGAGCCGTCTTTGCCGGCACACGCGACAAGCGTCGTTCAAATTACCCCGAACGGTTCGCACGTACGCTATCAGACGGAAGTGGCGACATGGCTCGGCGGAACGAATTTTAACAACAACCATAGCGGCTACAATGGCTTCGGTTTCGTCGACGGACTTGGTAAGGTTGGCGCGAAACTTGTCGTCGCGGTGCAAGCGCCGGCCGACGGCACTTACAGCATAAGCTATCGATACGGTAATGCAACAGGCGCTGCAAGCACGCTGCAAGTCAGCGTAGCTGATGAGCAAGGCCGCGTCGTGCAGCCGGGCAAAACGGTTTCGTTCCCGAATGCTGCCAGCTGGAACACATGGAAGAGCAAGCTGGACACCGTGAAGCTGCATCAAGGCGTCAACCTGTTGACACTCGAGCGAACGGCTTCCGACCACGGAGCGATTAATCTTGACTACGTCGAACTGCGAAATGTCCGTTAAAGAGCCCAACAGTGCAATCCCATTCTCGGTTGCGCCTCGGTCAAGCATCGCTCCCATTCATACGTATGATCGCTGAGCTAGTGGAGGGTGAAAATTAGAATTATCGATAAGTCTGAGATTCAAACTTTATTCATAATGTTAAATATGGTAATGCTGGACATCTGTTATTAATAGAGCAGATGTCCATTTTTTTTAAATACTAAACGTTAAGGCCGGTTAAAGCATCGAAGCGAGCTGCGTATTCTGTAGAAAGTAAGGGGTAATTCAAAATAATGTAAGCGCTTAATTAAACGGTTCTGAATATTCTATATAGCAGCAGATGACTATTATTTACCAAATCTTTACGACTCTTAAACATTGCGCAAACAATGTCGAATTATGCTTATTTATGTCTGAAGTATTTTGATGATGGGACGAGCAGAAAATCGGAGGTAGAACACATGAAAAGAATGACAAAAATTACATTGGCCGTAAGTATGGCACTAGCGGCATCTTCTGTATTGGCGGGCTGCGGCAAGGAAGGTAGCGGGAACGAAGCAGCCGGGCAGAAGAACTTATCCGGCGACTCGTCCGTACCGGCGAAAATCGTGGACACGACGCCCGTTACGCTCAAGTTTGCTGTACATTTGCCGATCAATGATGAGTTCAAACGGCTGTACATCGAGCCTGTCCAGAAGAAGTACCCGCATATTACGCTGGAGCTAATAAGCGCCAGCTCGTTTGCGGCATACGACAAGATGATCGCGGCAGGCGAGCTTCCGGATTTGTATCTCTCGTTTAACGGCAATATGCCCGGGCTCAAGGAGCGTGGCATCAACGAAGACATGACGGCGTTGTTTGAGCGTAATAAGATCGACTTAAACCGATTCCAGTCCAACTTTCTGGACGATATCAAATATGCCGCTACCGAAAAAGGAGAGCTGTACGGCTTGCCGATTGAAACCGGGTTTCATGCGCTGTTTTACAATAAGGAAATTTTCGATAAATTCGGTGTCGCCTACCCAAAAGACGGCATGTTAATGGAGGATGCGCTGGAGACTGCCAGGAAGATGACGCGGCTTCAAGACGGTGTGCAGTACCGCGGCTGGGACATGGGGAGCGTAGTGAGAATGGCGCAGCCGCTCGGCATGGAATATATCGACCGCAAAACACAGAAAGCCATAATGACAAGTGACGGCTGGAAACGCGCTTTCGAAATGGGCAAGCAAATTTATGAGATTCCCGGAAATGCGCCGTCGTCCAGTGCAGACAAGAATGGTACGAAAGGATTCATGACCGATCGATCCATCGCGATGCTGAACCAAACCAACATTTTCTCGCAGCTTAAAGAGGCGGAGAAGACCGGACTCCAGTGGGATGTTGTTCAGCATCCGTTCTACAAGGAGAAGCCGAATACGTACGGCAATTCGACGGTTTACATGGTTGGAGTCGTCCCGACCAGCAAATACAAGGAACAGGCGCTGCAGGTTATGGAAGTGATAACTTCCGACGAAGTGCAGATGAACGTCTCCAAAGCCGGCCGCATCTCGCCGCTCAAAAATGAAGCCGTGCAAAAAGCGTTCGGGCAAGGCGATGAGTCTTTGAAGACCAAAAACGTCGCCGGAATTTTGAAAAGCAAGCCGGTGAAATACCCAATCTACTTATTCCGGGAAATCGCCGAACCTTTAACCGAGAAGAAATTCAATGGATTTTTGTCAGGCAAGGAAGATGTGAATACGACGCTGCGGGAGTTGGACGAGGAAATTAATAAAGCAATTGCGATTGAAAAGAAATAAGCGAAGGGCAGAAAGTAAGTAGTTTTGAAATATAATATATCCGATATGAAACAATATTGCATTTTCAAGCCCGATTCTCCATTGTATGATGGAATTAATCGACCAAAGGGGAAACCGTTTCCACAGCCGCAATCGTTGCGACCGCTGGCCGAAGCCATGTAACTAACGAAAGGGTGAGATTTGCTTGAGATTATCAACGACAACCGGCACGTTCAGCCTCAGATTGGATGGGGGCTACACGCCGTATAAGGAATCAATCCGAAGATTGAAAGCAGCCGGGTACGACGTGCTGGACATTAATTTTTGCCGTGCTTTGACCGGCCAAACCGATCTTGTAAGCGAGAACTGGGAGCAGGTGATGCATGAGCTCAGAGAAGAAGCGGAGAAGCTCGGCATCGTCTTCTCGCAATCGCATCCCGTATTTTTACCGGCCCATCCGAACAATACCACGGCCGAGAAGCTGGAAGTATACGATCAAATGATGCGCCGTTCCATCATCGCCAGCTCTATCCTCGGCGTCAAATGGGCAGTCGTCCATCCGCATGAGGATCGGGCGAAAACGGCACTGGACGTAGAAGCGTGCATTAAAGACAATGTGGAGCATTTCTCGCCGTTCGTGGAGCTTGCCGTCAAGCACAACGTCGGTATCGCTTTCGAGAACATGATCGAGCGGCCGGCGTCCATGCGGCGGTTCGCCAGCCATGCGTCCGAGCTTGCAGCGATTATTGACGTGTGGAATGAGCCGGGAGTGGGGGCATGCTGGGACTTCGGTCATGCGAACTTCCTGTACAAGGATCAGCGTCCTGCGCTTCGCACGCTCGGCAAACGGCTCAAGGCGACGCATGTGAACGATAACTATGGAAGCTCTGATGAGCATATGTTTCCGTTCCACGGCAATGTCGACTGGCGTTCGCTTTTGCCGGTGCTTGCCGAGATCGGATACGAAGGCGATTTCACATATGAAACTCACAAGGAGTTCAACGGCCTGCCGGAGCCGATTAAAGATCATTTGGCTAAAGTCGGCTATGAAATCGCGCAATACTGCCTCACGTTGGTTCATCCAAAATAACAAATGGTCGTTCGATGGAGAACGAGAGCGTGACGAAAGGCTGCCAACGCATTGGCAGCCTTTTCGCAGTTCGGCTATTCTGTCGGTTCCATCGCTTTTTTCGCTTCGGAAAACTTCTCAAGCCCGCTGTTAATTTCATTTGTGTACAAAAGCGCGTTTTCCTTAAACGTGTTCAGATCGCTCACTTTTTTGCTGTTTATATAATTTAACAAGGCATTCAGCGCCATTTCTTTTCGTGCGATCGCTTCGTTGATATGGCCGCGGCCTTTTGTCGCCAGTTCCTTTAGCTTTCTTGGCAAGTCCTTGGGGACATCGATGGTTTGCAGATGGTTAAAGTGTACGGCGATCGCATCTTTGTATTTTTTGGCATTTTCGTAGTTTTCGGGAGAAGGAACGGGTTCTTTTAAAAATGCGTTTTGAAAAGCGAGGTATCCATTTTCTTCTCCATTCATCTGAGCTGCCAAATCCAGTATCTTTTTCTCGAAATCGGCATAACGCTCACGCTGCGTCTGCGTCATTTCCTGCTGTTCGGTCGCCGAGCCTTCGGCTATTGCCGCTTCCTCGTTGTCGGTTTTCATTGTAGCGCCAGCGACGATGAGTATGATGAATACGGAAATCATGCACGAAATACCGATTAGAACATATTTTTTGAATTCCCCACTTCTTTTGAACAATGCAAAAAGAGCCATGAATATAGAAGCAACGAATCCTAACGAACAGACTCCGAGCAATATCACGAATCCTACCAGGCTCAATGATTGTTTGTAACTTAAATCGGTGTCAGGGATAAAAAAGCTTACGAAGCAGCAAATAATCGCCAATATGGTGCCCCATAACAAAGGTTTTAAAAATTTTCCATTACCCTTAAACGCGGATATAATCGCCATAAATAAGGAAATAATGGCTCCTATACAACTGAATGCAAACACGTACGACATACGTTAGCCCCCTCTAATCTAAGCAAGATTATACCGGACATTTCCAGTTAATAGAAGTAAATATTACTATCCAACGGCTAACCTTTATAGTAATTCAACAATATAAATTTTGAAATATGCAACCGATTCCGTTTAAACTAGAAATATTGGAATCTAATCATAGGGTGTAGATAAAATGAATAAGCAAGTCGAGATTTTAGTCGTTGAGGATGATAATGATATTAATCAATTACTGTGCAACATCATTCGAAATAGCGGGTATTCTCCTCAATCCGCTTTTTCCGGCACAGAAGCCATGATTTATTTGGAGAAGCAGGAATGGGATATGGTATTGCTGGATTTAATGCTTCCCGGAATGACCGGGGAAAAGATTCTTGCAGCAATAAGCGAGCAAAGCTCAGCGCCGGTCATGATTATTTCGGCAAAGATGGAGAAAGAGACGAAAATCGACGCTCTACGAAAGGGTGCGGATGATTATATTACAAAACCTTTTGACATTGAGGAAGTATCTGCGAGAATCGATTCTCTCCTAAGAAGATCCCGACGTGCCGACCAGCCTGCACCAAACAAAGTGATCACCTATAAAGACATTACGATGGATACAGACTCTAAAATCGTAAATGTCAATGGGACGGAAATTAATTTTACGGCACGGGAATACGCAATCTTGCACCTTCTTTTGTCTTCTCCCAAGAAAGTGTTTACGAAAGCAAACCTGTTCGAAAGTGTATGGAAGGAAGTTTTCCACGGGGATGACAATACAATCAATGTTCACATGAGCAATATCAGGAGCAAGCTATCCGCTGCCAATCCTGACGAGGAGTATATAGAAACAATCTGGGGGATGGGGTATCGATTAAAAGCTTAAGCTTTTTTTAAGAACCATCTTAAGCCTTTCTTATGTTTTGCTTCCTACACTAAAAAGTATTATATAAGGAGGTAAAATAAATGGGCGATTATGTTCTAAAAACAAGCGGTTTGTCCAAGCGATACAAAGATCAATTGGCTCTGAATAAGGTGGATCTTTCTATAAAAAAGGGATCCATCTACGGGTTTATCGGGCAAAACGGCGCGGGCAAATCAACATTCATTAGGGTCGTAACCGGCCTTGCTTTTCCAACCAAAGGGAAGCTAGAATTATTCGGATGCAGCAACGAACAGGAGCTTATTCAGGCTAGAAAGCGAATCGGGACGATTATCGAGGGCCCTGCATTGTATCCGCATATGAGTGCCGCTGAAAATCTGGAAGCGCACAGGTTGTTAAAAGGGATTCCCGGGAAAGCCTGCATTGAAAAAACACTTTCTCTTGTTGGACTGCAAGATACAGGAAAAAAGAAGGCGAAAAATTTTTCCCTCGGGATGAAACAACGGCTTGGTCTCGGCATTGCGCTATTAGGAGATCCGGAATTTTTAATTCTTGATGAACCGATCAATGGACTTGACCCCATGGGCGTAGTCGAAATCCGGGAGTTATTGAAAAAGCTGAATCAAGAGTATGGAATTACCATTTTAATTTCAAGCCATATTTTAACGGAACTCCACTTGCTTGCTACGCATTTCGGCATTATTCATAGAGGGCAATTGCTGGAGCAATTAACTGTCAATGAACTTAACGAGAAGTGCCAAAAGTATATCCATATTAATGTGGATAACACGGATAAAGCGGCAGCGGTGATCGAAACTCAGCTCAGGTCTACTCGTTATGAAGTATTGCCTGACGGAACGATAAAACTGTTTGAGCATGTTCATGCCCCAGGTAAAGTATCCAAAACACTGACGGATGAAGGGTTGATTATCGAACAATTCATGCCGATCGGGGAAGATTTGGAAACGTATTTTACCAATCGGATCGGGGGCGGCAAGCATGAGTAATTTGTTGAGATCTGAATTATTTAAACTGAGGAAAGACCGAATTTTTTGGTCATTGGTCATTGGATTAATCGCGGCAGCTGTTTCGTATCTTGTGCTGATCTTCGTTGTTTTGAAAACTCCTTCCGTATCTATAAAAGAGTTATATGCTGCAGTAGGTCTGGAAGGGGGAAACAGCTATATCGTGAAGTTTGTGCCTTGCATTCTTGCAGGTTTCTTTATCTCCAACGAATATTCTATCGGTACAATGAAAAGTATCGGTACTTCCGGTAACGGCAGAATCCGTATTTATTTTGCTAAATTAATCGTATTTTCATTTGGTACTGTAATTATTTCATTATCCTTTCCTATGGGATTGACACTGGTTGGAACTATTTTTTATGGGTTCCATGATATGCCGGGACTCGATTATTTTATTCAGACCGTCGGATTTACCATCCTCTATGCATCGGCCTTTGCGTCGATTATGGCTTTAGCTGCCATCCTATTTACAGATAGCGGCAAGACGATTGGCTTTTTGATCATATTTTTCTCTCTTTTTGATAGTATTATGTACACGTTAGGTCAGAAATTTACTTTAATCGAAACGATCTATAATTATTCTGCCTTTAAACTGGTGTTAGACATTAGCAAATTTAATTTGGGTAGCGGTGATGTGATTAAATTAATGATCGTACCCATCGTAACTTTTGTTATTTTCGGACTTATAGGCGGTTTCGTGTTTCAAAAAAAGGAAATCAAGTAATAAGAAAGCGGGTGAGGATGATGATCTATATTGTATTCATTTCGGTGCTGGTCGCCTTATTTTTTCTCACTCGCTTTTATTTGTTAAAAAAAGAAATAAAAAGTGCGACCAAGCAATTACGTCAGTACAACTCCAAAAAGACCGGTAAGAAAATCGATATGTCCTATTATGATAAAGACTTTGAAGAGCTCGCGGTTGAAATTAATCATCAAATCGATTTCACCGTTCAGGCCAATGCAGAAAAACGGCATAAAGAAAACGAATTGAAACAGGCGATTGCCAATATATCGCATGATATTCGTACACCGATGACCTCGATTTTGGGATATATTCAATTTTTGGAGTCGGATGAGTTACCTTCAGAAACACGAAAGCAGTATATTACGACCATTAAAACTGGGGCGCTCCGATTAAAAGCGTTATTGAAAGACTTTTTTGAATTATCGCTCATCGAATCGGAAGATTATCCGCTAAAGCTGGAAAAAATCAAGCTGAACCAACTGCTTTTGGAAGTATTGGTCGGCTTTTACGATCAATTTAATCATCACAACCTTGAGCCGGAGCTTCAAATTCCAGAGGAAGAGATAAGCATCATAGCTGATCCGTCCGCAGTAAAACGCGTGGTTGAAAATTTAATAAATAATGCCATTAAACACTCCGACGGAAACGTATCGATTAGCCTAGAACAATCGCATTCTTCCGTACAGCTGATCGTCAGCAACGCGGTTAGCCGGTTAAGTGAAAATGATCTTGTATTTCTTTTTGATCGATTTTATAAAGGGGATAAAATAAGATCCGAAAAGGGCACGGGTTTGGGATTATCGATCGCTAAGAGCCTTATGATAAAAATGCAGGGCAAACTGACTTCTGAATTAAAAGATACTAAATTAGTCATGATCTGCGAATGGGACAGATAACGGTCAAATTACGTAGCGCTATAAATAACGTTTTCAAGGAGGAAGTATAGAAATGAAATGGACTGTTCGAATTTTGCAAGGCTTGCTTGGGGTTGGGTTCCTTTTATTCGGGTTTATGAAATTAAGCGGAGATCCCGCACAGGTAGAAGCATTTAATAATATTTACGGGTATGGCACCGGGTTCATGTATGTTGTAGGGGGAGTAGAAGTTCTCTCGGCAGCGGGATTAATACTGGGATATTGGTGGCATAAGATAGTCCCTGTGGTTAGTGGCGTTTTGATCATTGTGATGGCCGGGGCCGTATTTACGCATCTCCAAGCGGGTCAAGGGTTTGGCGTTGCCATGATGCCATTGGTTCTTCTGCTGCTAAGTTTGATTGTTTTATTGGGGCAAAGAAAAATAATGAAAGCCAAAGCCTAAAGGAGGAATGCGTCATGGAAGCGTAATAGACCACTTATGGTGTTTGCTAAACTTTTTTTACGAACAATACGCGGCTTTCTCCTTTTCCATCATAGTTCGTATGAACGGAAATGCCCTCCACTTCGCTATCCCCCTGTTCAACTTGAAACCCTAGATTCGTATGAAACATAATAGAATTTTTATTGACGGGTGAAGTAACGCAGCGGACCGTGTTACATCCTAACGGTTTTATTTTACCAAAAAATGTTTCGTATAAACATTTGGCCATTCCTTTCTTCCTGTGATCGGGATGAACCCCGACAAAATGGATATAACCTTCGTTGGTATTGGTTTGCGATACAAAGCCAATGAGAAAAGCTAGGATCTGTCCTTTTTCTTCTACGATAAAGCTCGTATTTTGAAAATGAACAAAAAATAATTTGGGCAGCATATCAGCCATATTCCTGCCACCCCACCACGCATTAATGACGGCAATCACTTCAGGATAATCCGATGCTCTTACTGTTCGAGTGATCATACCCAGCATCCTTTCATTTATATGGGCTGTGGAGTGTGCGAGTTTAATGACCTCGTAACACAGCCTTTTTGACTTGGGCGAAGGCTTTGGTCTCGATCCATATCGTGACGGCAAACAGGCCGACAGCGGCTGTAACGACAAATACGGGAAATCCGACTCCGATTGATTGCCCTATCATTAGTATAATGCCCATGAGCACCGTCGGCAGCAGAGGCTCCCCATACGCATCCCACCAGTCCAGCGCAAAGCTTTCATGGTAGAAAAACCAGATCATGGACAACGCCGATAAAGCCCAGCCTGCGGTATAGATCCACACCGCCCATACGGGTTTATCGGCAGCGAGTAGAGGCACAAGTGTAATTACGAAAATCCCCGCTACGATCATGACCCAGAAATTCGCTTTCGTCCGGCCGATCCCTGCAAGAATATTGCCTCCTAGCCTGCTGACGGAAGAGAAAAACACGCCAAGCGCCAGCAGCCGGATATAGATGGCGGATTCGCCTGTAGCGTAATCCGAACCGAACAAAAATCCGTTAATCTGGTCGGGAAACCAGCAGATGAGCAGCGTTAACGGATAAAGGATGATGTTATTGTAACGGATACAGAGCGTGCCCCGTCGTTTGCTTTCCTGCAGATCTTGCGAGCTTTCGGCAACAAAGGGAAAAGTAACGATCATAAACGCCCATGTGACAATACCGATAAATCCGGTAATGCGGGATGCATTGGCAAGATGGCCGACGGCAACAACCGAGCTGGAGCCGATCATCATGACCAGAAACGGCTGTTGAAACGCTTTGGCAATATTCCCAGCCCAAAGCGGAACCCCATACTTCATCATTCCCCATAGTTCAGGCAAAGGAATGCTGCCAATCCATCTGGGCCGATGGACTTTTTGCACTCTCCAGCTGGTAATAAGCGCTGTGAGCAATGCCCCGATGCCCATCCAGAAGGAAACGCCCCATAGGTAAAGCGGATCGCCAAAAAGCGGCCAGATGACCCCTGCAATTGTGCCTAGAGTAGAGAAAACGGTCATGATCACCATAAAAACCGCTTGAGTAACGAAATTCCGGTTGCCGGAAAAGGAGGATACCCCCATATTGACGACGGAATTGAACACAAACATGATGGAACCGAGCGCGAGCGCCGTCTGCAGAGCAGGCAGTTGATACACTTTTGCAAGGAAGGGAGAGAGCGCCGCTACCACAACACTGATCACGATTCCAAAGGATGTGCTGCCTGCCAGCGCAAGCCGAAATTTATTTTGCACCGCTTCCCGTGCATCCGTCGAGAAGGTATACACAAGCGCAGAGTTAAAGCCGACGTTCAGAAAAAGCGCGATCATGCCGAAAATTTGCAGCAACAAGTTCACTTCGCCGAATTTGACCGGATCGTTTAACATTCTTGCAATGATGATGCTGCCCACAGTTTGCAGCATCTGATTAATGAACAGACCTAGGACAATGATGGATACGTTGCGCAGTAAAAATCGCTGATGTTCGTTCAAATGGAGCAATAGCTTGTGCATTCGTGCGGCCACCTCTTGTTGTTTGACGGCTGATCATTGAAGAACCGGCGCTAGTTATGATGATTTATCGTACCAGACCATGCTTCGGGTTACAATGATCAAATTTTGCGCAATAGGAAGACGTCCGGTTTCGACTTCTTTATAAGCTATTTCAGGCCTTTACCGATCAGGAAATGCTAGCGGATCTATGCTTTTTTTGCTGTTTTTGGGGGGATTGAAGCGGCATATAAAAAACTGGTGTAGGCATTCTTATCGTCCAGTCGGACCAGACGAAGCCTAAAACGCAAGGAGCAAATTTTTCTATTGCCGCTAAAGATATCGATGCCGCCTATACGGTTGTTACGGTCAGCGAAATCAAAACTTATGGCAACGGACAACGAGCTTAGTCAACAACCAGCGGCAAGATGTCTCTCTATAAAATTGCAGAAATCGTGTCGAGAAGCGCCGATGCATTACATCGGATCGGCGGTCAAGGAACGATGAGAAAGCTCCGACTCGCTCTGCGGAATGTTGCGTTTACGGAATCCGGACGGCGTAATGCCGGCCATCTTCTTGAACATCCGGTTGAAATACGAAGCGTCGCAGTAGCCGAGCTCGGCGGCGATCGTCTCCATGTTGAAGTCGGTTTCGAGCAGCAGTTCTTCCGCTTTGGAAATGCGCGTCCGGTGCATATATTCAAGCGGCGTGATCCCGTAATGCTTCTTGAAGCTGGTGATGAGATAGGAGGGACCGCGACCGGTCAAATGCGCCAGTTCGTCAATCGACAAAGGCTCGCGGTAATATTGCAAAATATAGTCGCGCACCTGGCGTACGACGCGCGCCTGCTTGCCGGTATACTGCTGCGCCGAATGGTCCTGATGAACCCGCGCCATCAACTCCAGCAGCATGCCTTCGCAGAGCGGCTCGTAGTACGAGTCTTTCCGCATCCATTGTTGGTACATATGCGAATAGGTTTGCTTCAAATAAGCGAACAGCGAAGCAGGGCGAAACTGCATAGCCCCACAGTCGGCCAGATGGGGGAAATGCCCGAACAGCCCGTCACCCGCCCAATGCACGGAAAATTTGGAATGCGCCTCTTCCGTCACCGCTTCCCCGATCCGCTCGGCCCCTTCCCGCATATACAAAATATCGCCCTGCTCCAGCACATAGCGGACGCCTTCGACCCGATAGGCGAGACTGCCCTTGTCTACGAACATAAACAAATGATACGGTTTCGTCATCGGTCCGTGACCAACCCACCGCGCATGGCCGTACTGAAAATAAGCGATGTTCTCCATTCGCAAGGAATGGCACCCCCTTTGTGGAATGCGCTTTCATTGATATGAGTATAAAACGAAATATTGTACAGGAAAAGAAAAATATTATTTATGTTTTTCAGCGGGAACGGTTGTTATGATGGGGATATGTAAGTATTTGATGGTTATCCCACTATGTCCATTGGAGAGGAACTGCGATGACAAACGATACGACGCAAATCTACATTTCATTGCTTCAGAAATGGGTAAACGGCGCACGGAAGCATGTGATTTATTTTCCTGACCGGCCCGAGCTTGCTTGTTACGGCACTGGCGAAGATACCTGGGGAGTACAGACCAATCAAAAGGCGCTTGCCGCCTTCGCTACCGTGGCGGCCGATCCACGATTCGAAGCCGCAGCGGCAGGGATATCGCGTTGGGAGCTGCAGGAGCTCGCACTGCGAATGCTCCGGTATTCGCTGCAATCGCATATCGAAGGCGACTATCACTGCACGGACAACGCCTCATGGGGGCATACGTGGATCAGCGTGCTCGGTTTGGAACGGATGATGCACGGCGTCGATGCGCTGAGTCCGTTGTTGCAGGATGCCGACAAGACGCTGCTGCGGAAGGTGCTGCTTTCCGAGAGCGATTGGCTGCTCGACCATTATCCGATCGTCGGCGGTTTGCTGGCCAAAGACGGCCATAACAAGCCGGAAAGCAACTTGTGGAACGGCGCTTTCATGCTCCGTATGCTCGCTATGTATACGGACTGCCCGCGGGCGGAAGCGTATCGCGAGAAGGCGCTCGGTTTCCTCATCAATGGGATATCCGTACCGTCCGATGCGCATGACGAAACGGTGATGGACGGAAAGAAGATCGCCGACCGGTTTGTCGGTGCTAATTTCTTCGATACGTTATCGCTCAATCATCACGGTTACTTGAATGTCGGCTACATGGTGATCTGCCTGTCCAACATGGCTATGCTTCACTTCATGTATCGGAGCAAGGGCATACAGGCACCAGAGGCGCTGTATCATCATATGAAAGAGCTGTGGGACGTCGTCAAGCTGTGCACCTTCGAAGACGGCAGGCTGCTGCGCATTGGCGGGGATACGCGCGTCCGCTACACTTATTGTCAAGACTACGTTCTCCCGGTGTGGCATATGATCGGCGATGTGCTCGGCGATCCCGACTGCGCCCGCTTCGAGGAAGGCTGGCTGAAGCAAATCGAACTAGAAACGGTTCGAAACGGCGACGGCACGTTTTTGTCCGAGCGATGCGGGCCGCTGGAGCAAGCATCGCCGCTTTATTACACGAGGCTGGAATCGGACCGCGCCGTGGCGCTTTCCATGGGTCTCGCTTGGAAGCGGCTCGTGCGCGGCGGAACCGGCGGCTGGAAAGAAGAGGCTGGAGCCGCGTTAGAAACGGCCGGGAAGGAACAAGCTTGCGCAAGCTCGCCCATCGTCCGCGATTCGTCCGGTCTAGGCTGGCAAGACGCATACCACGGTGCCTACGTGCATCGCAGCGCCAAGCGGGACGCTTCCTGGGTATGGGAGTCGGCCGAGAAGCCGCAAGGGCTGTGTCTGCCGGCAGGCGCCAGCGACATGGCGGAGTGGCGGGAAAATTTGTCCCCGCGGCTGCGCGGACTCGGGAAAGTGACGGAGCAGCGGCTTGAGAAGCATGACGGTACGATGTTCGACGGCGGCTTCATTACCTGGGGGAGCACCCTCGTCCAGACGCAAGGGCTAATGGCCGAAGGGCAGAAGGATCATCCGATCGCCCGCAGTGCTATCGCCTGCGCGGCGCTGCCGGATGCCACGCACATGATCGTGATCCAATACGCGACTGCCGCGCGCAGAACGTACGTCCATGAAGTAAAAGGGCTGAACCTGCTGATGCCGAACGATCTGTTCAACGGCAGCGAGCGCACGTATTATTGGGCAAGCGGGCAAGCTGTGCTGCAGGGGGCGGGAAGCGCGGAGGAGACGATCCGGACCGGATCCCGTTGGGTTAATGTAGACGATCGGCTCGGCATCGTCGCCGTATACGGCACGGAAGGATTGTCGATACACCGGCCGGGACGCAGGCAGATCGGACTGAAGGAGAAGCTCGTCACGGCGGGTTCGACAGGGATGCTGTACGCCGACGAGCTGTGCGGACCGCTCGAAGTGGGGCTCCAGGCTGTTGAAGCGGGGCAGGTAATTGTCGATGCCGCCTATGTGATTCAGGCAGGTGAAGAACACGAATCGACCCGTGCTTACGCCGCACCGGACAGCACATTTGTAGCGGCCATTCAGCACGATACGGGCGAAGTCCGCGCGGTTCGTGTGAAAGGCGCAGACGCGCATACGTACGTGCTCGCCGCTAATTTCGGCGGCACCGAAGCAACGCTTGCGCTGGAGGCGGCGGATGCCATCGATATGGCAAATGGACAGCCGGTCGGCTCCGGACACCAAGGTCAGGTGCGGTTGGGGCTTCAGCCCGGCTCGGCTCGGCTCGTCCGGATCTCATAAACGGAGGAAATAAGGAAGAAGGCGGCGGTTGCCATTTCTTCCTTACACCTTAATTGTATGCGCTTACAAATGATTTTTTTAATACAGATTCATACGCCGAATGTACCGATGATAACGGAGGGGATCGAATGAGAAAGAGAAACATGTACGGCAGCGTGCTGATCGGGCTAACCGTTCTCGTTGTGTTAACCGCTTGTTCGTCAGATAACCAGCCTGCTGCCGGACCGGAGTCAGCTCAGCCAAACGCCAATCCGTCCGCAGGTACCGAGTCCGCCAATCTGGTCATTTATTCCGGAAGCGGCTGGACCGAGGAGGCGTTCAACGAGAAGTTCGGCGACGCAATCCGTAAAAAATTTCCGCAGCATACCATCAAGTACATTCAAAGCACAAAAGGAACAGGGTATGAAGATCTGATCACAGCCGGGCAGCAGATCGACATCATTTGGGAATCGATCGGCAACTTTGCCAATATGCTGCAGTACAATATCCAGACAGATATGACGGCGCTCATCAAGAAGCACAATATCGATACGAGTCACATCGAACCGACGATGATCGAAGCCGTGAAGGCCATGTCGGACGGCAAAATGTATGTGCTTCCTGTCGTTAACAATACGCTCTCTCTTTATTACAATAAGGACATCTTCGATAAATTCGGAGTGCCGTATCCGAAGGACGGGATGACGTGGGACGAAGTGTTCGATCTGAACAAGAAGCTGACTCGCGAGGACGGAACGTTGAAATACGTCGGACTCGGCATTTCCCAAAGCCATTATTTCGACATCAATCCGCTCTCGCTGGCCAAAGTAGATCCGAAAACGTTCAAGCCGATCATCAATAACGACAAGTGGAAAGTACTGCTCAGCACGTACTCGAGACTGGGGGAAGCGTCTGGATACAAGGAAAAGGTTCAGGAGCTGAAGGGGATCCCGGGCGTTAACAACTTCGTCAAGACAAAGGATACGGCGATGCTGGCCGGACTTGCCAACATGCATATGACGCAGGACGTATCCGAGCTGAATTGGGACTTTGTCACGTATCCTACGTTCAAGGAAGCGCCGAACGTACACCCGCAGCCGTATCCGACGTATTTCGGAGTGACCGCAAGCAGCAAATACCAGGATCAAGGGATGCAAATCATTAAATTTTTGCTTTCCGATGAATACCAGGCGTGGGTATCCCGCGGGGGCACGCTGCCGGTGGTGAAAACCGCCGCGGTCATTAATGGATTTGCGCAAGATACCAAATTTAAAGACAAGAACGTGAAGTCCGCTCTCTACAGCTCATTCGCCCCGATTTCGGTCAAAACGATATACGACGGTCCGGTAACGACGGCATACAGCAGCAAGCTCGCCGATCTTACGCTCGGCAATATCGATTTGAACACGCTGCTGCGCGGGGCGGAAGACGAAGCTGCCAAAGGAATCGAGGCCCTGAGAGTAAAATAAAGCCAAATGAATAGAAGACCCCATTTTCCCGAGATTTTACAAGCGGGTAAGAGGGGTCTTTTATCCGTTCTGAATGATGGTGACCCCATATTGCTCATATTTTCGCAAGATTTCCCGGTCCAGGGTACGGTTCGTCACGAAAGCATGGATATCGTGAATATCGCACACATTCATGAAAGACACCGTCTCGAACTTGCTTGAATCGACGACGGCAATCGCTTTCTTGCTGCTGCGGATCATCGCTCGTATGACGGAAGGCTGGCCTTGCCGGAAGTCGGTTAGCCCCTTTTCCAGCGACACAGCGTTAACGCTTATAAAAGCGGCATCAAGATTGTAGCGGCAAATTTCTTCCTCGACAGAGGCGCCATATAACGCAAATTCCTCATTATTTAATGTCCCGCCGAGGATGATGATCGTAAAATCTTTATTTGAAGCTAATATTTCCGCCACTTTCAAGCAGTTCGTCACGATGGTCAGCTTGGCGAATTTGGCAACTAATTGCTTAGCCAGTTCCATATTGGTCGTGCCGGCGTTCATCGATATAGCCTGATTTTCTTTAATCATCTGAGCTGCTACTGCGGCGAGCTCCTGCTTTTCCTCAATGTTGGCCGTCTTCCTCCGGGAGAACGTCTCGTTGGTGACCCGTTCTTCTTTCATCACAGCTCCGCCGTGGACGCGGCTTAACTTGCCGGCTTTTTCCAAAGAATCCAAATCTCTGCGCACCGTATCAATGGACACGCCGAGGATCTGCTTCAGATCGGCAATCGACGCATGGCCATTCTTTTCGATTTCCGACATAATTCGTTTATAACGTTCGGGAGCCAGCATGGAATCACCTTTTATTTTATCGTCAGTTTGATTGAATATATATTAACAAAATCGATGCAGCAAAGTAAATGACTTCTCAGTGGGCAACGCGAAAAAACGGCAAAATAAATATTAAAAACGCAAAAAACTGCAAAAAGCTGTTGAATGATGCATGATGATGTACTATAATGGGACCTGCAGGCAGGAGGATACGGAAATGGGCATGAGGCGTAAGCATCCGAAACCAAATGCCGCAACACCTTTGGAGTATCGACGATGAAAACATGGGGAGAGGGTATGGTATGAAGCTGGTACTTATGGGCGATTTTCACTATCCCGTCATGGAGCACGGGACGCCGGAGCTGCTAGAGGCGCGTCAGCAATTTTTTAGCGGTATGATTCAAGCGTTTTTGCAAATCGAGGCGGATTATCACATTTCGTTAGGCGACTTCACGAACGAAGGTTTTCCGGAAGAATTTAGCTTTGTGTTTGAACAAATCCGCGGGTGCAAAGAAGCCCGTCAATTTATTCATGTACTTGGCAATCATGATACCTACAACATACCGAAAACCGAAATCTTGTCGATCACCGGACAACAACGTTACTGCAGGATGGAGACGGAAGAGGCTGTTCTCGTTTTTCTTGATACGACAAAAGAGATGAGCCCTAAAGATTACGGCGGAGAAGTCGATCCGGAACAAATGGCTTGGCTGGAAAACGTACTGCAGCAGTCCGCTGACAAGCCGGTGTTTATGTTCGGGCATCATCCGCTTCCGGATACGACGGCCTTATCGGATCGGAACATGCTCCGCATCCATCCCGAGTTTGACGTTTGGTCTGCCATGCAAAAAAAGTCTGGCCGCGGGTATTACTTCTGCGGGCATAATCACGTCAATTCGATTGTGAATAGGGATCAATGGCATTTCGTACAAACGGCTGCGTGCCTTGATATACCGGCATTTCGTATGATTGAATACGTGAACGGGAAGTTATTCGTAACGATGATTCATATCGAAGATAAGCAGCTTCTGGAGCTGGCGGCATTGGTACGCGTGAATATGAAACGATTCAAACCTAAAGCAGAGGCGGCCGGATTCGATGCGGATCAAGCTTTGACGATCTTACACGGATAGCATAAAGGAGCCGATACGCATTAGTAATGTTGGAAAAAACAAAGTCATCGCCGTTTCGTTGGTCACGGCCATCTGCCTGCTGGGCGATTCGATGCTTTACGTTGCTCTTCCAATTTATTGGCATCAAACGGGGCTTATGTCCCTATGGGAAGTTGGTCTTATATTATCGATTAACCGGTTCGTTCGATTGCCCTTGAACCCGGTCATGGGATGGTTATATACGAGAATCTCACTGCGAACGGGGCTGCTTGTTGCTGTGGCATTATCGGCATTGACTACAACCGGGTACGGTATCGCTCAAGGGTTATGGATGTGGCTTATACTGCGATGCATCTGGGGGTTTGCCTGGTCTTTATTGAGGCTGGGCGGGTTAATGACGGTGGTTACGACAGCGGAAGATCACAATCGCGGATACTTAATGGGGACTTACAACGGGCTTTACCGTTTGGGGAGCTTGTTCGGGATGCTTCTCGGAGGGGGTGGGGCCACTCTTATCGGAATCGAATGGGTAGCCATCATCATGGGAGCGATCTCCTTGTTAGGCGTACCGTTGATCCTGCTATTTGTACAGCCTCGGACAGCGGCGGATCCTTCCCGCTCCAAAGCGGTTCATTCCGGATCGCTGAATTGGAAGTCCCCCGCTTTATGGAAAGTCATGAGCAGCGGCTTTCTCGTCTCCTTATTATTTCAAGGTGTGCTGACGTCAACGTTAAGCTTTCTCATTGATTACAGATTTACAGAGGAGGTCCGCATTTGGGGGATTACTCTGGCGGCCGCAACGTTATCCGGTATAATACAAGCGAGCCGTTGGGCGTGGGAACCGTTCCTTGCCGTTAAGTTCGGCCATTGGTCGGACGGGCCCAATGGCAGGATGCCTTGGTTTTGCAGTTTTCTAATCATCGCAGCCTTCGGCTTTGGCTGCATACCAATAGTCATGTCCATTTACTGGTGGATTCCTGTAATGCTGCTTGTCATGATTGCAGCTACGGCGCTGACGACCTTGATGGATACACTTGCGTCCGATTGTTCAAAAAATACGCATTCCATCTCTGTTATGACATTGTATTCGGTAGTTCTCGATTTTGGCGCCGCGGCGGGTCCGATGCTAGCCTTCTTGCTTCTAACGCTGCAGAACGGTTTGTTGTATACGTATTGGGGTGGAGCCCTTATTTTCTTCTTGTTGTGTATTCTTTGGTTCGAAAAGGATACGTTCCGCGATCATTCAACGATAACATCAAGTGCCGCAAGGAATGGATGAAAATCGGAATGGCAAGAGCGGCAACCATTTATAGCTAATCAAAACAGCAGCAGGCATGGATTTTGGAAAGATCCTGTCGTGCTGCTGTTTTCATATGACAACTATGCCGGCAATCCAAAAGAGGGAAGTTCATCAAACCCTATTACCCTTATGATCCCACGCTTTATGAATAGCGTAGGCATAAAATGTATTCGCGGCGGCCGGCAAATAACGGTCCTTTATTCTCGAGATCCCCGTTGTAACGGTACAAACCGGATCCGTAATGTTCAGAACATGAAGCCGATCTTTAATGATGTCGGAAAATTTTTCCCAAAGCAGGCTCGGGATGAACGAGATTCCCAGACCGAGACTTACCATTTCTCCTATGACAACCGAATCGTTTCCCTCGAATGAAATTTTGGGAGTAAATCCGGCTTTTTGGCAAAGACTTTCCAGCCCGTTGGCTGAATCGTAGATCGCGTTTCCGCTAATGAACTTTTCTTCGGCCATTTCCATAAGTCGGATTTCTTTACGTTGAATAAAACGTTCTTCTCTTGGCACCAGCAGCAACAATTGTTCCGAAAATAAAGGGTCCCACTCAATATCGGGGCCTTCGACAGGTTCGGAGGAAATGCACAAGTCGATATCGCCTTTTTCTAGCAGATGGTACATATTGATGTCGCTTCGCAAGTACTGACGGATCCGCACATCAGGATATTGGCGCAGAAAAGACGATACCAAACTCGGAAATATGCTGACGTTGGTTGTAGCGATAGACACCGATCCCGTTTCTAACCGAGCCAGGTCGTTAATTTTTTTCTTAGCTTGATCCAGCTCCAGAAACGAGCGCTCCAGATGGGCTAGAAAAATCTCGCCGTATCGATTAAGCCGAATATGACGCCCCTTTCTTTCAAATAGAGGGACGCCGATGTCCTCTTCCAATCGGGAGATCGTTCGGCTGAGTGCCGGCTGTGTAATGTTTAATTCCTCGGCAGCCTGCGTCATGTGCTCCAATCGAGCGACCGTTTGAAAATATCGAAGTTGCTGCAATTCCATTTTCCACACCCCATAGATTAACTCAATGTAATGAATGTATGCTCAATTATACATTGGATAGTATCAATCTTCCCGGTTAAAATAAACATAATGAGTAAAATTTTTTGGGATCGATTCACCGAATGACTCATCACACTGCCACTATCGCATATTGGTTAACGATATTGGAGAGGAGTTTTGTTTATGGACAATCGGATGCCGATTCCCCAGCCGAAAACATATGGCGTTCTAGGGAACATCCCCTTAATTGATAAGGATTCGCCTACACTGTCTTTCTGTAAACTTGCCGACGAGTACGGCCCTATTTTTCGATTCGAAGGATTCGGAAGATCGGTGCTCATCGTCTCCGGACCCGACTTAGTGGCCGACGTATGCGATGAGTCGCGTTTTGACAAAGGCATCGGTCACATCCTGAAAGTGCGCGATTTTGCCGGAGACGGTTTATTCACCAGCTTGACGGAAGAACCGAATTGGAAAAAAGCACATCACATTTTGATGCCTGCTTTTAGCCAGCAAGCCATGAAAGGGTACCACGGCATGATGCTGGACATTGCGCTGCAGCTGGTTCAAAAATGGGCGCGATTGAATCCGGACGAAAGCATCGACGTTCCCGAGGATATGACGCGGCTTACACTGGATACCATCGGATTATGCGGCTTTAACTACCGTTTCAATAGCTATTACAGAGAAACGCCCAATCCATTTATCGTTAGCATGGTACGCGCGCTGGATGAAGCCATGCATTACGGCAACCGGCTGCCGATTCAAAACAAGCTGATGATTAAAACTAAACGTCAGTACGAACGCGATATTCAATCGATGTTCTCCGTCGTAGATAAGATCATCGCAGACCGTAAAGCAAGCGGCGATCAAGGAGAGACCGATTTGCTCTCCCGGATGCTGCACGCGAAGGATCCCGAAACCGGAGAGCGGCTTGATGACGAGAATATACGGTATCAAATCATTACCTTTTTAATCGCGGGTCACGAAACGACTAGCGGTTTGTTGTCATTTGCAACGTATTTCCTGTTGAAACACCCGGATGCGTTAAAAAAGGCTTACGCAGAAGTGGATGAAGTGTTAACCGACCCGCTGCCGACGTATGAACAAGTGTTAAAGCTGAAATATATTCGAATGATTTTGAATGAAGCTTTACGCTTATGGCCAACCGCGCCTCAATTTAATTTGTTCGCCAAGGAAGACACGAGGATTGGCGGGAAATATCCGATTGCGAAGGGGGAGGGTGTATCCGTTCTTATTCCCCAACTTCATCGGGATAAGGGCGTATGGGGGGCAGATGCGGAACAGTTTCGCCCTGAGCGGTTTGAAGACCCTTCGCAGGTTCCGAACTATGCGTATAAACCTTTCGGAAACGGCCAGCGCGCTTGCATCGGCATGCAGTTCGCTCTACACGAAGCGACTTTGGTGCTTGGCATGATCCTTAAACAATTTCAACTGGTAGACGCGATGAATTATCAGTTGAAGGTAAAGCAAACGCTGACGTTGAAGCCGGACGGCTTTAAGATACGCGTTCAATTGCGTGATAAGAACAATGCCATTGCGATCACGACGAAGCCTGAAGAAACTGCCGCCGCTGTCTCTATGCAAGAGACTCCGATGCAGAAGGCTTCCATCATTGGGGTAAACAATAGACCGCTTTTGGTCCTATACGGTTCCAATATGGGAACAGCCGAGCGGATTGCCAAAGAACTGGCGGACATCGCCCGTCTGCATGGCATTCGGAGCGAAGCGGCGGCCCTTAACGATCGGTTGGGCCAACTGCCAAAAGAAGGGGCCGTATTAATTATCTCCTCTTCTTATAACGGCAAACCGCCAAGCAATGCGCGGCAGTTCATTCAATGGCTGGAACAGGTTGAACCGGGTGAGCTTAACGGCGTTCACTATTCGGTATTCGGCTGTGGGGACCGCAACTGGGCCGCTACGTATCAAGAGGTGCCGAGATTCATCGACGAGAAGCTGGCCGAAAAAGGGGCTACACGGTTCTCGCAGCGCGGAGAGGCCGATGCGAGCGGAGACTTCGAAAAGCAGCTGGAAGCATGGAGGAGTCAAATGTGGCTCGATGCGATGAAGACGTTCGATTTAAAGCTGAACGAGAATGCGGAGAAAGAACGGAGTACCCTCAACATTCAGTTTGTCAACGGCTTTGCCGAAACGCCCCTTGCACAATCGTACGAAGCGATTCACGCCGTTGTTGTGGATAATCGCGAACTTCAACAACATGGGAGCGAACGCAGCACGCGGCATATCGAGATCGAATTGCCTGAGGGAGTGACGTTTCACGAAGGCGATCATCTTGGCGTGTTTCCTGACAACAGCGAAGAGAATGTCAACCGGGTTCTTCGGCGGTTTGGTTTGAACGGTATAGATCAAGTAATATTGACGGCAAGCGGCGTCAGCGCATCCCATCTGCCATTGGATCGGCCCGTATCTCTTGGAGATCTGCTCAGCCATAGCGTAGAGCTGCAGGAACCCGCAACGCGGGCCCAGATTCGTGAAGTCGCCGCTTATACGGTGTGTCCGCCGCATAAACGGGAATTAGAGGCATTGCTGGCGGAGGGAATTTTTGAAGAACATGTCAGGAGAACGAGGATCTCGATGCTTGATCTGATTGAAAAATACGAAGCATGCGAGATGCCGTTTGAGAAGTTTTTGGAGCTGCTGTCCCCGCTGAAGCCAAGATATTATTCGATATCCAGCTCGCCGCGGGTACACGCGGAACGCGCCAGCATTACCGTCGCGGTGGTTCGCAGCGCTGCAAAGAGCGGACAAGGCGAGTATCGCGGGGTGGCCTCGAATTATTTAGCCGAGCGCAAATCCGGCGATGACATCGTCATGTTCGTTCGTACGCCGGAATCCGGATTCCAGCTCCCGGAAGATCCACAGATCCCTATCATTATGGTGGGTCCGGGGACGGGAGTAGCGCCTTTCCGCGGATTTCTGCAGGCTCGCGATATGATGAAGCGGGAAGGAAAACCGCTAGGGGAAGCTCATCTTTATTTTGGGTGCCGCAACGATGCGGATTATATTTACCGTGAAGAACTTGAGCAGTTTGAAAGAGACGGAGTGGTTAAGCTCCATACGGCAACCTCACGTATGGTAGGCGTGTCGAAAAAATACGTGCAGCATTTGATGGCAAAGGATTCAGCAGCGTTAATCCGCATTCTTGATAGCGGAGGGCGGCTTTATGTATGCGGTGACGGCAGCAAAATGGCTCCGGAAGTAGAAAACGAGCTGCTAAACGCTTATATTCAGGTCCACGGCGTCAGTAAGCAAGAAGCCGAACAATGGCTAAGTCAACTTCAATCGAATGGAAGCTATGCGAAAGATGTTTGGGCACATAACGGCTGATCCCGTATTTCATGCCTGGAATCCGATGATTTCAGGCATGATTTTTTTTTGCCGGACCTCTCATAAACCAACCAAGTCCAATCTTAAAAATCGGCTTGATTACATCATGCGATAGGGCATCAGTACATCCCTTTTTGGGGCATACTTTTACCATTATTTCAATAGTTGCCTGAATTTGGAGGGTGTTTCGTGCTAAAGGTTATTGGTGAGTATTGGGCGGCAGTCATATTTCCACTCTTATTAGTATTTGCTTCTTTGTTTATCGTTAAGGATTGGAAAAATTGGAGGTATTATTACCCTACCATATTGTTTACGATTGGCGTAAGTTTGGTTGTTTCCGTTCTTACCTATGAACACTGGCTTTGGTATTTTCACAAGGCACTGTTCATCCCCAATCATACCCTCAATGATCTTTGGATTAATTTTACACAATTCCCTCTGATATGCTTTATGTTTCTGTCACGTTATCCCTATAAGTCACGTTGGCTCATGCAAGCAGCTTATACTAGCATTTGGGCAGTTATAACGTCGTTAATTGAAGGGGTGTTCGTCATTTTGCAATGCACAACTTATCATAACGGCTGGAATTGGGGGTGGTCCGTGTTGTTCTGGTTTGTCACGTTCCCTACGCTGCGACTTCATCATTCAAAACCGTTCTTCGCATGGCTGGTGTTTGTTATAAGCGCCATGTTGGTGATTCCTTACTTTCACATTCCCATTACGCAGCTAAAATGATCCGAGTTCAGACGGGTCTTGCCTCGAATGAGCAACATGAACTGCAACTTTAAGTTCGTACAATGCGTCATTTTGTAGAAGGAGCGTGGTGAGCTTTGAAAAAAATTATTTTAGGGTTAATTCTCGGGATTGGTTTAACCGCGACAACGGGCGTATTCGCCTCGAATATCATCCAAACAACTTTGTTTCCTGCCAAATTTTTATTTAACGGGGCCCCAAAAGAAGCGAATGGGAACGAATATGTAGTTTTAAATCATAACGGTCACGTTTATGTACCTGTTCGTTTTGTTGCAGAGTCCATGGGGGCACTCGTCAAATACGAAGATACGACCAAAACGATTTCAATTGATCAAACGAATCTAAGTAAAAAACTGCCTTTGGATAAAGACTTCTTCTCGTACGTTTCAGAAGGCAAAATCAAAGGAATTGAGTTTGGAATAGGCTCCAATAAACAAGATATTGTGAAAGAGTGGGGAGATCCCCAAAAAACAGGAAGCTGGCAAACGCCATATTATTCATGGTTTGATTATTATTATTTCTTTGGCAACCCGGATGAAAGCGTCAGCGCCATTCGCGTAGGCGGAGATACCGTCAAATATTCAGTCGTTGATGTGAAGAAAATCATCGGCGGGCCAATAGACGAAGGAGTAAACGATGTTGAAAACGGGTGGTATCTGTATTACGAGGCAGGAGAGTACCAAGTGTTTTTTAATGCGGATAGCAAGAACGGCATGATTCGGTATATGACCTTAAAGAAGAAATGAAACACATATCATATCATTGAGCTACTTCAAGTGCGATCGCTGCGACGATAGGAAGTTTAATCGCAACCGAAGGGGTTAAAAAGATTCGTAAATAGATGGATAGCATTTTTTCTATGCCTCGTTTTCACTTGGTATAATTTAACATAATTTCGTAAACCCTTAGAAGGAAATAATGTAGGAGGTTGAGAAACGATGCCGCAGGAAGATCAGCAACAACAATTAGAGAAAAAAATACAAGAGGCCGCGCAGCAAGCCCAGCAGGTGACGCAGCAAACGGAGCAGCTGACACAAGACGTGAATGTTATGAAGTTAGAGCAAATCCAAAAGCAGGTAGAGCAAAATTCGAATCAGCTGCAGCAGCTTCAACAAGAGATGCAGAAATCGGATCCCTCGTCCGATCAAAAGCAGTAACGCAGTGACACGTTTGAGAAGGGTAAGGATTTGGTTGTTTCGCTAGAATAGTGATCACGAACAAGTTGCATCCAATGAAGACTCGCAGTCCGATGTTGTGAGTCTTTTTTTGTTTTTTGAATCAACATGCGGACGCTAGCGCCACAGCCGAAGGATCATTGCTTCACCGAGTTCTTTTTGAATACGGAAATGATCCATAATAGGAGGGGAATCCCGACCCCGCAAACAGGGAAAATCATGGATGACCAAAGTTTGTCGTACAATGTAAGGGTCGTCTCGTCCGGAATCAAAAGAGCCAAAATATAAACCGCCGGCGCTCCGAACCAAATCGTTCTCCGCCAGCTTTTCCCGCTAAACCAATTCGTCAATTCGTAGCTGGCGATGAACAAATATAATGACAATTGGGCGGATACTCCGAAAATCCAAATAAACATTATGAATATATCGACATTCTGTATGAAATTCAGTATATCGATCGTTCGTACATACATAAAGTAAGGAAATCTTATTTTGGCAGATAAATTCGGACCGAAAATCAACAGAACCATAAGAGTGGAAGCAAAAACCAGAAAAGCGGTAGTCACTACACCTAACACAGACTTTGAAAGCGCTTTTTGCGGCTCTTGCATAAAAGAGACGATAACCAATGTGGTAAATGGGCCCGAGAACCAAAAAGCAGGAGCAAACGAACCTTTTAAAATATTCAACCATCCGGAATCAAAATAAACAGGCAATACATGATGCCAGTTCACATTGCCTACATTAAGTATGAAACTGACAATCAATGTTAAAAAAATAATCGGTCCCATGATTTCGCAAAAACGGCCGATTCCCATAATCCCTGCAGAATAGACCATATATATCGTGACGCCAATTAAAAGTACCATGATCATCCAAAGGGGCGTACTGTCAACAAGAATAAGATGTAAAAAGTCTGCAAAGGATCGTAGTAAAGCAGCAGACAACATATACCATACCACAAGATACGGCAGCACAATGATTCTTCCTAACCATTTGCCCAGCATAGCTTGGCTATATTTAGTCAACGTTTGATTGGGATGAAGCGTGCTCAAATGAACAAAGAGATACGTAAAGGCTGCGCCGATGCCTCCCCCAATCAACATCGAAATCCACGCATCTTGTTTGGATATGACGATCGCCGGCGAAATTCGTAGCCCAATCATCGCAATGACTTCCGTCGTTACAATAATCCAAAATAGTTGCGACCCGGACAACTTCATGATTCTTTACACTCCTCTACAACGATATACAGCCCGGTCCAGGATTATGGCATTCCTACAATAGGCGAACTGGTTTGGCCCGGATCCTTGCATCGAAGTTCTACTTTCACCGCAACTTGAAGTTGAGAAAAAGTCTCGCCCCAATCTTGTTTCAAGGTTTTCCACTGTTCAGGATTTTGTCGATGAACAATTTCACCAAAACCGAAGATGTCGGTCTTGTACTGCTTCTGTACTTTCTCGACGAGCTGTTGTATCGATTTCTGAGTCGATTGACTGAGTTCGTCTTGTATGATTTGAAGATCTTTTCGCTGAGACGGATCCAGATTCGCATTGTTTTCGACAATGGTTCCTTTTCCAGTGAGACGCAGGTCAATCTGTAATCGATCATTGACTTTTTTTAATCGAATACGTCGACCTAGTGATTGCAGTCTCAAACTGACGGTTCCATTTCCTTGCGGAATGAATGAAGTGATGATAGAGCCCGTTTGTTTGCCTGTAATCCAATTAGCATAAAAAGATTCTTTGGGATTCAAGAATCCTGCCAATTTTAAGCCATTGTCTTTGTTTAATATCGCAGATCCAACATAAACGTACTTCTTTGAGGCCGTTAAGCTGACCGCCGGCAATAGGGGCTGTGTTCCTTGACTCAAAGCATCGGATAAAAAAATCCGGTAATAATACGGTATCAAATTTAACGAGGCTTGTTCATTTACGAGCGCCGTTGCTGAAAAAGGGTCAAAAATCGGTTCGATCGAAAGGAGGTCTTTCGCATCTCCGCCCTTAACGACATATATCATTGAGCGCATCTCCGATTGAGGATTACGAATAATCATGTCGATAAAGCTGCTGACCCCATACTCCGCCAATCGTTGTCCGACGAGAATGGTTTGGCGATGGCCGTAAAACAACTGCCGGGAAAGCTGTGACTGCAGGTGTTGTCCCGCATCCATAAAGTTCTTTCCGGTAGCGGTCACGACACTGAAGCTTTTTTTATTTCCAGCGCCGCCGGCATTGTCTTGTCCGCCACCGATGGCTGCGGGAATCGCTATTTGTGAGCTTATTTCAAATTGACCGTCATGGGTGAGATCCATTGCAGCCCCGGTTATGAAAGCGAGCTGATTCGGTTCCCGAAGATCCCAGCAGCCGGTTGAGACCGATACCGCCAGAAGCAATACGATACAAAGCTTCCCTGCGCTCTTCATGGACGATCCGCCTTATGATTAGGTGCAGTAAGTTTGGCTGGTTTACGAGGCCACCGCATTAACACGTCCTGCAGCCCGCGAGGGTTAAACGGAGCGGCAGGAGCGAGAAATGGTGTCCCGAATGAATTCAGTTGAACCATGTGAATGATGATCACAATGATCCCGATGGCTAAGCCTAATAAACCGAATGCTCCGGAAAGCATTAATAACGGGAATCTTAATATCCGCAAAGGATAGCCCGCTCGATATCTCGGAATGACAAACGATGCGATGCCTGCAGCCGATACGACAATGACAATAGGCGCGGAAATGATTCCGGCGCGGACCGCCGCTTCGCCGATGACTAGTGCCCCGGCGACGGTCACGAGCGGACCGATCTGTTGCGGCAAGCGGATTCCCGCTTCCCGTAAGCCTTCAAACATCAGCTCCATGATAAAGACTTCAATCACGGTTGGAAACGGGGACATTTCGCGGAGCGCCGCAATGGTCACCATCAGTTTTGGAGGCACCATCTCCGGATGAAAATTGGTTAATGCAACATAGATCGAAGGAAAAATAACAGAAAAGAAAATAAACAAATAACGAATCCAGCGACTAAAGTTTACAAACAATAATCGTTCGTAATAATCGTCAGGCGCCTGTAATCCGCCCCAAAACGTTATCGGGGCTACAAGAACGAATGGAGATCCGTTAGTCATGATGGCAAACTTCCCCTCCAGCATTCCGGCGGCAACCACGTCCGGCCGCTCGGTGCTCCCCAGTTGGGAAAAAGGAGAAAAACGATTCTCCTCTATGAATTCTTCAATATACCCCGATTCCAGTATTCCATCGATTTGTATTCGGCTTAAACGCTTCCGGACTTCGTCTAATACAGTAGTGGAAACGATTCCTTCTATATAGGCGAGGACGATATCGGTCTTCGTCAAGTTTCCGAGTTGCATAGTTTCCAATTTCAGCTTGGGTGTCGGCAATATTCTGCGCAGCAATGTGGTGTTCGTCCGCAGATGCTCGGTAAAGCTTTCTCTGGAACCCCGAAGAGTAATCTCGCCGGAAGATTCCTCTACGCTTCGTGTTTCGAACATGGAGACATCCGCGAGAAGGGCAATGTCATCTCCATCGGCTAGTATGGCGAGGTTTCCTTTTAAAATGTGTTCCGTTATTTCTTTAAAGTCGGATAGCTTCTTGATCTGCAGGATGGAAAAAAGATCCTCATGGAGCATTTGAGCGACACTGTCGATGGTCCCGAGACCTTGAGGCAGCCCGTCGTACATTAGTGGTCTCAGAACGTTGGACATGATCATGTCAGCATTGATCATTCCGTCAACGTAAATCAACAGCAGCTTGGGAAAGCTTTGGACATTTATTTCGCGAAGCTGAACGTCAGAGCAATGTTGAAATATATCTTTTAAAATTAGCTCGTTCTCAGCAATGTTTTTTCCAATATGTTGCTTCGGAGTTTCGATAGAGGGATCGTTGTTGTTTTGATGCTTTGTTTTCCATAAGTTTGATTTCCAAGACCCGTTCATCAACGTCCACGTCCTTCGTGCTGAAGCTATTAAGTATCGTACCCAATTTTTCCATCGTTTACGCAATGAAATTGGTATCATTTCCTGACCTGTAAGCAGCGCACATAGAGCGCGCAAGTGACGACAGCGCTTACATACCTTAAATCCCTTTGATTAACAAAAAAATATGTCCTGGGTATTGACTTGTTTAACTGTAAACATTATTGTAACAGACAGTGGACTTATTACAGGGTCTCGTATAAATAGAGATTATTCAGGAGAGGAAAGTGGAAGCGATTATGAAGCAATACAATACGAGGGCCATCATGGCGTCGCTACTCATCTGCGGCTTCGTCGGCATGTTCAGTGAGACGGCGCTCAATATTGCAATCAGTAACTTAATGGAGGTGTTCGGAATTTCCGCCGCAACCGCGCAGTGGTTGACGACGGGATTCCTGTTGACGCTCGGTATTCTGATGCCGATGACCGGGCTGTTGCTTCAATGGTTTACGACGAGGCAGCTTTTCATCGGTTCACTCGTGAGCTCGATTGTTGGTACGTTGATCGCTGCGCTTGCGTTTAATTTCGAGATGCTGATGGTCGCTCGCGTTCTGCAGGCTGCCGGCATGGGGCTGTTGATTCCGCTCATGTTCAATACGATTCTTGTCGTCTATCCGACGGAGAAGCGCGGGGCAGCGATGGGCTTTGTCGGTCTGGTCATCATGTTCGCTCCGGCGATCGGCCCTACCGTGGCGGGTCTTCTGATCGAATATTTTACATGGCACTATATTTTCTGGCTCTCGCTGCCGTTTTTGGTCATTGGACTGTTGGTAGGGCTAAAGTATTTGGAAAACGTCACCGAGGTCACAAGACCGCGGATCGATCCGTTGTCTGTCGCATTCTCTACGATCGGCTTCGGCGGCGTCGTGTTCGGATTCAGCAAGGCGGGCGAGGGCACGGAAGGGTGGACTGGCGCCGTTGTAGTCGTGTCGATCGTCATCGGGATGGTCGCGCTCGCGGTGTTTGTGCTGCGGCAGCTGTTTATGCGTGAGCCGATGATGAACTTGCGCGTCTTCAAGTACCCGATGTTCATCGTGGGGCTGCTTATGATACTTTCATGTATGATGATTATCTTATCGAGCATGATTATTCTTCCGATGTATCTGCAAAAAGGCATGAGATTGTCAGCGTTCGCCGCCGGGCTCATGCTGCTGCCCGGCAGCGCATTGAACGGCATTCTATCACCGCAAATGGGCCGTTTGTTCGACAAGTACGGGCCGAAGTGGCTCGTCATTCCTGGCCTCGTTATCGTCGCGGCAATGCTATGGTTCTTCTCCGGGATTACGCCGGCGTCTTCGATCGCTTTCATCGTCGCTTTGCATATCGGCCTAATGGTCGGCATCTCCATGGTGTGGATGCCGGCGCAGACGAACGGCTTGAACCAGTTGCCGCCGGAGCTTTATCCACACGGCACAGCGGTCATGAATACGCTGCAGCAGGTTGCCGGCGCGATCGGCACAGCGATCGCGATAAGCATTCTTACAAACGGTATGGAGAAGTATCTCCACGACTCCCCTGCACCGAACGAAATGACCGAGATGGCCAAAGCGATGACGCTTGGTTCGCAAAATGTGTTCTTGTTTGCGATGATCGTGACGATGATCGGTCTGGCCACGGCGTTCTTTATCCGCCGCGTCATTGTCAACCGTGCGGCGATGAATCCGATGCATTAATATTCCAAAGGGGGGCCAGAGGCTCCCTTATTCCCGTCATTGCCGGAAGGCTATGGTTCTAGCGGTGGGGCTAACCATTCTGCCCGAGAATTTCGTATTTCACTCCTTTCAAAATGTGATAAACTTGTATAGGAATAAAGCATAAGAAAGAAAGTAGGTACAGCATGGGACGTAAGTGGAATAATATTAAAGAGAAAAAAGCATCAAAGGACGCCAACACAAGTCGGGTCTTTGCTAAGTTCGGAATCGAGATTTATGTAGCGGCGAAGAAGGGGGAACCCGATCCGGAATCTAATCAAGCTTTAAAGTTTTTGCTTGAGCGAGCCAAGACATACAATGTACCGAAAGCAATCATCGACCGTGCGATCGAAAAGGCTAGAGGAAATTCGGAAGAGAGTTATTCGGAACTCCGCTATGAAGGATTCGGACCGAGCGGTTCCATGATCATCGTTGACACTCTGACGAATAATGTCAACCGAACAGTAGCAGACGTGCGTTCGGCTTTTAATAAAAACGGCGGAAGCGTGGGCGTCAATGGTTCTGTCTCTTATATGTTCAGTCCGACGGCAGTTATCGGAGTAGAAGAAAAAACATCCGACGAAATATTGGAGTTATTAATGGAAGCGGATGTGTACGTTCGAGATGTCACAGAAGAAGACGATTCCATTATTATCTATGCCGAACCGGACCAGTTTCATGCCGTACAAACCGTGCTTAAACAGGCGGGCATTACGGAATTTACCGTGGCAGAGCTAACCATGCTTGCACAAAATTACGTGACTCTTTCACCGGAAGAGCTGACAAAATTCGAGAAACTGATTGATACCCTTGAAGATCTGGAAGATGTTCAACGAGTTTATCACAATGTAGATTTCTTAGAATAGTAAGCATTCAATTGTCGCACGACTCAAACTTAGGTGCATCAATATCCCCGTAAAATGGGGATTTTTTATTTTATTGAAAAGCCTGGGGCTCAGCCCCAGGCTTTTCGTATAGGAGTCAATTGTTGTCAGATGACAAGAACAAGATCTCATTCCCCGTAGGTCGGTAATCATACAAAGGGTTTGCGGCAAAAGGAATGAATTTACAATGTAGGAAATATATTTTACACTCATATTAGTTGCAAATTAAAACTGAAATACAAAGGAGCCAGTCATCCCGATGCTTCGCCAACGAATCGCGAGTTCTCACGCCTAAACAACTTGGTAGAAAGGAAGCCGTATCGAACGATCTCACACTTGAGGATTCGGCCCCGTGGCGCGATACCACAACGATCATCGGCGGCAACCGTGTCTATGACGAAATCGCCGCGCTCAAGCGCAAACCAGGTAAAGACATTGTCATGTTTGGCAGTCGCATCCTTTGGAATGATTTGTTGGCGCATGGCTTGATCGACGAACTTCACTTGATGATCGTCAATGTGGTTATCGGCGGCGGGACTCCCATATTCATCGAACCGATCGCCTATAATGATCCGAAGCTCACGCTCCGTCATTTCGATACACGTAAGTTCGAAGGCTCTGAGAACGTCCTTGTGCAGTACAAAGTGGATTATACGAACCAAGGGGATCATTAAACGGGTATTGCAAAGGAGAAGGAGTGTGCTGAGATCATCATGACCAAATTACACCCACGCCGTTCCTATTGTCCGATCAACTTGTCCATTGAGGTATTTGGAGATTCCTGGACGCTACTCATTCTTCGGGATATTGTGTATTTTTGCAAAAAAAACGTATGGTGAATTTGTTGGCTCAGAAGAAGGCATTGCGCGAAATATATTGGCTGATCACTTAGCCAAGCTGACACAACACGGAATTCTAATAAAAAAAGCGCATCCATCCGATAAGCGAAAAGACATTTATGATTTATCGGAGATGGGTCTTGACATGATCCCTATTTTGCTGGAAATGGCAGAGTGGGGGGCGAAATACAGCGACTCGGCGGAACAACTCCCCATGGAGTGGCTTGAGGTTGTACGAACACGCCGTGAAGAGGTTATTCAGATCATTCGCGAAACGGTACTTCAAGGCGGAAGTATTTTTGCGGGAGAGAACTGTGTGGCGGCGCGGCTGCTGAAGGATCCTTAGTAAGAAAGATTGGCGTTGGCGCCATTGCTTGCATAGAAGCATCCAAGTAAACGACAAGCTCTCCAGTACCCTATGCTAATAGGAGTGGAGAGCCTTTTCGTGCGTTAGTACCTTACGAATCCATCCGTGTTTGACCTGCATCACCGCACCTACAAGAGGTTGTACCAGCGAAGTTGACACCATCCGCAATGAATATGGATATTTATGATGCATTTTGGATAGTTGGATATGTTTTTATTGAAAATGACGGTTATTACGGTACTGATTTGGTGTAAGTCCCGTGTTCTTTTTGAATATACGGCAGAAGTACGAATAATTGGGTATTCCGACAAGCGACCCAATTTGTTCTAACGATATCGTTTCGGTCTCTAACAGCCAACAAGCTTGCCTGATCCTTCGAGCAATTAAATAGTCGGTAATGCTGCTTCCGGTTTTCTTTCGAAAAAGATGAGAGATATGATGCTTGGAAAGATGAAGTTCCTCTGCTAATACGTCTAAGTTAAATGGCTCGGGGTAATGTTCTTCGACCCATTGCAAAACTTTTTCAACATGACTTTCCTTGCGAGGCATTCCTAGAGAATAACTGTCTTCATTCAGAGAGTGCAGGTAATCCAAAATATGGATGAGCAAAGGAGCAGCATCTTCAACATTATCGTTTCCAGCCCGACCAGGGAACTCCTTATAGAGTCGTTCAAGTATGGCTATGATGAAGTCTTTATCATGATTCATGCGGAATACCTGATTATTAAGATCGTCTTTCCACATATGTTCAAAAAAACGATGAATTCGTGAAAACAATTTCAAATAGGGAACGAAAGATAGAGGTTCGAAGATCAGTACGGAACGCTCATAAGGACATTCATCGCTGACTTCAAAATGGACTCGGTGAAGCTGGAACGGTTGGATAAAAATAATGCACCCTGAGTTCAAGGGGTACATCCTGTTATTTAAAACCAATTGACCATTTCCTTGATGAACAAACAATATTTCTATTCCTCTATGATAGTGGTAAGTATCTTTAAAGGCTTCTTTGGTTAAATGTCTGTATTTATAACGGAACTGCCTGTTTTGTAATAAATCGTCAGAGAACGGCAATCGTCTCATTCCTTCATGCATTATTATTGTTCCAATAATTATAACAATACAGTGCAATATTTCAACAACCGGGTTGATACATTTATTGATTAGTTTGAACTAAAATGAAAGCAATTGTACGTTTGGATGTGAGGGGGGAGATCATGTTTCCAGATATTGATGTGATAAAAGCATTATCGAATGAGGAGAAAAGCGATATATTGGTATATTTACTCTCATGCTATTCCTTAAAAGAATTGTGTAATCGGTGGGGGATTAGCAAAGCCACATACTATAGATATATCAAAAATTGGGGGTTGAAGTTACCGGTAATCCATCGAAGGAAAAAGGCGCACTCGTATAATACCAAGATGCCGAGATTCGCTCAACATCAAGATTCGGGATTATCTGAAAATTATAGTATATTATCGGAGAAACTCTTGAAAATGGCGCATCGCACGAATAAGCACAAATATCCAAATGGCTTGTTGCATGCATGGTCATTGAATGCACGAGGTTCATATTCGTTACTTAGTTTATTGGAATCCGTTCATGAATCCCTTGAGATGAAAGAAGGAGTGTACCAGATTGCAATTGAGCTGACTAAAATTTCTTCTCCTATCGAAAACGATAATCCGCCAACCTCCGAAAAGCATTCAACTCTTGCGTATTGGATGTCTACCTATGAATATCCAAATGATTTGCAGTCGATTCGGTCATTTGAAGCAGAAGGGCTATATGCTGTAACTGATGAAGAAGAAAGAAAAGTACTGCCATAACGGTACTTCCTAATCTTTTAATTTATCTTGACTCTTCGCCTAAAAAATGCCATTTTATAGAGAGATTATGTTTATCAATTGGAAAATGGCGGAGGGAATGGGATATGTCCGATCAAATTAATTTTTTGGAAGCGTTTCCGACCAATAGAGAGACAGCAATCATAAAAAAATTATTGATAGTTGAAATTCCAGTGACCAATATGCAACGAGCAATCGAGTTTTATGCGGGTCAACTAGGTTTCTATATCAATCTTTCGAAAAACCCTCCTTCCATATGGGAAGATAGTAGAGAAGTATTTATGTATCCGACAGAAGGTATTAAAATCATGCTTTGGCAAACAGAAGGGAATGAACGACTTGGCTTCACACGAGATGGGAAACCACATCACTTTTTGATTTTGGAGATAGGGGAACCAGCAGAGGTTGTTCGGAACAAACTAATTGCGAGTGGAGTAAAGGTCGGTGAGATTTTAGGTGAGATTGCAGACCTCGGGGGATGTGGAAAAGCATTTGATGTATGGGACCCGGATGGTAATATTCTCAGACTTTGTTATCGACCTAGTTAGCTGTTGAAGCGACCTTAACATATCTTCGTTTCCAACACTCCTGAATACGGTTAGTTGAATGAAACAGCGGCAGTCTAGGACTATTTTCTCGTCCATGGCTGTCGCTGGTCAATTTCTGGGGTCAGACTTAGCTTTATTTTCACCGTACATCGGTAAAATGAATATTGTTATATAATAGGAATATTATGTGATTGTTAAAAGAAAAGTCATTGATTATATTCATATCGTAAGTCGATGGAGGAGTCGTAAAGAGGACAATCGCTATCTTTCTAAGGGAGGTATTGTTACAGATGAAGATAAAAGTTTATGGGAAGTTGTGCTTCATGCTTTCCCTGATTGTGATGATTGTGCTGAGCGGCTGCAGTAAAAATGAAAGCGCCTCCAAAATTGTTGAGCAGCAAGGAGGGGCAAGCGCTGAGGCTAGCGCCGTTAGCACGGAGCCGGTGACGATTCGAATGTTCCAATCGTCGACCGCCATTACGGATGAACACTTCAACAGCTTTTTCGTCGAACCCGTCAAGAAAAAATACCCCAATATTACGCTCGAACTGGTCAGAGGCTCAAATGCCAAAGCTACGGAAATGGTAACAGCGGGTGAATTTCCCGATTTCATATTCACCGGTATCGGTTCGATCGATTTTTACAAATCTTTGAATTTGCCTGTCGATTTGAATCCGATGATCAAAAAGAAGAATTTTAACATAGATGATTTTAATCCCCGGATCATCGATCAGTTCAAGGTGTATTCAGATCATGGGGAGCTGTATGCGATCCCGTTCTTGGATAACTACTCTGCCTTGTGGTACAACCGGGATATTTTCGATCGTTATGGGATTGCTTACCCGAAGGACAATATGACTTGGGACGATGCTATCGCACTTGCCAAGCAAATCTCGGCCAAATCCTCGGGAGAAGTTACTACCCTTTGTCCGGGTGCATTTAACCAATTTAACACGCTGCTCTCGCTGCCAGTCGTTGATCCGAAGACGAACAAGGCCATTCTGGAAACGGATAAATGGAAAATGCTGATTGACAAGTTTACCGCGATTCATCAAATTCCAGGCAATGCCTGCAAGGGAGCCACCCAGGAGGCAGCCGATTTTAAGGCCGGCAAGGTCGCGATGGCTGCGATAAACGGCGGTTTGATGGCCGAATTGGAAGAACTTGAGAAACAAGGATCCATGATCAATTGGGACATGGCTTCTTACCCGACATTCTCAGAAGCGCCCGGCTTAAGAAGGCGCATGGACGTTACACTGCTTATGCTCTCGTCCACCAGCAAGCATCCCGAGCAGGTATTCCAGGTCATGGAGACAGTATCGTCTCGCGAGGAGCAGGTGAAGCGCACCCGTCTGGGAAGAATGACCGCGTTTAAGGATCCGGCGTTGCAGAAAGACTTTGCTGCTGACGTAAAGGTAGCCGTAGGGAGAAATATACAAAGTATATTCAAAACGCAGGCCTCAGCAGTGCCGCCGTTTACGAAGTATAACGGTCCCGCTAATACCGGACTGGATAACGCTGTAAATGAAGTGCTGAAGGGAACCGATATTAACTCGGCTCTGCGGGCGGCTAATGAAAAAGCAAATCAGGAAATCGCCAGGATGATTACAAGCGGACAGTAAATAGGCAATCCCGGGAAAAACGGACACTGAATTCATGAAGAGAAACAGGTACGATAGTGAAATGACTTCAATTGGAGCAGGCGTCGCGGCGTCCTGCTCTGTTGTGTTTCACGCGCTAAGGAAGAAGACATTTACATGAAACTTCGGCCGCCATCGAATCATAATTGTGGTACGATATTCAACAGATGAGCACACGGTACAGGAGGGGACAAGATGGTGTCAAAACCGAATATCGTAGAAGTGGCAGCACTCGTCGGCGATCCTTCGCGCGTGACGATGCTGCTGGAATTATTAGGCGGAAAGGCTCTTCCGGCAAGCGAGCTGGCGCGTGCCGCGCATATAACGCCACAGACGGCAAGTTCGCATCTGGCAAAAATGGTCGAGGGTGGCCTTCTCGTCGTGGAGATGAGCGGCCGACACCGCTATTATCGGTTGGCCGGACCCGAAGTCGCATACGCACTTGAAGCGCTCAATGCCATCGCAACGCAAAAGCCGATTCGGTCACTCAAGGAATACGACCAGTCAAAAGTGTTACGGTATGCCCGTACTTGCTACGACCACATCGCGGGAGAAGTGGGTGTAAGGCTTACGGATCGGCTGCTTGCATTGGGAATGATCGAACGATCCGGCCGAGACTATGTCGTTAGCAAACAGGGTTATGATCGTTTTAAGCACTTCGGCATCGATGTAGATACCGTGCAAATGGGGCGGCGCCATTTCGCCAGGCAATGTCTGGATTGGAGTGAGAGGAGGCACCACATCGCCGGTGGTCTTGGTGCCGCGATTACCAACAGATTGTTTGAACTCGAATGGATTACGCGTATTCCCGGCGGGCGAGCAGTACGCGTAACGGACGCTGGTTTGAATGGCTTAGCTGACGAGTTTGGCCTGAGACTATGACAAGCAGATCACCTCAGCAACGCGCAGCATTCATTATTCGATGAAGAGCGAATGTTTGTCCGGCTATAATGCTCGTTGAGGTGATTAAAATGAATAAACAAACGAAAACGAAAACAGCAATTCAGGTCATTCAGCCCAAAACATTGTACTTTGGCACTCCGGTCGTATTGCTCTCAACATTGAATGAGGATGGGACGACAAACCTTACACCGATGTCATCTGCCTGGGCGCTAGGGAATCGCATCGTTCTCGGGCTTAGCGGGGGCGGGAAGGGGTTAGTCAATTTGCTTCGCTGTGGGGAATGCGTCGTCAATCTGCCAGATGCCCAGCATTGGGGGCAGGTAGAAAAATTGGCCAGGTTGACTGGGGCCAATCCGGTGCCAGACTACAAACGGAAGCTGTACCGGTTTGAACACGACAAATTTTCAACCGGTGGTTTCACACCGCTTGCTTCAGATGTCGTACAACCGCAGCGAGTGGAAGAGTGCCCTTTGCAAATCGAGGCAAAAGTCGTCAACCTCCACGAGTCGGAAGGATTTGCCATCATCGAGGTAGAGGTGCAAAAAGTCCATGCTCATGAAGCGATTGTGCTGGGTGAGCAGCATGTCAATCCAGCCGCGTGGAACCCGCTGATTTACAGCTTTCGCCACTACTTTGGCCTGGATCAGGAGTTAGGCAAGACCTTTAAGTCAGAGACATAGATCAGCTTCGTGTTGCTGATTTGGGGTTGACAATTTTTTACTGAAGTTCTATAGTTAGTGTAATCATATGAATATACGGCGTAGGCTTGAGTCCTGGAGAAAAACCTTATCCGTAATCATATCCTTCCATTTTGTGTGGCTGGGTATGTTTACACGGATAAGGTTTTTTATATACAACCGGAGAGACCGTGAGAACCCGCTTTGGAGCATGTGCGTTTTCCTTACGAAAAAGGTTCCTTCAGGATAGCCGTATAAAAGAGCGAGGTTTTGAAAGCGCAACCAATGTTTCATGACTTGGGAACAATCGGATGTTCAAAGGGCAAAGGGGGCGTACTGGTCACGAACGCGAGGTTGAGGCGAGCTTGTTCCAAGGGGGTGGTAGAAGTTTTTCGAACAAGAAGCGAACAAATATGAAAGCCTTATCACAATCGTCAAAGAGGAGAGTCCAAATGACCAATCCGTTGAAAAGAATCACACTACCGTTGCTTATCGCTGCAATTGCAATATCAGGCTGTACATCCGGCAAGCCAGCTTCAGGCGATACATTGAAGGGAGCGGAATCCGAATTTAAAGTATCTACGGATCCGGTCACTTTAAAGTTTTTTGCCAATGTGAGCCTTACGGATGTGGAGTATAAGATGTTCATAGTCGATCCGCTTAAAAAGAAATATCCGCACATTACGCTGGAAAAAATGGAAGGGAATCTGGAAAAGCTGATTGTCGCCGGAGAAATGCCCGATCTAATTTTTTCAGACAATGACTGGCATATGCCGCTCACGGCTCTGGATCTTCCTGCAGATATAACGGATTTAGTTGCAAAATTCAAGCTTGACCTCAGCAAGTTTATCCCGGAAACGGTCCAAGCCGTCCGAAATCTGGATCCAAAGGGGAAAGAATTGCAGGGCATTCCGATTGGCAGAAATACGGGAGCTTTATTCTATAACAAAGATATTTTTGATAAGTTCGGCGTTCCTTATCCGAAGGATGACATGCTCTGGAGCGATGTGCTTGAATTGGCCCGTAAAGTGACAAGGTTGCAGGACGGGGTCCAATATATCGGCTGGGATCCGCGCTTCCCTGACCATATCATCAGTCCGTATACGCAGCCGTTCGTCGATCCGAAGACAAATAAAGCGCTCGTGGATATACCGATGTATAGAAAGATTTTGGAATTGTTCCAAGCGAATTATAACATACCCGGTGTTGTTACAGGGAAGTCGTATGCCTATGCAGAGGGTACGTTTATGAAGGAAAAAAGATTGGCTATGGAAGCGGATTGGGTTTCGAAAATACTCAGTCAACTTATCGAAGCTGAGGAGAAGGGTGGCGCTCCGAACTGGGATATGGCGACCAATCCAACCTTCGAGGATAAAAAAGGGAAGGGGCGCCATGCCCTGACGAATATGCTGATCATTACGAAAGGCAGCAAACATAAGGAACAAGCAATGCAAGTCATTGAATTGCTTGCCTCTCGAGAGTCGCAGATGCTTATGAGTAAGTTTTCCCGAATTCCGGTATTGAATGATCCTGAAATCGAAAAAGCATTCGGTTCGGAGAACCCTATGCTGAAAAGCAAAAATACAGCGGCCATATTCAAATACCCGTCTACTCCGACGCCGACTCCAAACCTATATGATAAAGAGGTACAAGCGCTGATTCGCAACATGCGGGCGGAATTGGCTCTCAACAAAAAGGACATCAACACAGTACTCAGAGAAACGCAAGAAGCAGCGGACAAGAAGATTGCGGAATTGATGAAGCAATAAAGAATCAATAAACTAGTCGTAAAAATAACATCTACCCTATCTGTTAATGTTTGTTTATGAATTGCCGCTTGACTTCATTTTGGTTCTCATCATACTCTGCCCCCATCGATTGCTAGGTGGGGGTGATTTGACGTTCACGCATTTTAACGATTGTGATTAAGCACAATTAGGTCGTATGGACACGAAGCAAATGTAATTAATCCATCAAAGCACGACACAAATATACTCGAATAAAGCCGGGGCTTGAATGACGGTCGGACTGCTGTCCGATGCCATGCTCGATCGGCAGAACCAATTTCAAATAAATTTGTCGTGTCGCGATTTTGTATTGTCAACAAAACATCACGATGATACTATAATTTTGAATCTAAAAATAATCCAACAAATGGAAACTGCTCCGATTCGCCAACTTATCATTTATGCAGTTCAGCTTCATTAATTCAAAAAAATAACGGGAGGCGAACGGAAATATGACTTATTCACGGGATGAATTGTTCGAACCATGGAAACCGAGGACATTTCCACGAGAGGCGAAGGAAGCTGCATTTCTCCTTGGGGGAATCGGTACAGGGAATATTTCTCTCGGCAGCCGGGGGGAGCTACGAGACTGGGAATTTTTCAACCGCCCGGGGAAGGGACGATTGCTGCCCAATTCCTATTTTGCGATTTGGGCAAAGCAGGAGGGGAGCGAGCCGGTTGCCAAAGTGCTGGAATCACGGTTGAACCCTCCATTTACCCGCGGCACCGGGTACCACCCAATCACGGGCTACGGTCTCCCACGGATGGATCATTCGGTGCTTCATGGTGAATATCCGGTTGCCAAAGTGGATTTTGAAGATACCGATTTACCGGTGAAGGTCGAGCTCGAAGCTTACACACCGTTTATTCCGCTCAACCCCGAGGATTCCGGCATTCCCGGAGCGGTTTTTACTTACCGCGTTACTAATATTAGCAAACGAAGAGTCGACTTGACGATCGCCGGATCTTTCGTTAACCCGGTAGGCGGAACGACATATTCTCCCGAAGGTTACCAAATACCTTCGGCGGCTATAGGCAATACGAATACATTCAAGCAGGAGGAAGCGTTCTCCGGACTTTATTTCCATTCCGAACAGGTTCCAGCGAATGCGCTTCATGATGGTAACATGTCAATCGTCACTACGAATTCGCAGGTTACGTACAAACGGGCATGGCTTCGGGGACCTTGGTACGATTTTCTCCAGGAATTCTGGGATGACTTCGCGGAAGACGGTCTTCTGAACGATCTCGGTTACGATCAGCCCGCCGGACCGAAGCAAACCGATACGGGTACGCTGGGCGTGCGTGAATCGTTGGAGCCGGGAGAAACGAAGGAGATTCGTTTTATTCTAACCTGGTTTTTCCCGAATCGCATCAACGGCTGGAACGAGGGGATCCGCGACCGAAGGGAAGGCAAGGAACTGACGAAAAATCATTATGCCAACCGGTTCAACAGCTCCTGGGAGGTCGCCGCCTATCTCGTTGACCAACTGCCCCGGCTCGAGAAAGATACCTACGCATTTCGCGACGCGCTGTTTGCAAGCTCGCTGCCGGCTGTCGTGCTCGATGCGCTGTCCTCCAACATTACGGTGCTGCGAAGCACAACCTGCTTTTGGCTGATGGACGGGCGCTTTTTGGCATTTGAGGGCAGCGGGGATACGGAGGGCAGCTGTGACGGCAACTGCAATCATGTATGGAACTATGCTCAAACGCTCGCTTTCCTGTTCCCGACCCTGGAGCAGAGCATGCGGCGGACCGAGTTTCTGGAGGAAGTGGAGGAAGACGGGAAGCTGAATTTTCGCGTACGCAAGATGTTTGACTGCGCATGGCAAAAGATGGCCGCCTCCGACGGGCAGCTGGGTGCCATTATGAGGGTATACCGCGAGTGGAAGCTGACCGGAGACGACGTGTTTCTTAGAGAAGTATGGCCCGGTGTGAAGAAGGCGCTAGATTATGCTTTCCGTCACTGGGATACGGACGGCGACTTGGTTCTCGACGGCGTGCAGCATAACACGTATGACATCGAATTTTACGGGCCGAATCCGCTGGCCTCCTTCATGTTTCTCGGCGCGCTGCGGGCAGGCGAAGAGATCGCGCGTTATTTGGGCGAAGAATCCGAGGCGCGCAATTACCGGGACGCCTTCGAAAAAAGCTCCGCGAGAGCCGACGACATCCTGTGGAACGGACAATTCTACGTTCAGCGGCTTGACGACGTCAACCGGTACAAATACCAGCATGGCCTAGGCTGCTTGTCCGACCAGGTCCTGGCACAGCAGCTTGCGCACCTATACGGCCTCGGCTATTTGCTTCCGGAGCAGCACGTAAAAAGCGCCATTCGCTCGGTATATGCCAACAACTTTAAGACGGATTTTCGTCATCATATCAACTGTCAGCGCGTTTATGCAATCAACGACGAGAAAGGACTCGTCTTGTGCTCATGGCCTAATGGAGGACGACCGCGGCTGCCATTCGTTTATTCCGACGAGGTATGGACCGGGATTGAGTATCAGGTGGCCGTCCACTTGATCTACGAAGGGTTCGTCGAAGAAGGGCTGACCGTCGTTAAGGCGGTCCGGGACAGGTATGACGGTGTGCATCGTAACCCGTGGAACGAGGTGGAATGCGGGCACCATTATGCGCGATCTCTTGCGAGCTGGGGGCTGCTGAACGCTCTTGGCGGCTTTCAGTTCGATATGGTACGGAAGGAGCTGAAGTTCGATCCGGTGATCAATAAAGAGCATTTCACGACTTTCTGGAGTACGGGGAAAGCGTGGGGAACGTTCACGCAATGGAAGACTGAAAGAGGAACGTATGAAGTGAAAGCCGATGTGCTCTATGGCGATGCATCCGGCATTCTGATTCATGCGTGCGGCCAACAAATCTGCCTGTAAGGATGGCGGGCGTTCAAGCTTAGGCGAACTGACGGCTTGTTGCGGCAATGCCATGTCAGCTTATAGTGACTTGAAGTTGGGCACAGACACCTAGTGACCGTAATGAGCCATCCTGCCGTTAAAGGACATCCGGTTGGATCCGGCTACTTTGAAAGGGGATACATATTGAATGAAATGGAGAACGCAGCATATTGCCGCAATGGTTGTCCTTTTGCTTGCAGGCTGTACTTCAACGGGTCAAACCAACGGTCCTAGCAGCCAAGGGGCCGCTGCACCGCCCGCCCAGCAAGCATCAGCACCTGCGCAGTTGAAAAGCCCGAGTGAGCTGCCGAAAAATTTGTTTTACACGAATCCGGTTATCAAGCGCGGAGCCGATCCCGGCGTGTTTCGAGCCAGCGATGGGAAGTATTATGCTTATCCGACAGGCGGCGGCGGCTTTAGAGGCAATTCCAGCAGTGATCTCGTGCAGTGGAAGGATGAAGGACAAGTATTGAAGGCGGCAGATACCTTTGGAGACAAAAATTTCTGGGCGCCGCAAGTCTTGGAATACAAAGGGAAGTTTTACATGTTTTATTCAGCGGGGAAAGGCGAAGGAAAACTGCATATCAACGTCGCAGTTGCGGATTCGCCGAAGGGTCCTTTCAAAGATATGCTGAAGGAGCCGCTCTTGAATTATGAATACAGCACCATTGACCCCTATGTTCTGATTGATGATAACGGCAAAATATACATGTATTACTCCAACAACCTTTTACCGGAAGGCGACAAAAAAGTCAGCAGCATTAATGTTGTCGAATTGAACGAGGACATGAGCTCGATAAAAAGTGGGCCGATCACGGTGGCGAAGCCGGAGCAGTCCTGGGAGATGCAGAGCGGCAACAATCGATGGAACGAGGGCGCCTTCGTTCTGAAGCATGACGGCACCTATTATTTGATGTTTTCGGCCAACTGCTATTGCAACCGTAATTATTCGGTGGGTTATGCCACGTCCAAAAGTCCGACCGGCCCGTTCGTCAAATATAAGGACAATCCGATTATGAGTGCCGAACACACCAAAGTATCGGGGCCAGGACATCACTCCATCATTCCGTCCCCGGACGGCAAGGAATGGTGGATCATGTATCACACGCACATTGATGTGAAGAAGGGCGGTGGTGACCGCCAGCTCAATATTGATCGGATCGGGTTCCGCAGTGACGGCTCGATTTACGTGAATGGTCCGACCATTACAGGGCAAATGCGCCCCTCCGGCACGACCGGCAAGTGGAAAAATATTGCAGGGGACGCTAAGGTTTCCGTAAGCTCGACCAAACAAGGCTTTACCGAGAAAGCTTTGAACGATGGCGAAATCGGACTGTACCGACGTTTTGATAAGTACGATTGGGTGGCCAACAACGAGACGGCCGGAGCTTGGGCGCAGCTGACCTGGCCGACTCAGCGAGTCGTCAAGAGCGTATTGATCTATGAGAGCGCTAGCGGCTTACGAGCGCTCCAAACCGGAAAGATCATTTTGGATGACGGTACGGAGATCAAAGATATCGAGTTTCCTACCGAACCCGGTGCCGCCGCGATAGTCAATCTTGCGGAACGAAAGGTCAAATCCATCAAAGTGGTGATCGAAAAGGCGCTGACCAACGAGACGGGGCTTTCCGAAATTGTCGTTATTGGCGAGTAATTGGTCAAAACACCAACTAAATACGTTGAATACATAAAGATGAAGATGGGCTACTCTTAATAAATAATTTTGCCTAATTGCCAAAAAATATGAATTACATATGTACATTCTGACCATATTAACTTTGCTGTAAAACATGAAGGAGGCATACTTAATGACTGACCAACAATCGAACCATCAAGAGCAGAGCAAGAGGACACAAGCCCAAAATTCTCTGAATCATGCACTCCACACGCTGAATGAAGCAGCACATAGTAATGTTAATCGAGAGCAAGACGTACAGGAAGCAAAAGAAGAGCTTTACAAAGCCCAACTAGAACATATGCAGGCTAAAGTTTCGGATAGTAAAGACACGAATTCCTAGGCACAGACGCACCTCATCAACGGAAATCAAAGACGATACTCGTACCGGTACCAAGGAAGAAACATAATGGAGGAGCACGCTTGACGGCAGCTCCTCTTTTGTGTTCGACCGTTCCGGATTAAGAAAAGCGAAGTCCTGAATGAGATGTTCGATAAAGACGTATATGTGCTGGGTGGCGCGGCAGTAGCCCAACAATGCCTTAAAACGTCTCTCCTTGACGAGATCCAACTGCATATTGCCCCCGTACTGCTTACGGAGGGGATTCGGTTGTTTGATCATATCGGATCCGAATGTATCCAGCTTGAAACTATTAGGATCGTAGAATCCCATGGGACAACCCATCTTAGATATCGCATCATCAAATAAGGTCTTAAGACTTTGTTTCAAGTCTTAAGACCCGCCGTATTTATGTTTAGTCACGTTCTTGATAATAATGGGTACAAACGAGCCCCGGTGACTGCCTGTAGCCTATAATATTATTTAGGAAGCGCTGTAATCGTTGAAATAGTGCACTCCGTCATGAGCGGTATCACCCGGTGCTGTTCTTCGATTGGTGTTGAACCAGAGTTTATCCCCATTGGCGATTCCGACGCCTTCGATCTCAAAAAGGTCAGGGTATGCAGAGGACGTAATGCGGAATGACAAATTATTATCTGCAGCTATGGTACCCGAGGCAGTAGATATATTACGATAAACAAGTACAATGCTGACGTTTTGATATGTCATTGGAACATATATTGTATTGTTATAATAACCGAAACCCTGGAATGCATATGAGGTGATATTAGATATGGTACTGCCGTTGACCAGTGCATCTTCAATATTCAGGTAAAAGCCGTAGGTTACATTAATTGTCCCGCTGTTTGCGGTCAGCGGGAGTGTGCCCCTGTACAAAGTTCGACCGGATTTGAAGAGAAAGTTTATGTTGGTAGCGTCTTTGCTGGTAATTTTCACACCCGACATCGCTTTGTCTGCACCATTGTATTTGATGGTGTAGTTACCAACTTTGTAATATGTCGTTCCTACATACTTCAGTTTCACGAGACTCATACTGCCGGCGTTCATGGTGACTACGAACATATAAAATTCTTCGTTGATTGTGCTCAGCACCACATCGTTGGCATGGCCGAGGTAGGTAGCGTAAGTAGTTCCGTTATCACCGTTTGTCATGAGCGTAGTGGTTCCGTCACTCATTTTGGTACGGTAAATGACTGCCGTGGTATTGTCACTGTTGACTTTTACGGAATAGACGTAGCTAGATCCGACGGCAAATCCCTGTGCGGCGTAAGCACTATTTGCATTGTTGAGCGTTGCGACGTCGGTGTAGGTGTTGTAATATGCTGCACTGGCTGTGATGGGTATCATCATCGTTAGGCAAAGGAGTAAGGCAACAAAAAGGATAAAACGCTTTCCGGGTATCAAGGAATTGTTCATCGTTCCCATTCTTTTTGTAAACATACGCTTCATACGCTTACCTCCATAAAATTATTTTTTATATTGATTTATAAATTGAATGAGTTTCCCAACCGGCTGCGGTGTAAACAAATGTTATTACCGTAAGAAATTGTTCATTCAATTGTATATCATTATATATTACCCTGAAACCGCAATCATTCAGAAAATTTAGGCTTAAAAGGCGTATGGTCTTGCCATTTTTGTATAGCTTGGATTATTCGCATAACTCCTCAGGAAAAAAAGGGCATTCCAATAGACCCGAGTCCACTGGGAAGAATAGTAAGACATGGCTTGCAACATTTGGTAAATATGGATCGTTATAAAATTACGTAATTTGTTTACGATGTCATAGTTAGAGAGGGGGATTGTAGTGAGAAAGATTACAAATTTGATTTTGATGACTGTTCTATTTTTAAGTATCATGACGAGCTTCGTTCCTTCGACGGTTCATGCTTGTTCATGTGCTCGCCCCCAAGATGTCGTAGCGCAGTTCAGTCGGTCGCAAGAAGTTTTTGCAGGTCGTGTCCTTGAAGTAAAGGAGCAAAGATATTTGAATGGAAGCGTAACGAGAGCTGTACTATTCGAAGTGAGCCATATATGGAAAGGTGGAAATGAATCTCAAATCATTATTCACACGGGAAGCGGTGGAGGAGACTGTGGATTTCATTTTGAAAAAAGTAAGGAATACTTAGTTTATGCCCACCCATCTACCATGTACGGAGACAAAGAGTTACTTATAACAATAATCTGCGACCGGACGAATGTATTAGGTCAAGCGCAAGAGGATTTAGCTGTATTAGGTGAAGGCAAAATTCCAACGGAACAAGTTAATCTTGAAGGTGAACTTTACAGGTTACATCCATATATCTGGGTTATAATGATTGGAATTGCTGTAATAGGAACGGCGACGTTCTTTGTTTGGAGAAAAGCAAGAAAGTAATTATTTCGGATTGAGGAGATGGTTGGCCAACAGCGGAGTAGCATAATAAAAGCCGAGTAGATGCAGGATCATTTCCTCGCGGCTACTCGGCTAATTTGCGCTCCCATCGTCAAAGCAGGCCAGCGCTATCTCATCGGAAAAAACTCCTGCAGCGCACGGTTGGCGTTCACAATAAAAGGGAATTCGATGTATTAAAACATACAATATGCGTCTTGTTTATAATCAACCTGGGGTCCTGCAACAAGTATCAAGTTTGTGAAGCAAAAAAAATTGCTTAGCAAGAAAGAGTGGCGTATACGGCAAGTCGTTTCGAAGCCAAGCCACGATTGTACCAATCAAGGCCGAAGAGCCGTACCAAATGGCGATGTCTTTTTGAAAACCGGCCGATAAATAGTAGGAGTCACCATCCATTCTCTCTATTTTTGCAGTAATCAATTCTGTCAGAAGCTTCAACAGACGATCCGTAAAGATGGGGGTCTGTTTGGCAAGAATAACTTTGTAAAATTTCGCATGTTCTGCAATATGCTCGAGCAAATTAACCAGCATCGTCAGCTCTTCTTCTTCCACGGAATTCGGATTTTCCGGCGTTTTTTTCAATACCCTATAAATCTCTTCATTCATTTCGTCTGCCATTTTTTCCAGCATATCCGGAATGTCCCGATAATGAAGATAAAAGGTTACGCGGTTGATGGTGGCCCGCTGGGCGAGGCGATTTACCGTTATTTTCTCTATATCCACTTCCTGAAGCAAATCAATAAAAGAATCCTTAAGCAACTGGCGTGTGCGAAGTATGCGGGGGTCCGTGCGAGCTGTTGTATTATCCATCCTTTGCTTCTCCCTTCCTTATTCATATAGAAGCTACAATTTCACGATTTTGATCGCTATGTGTTGCTTGTAATTATGAGTCTACCCATATCATCTATTTTATATGATGTTAATTATACAACACAGTGTAATTTAAGTCTACGATGTCCAAAACAATAAACTACAAATTCCAGGCATTGCGTCTTATTACTTCGAGATAAACAACAAAAAAAGAATTGAATGCATGATAGTTTACACCGCGGCAAAGAATGTAGCTTGTAAGTACAATAATGTCAGGATAAAATAAATTTACATTGTGTAAATTATAAAACATGGTGTAAATTTAGTCTGAGGAGGAATTGGTTCAATGAATCAAAATATCCTTTTGAACGAAATTTCGAAGCTGAAGTCGAAGCAATCGCAATGGGAACCTTTTGCTTGGTACAAAGAGATGAGGGAGAACAGCCCTGTCTTTTACGATGCCGAACAGGATGTCTGGAATGTGTTTTTATATGAACATGCCAAGCGAGTACTGTTTGATCATGAATTATTTTCCAATAAAAAAGAGCGAAGCTTAATCCCCACTCCCAGTAAGAGTTTTGATAATCGAAGCAATGTTAATATGGTCGATCCGCCGGAACATCGAAAACGTCGCGCTCTTCAATCCCAAGCGTTCACTCCCCGCAGCCTTAAAGAGTGGGAACCTCGAATTCAAGCCATTGTTGATGAATTGATAGCGGATATGGAAGGCGAATCAACGTTGGATATTATGGAAAAGCTGGCGATCCCTCTTCCGGTGACTGTCATCGCAGAGTTGCTCGGTGTTCCTTCCAAAGATCGTCGACTCATTAAATCCTGGTCTGATATCCTGTTTCTCCCTTATAATAAAGAAGCTTTTGTCGATATCGACCAACAAAAAAGGCAGGCAATGAAGGAATTTCGTGATTATTTGTTTCCCATCGTCCAAGAAAAACGGAAGCATCCTGTGGATGACATTATCTCTGACTTGACGAAAGCCGAACTGGAGGGGGAACAATTAACGGATGAAGAAGTGGTCATGTCCGCCATCGGACTGCTCGGTGCGGGGAATGAAACAACGACGAAACTGATTTCCAATGTCTTTTATTGCATATTGTTTGACAAGCCGGGTATTTATCAGGAGTTGAGATCCGACGTATCATTAGTTCCCAATATGATTGAGGAGGTACTGCGCTTCCGTTTTACGGCTCATATGGATCGCAGGGTAGCTCAAGATACTAATGTTTTTGGGCATGAGATGAAGGAAGGGCAAGTAATCGTAGCGTGGATTGGCTCCGCCAACCGGGATGAATCCGAATTTGCCCATGCGGAAGAGTTTGATATTCATCGTCCGAATATTCAACACCATCTCAGTTTTGGATCAGGACCGCATTTCTGTTTGGGCGCCCCGCTAGCTCGTATGGAAGCGCGCATCGCTTTGACCGCATTTGTCAAACGTTTCGCCGATATTCGGCCGGTGGCGGGATTCGAGGTCACCGAACATTTAGCCGATTCGGTGTTAGGACAATCTCTTGAGAACTTGCCTATTATGGTTGACCATAATAAGTAATACTATTATATAGTGAAACAATCGATCACCAATTGCTTATCCAAGAGACAGAAGGGCCGCTTCTGTCTCTTGATTAATTGCTGTGATTTGGAATTATTCAATAAAATACATCTTGCCGTCAACTTCGATGGATACGGAATTTTGCACGAGATCCTCTTTCAATTGCTTCGCATAGGTAACGACTCGGTTCACGTCCTCTTTATCCAGCTTTTCCGCGAAGGCATATACGATCGTCACTTTTTCTTTGATCAATTTTTTGTCTTTGTCCATCCAAGCGCCTGTTCCCTCGACGGCCGTAGCGCCGCCGAACCAGTCTGAAAATTGCGCAAGCGCCTGATCAACGAACTTTTCATGCGCTTCTTTACTGATGGGTATATCTCCTTTGATCGTGGAAGGAACATAAATTTTTACGACATGGTCCAGATGATATTGCCCGTTCAATGCACTACTAGAGACGCTGTCCGCATTGGCCGATGATTCGGATGCACTGAATGATTGCTGTACGGGTACGATCAATAAGGCCAATAAAAATGCAAATGATAGTCCAATGGTCCAAAATCTTTTCTTCACTAAGCCGATCTCCTTTGCTTGTTCGATATTCCAATACCAACTGGGCGGTATGGTATGGAAATATTATACAGGCGGCTGTTGTTGTGGTTCAATGGGAATTCCGTATTAAAAAAAGGGGAATTTTGTAATGTGAAAAATCTATCAGTCCAAATGGCCAGAGTCTGCCAGCCTACCAGGCTGAGGCCGGAGTCCGATTTAGCGGAATGGGGGATATGATCGTAGTCATAATGTGAGTGGAATCACAACTCGAAGGAAAGTCTCCGGTTAAAATGAGATATGTACGAAATTAAAACGGAGGTATTAATATGATGTATACAAATAGGAGTTATTCCGCGGCAAACCAGAGCAATGCATTGCCATCCCTTTACGAACAAATTGGAGGAGCGGATACGATCGATCGGCTCGTTCACGCTTTTTACCCGAAAGTGTATGGGCACCCGGCCCTTCAACCGTTATTTCCAGACGGCGTTGAAGAAATTCGGGCCAAACAATATTTGTTTCTGACCCAGTTTACCGGTGGGCCGACGTTATATACGGATAAATACGGATTCGGAAACATGCGGGAAGTGCATGCTCATTTCCGGATCACACCCGAACGCGCTGAGGCATGGTTGTCCTGCATGCGCGAAGCAATGAACGAGATCGGATTGAACGAATATCCCGGACAAATGCTTTTTCAGATGCTGACGAACGCCGCCCATCGGTTTGTGAATACGTTCCATGGCGGGGAGGAGCATGCTGATAATTAACAAATCGATTTGGAATATCGCTAAACCAAGGAAGCATCCCCAGGTGGGTTGCTTCTCTTTTTTTACCCTTATCGAATGAATTCAAGATCATCTATCCCTGTACCTTTATGCAAATCTAAATGTCAGAAGCTTGATTTTAATGTCCGGATGCGCTAAGCCCAGTGACACATATCACTGTCAACAGTTAATTAATATGGTGTTATTAATATATGAACGAAGAGAAAAGGAGTCTATCACAGAGAGGGGAAGATCAGATATGCTGTCCGGGGTGATTTTGGCAGGAGGCAAAAACAGTAGAATGAACGGGCAAAACAAAGCGTTTCTTGTTCTGGATCACATGACCTTTATTGATCGGCAAATTCGTGAAATGAATAAAATTTGCAGTGAAATCGTCATCGTAGCGATGGATCCAGCACCGTATCTGCGTACGTTAGACCGAGGAATCCGGATTATTACCGACTATTTTCCAGAAAAAGGTCCGCTTGGAGGAATGTTTTCGGGACTAACTCTGTCGTTTCATTCAAACGTATGGGTGGTCGGATGCGATATGCCCTTTATCTCGGCCGAGGCAGCCGAGCTCATGTTATCGTGTAAGAAGGATGCCATTGATGCGGTCATTCCTTGGATCGGCAATCAAGTATATCCGCTCCATGGCATATACGACAAAAGCTGTGCCAAGCCGATTCGAGAACTCCTTAAGAATGATGAGGTCTCGTTCTCGGCAATGCTTAAAAAATTGCTATGGTGTGAACTGCCAGAAGCGTTATTTAAAGAGAAAGAGATCGATCCCCGTTTTGTTACCGCAATTAACACGCCGGAAGATTATGAACAAGCGGTTTCCTTTTACGAATCGCTTCAAATGAATTATCGGTTGGGTCTGTAGTGTGAGGCATGTCGCAGCGAGAAGATTGTGAAAAACGCAACATAGAACTTACTCATCGGATAGCGGCGGACTGGCAAAGATAAACCTGATATAAGGAGTGTATGTGTATGACGGAACGGCTTTCTTATTCATTCGGTTCGGGCGCCACGCACGTTACGGCTGATCCCGCTTGCGCTTTCGCTCGTTTGCGCAATGAACATAATCACTTGTATGACGTTATAGATTGCCTGGAAACAATGGCCAGCCAGCTCAAAAATGTAGCGGAGCGTAATGTGCGTCGTGAGCGGCTGAAGGAACTGAGGGACACAACGCTAGCTTTACTGGCGGAGTTGGACGAACATTCAGACTGGGAAGATACGCAGCTGTTCCCGTTCTTGACGGAATATTCTCAGTTACCGATCCGGCCGGTCGTGACGACTTCGCTATGGATGCTGGAAAAGGAACAAGAGCTGGCTGCGATGTATTTCCATCTCTTCCTGGAGGAGACCGAGCAAATCTTCAGGAATCCGGATCCGTCCGGCATCGGGCGCTGTACCGAGCAACTGCTGCAGGCATGCCGTTTGGTTAAAAGCCATTTGCAAATGGAAGAAGAAACGATTTATCCCTTAATGGCCGAGCTGCCGGAGTAAGCTGAAAGTTGGAAGACAAAAAACCTACTATCCGCAGATAACCTCCGCATAGTAGGTTTTTTGTCTGGTCCCGGATGGCGACGCGGGCTTCCGAAACGTCGGCGTAATTGCCTATTCAGGAAGATATCAGGATTTCGGATAAATAAGGCAGCTGTTCTTGCAGGCAGATCAACTCCCGATTCGTGTATGCCTCTGAAGTGCGTCTTGCTATGAACAGCAGACCGGTTACCTCGTTTAAAGGCATAACCGCGGCTGTTTTAAGTTTTTCGGCCGTCAGCAGCGGGCATTCGTACATCACCCTGCCACTGTGATCCGTTTGTTCGTTCCATAACACGGGTTTGCCCGTTCTAAGGGATAAGCCGTCGGGTCCGGCCCCTGGCTTCACAGCCATTCTCTTGTAGCGTTCGCTCCGGTTGCCGTAAGCATATAGCCACCGAAATCGCTGCTCGTTCGGCAATGCCAACGATAACGCGGCGAAATGGCTTGAAGTTTTATGACACAGGCGCTCCAGCTCGTTTGTTATTTTTTGCGTGATCAGGGGCATCTCTTGGGCCACCTCCGTTCCACCGTGAAGCGAGATCACCATTCGTGCTCACATCAATTATTGTAGTTCTTTTTGGATCGTTTGTAAGTCAGGGAATTCCCTTAAAAGTACATCAGGAAAACTTCCCTCATTTTTGCCGATTTCCCGATAGAAGTGCCAATCTATATGGGGATTTCCTGTGCTGAACCTCACAACAAAATAAGGACTTTTCTCTTGAAAGATCAGTGGAACTCCCGATAAAAAAAAGATTCGAACAGCGCTATGATTAGATTAACAAGAAATTGAAAGGGGTTCGTGTGCAATGCCCGAAATCCAGCGAAGAGGAATTGACCAGGTGTTATCAGTTGAAAGCCTTGATAAACTGAAAAGCATTATGTATACAAAAAGGGTAGAAAAGGGAGCCTATCTTTTCTGGGAAGGGGATGCCGCCGACAAATTATACTTTGTTATCAGCGGTCGCGTAAGGACTACGAAAACCTCGGACAGTGGGAGAAGCTTTACGATGTATCTTCATCAACAAGGTGACTTGTTCGGGCAGTTGGATCCATTTCAGGATTCGGTTCACAGTTTCAGCGCGGAAGTGACGGAGAGCGGCAGCATCGGAATCATCCAGCGTAAGGATGCAGAAGTGCTGTTATGGCAGCACGGGGATTTGGCTATCGAGTTTATGAAGTGGATGGGCCTGATGCATCGTTTGACGCAGACCAAGTTCCGGGACTTGCTCATGTTCGGGAAACCTGGCGCGATATGTTCCCTTCTCATCCGGCTCAGCAATACCTATGGCGTAACGACCGAGCACGGTATTTACATTGATTTGAAAATAAACAACAGTGAAATGGCGGATATGATCGGGGCTACCAGAGAAAGCGTCAACCGGATGCTGAGCGACTTGAAGAAGGAAGAAGTGATTGAATACCAGGACGGACACGTCGTTATAAAAAAACTTGAATTTCTTCGAAATATATGTCAATGCGAACATTGTCCAAAGGAAATTTGCAGAATGTAATCGGACTTTCGGCTCCGCCATTAAAGATGTGAGAGGGAAATCTAGTTGAAAATAACCATGCGTGGAGCAAAGGCTACAATAAAGACAGATAGCAACGATCCATGCCTTTGGGGAGGGAATCCAATGGTAACATTACCGGTAACGGAGCCTGCTCATCCGACGGAATTGTATCATGCACTGGTCCGTTTGAAGGAAGAACACGAGGCCTTGAAGCAGGCGATCTTTCAGCTGGAGGAGCAGGCAAAGACCGTGATTCGTTCCTGCGATGCGGAGATGCGGGTCCGGACGCTTCGAAGTTTGGTGCAGGAAACGTTTCTGTTGAACACGAAGCTTGAGGAACATTCCATCTGGGAGGAACAAATATTATATCCGTTTTTAAACGATTACTTTCATAAGAGCGCAGGTCCGTCCATCATTCCGTCATTTTGGGTGCTCGAAAAGGACCACGAATTGGCAAAAGCGTATTTGGATGCCTTTACGGATTTGGCGGAAGCTTTGGTTTCCTCGGATGACGACAAGATCGTCGGTACGGCGGAGCATTTGACTCAAGCATGTCATATTCTGAAAGGCCATCTTCATATGGAAGAAGAGCTGGTCTACCCATTGACAGAACAAATATTGACGGATATGGATTATTTCTTTTCCTAGGGAGCGGTGAGCTGATCGCGACACAAAATCATATCCAAATGAGCATGCGTTTAGATTACGATATTATGGCCGATTTTTTCGCGAGATGGGAAGGAACGACGCTTTTCAACAAAGTCGCGATGCGGCCAGGCAGTCCGACGAGTGCGGGCCTATGGCAAAATAAGCTGCTGTTCGGACTATCCGGGAACCCTTCGGCTTGTTACGTCGGATTCGAGCTGTTCGTCCGTCCCGTCTTGTCAAGTATGCAAGCGAGTGCTGAAGTAACGGCCCAAGAGCATACCGCTTTTCTCGCTGAAGATTATTTGAAGGTGAACGCCTACGCACGATATGTCAGGGGCGTTTGGTTTAGCGAAAAAGGCATGATCTATGTCAGACCGGTTGGAACTGATAAGTCGAGCGCCGTCGTGACGATAAAGGATGCCAACTGCCTTATCGTGGTACCGCCGACGAAAACGGGAATCCGGGCTGGAGATATCGTCAAGTTCCTTCCCTTGGAAGGAGCGATGGTTCATTAAAAAATGGGCAATCCGCATATTTCGCGGAAGGGACGAATATACGATGGGGGCATACGGAAGAAGATCGTTATCGTAGGTGGCGGCATCTCCGGGCTCAGCACCGCTTTCTATATGAGAAAGCTGGTAGAGAAGCTGCAAATTCCAGCTGACATTACTCTTGTGGAAAAAAACGGACAATTGGGAGGTAAAGTCACAAAACGATAAAAATGATTCGAATTTTTCTTACCAAACAAAAGGTGCAATATCCGAAATTTTCAATTATAGGTAGCTTACCAATGCCACTTTGTTGTCCGGTTCGTAATTTAAGAGTGAAATTATTTAGACAGATATAAGTCTAGTTAGAGATTTAACGGAACAATTTCCAACAGCACAAATGATTGGAGACAAAGGATATGTCGGGCAAGAATTAAAAACTGAATTAAGTAAAAAGAATACTCAGTTCTCTACACCATAGATATGATATTCATTACCGCGGGTACTGCATTCTTCCCGCGGTTTTTTCCGCGGTGTAAGCACGTGCATTAACTGGGCAGCCGTAAACCTTGGATTCCCTACGATGATGATCAAACCAAGGTTTACTTTGTGATATGTGTCACATCCAGCCGATCGCGATTCTGTTAGTCTATGTACGAAAGGAACACAGAACGATAAATTGCGGAGGGATGAACTCTATGTTTTGCTATCAATGTGAACAAACCGCCAAAGGCGGCTGTAAAGTGATCGGTGTCTGTGGGAAGGATGAGAACATTGCGAGCTTGCAGGATACGATGATTTTCGCATTGAAAGGAATCGCCGCATACGCAACGCATGCAAGACAACTCGGTTACAGCGACCCTGAGGTTGACCGGATTACACACGAAGCGTTATACATGACGCTCACGAATTCCAATTTCAATGTGCAAGAGCATATCGATATGGCGATGAAAGTGGGCAATGCCGCCGTACGCATCATGGATGTGCTGGATCAGGCCCACACGACGCATTTCGGGATTCCGCAGCCTGTAAAGGTATCACAAAATAAAATCGAAGGGCACGCAATTGTCGTTACCGGCCACAATCTGTATGCGCTTGAGGAGCTGCTGAAGCAAACAGAAGGAAAAGGCATAAATATCTACACGCACTCTGAGATGCTTCCGGCGCATGGATATCCGAAGCTGAAGAAGTATTCTCATCTGAAAGGGAATATCGGTAAAGCATGGTTCGACCAGCGCCGCCTGTTTGAACAATTCCCGGGTGCGATCCTGGCGACAACCAACTGCGTCATGCCGATTAAAGGAACCTATGCGGATCGGTTCTTCTCGTATGACATCGCCGGTCTTGAAGGCGTCACCAAGATCGTAGAAAATGATTTTACGCCGCTTATCGAAAAAGCGTTAATGCTTCCAACCGCAAGCGTTGAATCCGAGCAGGTGCTCACGACAGGCTACCACCATGAAACTGTTATCGGGCTCGCCCCGGAAATTATCGATGCTGTTAAAGCAGGCAAAATCAGACGATTCTTTGTCATTGCAGGCTGTGATGCCCCGGGAAGCGGCGGCGAGTATTACCGTGAGCTTGCCACCTCACTGCCAAACGATACGGTTATTTTGACGACTTCCTGCGGAAAATTCCGCTTTAATGATATCGACTACGGAACCGTGCAAGGAACGGACATCCCGCGGTACATTGATCTGGGGCAATGCAATAATTCCGGCTCAACGGTTAAAATCGCCTTGGCGCTGGCGAATGCATTCGGTTGCAGCATCAACGACTTGCCGGTCAGCATCGTGCTCTCCTGGTTTGAGCAAAAGGCCGTCGCTATTCTGCTCGGATTGTTCAGCTTAGGAATTAAAGATATCCGTATTGGCCCCAAGCCGCCAGAATTCATTACTCCCGGAGTCATGAATGTTTTGGTCAATACGTTTGGCTTGAAATTAATCGGCAACGCTCAAGAGGATATGGAAGAGATGCTATCGTTGTCTCATTAATACGGTTCACAAGAAACAAGCAGGCATTTCTTGAGGAGGGATGGATCATGAATCACCCGTTATCGACAGACATGCTGCTCGGTCATACCACAGATACACTGCTCAGGCTGAGTGAATACATTGAGCAGTTACGGAAGGAACATGTAAAGCTGCAGGAGAGCCTGCTCGAGTTGTACGGCATGGCCAAAATGATCGGTTTCAACCAGGATGCCGTCAATTGGACGGGAACGCTGAGAGACCTAGGAAGGAAAACGGTAAACTTCAGGGATGAATTGGCCGCTCATGCGAAATGGGAAGAAGAGAAAATGTTTCCGATCGCGGTATGGTATTTCGGGGAAGAACCGGGGCCGCTTGTTATGATGGAGCAGGAACATGAACTGCCGATGCAATTTTTGGATGCTTACATTGATGCCGTGAAAGATAGCGATGGCCCCATCCGATGTTCGGAGGCGAAGGAAATGGCACTGTATTTGCTGCAGGCCAAAAAGATTTTGGAGGGGCATTTCAAGCTGGAGGAAGAACTGATCACGGCGCTCGCCGATCGTTCGAATGCTTTAGGTTTTTAAATAATTAGTTCCACTGTTGCCCTTATGGCCTTTATTCGGCCCGAGGATTCTCGAGGAAGAATCCGGGGCAGCGTTCTTGTCATCAGTGCAGTCCATGTTGAAAGCGCAGTGCAAACGAATCATTTCGTTTGCACTGCGCTTTTTTTTAGGTATTGTTCGATGATTTGCAGGGGGGAGTCCCAAGCTCACAATTTTCTATTTCGTTTTCTTTTCAGTCACCAAAGTATTATATCCGGTAATGAGATTACTATAGGAAAACGGTACTTCCCGGCTTACAATAATAGCATCGGATCCGAAGTACGAACGACAGAAGGGGAGTGGACAACGGGTGCAAGGAGGGGTTGTCGATCAGACCCTGAGCCGGGAAGCTGCCGCGGGATGCAAAAGCATTAAAAGCACGGGCCATTTTCGCCAATATTGGGATTTATATCTCATTATGGTTCGTTCAGAAATACGCTTTTGATTAGTCTCTATAAGATTGTATGGGGATTCCCCGGCCCGATGAGATTACTATAGGAAAGCAGATCTCATTATATTACACTAAATTTACCGGATTCTTTGAATCCCACTATAGGAGGTATGAAATTGTGGACAAACGAATCATCATGCCGGCCATGCCGATACCGTTGTACGATGAAGTCGACGTGCTTGTTGCGGGTGGAGGACCCGCAGGCGTCGCCGCCGCGTTGGCAGCTGCGCGGTGTGGTGCGTCCGTTTTGCTTATAGAGCAGCGAGGGTATCTTGGAGGGATGGCTACCGTTTCCCAAGTTCCGGCATGGTGCCCTTTCACCGATCATAAGAAGCCGGTCATTCGGGGAATCGGGCTCGAAATATTGAATGAGATGAAATCGCGAATGGAGCCGGAATTTCAACAGCTGTGGAGAGACAAGCTGGATTGGGTGCCGATCGACTCCGAAGTGCTGAAGAAACTGCTCGATGACAAAATGATCGAAGCAAACGTGCGAATGTTGTACCATACGTTCATCAGCAATGTACTGCATCGGGAGGGGAAGGTCGAAGCGGTTATTTTTCATAACAAATCCGGTACGTTTGCCGTCAAAGCAGGCATCTATGTAGATTGCTCGAGCGATGCGGATCTTGCCTATCATGCGGGAGGACAGTTTGCCAAAGGCGGGGAGGAAGGCGAACTTCAGCCGGGGACGATGTGCTTCGTCATGAGCAATCTGAATCGTCCGAAGTACATGGAGTATTGCAAGGAATTCGGTGGAAGTCTGAAGCATGCCATCAACGAAGCGAAAGCCAAAGGGACTTTAAACGTTGTACGCGATTGGGCGGGCATCTCCTGGGTAAACGATCATACAGCTGGCTTCAACTTCGGGCATATTTTCGGAATTGACGGCTCCAGAGCGGAGGATTTAACCCGGGGGGCCATCGAAGGGCGGGCGTTGGTCCATCATATCGTCGAATGGCTGAAGCGTACCATTCCGGGCTTTGAAGACGGATACCTTGTACTGACCGGAGAGCAGATCGGGATCCGGGAAACAAGACGGATTATCGGCGATGTGATCGTTACGGCGGACGATTTCATGGATTGCCGCAGCTTTCCGGATGATATCGCCCGCAATGCGTATTTCATTGATATTCATATGGCCAAGCCGACAAGCGGCATGACAATCGCCCATCTTCCTGCCGGAGAATCCCACGGCATCCCTTATCGTGCGCTGCTCCCGGTCGGCATCGACAACGTTATCGTGGCGGGACGCTCGATTTCAACCGATCGTGCGACGCAAGGCTCGACCCGGGTAATGCCGAACTGCTTCGCAATGGGAGAAGCGGCTGGAACCGCTGCGGCGCTGCTGACAAAGCAAGGCTTGAACAGTACACGCAGCATGAATATCGATGAGCTGCAGAAGCAGTTGGTTCGTCAAGGCGCGTGGCTTGGCAACGAGGTCCATGCGAAATACGGGGGGAAGGATGCCAAAAGATGAGGGATAAGCTGGCGGTTCAGTTGTATACCTGCGCAAAGAATGCGAGCAGGATTTTCCCGGCGTGCTTCGCGAGCTGAGCAGAAGGGGATGGGCCGGTGTACAGTTTGCCGGTTACCACGGACACGAGCCCGGGGAGCTCGCTGAAGTGCTGAAGGAGACGGGACTCAGGACCGCAGGGCTGCATGTCGGGTATGATCAGTTGGCGACAGGTCTGGATGCCATAGTGCAGGATGCCGCCATTCTCGGGACCAGGGATATTATATGTCCTTTTGTCCAGCCTGTCCGGCGGACGGAGCAAGGGTACCGGGAGACCAAACGAACGCGCCGAACTTGTTTCACTCGGAGATTTCCATTGCGTCACTAAAGGCAGGCAAGCACGTGTTTTGCGAAAAGCCGGACGCGGTCAGTCCCGAGAGGCGAAAAAGATAGCGGATGCTGCCAGAGATAGCGGAAAAACGATGATGACCATGAGAAATAACCGCTTTACGCAAGCTGCGCAATATTTGAAAAACTATATCTCGGAAGGGCATATGGGAGAAGTGTATACCGGCCGTTGCGGCTGGATTCGCCGAAGAGGAATTCCGGGGAAAGGCGGATGGTTTACGACGAAAGAGCTATCCGGAGGCGGTCCTCTGATCGATTTGGGTGTGCACATGATTGACCTTTCCGTTTGGCTTATGGGCAATCCAAAACCTGTCGCCGTCTCTGGCCACCTACACCAAGTTCGCCAATAATGAAATCTCTGATTCCGTACACAGTGGGTTCGGTGAAAAGCAAGCAGGCGGTACGTTCGACGTTGAAGACTTGGCAATCGGCTTTATTCGCTTCGAGAACGGTGCAACCTTACAAATCGAGTTCAGTTGGGCTTCAAATATCGGAGAAGAAATGAACTTCGTGGAGCTGAGAGGAACAAAAGCGGGATCCAGCATTAAGAAAGGCGAACTTCGGATATTTTACCGAGATGGCGGGCCAGCTGACCGACATTTCGCCTGTTATGGGCAAAAAACCTGTAGATGCGCATGGAGCATGTCGTTCAGCTGCGTGCAGAACCCGTCCTTACGCCGGAGCACGGGGTGGATATGAATAAAATCCTTAATGCGCTTTATCAATCGGCTGAGTTAGGAAGAGAAGTAAGGCTATAAGAGACGGCGGTTGGTAATAAACAAGGACACGAATGTAAAGAAAAATAGTGCGCAATGAGGGAGTCCGGCACAACGTTTGCCGGATTTTTTGTGCCTACGAATCAGTCAACACAACCGGATTGTAAACTCTCCGGAGAATGTACCCGAACATGTTACAACCGATGTTCTTTGCGGTACTGCATAGGGGTCATCTGAAAGTTGCTCTTAAATACGCGGCTTAAATAGAAGCCGTTCAAATAACCGCAGCATTCCGAGATTTGATCCAGATTCAGATTTGTTTCCGTGAGCAGCCTCTTGGCTTTTTCTAACCGCAGGGAGGTCAAATACTTCATCGGAGAGATCCCGAGCACGCCCTGGAATCTTCGGCACAGCTGCATCCGGCTCAATCCGATCTCTTGTGCGACAGCATGAAGGCTAAACCGCTCGAACGCTTTCGATTGAATCAGCTTGACCGCCTGTTGAATGAGATGGTCAGCAGGCTGTATACGATCATCGTTAAGCAGCAGATTTATTTCCTCGCAATAGAGCAGCCAAAGATGGTGTAGGGTGTGGCTGCGGCTGACCTTGCTCCATCGTTCATTCAGGGGACTGTATCGTTTAAAGGCAGCGTAAATGTCCATCAACCGATCCGTGTCGTGCAGGCTGACCTTGCCTACCGGAATGGAGCCGTGCTGGTCCGGATGAATAATATGGCCCTCATCGTCCATCCAAACCATCCGAAGCACAAATAGGGAGACGGGGGAGATGACGACACGCCGGAATACGACACCGGGAGGACATAATACAAGATCGCCAAAGGAAGCGGTTGCATGGCAGTCCTCGATTTCAAAGTAAAACGAGCCTGCTTCTACGGCAAAAATAAGCCATTCTTTCTGAATGCTTTCGTACTGGAAAAACTGCTCATGGTGCACAAAATACCTGTAATAGGTGAGACGCGGTATATGGCCGCATAGCGGAAAGATTTGCAAGAACGCTCCCTCCAGAAATTTGATTCCTGGCATCCGTACATAGGTGCATGAACAGCTGTTTTCCGTTAAAAAGTATATAGTTCATTTTACAATAGTGCATGGAAAAGTGAAAGGGCTTTCAAATACAATAAGGATGGTAGCGGGCCCGCTGCACCTATCTTCAAAGCCAAAGAGGTGTATTGGAATGGGGAAGCATTCAAGGGGCGTAACGAGCTTATGTATATTGATGTCCTTAGCAGTGACGGCGTGCAGCTCAGGCGGCAGCATAGCGGATCCACCGCCGCTGCAGGGGCAGCAGGTCGGAGAGCCGGTCAAATCGTACGTTAATGAACCGGCTGAGCTTGTTATTTTTGGCCAAGTCGGCAATAGCGAAGAGGTATGGAATGAACGATTCGGCAACGCGCTCAAGCTGAAGTTTCCGAAATACAAATTTACCTATATTACAAAAGACCGTCAAAATACGATTTCTAACCTGATTGCTTCCGGCCAGACCATCGATCTCATTCATGATACGCAAAGCGGTGTTCGCGAGAACATTATCAAAACCGGGCTAGGACAAGACTTAACCGAGCTGATGAAGAAGCACAAGGTCGATATGACCCGTTTCGAGCCCAACGTTTTCCAATCGGTTAGCAACAAGGGGACGCTTTACGGCTATCCGCTGCATGACGGCGGCCTTGTTCTTTACTACAACAAGGACATTTTCGACAAATTCGGTGTGCCGTATCCGAAGGACGGCATGACCTGGGAGCAAGCCATTGAGCTTGGCAAGAGGCTGACACGTTTCGACGAGCGTCAATATATCGGACTTGGCGTAGCGGTGGACTATTTGCTGACGATGAATCCTTACTCGCTGCCGTACGTGAATTCTTCAACGGAAAAAGCGGCAATCAATAACGACGCCTACCGTAAGCTGGTAAGTAAAACCCTCATTGAACCGACACAAGCGAGCGGCTATCGGGAGTATTTGAAGACGCTCAAGCGAACGTTAAACAGTAACGATTTTATGAAAGAAAAAAATATAGCCATGTTCGTAATGAATTTCTATCTACAGCTTCAGCCTGACTTTGAAACACTCAATTGGGATATGGTCAGTCTGCCGGTCTTTAGCGATTTGCCGGGCATCGGCAGCCAGCCTTATCCGAACGGACTGTTCCTGACAAGTACGAGCAAATACAAGGATCAGGGGATGGAAGTATTAAACTATTTGGTTTCCGACGAGTTCCAAACCATTTTGTCCAAGAAAGGTTTTGTTCCCGTTGTCAAGAACGAAGCGGTCCGGAAGGTGTTTGGTCAGGACTCCCCTTTCAAGAATAAAAACATGATTCCGGCGGTCTTCACCAATAAGCCTGCCGCCCCACTCGAGCGTTATAACCATGATCGGTTGGTTTCCACCTCCTTCTCCAAAAATATTGCCAAAGTCATGATGGGTGAAACCGACTTGAACTCAGCATTGCAATTAACGGAGGAAGAAGCGAATAAAGCATTGGAGGCAGAGAATAAGTAAATGAAGAATCTAGAATATTCCCGGCTGCTGAACGCAGTTGGTCTTGGTAATCGGATGAACGAACCGGCAGCCGAACTTGAAGAGTATGACGTTATTGTATTTGGAGGGGGCTCTGCCGGATGTGTGGCTGCGATCCAAGCGGCCAGAACGGGCAAACGAACGGCTCTGGTCGAGAAGAACGGATTGCTGGGCGGTACGACGACGGTGGCCTCGGTCAATTTTCCCGGTTTGTTTCACGCATGGGGAAAGCAAATCATTGGCGGTATCGGCTGGGAAATTATTGAACAGACCGTAGGGCTTGGCGGGGCGAAGCTACCGGATTTCTCCGTCATTCCGACGAAGCATTGGCATCAGCAGGTATGGGTCAATCGCTTCATTTACAGTGCCGTTCTCGACCAGCTGTGCCTTGATGCAGGTGTCCGCCTTCGACTTCACGAAATGCCAGCAGCCATCGTTCCGACCGAAGCGGGAAATTATGTAGCGCTTGCCGGTAAAACGGGCTTGAAATGGTTTAAAGCCGCCAAACTGATCGACGCGACCGGCGACGCCAACATAGCGGGGATGATGGGATATCTTCGCAAGAAAGGAGAGGTTCTGCAACCCGGAACCTTAATTAATGATATTGCGGGCTATGATCTTGCGGATGTGCCCAGGGAACAGCTAGAGCGAATGTATACGGAGGCATTGGAGAAAGGCGAAGTCAGCCGAAGCCGTTCCGGATTGTATCACGAACTTAAGGTTGGGCGAATCAACATGCATGTGCAGGGAATCGACGCTTCGGATTCTGAGATGAAGACGCAAGCGGAGATCAAGGCTAGAGCAATGCTGCTGAACACCATAAAGCTGCTGCGCAAGGTGCCGGGATGCGAGAATTTGGAGGTTCGGTATTTCGCTAATGAATGCGGCATACGCGAAACGTGGCGTATCGAGGGAGAGACTGAGGTTGACGAGCAATCGTACCTCTCCGGCTATGTGTGGCCGGATGCGGTGTGCTACAGCTTTTATCCGATCGACCTGCATCATCACAGCGGATACCACATTGATCAGAAATTTATTCAGCAAGGCGTCGTTCCGACAATGCCGTATCGGTCATTGATCCCGAAGGGCAGCGACGACCTGCTTGTGGCAGGCCGTTGTGCCGCCGGCGACAGAATGGCCAATTCTGCCTTCCGGGTGCAGGCGAGCTGCATGGCCACCGGTCAAGTGGCGGGATTAGCCGCCTCCATCGCCGCAGATCAACGCATATCCGTAAGGGATGTGCCGATAGATCTGCTCAGGGTGCAGCTTCAGCGTTTTGGAGCGATTGTTCCACAGCCCGATTGAGAAATGCGTATCACAAGCAAGGCCGTAATCCGCTATTTTTAATTAAAGAGGAGAAGAGAAAATGTACATTTAAGGAATTGTCTACCGGGGTAATCCATTAGACGTACATTTTCTCTGATTACTACCAATGACATGCCGACGAACGAACGGATCCCGTCCCAAACCCGATTCCGGGTGAGCCCAATCAAGTAGAAACAGTTGTGAGCGAACTACAGGCTGAATACTCTGCTTATTTTGCAACAATCACATTCACTTTATCGTTCAGTAATTTTTCCATTAATGGTTGCTCCAGGCTTTGATCGGTAATAATGGTGTCGATTTGCTTAGCGGAAACGAATGTGTTATTGGAGCTTTTACCCATCTTACTGCTGTCCAGCAATGCGACGACGTTGCGAGAAAATTTGGCCATCAGTTTTTTTAAGTCCACCTCGTATACGTTAAAATCGGTCAGTCCGTCCTCATAAGTAAAGCCGGTTGCGGATGTAAACATGGTGTCTATATCAAATTGGCATAAGATCGAACTTCCAAATTTGCCTTCTATAACAGGAGAACCACTTTGGACAACCCCTCCGATTAAGACGACAGTAAGCAATTTATTATTACTTAATTCCATGGCGGAATAAATTCCGTTCGTGATGACGGTAGCCTGGATGCTCATTCTCGCTAATATTTTCGCAAGCTCGAAGATGGTTGAACTCGAATCCAGAAGAATGCATTGCCCAGGGTAAATCATTTTGACTGCTTCATTCGCAATGGATATCTTCTGATCCGAATTAATCAATTGCCGGGTGGCAAACTTGTATTCGGTTCGTCCGTTTGCTTTCATCATCGCGCCGCCATGCGTGCGCTCAATATGTCCTTCACTTACAAGGAAATCCAAATCCGCGCGTAGTGTCGCCGGAGTAACGTTAAGCAGATGACATAGCTCTCTTACGGTTGCGCGCTGGTGTTCATTTAAATATTCCGATATTTTAGTCCTTCTTTCGTAGGCGAACAGCTTTGACAATCATTTCAACTCCCTGACATTGTTTAGCTTATCAATTGCAATCATAATATCAATGGAGGCAAGAAAAAGTCAATTTCGAATCACTAAAAGAAACTAAAAGATAATAAAACATATTTTAAATGGTAATTATTAGTTGACTACATTCATATTTACATGTAAATTTATGAATGAAAGATAATAAAAGATAATAAAAATTAATTAAATACTTTGAAGGTATGATTAGGAAGCGTTCACGTGTTTACGTTGAGTTTGAAAAACTGCAGAGGAGACTGGGTGATGGGCAAGCTTGTTTTTTTTGATATCGACGATACTCTCCTGAACCATCGCAAGCAAGTACCCGATTCAGCGAAGCAGGCGATTCGGGAATTGCAAGCTCGGGGAGTGGATGTGGCGATCGCCACCGGTCGTGCACCGGTCATGTTCAAGCACTTGATGAAAGAGCTGGACATACAATCCTTTGTCAGCTGCAACGGATCGTACGCCGTGTATCGTGGCGAAGTGGTATACAAAGCCAATATTAACCATGAAGCGCTGCATGCTTTGGAAGCGGTTGCCGCACGTAAAGGCCACCCGATGGCTTTCTCCGATCAAAACGCGCTTTGGGTCAATCAGGAATTTCATCCGTTTGTTGAACAGGCGATTAACGACTTGCGGGTCGAGAAGCCCGAATACAGACCGCAGCTGGACGGCGATAAGGAGATGTATTACGCGCTGGTGTTTTGTGAAGAGCGGGAGGAGAAGTATATCCTCGATTTTCCGCAATTCCGGATCATCCGCTGGCACCCGAAATCTGTCGATCTGCTTCCTGCAGGAGGGTCCAAAGCGAGAGGGATTCAAACGCTGCTGGAAAAAACGGGAATCCGGCGGGAGGATACATTCGCCTTTGGCGACGGCTTGAACGATGTCGAGATGCTGAAGTTTGTCGGCACGGGAATTGCGATGGGAAATGCATGTGAAGAAGCGAAAGAAGCCTCCGATTTCATAACGAAAGCCGTAACGGAGGACGGCATCAAGCACGGTTTGGAAATGGCAGGGCTTTTAAGCTGAACGGTTTGCATAAGATGATCAGAACGCGGAGGAGAAAAACGATGCACATTAAAGGAATCGCCCACCGGGGATACCCGGCCAAATATCCGGAAAATACGTTGTCTTCATTTCAAGCCGCCTGCGACCTTAACTTTACGTATGTAGAGTTTGACGTGCAGCTGAGCAAAGACGGCATTCCAGTTGTGATGCATGATTTTACGGTGAACAGGATGACGGGGAACCAAGGCATGGTGCGGGATTACACATTAGATGAGCTGAAGCGGCTTCGTGTCCGCGAGATTGAAACGATTCCGACGCTGGAAGAAACGTTGCGACTGCTCAGAGGAAAAAATTTGGCCATTATGGTCGAGCTGAAGCAGCAGGGATATCTTTATCCGGGCTTGGAGGAAAAGACGCTCGAGTTGCTCCGACAAACGGATACTTTGGATCAATCGATCATCATCGGCTTCGATCATTTTTCCATCGCCAAAATCAGACGGCTTAACAAAGATATCCGGCTTGGTTTAACAAGTTCCTGCAGCATGCCTTATGTGTTTCCGTTTATGAAAGAAAACAATTGCGACTTTCTCGGTGTGCCGATGCGCATGATGACCGCAGAGTATGCGGACATGATTCTATCGAACGGTATCTTACTTAATCCATGGCCGGTGGATACGCTCGCCGATATGGAATTGGTAGCGGCCGAATATCCGTCTTCCCTGGTTACGACCAATGAACTGGAAAGATGGGCCGAATTCTACAAGAGCCATCCCGAGTTGCATGTATAGAACTAAGGAGTGAATGCGTATGAGCATCAAGGATAAAATGAGCTTGCAGCAATATACGTCCATTGTAACAGGCGGAGCCACTGGCCTTGGAAAATCGATGGCGTCCGCTTTGGCCGAGATGGGTTCCAACATCGTCATTGCCGACATTAACCGCAGTCATGCGGAAGCTACGGCGGAAGAGCTTCGCTCTCAATATGGGGTGCGGGTTTATGCGCTGGAAGCGAATGTATGCAGTCCCGAAGACGTACGCCGGGTACGGGAAGAGACGGTCCGGGAGTTCGGGCGTATCGATGTGCTCATTAATAATGCGGGTATCGTCAGAAATGCCAAAGCCGAAGACGTGCTCTACCAGGACTGGCTGGATGTCATGGATGTAAACTTGAACGGCGTCTTTCTGATGTCCCAAACGATCGGGCAGGAAATGATCCGGCAGCGGAAAGGATCGATTATTAATATTTCGTCCATGTCCGGCATCATCGTCAATACACCGCAATGTCAAATCGCCTATAACGTATCCAAAGCCGGCGTCATCTCGCTGACGAAAACATTAGCCGCTGAGTGGGCCCCCTACGGGATCAGAGTGAATACGATTGCACCGGGATATATGAAAACGGAGCTGACGGAAAAATTTTTCCGCGAAGGCGGACAATTGATCGATCGTTGGATGAGCATGACCCCGATGGGACGTCCCGGAGTGCCGGATGAGCTTCAAGGAATCGCCGTTTATTTGGCTTCGGAGGCATCCTCGTATACAACTGGCGGTGTGTTCACGGTAGACGGAGGATATACCGTCTGGTAAAGTGTCAGACTTGTAGGTGAAGCATGTTTTTAAATGCCGTACATCTGAGCAGTAGCTATTATGTTATTCGCAAGGTTGTAAGCGCATACAGTAACAACGGGGACTTTAAGGTTAATACGATCGTAAATGTAAAGACGCGGGCCTTACCTGTCTACCTTGCGAACCATAGGAAATCCGGCCTCATATCGCCGACTAGCACTCAAAAGGGAGGAAAAAAGAATGTGGCACAAAAAAATCAGACTTGCTTCAGCGTTGCTTCCGGTATGTTTCCTCGCAACCGCTTGTGGGGGAAGCGGCGCCGGCACTGCGGCGGATGGGGGGGCCGATAAATCCGGCAAAACCTCCGCGCCACATGAACCGGTAACGCTTACTTTTTACATGCATTCCGCAGGGATGTCCGAGGATGAATTTAAGCGGTATGTTGAAGAACCGATGCAAAAAAAATATCCGTATATTACGTTTGAAGTGCTTCGTAACAAAAAACTGGAAGATCTGATTGCCGCAGGCACTTATCCGGATATTATGACGGTCGACACTTATTCCGTTCTCAAGATGAAAGATGTGGGGATGGCCGAAGAATTGAGCTCGCTTGCCAAAGCGAACGGATTCGATCGGACAAAATATACGCCGACCCTTATGAACGTGAACGATTTATACGGCAAAAAAGGCGATTTGTACGCGATCCCCTGGGCTGCCCAATATACGGCGCTATATTATAACAAGGACATTTTCGACAAATTTGCGGTAGGGTACCCGAAAGATGGCATGACATGGGATGATGTGTTGGAGTTGGGCAGAAAGTTAGGCGGAACGGATGGAACCACCCAATATTATCCACTGGGCAGCCAGGTGGATGCGTTTTATGTATACAGTCAATTGTCCCCGGAGCCTCTCGTCAATCCGGCGACAAGGAAAGCGCAATTTAATAATGAGCAATGGAAAGCGGTATTCCAGCTTATGAAAAACATTACAGGTTTGCCGAATAACAAATCCGGGTATGGTTCGGGAAGAGACAGATTTCTGAAAGACAAAACATTGGCCATGCTTCCGGACTGGGGAACGTACGCAAGCAACCTCATGACGGCGGAAAATCAAGGCGGGACGGGGATGAATTGGGATTTGGTCTCCTATCCTACGTTTAAAGAGAATCCGGGGGTCGGCCCCGCCAGCGGTCCTTGGCTGATGATGATTTGCTCTCAGAGCAAGTATAAGCAGGAAGCGTTTCAAGTTATACAGGAAATCGTCGGTAAAGAAAATCAAATGGTCATCGCCAAGGAAGGGTTAAAATTGCCATCTTTGAACGATGAAGAGCTGAAGAAAAGTTTCGCGGCCAACAACCCGGTCATGAAGCAGAAGAACGTGCAGAGCATCTTTAAAGTGAAATCGGCAGCCATCGGGGTTAGAACGGAGTATTATGATGCTGCCAACAAGCCTCTGAAAGAAAATTTGAAAAAAGTGGTGGACGGCAGCATGGACATTAACACTGCATTGCGGGATGCGGAAGAAAAAGCCAACAAAGCCGTTCAGAGCCAGATAGGGCCATGACGAAGAAGCGTACGATGGCGGCCGTTTAATGACGGAAATTACGGAGGGCAGCCGGCAATTATTGCATAGTGTTGAGTAAATTATTCAAAGCCGTTCCGCCTCCGCCGACAGCGTGCTGCTGTTTGGTTCCCGCTTTCGATTGCGGAGTTAGTCCCGCTCGTACTATACTTCCCGCCACCGCTCGCCACCTGGGTAGCTGAGGCAATACCTGTACCAAGGCGCATATCAGTACTGCGGCATGTAGCTTCATGCTACAACAATGTCCGCGTCTCTGCGCATTTTCCCTAATATCGTACCGGAGCCAGTGTAGGCGGAGATGATAGAGATAATGTTGAGGAGCTTGCTTCATCGCAGCAGCTCCTCCTTTGTATTGTTAAGCGGGCAGATACATCACTTTGACTTTGCCGCTTCGGCATCGGCGATGCTCTTGTTCGCCTTTTCCGCAACTTCTCTGAGCATCGTATTGATATCCTTACCCGTGTTGATGATATCGATTATGCCTGAATTGATTCCAACCATCCCGTTATATTGATTTGGAACTGCAGGAGGGGCATAATTTTGCGGTTGAAGCGCCTTCACATTTTTGCCTTGATAAAGGGGATTTTCCTTACCGAATGAGGCTCTGATTGACTTGTCGTTCAGGGCGGTAATAAATCTGCCCTGCTTCACATTCCTCGACTGGAACTCCTCGGAAGTCAGATAGGAAATCACTTCGAATGCTTGTTCCTTATGCTCGCTTTGGGAAGTAATATAGAAGTTGATTGGATAGGCCTGAGCCCCGATTCCCGGTTTATCCGCCATTACGGGATAGGAGGCGAAATCCCAGTTCATGTTGGATAGTTCCTCTTCCGTGTACAGCGCCGTCTGCGCCAAAAACATAGCTACCGTCCGGTCTTTGACAAACCGGTTCCGCTCATGAGGTTCCGACCACGATTTGCTAACGCTTGCCACACCTGGGATTTGGTAAAATCGTACAATATTTTGTACGAACGATTTCCATCTTTCATCTTTGTCAATGGTCGTGGTCTTGGTCACCGGATCGACCAGCGGGAGAGAGTATTGATTCAGAGTAGCCATATGCCCGAATGAAGCGCCAAGCCCAACGTATTGAATTTGTCCATCGGAACGGGAAAGCTGCTTGCTCAATTCGTACAGCTCATCCCAAGTAATCCCTTCTTTCGGGTAAGCAACGCCGAATTTATCAAAAATATCCTTGTTATAATACATCGTGCTGGGCAGTACCAATACAGGCAGTCCGTAAATACCTTTATCTCCTGCAAGCTTTCGTGCCATATCCACGACTGTGGGATCGAGCTTGTTCAAATCGTAATTATACTTTTTGATCAAAGGACTAATATCGTACTGCAGGTCGTTATCGATCAATTGGCCGAAAGTTGAGCCGCTGGAAGTATAGATGATATCCACTTTCTGTCCTGCCGTGATGAGCTCCTTAATGGAGGAGCCCTTCACAGCGGGAATATATTTAATCGTCAAGTGGGGGAATTTCTGTTGGATCGGCTGAGTGAACACTTTCTCAAATAGGTCAGGCGGCCAGTCAGCAGGGAAGGGGTAGAAGATGGTCAGTTCCGTCGGTTCGCGGCTTTCTTGTGCCGTATCCTTGTTTGAAACTCCGTTGATATCCGTGCCACCGCATGAAGATAAAACGAATGGTAAACAAGCTGTCGTAGCAACCAACATCCTTTTCAACAATTTCATACGCAGTTCCCCTTTCGAGTGTCTTCTCTCAAGAATGCGCTTTCAATTGTAGCCAATATGCTATATGTGACACCATGAATCTCGAGTGCCGTCTGATAAGTAAAATCCATGACTGTGCCTCGTGTTCAAACTCGGTGACCTCTTTGCCCCTTCGAGCTGACCAATGCGTCTTCCCAAAGCCGGCACCACTCCTCATGATCGTTCAGCACACTGTCCGGATGGGATTTACTGCGTACAACGAAGGATGGATGGAAAGGCCTGCCGGATGCTGCTCCTGTCTTATGGTATCTCAAATCGAGCGACCAGCGGATGATGTTCGAGCGGTTCGTCGTTCCGCGATGAGGCGTATATTTGTTCATGATAACCATGCCGCCTTTGCGGCATTCGCCAATTGTAGGCTGCACTTTCGGCATCAGTTCCGGAACTATCATTGTTCCGCCTGCAGCTTGATGTTTGATCAATCCACCCTTGAATACGTCCCGCATCAGTTCCATACAGCCGGTTTCCGCTGTCGCATCGACGAGAGGCATCCAGAAGGTAATGATTTCGGAAGGGTCCGCTTCCTCAAGTGTGACGGCGGCATCCTGATGCCACGGCACATTCTCGAACGAGCTCACGCGTTCCGCCGTTGGATCGACCGGAAGCTTGGCGCGTAAATGCTGAATCGGATTGCACATGATTTCACTGCCCAAGAGGCATTCGACGATATCGAGCAGATTTTCGTTTTTCAAAAAATCAAACATCGCTTTTCCGCGGAGATGCATGATGTCAAAAGCTTTGCCGATTTCCGGGCATTGCTTTTGCAGCAGCAAAAAGCGTCTTTCGAACGGCTCCTCCGTGTGCAAATCGCGGATTTTTCCCTGTGCGTAGAGCGCTTGCGCCCGTTCTTCGACGGTACGGTTGATCTCATCGATCACCGGCTGTAAATCGTTATCTGTCAACACATCCTCCGCGATCAAAAAACCTTTCGTCTGAAAATCGATGATCTGTTCTAATGAAAGCTTCATTCGATTCAGCTCCTTATTTTTGAATGGATTAGTTCAAGTATAGTCGAAAAAATAGTCAGTTCAGGAGTACAAAATTACAGCGTTTGAACACTATATTAACCTATTATCGGAACTGGCAGACCATCTTGCCCGCCTGTAGTCGGTAGGAGAAATACCATACCGTTTGCGGAACAATCTGGCAAAGTAGGATGGCTCCTCATAGCATAATTTTTCGGAGATCACAGAAACAGGCAGATCCGTATGCGTAAGAAGCCTCCGGGCTTCTTGTAAGCGGAGACGCTGCAGATAGCCCATCGGTGTTTCCCCGAGATATTCTTTGAATAGACGGCATAAATAATTGGGGGTCAAATGAACCGTATTTGCAAGCTCTCTCAAGGTGACAGGCTTGTCCACACAAGTATGCAAATAACTTTTGAGCTTGGATGCTGTCGTATGGACCGAATCAAGGGAATGGGGTGGTTCGACCAATTCCAAACTGTTCATCCTCATGATGATTTCTTCAGATCGCGTGAGCAAATCCAGAAGCATCACTTCAAGACGGCCATGTGAAAAAAAAGAATCTTTCGCATCGATCAAACGTTGAAACCCTTCAACGAGCAGCGGCCTCTGATCCGGTGGGACAACCAGTGGTTCACGTCTTAAAGCGGGGGGCAACAGTACTTGCCGCCCTTGCTCGATGACGTCGAAAAAATTGAGAACAGCCGGTTGACCGCATGCATCCAACAGCAGGAACGTGCTCTCCAGATCGCATAACGGCTCTTCTTCACTGCCGCTGAATGAATGCCACTCGTTCGGATTAATAATATAAAAATAACCGGGCTCAGCATGGGACAAACGACCGTTTATTTCAAATTCGCCCCGTCCTTCTGTAACGTAAATGAAATGAAAAACAGGATGACGGTGCGTTTTTGTAATACGCCCTTTTCTGCCACTCATTAGGTTCGTTGTTACATGGTCAATCTTGTAAGGCTGATCGAAAATATTAAGATGAATATCCATAACCGTATACTACCTCCCAACGCCGGCAAGTTCATAGCCCCACTGCGGGTCTCGCTTCTTCAAAATAGTAAATCGCTCTTTATCGATAAATATATCACCTTTTGTCATTAAAAATTTTTTATATCTGTCTATTTGTAATATTAATTCAATTATATGAGATTAATAAAATTTATTGCATTCATTTCAAGTGAAAGAGACGGGTTAGCTTTTTCATTGAATAACGGGCAATATAGTGTGGTACTATTGGTAATAGGTGAGTATTAGGGGATGGGTTGAAGTATGAGAGTTCCGGCATCGGTTGGACACGCTCCGTTGCCGCAACTGGTGGGTGCTCGAAGCGGTGTATTTATTATGAAAGGTGATGACTATGGCACGCGTTTTGCTGATCAATGGAGGTTCCGAAGGACATATCAATCCAACGCTAGGTGTGGTTCAAGAACTTATTAGTCGTGGTGAAGAGGTAGTTTACGTTACGGCGGAACAATATCGTGATCGCGTCGAGGGGACGGGCGCAGAGGTGATCACGTTCGATGGCGGTAAATTTGTGGAGGCGTTCCTTGCCGGTGGAAGAAATCCTTGGGCAAGAGTGGGTGGACTTTTGCGCACGGCCGACATCGTCATTCCCAGTGTCCTGGAACAAACCAAAGGAGAACGTTTTGACTACATCATTCATGACTCGATGTTCGGCTGTGGGCGTTTGCTTGCACAAATACTCGACTTGCCGGCAATCAACTCGTGCACGAGTTTTGCAATTCAACAAAACAGCTTCGACAATCAGCAAGACCACCTCTCACGCCAATTCTCAGCAGACGTGAATGAACGTGCACAACAGGAGTTTCAACAGCTGGTCAGTAACATGCAGACGAAATACAATGTGCAGGTTGGTTCCGCCTACGAGGTTTTCTGCAATCCCGCGCCATTGACCATCGTCTACACGTCGAAACATTTCCAACCAAGAGGAGAAAGCTTCGACGAGACATACAAGTTTGTGGGACCGTCTATCGTGCCGCGCTCACATGGTCAATTTGATTTATCTCATGTGGATACGGATCACCTGATCTATATATCTCTCGGCACTGTTTTCAATCAAGCAGTTGATTTTTACAAGCTCTGTTTTGCGGCGTTCTCCGAGACGAAGTACACCGTGATTCTATCCGTCGGCAGACAAACCCAGATAGCGGAATTAGGAGACATTCCCGCGAATTTTATCGTTCGCAACTACGTACCGCAACTCGAAGTACTGCAAAGAGCCAAATTGTTTATTACACACGGTGGCATGAACAGCACCAGCGAAGGCTTTTATTATGGCGTGCCGCTGATTGTACTTCCCCAAAGCGCCGACCAGCCTATGGTGGCCCGGCGTGTGGCTGAAATCGGTGCAGGCATTCACCTAAATCAAGAAGGCTTAACCGCGGGGGATCTCAGAGAGGCGGCGGAACGAGTGTTCAAGGATGCGTCACTTCGAATGGTAAGCGTTGAAATTGGCGATTCGTTCCGATCTGCGGGCGGGTATCATCGAGCCGTCGAGGAGATTTTCGCGTATAAGCGAAGTCTAGGTATAACAAAATAATCGAGTTGCATGAACCCGCTTTACTTGATTTGTAATCATTAAGTGCATGGTTTTATTTTATACAAGTAGCGGAGAACGATAGTGTGGAGCTGCCGCAAGGATAGCTCCACTTTGACGTTCATTGAAGTAACGAACGATAATGAGGTAGTCGATTGTATGGGCTTAGATTTAAAATTTAAACCAACTTAATGGATACACCTTTGGAGACCAGTTGATCGATATCTTCCTGCGGCGCTTTCCGATCTGTAATCATCATGTCAAAATGCTCAACCGGACAAACAAATGCCGAATACACCTTGCCGAATTTACTGTGGTCCGCGACAAGAATAGACTTGGCGGAATGACGCATCATTACATTTTTGACTTCGGCGGACGTTAAATATGGAGCAGTAATGCCGTTCTTGATATGAATACCCGAAGTACCCAAAAAACAAATGTTCGCGCGAAAGTAGGAAATCATCTTTTCCGCGAGCGGTCCAATAATGCTAACTTTCGGATTTACGTCACTCATGATGCCCCCGCAGACAAATATGGAAATATCTTTTCTTTGGCTGAATTTATGGGCAAGCTCAATACTGGTGGTGACAATCGTGATATTGGAAAAGAGGGCAAGCTTGCTCGCTATTTCCAAATTTGTCGTGCCGCCGTCCATAAAAATAGTATCCCCTTCGTTTACCAAATCCACCGCGGCTTTAGCGATTCGTTGTTTTTCTTCTAACAAGCGAACAGGGGGGAGCTCCACTTTTTGGCTTTTAGAAATTAGGGCACCGCCGTTAACCCGCTTAATTTGAGCGATCTCTTCCAAAAATGCTAAGTCTCGTCGGACGGTTGCCGGAGATACTTTGAGGATTTGACACATTTCGTCTATATTCATAAACTGATTGTTTTCGATCAGTTCCAAGATGGCGGCAAAACGCTTTTCCTTCTTTTTCATCTACGTCATTCCTTATATTTTCATTATCGAAAAGTATACAAATATTATCATTACATGTAAAGACTGAGCGGCTCGCTTATCTCATATTAATAAATGAAAATGATTGAAGATAATCATTATATATTGAATTTAAATAAAAAACATAATAAATATGCAATATATTTACAAATATGAGATTGATGATAATCAAATTATGTTTTACAATGGTGAAGACACTGAACATAATTAGATAAAATGATCGAAAATAATCATTTTATTGTTACGGAGGAGGTCTGCTACGAAAGTTGGTAACGTAATCACAGTTAGAGTCATATCGTTCAGGATTGAGCAATATCGTCTTGCCTAGCCACTATCCGACATATCAAATCGATTCAGGAGGAATAATGGATTGCGACTGTATATTATTCGTCATGCAGATCCGGACTATGAAAACAACACGATCACCCCGCCCGGACATTTGGAAGCACGAGCTCTGGCTAACCGGTTAAGTGAGGAAAAAATCGATGCAATATACAGCTCTCCTATGGGGCGAGCGCTTCACACCATGCAGTACACCGCAGAAATAACCGGTCTGGAACCAGTAATTCAACCGTGGTTAGCCGAATTATCAGGCTGGAAGGTGCCGGAATCATCGGGCAAACACTCGGTAGCATGGAATGTCGACGGTGAACGGATTCGCAGCCATAAGCCGTTCCCTTCAAGCGAGAACTGGCATAGCAATCCGATTTATGATCAAACGGATTTAAATCAAAGATTTTTGAATTTGAAGAAAGACTCCGACCTATTCCTCAAGGAACTCGGATACGAAAGAAACGATGGCGTGTATGAGATTGTCCGAACGAACGAACTAAAGATCGCTGTGTTTTGCCACATGGGGTTCGGACTTGCATGGATATCGCATTTGCTCGAGCTGCCGCTTTCCTTTGCATGGAGCGGTTTTTGGCTGGCTCCGAGTTCGGTAACGACCATTTTATTCGATCAAAGAACAGCAGCTCGGGCAGTTCCGCGTTGTCTGGGGATGGGGGATGTTTCGCATCTTTACAAAGCCGGACTTCCTGTTCAGAGCAGCGGCATCATCGCTAATTTTTATTAAGCGGAATCGCGCCTGATATTTGACGGTATTGATTTCGGTAAACAAAATCAAAGTAAGGAGGGCATCGATGTGGCCAAATGCCAGCCATAAAATAAGATGGTATTTAACCGTAACATTGCTTTTTCATCTTGTTGCAATTGCCGGTCTTGCTGTAACGAAATTATTCTCAAACGGTAAATCAGATAAGCCGATACTGATTAGTTTGAATAAACCGGTAACCAGTATTTCCTCGGAAAAGGCCCATGAGCCTGCTTTCGCTATGGATGGGGATGCGACTAGTTACTGGGCTTCGTCCCTTGGCTCCTCCGGCAGTACCTGGATGCAAGTGGATTTAGAAAGCATACATACGATTAATCGAATCCGTTTGAGCAACTGGGTCGATGGAAAACGGTTTTATCATTACCATATTGTCGGAAGTACAGACGGAACAAATTGGTTCCCCATCGCTGTGAAATCGGATGATCGCACAGCCACCGACGAAGGGGATCAATTCATTGTAGAGGCGGTCGCACAGTACGTCCGTGTCTATATAACGCACAATTCCGCAAACAACAGCGCGCACATCAGTGACTTTAAAGTGTACGGCCATCCTCTCCCAACGAAAGTTGTGAATGACGCGCTCCCATTAGAAATCGAACAGAGTGCGTTCGATCGGGAACTGTATTCTGCCGGTCAACCTGTAAATTTGAAATATAATATACGAAATCCGTCCAAAAACAACAAGGTAAAGCTGTCCGGGCTTCATGCGAAAATATTCAAATTCGGCGACCCGTATTTTTTGCAAGAAATTCCGTTAGAATCCGGGTTGACTGTTTTGCCAGGTCAATCCGTACAGCTATCCGCAAATCATCTCTGGACGATTCCAAGCAATATCGCCACCGGTTCCTACGGGATCTACCTCCAATTTCGATATGACAACGGTTACATTGCAGAGCGATATGCCAACTTTATACGCATTGTCTCAGGTTCGGAACGTACGGTCTATCATATCGATAAGCATAATTTCAAAGGGTTCGACGTTTATACGCTGGACGGCGGAATGAGTGCGGAATATGCAGTCCAGAAGTCGGCGGAAATGCTGGGGGCCACGGTCTCCCATACGTGGTATGTATCTCCCAAGGGAGGGACGTACCCGGTTTACGGAACAAGGCCATTTTTACAACAATCGATCAAACAGACAGTCGATTTTTACAATAAAGAATTCGGGATGGAGACGCCTTTCGATACCGTCATCATTTCTACCGGAGTGATGCCCGTATCCTATCTATCCAGAACGATGAAAGCGCTGGTGCTGCCGCTACAGTATCTCGTTAGTCTCGATACGATCAAGGAACTGCGTACGATGCTTCAATATGCCAATGACAACGGAATTCCAAGCTTCGCATCCATCGGTTATGCGCGTTCGATGCCGATGACCGGGGTGGCGTGGATGAAGCTGCTCGGTCTGCCCAAGGAGTATAAGGATTTCCTGAATCAGCATCAGGTGAAGCATGTGGTACTGATGGGTGCCGATGAAACGAACGGCGGGGAAGATCTGGTAAAAAAGGTCGTTAGCAATGGTGTTAAACCGACCGGGACGGACCCCGGCGATATATACGTCGTGTATAAACAGCGGGCAACGGCGGAGGACATTGCCTGGCTGAACAAGGAAATTAAAGACTTTGGCGAAGTACCATTGGAGAAATATACCCGTCATTTATCCGATTGGGAGGGTGGTGTGATCAAGCGGCAAATTGACCAGTTCAGTGATGATATCAAAGCGTCTACTGGGGTTCGAGAGATTGTTTTCGTGACCGGACGCGCATCACTGGGATTATATGATTTGCCTACGTTTGCCGTTTTGGAATTTATGAAAAAAAACGAGGAGGCGTTTTCTTCTGATGGACCGATCGTCCGTGGGGTGACGCTGAGTCCTTACTTGTTGTCGCATCCGTTTTATGAAACGACAATTCAATATGTACCTCTCGTGTATTATCAGGGAAATACAACTCAGAATACGATTGACTTACGCTTGAATGAAATGGTGCGTAATGCGGTCCGCCTTTATTTCCCGAATACTCGATTTGAAGATCTGAAGATTTGGATCAATGCTTCCAGAAATACCGGTGGTTCCATAGCGGAAGATTTCAAGAAAAGCCTTAGCGAGAAAGGGTTCCTGCATATCGAGGAACAAAACTATGGAGTAGACGAAGAGTGGAAGCCGGAAGACGGCATGGATGCCCCGACCGAACGTATCGTGGAGAAATGGGTCGCATCCACTTCGCCAGAGGCTTTAAAAGAATGGGATTATCGGCTTGCGCCACTATCCATCGAAGATCTCAAGACGATCGCACGCAAATATCCGAATGTTTCCGTTACGTCTAAATGACACGCTACTTCCAAACCGGTATCGGGTTGTTTTGAGATTCCATCGTGGATTCGCAAGTAAAACTGCCCTCGAATAAACGATATGAGGAGGCGTTTAAATGAAAAACATGGCGATTCTGTCCATCATTGGTGTGCTCGCGGGTTCTTTAGCGGGCTGCGGGGGAGGCGGCGTTCAGGAAGCTTCCAATAAACCTCCGGCGGAAAAACCGCACGATCCGGTCACATTAAAAATGTTTACGACCCAGCCATTCAATAAAGACGATCTGAACAACCTTATCAATGGGCCGCTTCAGAAAAAATATCCTTATATTACCGTCGAGCCGATCGAAACGCCAAACAACTCGTTGACTCAATACATTGCTACCGGAGAGCAGATGGATCTTCTGACGATATATAACGGTCATATTCCATCGTATAAAGACTTTAATATTTTTACGGATATAACGCCACTCGCTCAAAAGATTCAATTTGATCTTGGCCGGTTCGATCCGCGATCGTTGGAAACGGTCCGAGCGATCGCTGACAAGGGCGAGCTGTATGGCATACCTTACAACGTGCAGTTTAACGCTTTATATTATAATAAGGACATTTTTGACCGATTCGGGGTAGCCTATCCGAACGACGGGATGACTTGGGAGGATGCCGTTCGCGTTAGCCAGAAATTGACGCGGCTCCAGGATGGGGTGCAGTATCGGGGATTGGACCCGGAAAGCATCATCCGGTTGATGTACCCGTTATCCGCAACCGTTGTCGACGGCAAAACGAATAAATCCCTTGTGAGCGGCGATCTTTATAAAAAGCTGTTCGATACGGGGTATCAGATTTATTCTGTTCCGGGAAACAAACCGTCGAAGTGGAATATAAACTCTACGAACGCTTTTATTAAGGATCGTAACGTGGCTATGTTTGCAGGCGTTAACATCTTTAATTCGCTTGCGCAGTACCAGGATTTGAACTGGGACGTCGCTCAGTACCCGAGTTACAAGGACAAACCGAACGTATACGGCATGTACGATTTGCATGTCATGACCATCAGCAAAACAAGCAAATACCAGGATGAAGCGATGAAAGTGCTTGAGGTGCTTTTCTCGGACGAGGTACAGATGATGAGCACCAAAGAGACAGGGAGGGTATCTCCTCTGAAAGACCCGAAATTCAAAACGGCCTTCGGCGCAGATATGCCGATTCTAAAGGGAAAGAACGTTCAAAGTATTTTTAAAAGCCAACCCGCCTCGGCTCCTCCATTCTCGATCCATTATCCGAAATCGAGAGACATTCTCAGCAATCAATTTCAGCTATATGCAGACGGCAAAAAGGATATAAACACAGCGTTGCGGGACGCTGAAGAACAAATTAATCAATATATTCTGGAAAATACAAAGTAATCATTCCAAACTTAATAAACACTTCGACGCGGTTGCCGGTTATTCGGCAGCCTTTTTTGCTAAGCTCAGGGATGGGCTGTAATGCGGACTTTCCGTTCACTTGTTGGAAACTTATTCCTTATTTATTCATAATGATTAATATCTGCGAGGAGTGAAAACGAATGAAGAAAGCGCCGGGCGATAACATCAGCAATTCCAATCGAATCTGATTATGTAGCTGTTGACCTATTTGAATTACATTACATTTTTTTGCTTGCCAGCTCAAGCGTTAGGTAAATGCTCCTGGCTGCGTTGAATGATATAGAACATGAACAATAGGAGACATATGGAGGGGAAAGAATATGGAAGCTGAAACGATAACATAGGCTAGAGGTGGGGCTATGTAGATTGAACCTTACATCAGCCCGCTGAAGCTGTCTTGGCAAGTAATGCCAGGCTCATGGGAAAAATCCAATGCGCCGTATTTCGGCGCGGTCACCTATCCGGTGAGCAAGCTACGGGAGAGGGGGTGTATCTGAAAATTTTGCCTGTCCATCATCGGGAGCCGCTCGTGGACGGCAATTTTACGAGGAGTACGGGTATCGGGTGATCGTCAGTGGAGCTGTCCAAAATCGAATACTACGATATGCCCGAAGTATTCGATTATAATTAAGCGTCCCGTGCCATGAAATCGTTAGAGAATCCCCGGAGGGGAGTAGGAAGCCTCAGGCTGAGTGCTGTCGTATCGGATCTAATCGTAGCATGGCTTGGCTTGATGCGTTTGAGGAGGGAATCATACCAATGCGTTACAAGCAATGGAAAAGGCAAGGAAGTTGTTTATCGGTATGGATCATAGTTGCCATGTTATTGGCTCCTTTGTTTACTTGCTTGGAGCAGTCGTATGCGGAGGGGCTGGCCGAGCCGCAGTCAAGCGTGACATCCCGCGTTTACGATCAAGTGACGGGAGCCGTATATTTCCCGGATACCCGGTTGGAATCCGCCATTCGGGAAACGCTTGGGATTCCCGAGCGGTATGTGACTTCCGAGGATTTAAGCCGGATGACGGAGCTGGTAGCGAAAGACAAAGGGATTTCCAATTTGAGCGGCATCGAATATGCCGTAAATCTTCAAAAGCTGGTACTGCCCCATAACCAGATTAACGATATTTCGGCGCTTAAAGGATTGAGCCAGCTTAATGAACTCATACTGTTCGGTAATCAAATCGAGCATATTGCTTCACTGAGTCAGGTTACGTCGCTTGAGAAGCTGTACTTGAACAATAATCGAATAACGGACATTGAGGCCTTTCGGAATTTGACCAACTTGACCGAATTGGGTCTCAGTCATAATCAAATCCGCGATATTTCGGCTCTGGTTTCTTTGCAAAAGCTGAAACTGCTCGAACTGGATCATAACGAAATTGCAAACATGTCCCAACTGGCGGGCCTTCTACCGCACATGGAAACGATGACGCTGTATGATAACCCTGCCCAAGAGATGGCTCCGTTCCTTCTGCAGCTCGAGAAACATGGAGTTAAACTAAGCGAAACGGTGATGCTGGCGGGTTTCGTGAAATCGGATGTAACGAACGTAAACGAATCCGCGGTGCAGCTGAACGAATTTACGGCAAGCTACGGAGCGCATAGGCAATCTTCGCCGTATGGATTGTATACGGTGGCTGACGGTTACGAAAGAAATGCGTTCAGGTACTTGTTTCAAGTACCCAAAGGAAGTTACACGATTGCCGCGTGGAACGCAGGTTTATCCGATAGCGTGACGACGGATACTTATGTTGACTCTGCCGTGCAGCTGCTTTATGACTATGGTGCCTTGTTTCAGGTGAAGTCGCTGCGCGATTTAAGCCTGCAGGAGCAGCCCTCTGACAGCGGCGACAGCGATTCTTCTTCCGACGGAGGAGATTCGACTTCAGCCGGGGAACTGGTTCAAGCAGCCCTCGGCGGCACCGTTTCGGTAGAGGGTGCTTCCGTAACGATTCCGAGGCTGGCTTTTCCGGATAATGTGCTCGTCAAAATCGAAGCGTATTCCAATGGGTATTCTATTTCGCTAAACGATCGCTCCGTATTGGCGAGCCAAGTGTTTAACATGAGCAAACATATCGCCGGTAATTTTACGAAGCCCGTGACGGTCACGCTGGCTTATGACAAGTCCGGGGTGGATCTGTCGAAGCAAGAGCTGGTGCTCGCTTGGCTTGACGAAAGTACGGACACCTGGATCCCCCTCGACAATCTTGCCGTAGATCTGCAAAAAGTAGAAATCAGCGGCACGATAACCCATTTGGGTAAGTTTGCCGTATTGGCGGTCGAGAAAAAGCTTGATGACCAGCCATCGCAACCATCACAGCCTCAGCCGCCGGCCTATCCAAAACTGAGCGACATTCGCGGGCATTGGGCCGAAGCCCAGATCAAGAGGTTCGTCGAGCGGGGGGCTCTGGACGGATACCCGGACGGCACGTTCAAGCCGGATGCCGGCATCACAAGAGCCGAGTTTGTAACGTTTCTGGTAAAAGAGCTGGGCATTGGGCCGGGCGGTGAGTCGGGTTTTGCCGATGCGGCGCAGCATTGGGCCAAAAGCTACATTGCTGCCGCAGCTCAAGCCGGCATTGTCAGCGGCTATAGCAGCGCTTCATTCGGGCCGGACGATCCCATTACGCGCGAGCAAATCGTCCTGATGCTAGCCAACGCCAACGTCTTGAAGAGTATAAATGCGGGGCAGGCTCCGATGTTCGCGGATACGGGAGACATTTCTCCATGGGCCAAAGAAGCCGTATATACGGCGGTTTCGGAAGGGATTATGGACGGTTATTCCGACGGGACGCTTAAGCCTCAAGGATTGACCACGCGAGCGGAAGCGGTGACCTTCGTAAGCAGGGTGCTAAAAAAATAATCAAAGAAGGAGGGAGTCCGTTCCGATGAACACGGCTCCCTTCTCTTTGTATGGATCTGCGAATTTGGGAACATCGATAAGTACTACAAAACAGAGATTAAGCAAACGGAGCTGCCGCAAAGGACAGCTCCTCTTCGATGTTCAACATACCCTGAAGCCACACATCTTCTAGCCGGTAAAAGTCCGGCCACACTAATTAAACCCGTCTAGGAGATTCTGCAGCTGCTGCTGCGGCGCCGGTTGTTGCAGAGGGTGCCCGACGCGAGCTGTACACCGCGAAGCCGAGCATCGTAGCCAGCAGGATGCCGCCGCCGGTGTAGAAGGCCGCCGTCAAGCCAAACGCCTGGCCGAGCAGGCCGAACATGGCCGGTGCGGTCATTTGCGACAGCCGGTTGGTGAGCAGCCGCAGTCCCATCACTTTGCCGCGCTCGGTATCCTTCGTCTCCTCGACCATAATCATAATCGTGACGGGCAAATTCATACCGATGCAGCTGCCCAGCAGGAACGTAAGCACGGCGATGCCGATCAAATGCAGGGAAGCGACAGGAATGAAGATTAGGCAGGCGGAAGCAATGCAGCCGGCGAAGATCAGAATCTTCTCCAGTGCCGCCAGCTTCATTAGCCGCCCCAACATGAAGCGCGATATGAACCCGGACAGACCCATCAGCGAGATGACAGCAGAGATGACGATGGCGGAATAGCCGTGATTGTTCAAATACAGCGGAATGAAGCTGCCGTACAGCGCTTGAATGAACATGATCAGGAACGTGCCGACCAGGCCAAACTGAACTCCTCTATGCCGGGTCAAATGAAGACCGCTGACGTAGCTATTCAGTATCTCTTTGGGCTGGAACAACTCTTTGGTTTTGCCGCGCATGCCGGAATCGCCCGGAGTTCGGATCAGCAGGATCAGGACATAGCAGATGGCGCATACGGCAAGCGACGCCAGGAAGGCGGACCGGTAGCTCCACAAGGACGAGCCGGTCTGAGTGACGATTAATCCGCCAAGCAGCGGACCTGCCATATTGCCGGCGGAGTTCCACATGGAGAAGCGGTTAATGTTCTTGTTGCGAAGTTCCTTGTCCTGCTCTCCGTCCGACGCTAATACTTGAAGCGATGAAGCCATAATAATCATGCTGGTGCCTAGCAGCACTTGGGAGATGGCAAGGACCGGCAAGGTGGTGCTGAAGGACGTCAGCGCGAGGGAGATCATAAGCAGCAGACAGCCGATCTTCGTCATCTTCATCGGACCCAGCGTATCGATCATTTGACCGATCGGCATCGCGATAAACATGGGAAACAGCGCTCGAAGTGTCACAATGAAGCCGATTAATGCCGTGGAGGCACCGAGCGCATCAGCGTATAAGGTGAAAAACGGCTGCGCTACGGACATCACGCCAAAGAAAATACCGCCGCCGTAAATCCCGACGGCCCGCACTGCTTTTTCCATATTCATAGCAAGTCACCTTCTATATATCTTGTGTGGATCTCTTGTATTGGTGAGCTCACAGGTATATCCTACAAAGGAAGCCTACCTGCAGTATCTATACTATGAAGAATGGCAAGACAAGTAAATGAGCGAAAATGAATGACCTTATTCATTTTTTGAATATCCTTATTGCAGCTTCAGCTAAGTGCCAAAGCGCTGATTATTGCGAAAAAGGAGGTGCGATATGAACTTCGATCAGATTCTAACCTTCGTGTCCATCTACCGTCTCGGCAGCATATCCAAAGCCGCGGAGAAGCTGTTTCTACCGCAGCCTACCGTGTCGCACCGGATCAAGCAGCTGGAGAGGGAACTCGGCAAGCCGCTGCTCATACGCGCGAACGGAACTGTCCGCTTGTCGCAAGAAGGCCATGCGTTCCTGCCTTATGCCCTAAGCGCGCTGGCCGCGCTCGATCAAGGACGCGAGGCGATCGAGCAGATGAATCAGGGGCTGACCGGTACGCTGTCTCTTGGCTGCAACAACTCGTTTGCCGGCACGATCCTGCCTTCGATTCTGAAGAGCTTCATGGCCGCGCATCCGGGCATCGCGCTGAAGGTGCACTGTTACTCTACGGAGGAACAGATCAAAATGCTCAAAAGCAAGCATATCCAAATCGGCATCACCCGTTATACCGCCAATGACCCGGGAATCACCTTCAAGCTGCTCTATGCTCACCCGGCTTATGCGGTCATCTCCCGTGAACATCCTTATGCGGAACGCGATACGCTTAGCCTGCAAGATGTATTGAAAGAAAAGCTCATCCTATACGAAGCCGACAGCCTCTATCGGCAAAAAATCGACCTAACCTTCAAAGATTTGAATATGCTGTACGATCCCCATTATGAAACGAATAATTTGCAGCTGATTAAATTTTGGATTAAAAGCACGATGGGCATTTTTCTATCTTGCCCGCTGTACATGCAAACGGAAATCGAGTCGGGAGAGATGGTGGCGATTCCGATTGAACACAATCCGTTTCCGTTGAATCAAATTTTTATCATGTACAGGGAAGATCATTTGAACAGTCTGGACCATTTGTTTATGCGTCATGTGGAACAGTATATGCGGCATCTGCGAGTACGATCAAGTTAACGTCGACCGTAGCGAACCGATTCAGAACGGCGGAATCCGGGCGCGGTTCTAAGAATCAATTCCTCTACTTCTTTAGCAAGAGCATCGATCTTCAGGCTCAAACCCGTTCCAGATGATCGTCTGCTCCACTAGGAAGCGTGAGGTAGGCCGGGCGGGTTTAGCCGCCTTACCGATGGCTACAAGCAGGACCGGAACATAACGCTGCGGGACATTGAATGCTTTGACGAAGGCGTCAGCGTCGAAGCCGACCATCGGGCCCGAGTCGAGACCTTTCGCTTTAGCAGCGAGCATCAGTTGCATAGCGGCAAGCGATGCGTTGCGAATCGCTTCGTCGCGCCGATATGAGGAAGATATGCCCGCTGCATAAGCCTCTTCAATTTGATCGAACATGATCCGGTGAGAAGAATAACCCGCATAAGCATCTTCAGTTCCGGCTTGAATAACGGGTCTATATACGGCTTCGACATTCTGATTGGCCTGCAGGTCACCGAGTATGGCGACGATAACGGAAGCGTCGACGATTTGTTTTTGGCCGTTCGCAATAGGAAGCAGTTTTTCCTTGACTGCCGCCTCGGTAATGGCGATGAACTTCCAATGCTGAAGATTCCAAGACGACGGGGCGCTGCCGGCAAGTTCCAGAAGCTCCTTGATTTCTTGTTCACTGAGTTTGTATGATGCATCGAAATATCTTACGGAATGACGTTCACGGATTATGGTGAAAAAGTCGGTTTGAACAGCGGATGACATTTTCGATCGACTCCTTTGTGTGTAATTTGTAACCATGCCGGGATCGTGTTCGCGAACTTGAATCCGTTACGTGCTATGTTATGCCAATCCGCGGCTTGGAACAATAGCATTTTTCCAAAAGTGTATCAATACAGTTGATCGAGTATAGTATAATGGCATTAAGAAAGCGAGGGGGCGGAATGAAAAAATATTTGGATATTCTCACCGATATAGAGCAAAAAATCAACGAAGGGCAGTTCGCTTCGGGTCAAAAACTGCCTTCCGTCCGCAATGCCGCGAAGCTGTACGGCTGCAGCGCCAACACAATAGCACGGGCATACGTGGAATTGGAGAAATGCCACGCCATTTACTCGATTGCTCAAAGTGGCTATTACGTGGTGGAAAAGCTGGGAAAACGGCTCAACGTAACGGAGAGTAAGACAGTCGATTTTTCCTCCGTTTCGCCGGATCCAAGCGTGTTTCCGTATCTGGATTTCCAGCACTGCTTGAACAAAGCTTTAGACACTTACAAGTACGATCTGTTCACCTGCGGCAATTCGAAAGGACTGGAGACGCTTCGTCAGACGCTTGTATCCCATTTGGCTGGATATCAGGTGTTTGCCAAAATGGAACAAATCATCATAACGTCGGGTGCCAATCAGGCGCTAGAGATTTTGGCGAAAATACCGTTTCCGAACGGAAATTCGGTCATCCTGGTCGAACAGCCGAGCTACGATATTTATTTGCGGTTTCTTGAGGCGGAGGGGATTCCGGTACAAGGAATCACTCGTACGACAGCAGGTATTGATTTACGGGAATTGGAGGAGAAATTCAGACAGGGCGGAATCAAGTTTTTCTATACCATGCCCAGGCACCACAGTCCTCTCGGCACCTCGTACAGCGCGGACGAGAGGAGAGCGATCGCACGTATGGCGAGCAAATATGACGTATACGTCGTAGAGGACGATTATATGGCAGACTTAGGCGAAGAGCCGGGCACCGATCCCATATACGCCTATAACCGTACGTCGCACATTGTTTATTTGAAAAGTTTCTCGAAAATCATTTTTCCGGGACTCAGGCTCGGCGCCGCCGTTTTGCCGGAAAAGCTGCTTGAGTCGTTCTGCGAATACAAAAGATACGCGGACACCTCGCAGCTGTCCCAGGCGGCGCTCGAAGTGTATATCAAAAACGGCATGTATGATCGGCACAAACGTAAAATATGCAGCCAATATGCAGCGCGAATTCGCGCTCTGAACGAGGCGGTGCGGCAGTATAACGATGCAGGATTACTTAGTATATCGGATGTTCGCTCCGGTGTGTACGTTCAGTTCAAGCTGCCACAGACGGTCAATCTTGAACGCCTAATCGAGCGGCTTGCGGCAAAGGATATCGTTGTTGTCTCCGGCAAGCAGTTTTATTTATCGAATTATTTGGAACGGGAGAAGTTTTTGCGGATCAGTATCTCACGGGCGCAGCCGGAGCAAATCGAGGAGGGGGTTCGGGAGATCATCGAAGAAGTGAGGCGGGAAGTCAAGTCCCCATCGATGGTTTAAAACACAACAGCATGCAAGCGGCGGCGTTTTCTGCGAGTGGATCGTGAACGCTGCAAGTTTATTCCGTTCACTGACTCGTAGAGAGGGGAGGAACGAAAGACGCTCAGACGAAAATTCATATTAAGTGACAAGAACAAGATCATGATCTCAGTATGTGCCGCGTAAATCGCTAAACTCCGCGGCAGAAATTGCAAATGTTTGTAAGCGCTTCAATACAATGCCATAATCAGCTTGCGAAACCATAACCAATTTGTCTTGCAAACATTTATTGCACCCCGGCTAGTCCTGATTGATATATCGTTTGCGAAACTCCATAGGCGTAAAACCGCTTTGTTCCTTAAACACTTTATCGAAATAATTAATATTGCAAAATCCGCTAAGCTCCGCGATTTCCGTAATGGATCTTTGCTGGTCCAGCAGCAGGCGCTTGGCGTGGTCAATGCGTACTTTGGTCAAATATTGCACTGGCGGTAGGCCGAAAACTTTCTTGAATACGCTGGAAAAGTAATCGGTGTTCATGTTGATGATTTCGCATATGCGATCCATATACACTTTATCGGCAAAATGCTCCTCCATGTAATCAATAGCCGGCTTTAGCCTCATGTATTGATTTACATAATGGCGGGGAGTATGCTTGTTCAAATCTTGTTGGTGCAATCGCAGCAATGAAATCATGATGCGGTATACGCTAGAGAGAACGTTGTACTCGTACCCTACATTCGCTTGAGTGAATTCTTGGTAAGCCTTTTCGATTTCAGCATTCAGTTCCTGCCAAAACGGGTGGGACTTGCCGTATTTGTTGAGAATTTTGTTCGATCTGTAAAATAGGGTGAGAAGATGTGTGATTTCAAGGTTCCCAGGCGAAAGCAAAAGCGCCCTATCAAATACCATGCCTCGAATGCGGCCGCTAACTCCGGGCAAGCACGTTACCGAATGAACTTGGCAGCTGTTGATAAAATAAATTTCGTCCGTTTCAGCGTCGAAGCTTTGACTATCGATTTGAAACCGTACCGGACCTTGTAATATTTTGATAAATTCCAAGTGCTCATGCCAATGAGGATCAACAAGAGAAAAGCGATCTTGCTGAATGGTCATCGTAAATGGAAAACGACTTCCCTCGAATTTCTCTACTTTTTTCTGTGCTGGCTCCATCGGTAGTCCCTCCCTGCACAACAAAAGTAAGTATTGTACTCCATTTATATCACAAAACAACATAAGTTTGAACACAACGGATAGAACGGTATCCACATAGAAGGCAAGAGTCGAGGCTCATCAGAATGACCTCATTCCAACAGTAAAGGAAAGCGACTTTTAGACGATGTATTCTTTTCTCCGTTATAGCTCATAAATCGGTCATTTTCGATATTACAAAAAATCGTAAATTTATCCAAAAAAGTTAGGTAGCATCGTATCAAATAAATCAATTATAGTGTAAGCAAATCCTGTAAAAGATTTTTCGGAGAAGGAGGCTCCTGTGGTTTTCCGGCATCAATGGCGAACAAATGTTGCTACATTAGTAACCGCTTTCAATGATTCGTGCAGCCAAGATTGAATTGAAGCTCGCTCCGCTAAGGGGAAGTAAGTTTAAACGTACTCTTTGCTTAAAAATGCAAGCGCTTCATCACGAATAATTGTGAAAGAAGGAGAGGCGTAAATGCTAAAGAGGAAAGCATTGCTGATGTCATTAACGGCCATGGTGCTGGCGATTGCAGGCTGTGGGGGAGGAGGGGCGACGGGTACCGGGAGCGAAGCAAAACAAAACGAAATGAATAAGGCACCGGTTGTAGACACGACTCCAGTGAAGCTGAAACTGTACTTCTCCAACGGTTCATTTAGCGATCAGGATGTGAATTCGCTTATCGTAGAGGCGCTTAACAAGAAGTATCCTTACATTAGCATTGAAGTGATACGGCCCGGGAAAGGTACGACGATCGAGGAACTTATCGCTGCAGGAATGACGCCGGATATCATCTATGCCTCGAATCTCGATTTAACCGGATTCAAAACGTTGGATCTGCTCGAAGATATTACGCCGCTGGCCAAAGCGCATCAGGTGGATTTGAGCCGCTTCGATCCGGTCTTGCTCGATTCCGTGAAAATCCTTTCGGAAAAGGGGGAAATGTACGGGTTGCCTTTCTTCGCACATTTCAGCGGATTATTTTACAATATAGATCTTTTTGATAAATTCGGCGTCCCTTATCCGAAGGACGGCATGACTTGGGATGAAGTCATCGAGGTAGCGAAGAAGCTTTCGCGTTCAGACAACGGGGTAACGTACAAAGGGCTCGATCCCGACACGATCGCACGCATGGCCATGCAGCTGCCTGTCACCTTGGTGGACCCCAAAACGAACCGATCGGCGATCGATAGTGACGGCTGGAGAAACATATTTACGCTTGCCAAGGACATCTGGTCGATTCCGAACAATACGCCGGATAAGCTGAACTCCTACCAGTCGCGAAACTGGTTTATGAAAGACAGAAATGTGGCGATGCTGCCCTACAATAACTTACTGAATATCGGACTTGAAGATGCCGCGAAAAACGGATTGAACTGGGATGTGGCGCAATTTCCGAGCTTCAAAGAGAAGCCGAATACGTACGCTCATGTCGATACGCAAATATTTGCCGTTACCAAGACAAGCAAATACAAAAATCAAGCGATGCAGCTGCTGAGCGTAGCTACTTCCGATGAAGTACAGCTCAAGAGCGCAAGATCGACGGCACGGTTGTCCGCATTGAAAAATCCCGAGATGAAAAAACAGCTGGGCGCAGATATGGCGTTTTTGAAAGGGAAAAACCTGCAGTCCATTTTCAAAAGCAGCCCGGCTCCGGCTCCGGTTTATTCGCCATACGATTCTTTGGTAAGAAATATTTCGTTTCAAAGCTTCGAGGAGTATTTTAATGGCAAAGATCTTAACACGGCCTTGAAAGAAGCGAACGAAAAGATCAACAAGTGGATAGATTCAAATAAAAAATAACTGCGGCTGGCCGGCTCATCCCCGCGAAGGATAGGGTGAAACCATGAGTTATCAATTGAATGATTTTGCTTTCGATTTGCGGGCGAGCTTGGCTCCGTCCAATCATATTTGGGTGTGCAGCGGGTATAGTACCGTTGCTCCCCTTCCCAATACGGTTGCGGGAGTGAAGGGCTTGTTCTCTCCTCCGTTTGCTGCTCACGACGTTCAGCTTCTGCTTGATATCGAAGCCGACGGTCATATCGTTGGCGATACCGGAAGTTTTGGAAAAGGGGATTGCGGACTGTTGTATTCGGGAGCCGAGTGGCGTCCGGACCGCATTGAGCGAAAAGGGACTTATCATTATTTTCATGAAGGCCGTCTGATATCTCTCTCCGTCCGGAGCACGCTAGTTCCGCTTGCGGATCGGGCCGGTTTTATCGTATCTATATTTATTGTCAACCGAAACGATCGAAGCATCGATCTATGCGTAAAGCCTTGCCTTACGCCCGGTCGGCTAAGCTGGCACGGACTGGACGATTGGGATTTCGGACATCCGGCTCCAGGGGAGTCGGCGGAAGCTTGCGGTACGGGGATTTGGGAAAATCATCAGGTGCGAATGACGTTCCTGCATGAAGAATTACGGTCGCCCGGTATTTCGCCAGGGCAGGAGGCTGTCTGCCGTATGGCCGTTGTACTAACTCGCAGCGGTGAAGCATGCACGGGTATGGATAGCCTTGCGGGCTGGGAGCGGCGTACAGAAGATGTGTGGCTGGAAAGGATTCAGCGCACGTGCCAAGCCGTTCCTGGGCTGAAAAGCGATATACCCGGGCTTGAGGATTACTACCGGCGTTCGCTGGTCAGCGGCTTGATCTGTCTATGGGAACATCCCGACTTTGCCATGCAGCCGTTCCCGGTCGTGTCCGGTATCGAAGGCGCAGGCATTTGCTGTTATCCGTGGGATGCAGGCGGTTACGCTGGAAGGATGTTAGCCATGCTGCTCGGCAGCGGAAAAACGATGGAATTGGCACAGCTTATGGCCGGCAGCGGCATTGAACGCCATTCGAGATTTTCGCCGAGCGGACAGGGCAAGGATGTTCCATACTCCTACAGTCTTTGGTCCTTTTTCAATTTGGTCTGGAGCAACCTGGAACAGCACGGTGAAGGGTTGGCGTTGTACGATGTGATGCGGAATCTGTTGCTGGCCGATGAAGAAAGGCTTCCTTCCTGGGGTGAGCTGCTCGATTACGGCAAGCAGCGCAACTTGCTTGAGATGCGAAGCGCTGCGCACGAGCATGTCGTTTCCAGCCCGAACGCGGAGAGGGCTTGGTGCTATGACCGGCTTGCGGATATGGCCGAGCGGCTGGGGAACGGCGAAGCTTCGCGCTTGCGGGATAAAGCGGAACGGATCCGCAGCGCACTTCGGGAGCATCTGTGGGATGCAGAAGCGGGATGGTTTCTTTGCAGGTATCCTAATGGCCACGTCGAACGGGTGTACACGGTTCAAGCTTACGATTCGCTACGAATGGGTGCATGCACGGAAAGCATGACGACCGCTTTGCTTTCGCATTTGCGGGACGGCGCATTTCTCGCTCCTTACGGTGTAAGCAGCATTTCGGCCGAAGATACAATTCATTATGAGCTGAACGATCCGGATTGGTCCGGCGGAGGCAGTTATACGGGAGAATGCACAATATTGGCTCTTACGCTGTGGGAAAGCGGACAATCGGAGCTCGCATGGGACGTGTTAAAGCGGCTTTTCTGGATGGGAAGGCATTTGCCATACTTTCCTCAAGAACATTTTTGCGACCGTCCTGCAGTACCCGCCCACAAGCGTGCGAACGTCATTGCCGGTCTTTCCGGTTGCGAAGCCATATTGTTCGGCATGGCAGGATTAAAACCCGGGATGGACGGTACGCTTACGGTATTTCCTAATCCGCCTCAGGAAGGGAACGTCTCCATAACAGGATATCGGTACCGGGGGCGATTGATCGATGTTCATATGAAGCCGGACTATTGCGAGATCGTTTGTGACGAGAAGATCGTTTATAAAGGTGCCCCTGTATCCTTTAGCTTTTAGTTCTTGGTTCGAGCTTTGGATTGCGAGGTTTACGATAGAGGTGTGCCCCTGTCATAATGCATCATCATTGCCGCGTAAATCGCGGCTTTCTTCATTATCTGTTTCCCGACGAGGCTGTCATTACAGGTGAAGGCACGATTGTTGGGGGCGCTATCGTTGCCAAATACGCGAGGAGTAATGTTTGCGACTATGGTTGAAACCAGGATCGCAAAGTCGTCTTGTCACGAGCATTATTCAACAGCAATAGGTTGAACTTGCAACAAATGAACAGTATCACAATATCGTACGCCGAAAATACATAAAAGCTCCATAGGTATTTGAATGTCAAAATGTGCAACTGCATCGAAACAAGATAACCTATCCATAATATTGCTGTCACCATTCCCAAAATGCTCCAATGGAGTCGGTAAAAACAAACCGTAGCTGTGATCGCAGCTCTGACGGTAGTATAGATTATAAGCACTACTACCGTGTCTCTCGCTAGGTCTTGAAACCAACCGGACGTAAAATGATAGTGGCCGCTAAAAAAAGGGATTGATTCAAGATCAGCATAGATAACGTAATTCGTCCCTACCAAAGTAAACCATCGAATAAAGCGTGAGGAGCCTTGCAATAAAAGGATCCACCACTTCTTGGCTATCCAAAAATAAACAGGCAAAGCAACTCCGGTAAAAGCCGGATGCCACCAAATCAGCTTATAAACCCCTAATGCTAAAAAACCGTATTCGATACCGACAAACATTGCTGAAAAAAGCAGTGTCCAGCCAAAGCGAAGTTGAAACGCAGCAATGAAAAAGGCGACCGATGAGACATAGTAGACTTGGGAAAGATATGCCCCTAATGATAAGTCGTAATAGCGGATATTCAATATGCCGGGGGTATATTCGTAGCTATGAAACCAGTGCAAAATCACATTTTCGAAATAAGACGCAATTGCGCCCAGCCCTAAAAACAAAGGCAATAACTTCAAGTTTTTTTTTTATAAAAAGTATAAGCTACAAGAATCAAGCTTAGAGCAGCCAAAATCAAAAACCAGATCGCATTCCCCATTTGTATGGGTACTTTGAACTGAAGAGTTCGTTGGAGCAAACCGTATTCCTCCCAATGGAATAAGAAACTATGTTTATTATGGCTGTATTTCCATTTTGTATACAAATGCAATAACGCAAAACGACCAGTAAGCATTTTTGACGATGAATCAATTTTAAAAGTGTTACCTGCATTCGGAGATATCATTGAAGGATGTATAAACAAACATTATAACGTTATATATACATTGAAATTTTTCTGTGTTATTTTATAACTATAACGTTATAATGTTTTGATGCTATAGAAGATGGTGAGCTCAATGGAGGAAAGCTTCGTTTTACGAAATGCAACCTGCGTGAATGGCTTTACGGCCGATTTCGTCGTCGAGGAAGGTATCCTTTCAAAGGTAACTGCGGCGGGAAGCGGCCGGGCTCAACGTATCATCGATTGCTCGAATGTATATGTGTCAAGCGGATGGATCGACCTGCATGTCCACGCATTTCCTACTTTTGATCCGTATGGTGATGAGATTGACGAGATCGGTGTAAAGCAAGGCGTTACCACCATTGTCGATGCCGGGAGCTGCGGGGCGGATTGTATGGCGGAGCTAGCGGACAGCAGAGAACGGGCAAAAACAAATTTGTTCGCATTTTTGAATATTTCACGGATCGGTTTGTCCAGAGTTGATGAATTGTCCGATCTGGCATGGCTGGATCAGGAGAAGGCGGTACAGACTGCCCGGGCGTACAAAGGATTTATCGTCGGATTGAAGGCGCGCATGAGCAAAAGCGTTGTCCGAGACAGCGGAATCAAGCCGCTGCATATCGCAAGATCGCTGTCCGATGCCACCTCGCTTCCGTTAATGGTGCACATCGGTTCCGGTCCTCCGGCCATCGAGGAGATTGTTCCGCTCTTGCACAAGAGAGATGTCATTACGCACTACCTTCACGGGAAACCGAACAATTTGTTTGATGAGGAAGGCAAGCCGCTGCAAGTATTGCTGGATGCGTCGCAAAGAGGCGTACATCTGGATGTCGGTCATGGTACGGCAAGCTTTTCGTTTCGAATTGCGGAAGCAGCCAAAAGGCACGGGGTTCCTCTCCATACGATCAGCACGGACATTTACCGCGGGAATCGGTTGAACGGTCCGGTATACAGCATGGCGAATGTGTTATCGAAGTTTCTGCATTTAGGCTATACGCTTGAAGAAGTAATTGCAGCGGTCACCATGAACGCGGCGAACTGGCTGCAAAGGCCGGAGCTGGGAAGAATACAGGTGGGCGACACTGCGAATTTAACACTTTTTACGGTCAAAAATAAACCGCTTACACTTTTTGATTCCGAAGGGGAAACGAGACAGGCCGCAAAAACAATTAAAGCAAAGGGAGTGGTTGTAAATGGCGAGTTCATTAAATGCTAAATATGGGCTGAAACGCGTCATCAATGCAAGCGGACGCATGAGCATCCTGGGGGTTTCCGCCCCGACGGATACCGTCATGGAAGCCATGAAACAAGGTGGACAACAATATGTGGAGATTGCGGATTTGGTCGACAAGGCCGGAGATTACGTCGCGCGCATTCTGGGCTCGGAGGCAGCCGTGATCGTGAACTCGGCCTCCAGCGGCATCGCGCTTTCCGTGGCGGCCGTTGTGACCCGGGGCAACCGTCGCACGAGCGAACGGCTGCATCAGGAGCTGATCCCTAATAATGAAATTATTATGCTGAAGGGTCATAACGTCCAATACGGGGCGCCGGTGGAGACAATGGTATATTTGGGCGGTGGCAGGCTCGTTGAAGTCGGCTACGCCAACGAAGGCAAGGCGGAGCATATCGAAGATGCGATTAACGGGAACACAGCCGCCATCCTTTACGTGAAGTCGCACCATTGCGTGCAGAAAAACATGATTTATCTGGAGGAAGCATGGGAGATTGCACAGCGCAGCCATATTCCGCTGATCGTCGATGCCGCTGCAGAGGAAGATCTTCAAAAGCATGTGAAATACTCGGATCTTGCGATCTACAGCGGCTCGAAGGCCATAGAGGGTCCGACGTCCGGCATTGTCGGTGGGAAGCGAATGTATATTGATTGGCTGAAGGTTCAATTGCACGGCATTGGGCGCAGCATGAAGGTTGGGAAAGAAACGACCTTCGGCTTGCTCCAGGCACTTGATGAATACGGCGTCAAAGAAGATAAGAGCGAGCAGGAGAAAGCGGCGCTGCAAGCGTTAATGCCGCTGAATGAAATGGATGGCGTCAAAGTTGCCATCGTACAGGACGAAGCTGGCCGGGCCATATTCCGTGCGCGCATTCACATTGACGCCGGGCAGGCGAAAACGACAGCGAAGGAAGTCGTGGATGGACTGCGTGAAGGCGAGATCGCGATTTATACGCGCGATTACGGCGTCAGACAAGGCTATTTCGATATCGATCCGCGTCCGCTTCTAGGGGATGACATTCAGATCATCGCTTCGAGAATCCGTGAATTGGCAGGTGGAAAATAAGATGTCCGGCATGTCGAAACGATTTTATAAAAACCGGGTGGCCTTGAATGTGCTGGCAAGCAGCATAGAGAACGCCCAAGAGATTTTTGAAGCCGCGGAAGGCTATGTTTTGGTCGGCGTGTTGTCCAAAGATTATCCGACGGTCGAAGCAGCTGTAGCAGCAATGAAGGAATACGGCAGGGCCGTCGACGAAGCGGTGTCCGTTGGCTTAGGCTCGGGTGATAACCGCCAAGCCGCAGTCGTCGCTGAGATTGCGAAGCACTACTCGGGTAGTCACATGAACCAGGTCTTTCCTGCCGTGGGGGCAACGCGCGCCAATCTTGGCGGCAAGGAAAGCTGGATTAATAGCCTGGTGTCTCCTACAGGTCGTGCCGGTTATGTGAACATCTCGACTGGACCGGTCAGCGCCGCACAGGACGAGCATGCGATTGTACCGGTCAAAGCAGCGATTGCGCTTGTCCGCGATATGGGAGGCAATGCCTTGAAGTATTTTCCGATGAAGGGTCTGGCACGTGAAGAGGAATTCAGGGCGATTGCGCAGGCGTGTGGCGAAACGGGCTTTGCGCTCGAGCCGACCGGCGGAATTGATAAAGATAATTTCGAAGCTATTCTTCGCATTGCGCTGGAAGCGAAGGTGCCGCAGATCATCCCTCACGTCTATTCCTCGATTATCGATCCGGAAACGGGGAAAACGAAGGCCGGAGACGTAAGCGAATTGCTCATCACTATGAAGAAGCTGGTCGATCTTTATGGCTAAGAGGATCGCGGCTTTCGGCGAGGTCATGATGCGCTTGCAGGTGCCCGGGTATGAATTATTGTCCCAGGCGAGTACATTAAATTACTCCTTCTCAGGCACGGGAGTGAACGTTTTATCGGCCCTTGCACGCTTCGGGCATACAGGGTATCTTGTGTCCCGACTGCCGGCGAATCCCTTAGGAGAAGCGGCGATCTCCTACATTCGCAAGCTGGGCATCGCGGAGAAGCACATCGCCCGCGGCGGGAACTACGTAGGCATGTATTTTCTGGAAAACGGCTTTGGGGTAAGGCCGAGTCGCGTAACGTATACGAACCGGCAGGAAAGCAGCTTTAACACGGCGCCGGAAGAAACGTATGATTTTGAGACGATTGCAAAAAACATCGATATCGCTCATTTTTGCGGGATCGCGCTGGCTATGAACGATTCGGTCAGATCGCACATGACGCGGTTTGCGAGAACGGTCAAGGAACAAGGCGGGACGGTCGTTTTCGACTGCAACTATCGCCCATCTCTATGGGGGGATAACGGTTATGAAAAGGCGAAGCCTCATATAGAAGACATGCTGCATTTGGCCGATATCGTCATGATGAATGAAAAGGACGCCATCCATGTACTCGGCATGAAGACAGAGAAGGAAACGCGTCACGAACAATTAACGGAATTGCTGCCGGCGGTTGCGCAAAGATATAACATCCGGGTCATCGCGGGCACGCACCGCTCCATTAACGGCGACAACACCCATGTATTGCAAGGATTTATGTTGAAGCAGAACATCTTCACTTTGTCGAAATCGCTCACGTTTTCGGTCTATGATAGAATAGGAGCCGGAGATGCATTCGCAAGCGGGATCGTCCACGGGGAATCGGAACAATTTTCTCCGGAAAAGACGGTCGGTTTTGCAGTGGCGGCAGGCATGCTGGCACATACCGTTGTTGGCGATACCCCGATGTCATCAGAGAGCGATATTGTCCGGATCATGACTGAAGCATTGGGCGATGTAGAAAGGTAGTGAAAGCCGAAATGAAGTTATCTCGGAGGAGCAGGCCGTTATATTTGCAAATTAAAAATATTATTAAGGATCGCATATTGCACGGCGTCTATCCCTTGGGGATGAACATTCCTTCGGAACCGGAGTTGGAAGCGGAATTCAGCGTCAGTAAAATTACGGTGCGCAACGCGATTAAAGAGCTCGCGCAAGAAGGATATCTTGAAAAGAGCAGTGGTAAAGGAACAAAGGTCAAACGCAATACATCCGCCTCCAAGCTGTCCAAATGGAAGCGGTTCACGGAAGTACTGGTTGAAGAAGGTCACCATATTCAAAAGCAGCTGTTGCAAGCAAAGGTGATAACGAATGAAGAGGGGACCGAGCCTTACCGCCTGTTCGGGGAACGTTGTCTTCTCATCGAACGGATTTACCGTCTAAACGGTAAGCCCTATATTCATTACACGCATTATTTAACAGCCTTGCTCGAAGTGGTTGAACTAGCGGATCTGAATCAAGAGTCCTTATACGGACTCATTGAAGATCATGACATATCGCTGGAGAAGTTTCGGGACGAGTTTGCTGTCGCTGAGGCTCCGGCTCATGTCGAGGAAATATTGGGCGTACCCGGCGGAACCGCCTTATTGCAAAGATTTCGTTATTCCTATGACGACAGGGGCGAGGTCATCGAATACAGTACGGGGTATTACAATACCCGGATGGGACATTACGTCATACATTATGATGCATGACGAGACGGCTGCGGCGAATCTTTTCATTCTTTGACCGAGATTGAAATAAATATATAGCATGGAAAAATATTGACAATGAATACCCGAAATATTGACCGTCCTAATAGGGGAGGCAGGAAGGAACAATGGGAAAAATAATGCAATATGTCAATTATGAAGATTTCGGTGCAATGGGGGATGGCGAGACAGACGACATGGAGGCTATATGTGCTGCGCATGCCTATGCCAATACGCACGGTTTGCCGGTTAAGACAAAACCTAGTGCTACTTATTATATTGGATCAAAAGCTTTGACAGCCGTGATTGAAACGGATGTAGATTGGAGCACAACACGATTTACCATCGATGACACTTTTGTAGAGAATCATAAACTGGCTTGCTTCCATGTAAAGTCGGTACATAAACCGTTTGAGCTGAAGATTCCAACATTGACCAGAGATCAGCAACAATTGGATATTGTTTTGGAGGATGATTGTTATGTTATAGTAACCAACGCAAACGTAAAGAAATTTATCCGTTTTGGATTAAATCAGAACAACGGGTCTAATCAAACGGACTGCTTTATATTGAATAAAGACGGCTCTATTGTTTCACCCATTGATTGGGATTATGAGGAGATTACTAAGGCAGAAGCATGGCCAATCGAAAAGACCGTGCTGAAAATCAGCGGTGGTATTTTTACAACAATAGCGAACCGAGGAGAGTCCAAATACGATTATTATGGCCGCGGGATCGATATAACTCGTTCAAATACAGTGATTGACGGAATGGTCCATTATATAGCAGGCGAAGTAGGACACGGCTCCCCATATAGAGGATTTTTAAATGCAGTGCGCTGTGCATATGTGACCATTCAGAACTGCTTTGTAAGCGGACATAAGATTTATACAACCATTGGTTCTGCGGGTGAGCCGGTATCGATGGGATCTTATGATCTTCACGCGAATAGTGTAATTGATTTTAAGTTGATAAACTGCAGGATGAACAATATTACAGACCGAACCCGCTGGGGGGTTGTCGCATCTAATTTTTGTAAAAATATACGAGTGGAAAACTGTGTTATTTCTAGGCTTGATGCACATATGGGTGTATCCGGTACTTATACCATAAAAGATAGCTATATAGGATGGCAGGGAGTCAAAGCCATTGGCAGAGGGCTGTTGACACTTGATAATGTAGTCGCTTACGGGAATTCGCTAGTAGAATTTCGGAGTGATTATGGCAGCACGTGGGAAGGCGATGTTATCATTCGGGACTCCAAGTGGATTCCATCTAACGGTGATGTCCGTACGCCTGAACTTTTTGCCATGAGAAATAATGGCTTGCACGATTTTGGATATACGTGCTACATGCCTCAGCATGTGGAGATTATCAATCTGCATATAGACGATTCCAACGTCCCGGAAGATTATGAAGGCTTTTATCTATTTTCCAATCCGTGTGATGATTCGAGTCAAGAGGCTGTCAAGCCATATCCTTATATCCCATGTAAAAAAATCATTTGCCGAAACATCACAACAGTGAGCGGCAAACATCCAAAAATAAGCCGAAATCCATTGCCTTTTGCAAAAACAGAAATGTTCATATCGGAATAAAGACTACTGCACAGGGCGAGCGACATATTTGATAACGGAGAACGAAGAGCAAGGAATAGCTCCTCTTTGATGTTCGTTAAACTAGAGGTCGGGATTGCGTATTGCAATCGAAATTATATACAAGCCTTTAAGCACGTTTGATTATTGGTCGGATAAGTATGAGCGGATCCAACGTTCTCCATTTCCACGCATGCGACCTGAGGCAATTGACACGAACCGCAACAGAGTAGTGCTGTGGGTTTTGATTTGTATTTCATGCGAAATTTACTAAAAAGGAGCCATAAATCAATGAACGAAGTTTATCAATTTGACGAAATTGCTAGACTTCCCTTACCGGGGGATAACTGCGCGGTTGCGACTCGCCAACTGGACGCCGGCACCGTCATTCATTATGAAGACCAAACCTTGATCATGGATTATACGGTTATGGAGGGCCATCGTTTCGCGGTGAAGACGATTGCTCCCGGTGAAGAGCTGCTTTCTTGGGAATTGCCTTTTGGTGTGGCTCTGCACGCGATACAGCCCGGCCATTATGTGATCAACGAGGCGGTATTGGACGAACTTCGTGTGCGTCAGCTGCAATTTGATCTGCCTGCGAAGCCCAATTTTGCGGATCAAGTTCATCCCTATGTTCTTGACGAGGCAAACTTTCTGCCCGCCCAGGCATCACCCGCTTACTCGGAAACTCGTACTTTCATGGGTTATCGCCGCAGTGAAGCCCGCGGCGTCGGCACTCGTAACCACGTGGTTCTGCTCGGCACCACCTCTCGCACGGGCAGCTATGTGAAGCAGCTTGCCGCTCGTCTGCAAGGTGAACTGAAGAACTATCCCAATGTCGATGGAATTGTCCCGGCGGCGCATACGGAGGGCGGCACGGAAAAGCCTAATAACCTGGATTTACTATTGCGGACGCTCGCCGGATTTATTGTGAATCCCAACGTAGGTGCAGTCTTGATTGCTGATTATGGCATTGAACCGGTAACAAACAAGATGGTGGAAGCGTATTTACGCGAACACAGTTACCCGATCGATGAAGTGCTGCATAAGTTTGTCTCGCTCCAAGGCAGCTTTGAAGAGAATCTGGCCAAAGGCGAAACAATTTTACGCGAGTGGCTGCCGACAGTCAATGCGATGCAGCGGACGCCTGAATCCATTAGCCACCTGAAGATCGGACTGCAGTGCGGCGGCTCGGACGCTTTTTCCGGCATTTCTGCGAACCCGCTACTGGGCTGGCTCTCAGAAGAATTGGTGCGCTACGGCGGCGCTGCCAGCTTGGCTGAAACCGATGAACTAATCGGCGCCGAGCCCTATGTTCTTTCGAGGGTACGCAACGTGGAAACCGCCCGCAAATTCTTGGAGCTTGTGGACCGTTTCAAGGAGCGTACGTCTTGGCATGGTGCTAGTGCGGAAGGAAATCCATCCGGCGGTAACAAATATCGCGGCCTTTATAACATTTATCTCAAATCCATTGGTGCTGCCCGAAAGAAAGATCCGACAACTCGCCTTGATTATGCCACAGAGTATGGGGAGCTGATGAAGGATGGCGGATTCTATTTCATGGATAGCCCCGGCAACGACCTCGAGAGCATCGCCGGACAGGTGGCTGCAGGCTGCAATATGATTTTCTTTACGACGGGCAACGGCTCGATCACCAATTTCCCTTATGTGCCGACGGTCAAGGTGGTCACGACGACGCGTCGCTTCCAATTGCTGTCCAATGATATGGATGTGAACGCGGGTCAGTTTCTTGAAGGCACATCTATGGATGAGCTCGGCAAAGAGGCATTCGAATTGACAATCCAAATTGCCTCCGGTCAGCGCAGCGTTGGTGAGAAGGCGGGTCATGCCCAGGTGCAGATCTGGCGCAACTGGCGGCAAAATGATGCTAGCCAACTGGAGAGATTGATGTATCCCACTTTGCCGACTGGAGAGCCTATTGAGATTCCAGAGGATACAGAAGCAATGGTTAATCCGATCCAATTCGTTTTCACACGTCATCAAGATCGCCGAGCCAGCGATAACATTGGCTTGATCCTGCCGACCAGTCTCTGTTCCGGACAGGTAGCAAATATGATTACGCAACGGCTGAACAAACAGGATGCTGGACAACCCGAGCTTTCGCGCTTTGTTGCTTTGGCGCACACGGAAGGCTGCGGTAATTCGGGGGGCCAAGCAGAACAGCTGTATGCCCGAACGATGATCGGCTATATCACCCACCCGATGGTGAAACATTGTCTGCTGCTGGAGCATGGCTGCGAGAAAACCCACAACGATTACATGCGCCATCAGTTGGAAGAAATGGGTGTTGACGCGAGCCAGCTTGGTTTTGCCAGCATTCAGCTTGATGGCGGAATTACGAAGGTAACGCAGAAGGTAGAAGCATGGTTTGCCGATCAATTGGCAGCAGGCGGAGCTGCTGAGAAGGAGATTGTTGGTCTGGAAGGACTGCGCATTGGCATCGCAAGCGATGGCTCCATCTCAGACGAAGCCGGAGAGCAGCTGGCGAAGCTAACCAAAATGGTTGTCGGCGCAGGCGGCGTGGTGGTTGTTCCTGAGAATAGCGGTCTGCTTTCCACGGCTGCTTACAGCAAAAATATATTCACCTCATCCAATGTCCGGCCGTCAATCGAGTATGGCGAGCATGTCCGCCGCAATGGCTTCCACATCATGGAGACCCCGACCGAGCATTGGGTGGAGACGGTTACGGGCCTAGCAGCCACGGGTGTAGAATTAATTATCGCGTTGGTCGGTAATCGCCCGATGCAGGCGCATCCGTTCGTTCCTATACTGCAAATGGCATCGGCGCCAGCAATGCTGCAAAACTATGACAATGATTTGGATTTGCTGCTCGTGGGAGATCCGAACGCTTGGACGAACCAGATACTCGAGCGCAGCAAGCAAATCATTGAGCATGCCTACACACCGCGTCTCTACCAGCAGGGTAACATTGATTTCCAATTAACACGCGGCTTCTTAGGTGTTTCATTGTGATTTTATTTTCCACATGAAATAGGAGTGGGCAGGGGTCCCTGTTCACTCTTTTTTTAATGCGAATGATCTTGCCGAAATGCCCGAAATTTGTTAAAACTCCGAACGGGTACGTATATAGTAAAAACCTGTGTATTGAACGGACTGGACTGCCGATCATGCAGGCAGGTTAACGGACGTATCAGCCTCATGAAGTAATATGACAAGCTTATACATTATTCGGGTTATCGATTTTATAAGACGTTAGGTAGGCGCCGAAACGAAACCCGGCCGGCAGTCAGAAAAGACATGTATGATATATCAAACAAATCAGTGGCGGAGGGCATTCCCAGTCTTTTTGTGAGATCCTTGGAGGGGAAATAAATGGGATAATATTCAACGAACTGTTTCTGTGTCCTTAAATCGGCGATAATATTGCAGATTTCTGGAAATCGTTTAATGAAACGAATGATAAATAAAAAGAGAAACAAATAGGTGCTGACTAATAGAATTGTCTGTACTTTTAAATCCATAACATAGAGAAGTCAATCACTGAGTAGGATCATTATGTACATATTGACAGATCAGATTACACTAACGGATACAATATGGAAATGATTACAATTGGAGCAGGCGCCGCGGTGACCTACTCCTTGATCGTTGAAGGTGTTGAGACCCCGCGATGAAATTAAAGTTATCTATCTTCTGCTTTGCGGAAGGGAAGCGGGGGAGAAGGTGGAAGTCAGCTGGATTCTCGTTACCAGGACTAAGCGGGTTGATAGCGATAATTGTGTTTGATAAAGTCCGCGTGATAGCCGCCTATAGAGCCCGCTCGCATTAAGTCGACGTGTACGTGACTCGGAACTTCAAAGTAAATGTAGGTAACACCCGTGTGAAATTGGATATATAGTTTGTTTAATGTTTGATCGTAGCCGATCGAGTGTATATTTGCGGATGAAACCGGAATCATTTGCATATGTGGTCACCTCCTGTATTAAAAAATTCGACGAATTACGGGATATTCCTACCAGCCTATTACAATGATTTTGTGCGTAGTGCTGTGTGACATGTATACTGCTTGCAATGAGCGCGATGAGAGGTAATGATGCGGGGTAACGAGCGGATATGAAGATGAAGATGTACAGGCAGCCTTATCAAAGATTGACAAACCGACTTCGGTAACGACTAGGCCTTTCAATGTACACAAGTCAGCCTTTTTACCGACTGCCTGACCACCTCTGATAAAAGTGGCCCTTACAAAGAAAACCAAGAATATTACCGTAGTAGTCGAGACGAGACAAAATAGTCCTTGTGTTCAAATCACTATACTCATACCTTAAAGGAGAAAACCACTAATGACATTGAAAAAAGAAGAAGTGAATAAAGCCGTTACGATCACTCATGCTGCGATAGCGGAAGAAATCGCCGATTCGGTGAAGGTAGAAATTGCCAATGAGCTGTCTCCTTTAGAGAATCAACTGAAGGAAATGCAAAAAATTCTTTCTCAAGTACAACCTCAATAAATCTCTACTGGCTCTTCACAAAACCAGCAGCAAATCGGTCAGCTTGTAAACCAAATGAACCAGTATAGCCATCAAATTCAAAGTCAACAAAAACAGGCAATGACTCAACTGCAGCAATCGATTCAGCAGGCTTCCCAGACTTTAGCACAAGCAAATCAAACGGTTCAATCGTTTCAAATGCTGAGTCAAATGCAACAGCTTGTTCAGCAGTCCCAACAACAAACACAGCAAATCAGCCAGCAATTTTCAACAACAGCTATTGGAACAATCCGAAACCGCGCTTCAAATAAATTTACTGAAAGAGCTTGATAATCAATTGTCGGAAGTCGAAACATTGTTGCAGTAGATAAAAGAGCAATTTGGAAATGCAGAAATGTTAAGCATGCTTGAAGGCCAACTTTTTGAGCTACAACAAATGGCGTCGTCAGTAGATCCAATTCATAACTTACAAGCTGTTTTAAGCGATGCAGAAAAAGTTCATTAAAGAGCTTTTGAAGTAGACGGAACACATTCCATTGAGCAACAAAAAAGCAAGCTGACAGGCGTAGCAAAAAACTTGTAAAAAAGTTGATTTAGGAAATAATAAATCTACCATAAAAAATTAGAACACCTAAAATAATAGGTGTTCTGCTTGTTCATTCGCTTAGCAAGAACCGTCATTGTCCTGAGAATCGCAACCACCTTGAGATTGAGACTGGCTATTATTCATATCTTTTTCATTTTGTTGTTCGATAGCCTGTTCTTCTTTAATGCTTTCATAACTACTTTGCTTTTGTTGTTGCTCGTTCATTCAAATCACCCTTCACTATTAATGGCCGCACATCGCGACCATCATAGTATGTCACTTTCTAACACTTTTATTAGTTGTCTTGGCAAAAATAAATTATTAGAGCTGAATATGCTTTAGTCCGTTTCGCATAAACTTCCTATTTAAAACACATTCTGAAAGCAGCAGTCTGGAAGGAGATATATAATGGTTTTATAGCAAGGTTATCATGTGGGGGATGCTGCTTGTCCCGTGGCTTTCGCTGTTTATCGTAAACCCGGCATTCATTCGCAGATTCATGCTAGTTTCGATTTTTGTTTTTTATCATTTAAATAAATAATTTGTTAATATTTTTGATAAGCCATTAGTACGTTGCACAAATAAGTATAATGCCGACGTACTATCCTAACGAGCGACTGGTATGATTCATGACGTTCTGAAGGAAAGACTGCAATTCTTTAATGAATAACTTCGATGCTTGCCCCATAAATTTGTCCGTACGATATAAGATACAAATATCTTGACTAGGTGTGGGATTAAGCAGTTTTACGGCAACGATATTCTCGTTGTTCATATAATCTAGCAACATCTGGGGAAGAATAGAAGCTCCTATTCCTTGACCGACCAAAGACATAAGCGTCGATAAGGTTGAGGTTACGATCGGATTGTCAATTGCAATTCCTTTTTCCTGACAGCACGACTGGATGACCTTCGTAATCTGATGTCCAGAGCCGAACATGACCATTTTGAGCTGCTGAAGTTGATCGAAAGGAATAGCCTTTGACTTCGCCAGGGGGTGATCCGTTCGGATGGCTAAAGCAAACTCTTCGTGAAACAACGGAATAATCGAAATATTGTCATCAGGCTTGAGGGGCACCGTTGTAACCCCGAGATCTCTTGTGCCATTAAGGACCTGTTCGTAGACATCCGTGGTCTCCGTAACGCTTATCGATAGCTTAGGATAAGTTTTATGGAAATCGATAAGTAAAGCGTCAAACAGCAAATCCCCGTCTCCCGGTAAAATGCCGATATCCAGCCTTCCGCCTTCCATCCTCTTAAGATCCGATATTGCCCTTTTTGCATAGTCAACGTGTTCAAGGATGCTATGGCTTTGCTCGAGCAGGATTTTCCCTGCGTCGGTTAACTTGATCCGCTTGCCAATACGATCGAATAGAGGGAGCCCAAGCTCGTTCTCCAAAAATTTGATCTGCTGACTCAAATTCGACTGGGTAGTACAGAGGTTTTCGGCCGCCCTAGAGAAATGCATCTCCTTACAAATGGCAGCAAAGTATTCAAGCTGTCGAAGTTCCAATGCCAATGCCCCTTTCGATTATCGATCTCCTTCGTCATTATAATGGCTAACCCCCAATCCAGCAATTCTAATTCATCATTACTGAAACCGATCAATTGCATCGGAATTTCGTGATTGTTGCGTAGTGTGCGTAATTGTAAGCTTAAGGTGTGAAAAGAACAACCAAACATGAGGAGGAATCAAGAATGGCACAATCGATTATCAATACGGGGAAAGTGCTTCGTCAGATCATTATCGGCCAGTTACAGGAAGTATCGGAGTCACAGATGGACATCCAGCCGGAGGGCTTCCCTAATACGGTTCGCTGGAATATCGGTCATATGGTTTATTGGTTGGATAAATACGCTTCGCTAAGCTTCGGCTCTCCATCCGCCATCCCGTTTCAATACGAGACACTGTTCAACTCCGGGACGAAACCATCGGATTGGACGGTAACACCTCCGTCGAAGGATGAACTGATCGGGATGTTAATGGCACAGCTCTCCCGTCTTTCCGAACTGACACCTGAAATGCTCAAGCAGAAGCTGCAATCGCCGTTTGAAATGGGTCCGTTCCAATTCGTTACAGCCGGCGAATTGTTTAATTTCGCTTTGATGCATGAAGCGATTCACCTTGGAGTCATATCAAGCCAGCTTAAGCTCGTCAAATAATGCGAACCACATAACAAAACCCAAATCAGGAGGTGTTTTATTATGACAAAATCGATTGTTAATACCGATATAGTACTACAGCAGGTTTCTTCCATGGAGAAATCCGTAGGCTCAGTACCATCCCGAAATCATGAAATATTTGATGCTTTCAGACTGGCTTTCGAAACAGGGAATACAGTAGATTTTCTTAATAAGGTTACGGAAGATTTTCATTTCTTCGTTCCGCTCCCTTTGGAGGGGTGGAATCAAGAACAGCAAGGCAAAGAACGGTTCGAGGAATTGATCAGGTTCGAGCGCTCCGTATTGCAGGTGCAACTGACTCCGCTCATCAAGCTTGAGAATGAGAGCTACGGGATGGTAGTTTTTCGCGCAGATGGAACTCTGAATGGTCTGCCTTATCGCAATGAGCTTACGGTTGTCTTTGAGTTCGAGGCGGATCGGATCCGTTCCTTTCGCGAATATGTAGGCATGCCGTTAAAAAACTACGAGAATCCGTAATAGCTTAAAGAATGGAAAGGGGAGCTACTACCGCCGTAATTCCCTATAGTCATTCGGTCATAGAAGTAAAACAAGGAGCAGTTAGCCGCGGCGCTGCTCCAATTTGATGTTTATTGATGTAACGGGCAATTCATGTCCTTTAGCCGGGCGATATAATGAAAATAAGAACATTCTTATGTATACTTAATCATAACCGGAACGAATAGGTAAGCTGAAGGAGATCCATACGTAATGAAATCTGACCGTATAAAATTCCCGCCGGGATTTTGGGCGGGATTACAACAATTAGGAATTTCCCCACACGAAGTAGCTCGCAAAGCGCGGCTGCCCCTGACCATTATTACGGAAACAGCTGTAGTCACCGCCACCCAATATTTCAGAATCTGGCAAGCATACTCCGATCTCGTTGGTGACACTGCCATCGGAATCATCAAGCTTGCAACCGTCTATGAAACGGCACAATACCCACCGACCGTCTTAACGACCTACCATGCTCGCGACTATCGTGACGCCCTTAACCGAATGGCCCGGTACAAACAACTGTGCCCTCCGGAAAGCTTGCGTATAACCGAAGAGGGCGAGCGCTGTACAATCGAATTGGAATGGATGCGTAGCGAACAGCCCGGACCGCCAGTGTTGATTGGAACTACGATGGCGTTTCTTCTAGAGCTTGGGCGACGAGGCACGGGCCAGCCTTTAACTGCACGTTCCGTGGAATTTTGTCAATCGATGGGCGATGTAAAGGCCCTTGAAGCTTACTTTGGTTGCCCTATCCGGATTGATGCAACCGATAACCGATTGACGCTGCATCGAAGAGACCTGGACCGCCCCTTCATTTCATATAACAAAGAGTTGCTGGAGATCCTGACTCCCGTATTGGACCGATCATTGGATGAACAACGCAGCCGTTCAATCCCCGAGATGGTGAAGTGGATTTTGAAGCGCAACCTAACCGGAGGACGCCTTGACATTCGGGCTGTGGCGAGCGAGCTTGGAATGAGCGATCGTACCTTGCAGCGCCGTCTTACTGACGAAGGCACTACTTTCAAGCAGCTGTTGTCGCAGGCTCGGCATGAACAGGCACGAGAATACTTGGCAGACCCCAAGCTCGATATAAAAGAAGTGGCTTTCTTAATTGGATATGAAGACCAAAACTCGTTTTACCGCGCCTTTCGCCTTTGGGAAGGCGATACTCCTTCAAATTGGCGTTCCGAATATTTTGGGGCAAACCCGCCGTCATAGAATCCCCCCAACCTAACCCGTTCTGCGCTGGGCTAGCATTTTCTAGGTTTTATTATTTGGCGGGTTAAACAAGAAATTTGGCGTTGTACGCTAGTTACCAAACGATCCAGACAAAGTAATATAATCTCTATCCGGAGCACAAGGATGTTCCAAGAATAACTTTTATTCAGCTTGCCGTGAATGACAACAAAGGAGACATATGTGATGGATATGGGATTAAGGAACAAAACAGCTTTAGTAACCGGATCGACGAAAGGAATAGGGAAAGCAATTGCCATTGAACTTGCCAGAGAAGGCGTTAATGTCCTCGTTAATGGACGGAATCATGAAGAGGTAGAACGAACCGTAAATGAATTGAAGTCGGAGTTCCCGGCTACGTCTCCCCAGAATGCTGCAGCAGATATTGTGGATACACAGCAAAGGGAAGCTTTATTTGAGAAATATCCCCATGTCGATATTTTGGTTAACAATATGGGTATTTATGAAATCATGTCATATGAGGACGTTGACGATGAAGTATGGGAGAAATACTTCCGAACGAATGTCCTTGCCGCTAATGGATTATCTAAATTTTATTTGCCTAAAATGTTGAAAAACAATTATGGACGAATAATCTTTATTGCAAGTGAGGAAGCGATTATGCCTTCAGGGCAAATGCCTCAGTATTGTATGACCAAATCTATGTTATTATCACTGTCAAAAAGCTTATCTAAATTAACGATAGGAACGGAAGTCACATCTAATACGATCATGCCAGGACCAACGCTTTCCGAAAATGTATATCAAATCATTGAAAGTTTGTTTCCTGATGATATGGCATTTTCGGAAAAAGAGAAAAAATTTATGACTGCAAACCTGCCCCAATCCGAAATACAGCGGTTTATCAAGCCTTTTGAAATAGGCAGGGTGGTTGCATTCGTATGCAGTCCTTATGCATCGGCATTTAAAGGTTCCCCAATCCGTATGGATGGAGGCATGGTGCCTACAATTTTTTAACATAAATTCGATTTCGACTATTATTGGTTTAACAACTGCGATCATCTTTCATTGGGTTGTTATTTAATTTGACACTAAATTAAGCGTGTGCTAAATTAATATCATGATCGATAAAGCCATTCAAGCATTAACGGAGCCTAGGCGCAGAGATATATTACATCTCGTCCGTTATGGGGAGCTAACCTCCAGCGCCATTGCGTCGCATTTTGACGTTACAGCACCCGCGATATCGCAGCATCTTAAGGTTTTGGAAGAAGCCGGACTCGTCGTCGTTAGGCGAGCAGGCACCAAACGATTCTATGGTATTAGGAGGGAAGGATTTACCGAATTAATGCATTATATCGAGAGCTTCTGGGATGACAGCTTGATGCGCTTGAAGGAAGCCGCGGAAGAGGAGGAAAGGAGAAAGCATGACCACAACCAGCAGCAGTGACACGATCAAGAAGGAGATATTTATCGAATGCCGTCCGGAGACACTTTTCAACTTTTTCACAGACCCTGATAAATTAGTACGTTGGATGGGGCGCCACGTGCTACTGGATCCGAGTATCGGTGGCAAATATCGAATTGATGTTAACGGAAGTGACATTGCGATGGGTGAATATAAGGAAATCGTGCCGAACGAGAAGATTGTCATGACATGGGGTTGGGAGAAATCGAAACTAGTCCCGCCTGGGTCAAGTACCGTAGAATTTCGACTGACTCCCAAGGATAACGGCACTCTCTTAAAGTTGACTCACTACGATCTGCCGGCATCGGAGGTTGCTTCTCATGTACAAGGCTGGACGCATTACATGCCTCGCATTCAATCGATAGCGCAAGGCCAAGACCCTGGCGTCGATCCTTGGTCTGAACAAGCTATGCATTGATTTGTCAAAATCCGCTTCTGACGATAAGCGGCGGCGGATTATGGATTTGTCATGCCGCGCTTCATCTCCATAAAGTAAGAGGCACTGACCTATGGTAGGTCAGTGCCTTTTTCATTAGCTTAGTTTCTCTTTTTTCCTATCCACTTGATGAATATCGGCATTCTTTCCTTGCTGCTGGACCATTATCATGACTGAATTGATTTATTTTGTGACGTGGTAAATATAAATTCAATCATCGCGTAAGCAGGGCAGCCTAGGACATTTTCTGGTCCAAGGCTGCCGCTTTGCATTGCAGCACTTCAGTATAAAAATCGAGGTCCACAGATTTGTGTCTTCTAAAACAGCAAGAAATCTATTTAATACTATATTTTCATTGGACAAAATAATTTATTTTAAATTGACAATGATTACTGAACTCGATATGATTAATACATGTATACTACTTGTATTTATAAATAACATATCGAGTGAGTTTTCCGAAAATGGAGGAACCTGCATGCAGCAAACGGCGCTTGAAGCGAAATCTGCGATGGCGGCAAATCCTAAGAGGAGCAAGATGCTCCAAAGACTCCGAAAGGACAAATATTTATTTCTCCTTGCGCTGCCCGGCCTACTGTATTTCCTCGTCTACAAGTACATCCCGATGCTCGGAACCGTTATCGCCTTTCAAGAATACAGCCCGTTTATGGGTTTCGCCGGAAGCCCCTGGGTTGGCCTCAAGCATTTCAGCACCATTTTCTCCGAGCCTGAAATCATCCGTGTCTTATGGAATACGATTGTCATTTCCTTTTTGCAAATCGCATTTGCCTTCCCCGCGCCGATCGTCTTAGCCCTTATGCTGAATGAAGTCCGGATTGAAATCTACAAGAGAATCATCCAAACGATTGTCTATATGCCGCATTTTCTGTCCTGGGTTGTGGTCGTCGGCATTTTCGTCATCTTCATGCGCGGAGAGGGATTAATCAACAACTTCCTTGAAGTTGTCTTCGGCATCGATAAGCCCGTACCTTTTTTGACCGATCAGAGCTTATTCCGACCTCTTATTATTATGCAGGTGTTGTGGAAGGAAGTCGGCTGGGGCACGATTCTGTTTCTCGCCGCGTTAGCCGGGATCAACCCGGACTTATACGAAGCGTCCGTGATGGATGGGGCGGGACGCTGGAGGCGAATCTGGCATATCAGCCTGCCCGGAATCCGCAGCACCATCGTCATCCTGCTCATTCTACGGCTCGGACATGTACTGGACAGCGGCTTCGAACATATTTTCCTGATGCAAAACTCATTCAATAAAGAAATCTCCAACGTCCTCGATACTTATGTGTACTACAAAGGGATTGAACAATCGAACTACAGCTTCGCAACCGCCGTCGGCTTGTTCAAAGGCATCGTCGGACTCGTCCTGGTCGCAGGGGCGAATAAACTGGCTAAGCGCTTCGGAGAGGAAGGCGTTTATTGAAGGAGGGAAATTATGTACCATCGTTCGCTAGCCGACCGCATTTTTGATTGGACGAATTACTTTCTTCTTGCCGTACTGGCCGCTTCCATGCTGTTTCCGTTCCTTTATATCTTCTCCGTCTCCTTCACGACGCTGGATGAGTTTCTGCACAGCGAGCTCTTGCTTTGGCCGAAGAAATGGGTCGTCGACGCTTACGTCTACATCTTTCAATCGGATTCGTTTCTTCGCTCGATGGGGATTACCGTTTATTTGACGGTGATGGGTACGCTGGTCAATTTGTTTTTCACCGCCACGTTCGCCTATGCGCTTGCCCGGCATCTATATGGACATCGCGCGATGCAGTTCGCCGTGCTGTTCACGATGCTGTTCAGCGCGGGCATGATTCCTACATATCTCATCGTTCAAGCGACGGGTCTCATCAATTCGATCTGGGCGTTAATTCTTCCTTCCGCCATCGCGCCGTTTAATCTCATCATCGTCCGGCAATTTTTTACGAATATCCCAAGCGAGCTGTATGAAGCGGCGATTATGGACGGAGCAAACGAGCTGAGAACGTTTTGGAGCGTCGTGCTGCCTTTGTCCAAGCCGGTGCTCGCGGCGTTCGCCTTGTTTTATGCGGTTGGCCATTGGAACACGTACTTCGCGGGAATCTTGTATTTGAACGACCCGACCAAGTGGCCGATTCAAGTCATACTGAGGCAAATCGTCGTGCAGAACGACTCCAAAGCATTCGGTGCGCTCGATATCTCATTGTTCGAGAACCCGCCTCCTCCCGAAACGATTCAAATGGCGGCCATTCTCATGGCGACGCTGCCGATCCTGCTCGTATATCCTTTTCTGCAAAAATATTTTGTGAAGGGGGTGATGGTCGGTTCGGTGAAAGGATAGCGAAAGCGTGAGCGCAAGCCGGAAGTCCAGGCGGAAACGAGTACTTACTATAATGTAAGAGCGAGGGGATTCCATGAAAAAGAAAGCTGCAGGAAGCGCGATCATGACGATGCTGATCACGGTATCGGCGATCGGCTGTTCTTCGACTCAACCGGCCGGTACCGATTCGAAGGGTGCTGCGGGGGGCACCGGCAAGAAGTTGGGTGTAACCGCCATGAAGTACATTTACGGAGACATTCCTCCCTCAGACGGACGGGGGATCAAGATGATCAACGAGAGGTTCAACGTGGATTATTCGGTAAATCTCGTACCCCAAGGCACCTATGACGAAAAGCTGACCGCGGTTCTGGCTTCCGGTAAAATCCCCGACATGATTATGCTGCAATCGGGGGATTTGACGAACCGCTACAACAAGTTTGCCAAGCAGGGTGCCTTCCTTGCTTTGGATGAATATATCAAGCAATATCCGACGTTCCAACGAATTCCCCAGTTTGTTCTCGATCAATTCAAGGTAAACGGCAAGGTGTATGCCATTCCGGGGTACTATCCGCGTTTCGGCTTTACCGTCCTTCTGAGAAAAGATTGGCTCGACAGCCTGAATTTGAAGGTCCCGACCAATTACGACGAGCTGAAGCAGGTCGCTATCGCCTTTACGAAAAACGATCCGGACAAAAACGGCAAAAACGATACATATGGCCTCGCGATCGGCAAAGACATCAATCATCCGATTCCAATGGGCGCCTACTGGGATCCGGACGCCTGGTATCATAAAGACGCGCAAGGCCGCTTTATTCCGGGAATGATATCCAATGCCCGCAAGGATATGATTCAATGGTTCGCGGACTTGTATAAGGAAGGGGCCATGACCCGGGATTTCGTATCGCTCGATTGGGGGGCCACCAATAAGGAGTTTTACTCCGGGAAAGCCGGGATTTTCATCGCTACGCCGCGAGGCATGTCACAGCAGTACATGGAGAGCTTGCTGCAAATCAATCCGAAGGCCGAGTTCGTGCACCTGGAGCCTTTCAAAGCGCCTGACGGCTCTCAAGGATTCGCCTCGAACCGCGGATTTCTGGGGATGACCGCCATATCGGCGGAAGCCGGGAAAGATCCGGTCAAGGTCAAGCGGATCTTGGAAATGCTTGATCTCGGCCGGACCTTCTTCGGCAATGAGCAAAAGAACGATAAGAACAAAGACTATGATTGGTTATACGGCAACTTGGGCCAAGGCTACGAGCTTAAAGACGGGATAGGCGTTGCGAAAACAACGGCCCAAGCGCAGGGTACCGCACCTATTTCATATTTGACGGACGGTGTCGGCTATCCGCTCAAGGATAGCGATGTGGATTATCCCAAGTTGTATAGCCTGCCGATTATGTCCAAACTGATCGAAAACATTTCCAAAACATACTCGACGATGAAGTATTACAAAAATCCTGCGCTGACCGTCGTATCCGAAACCGACCTGGCCAAGGGCGCGGAGCTGAAAAAATATTTGCTGGATGAGCAGTCGAAAATGATCGCCGGGCAGCGGCCGATTTCCGACTGGAACAAGATGGTGGATGAATGGAAGTCAAAAGGCGGAGAGCAGCTCATCAAGGAGACCAACAGCGGCATCACGATTAAGGATGCAAAAGAAGCTTGGGAGTGAACGGATGTCCGAAGAAGCGGTAATAAACGTAAGCTCGGGGAGGCCGCAAGCGAAGGAACGAGCTTAACTTGATCGCTGTGCCGCCCAAAGAAGCGACAGCCGGCATTGCATATGACAACGGGCACATTTATTACGGCTCGGGCAGCGAGCTGTGGAGCTTCAACTGGAAGGAGATGCAGGCATAGATGGAAGATTACAAGCTTTCCGCCTGCTCCATAACCAACATCCCCAGCCTGACCGATTCTGTGGAGTCGGCGGGCCTGTGGGAACGGAGGCAGGAACACGTTCGCAGGGCTTGGCGGGAGTTGCTGGGTACTCCCCCGGCGTCGTACCTTCCGGCGCGGCCGGGAGATGAGATTTCGTTCGAGGTCGTGGAGGAAACGGCGGAATCGGATCACAGGCGGCTGGACATCCGGTACCGGACGAATCATGGCGAGACTCTGTATGCCTATTTGCTTGTGCCGCTGCAGGAGCCGCCTCTTCGCGGCGGCAAATATCCGGCGGTGCTGGCGCTCCATCCGACGACGGCCGAAGGACGGGCCGATGTGGCTACGCCGCAGGGACGGGAAAACCGCAGATACGGCCTCGAATTGGCTTCCCGAGGATACGTCGTTCTGGCGCCCGATTCGATCGCGTTCGGAAATCGGATTTATCCCGGCACCGAACCATTCCAAACGGCGCCTTTCTACGAGCGGTATCCCGGTTGGACCGCAGTGGGCAAAATGCTGGACGATCATATCGCGGCGCTGAATCTGCTCGCGGCGCTGCCCGAAGTGGATGAAGGCCGAATGGGAGCGATCGGCCACTCCTTGGGCGGCTACAACGCATGGTTTTTGGCCGGGATGGACCGCAGGATCAAGGCTGCCGCCTCCAGCTGCGGCTTCTCCATGTTCACGGACGATCCGGATCCGTACCGGTGGGGACAGCGGGAATGGTTCTCGCATTTTCCGGCGTTAACGGAGCTGCTGAAAGCGGATCGCATTCCGTTTGAATGGCATGAAATCGCGGCGTTGGCGCTGCCGACCCCGATGTTCATGTGGAGCGGGATCAGCGACCGGATTTTCTCGAATTGGGCCGCTATTGCGTCAGGGATGACGGAGCTTGAGCGGCTGTATCGGAAGGACGCTTCGCCGGAAGCGTTTGAATTCTGGATGGGCCCATCCGGTCATGATTTTCCACCCCGTGCGAGAAAGCTGGCTTACGAATTTTTGGATCGTTGGTTGAAAAGCTCCTGACATGCATTCGTGTCCTCCCCCGCGACGATGGTATTGCGAATACCTCCGTGATATACTGAAGCTCAAAGACATGTATAGGAGCGGTATATATTGCTGCGCAGAAGAAATAACTTTCAAGAGCGATACAATCAATTTTTGCAGGAGCTGAAGGACGAAATCGTCAGCGGGATCATCCGGCCGGGGGAGTATATTTTGCCGGAAAATACGCTCAGTCAGCAGTATGAGATCAGTCGGGTCTCCGTGAGAAAAGCGCTGGCCGAGCTTGTCTCGGAAGGACTTATCGAGAAAATCGCCGGCAAAGGCAACCGGGTGAAAATGCCGGACGAGGATACGACGCCTGTGACGCTGCGGCTTGCCTGGTTTTCCAGCTCGTATGAAATCGGCATCGTACGCAAAATCATCGGCGCCTTTGAAGACAAGCATCCGTTCGTCAAGGTGGAGCTGGAGCTGTTGCCCGAGCACGGTTATACGGACCTACTCATCCGCATGATGGAGCAGGGGCAGGGGCCTGATGCTTTTATGATGTCGGATTTCCATTTCCGCGAATGGGTCCAATCCGGCAAAAGCGATTACGTAACGGGATACGTTTCTCCCCATCTCCATGTGCAAAGCAGCTATCCTGAGGTGTTCGGGCTTTTTACGGACGAAGGCCGGCCGCTGGCTACGCCCTTTATTTTCTCCCCCGTCGTAATCTGCTTTAATAAATCCATATTCCGCGAGAATGGAGTGTCGGAGGAGACGCCGCTGCGCGATTGGGATGACCTTCTGCGAGTAGCCGGGGAGTGTACGAGGGATACGAACAGCGACGGTCTGACGGAGCAGTACGGGTTCTGTTTTTCTTCCTCGTATAACCGTTGGCCGGTGTTTTTGCTGCAAAATGGAGGCGGGCTGATAAGCGAAGACGGCACCCGCAGTACGCTGGCCAAAGCGGAAAACATTGAGGCGCTCGAATACTGTACATCGCTCATGTACAAACATCACGTTTCGCCGATTTACGCGCACGGGAGCAGCCATTTGGCGGAAAGCCTATTTATGAAGCAGCGGGTTGCGATGATCATGTCGACCTATTATTTCATGAACGAGTTCAGGGATCATTCGATCGAGTGGGACGTTCTTTCCGTGCCGCATCATAAGAAGCAGGCGACGCTGCTTCTTGGCGGAGGACTCGCCGTCAATGGGAGAAGCGAACAGATCCGGCTGACCGAACGCCTCATCGATTACATGACAAGCATAGAAGCGCAGAAGCTGCTCAAGAGCTTCGGCTGCACCATCCCCGTGCTGCGGGAGGCGGCGGAGGACGATACGCTTCTGAATCCGGACATCCACCCCCTGCATTACAACCGTTTCCTCGATGTCCTGCCCTTTGCCGTTCCGCTTCACCGGCTGGGCCTCAGCCAACAAAAGATCGGCATGGTAAGCGACGAGCTTCATTTGCTTTGGGCGGGGATGGAAAGTGCCGAGGAAGCCTGCTTGCGTATTGAAGGCCGTTTTAATCAATCATAGACGACACCTGCGAAGCCGCTCCCCGAAAGAGCGGTTTTTTAGCAATGCGAATGGCGCTTCAGACCTTACATGCCTTGAAAGGGGAGAATGAAAGCGTAAAGAGCAAATGGTTTCGGCGTATGGCCGCCGCGGCGGCTTCCATGCAAAGAATGAAGAAGGGAAGCAAAAATGCCTTCAAACCACTGATCGTGGATTGAAGGCATTTTATTTTATGTGACGGTCTTGAATTGAAAGTTGGTTGCGGGGGCAGGATTTGAACCTGCGGCCTTCGGGTTATGAGCCCGACGAGCTACCGGGCTGCTCCACCCCGCGAAAGTATAATCGAGCACTGTGATCATTAACTTCGACCAGAGTTTTTATATTACAGCAATTCCCGCCAACATGCAAGTCTTGGCTGAGAAGCTTATGTAATACCCGCCACCACCATCTGAATAAAGCTTTTTTATGAATCCTACTATTTTCTCAAAATTGTCACCCAATTCTTTCCAACAATATGGGATAATTTGGTCAATAGAACACTTATATATCTGCTACCTGCGAAGTGTGGAAAATAAATGGCTCATAATCTTGCTGCTGGAATCGTGTAATTAAAGACAATACTGTGCTTTTGGTAAAAGATAAGTCTGGTTGGAGTTTGCCGAAAGGAGCAGTCGAGCCGGGGGAAACATTCCGAATAACTACTAATAGACAAGGGTATAAAGAAACGGGCTTTAATATAAATTGAGGACCCCGACCAAGATGTAATCGAAATTCAATTTGTAGACGTAGAGCAATTGCGCAAATTTATAAATTTTCGTCCGTGGGTAATACCCTTAGAGATTTGGGTTCAGAACAGGGGAATGAAATATCATTCATTCGATTTAGATGTTGAAGGATTCCATCTATCTTAAAACAATCGTTTGCTCTAATTGAAGCAACGGGTACTTTGACGAAGCTGCCGGTATGACAGGCGGCTTCATTACGTTAACGGGGAGGATAGTTCCAATATGTGGTATATTTGATTTAATGATATGCAATTCAAGGGGGTTATTGCTTGATTTATGTGGTACGACACGTGCAAACCGATTTAAATCGAGATAGAATGCTTATCCTAACATTTCCTAAGCGGAGGTGCCTATGAATCCTGCTTTTGACACCTATATCCAGTCGCTGGCCGGTCGTGAGGTAACCGTCATCGGCGCCGGCGTCAGCAACGCACCGCTGATCCGCATGCTTTGCTCTGCCGGGGCGCGGGTCACCGTGCGCGACCGCAACCCGGCCCTGCCCCGAGAGGAATGGGACGATCTGGGCGTCGAGTTGCACCTAGGGGAGAATTACCTGGATCGCGTTGGGGGCGACATGGTGTTCCGCACTCCGGGCATGCGCCCAGACCATCCTGCGCTGGACTCGGCCCGAGCGGGCGGCAGCCGTGTGACCAGTGAAATGGAGGAATTCTTCGCGCTGTGTCCATGTCCCATTTTCGGCGTGACCGGTTCGGACGGTAAGACGACCACCACGTCACTGATTGCAGATATGCTGGCCAACGGGGGGTGTACGGTGCACCTTGGCGGAAACATTGGCACGCCACTGCTGACGCGCGCGGGCGAGATGTCACCGCGGGATGCATGTGCGGTCGAGCTGTCCAGCTTCCAGCTGATGGATATGACGCGCTCTCCCCATGTGGCGGTGATCACTAACCTCTCGCCCAATCATCTCGACTGGCACCGCGACATGGATGAATATATCGCCGCCAAACGCCGCCTTCTGGATTTTCAGTGGGCTGGCGAACTTGCAGTCCTCAACGGCGACAATCCGGCGACCGCCGCAATGTGCGGACGGGGACGGACCAAGTATTTCAGTAGGCACATGGTCCGCTATGACATGATCGACGGGCTGGTACCTATCCGTGACATTCGTTTGCCGGGGTGGTATAACGTGGAAAACGTCATGGCAGCCATGACCGCCGTTCGGGGGATCGTACCGGATGAGGCAATTCTGGAGACGGTGCGCACCTTCGTCGGCGTGGAGCACAGAAACCAGTGGGTGACAACTGTGGGCGGCGTGCATTATTACAACAACTCCATCGGCTCCAGCCCCGCCCGTACCATTGCCACGCTGCACGCGCACGTGGGTCGAGTGCTGCTGATCGCCGGCGGGCGAGATAAGAAGGTACCGTTTGACGAGATGGCCCGGTTGCTGCCTAATCATGTCAAGGTGTTGCTGTTGATCGGCGAAGCGGCCAGTCAAATCGAGGCTGCGGCGCGCAGAGTGCCAAGCTGCCCGCCCATTGTCCGCTGTGAAGGCCTGGCCGAGGCAGTGGTGCAGGCGCACAAGCTGGCCGTACAGGGTGACACTGTACTGCTGAGCCCTGCCTGCACTGCTTATGATCAATACAGTAACTTTGAAGAACGCGGGCGTCACTTTGTAGAGCTGGTCGGAGCGCTGCAACGGTCGGAGGGAAAGGATTAAGCAAGACATGGGCGTTTGCCGGGAAAACCTGATTGCGATGTATTTCCAGGATAGTATCGAGTTAATGCGATTCAAAATTAGGTAAAGAATAGCAATACAAAAGAAACCAAATCTCAACGGTTATGATAATATTGCTTTATCAATCAAGACATTTTGATTAAAGAATACAAATTCAGGAAAGGTGATTCGACAAATGAATGGAACAAATTTCAGTGTGGTCGAAGCAGGTTCTTTTAGCGGTCTTTTGAGTATGACGAAGGATCCCGTCCCAGGTAAGTACTTTCTGAAGGATAGGCTTGGATTAACTGGCATGGAGGTTTCACTGAACCAACTGCCGGAGGGAGGCTTTATCCCGTTCTATCACACACATCGCGAGAATGAGGAGTTGTACCTTTTCATTGGCGGCCAAGGTCAGTTCCAAGTGGATGGACAGATACTTGAAGTGAAAGAAGGAACAGCTGTTCGCGTTGCACCTAAAGGCGAACGTACGCTGCGTAATAACGGTACTGGCGATTTGTATTTCATCGTAATTCAAGTCCAGGAGGGAAGTCTCCGTCAATGGGTGGAGACGGATGGCGTCATACTCGATAAACCAGTGACCTGGCAGGAATAGATTAGATGCTTCAGAAACGGTCCTGTGATTTAGGAAATATGTTAAGGCTAAACATTGCTATAAGGGATAAGAAACGTCCTGTGCCAATAAAGGAGCGCCTCGGTATGATGGGTTTGTTCAAGGGTTCGAAACCCTTACCATCAAGGAGGTGCTCTTATTATGATCATGTGAGAACTTTTCCGATCCGCGCTGAAAGCCAGTCCGAAATACCTCGCTTCACAACCGATGATACACTCTGAGGTTAACTCTCCCGGGTACTTGCACGAATTCGACAAAATCTTTTCCGATACGTATCAATTTGCCGCTGAACGCCCCCATACCTTCTGCGGTTGGAGTGACATCAAAAGGTTTAGTATTTTTAGCGATAATCCTTAAGACAATGAAAAACGAAGTGTTAATGACCACCTTTGTTGATCCTACAACAAAATAAGAAGGAGTAATTTTTGTAAGTTTGCCTAAGGTTTTCGTTAATCGAGGAATTCCTGACACAAGATCCCGGCTGGGCAGAAAGTTTAACCTTGCCAAGCAGCGATAGCTCAAATATGGTTGCCGCAGCGAAAGAGTCACGCAGTTGAACTTGGGATAAAATTCTTTTGTCGGTTACAAACTACAGGGGATTGCGACTTCATTAACGGCAGGTGAGCAGAATTGACGAAGCAAAAAAGAAAAGGGCATGTGGAGTTCAGGCAACCTCCTGTAAAGCTGGTTGCCGATATTCCCGGGGATGCGACAATGCGTGAGAATATTGAGGATATGCAGATGAGCGACGGTTATCCAGGATCATGCGGCATAGTCGGCAGCGAACAACGGGATCGGGGTCAGGACATTTGATTAACGGAATTTAGTGTGCTTCATGCACAACGAGGCTGCCGAATAGGATCAATCGGTAGCCTCGTTAAGCAATTGGGCAGGATAGCGTGGTAGTTGTTCTTTAATCTTGATGCGCCGCCTTATTTTCGAGGGATTTTCTACAGCGTAAAAAAATCATTTTACCGATAAGGCTCATTAAACGCATTGTCTGTGACCGCGACAGTGCGTTTTTCTATGAAGTATTTGTAGCACAAGACTTGGTTAATTTTGTCCTGCTAGGGGAAATGTAAGGAAAAACCAATAGGAGGCAGTCTATATGCGGGCAATGTGGAAAGGCACGATCAGCTTTGGGTTGGTGAACATACCAGTTAGTATGTTTAAAGCGACGGAAGAGCATAAGACTAGTTTCCGCAGCTTGCATGCATCTTGTCACCAACCCATACAGTACAAAAAATGGTGTCCCTCTTGTCACCGCGAGATTCAACATCAAGAAATTATACGAGGCTACGAGTATGCTCCAGGGAATTTCATCACCATTACCGATGAAGATATGGACAAGTTGCCGCTTCCTACGTTGAGGACGATCGAAATTCTTCACTTTACGGATCAGGATAGCATAGATCCAATTTATTATGAAAATGCCTATTTCCTGGGACCGGCTGAATTCGGTGGCAGAGCCTATAAACTTCTTCACGCTGCTATGAATCAGACTGGAATGGTCGCAGTGGCGAAGATCGCCTTTAGAACAAGCGAGCATCTGAGCGTCCTTCGAGTGCACCGTAACTGTCTTGTTCTTAACTTTATTTATTATCCCGCGGAAGTGCGACCAGTGAGGGAAGTGCCAGGGCTTGAAGGAGCTGAGGCGCCGTTTACGGAATCTGAACTTCAAATGGCCGTTCAATTAATCAACAAAATCAGTGGGGCTTTCCGAAACGATTATCGAAGCAACTATGAAGATGCACTCCAGCAGCTCATTCAAGCTAAGATTCAAAACAGGGCTATTGAGCAACCTCAAATTTCGCCTGTCATTGACTTGATGGAAGCACTTCACTTAAGCTTGGCGGCTCTCCAACAACCAGCTGTCATGGTTCCGGACACGTCACCATCTGCGTACTCATCGGCAATGGCGACGGACACCTCTCCTATAGATTATCCTGTAACAACGATGGCACCGGATAGAACCTTTTCGGGCTCAAGACAGAGAAGGCGGAGATAGCAGTGATACTGTTTCATTATTGCCCAAACTAGGGAATGAATGTCTAAACTTTGGGAAAGGCTAAAACTAAAAAGGAGGTTTTTATGGAACTCTTCCGAGATGGCGAACCTCATCCTTTGTATGATGAGATTATGGGCTTGAAAAATGCAAAGATGCGTAACGTTGCCGTTAAAGCTGTTAATGGAGTAATCTTAGTATCTTATATTAACGATAAGTGGATGATTACTTTAAATGACCGATTCCAATTAGAAAGTAGTAATATTAACGAAATCATCGATCATGTGGACAAGCTGCATAAAGATAATTCCAATGTATTTATTCGTTGAGCTTTAAGTAGTAGTCGTCAATAAAAATATAGAATGACAAGAAGCGTCGGCATATCGAGCCGAGGCTTTTTAATATGCTGTCAGGGAGGCATGTGACATGAAATGAATAGTTGTAAGAAATAGCCTTTGTTAAAAAAGAGCGCCGCGGTAGCTGTTCAAGGAAAATAACTTTTTAGACCATGAAAATAAAGTTTTAGACTGGCAGTGTCGTCTAAGCAAACCCGGAGGGGGAATCGCAGAGATCGTGGAAGCCACGGGCAAATCGAATTTCGCATGCGGACGGACGAAGGCACGAACTCGAAGCTCGCCTATGTCGGTGTCATCCCGATCCTGCCGCGTAACGCCATGGAGAATAGTGGAAACCGCCCAGCCTCAGCCGATTTCGTAACCCGGCCCCGACTTTCACGTATAGAAATGTAAACATAATCCCTTTCATGGATTCTTGTTAAACAAAAACAGAAGTCGAGGGAACTGTCCTATGAATGAGGAAATTACGCTTCAAGCAGATCTGTGGTATCGGCTGGCCGAGCGAAAGGCGGCTCGATATTTTACATCGCTTTACGAGCAGGTCAAGGAAAAAACCTATGTGCCTGTTTTGACAAATGACTTTCAATTGTGGAAAAAAAGCCATATGGGTCGCTATTCGCTACTGTCCTTTTTTTCGCAAGCCATTGGAAAACCGGATTCCCGGGATTATCACAGCTATATACGCTGGCTGAACCATACGGGCAAACTGGATGGTTTCTTGGATCGAAGCATTTCCTATATTTATATGCGGGATCTGGGCAAATCGCTGAATGCTCCCGCCACCCAAAACCGGATTCAGCGGGTGGTTGCCGACGTCAAAAGGTACTTGATTCGTTCCCTGGCGGCAAATGGGGGGGCAGAGCCGGAGTTTATGAGCTTGGCCGGGCTGTACCGTTGGGCCCGGAAAGAAGGGATAGAAACCGCCATAATCTGGGTAATCGACAAGCTCAACGCCGTTTCCTCTCACATTCCGAAAGAAATGAACTCCGAGCACTCGCTGCGCAAGCTCATCAAAATCATTACCGGGGTTGTTCTGCACGTAATCGAAGAGATGGGTGACCATACATCGCCCGCGGAGCGTGCGCACAGACTGGATGAAGCGATCCGGCTCGGGTATTCGTACGGCCTGACTTATCCTTTTATTGACGATCTGCTCGATTCCCCGGTCTTATCAGTTCGAGAGAAAGAACAATATGGCCGCATGATCCGAACCGCTCTTCTCACTGGAACCGTACCGGAACCCGGGAAATTGGCCGGACCAAACAAGGAATTGATCCGGTACGTGCACACCGAGCTTCGGGATGCTTACGCGTATATCAAGAGGCATCAGCAACCGGAAACGCAGCGCCTTTTTTTCGAACAGTCCTATATATTTTTTCATGCCCAGGATATGGACCGGACAAAGGAGCTTTCGAATCCGGATTACACGAACGAAGAGCTGTATGTGCCGATCATCTTGAAATCCGCCTTTTCCCGGCTGATTGTCCGGTCTGTCATTCATGCCCCTGCGGACGAAGGCTTCGACGAACGAACCTTTTATTACGGCATCTATAACCAGCTTGCCGACGATTTTGCGGATATGTTTGAAGATATGAAGGCCGGAGCAGTGACACCCTTTACGTATTATTTGACCTACGGCGGCCAGCGTCCGGACTTGATCAATCCCTTTGAGCTGTATTGGGCGGTCATCTCGCATTTGATCCATAACGTGTATGACTCCGACGCCAAAACCCGGGAAGTGATTCTCGACCGTGCCATCAACGGTTTAAAACGATGTAGGCAGCGTGTAGGCGTGGAAACGTATAACGAAATCATAGGTGCGTTCGCCTCTGGAATTCCGGAATTCAATCGACTTGTCCAACAAATGGTCAGACGAGCGGACGATGTGAATTTTTTCGACAAGCTGCTCAGGGACCAGATGGTGACCGTTCTGAAAAACGACCGGCGAGAAAAGCAGCAGTTTCTTGATACGGTCAAAACGGTCCGCCAACAAATCAATAGTCTGCTGCTCATTCCGAAGCAAGACGGGATTCCGCCGATGAAGGAGGCGATGATCGACTCCGCCAATTACAGTCTCGAAGGGGGCGGCAAACGACTGCGGCCCATACTGGCCTGGGTCATGGGAGTCGACGAATACGGGCTTCAGGCAGCCGCGATCGCTCCGCTTCTGAGATCGTTGGAATATATGCATACGGCCTCCCTGATTTTCGACGATTTGCCGTCGCAGGACAACGCGTCCGTCCGCAGAGGACGTCCAACCTTACACGAGGTGCACGATAGCGCCACCGCGGAATTGACCGGCCTGTTTCTGATCCAAAAGGCGATAGAAGAACAGGCTTCCCTGGACGGGTTTGATCCCAAAGTAGTGATGGCCCTGATGCAATATTCGTCCCAAAGGGCGGGGGACATGTGCGCGGGTCAGGCGATGGATTTGCAATCCAAAGGAAAAGTGCTGACACTGGAGCAATTGAACAGCATATGTTTTTACAAAACCGGAATCGCCTTTGAGGCATCGCTGGTCATGCCGGCCATTCTCGCTAAAGCCGAGGCGGCGGAAATTGCCGGTTTAACCAAATTTGCCTATCATACGGGCATTGCCTTTCAGATCAAGGATGACCTGCTTGATGCAGAGGGGGATCTGCATGTACTTGGGAAACCCGCCGGTATTGACATTGAAAACAACACCTCGACTTTCGTGACCGTCCTGGGCAGGGAGGGCGCCAAAAAAGAGATGTGGGAGCACTACAGCCTCGCCATGAAGGAGCTGAAAAAGCTGCCGCGCAATCCTGTATTTTTGAAACATTTGCTGACTTATATCATTAGTCGGGATTATTGACGGTTTACTTTTGGTCGGGGAAAGTGAGAATGAGTTGCCGGAACCATCGGCGGCTTTTTTTGTTGGAGAAACAAGTTTGGGGTGATCAACCAGTAACCGCACGGTTGTTGATTTGCCTGCAGCCGTTCATGAAACGTATGAGGTTAAAGACAAGTTCAAAGTAAATCAGTCCGGTGAACAAGTCTTAACGGTTAGAACTACTGAGATTTATATGAACAATGCACGCATTGAAGGCGTTGGAAATGAACCTCACTTAAGTGCAAGAGAGTTAGATAGGAATGAATTTACACAGGAACGTGCGTGCGATAAAATATATCAAATAATAGAGACTTTGGAGTGATTAATTTGGAAATCAAGATTGATGATCTGACAGGGTCAAAAGTGATAGCATTAATCAGTGAACATCTCAATGGAATGTTAGAAAATACCCCGCCAGAAAGTATTCACGCTCTTAATCTTGATGGTCTCAAGAGGCCGGAAATTACATTTTGGAGTGCATGGGAACAAGATGAATTACTTGGCTGTGGGGCACTAAAAGAGCTTGATGGTACACATGGGGAGGTTAAATCCATGCGTACGTCTTCATTACACCTGAGAAAAGGTGTTGCTAGAAAAATCATTGAACATATCGTTACAGTAGCAAAGGAACGTGGTTATCAGAGGCTAAGTTTGGAAACGGGTTCTATGGAATCATTCGAACCAGCTAGGAAACTTTATGAGAGTGTTGGTTTCCAGTACTGCAAACCATTTTCTAATTACATTGAAGATCCGTATAGCGTCTTTATGACAAAGGAATTATGAGCCGTGCTGGATTAACACATTCGACTGCGGGAGAAAAGCGGTGCTTAGCGAAACCTTTGGGGTCAGGAGTAGGAACTTATCCAAACAGACTGCGTTCAATCTATTACATAGTTAATTTGTATGAACATGAAGCGATTGGGAAACGTTATAGCGGGAGGTGTACGACCTTGCAAAAAGACGATGTTAAGCCTGAGCTGATCCCCACCCCAATCTTGAAGTGTAGAAATGCCGAATGTAAAGCTTGGGTGCGCGAGGAGCTATCTACGTCTTCACGGGAATGCCCATTATGCCGAGGAGAGATGCTCCGGAGTTACAAGCATTTGCCGAAGATCGCCAAAAAGGCCAAATTGACAAAGAAGAAAAAAGACGAGTTTTCTTGGCTGCAATAACGTCATGCCTTCCTTTTTTCAGTCCGATCCGTTCACTAGGGCCGGGCTCTTTTTGGTGCTTCGATGAGTGTATCGAGGTCTTGGGGCATCTAACGCCGGTTTTAGCAGCTTTTATTCAGTAAGAGTGATTTTGAATTCGATGGTTTATCCTTTATAATGGTTCAGCCTGAAGCAAGCCTATATTAATTGCTTCCCACAGGTAGAGGGATACGATTGTAGAATAAGGCTTCCATTCGACATGTTTGCGTTGCAATTGAGATTTTCCATCGCTCTCTTCTGTAGCATAAAGCCATTCCGCAGCACGATGAAGTCCCCTGTCCCCGAAAGATATAACATCCTGTCTTCCCAAGTAGAAAATGAGAAACATCTCCGCAGTCCAACGGCCAATCCCCTTAATTGAGGTTAATATTCGAACGACTTCCTCGTCATCCAGCTCGCCAAACACTTGAAAGTCAACCAAATCTTGTTTTGCCCGTTCGGCGACGTTCCGGATATAGCTGAGCTTGTTCTTGGATAGTCCTGCTGAGCGCAAGAGTTCCTCTTTTGTGGCTATGATGGTATCTGGCGTTATAGTTCCACATATAAGTTCTACCCGGCGAAAAATCGTTTCAGCGGCCTTGGCCGAAAGTTGTTGCCCGACTAACGATCTCGTCAGATAAGTAAAACCATCTTGCTGACCTGGAATTCGGATGTGCCCGATCCAATTTATCAGCTTGTCTAGTAAAGGATCGTTTTCGCACAATTCACGTACACAACGATTGTTTGGATGAATATCGAAGAGATATTGCAATTTAATCATCCTTTCTGGTTGGAGCCCAACCGAACAAGTGAGAATCAACGAGCGTGTGTGCCGCTCTGGAAAAATTATCGGGGTTAAAGTCGGACTGATGTATATAAGATAGCATAACGGCTCCATTGCATAACATACGCAATAGTTCTGCCAACTCGGATGGACAGGCAGCACCAACCCAGAATGATCGACTGGCATTTCCACATAGTGCAGAATGAATAATTTTCTATTTGTCTTGAGACGGGGGATATAATTCCTTCCCGATGACATATCGTAATCATTTGAAAAATGTCTTGCTTTAGAGCGCGCTCTAAAGTTTAGAATGAGAATCAGCCAAAACATAAGGAGCTGATCATATGAAAAATCGGTATGAATTCGGAATGGAAATGCTGAAGAAGGTGGACGGACATGCAGGGGAAGCCGTTGTGGCTCCTTTGGGGGATTTAGGGAAAATTCTCGTGGAAACGTTCGGCGATATTTACGGCCGCGAAGGTTTAAGCCTAAGGGAACGGGAAATCGCAACGATCGCCATGCTGACCGTGATGGGCAGGGAGACTCAACTGAAGGTGCATATCGTGGCCGGTTCCAACGTAGGGCTGACGCGTCAGGAAATGGAGGAGCTTATTATTCACACGGTTCTTTACGGGGGGTTCCCTACAGCCATTAACGGAATGAACCTGCTGAACAGCATGACATTGCCGGGAGAAGTGAAATAACGTTGCATTCTGATATAATTAAAGCATGAAAACGACGTATACCATTCAGCAAGTTACTGAGATGACCGGCCTCTCCTCTCATACGCTGCGTTATTACGAGAGGGCCGGTCTCATCCGCGCCATTGCAAGAGAAGATAACGGCTACCGCCTTTATTCCAAGACGGACCTGGAATGGCTTCGGTTCCTCATCCGCCTCCGCGATACCGGCATGCCGATCCGTAAGATGCAGCATTTCGCCGAGCTGCGCTACCGCGGGGAGGAGACGGTCGCCGAGCGCAGACGGGTGCTCGAGGATCATAAACAACAGATCAAGGAGCAGATCGGCCAGCTTACCGTAACATTAGAGGTCTTAAACGAGAAGACCGATTATTACAAGGAGATGGAGCGAGACATTGAAGAGCGAACAAGAACCAAGCCGGTATGAACGAGGCTTTGAGCTCTTGTCCTGTATAATTCGGATATGGCCCGGCATTGGGAAATGTAAAGTTATTGCCTGCATCATTTCCCGGGCAAGCGCAGGAGTCGACTCCATCTTCACAATTATTTGAGTATATACGACAATTCTGACAAAATGCTCGAATGTCGTACGGGAATTCGACGGCATCGTCGAATGAAGGAGGTATGATGGTATCTATTGTTGGGGCATATGACAGTACTCCTCTTACTGTGTAATCAGTAACATGACATTATGACAAAAAGTAGAATGAATCCTACGGTTAAGAATATCTCAAGCCAAACCCAAAAGTGACAGTTAAGAATTGGAGAAATTGAGAATGATCATTCTAGACTACAGAAACAACATCATCGCTTTTCGGACGATAAGATGATCGGCCGATCATACCCGCGTTTATCGCGGCTTTTTTTATTTTATATGTCCATGCACTATTTGTGCATAACCGTTTTTAGACACTAACATGCCCGGCGACAAAAAAGGTACGAAGCGCGGTCGCACGCGAACATCCGCGCACAAAAAGCCCGCACGGATGCCCATATGCGAAGCGGGCTTTTTGCCGCTGTTTAAATTTTTAATCGAATCGGCATAGTGCTTAATCGATCCTGACGTAGGCTCGAATACTGCATGTTGATATAATAGCGCTATATATGATATCAGGCTGTCCGACAGTTTAAGACGGCCAAATGATTCCAGCAGAGTACAGGTGAGAGGAATGTGGGGATGAATAAAAAATTGTCGCGTCGGGAGTTTGTGATCGGACTCGGAGCATTAGGGGGAACCGTGCTTGCCGCTTCGGCAGGAGGCTGGCTGCTGCGCAGCCCGTCGAACCCCGAAGGCGGAGCATTGCCTGCAGGAGACGGGAGCGTTCCGCAACGTCCTGCAGCCATGAAGAAGAAGCCTAATATCGTCGTTATTTTGGCGGATGATCTCGGATATTCGGATATCGGCTGCTATGGCGGCCAAATCGAAACGCCGAATTTGGATAAGCTGGCCGCAGGCGGAATCCGGATGACCCAATTTACGAATACGGCCCGCTGCTCGCCGTCAAGAGCTTCACTCTTGACGGGGTTGCACCCTCATCAAGCAGGAATGGCTCATCTGCAGGGCTACTTCGGTCCTTACACGCAGAAGCTGAACGATAGCTGCGTAACGATCGCGGAGGTGTTGAAGGATAACGGCTACGGCACTTACATGGCGGGCAAATGGCATTTGGGTCCCGGTTTTCCGCATCAGCGAGGCTTTGACAAAGCGTACCATTATCTCGGCGTCGACTATTTCGCCACAGAAAGTATTTCGCTTAACGGGGTGAAGGTCGCTCCTTCGTCAATCAGCAAAAACTATTATTCAACGGACGATATGACGAATAAAGCGATCGGTCTTTTGGAGAATCATATGAGCGCGACGCCGGAAAAGCCTTTTTTCCTGTATATGTCGTACACAGTACCGCATTTCCCGCTTCAGGCTAAGGACAAGGATATCGCCAAGTATAAAGGCCGGTTCGACCGGGGATGGGAAGCGCTGCGCCAGGAAAAATTCGCTCGCATGAAGGAGATGGGCATTATCGACCCGAAGTGGGAACTGCCTGCAATGACCGATTCGGGAGCCGTCGCCTGGGAGAATGAGAGCTCCAAGTCATGGAGGCTCCGGGCGATGGAGGTGTATGCCGCGATGGTCGACTGTATGGATCAAAATATCGGACGGCTGGTTCAAACGCTGGAGAAGTCCGGCGAGCTCGACAATACGTTCCTGGTGTTTCTTTCGGACAATGGCGGGAATGCCGAATTTCTCAATATTAAAGATACGAAGAAGCTGCCTGGCGGACCGGGTTACGCCGAGGGTAACGGTCATTACGGTGCCGGGTGGGCCAGCTTATCCAATACCCCCTTCCGCATGTATAAGCATTACATTCATCAGGGCGGCATCGCGTCTCCGTTTATCGTTCACTGGCCTGCCGGCTTGAAGGAGAAAGGCGCACTGAGGAAAAAGCCTGCTCAGCTTACCGATGTGATGGCAACCGTTCTTGAGGTGAGCGGCTCCAAGTATCCGGAACAGTATAAAGGGCATAAGATTATACCGGCCGAAGGAACCAGTCTTCTTATGATTCTCGAGAACGATACGACGAGCAAGCAATATTTATTTTGGGAACATGAGGGCAATTGCGGTGTCAGGAACAACAACTGGAAGCTGGTAAAATTCGAGAAATATCCGTGGGAACTGTACGATTTGGAGAAGGACGGTACGGAGATGCACGATTTGGCCAGAAGTCAGCCCGAGGTCGTGAAGCGGCTAAGCGACGAATACGAGAAATGGACGAAAAGGGCGAACGTCCTGAAGAAAGAGGAGTACCTGAAATATTGGAAGGGCAAAAACGATGGAGAAGGACCGACCGGGCCGATCGATTTGCAGAAAATAAAAGGAGCCCCGAAAGCATAGCGACGGACCAGTTGTCCGAAATTATGGTTTTAGGTAAATAAATTTTCCGCCGTACATCAAGTCCGTTCGCATGCCCTGTGCGAAGCGGGCTTTTTGCCGTTGCTCAACACTTGTCCGACCGGACCTATCGATCTACGGAAGTTAAAAGGCTCTGTAGGCATAATGACGGACCAGACTGCTCCAAAGGCAATTTGCGAAAAGATGTCCTTTTGTCAACTTGCAGGTAGTCTTCATACGGGTGAATTTCCGCACCCGTTCCGCACATGCCGCACAAGCTGGTGGAGCGGCAGCTACCCCTGAACGCTGCCATAATAACGCTTCCGGTATTGGATGGCCGGAACGGACTCGTATGTGCTGAACACCCGGCTGAATTGATTCAGTGTTTCGAAGCCCGATAGCACCGCAATTTCCTTCAGCGAGTAGGACGTATTGACGAGCAGTTCCTTCGCGCGCTGAAGGCGAAGCTGCCGCAAATACTCCGTAGGCGATACGCCCATTGTTTTGCGGAACAGAAGACGCAGGTGACTTTCGCTTATATACAAATAATTGGCCAAATCGGGCAGCTTAAGCCTCCTGTCCAGGTTCAACTGCATATATGTGCATATCCTGCTGATGCGGGGATCGATCTCCTGGGGCTCGTCAGGCAAATAGCACCGCATCATGTCGAGGAAGCGGGCGAACCAGAAGTGAAACGAGGCGTTTAAGGCGAACAGCGCGGCCGTTTCGTCGGTATTGACCCTACTGATGATCAGCTGGGGCTGATCCAAGGCATTAAGCTCTTTGATCACTTTTAGGGATTGCACCAGAAGCTTCGCGGTCAGCTTCGAAATCTCCGTAAAGGCGGAAATATCCGCGACCCGCGTTAGCAAAGGGAGTTTGTACAACTCCGCAAAGTTTAAGGAGCCGATCTTGATATCGCAGCCTATCGTATAGTAGTGAAACGGACCGGAAGCCGGGTCGCTTGGCAAAACGGTTCTGGGTGTTTGAGGCGGAATGACGACGATATCCCCGGCTTGCACTTCATGAAGAGAGCCGTTCACCTCGATCGTTCTTTTTCCTTCCACGACGATCCATATAATCGTTTTTGCATAATTCGCCCGAGGGAACTCCGTTTCGGCGTTCACAACATGTTCGATAACCCATGCCATCCGCATAAAGAGGTCATCGACAAATTTGATTCTGCTTAATATGGCCACCCGAGCCAGCCTCCTCCTGAACGTGGACCAACATAATCGAAAATGCGTAATTGTTAATCGATTGCTCGGCAACCCGTTATGCTACTATTTTATTGTAGCACATTCGCTTATCGAATGTGTAACAGCGTTTACATGTATCGAAAAATGGGAGGTAAGCAGCTTTGAAAAAGAGAGAGCGTTTGATGGCGTTGATGGTAGTTTTTCTCGCAATTGCACTCGCGGGGTGCAGCTTTGGGGGGCAAAAGGACGGCGCAGGAAACAAGCAGAACGAGAACGTTCAGCCGGCCGGGAAAATGGATGTAATCGAGAAGCCGGTGACGCTAAAGATCTATTTCCCTAAAGAATTTTCCGACGAAGTTTACGCAAAATTCGTAAAGGAACCGATCGAGAAAAAGTTCCCTAATGTTACATTGGAACGGCAGCTGCCGGAAAAAGGCGGTCCCGAGGGGATGAACATTCTACTGACTTCCGGTGATGTTCCCGACCTGTTCTATTCGGTGCCCGGATGGTACGGGAAGCTTCAGCTGAGTCATGTGTTTGATGATCTGACACCACTTATCCAAAAGTACAATTTCGATATGGGCAGACTCCACCCCATGGTGCTTGAAACGATCAAGAGCTACTCCAAGGACGGTAAAATCGAAATATTGCCCGAAAGTATGGCCACGCTCGTTCTCGTGTACAACAAAGCGATCTTCGACAAATTCGGGGTTCCGTATCCGAAGGATGGCATGACATGGGAGCAAATGATGACGGTTGCACGTGACGTCAGCAAGACAGATGACGGAACACAGTTCAGAGGGCTCGAATTCGACCGTTTTTTCCCGATCAACAATAGCCAAATGTCGCTGCCGTTCGTCGATCCGAAGACGAATAAAGCGATCATAAGCTCGGACGGATGGCAAAAGTTTATGTCCACGTTGAAGGCGGTATACGACGTACCCGGCAACAAGCCGCCCAAAATGATCGGCAACGGGGCTCTGTTTTACAAGGAAAAGACACTCGCCATGTTTATCGGCAATATTAACTATTTGAACAATTTGATGTCGATTCCGGATTCGGATTTGCAATGGGATATGGTGACGATGCCGACCTTCAGCGATTTGCCAGGTACGGCTACACAGGTGAATACCCCATACTATGGCATTACGCCTACGTCTACCCATAAGGATGAAGCTTTCAAGGTGATCGCTTACTTGCTGTCGGATGAGATGCAGACGTATTACAATAAAGAAGGTCGTCTGACGGTCTTGAACGATAAAGCGATCCGCGATCAGTACGGGGCCAATCTGAAGGAGCTGTCTGGCAAAAACGTGAAGGCGGTCACGACGCTGCAACCGGCGGGGCCAAGACCGTTTACCCTTTATGACGATTATGTCGTCGTACAGTTGTCTAACGCGCTGCAGCGGGCGACGATCGACAACATCGATTTAAATACCGCTTTGAGAGAAGCCGGGGAATTGGCCGACAAAGAGATAGAGAATTATATCAATTCGATGAAATAGAATATTTTATAAGGAGAGAACCCGATGTCCAGACCCAACATCCTGCTTATTCAAACCGACCAGCAAACGGCGGAAACGTTAAGTCTGTACGGCAATCCGGTGCTGCAAACTCCAGCTTTGGAGCGTCTTGCGGAGAAAGGGGTCGTGTTCGAGCTTGCGTTCTGCAACTATCCGGCATGCTCGCCCTCGCGTTCATCCATGTTTACTGGCCGTTACGCTTCGACGATTGGCGTGCATGCGAATCATATGTTAATCAACCCGAACGAAACGACGCTGCCTCAGGTGTTGAAGGAGAACGGCTACCAGACCGCGATTATCGGGAAAAATCACGCGTTCATGAATGACGCGGCCAAATCGTACTATCCGGGCTCCGTTCCCGAGAAGGCCAGTCTGCTGCGGCAAGTATTCGATCACGTTCGTCTTGCCGAGCACGGCCATATGGTCGACGGGTACCGGAACGATCCGGAAAGTATCGCGGCTCATGAATGGGCTCAGCGCAACTGCTGGAACAGCCCGCTCGGACATGGCACAAATCCGGCCCGGCTGGAGAAATGCGGCACCTACCTCCTCGGCCAATCAATGGTAGACTATCTGGAGAAGGTTAGAGATCCGGAGAAGCCGTTCTTCACATGGCTGTCGTTCCCGGATCCGCACACTCCGTATCAGGTGCCGGAGCCTTATGCCAGTATGATCGACCCGGCCGATGTGCCGCTGCCGCCTAAAGATAATCTGGATGGCAAGCCGGAGCGGCAGAAGGTCATGCACGTGATGGACGCGATGGATCGCGCCGACGACGACTTGATCCGCAAGGTAAGGGCAATTCACTACGGCATGATCAAGTTTATCGACGATACGCTCGCGACCATTTTCACCAAGATGGAATCGCTCGGCTTAATGGAAAATACGATGATCGTCTTCACCTCCGATCATGGGGATTCGATGGGGGCGCATGGGCTCATCCAGAAGCATAACGGGTTCTACGATTCGTTTACGCATGTACCGTTTATCGTCTATGCGCCGGGTTACAAAGGACCGAAGCGTACCGGCTATATGGTCGAGCTGGTCGACGTCATGCCGACCTTGCTTGAGATGGTAGGAGTACCGGTTCCGTACGGCTGCCAAGGCCGGAGCCTCGCGCCGTTCCTCCGGTCGGAGCAGGATTACTTCCCTCGGGAGTATGTGGTTATGGAAAGCGGAGAAGAGGGAGAGTCGCCGAAGCTGTCGGATATTACCGGCCGGCCGGAGCATCCGTTCGACGAACGGTACTTCGTTTGGTGCGCTTACCGGGACGCCTGGCTGGGCAAAGGGAAGAGCATCCGCACCCACGACTGGAAGCTGAACGTCTATGCAAACGGGGAAGGGGAGCTGTACGACTTGAAGAGCGACCCGCACGAGCTGACGAACTTGTTCGGCGACCCGGCCTATGACCCTATCGTTCACGGGCTCGACCGGAAGCTGCTCCTGTGGTCGATGGCCAAAGAGGATCGCCTCCCGATGAACACGACCATTAAATTGAATTACGAAGATAAGAGGAAAGAAAACGCGAATGCGTGATGTTTAATCGATTTCGAATGTTTAAGTTCCACAAGCAAGCCTAATTCGTCCGGATCGAATCGAGAGCTAAAAAGCGCAGGCTTCGCTCCCCCGACTTCCGTTTCTCGCCTTTCGGGCTGCGGTACGGGGGCGGCTACGCCCACATCCAACGTTAAGATGATCACCATCTTTTTAATTGGAAATTTATTTAAGCTCTCTTCCGTTGTCCGGATCAACTGGTAAATAGCTTAAAATGAGTTTCAAAACTGATTATACGAGGAGGATTAACATGGAGTTCAGAAAACTGGGACGTACCGGTCTAAACGTTTCGTGCATCGGATTCGGCGGCGCGCCGATGGGAATCAACAATTACCTGGAGGCTTACGATGCCAGGAACAGCCGCGGCAACGTCGAAGCAGCGCTTCACACGGCTCTCGACCAAGGGATAAATTATATCGACACGGCTCCGGGTTACGGTCAGGGGTTAGGCGAGAGTATTATCGGGGAAGTGCTCAAAACGCGCCGTACGGAAGCGTATATCGCCACGAAGGTAGCTTCAAGCCTCGGCTACGATGAGGTGAAGCGGTCCGTAGATGCCAGCCTGCAGCGATTGCAATCGGAATATATTGACGTGATGCAGTTTCACGGAGGGTACTTGACAGAGGGGGATTATAAGCGACTTATACATGACGGGCCTCTCGACGCGCTCAAAGAATGCCAAAAGCAAGGCAAAATCCGTTTTATCGGAATTACGAATGAAAACCCGGATCACACCTTGCTGTGGGCGATTCAATCGGGACATTTTGATGTGATCCAGGTTCGTTACAATCTGTTTTATCAAGGCGCGGCCGACCCTCTTATTCCCGAAGCGGCAAGTCGCGAAGTGGGCGTCGTCGTTATGAGGCCGCTCACCAGCCAGGCTTTTGCCCGCTTTATGAAGCGAGTTGCGCCGGAAGCGGCGGAAAAGCTCAATACCCAGCAGATTGCATTGGATTTCGTACTGTCTAATCCGGGAGTTAGCGTCGCCATCTGCGGGATGAGAACGTCAGACGAAGTATTGGACAATGTCCGTTCCGTTCAAAAGCAGCAATACCGCATGGAATTCAAGCTGGATCGCGGTCAGGGCGGAGTTCAATTTTAAGGTGGTAACAGATGAAGCTAAAACCAAGAAATAAGAGATATAGAAAGCTTCTCACTATTGTTTCAAGCTGTATGATTGTTGCGGGCGCTGCATTAGTAATCGGTTTGTCCGTCTGTAAAACCTCCAAGGAAAGGATTGAAACACCTCCATTGAATCCGACCAATACGTATAAAAATCCGTTCTCGTTAAAAGAAGAATGGCCGTTCGGAGCTGCAGACCCTAATATTTTACGTTTCAACGGGAGGTATTACTTGTATGTAACCAGCGGGAGGGGGATTAAAGCCTGGAGCTCGGACGATTTGGTCAACTGGACATATGAAGATTTTGTTTCCAAGGATCCGGATGCGAATAATGTATGGGATCCGGGCGTCACTTATCATAATGGCCAGTTTTATATGTATCCTGCTGTAAATAACGGCAATAACCACTATTTATTCAAAAGTGAAAGCCCATTGGGGCCGTTTACGAGGCAATCCGAAAATTTCTCACAACTGAAAATCGATTCAAACGTTTTTATCGATGATGACGGTAAATGGTATATGATCCATGCCGGAGGGAAGGGAATCATCGGCCGTCCGATGTCGGATTCGCTCACGATCGGTCCTGAAAAGCAGCTGAACGCTTATTTAAATTGGTGGACCGAGGGGCCTTCCATGTTTAAACGAAACGGGATATATTATTTGCTTTATACGGGAAATCATTATTTGAGCAAGGGGTATCGCGTCGATTATTCGGTTTCAAAGGACGGGCCGATCGGCAAATACACTCAGCACACCGATTATACGCTCTTGCTTAGCACCAAGGACGATTTGAACGGACTTGGCAACGCCATGGTGACGATCGGGCCGGATTTGGACTCTTATTATGTGGTCTATCATAATTTGGTTGGCAAGCGACCGGGTTCGAACGGAGTCGTCCGAAAGGCTAATATCGATAGAATCGTGTTTAACGGGGAAAAAATGTCCGTCACCGGACCGACGAATTTCATTCAGGAAGCGCCTAAGAAGGCGGATTTTTACACCTGGTTGGATAGTACGGAGGGGCAGCAGTTTTTTCAAAAGGAAGCAATCGGTAAGGGGCTTATGATCACTTCAAAAGAAGCGTCGAAAGAAAATTTTGTAGCGGAGTACAATTTCAAGGGGCAGACGGTTTCTGAACATGGTACCGGTGCATGGCTGGGCATGATGTTCTCGTACAAGGACAAGAAAAATTACGCCTACATATCGATTGATCCTGCGGCTAAAACGATCAGCCTGAAGCACATGAAGGGCGGTGCTGCAAGCCAGATCGGAGAGCCGGTCAAGCTTTCAGCGGACACTGATTTTTCGAAGCTGCACACCATTCGTGTAGAGAAGAATGATAATGAGGTTCACATCTATATTGACGGGATGAAAAAAGTGCAAGGCAAGCTGCCGATTGGCGGCGGTGCGATTGGGTATGTATATGAGGGAATGGAGCCTGTTTTTTCGTACACCGCATTTAGCAATGACGTGAATGGGAGCAGCGATTTTGAAGTGTTCAAAACCGTGCCCGGGACGATCCAAGCGGTTCATTTTATGAAAGAGGAAAATCGGGGGTACTTTGCTCAAGGTGCAGCAGCAGGGGAAAATCCATATAGAACAGGCGAAAAGGTGCATATACGAGAGGGCGGCGACGGAGGGTATGCGGCTGAACTTAAGCAGTCCGGCGACTGGCTGAGCTATAAGGTTAATGTGAAGAAGAGCGGACTTTACGGATTGGATTTGGCAATGGGGAAGCTGGCTAAAGCAGCGGCAGTTGAACTATTTTTGGACGGAAAGTCGGTTGGAAAATTCGAAATTCATGCTCACGCAGCAGACATGAAAGAGGCTTGGATCAAGCAAACAATCGGGAAAATGCAGCTTAAGCAGGGCTTCCATCAGTTGGAGATCAAGCTGGTCAAGGGCGGTATCACGTTTAGATCAATGGAGCTCTTTGAGGCATCGGATGAGAAGGCGCAAATGGCCAATGCGCTTGGCGATCTATCTAAAGTAACGATGCATGGAACATGGAATCCGATCGCAAACGGCGCTACGTCTGTAATCTCACAGGATGACAAGGATGTGAAGCTGTATATCGGCCATGACGGCTGGACGAATTACGAAATCGAAGCGGATGTTACCGTCAAGGCGCCAAATGCAGCGAGTGGCGGCGGGATTCTGTTTCGTGCTACGAACGAATCGCAATACCCGGCTCAGGTACAGGATTCGATGATGGGGTATTACTTGTCGATTCACTCCAATAAGCTGGCGTTGAAAAAGCTGAATTACGGTTCTGAACATGCGGCAAGCGCAAACGTAAAGGTGGAAGCGGGGCAAAGCAACAAAGTGAAGATCCGCGCGCAGGGGAATCGTATCTCTGTTTTTTGGAATGACATGAAGACGCCGGTCATTGAATATTCCGATGCAAACGCATGGACGCATGGGAAAATAGGGCTGCGTTCCAATGTGGCGGGATTTGAAGCGGTTCATTTGAATGTTCGGTCCATTGATTAGCTGACATAACTCAAGGGGTGGAAGGAACGATATGACGACTAAGAAATATGTGAAAAATTATCCGAGACCTCAGTTCGTGAGGGATCACTGGGTCGATCTGAACGGCGAGTGGCGCTTCGGCTTCGACGATGCGGGCGCCGGTGAAGCAGCGGGGTGGCAGCGGGACTTCGGCGGCGACCGCAGCATTATCGTCCCTTTCATTTACGAGACGAATGCGAGCGGCATCGGCGAAGAAGCCCATCATCCGTTCGTCTGGTACAACAGACAGCTTGACATTCCTTTGGAAGCGGCCGGCAAGCGAATTCTTCTGCATTTTCAAGCAGTCGAAAAGTGTGGCTTTTTACAGAGATGTGATGGAGATTCCATTGGAATTTTCCGAAGAGAAAATGCAGTTCGCATCGTTTATGACCGGCGAAACCAAAATCGAAATTTTCTCCAATCAAAATATGGCGGAAGTAATCGGTGAACACAATCTTCTAACCGAGGCAGAATCAAAATCGAAATTCTTACTCACTTTTGAAGTGGATCAAGTTGATGAGGTTTGCGCCCGTTTGAAAGATAAAGGGGTGGTACTCCTTAACGAGCCACATGATAGGCAGGCATGGAATGCCAGGGTTGCCCATTTGCGCGATCCCGATGGCAATGTGATCGAATTATACAAACACCCGCTTTAACGGCTCTGGCTTGGGTTTGGATCTTTTAACAACAGTCTCGCAAGTCATGGGGATGTTTATTAAAAAAATCATTTGCTAAGTGTATTCAAGATATGCTCTACACTTTCATCATCCCAAATGATTACCCAATATTGCAAGATGCCCGCACGCTTTAGTGCTGCTGTTCGCCGATTACCATCACGTACGGATAGTACTCCATTTATATGTTGTATAATTGGAGGAGGGGCATCCCAATTATCGCGAAACATGCGTTCAAATCTCCCCACTTTATACTCCCAATGTTCCACCGAGGAATAGTACTCCATGTTGGGTTCGTTTTCAGGTCCGTGGCAACGTTGTAATCGATCAACGTCAACTAGTATGGGACCAACCCAGTATCGTTTCTGTTTCATTAGTCCGTCCGAAAACTTTGGGTTTTTACCTGCAGAGTTCAAATACAGGTGAACCCATTTCTCGATTTGTCCGCGATCGGCAAATTGTTTTGCTTCTGTACATGTATATTGAAGTTCTCCAAATATCATAAAACCAGTGACCCTCCTTGGTAGACTCTCATTAAGCGCACGATCATTATAACAAATGATACAAAACTAAGGAGGTCAAAAATGGTTATAAAAAGTTATTGACCTATGGAGGAACAAGTGAACTGTTAACGGTAAACAAGCAGACAGCATATCAAATATACAATTATATGGTAATTATGTTAGACATAGTAGGGGGGCGAATCATGAAACACATAATTGTTATCGCGATAGTCCTTGTTTTCATCGTCTCAGGAATTATAATTTCGCCATGGGTCACTGTAAGCTTCGCGGAACATCAAGCTGTTACCACGTTTGAAGGACAATGGAAAAACGTACAAGATGGATGTGGTTTCAACTGCAAAGATTGTGGTGTTAAAGCTTCAGAAAAAGTTCTTTTCGGTCGGAAGGTGATTATAGAGTATGCATGTGGTTTGTTACCTTCTGATTCACCTGAATATCATAAGCGGAAAGAGCTATTTGTATCATTTTTAGGGACTGTTCATTGAACTACCCTGATACAACTCAGGAAATAACAACGCGGCGTCATCATTTGAGTCGAATGCCTTTCTGGAAGAAGACTTACGATTATTTATCGAAGTTGATCAAATTTCCTAATTGAGAGTTCTCCAATCTCGCCAATCTCCAGGTTCATTCACTTCGTATATGTCGTTATTTCGGTTTACAAATTTGTGTATAAAAAGTTCCCTACGTATTGTAGCGTAGTCTTCATTCAGTGGCTTAATGAATTCATTAAATTCTTTCTCTGTGTACTTTTTTTTGGGATTAAGCTGGTGAGCAAGATGCTCGAGTACTATTAACCTTTTTTTCAATTGTGACGGAAGATGCTTTAGGCTACCTTGCTCGGTGAAAAAATTTCGAAGCACAGATTTCTTCAGCTTTTCGTTTTTGGACAGTGCATTTGCAACTTGTTCCGACATCATGTCCCTCCAAGTAATTAGATAATAATTTAATTAGATGATAATAAAAATAGGTTCTGATGTCAATATTCTCTGAACAAGGTTTTTAACGGTTTTTTCCTGCTAATCTTAATAACGTTACTGAGCTGTGAGACCGTTAATCGCATGGAGCACCAAAGGCTCCCGATTTGTACTTGTCGTAAGAAAAAAATGTGTAAAGTAACTACCAATATGAAGATGATCTATGACATACAGTTGTCAGCAATCTACCTGTAAAATGAAACTTGTTCAGTTGCAAGTTGAAAATTATGAGGGCGGGGTCTGTTTTTAATGATTGCTTTTTTATGGACACTTTTGTTGGTTTTGCTGATTGCAGTACCGGTAATCTCTATTGGTAAAATGAGGGATATCAGGTTAAACGCTAAACAGAAAAAATGGTGGGTGATCTCTCACGTTCTTTTTGTGATTATGTATTTTACAGGAGTATTAGGCAACTTCGTCTTAACTCTTTTTACGCTTTTTATTAAAGATCGCGAACTTATTTATGCAGCCCATTATTTCATCAAATATTTCGATTGGTACTTAATCGTTCCGGGGGCGTTAGGGAGTTTAGCCACTGGATTATGGCTAGCTGTTGGAGCGTGGGGAATCATCAACTATTACTGGGTTATCGTGAAGTGGGTCGGCAATTTAACAACGATTTTCTTTGGAAGTATATTCATTGGTACGTGGATTGAAAAGGCCTTACATGCGCTATCCCTAAATGAGTTTGAACCCATGCAAAACCCTGACTATCTTCATAGTCAAAAAATGTTATTGGCTGGAAGCGCGGTCGTTCTAGCGATATTAATCTTTTTAACTGCAATTTCGTATCTAAAACCGTGGGGGAAGAGATTATTAAACAATCGACGATAGTGCTACTCTCATTTAAAGGCCGAATCGGACGAACGAGTTAAAGCGTCTTGTGCATAATATTACTCAAAAATTCTTATTAAAATGCTTAGAGAATTAGAAACTGACGGACTTATTAGTAGGAAATGTACAACCAAGTACCTCCGAAAGTCGAATATTCAACTACAGAACTTGGTCAATCACTTGAACCTATTTTGAGAACGCTTTGTAGTTGGGGTGGAATTTATGCAGAGAAATCATACGCTCCGGGTTTTAAAATTGTTATTTTTGTTCCATAATGAAACTTGTGTGGTGGGTTTAAGAAAGTTATAAAGTATTAATTAGGTTATCCAAAAAATAAGGGGTGTAATGATACATGGAAATGAGACTGAATTATACGAAAGTGCAACCCGAATCTTTACAAACACTTTTAAAATTGGAAGGGTATGTGAAGAAGAGTGGTCTTGACCCCAAACTGTTGGAGCTGATTAAAATTCGTGCCTCGCAAATTAATGGATGCGCCTACTGCCTTGATATGCATACGAAAGATGCGCGTGCGATGGGGGAGACGGAGCAGCGATTGTATATGCTTAGCGCATGGCGGGAAGCTCCGTTCTATACGGAAGCGGAGCGGGCCGCAATAGCATTAACGGAAGCTGTGACCAAAATTTCGGAAGCTGGCGTGCCGCAGGAATTGTATGAGCAAGTCCGAAAACATTTCGACGAGGGCCATTTTGTCGATTTAATTATGGCAATTAATGCGATCAACTGTTGGAATCGAATGGCGATTTCAACGGGCATGGTACCTGGAGAATATCAGCCGGCCGCACATAAATAACAGATTGTCGCAGGCGAAATCCCCGTACATCGACTATGTACGGGGATTAACTGTAGTCTAAGCGTGAATAGGGGCCCTATTGCTCTATTGCTCTATTGACTAATGTTCACCATTATAAGATGAGATGAAGTAAAGATGCCCCATTCGCACTGGCATCCAGCCTTTCGTGCCACCCCCTCCAAGTAAAGTTGCTTTTAGCGTACTTGGACGCGTTCTGGCTAATATACCGGCAATTGCAGTGAAATTTGTCCCCAGTTCTGTACACGTCCCGTCCACTTTTTCAGTACATCCATCGTTGAAAGGTACAGCATCTTTAAAAGCGATTCATCCGTTTTATTGGGCAATCGATGCCACCGCTGATGGAGCATATCGGGCAGCTTTACATTGCATACTTTAGGGAATCGTACATATTTAAAAAATCTAGGTACAGTTACTATAAAGATAGTCAATAGCTTGATACCGGTATGGCGCTTCCGGCATATTATTTAAGTATCTTCAAAATAGGAGGGGAACTCAAAATGGCGACGAAAAGGATAAATGTAACTCAAGTAAAAAAGAAAGTAACTCAAGTAAAAAAGAGACCATATAAGATTAAACAAGAAGACGACCTTCGGGATGCACTTGATAGCTTGAAGGATGCAAACCGCAATATCAATGACGCAAGGCGGTCTATCCGGAGAGCTATAGACGAATTGTAACCAAGCATATTTCTTATAACGGGTAGCAAGAAGAACTGCTTCATAAACGACGAAGGAGCTGCCTGCGCAGCTCCTTTTGCATCTTCAAAAAATACGTGAGATTTGATACATATGTGCTGCTTAGTTTTAAGCTATACCGAAAATTTCTCATAACCTTATATTGAAAAATGGCAATAACGCCGTCGCTGATGAAGCGGTGGATTTTTCGTATAGCAGCATTTGATAACGCTTTTAGCACTTTGAGATAAGTGACCGGAAATTATACGCACTAGGAATAAAGCAGGACGGGGAAGGCATATGTTATTTTTTAAATAGCAGTGGTCATTGATCTCATGCCGATAAAGCGAAACAGTGCAAGAACGGGACAACAAGACGAACAATAATCAACATTGTATTTGTATGCGCTTACAAAAATGAAGGGGATGCAAGTCAACATTAAGCAACGGGCAGTGAGCAGAGAGATTTGAAAAAAAGAAAAGGACGTGGTCGCATGGTTAGAAGGAAAAGTGCATTGGCGTTAGCGGGTCTGATGTTCGTATCGGTACTTTCCGGATGTGCCGGTACAAGCGGAGGCTCAGGCGGAGAGAATGACCAGGCTATTGGGAATTCGGGCAAAGCGGAACCGCCGAAAAGTGCGGTGCCGGTTGAACTGGTCGTCGCCGACGGACTAGGTGATTTTCCGCTCGAACGGTTTAATAAAGTATTTGCCGAGCCAATCAAGAAAAAGTATCCGCATATTACGTTAAAATGGATTGCTTCAGGCGACATTTCCAAACGAATTACGGCAGGAGAGCCCATTGACCTCGTCATATCTTCCAGCGGGCTTCTTCAAGCTAGGGTGGTCGATTTCGGCCTTCAATATGATGTCACTCCGCTCATCAAAAAATATAATTATGATTTGAGCAAAGTGGAGCCTGCCGCGCTGGATATGTTCAAGAAATTCGGCAATGGCGCGGTGTGGGGCATTCCGTCCTTTATGTCGCCATCCCCCTTATACTATAACAAAGATGTATTCGATAAATTCGGCGTCCCGTATCCCAAGGACGGAATGACCTGGGATGACTTGAACGAGATGTCCAAAAAATTGACTCGACTCGATGGAAACGAGCAGTACTATGGTTTGTTTCTATCGTTTGCCCATGTCATCCGCAGAAATCAATATTCGTTGAATGTCGTCGATCCGGCCACTTCCAAGGCCGCTTTCAATGCGGATGCCTGGAAGTCTGTGTTCGAGCAGTCCGGGCAATTTTATAGAAACCCGAATATGAATATGACAACCGCCTCGGCCGCACTAGCGTTCCAGCGCGATGCATTTATTAAAAAGCGCAGTGTAGCAATGTGGCTGCCTGTCAGCACATTGCATACGGAAGCGGAGCTGCAAGGGATGAACTGGGACATGGCGAGCTTCCCGACCTATAAGGACAAACCGAATGTCGGGCCGCAGCCGTACCCGGTCGCATTTTTCGTTACGACATCCAGCAAATATAAAGATGACGCCTTCCAGGTGGCCGCCTTCATGGCGACGGAAGAGTATCAGATGGAATGGGTGAAGAAAGGCGAATTTTTAACCGCGCTTAAAAACGATATGCTGCGTAAATCGTTCGGAGCCGATACCGCGCTTTACAAAGGGAAAAATATTAAAGCGATGCTGCCGGACACGTACGCTCCCGCCTCTGCTTTGACGAAATACAACAGCGTAGCCGAAACGATTATGAACAGCACCTTTACGAAATATATTTTGAACCAAACCGACTTGAATACGGCGCTGCGAGGTGCGGAAGAAGATACGAATAAAAAGATAGCAGAGCTGCAGGCGGCGGAAAAGAAGTAAGCTCCGGGGATTTCAAGACATTGTCCGATTGAGCTCATAAAAAAAAGTACTGGATCGTTAAGATCGCAGTAATGGTCGTACCTCCGCTTTTTAGTCTGAAAATTATCAAGACCTTGGTTGAGTAAAGTTTATTTTCCGGACTGAGAAAAAAACATTTATCGAGGATCGATCGTTACGCTACCCCGAAATTTTCACATAGCGAATGGTTTGCTTCATAAAAGCGATTTATTGTGACATAAACCATATGTCGGGTGACAAGAACTTGATCCCATTCCCGATTTTGACAAGTACATGATCTCATTCCCGACAATTGAAGGAAAAGAGGAAAACCCACGAAATCGTATAAAACCGACAATCAGAATGCTGCTTAAAGTCCCCGCCTCGGTCATTAACACACCGAGTGGTTGAGTCAAAATCGGATTTTACTCCAACAACGAGCAATCGCCCTTCAGCTTGCCTTCTTGGCAAAGTGGAGGGCGATTTTATTTATGCTCTGTACAGTTGCGGTCATCAGAGAAGCAGCTGGATCGGGTTTACCTAACTTATTCACCCAATAATAATAGGTGCTGCGTAACATAAAGTGAATGCAGTGAACTGGGAGCCCTCCCCTGCACGGAACGTTAATACTTTATTTTCTCAAGATAGAGAACAGCTTCACACGATTGGAGTTGTGAAAATAAATGCATAATTTATTAAATTCCTGTATCGTTTTATCCGGAATAATGCCTTTATACTATAAGAGGTTGTTAAATAAATGCATATTCACCAGGATGGGAGATGGAACAGGTGGAAAGTAATCTTACCAATTTCGATGTAATTGTTGCAGGGGGCGGACCAAGCGGGATCGCAGCGGCGGTCGCTTCCGCCCGCGAAGGGGCCAGGACGCTTCTGATTGAACGTTACGGTTTTCTAGGAGGAGCGGGAACGGCTATGATGGTCAACCCGTGGATGTCGTATCGAGCAGGAAACGGAGGGGAACAAATTATTTTCGGCGTACTGCAGGAGCTGATCGACGGTATGAGCGAGCTCGGCATGTACGGACATCCGAAAGCGAGAAATGCATTCGATCCGGAGGCGCTTAAAGTCGTCGCCGAGAAGCTGAGTATCGAAGCGGGCGTTACCTTGCTGTACCATACGTTTCTAGCGGGCGTGAAGATGGACGAGGACGGGAAGACGATCCGATCGATTCAATTGGCCAACAAGCAGGGGCTCGTCGAAATGAAGGCGCAGATGTACGTCGACACTACTGGCGATGCGGACTTGGCGGCGCTAGCCGGTGCGGTCGTGGATAAGGGCCGGGAGGTGGACAGCAATTGCCAGCCGATGACGCTCAACTTCCGAATGGCCAATGTCGATGTTCAGCACATGCCGGACAAAAATGAAATTACGCGTCTATTCCTGGAAGCGAAAGAGAAAGGTGAAGTGGACTGCCCGCGCGAAGACGTGTTATGGTTTTATGCGAATCAGCCCGACGTCATCCATTTCAATACGACCCGGGTCATCTTGAAGGACGCTACCGATCCGTGGCAGCTAACCGAAGCCGAAATCGAGGGAAGACGCCAAGTGCAGCAATTGGTAGCCTTTTTGAAACGAGATGTCGCGGGCTTCGAAAACGCTTACCTGCAAACGACCGCCCCGCAGATCGGCGTACGCGAATCCCGCCGGGTCATTGGAGAGCACGTGTTGACTGCCGAAGAGCTGCTATCGGCGTGCAAGTTCGACGATGTCATCGCTCGGGGCGCATACCCTGTCGACATCCACAATCCGACGGGCAGCGGAACCGTCATCCAAAGCTTGAAGCCCGGAGAATGGTACGATATTCCGCTTCGTTCATTAATCCCGTTGAAAATCGACAATCTGCTTGTCGGCGGCCGTCCGATATCGGCTACGCATGAAGCGCATTCGGCTATTCGGGTACAGCCGATTGCGATAGCGATCGGCCAGGCGGCGGGCACTGCAGCGGCGCTGTGCGTGCAGGACAAAGTCAATCCTCGTCAACTCCATGTAGGCAACGTACAGCAATCGTTAATAAAACAAGGAGCGCGTCTACGCTAAATCTTCAGCTTCCAAATATAAGAAAAGAGAGGATGGATCAAACATAATGCAAAGGGGTCGCAAGTTATTCGGTTTGATCGTTACGGTTAGCATTGCAGCTATCATGACTTCGGCATGCAGCAATTCCGGCAAGTCCGTAGAGAAAAACAAAGCTGCCGACTCCGGGGCGCCGCTTGCTCCGGTTACGCTTACATTTTTTACCCATGGTAATTCGATCGTTTTGGCGGAAACGATCGAGTCGCTCGTCCAGAAGAAATTCCCGCACGTTACGCTGAAAACGATAAAGGACGGCAAAGGCACAACGATATTCGACATCTTGAACGGGGGACAAACCCCCGATCTGATCTCCTATTCGCTCGGAAGTCTGCAGGATCTGAGAACGCTGCGTCTGCTCGGCGATTTGACGCCGCTGATTCAGAAGCACCGTTTTGACCTGGGGCGTCTGGCTCCCGGCGTCGTGGATACCGTAAAATCGTATTCCGACAAAGGGGAATTTCTGCTGATGCCGTTTGAGCTGAACAACAACGCGATCTACTACAACAAAAACATTTTCGATAATTTCGGTGTTCCGTATCCGAAGGACGGCATGACTTGGGAAGACATGTTCAATATCGCCAAGAAGGTTACCAGAACTGACAACGGCGTTCAATATAAGGGCTTCCAATATAATGCGCTTAACGTCGTGTACAAGGACCAATTGGCGCAAGGTTTCGTCGATCCGAAGACGAACAAGGCCTCGATCAACACCGACGCCTGGAAACAATGGCTGGACGTCATGACCTCGTTCTACAAAATTGACGGCAACGCCCAGGCCGGCGACGAGAAAGTCAATTTCCTGAAAAACCAGACGGTAGCCATGCGTACCGGACCGAATTATATTACCGAATTGCCCGCGGCGATGGAGGCCGGTCTGAATGTCGATTTCGTATCGCTGCCCCGGTTTAACGGGATGAGCGGTTCGAGCTCCCAGATGAACGCGCCGTTCTATGTGATTCCGCCGTCCACGCCGCATAAGGATACCGCATTTCAAGTCATCGCTTTCCTGATGTCCGACGAGGTACAGACGATTATGGCGCGTCAGGGCCGCATTCCGATCATCAATTCGGAGAACGTCAAGAAAGAGTATGCGAAAGATTTGAAAGGACTGGATGGCAAAAACTTGGCCGCTTTTTTCCAGGACGCGATAGCAAAGCCGGTACCTACTACGGCGTACGACGGGCAGGCGAAGTCGATTTTTACCAATGCTGCACTCGTGCCGGTGTATCAGGGCAAGAAAGATATCAATACGGCGCTTCGCGAAGCGGAGGAGCAGATTAATAAATATATCGAATCGGAAATGAAGAAGTAGGCTTGAGAAGCGGATTATCGTTGTACGATCCACATAAATTTCGAGGAGGAACGTGTGCGGATGAGCGAGCAACCGATGAACGATGAGCAGCGGAAAGATAGTAAGGAGAGCCGGAACATTTTATCGCGCCGAACGTTCTTGTCCTATGCATTAGGCGGGTCGGGTGCGGTACTTGCGGCCGGAATGGCCGGAGCCGTCCCATTCGTTCCGAGCAACGCTACGGTCACAGCAGCTACCTACGGGAATTCAGGCGACTCGAACTGCTCGGCGAGCGGAATGCATTTCGAATCGGTCGGAATCATGAAAACGGCTTCGCTGCAAGCCGGTATCAGCGTGCGGACCGCGTCCTATTACGCGATCGCTAACGCGGTGACGGATTCGCCCCGGGGAGGGGCGATGTATCGGATCGTCACCCGTACCGACTACGATGCACTGCGGGGGAATACGCTCGGTCCGGAAAGCGCGCTCAACGGGAACGGCTATATCGATCAGCTGCTGGCGAACGGCAATGTGGCCGTATTGAGCGGCGGCGGTGCAGTCGATCTGGCGTCGGTCGGATTGCGGGTGCAGTACGATGCATACGCAGCCGATAATACAGCCGCCATGCAAGCCGCCCTCGCGTACCCTCTACCGGTGCTGACCGCTTACGGAATATACGTTTTCAGCGGCGAAAGCGTCGCCGATCTCGGGCAGGAGGGAGAGCTGGACATATCGGGAGATTGCCGGTTCCGGCTTGCTGCCGGATCGATTGTCAATACCGATGTGGATTACGGCAATCATAAGGCGATTCTCCGCGTGCAGGGAGGCAAGCGGTTCACCATTCGCGGCGTCGCCTTTGACGGCAACCGGGACGGCCAAACTTATCCGGCGACAAAAAATAACTTCGGCAGAGGTACGGTTCCGAGAAGAACCAACGGCATACTCGAAGTATGTCCGTCCGGAAGCGCCTACCGGACCCGGACGGTTATCGTTGAACAATGCTCTTTTGAGAACGCTTACCTTAGCGGCGCTATGTTCATCCAGTGCGGTAATGTGACCATACGGAATAATTATTCCGCCAACAATACGATCAACGGTTTCGGCGGCGCCGGGTTCGCCTCGCTTCTGTTCGAGGGGAATACGAGCTTGCGGGACGGATGGAGCGATATGTATACGTCCGACCGGTATGAAGGGGATAGGGCGCAGCTGCAAATCCGCGAATGGCCGCGGGACTACACGGCTGCATCGGAACGGATACCGGTTATCTCCATAGCCGAGTCCGAACGGAACAAGCAAATCGTCGTTCGTGGCAATACGAGCGACCAAGCCGGTGTGATCGGCCTCTTCGTCCGCTCCTGCGAGCAATGCCTCATTACGGATAACGTTATTCGCAACGTAGGTTACAAACGCCGAAGCGGCAGCTATTCCCCGACCGCCATATGGGGCGATTTCGGGAAGTTTGCGATAATCGGCAACGATATTATGACGCAAGCCGTGCAGCCTGGAGACATGCTTCCTGACGGAATACGCGTCGTCGGCTTTTCGGGCAACGGCATCGACCGGACTGGGGGACCTTGGATCTCGATGCAAGGACGATATTATTCGATCGTTGCCGATAACCAGATTACATGCGGCCAGACGTTCGGGATCGGCGCCTTCGATGACAACGCCAGCAAACGGCTGCTGAACAACAAGGGCATTATTATAACGAGCCAGTGCATAGTGCGCGGCAATGTTATAGAAGGCTGCGCCAATATTCCGATCGAAGCGATCAATGACGATAATTTCAACAGCGAATCTTTGCGGGATATCGGAATATGTGACAATGAAATATTCAATACCACGGGAAGCAGCATCATAAATCTGAGGAGCTACGGCTCTCCTGCCGGAAATCCCCGCAACTTCGATATTAGCGGAAACAAGTTGTACGATGTGCGTTCGGCAACCGCCGGCTCGGACGCCAGGCAGATGGTCAATTTTTCCCCGGCCTGGGGTGCGTTGGACGTTCAAGACGTCAAGATTGCGGATAACCGCTTCTATTGCCTGAACACGGGGGATGCCTCCAAAAATTACGCGGGAATCCGGTTTCGCGGAAGCTCGGGAAGCCGGGGCATCGTCATTCGCGACAATCAATTTTTCGATACGCTGAATGCGGTTCGCACCGAGTCTTTTGCTGAGCTCGGCATAAGGGGCAATATCGTGCGGAACGGGTTGCGGCTTCTGTACGCGGATATCGCGGCCGGAGGCGATGCCGGGAAACTGATGATCGACGGCAACAGCTGCTCGGGAATTACATTGCAGTGCGTCAATATTAACGCGGGCGGGAGCGGTAAAATATTGTCCGAGCTTACGGCGATCGGCAATTCATGGAGCGGGTCCGGCAGCGCCTATTCCGGAGTGACACCGGGCGTATCGCCGATCGCGTACTGTTTGGACAGGAACATCAATACGATGGCGACAAAAGTCGTTCCGAGTCGGTCTTTCTCCGGCACTCCCGTGTTTAACGCCCAGTATTTGGGGGAGATCATAAGGAGCGCCGACGGCTCGGCCCAATACATCGCCGTTCAGGTCGGAACGGGCGTCGGCGACTGGAAGATGCTGTAATCCGATAGCGCTATTGAATAGGGGGACGAAACTGGTGTACCATGGATGAAAGCTCAGCATATGAAACGGAGAATCCGGCGATGCTCATCCATCCGATTCGTTTGATCAGCAACAGCTATTGGAAAGAAAAGCCCGCATTCGTGCAGCAGGTGGAGCGCGAGCGGTGCTGGATCATGATCGCCGTCGAAGCCGGCCGTTTCCGGTACGAAATCGGCGAACTGTCTGGCGAAGCTGCGGCGGGGGATATCGTCCTATGTCCGCCGCATGAAGATTTTCACCGTGAAATGATTACACCTCTCTCTTTTTTCTATATCAAGTTTTATTATGCCGGAGAGGACGGCGGGGAAGCGCAGTTATCGGAGCAGCTGCGTCGCCTGTTTTCCTATAAATTCACTTCTTCCGAGCGGGACCGGCTGTACAACGATTTCCGGCATTTGCTCCGGGCCAGCCGAATGAGCCGGAACGATAATTTGAGATGGTCTTCCCACTTCGTCTACGATCTGTGGCTGTTATTCTGCATGGAAACGGAAGTGCTCGCCCAATTCGGGAACGTCGTGAGCGACCCGCTGATGAAAGAAGCGAAAGATATGATCGAGCGGCATGCATTTCGCGATGTCCAAATGAAAGATATCGTGGAATATATAGGGATACACCCGGTGCAGTTTACGCGCCGGTTCCAGGCGGTGTACGCTATGCCGCCTTCCAAATATTTATACTCGATCCGGATGGAGAAGGCCAAATCGCTGCTCGTGCAGACGAATTATTCAATCGACCGGATCGCACGGCTGTGCGGTTACGAGAACGGTCTGTATTTCAGCCGCATGTTTACGAAATATTTCAAAATGAATCCTTCGAAGTACCGAAAAATGCATTCGTTTCCATCGCCGTAAATTAATGCAGTTCAAGGTAAACCTTGGTCGTTCGTGATTCGAAATACGGGGGAGAGGAAGCCAAAGATGAAGGATAAGCTGGCGGTTCAATTGTATACGCTGCGCAAAGAATGCGAGCAGGATTTTCCTGGCGTGCTTCGCGAGCTGAGCAGAAGGGGATGGGCCGGTGTGCAGTTTGCCGGCTACCATGGACACGAGCCCGGGGAGCTCGCCGAAGTGCTGAAGGAGACGGGACTCAGGGCCGCAGGGCTGCATGTCGGGTATGATCAGTTGGCGGCAGGTCTGGATGCCATAGTGCAAGATGCCGCCATTCTCGGGACAAGGGATATTATATGTCCTTTTGTCCAGCCTGTCCGGCGGACGGAGCAAGGGTACCGGGAGATCAAACAAACGCTGCACGATGCCGCCCATCGTGTGAAAGATCAAGGTTACAGAATCTCTTATCACCACCATGCGTTTGAATTCGATACGACGGTAGAAGGCGTTTCCGCGCTCGAATTTTTGCTGAAGCCATCGGCGGATAACTTGATATTAGCTGAAATCGATGTGTATTGGATCCGGAAAGCAGGATTCGATCCCCTTTCTTTTATCGCCGCCTATGCGGGCCGCATGCCGATCATACACCTCAAAGATATGACGTCGGACGAAGAACAGACATTTGCCGAAATCGGTACGGGCGTGATTGATTTTGTTCCGATTTTACAATGGGGCGAAAGTAACGGCATTGATTGGTACGTAGTGGAACAGGACGTATGTCCGCGCGATGCGATGGATTGCCTGCATACCAGCTACACTCAATTGATACAGATGATCGAAAAAATGTAAGGGGAGGCATCTTGTCATGAAAAGCAAGTTGAAGCTCGGCATTGTAGGAACGGGGAATATTTTTAAGTCGGCGCATCTGAAGCCGTTGTTGGAGCATCCGGAGGTGGAGATCGTCGCCGTTTGCGATACGAATGAACAAAAAGCTGCGAAAATCGCAGAGGAACACGGAATTCCGTACGTCTTCTCAGACCACCGGAACTTGTTGCAAATGGAAGAAATCGACGCGATCGATATATGTACGCCGAACCTGTATCACTCGGAGATTTCCATTGCGTCACTAAAGGCAGGCAAGCACGTGTTTTGCGAAAAGCCGGACGCGGTCAGTCCCGAAGAGGCGCAAAAGATGGCGGATGCCGCCAGAGATAGCAGAAAACGATGATGACCATGAGAAATAACCGCTTTACGCAAGCTGCGCAATATTTGAAAAACTATATCTCGGAAGGGCATATGGGAGAAGTGTATACCGGCCGTTGCGGCTGGATTCGCCGAAGAGGAATTCCGGGGAAAGGCGGATGGTTTACGACGAAAGAGCTATCCGGAGGCGGTCCTCTGATCGATTTGGGCGTACACATGATTGACCTTTCCGTATGGCTAATGGGCAATCCAAAGCCTGTCGCCGTCTCTGGCGCCACCTACACCAAGTTCGCCAATAATGAAATCTCCGATTCCGTACACAGTGGGTTCGGTGAAAAGCAAGCAGGCGGCACGTTTGACGTTGAAGACTTGGCGATCGGTTTTATTCGCTTCGAGAACGGTGCAACCTTACAAATCGAGTTCAGTTGGGCCTCAAATATCGGCGAAGAGATGAACTTCGTGGAGCTGAGAGGAACAAAAGCGGGATCCAGCATTAAGAAAGGCGATCTCCGGATATTTACCGAGATGGCGGGCCAGCTGACCGACATTTCACCTGTTATGGGCAAAAAACCGGTAGATGCGCATGGAGCTCACTTAAGACATTTTATCGATGTCGTTCAGCTGCGTGCAGAACCTATCCTTACGCCGGAGCACGGGGTGGATATGATCAAAATCCTTAATGCGCTATATCAATCCGCCGAATTAGGAAGAGAAGTGAGGCTGTAGCCATCCGCTGCTTCAAGATTTTTGTTTTTTGATCTTGTGATTAAGCTAAACATTCCTGTATAGCCTAAGAAATGGGTTTTTTAAAGAAGATGGAGTAATAAGGCAGCCGGTCAGAGATGATCTGCTGCCTATTTCTCAATTAACCGGCAGCTTTACCTGCGTTAAACCAGCTAATATCTTGTCTAGCTTTTTCAAAGAAGCTTGAAAGATTATACTTATACTTGTATATGCCAAATAACTCTCCAAACGGGCATGTTATGAAAACCGAACCGCAAACTCTATAAGAGTTAGAATAACCTCTACGACAATCAGAAAAACGATAATCCATTCAACGAACAATCCGCGGATGGAATGACTCATGTTAGTGATGCCCTCCATAATGTGATACAGAATGTCCGTCTTGCTCTTCAATACTTTGTATCGATCGTTTAATTCGAAAAACTCCATCATTTTGTCGTGAAATTCGCTTGCCGAGCTATTTGTCCACGTAATATCCGGTTTATCCAGAATCATTATGTACGCTAGCGTATTGTACTCGTGGCGTACGATTTTGGCGGTCGTTTTCGCCAGTTCCTTGTTGCCGACCCGAAGCTTCCCTCTCTCTAATCGGTCGATCATCGTTTCGAGGCTGTCCTGAATTTTGCCAAGCTGCTCCTCAATCTTCTCAAGCGCTACAGATTTGGCGAGCACTGTCGATATCAAATCCGGATAATAATCTTCATAGGTAGGAACTACAACATATTCATCAGTCAATTCGACCGTATCGGTGTCGCCGATCTGAAGACTGTAGTCATCCGTATAGTTTTCTATCTGCTGAAGGTCAATCTCCGGCTCGAACGTTTGCAAATATTTTAGAAAGCTGGTTATTTCATGATCGTTGGAATGATTGATGAACACAAGGCTGCCAAAGGAAAAAATAAGCACCTGCTGCGCTTCGTTCACATCCTTATGGAGAATCGACCGAAGTATATCCCCTCTCAGAATTAACGGCTGCTCCCATGTATATTTTTTAGGAATGCCACAATCGATAGCTACTTTGTTCAGATCGATTTCATTCGTGATCGCAATGGCTTTAAAGGTAATTTCCCTCATGTAGATCCTCTTTTCCGCGAATTGGCCTCTCCCTTTTATATATTCTTACCAAAACAGGTTTAAACCGTGCTTTTGGACAAATAAATAACGGCTGCTTCCGAAGCCGGCTTGAGGAATAATTGTGAGAGCGCAGGAAGTATAAAAACAAATTGATTTGAGAATAAATGCCTGTATAACGGGAGGGGAGCAGAATGTTCTTTTGGAATCGATTCCGTAGACAAACGAATGCGATGAAACGTACCGGCATCGCGCAGCCGATTAAGAACATAGGCAAAAATCCCCTAAATCCGAATATAAGGATCAACCTAGAACGGATCAGACAGAAGTCGGAAACAGCCCGGATGTCATAATCAGGGAGTTTGAGGTCGGCAACCCGCTCGTTCGAGTTGCGGCGGTGTATACGGTCGGTCGTCTTTCGGATACGAATATTGTCAACGATTTTATGATACGTTCCCTGATGTTGGACAACACTGAAGAAACTTTCGGTAAAACGATGTTTGATTTCATTAAAGATAACGCGCTGGCTATCGGCGAAGTTAAGGTCATCAGTGAGTGGAACGGATTAATATTATCCATTTTATCCGGGGATACGGTAATCTTGGTTAACGGATCGGTGGAAGCGGTTAGCGGAAGCACGCGCGGCGGGGAAGTAAGACAAGTAACTGAGCCTTCCTCCCAAGTGGTCATTCGCGGTCCCAAAGACGGTTTTACCGAGTCTATCGCAGTGAATGTTTCGCTTGTCCGCCGTCGGATTAAGAATCCGAATCTATGGCTGGAAACGATGACCATCGGCAACAACTGGTACTGCCTGCCGGACTCGTAGTGTTACTGTCATCACTCATGATCGCAATGAGCTTTTCAGAGCATATCGAGGAAGGGAAAGTGTTTTTAAAAAATTACTTAACTCTATTTTGTATCGTCTTTCCAGTAATGCTTTTCGGAATTCATCTGATTCGTAAACGATTCGGGCTTTATCGTCATCCGCTTTCCACAAATGTAGAGGATTGATGCTATTTTTTTTTGGTGGGAGACGCGTTCGGCGGCTGTGACGGAGTCCGATCGGCGTTTTTCATTTTGAACAACGGAGTGAACACTGAAATGAACAGAAGACACAACATCCCATAAATAATAATATATTCCGCAAGGGACATGGCCGCAAAAGAATGTCGGATCACACTCAAAGACATCGAAAGGTTCATTCCCTTAATAAGATCGACCATAACGGCAAGGGACATATTCAAAAAAAACATGAGGAAAAAAATTAGTATGATTTTCATTTCATCACCTCTGCCGTATTTACCCAATATATATTGTTTCCAACGAAAGGAAGACATAACCGGGTAATGCGAGGCGATTCGACGGGGATAATATGAACTTTATTTGGAGTTTTTTCCTACGGGGGCTTTTAAATCGATAATAGTTCATGTAAAATAGAACATAAATAACAATTATTAAGGTAATGTCTTTTTTTATGTTTGTTAAAAATATCTTAATAGTGAGGAGAGAAATCATTCGTGACCTCTAAACCTGCTTATTACAAAAATCCGCTTCCCATTCAAAAAATTGGGGATCCATACATTTTGAGAGCATCCAACGGAAAATATTACTGTTTTCCGACGTCGGCGGTCGAGCAAGGCTTCAAAGCATGGTCTTCAGACGATCTAGTTTATTGGAAGGAAGAAGGATTTGTATACGAAAAAAACGAACGATCCTGGGGATACAAGCAATTTTGGGCGCCCGAGGTAGTAGAACGTAATGGAAAGTTTTACATGTACTATACAGCCCGATGGAAAGAAAAAGACAGTCTGCGGATCGGTGTTGCTATCGCGGATCGGCCCGAGGGCCCGTATATCGATGTGTACGATCATCCGCTTTTCGATTTTGGCTATGCGGCGATCGATGCTCATATTTTATTCGACGATGACGGCAAGATATATATGTACTACTCCAGGGATTGCTCGGAAAATATCGTGAAAGGCCGCCATGAAAGCCATTTATATGGCATCGAATTGGGAAGTGACATGATCACTGTTACTGGAGACGCCGTTTGCTTAACGAAACCGGATCAGGAGTGGGAGATGAAATCTCTCGATCGAGGTTACTTATGGAATGAAGGTCCTTTCGTGCTGAAAAGAAACGGTATCTATTATTTGACTTATTCCGCCAACCATTTCGGCGGGCGTCATTACTCTGTCGGCTATGCCGTATCTGAGATGCCATTAGGGCCGTTTAGCAAATATGAAAGTAACCCTGTCCTTGAGAGCAACTGCGATGAAATATCCGGTCCGGGCCACCATAGCATTATTGCTTCGCCGGATGGTACGGAGTTATTCATCATTTATCATACCCACACGGATCCGGAAAAGGGTGGCGGCAACCGCCAAGTGTGCATGGATCGGATGGGATTCCGGGAAGACGGCAGCATCTATGTGGTGGGACCGACGATTACCGAACAGCCGGTTCCTTCGAAGGATCGAGTGTAGTAGCGCCTATACATGCCGATTAGTTCATGAAATAATAAATATTAACACATAAATATAAAGTATTAAGATAAACAATGGCGGTGATGAAGTATGAAATAGGGGGGGCCAGTCGAATGTTGAGACATAGATGGTTTATTTTTGCTTTGCCTTTTTTCGCTATCGTTTTTATTGTATTGTGCTTTACTATCTACAACGACAGCTGGAAAGCCGTTCACGTGAAAGGTGACGATCCGCAGATGAAAGAAATCGACAGGAGCCCCGCATATTTGATGGCTTACTTTCGCTCGGGGCCGAATCAAACGCAAATGGATTTGAGGCTGCATTACGCTTTCAGCCGCGACGGACTTCATTGGTACGAACTGAACGACAACAAAGCGGTCTGGAAGACTTCCGTCGGAGCTGGCGTTATTCGGGATCCTTTCATCGGCAAAGCTCCTGACGGTACGTATCATCTGGTGTATACGATGAATTCGTCTGCGGGATCCGCGCAACGGGGAAAACAACTCGGGTACGCCAGATCGAGAGATTTGATAACGTTTACAAGTCCCAAAGCATTGACTGTCATGGAGAGCTTCCCTAATTCAACTAACGTATGGGCGCCGGAATGGAATTGGGATGCCGCCGGTAACCGGTATATGATTCACTGGTCCTCTACCCTCGGGTCGGACAAAGCGGATAACAACCGGATATACAAATCTTATACAACAGATTGGGAAGCGTTTACACCCGCTGAATTGTTATTCGATCCGGGTTTTAGTGTCATCGACTCGCACATCAGATTTTATAACGACAAATACTACTTGTTCTTTAAGGACGAGAAAGAACGGCCGATGCGAAACCGGCTTGCCATATCGAATCTGCTTGATCGCGGATATGGCGATATGAGTTCGCACATCACTCCCAATGTGACAGAGGCGGCAGAAACATTGCAATTGTCAGGGCAGCAAAAGTGGTATCTCTATTACGATTATTGGGCCGACGGTAAATTCGGCGTAAAAGAATCAAGCGATATGATCCACTGGTCGCCGGAGCTGCCGAAGAGTTCATTCCGTTTTCCTTATCAAGCCCGGCATGCCACTTTCTTGCCTATATCGGAAGAAGAATTATTTCGACTAATACAACGTTTTTCTGTGGCGGCCCGCTACCCTATGGACGAAGCCGGACCGCTGCAATTCGGCGGAAAGCAAGACGGGGTTCCTTTTGCGGACAAAAGCTCTGGTATAGGCTCTATGCGTGATCCGTTTGCACTCCGAACGGTATCACTGCGAGTAAACCCGAAGGGAATACAAAAGACACAATTGTTGTACGACGAAGGAGGGGTGAACGGCGGTCTAGCCATCAAGCTTGAGGATGGACGGGTAAAAGCGGCAGTAGCGGAAGGAGGAGCGCGGACGACCGTATCTGCCGAGCTCACGAAAACCGGTTCATGGTACCATGTGGCAGTCGTTTTTGCCGAAGGTGACTTCAGGCTTTATATCGACGGAAAATTATTGAATCAAACGACAGCAAGCTTCAAGCAGGTCGGTACTCATGATGATCGGGGAGGTTTGGGTAGACGTTTCTCCGAAGATGCATTCGGGGACCAAGGAGATGGAGCGTATTTTGAAGGTTTGATGGACGAAATCGCCATTTACAATACACCATTGCAGGATGCGGATGTACGGTACTTCTTCCATCATCCGGGCAACTAACTTGAAGTGTCAAAACAAAAAGGGGAAGGTGTACAAAATGAAAAAGAGATGGTTGGCAGTTCTATGTTCTGCGCTAATGGTGGTGTCGGCGGCATGCAGTTCTTCCGGAACGAAATCGGGAGACGCACCGGGGGATAAATCGGATGCCTTTGTCATAAAAGACCCGGTAACATTGAGAGTGTTAATCGAAATACCGGGAATGACCGACGATGAATGGAATAAGTATTTTACGGATCCAGTACAAAAGAAGTATCCCCAAATCTCATTCGAGATTTTGAGGCCTACACAGGGTCAAACTTTAAACGACCTGGTAGCCGCAGGCAATATCCCCGATTTGATATACGGAGGGCCGCCGCAACGCGAAAGGGTCGATATGCAAATTCCGCTCGACCTGAGAGAGCAGCTCAAGAAGCACGATATCGACATTTCGAAAATAAATCCGAACATCATGGATTCGATCAAGCAGCTTGGCGACAATGGCGAGCTTTATGGGTTGCCGTTTACACAAAACGCTTTCGCCCTCTGGTACAACAAAGGGATTTTCGATAAATTCGGCGTTCCGTATCCGACGGACGGAATGACCTGGGACCAAGCGGCCGAACTGGCTAAGAAAGTATCCCGTTTGGAAGGCGGAGTCAACTATCTCGGACTGTATGTCACTCATGGAGGGGTAACGACGTTTGCTTCTCCACTTTCAATCGAAATGGTAGATAAGAAGACGCAGCAGGCTCTCGTTCCGGACATTTGGAAAACCATTTTCGAAAGAGCGATGAAGATCTACGATATTCCGAACAACAAACCGAAAGTTGTGGGACTCGACACGATCAATGCATTTATTAAGGACCAGAATATTGCCATGGCTGCCTATTATTCCATCGGCATGTTTAGTTTCCTGCCGCAAGCGAAAGGATTGGATTGGGATGTGGTTCAGCTTCCGTCCCATCCGGAAGCGCCGAATAAGTATCTTCAGGCAGACTACCATCAATTCCTTGTCAGCAGAACGAGCAAGCACATCGATGCCGCGATGGAGGTGCTCAAGATTGCACTATCCGATGAGGTTCAGACGATCGCCACGCGCAGTGGGAAGCTGACGGTGTTGAAAAACGCCCAGATTTTGGATCAGTTTGCCGCCGATCAAGAATTTGCGAAAGGGAAAAACATCAAAGGAATTTTCAAGAGCGAACCATCTACACTGATCCCGCAATCGAAGTATAACGGTCCGGTGGACGCAGCGATCAGGAAAGCTTTCGTTTCCGTATTTGAGGGGAAAACGGATATCAACACGGCTTTAAGAACAGCGAAAGAAGAGGCCGACAAAAATATCGCCAATATCAAGCTGGGAGAAAAGTGAGGCCGATACGACGGCTGCTTCTGTTCAAGTCGACTGATGGGGGCGCTTATGATAAAATGAAACTAAAACCTAAAATGATGAAATAAATTGCCGCTCTGAGAGGATTTGAACAGATGTCGCGTGTATTGTCTATCACGGTCGATGAATTGCTGGAAATAGCAAAAGCGTTAGCTTCCGAAATCAGGATCGACATATTCAAGGAAATACAGAAAAGAAAAGTCAATGTCAACGAAATTGCGGAAATGTTCAATCTGCCGCCGTCGACTGCTACCGTGAATATCAAAAAGCTGGAGGACGCCAAATTGATCCGGACGGAATTGGTTCCCGGCCTCAGAGGGGCGCAAAAAATATGCTCCGCTCAATACGATCGGCTGGTCATACATCTTGGCACCATTCCGGAGGCGGAAGATACGAACTTTTGCCATATCAATATGCCTGTCGGTCACTATGTCGATTGCGAAGTTCGCCCAACCTGCGGGTTAGCCGCGGAAACCGGCGTTATTGGCTTCTTCGATAATCCGCGCAGTTTTTATGAACCGGACAAGGTGAATGCCCAACTGCTCTGGTTCAGGCAGGGCTTTGTCGAGTATATGTTTCCGAACCGGCTTCCGTACGACTGCGAGCTGACCGGAATCGAGCTGTCTATGGAGCTATGCTCCGAGGCTCCGCTGCACAATCCGGATTGGCCGTCGGATATTACGGTATGGATCAACGGGATGGAGATCGGGACATGGATGAGCCCGGGGGATTTCGGCGGCGAGCGGGGGCACCTGACTCCGGCATGGTGGGAGACGCAGGATTCGCAGTTCGGGATGCTGAAGAAATGGAAAGTAACCGAGGGAGGCTCCTTCATCGACGGCACAAGAGTATCGAATTTGAGGGTTAACGAATTGGGGATTGATGGTAGTCACTCCTTTAAGGTGAGGATCGGCGTTAAGCCCGATGCCGTGAATCAGGGGGGGATCAATTTGTTCGGCCGCAAGTTCGGAAACTACGACCAGGATATTTTACTAAGGATGGACTACAAGCCGAGAAGTTCATAACGTCTTATTACGGGGCTTGTCGGCCAAGCCTCTTTTTTACGGCTATTGATTTAACAATTATTAAATATAATTAATTAATAATGAATTATTTAGTGCACATTATATGTGGACACCCGTTTTCTAGAGACGGGAATGTCCATTTTTTTGTGGATGAGCAATCGAAAAGAAAATATAGATAACGAGAGTTCTAGGCTGGCATTGATACCGGCCCGGAGTAGCGTATTCAAAAACAGTCATTGGAGCAGTAAATATTGGACACAGACTCTATATCAGATTACCCCCGACGTATCTGCAGGGCGGGGGTAATCTGAAATGATTTGTAAATTAAAAGTTTCACTCCAATCTTGCGTCCTTGCTAACTGTCAAGCCTTGGCCCATTCCAATATCTGATTGTCCTCAACCAATCGTTTACGCAGTTGGTCGTAATCTAGGTTCTGCACGGGCACGTCAGCTTTGAGCGCTAAGGCAGCTGCAGTTGCGGCGGATTGACCTAGTATCATAAATACGGGCTCCATCCGGATCGAACCATAAGCGATATGGGAGGAAGAGAGGCAGATAGGCACAATGAGATTGACGCACTCTTCTTCCTTCGGTACGATAGATCGGTAGGAAATCGGATAGGGTCGGGTAGGCGGGATTTCTACATTCCCTTCATTCACGCATTGCCCTCCCAAGACGATTCGCCGACAATTGTGGGAATCCATCGTATAAGCAGCCAGCCCAATCGGGTCGGAAACGCTTTGGAAGCCGCGACAGTGGCCCTCGTTCATGACGACATCCGAAACCATTCGTCTTGCTTCGCGGATATAGAGCTGTGGCGTCCAATGTCCAAAGGCCATGTATTCGTCTGCAGGCAATCCCCACTGACGCACCTCTTCCCGAATCGCTTCAGGCACACGATCATCATTACTTAGAAAATAAAGCATGCCCAAATTGTATTGCAAGTGATCCCGAAATATCTCCTCGCGTCGGGCATAGCTTCCTTCCGGCCATTCATAGTTCATTCCGATATGATCGGTAGAAACCGCCCCTTTATTATTGAGATCGGTCTTGCCCTTTGGCATCTTTGTGTGCAGCCGAAGCGCATCCCAAATGCCGGCCTGGATATACCGCGCAAGAAGTGTGAATTTGTCGGGGTCATAATTCGGCGGTGCCGGAAAAGGGATCCTGTTCTCAGGTACATTCGTCAAACAAATTCGGAAGTTGTATGCCTGTACGGAACGATCCCCTTCCCCCTGTACGCCAGGAGCAGCATCGGAAACCCCATAGAGCAAGCCGCTGTCAGGTTTCCCAGGGATGACGTAGGGGTCGATAAACGCGTTGAAACGATGATGAGGACTCCCGAACTGGATCCCGTTCAATGTTTCCTTATAGACGGAATTCGCTTCCCGGCCGACGTGATAAGATACGCCGGCGGCTGCCAGTAAATCTCCCTCGTACGTTGCATCGATAAACATGCCAGCCTCGTAAATATTGCCATTCTCCGTGACAAGGCGAATGATTTTTCCGTTCTTTTTCTCCAAACGCTCTAATCGCTGCCCAAAATGAACCTCGATGCCATACTGTTCAATCCAGTTCAGATATACGGCTTCCGCAACGGACGGCTCGAATGTCCACTGGGTTCCGTCTCCCTCCGTCGTACCGTAATGCCGGCCAAGCGCTTGATAAAACTCCCGAGAAATACCGCCAATGGCTGCTTTGTTTCCGATATCCGTAGCGCCAAGTCCTCCTGTAGTAAGTCCGCCCACACGCTCACCGAACTCCGTGACGACCACCTTTAAGCCCATGCGGATTGCCTGAATGGCTGCGGCGATTCCGGCAGAGCTTGCACCATAAATACACAAATCCGTACGATTGACAGTGGGAGTGGCGGTTGATGCAGATGGCCCCTCGTAGTACTTGATTTTGCTGAAATTCACCATTTATAACACCTCTTTTTGTGTTGTTTACTTTAGTAACGTTAAGTATAGTTAAAGAGAAGTTCCTTTGTTAGTTCCATTTTTGTTTCATTTTTAAATGATGAATTCTCGTATAAGTGCTTATATCAATAGAAATAAGGGTTCAAGCTTGTTCCTCTCTCAGCATCCGTAACAAAATTATATAGAATACAACCAGTTATTCATGATTTCCCCTATATTTCATATGTAGCACATCCTTATATACTTATTAGTAAAGTAAGCTGAGTTGCAAGGGAGTCATGCCACTATGTAGAAGCTTCTGGTAGTTGATGACGAGCCGACTGTTCGATACGGCTTACGTAATTATATGAATTGGGAAAAATACGGCATCGAGTTCTCAGGGGAGGCGGATGACGGAGACACGGCTCTGGAAGCGATCGAGCAATTCATGCCGGATATCGTGCTCACAGACGTCCGCATGCCCAATATGGATGGGATTACGCTTTCACAGGAGATTCGGAGCCGTTATCCGCATATTAAGATTGTGTTCGTAAGCGGCCATGATGATGCAGAGTATATGAAATCCGCGATGAAAGTAAGCGCTGTCGACTATATATTCAAACCGGTGAACCTGCAAGAACTGTGTTCTGTCATCGAACGCGTAGTTGCCGATCTCCATGCGGAGTCTACGGAACGCAGGATGATGCAGGACATGCAGGTGAAGCTGAAGGAGAGTATGCCGCTCCTTCGGGAGAAGTTCCTGATGTCGCTGATCAGCGACAAAGTTTCACAGCCGGAAAGAATTCGGGAGAGAATGGACTTCCTTGGTTTGCAACTGCTTCGAGCGGCCTCATTTTGGGTCATTGTCATCTCCGTAGATAATCTTGCTGATATTCGGGAAACGAGATCAGAACAAGATTGGCAGCTGCTGTGTTACGCGGTGCAGCACGTATGTCAGGAGCTCGCGGATCATTATTTAAACGGATTTATCTTCGAGTACCGTGGAGAGTTTGTTGGAATTTTGTATGTGGACACCGGTAAGGTGTCGGTCGAGGAAAATAGTCACAATAGGAGCGCGATCGATAATTCGGAAGAGCGGCTGTTCTTACTCGCAAGCGATATTTGGCTGAGTATTCCAAAAATAACGCATCTCTGAGAACGATGGCGAATGACCAAACGGTCAAATTCATCTCTGATGGGGAACCGCTCACAGGTTTGGATGCCTTTATTGCAAAGTTCAAAGCAGCCGGCGGGGATGCGAGCGTGAAGGAAGTTAACGATTGGTATACGGCGAAGAAGAAGTAAGAATGTCCTCGCTGGTTACGCGCGACGAATTACTTCGTTTTGCAAGCCAGTCATCGCTGACATTAGTTCAAAAGTACAACACACCGCATCATACCGGTGAGCTCCTATGAAGGGATGATACACACCAGCGTATTTAAATGTCAACAATCGGGAAAGTTGGAGGTTTGCATATGATAAAAATGTATAATAAGGCTGTACTTTTGTTACTCATTTTCTCTGTCGTTACGATGGGCTGCAGCAAGGGAAAAGAGACTGCACCAAAGGCCGAAGAAAGCGGGAGTAAAGAACCCATTAATTTAACCCTATATCTCGGACAGCCCGGTATCTTTGATTTCGAAAGTACGGGTGTAACGGAGGCCATCAAAAAGAAATTCCCTCACATTACCCTCGACATCATTTTAAGAGGGAAAAATAAGGACTATAAAGATCTCATTGCTACAGGTGTACTTCCGGACATCATCTACGATTCAGCCAGCTTTACGGTGAGCAATTCTTTTCGATGAAAGGACTTTTTTTGCGGTTGTTCATCACTTTAATAAAAAAACTTCATTTTGTCGTCTAGACGACTGTTTTATTTGTTTGAAGTTTTCTATAATACCTATAAGTTAAGTGTGAATTAAAAGATTTCTTGCAATGAGGTGACAACAGCATGTCAAATGAACAGTCTCCCTCACCAACGGACCCGATAAAGGAAAAAGGTAATCATGAGCAGTTAATATTAGCCGAGCTATTTGAAGAATATGGGGTTTCGCAACATTATAAAAAAAATGAAATTATTTTCAGAGAGGATGAGGAAAGCCAGTATATTTATTTTGTTAGGTCCGGACTTGTTAAAATCTCGCAATCGGCGCAGGAAGGTCACGGCATTACTCTGTTTTTACGCAGTACGGGTGAAGTGTTCGGTGCGGCAGAGGTACTGACTGGCCAACACAGGCAAAGATTCGCGCGATGTATACTGAACAGCGAAGTGCTACTCCTGCCCGCAGACCATTTTAGGAGTTTGTTGCAAAGCCGGCCGGATGTGCTTTATGCACTAACCGTTTCCAACGCAAGGCGGCTGCTATCTACCCAAAGGTATGTCGAAACGCTCGTCTCCAGACCCGTCGCTTGGAGGCTCGCTTATTTCCTGAACCAGATCGGAGAGTGGAAGCACAACGAAATTCATGTCAGGCTACCGCTGAGTCATGAAGAAATGTCCTACATTATCGGATGCAGCAGACAGACAATAACCGAGACATTGAACAAATGGAAGGAGCAGAATCTTATTCAATACGAAAAGAAACGGGTGATCATTTACGATTGCGAAAATTTCATGTCTAAGCACTAATTCAGAATACACATCAAGGGGGGAATCAAGACATGATCGAAGTTCAAGGGGCTGGATTTGAGCAACATGTTGATTTGTCCCTGCTTCAGGAAGTAAAGAGCGGTAAATAACAGACCTTTAACTATTCAGGAGGAATCAAGTATGCAAATACAGCCACAGGAAAATCTTCAGCCCGAGTTTCATGAGTATCTAAAAGTGATTTTGCTCGGCACAGGCTCGCCAAGAGCATTTTACGGCAGAGCGAAGCCAGCTGTGGCCGTACTTGCGGGTCATAAAGTATTTTTGGTCGACTGCGGCGGCGGTGTCGTGGATCAGCTGATTAAAGCAGGGGTCATGCCTCAGAGGGTGTCCGATGTACTGCTTACACATCATCATTACGATCACAACGGCGGTTTTTTCGATGTGTTTATTACAAGCTGGCGTACACACATTACCCCCGAGCGTGTATTTGAGGGACGATCAACTCCTTTGCATGTTTACGGTCCGGAGACAACCAAAGAAATCATCGGTAAAATGCGGGAATCATTCGAGTTCGATGTCAAGCTTCGCGTCAGTTACAATTTGTCGGATGAAGCGGGGGCTCGGATCGAATATACTGAACGAAACGAGGGGGTTGTCTATGAGAAGGACGGAATCAAGATTACAGCCTTTGAAGTGGATCACCGCCCGGTTTATCCTGCGATCGCTTATAAATTTGAGTACAACGGGAAGTCGGTTGTTATTTCAGGGGATACGATTCCTGTAGCGAATATGCTGAAGTACAGCCAAGGAGTCGATCTTTTGGTACATGAGGCTTATAACAAAGAATGGCTGGATGCGCTGATTCAGCAATATCCGGCCTATGACAAAGCACTCTCCAACCCGGCCAAATATCATACGACGACATTGGAGGCGGCCGAAATCGCAAAGCAAGCAGGCGTGAAGCATCTGGTGCTTACTCATCATATCCCGGCTCCGGCGGCGAATGAGGCTGCAGAGGAGGAGTATATCAAAGGGATGCGGAATATCTATCAAGGACCGATCACGGTAGGACGCGACCTGATGTCCTTTCAGTTAGGCTAGAGCGGAGCTCTATTATAGATGCAATGAATGTTGAAGCACGCGTCATGGAGGACACGGTACCTTATGTTCCGTACAGCGACGACTATATCGCGAGCGGCACTTATTATTACCGGATCAGCGCCAGGAACAGCACGGGTACGTCCGTTCTGTCCAACGTCGAATCCGTAACCAGTAATCAAATAATACGCTTCGAAAGCCTGTTGGATAAGACCAACAGGCTTTCGAAGCGTATTTTAGAGCTGTATCACCTGCATTGGGAAATCGTTTTCGCTCAAGTCGGCTTCCCGTTCCAGCCTGCACTCCTGATTCAGGACCATCGTCGAACGTTCGGATAAGGTGAACGCGGGCCATTCGGGCAGCCCCTCTGCTGTAGGCTCACCTGAACGGATAAAAGCGGCCCACGCCGCATGCATCCGAGTCGCAAGCTCTTTTACTTCCGTAGGGTTAGAATCGTTGACAAACGGACTCTCCGCCCCGTGAACCGCCCCTTGTTTACCCGCATACTCGAATCGGTACAGCCAAACGGGCTGCCCATGTTCTGCCGCCATCTCCGCGAGGCGGACCGCCGCAATACGGTAAAAGCAGTCGGTCAGCGTATCTTTCCAGGCTTCTTCGGCAGGCTTTAGAAGAGCGGCTTTACGATACGCATTCAAGACGAGCCCGCTGTTCGACCCGAATAAGGTATTTAGAACATCTTCGTTTTGCACTTTCAGTCCGGGTGAGTTTGTTATGAATGACGCAGCTTCGTCCTTATTTGTCCCCAAAAGCAATGGAATCTTGCGCTTAAGCTTACCGAGAACCGCTGTAATAGGTTCCATTGGGATCGTGAGTCCGTCTCGTACAGGACCAAAAGTATGGAGGCTATTATCTTGAGCTTCAATAATCGTTTGTGCAGGAATTGTCAGTAATCGATGCGCTTCCTTATGCGGAATGCCCAGCTTATCCAGCAGCCGAAGCGTAATCAAGGTGGCAGTGCGTGTATCGCGGATGGATTGCGTTGCGCCGCTTCGGGCAATCACTTGGTGGAATAACCCTTGTGCAGCGGGCACAGTCAGCAGTGTACTTGCGCACTTGGCTCCGGCCGATACGCCCGAAACGGTGATGCGGTTTGGGTCGCCTCCAAAGCATGAAATATTCTCTTTGACCCACTTTAGTGCTGCAACGATGTCCAGTATCCCGTTGTTCCCGGAGGTCTGGTACGCATCGCCCAACAGGTCGCCCAAATGCAGAAAGCCTAATGCCCCCAGTCTGTAGTTCAGGGAAACGCATACAATGTTATCCTGTTTGGCAAAGGTCAAACCGGCAAATTCCGCACCGGTTCCAGCAACAAATCCGCCGCCATGGATGTTGACAAGAACTGGACGGTTCGCTTGCTCCACGCCAGATGTCCAGATGTTGAGACTTAAGCAATCCTCGGATTGTTCCTTGAGAAGATTGTTCTGACCATGAACTGGCTGGTACGATTTGAGACCGAACCGGCTAGCCTCAAGTATCCCATCCCAGGGCTGCTTGGGATACGGCGGCAAAAATCGGCGCTCGCCGACTGGGGCCTCCGCATAGGGAATTCCGCGAAAAATGTAAAGATTGCCTTCCTGAACACCTCGTACTTGACCCGTGTTGGTGGTAATAATCAAATGAATTGCCCCCTACTAAAAAGTTCTTTATTTAGTCTATTATATCCGACCATTTCCAGGGATCATAATATATAGTTTTGTATATTATAAATAACCTTTAGGTTATATGCCGAGTTTCAGCTTCGCAAAATAATCGATAAGAAACTCGCGGAACGTCCGTGCCGCTTGCCCTAAATAATGGTCCTTTTTCCAATGCAGCTCTATGGATCTGGAACAGAAAGGACGCTCAATATTTAGAAGTCTTACAGAATCGTCTGTAGTGCCTTTCCACGTAATGGAAGGAATAAATGCAATTCCTTGTCCCGCACGTATGAGCCCTCTCACTGTTGCCGGATCATCGCTTTCGAATGTGATGCGAGGGATAAATCCTACCACTTTGCAGAAGGCGTCGGTCTTCTCCCGCAAACTATGGCCTCTCCTGAGGCTGATCAAACCTTCATTCGCGATTTGTTCCAATCGAATGCTTTCCTGGGAGGATAAGTGATTATCCTTAGGGACGGCTAAAACAATTTCTTCGTTCAACAATTCGGTCTTTTCAGTTCCATGAAGCCCAATTGGCAATGAGGTTACACAAAGATCGAAGTTTGTTGACGTGGTGTTCTGGTCATGTTGGGATAGCTGGAACGTAACATCCGGGTAAAGATTGCGGAACTCTCTTATTAAACTGGGAATAATAGAGGAGGCCACATCGAAACAGAAACGGATGGTACCTTTCACTTCGCATTCTTCGTCTTGGAGCTCATTTCTTGCTTCGTTCAGTTCATTCAGAGCAGCTTCGACTCTCTTCAGAAATTTTTTTCCCCTTGCGTTTAATTCGATTCGCTTGCCTCTACGGTCAAATAAGGATGCACCCAGCTCTTTTTCAAGATTGCGAATCACTTTGCTCAAGGCAGGTTGGGAAACACGTAAATCTCCGGCCGTACGGGTTATATTCTCGGAATGCGCCACCTGTTGAAAATAGATCAGCTGCTGTAGTTCCATTGTATCCTCCCTTTATGTCAGATTGGTTATATCAACTATAATTGAATAGGTATTTTTATTATAAAACAATCGGGATTATTATAAAGAGAAAAGTCTTTACTCATTCCCCATAAGACCAATTTCTGATATGGAGGCTGATCGAGTTTGCCGATTGCAGAAGTTACGCCACGCAGTTGGACGGAGCGTCGCGACGAGAAGTTTCGGCGGTTATTTGCAGCAAAATCATGGTTGAAAGGAAAATGTCTGCCAGCCGGGCGGATCGTGGACGCATTGGAGGTGCTGATTAAATCAGGTGATAAAGTAGTACTCGAGGGGAATAATCAGAAGCAGGCGTCTTTTCTCTCCGAATCGCTGGCCAAGGTATCCAGCAATCGGATCAACCGCTTGCATATGCTGATTAGCAGTATCTCAAGACCGGAGCACCTGGACTTGTTCGAGAAAGGGATAGCCAGTAAATTGGATTTCTCATATGCCGGTCCCCAAAGCCTGCGAATCGCACAACTGATTGAAGATGGTCTGGTTGAATTAGGCGCGATTCACACTTACCTTGAGCTATATGGCCGATTATTTATCGATCTGACTCCGAATGTAGTCTTGGTCGCAGCAGATAAAGCGGATATGGAGGGGAACCTTTATACCGGACCGAATACGGAAGAAACGCCTACGATTATTGAAGCTGCTGCATTCTCGGGCGGAATCGTGATTGTGCAAGTAAATGAACTCGTCGACAAGCTGCCCAGAGTAGACATCCCGGCTTCCTGGGTAGATGTTGTCGTGCAAGCGGAAAAACCTTATCAGCTCGAAGCGTTATTTACCCGAGACCCGCGTCAGATTACGGAAGTTCAAATATTTATGGCGATGCTGGCCATCCGAGGCGTATATGAAAAGCATCAGGTTCAATCTTTGAACCATGGGATCGGCTTCAATACATCTGCGATCGAGCTTCTGCTTCCGACATATGGAGAAAGTCTCGGGCTTAAGGGGAAGATCTGCAGCCATTGGGCGTTAAATCCTCACCCGACCTTAATTCCGGCAATCGAAAGCGGTTGGGTGGACAGGGTACACTGCTTCGGAGGCGAAGTAGGCATGGAGAAGTATGTCGCCGCACGGCCGGATGTTTTTTTTACCGGTCCCGATGGCAGCCTTCGCTCCAACCGGATGATTTGTCAAGTGGCGGGCTTGTACGGTGTGGATATGTTTATCGGGTCTACCCTGCAAATCGATCGAGATGCCAATTCGTCCACGGTTACAGCCGGCCGGTTGGCGGGTTTCGGAGGGGCGCCAAACATGGGAAGCGATCCGAGGGGACGACGGCATGCGACTCCGGCCTGGCTTGATTTGATCACGCATCAATCTCCCACCGTAAGAGGGAGGAAGCTTGTGGTCCAAATGCTTGAAACCTTTCAAAAGGGGGGACAATCCGCCTTCGTGGATTCTCTCGATGCTATTGAGGTAGGTAAGCAGGGCAACCTGCCGATAGCACCGGTCATGATCTATGGGGACGACGTTACCCATGTCATTACGGAAGAAGGAATCGCTTACTTGTATAAAGCGCAAAGTATGGAAGAGAGAAGGATGGCGCTCGGAGCGATAGCGGGAATGACGCCCCTGGGGCGGGAACATGACCGTTCCTTGAATGACAGGCTGCGTCAGGACGGGCTGATTGCACTCCCCGAGGATCTTCAAATCCGGAGAACCGATGCAAGAAGGTCTTTGCTTGCCGCCAAAAGCATCGAGGATTTAATCGACTGGTCCGGCGGGTTGTATAGTCCACCGGAAAAATTCCGAACTTGGTGAGGTGGTCGCAATGTGGACGGATGCCGACGATTGCGGGAAGCAATTAGCCGATTGGGCTGTGCAGGCGCTGCTTGAGGAGGCGGAGCTGACTCCGAAGCCCGGATTGGTTGATTTGCGTTCTTCGGGAAGCCACGACAATATGGATATTTCCTTAATGAAGGCGTCTGCTGCATCTCTCCGCACATGCTTCGAGGCCATGGGGAAGGCGGCTTACAGACGTAACCCGGAACAGGAATTGAGAGAAGAGCTGGCTTTCCTGGGACGCCTCGGAGAGCAGGAGATGATGCGGGTGACACATGGGGTAAACACGCATCGCGGAGCGATCTGGGCTCTCGGCTTGCTTCTTGCCGGTTGTGCGGTTCACTGCGCTCCTGCGACTGCATGGGAAATCGCGGCCATCGCCGGCACAATTGCGAAGTTCCCAGACCGCTACGCCCCCCAGCAACCGACCAACGGAATGGAGGTTGCGCAAAAATATGGGGTACAAGGTGCAAGAGGGGAAGCGCTGAAGTGCTTTCCACATGTAACCCGAATCGGACTTCCCGTGTTGGAGGGGATGAGAGCGAGAAAGGCTCCTGAACAAACTGCGCGGCTTCATGCTCTGCTGTCCATCATGGCCAGCCTGCAAGACAGTTGTCTGCTTCACAGGGGAGGGCCGCAAGCACTTGAGGCGGTGCAGCGTGGGGCGAGGAATGTACTAGAGTCGGGCGGCATGGGCACGGCTTCGGGTCGAAAAGCCTACAGGCTGCTAGAACAAAGCATGTTGGAGCACCGTCTTTCGCCGGGAGGAAGCGCGGATTTAATTGCGGCCGTATTATTTTTGGATAAAATTCAAAGCACATCGGGTATTGCGAACAAACCGCAAGGGGGTTTTGGCCATCGAACAGTTACACTTTCAGTATAAAGCCGAGCGCGTCATTACGAAAAGAGGGTACGTCGGCGTTGTTGCTTCAGGTGACCTGGAAATTCTGGTAGAGCCCTCTCCCAATGGTATCGCACAGGTCGACATCAGGACCCAAACGGAAGGGTTCAGGCAAATATGGCAGGCGATTTTCGACCGTTTTTTCCAGGACTATAACATTGCCGCACAAATTCAAATCAATGATTTCGGAGCTACACCGGGGGTAGTGAACCTGCGTTTAGCCCAAGTTGTGGAGGTAATCGATTGATGAGACGGCAGCTCCGCTACACAAACAGCTTTATTGAGCTCAGTGCCAGGGAAAGGGCCAAGGCCGTGCTGGACGAAGGCTCCTTCCGGGAGCTTTTGGACCCGTTTCAACGGATTGAATCTCCCCACCTCGCTATCCAAGGTATCGTTCCGCAAAGCGATGACGGCGTTGTTGTGGCAAAAGGAACGATCGATGGCGAGCCGGCAGTCCTGGTTTCCGTCGACGGCAGATTTCAGGGGGGAGGCATTGGCGAGGTATCCGGGGCCAAAATCGCAGGCGCGCTGGAGATGGCTCTGCACGATAATCAAGCAGGAATCCCTACCCGAGCGGTGCTCCTTTTGGAAACCGGAGGCGTCCGTTTACAAGAAGGGAATTATGGTCTGTTAGCTATCGCGGAGATCCATGCGGCAATTGTTGCATTAAGGCGCTATCGCCCGGTAGTCTGCATCATTGCCGGCATGATCGGCTGTTTCGGCGGGATGTCCATTGCAGCGGGGCTATGCAGCGCCATTATTATGACCAAGCAGGGCAGGCTGCAGCTGAACGGTCCGGAAGTGATTGAGCAAGAGGCAGGAATTGAGGAACTCGACTCCAGAAACAGGCGCCTCGTCTGGTCGATGTCGGGTGGGGAACAGCGTTATGCAATCGGGCTGGCCGACAGGCTGGTTGATGATGATTGGGAGGAAATCAGGGATGCCGTTCGCGCCATCTATCGGATACGTGAATCCAATTCATCCAGAAGCTCACAGGTAGACCGATTTCTCTGCCGTTTATCCAAGCTGGATATACAAGAGCGCTTAACACCGGATGCTTTAAGGAATCTCTGGGGGCGCTTGGGTCATCCGGAGCGGGAATCCGCACTGCCTTCGTTCGGGCAAGATCTTGTGGCGGGTGAAGGAATGAAGAATAGCCGGGGCCGTACCTTTTTCGAACGGTTAACGAAATCGCATGAGCAGGTACCGACGGGGATCCCTTCCGTCTTGTCGGCGGATTCGCAGCTCGGACAGGAACGTGTGCGGATGATCGCCGTTGTGAATGATGCAGGAAATCGGTTTTACCGAGCCAGAAATGGAGAAGTTGGTTTGGACGAAGGTTGGAGGATTGCCGATTGCGTTAGGCGGGCTGTTGAGGAAGACAAGGACCGGGATAAACGGGCTATTGTCGCTATCGTAGATGTTCCGGGACAGGCCTATGGATATTCGGAAGAACTGCTCGGCATTCATCAGTCCTGTGCCGCTGCTGCCGATGCCTATGCGACGGCGAGGCTGGCCGGGCACCCCGTTATTGCCTTGATCGTCGGTCTGGCCATTTCAGGCGCTTTTCTCGCTCACGGGTTGCAGGCTAATCGAATCATAGCGCTGGACGATGCCGGTGTGACCGTACAGGTCATGTCCAAGCAGTCGGCAGCGAGAGTAACCCGCAGGCGGATGGAAGAGTTAGATGAGGCAGCGTGCAGAATCGCCGCTACCGCGTATGATGTGAAATCATTTGCCACGCTCGGCGCGCTTCATCAGATGCTGGTTGGTATCCATCCCGATCAACCCACATCCTACGACATAGAGGCGATCGAGAGCGCTTTGCTTACGGCGATCGCCGACGCACGCCAATCTCCGGCAGATTTGAGCAGTCGGCTTCAATCCGTTCAGGCTCAGGCCTCCCGCTCGTTATCGATTCTTGTTCGCAGGAAGCTCGTTGAACAATGGAACTGAGGGTTCATGATTTGGTCAGAATTCAGTCGTCCGCGGATTTGGAGTGTGAGAGTGCGGTTCCGGAATGGGTATGTGATGCCTTGAAACGGGCGCCATGGGTTGTCATCCGCCGCAGTCCCGTGAAGAACGGCCGTATCCCTGTCGGCGTGCGCGGAGCGGGCCGTACGCAGCGCTTCGCCGCATATCTTCCCACTCGATCCGTGAAGGAGGCTGTGACCCCGGTGCAGCTGGCGGTCCAAGCACGATGGCGAGGGTATTCGCTTGGCGCAGATTCACAGGCATTCTCCCAACTGGAAGAGATCGCCGATTATTATAACCGAGCCGGCATCCGTTGGGGGCCGACGGGCAGTGTTGGATTTGAACTAGCCAGCGGTACCGGTACCGTGCATCCCGGAAGCGATATTGATCTGGCGATTTATTTGCCGCAGCGAGTGGAACGGAAGACGGTTGCGAGATGGAATACCTTTAACCATCAATGTTCAGTTAAAGTTGACGCTTTGCTCGAAACACCGGCCGGTGCTTGCTCTTTATCCGAGTTTGTACGGCAGGAGGAATCTACGATTCTTTTGCGAACCATGAATGGGCCGACGCTGGTGAAGTGTCCATGGACTACCTGAGACATAAGGAGGCTGCCCATATCGATGACTATGGCATTTCTATTTCCTGGCCAAGGATCGCAATATCCCGGCATGCTTCATCAACTGCCGGATCATCAGGATGTGCGAGAAACGATCGAGGAAGCTTCATGCGTCCTGAATACCAACGTTCTGAAGTATGATACGGATGAAATGCTAGCCTCTACAGTGGGTATACAGCTTGCACTTCTTATATCTGGCGTGGCCATGGCCCGTGTGCTTATGAAACGGGGAGGAAGGCCCTCCTTTGTGGCCGGCCATTCCGTCGGCGCGTTTGGAGCATCGGTTATTTCTGGCGTATTGACCTTTCGCGATGCACTTCTTCTTGTTGGGCTCCGAGCGACATTGATGAAACAGGCCTTTCCTTCCGGATATGGAATGGGTGTTATTGTGGGCTTGGGTCCAATGCAAGTGCAGCAGCTACTCGATCACACCGCAAGCGGGGGAGATCCGGTCTATTTTGCCAACATTAACGCTTCGCACCAGGTTACCGTTGCAGGAACGATCACGGGGATTCGTAGAGTTCTGGAATCCGCCCAAGGGTTAGGTGCTCGTAAAGCTGAACTGCTGCAGGTACCTGTCCCCTCCCATTGTCCATTAATGGAGACTGTCGCTGGCTATTTAGAGGATGCGATAAGCCGTGTTTCACTGAGTGCACCGCAAATACCTTATATAGCGAATACAACCGCGCGGTTATTGCGGACATCGGAAACGATTCGTGAAGATTTGGTCCGCAGTATTGCCAATCCGGTCAAATGGCACGATATGACAAAGCAGTTGTTTGAACGCGGCACTCGATTATTCATTGAGATGCCGCCGGGACATGTTCTGTCATCACTTGTAGGATATTCCTTTCCGTCCGCACGGGTGGCTGCCGTTTCCGATACGGGGGTTGATTCGCTGCAATATCTGATTAAACAGGAGCAAGCCCGTAACGATCTACTTCATTGAGATATTGAATGATGGAGTGATCCAACGGAACTTTACCTTGGTTTTTACAGGATATCTTATGCCAATACTAACCGACTGTTTGTTTGGGTCGGTTCTTTGGCGTGTATTTGTCGTTTAGACAATCACTTTTCATTTCAGAATAGATACATTATACTTAATATATTATAAATTATATGTTTTGTAGTAAACAGTATAATAACTAAGGATGTGTGTACCGTGCCCAGCTTGCCTTTATACAAACAAATACAAAACGATATAAAAAAAATGTATGCTGAGGGGAAGCTTCGCGAAGGTGACCGCATACCCTCCGAGAAAGAGCTGGCCGATCAATACAATGTAAGCCAGATTACAAGTAAAAACGCCTTAATCGGTCTTATGGAGGAAGGCATTGTAGTACGGATTAAGGGAAAGGGTACATTCGTGAAAGGCGATTCTTCTCAGCAGAAAATACTCGCCTATTACAGTTCTCAACAGGCACAAGGGCGAGGGACCATTGGGCTGATCGTGCCCATGCTGAAGAATAGGGTGGAGCAGCAGTTTGTGAACGGGATCGAGTACTATTCGAATGAGGCTGGCTACGATATCATGTTAAGAATTACCAGGGAGTCCCAGGAAGAAGAGGCGAAAGCAATAGAAGCATTTTTGCAAAAGGGGGTTCAGGGGATGATCATCTTTCCTGTGGAACAGGAAAACTATAACGAGTCGATATTGCGGTTATCATTGGAGAAGAAGCCGTTGGTGCTGCTGGACCGTTTTCTGAAGGAAATTCGTACCTACAGCGTCAGTTCCGATAATGTAAACGGCACCTGCGTGGCTGTAGATGAACTGCTCAAAGATGGCCATCAAACAATCGCCTTCATAACCCCAGAAAATACGAACAGCGCGACGGATGAACGAGCGCAAGGCTTTGAAAAAGCATTTCAGCAGAGGGGAATCCCGATAGATAAAAATCTCTGGTGCGTTATACCTCTCAGAACGCTCTATTCGGAAGAAGCCTATGGACAAATTTTTGAATTTTTACAGCAAAACCCTGAAATTACAGCGGTATTTACCGTCAATACCATGCTTGCGCAATTTACGTACAAGGCGGCAAAACAGCTGGGACGGGCCGTTCCGGATCATATCAAACTTGTCACGTTCGATTCCCCGGAGCTGGATCATGTGTCATGGATACAACAAAATGAGCAGGAGATGTGCAGGCAAACACTCAACCTTCTTCTCGAACAAATGCAAGGAGCCTATGAACCGAGAAGAGTAGTGGTGCCGGTTAACCTGATCAAAGGAATACACTCATCATCAGAATGAGTGTTTTTTTAGAGTAAAGAAAGTTTAACTTCATTAAAGCACTAAAGCGCTTAATAAACTTTCTGCTCGCAAGAAAAGCTTCCGCTAAACCACGAATGTATCTTCATCGAAAAGGCTTCGATCAGAAGCTTTTTTTATACCTAATTTAGTATATTAATAATTTAAGGTATATTGTATTATTTTAATGAAAGCGGTTATAACGAATTTATAGGAGAGGTTGATGGGTATGAAACGATCGAGGAAGCTTCTATTGGTGAGTCCCTTATTACTGATGCTTGCGGCAGGTTGTTCAAGCGGGGGGGGCGATCAATCTTTGGCGAATAATGCAAATGAGGGTAAACCTAAAACTCCGGTCACATTGAAAGTACTTTTTACTAACCCCGGGATGACAGAGGAGATCTTTCAGCAGCTTATCGCTGAGCCTGTGAAGAAGCTGCATCCGCATATCTCTTTTGAACTGATTCCTTTTCAAACCAACTTTGGATTAAATGAATTAGTAAGCGCAGGGGAAATTCCTGACATCATTTATGCAACTCCGTACATTCAAGATATGCTCGATAAAGATATCCCGCTTGACTTGACCGAGCAGTTGAAGAAACATCAAATTGATACGGCCCGGTTTAATCCGACCATTATGAATGCGATCAAAAGCTTCGGCACGAAAGGAGAAATTTATTCCCTTCCGTATATGAGCCAATCGTTCGCATTATGGTACAACAAAGGTATTTTTGATCGATTTGGCGTCGCTTACCCGAAGGACGGCATGAGCTGGGATGAGGCGATTGAGCTCAGCAAAAAGGTAGCCCGGACGGAAAACGGCGTGCAGTATCGAGGAATGGTCGCCACTCATGGCGGGATTTCGACGTTTGCATCATCGCTATCGATAGAATTGGTCGATCCGAAAACGTCGAACGCGATTGTTTCGGATCGCTGGAACGCCGTATTCGCCAAAGGGAAAGCGCTTTATGATATTGTCGATAATCGGCCCCTCAAGCTGAATGCAAGCAATGTTCAACTGTTCGTAAAGGATAAGACACTCGCCATGGCTCCATACTGGACCGGTGGCATGATCGGAAACTTAGCCCAGGCGAAGGATCTTGACTGGGATGTTGTGCAAGTACCGTCCTTTGCAGAAGCGCCTAATAAATATTATCAGGTCGATTACCATCAATTTGTAGTCAGCAAAACAACCAAGCATATCGATGACGTCATGGATGTTTTGAAGGTGACCGTATCGGATGAAGTTCAGGCGAAGGCTGCCAGGATGGGGAAAGAAACCGTGCTTACGAATCAGAGCATTATCGATCAGTTCGCGCAAGATCTTGATTTTGTTAAAGGCAAAAACCTGAAAGGCATCTTTAAGAGCCAACCGTCCAATATGATTTATCAATCCAAATATAACGGTGCGGTATCGGGTGCGATTAACGCAGCGTTTAACGAAGTATTCGAAGGTAAAACGGATATCAATTCGGCCTTGCAAAAAGCCAAAGAGGAAGCGGACAAAAAAATCGCCGAGTTGAAGTTGCAGTAACCTCCTTATCGGTACGAGCGTCTCTCCATCCAAGGGCAAGTTGATTTTGTAAGGAGAAGTTCGAGTGAATAAAAAACGTCTTAAATGGATTGGTTTGTTGTTTCCTATTCTCGCTATTATTGTTTTTGCTGCGTTTTTTCGAGAGCCGAAAGATGTGGGGGGCATAAGCATGGAGGGAACCGGTATGATTGAGAAACTAAAGGACTCGGATACTTATAAAAATTGGATGAGCTTGACCGTGGAGAAAAAAGAAGGATATGAAGACGATCCTCTCAACGGAAAGAATTATCCTGCCGGCGATCCTTTCGTTATGAAGCATAACGGGATTTACTATTTATACCCAAGTACGCATTTCGGGTTATCCGACATTCGGGCGTGGAGCTCGGAGGACTTAATCCACTGGAAATACGAAGGGATCGTAGCGAAGGATGAGCGCTTGAAGATGGCCTACGCTCCTGAAGTTACCTATTGGAACGGTTACTTTTATATGGTTACCTCACCGTCAGGAAAGGGTCATTATGTTTTAAAAAGCGATAGTCCTACGGGTCCCTTCACATTGGAGACAAGTAATCTTGGCATGAGTATCGACGGCAGCGTATTTATCGATGATGACGGCAAGTGGTACTTTTATAATTCCGGTTCGAAAGGAATTCGCGGGCGGGATATGCCTACCCCGCTAACTTTCGGGGATGAGCACATTTTGCAGGGCACAAGCATGAACCACTGGACGGAAGGGCCTTTCCTGCTCAAACGAAACGGTACTTATTTTATGACGCAAACGGGCAATCATCTGATGAGTAAAGGTTATCGTATCAACTATTCCATCTCGAAGGATGGCCCACTTGGCAAATTCGTCACGCCCTATAATAATCCGATTATCATCAACACAGATGACGGTTTTCACGGCTTGGGGCATAGTTCCACCGTGATGGGACCCGATCTCGATTCGTATTACATGGTGTACCACAATAACAAAAATCCCGTAGCGCCGGGAATCGGTCACGACAGATATTTAAATATGGACAAATTAGTTTTCAACGGAGACAAGATGGACGTTCTCGGGCCGACAAACTTCCCGCAAAAAGTGCCGAAGCGGGCACCTTTTTATACATGGATACAGCGGGACGGGGCGGAACGAAATTTTGATAAGCTGACGCATGGAAAAACCACTACCCTCGTTAGCAAATCGAAAACGAAGGAAAGCTATACAGCGGAGTTCAACTTTAGGGCGGTTTTGGAATCTAAGCGAGTTGAGAGCAAGAAGTCTCAAGCCGGCGTTATATTCTCTTATGAGAATGAATCCCATTTCGGCATGGTTTCCGTGCATATGCCTGAAAAGAAGCTTGAGCTTGTAAGCGTACAGAAGGAAGAACGTCGTTCCATTGCCGCTGCATCCTTGCCTGAAGATCTGGACCTGACCAAGCTTCATACGATTCGGATTGAAAAGGATCGGCAGCAAGTAAAGGTTTATTTTGACGGGATGCAGAAGTTGGATGCAGAAATGAAAGACTTAACGGCGGGCAGTATCGGTTACGTGTACGAAGATTTCGTTTTATTGCCGGATTATACCGCATTCAGTCATGAGGTGAACGGCACAAGCGATTTCGAAGCTTATAAGCCTGTTCCGGGGAGTATCGAGGCCGTACATTATTTGAAAGGCAAAGAGCGAGGCTACCATACGAAACAAAAACCGGAAATGCAAAATCCTTTTCGTCCAGAGGATGATATTGCGATCGATAAAACGGATGGCAATACGTACTTGGTCAATCTGAATCATAAAGGGGATTGGCTCCAGTATAACATCAACGTTAAGGAAGATGCGACCTACGGGATCGATTTTAGAGTAAGAGGTCAGAAGGAAGCCGCGGAACTGGAAGTTTATGCCGACGATCAATGGATAAGCAATATTGTCGTGCCTCCTGCCGATGACGATCAAAAGAGCGGCTGGGTGAAAATGAAAGGAATCGGAAATCTTCCTCTTCGTGCGGATTTGCACACGTTGAAGCTTAAAGTAAAAAGAGGCGAAATCCATCTGCTGGACTTTGATGTTTACAAAACGGACTTGGAAAAACTGGATCGGACGATCGATCTGATCAAGGGAGGCGATACGGCCGGCGGTTTATTTAGCGATTGGACCTATATTGGCAAATGGTCCGTCTCGAATCAGGGTTTAACTTCCGCCCCAGACGTGAACAGTATGGCATTTACGGGAAAAACAACCTGGAGCGATTATACGGTCGAAGCGGATCTGACATTATCCAAAACCTCCTTGCAGGATGATGCGGGTATTCTAATCCGTGCTTCTAACGAGTCGACACATAAAGATCAGGTGCCGGACGCCTTAATGGGCTATTATATCTCTTTTTCACCAAGCAGAGTTGCTCTGAAAAAATTAAATTATGACGCTGCCGTGCTTGAAAAAGCGGATGTTAGCTTTCAAAAGGACAAAAAGGTTCATATTAAGATTCAAGCTGAAGGAAGCACGATTCGGGTTTACATGGACAACAGTCCGAAGCCTATCCTTCAATATACGGACAGCAATGCGTTTACTACCGGTAAAGTTGGCGTCAGATCAACGGCTAATGCAGTTGTGTTTTTCGAGAGGTTAAGCATTAAAAGCGGAGCCAATTAACGGTTCAAAGATACAAAACATAACTCAAGGCGTGGGAGAAACGATATGACAACAAAGAAATATGTGAAAAATTACCCGAGACCTCAGTTCGTGAGGGATCAATGGGTCGATCTGAACGGCGAGTGGCGCTTCGGCTTCGACGATGCGGGCATTGGTGAAGCAGCGGGCTGGCCGCGGAACTTCGGCGGCGACCGCAGCATTATCGTCCCATTCACTTACGAAACGAAGGCGAGCGGCATCGGTGAAGAAGCCCATCATCCGTTCGTCTGGTACAACAGACAGCTTGACGTTCCTGCAGAAGCTTCCGGCAAGCGGATTCTCCTGCATTTTCAAGCGGTTGACTATATTGCGAAAGTATGGGTGAACGGGGAATACGTCGGGAGACATCAGGGCGGCTATTCGGCATTCACGTTCGACATCTCGCCTTATGTAACGTTCGGGTCCTCAAACGAGCTTACGGTTAAGGTGGAGGACAGCAAGGACGCCACGCAGCCGCGCGGCAAGCAGCGCTGGGTGGATGAGAACTTCGAATGCTTCTATGTGCAGACGACGGGCATTTGGCAGTCCGTTTGGCTTGAATATGTCGAGCGGGAATACGTCGATGCGGTGAAAGTAACGCCGGATCTCGATGCCTCGTCCGTTCGCTTCGACTACCAGGTCAAAGGCGACGGGCACTTCGGGAGCAAGCTGCGGCTGGAAACGGTCATCAGCATGAAGGGGCGTCAGGTCAAGCAGGCAAGCCTTACGATCGATCGCCCTTGGCTTACGCTGGAGGTCGATCTCGTTCACGAAATGAACGGCCCGTGGAAGCGGTGCTACTGGGCTCCCGGTCATCCGAATCTGTACGATGTGGAGTTTATTTTATACCGGGATGACATCGTGATCGACCACGTCTACTCCTATTTCGGCATGAGGAAGATATCCATCGAGAAGGGCAAGGTGCTGCTTAACAATGTGCCGATCTATCAGCGGCAGATGCTGGATCAAGGTTATTGGCCGGACAGCCATCTGACGCCTCCTTCCGAGGAAGCGCTGATCGAAGACATCGAGCTTCTGCTGAAGATGGGATATAACGGTGTCCGTAAGCATATGAAGGTGGAGGACGCCCGATACTTGTATTGGTGCGATGTCAAAGGTGTGCTTGTATGGTCCGAGATGGCCGCAACCTTTGAATTCAACGATCAAGCGGTGCAAAATTTCACGGAGGAGTGGATGGAGATTGTTCGCCAGCAGTATAATCATCCATCCATTATCACGTGGGTTCCGTTCAACGAATCGTGGGGCATCATGAACATCTTCAAGGATCGCAGGCAGCAGAAGTTCACCGAGGCGATCTATCATTTAACCAAAGCGTTCGATCCGAACCGCCCGGTCATTACGAACGACGGCTGGGAGCATACGGTGTCCGATATATTGACGCTGCACGATTATGTGGAAACGAAGGAGCAATTTCTTAAACGCTATGCGAACAAGGACGAAATCGTAAACAATGAGAAGACGTTCAATCAGTGGAAATACGCCTTCGCCGACGGCTACAGCTACAAGGGACAGCCGATTATGGTAAGCGAATTCGGCGGCATCGCCTTCAAGTCCGATAAAGGCTGGGGCTACGGCGGACAGGTCGCTTCGGAAGAAGCGTTCCTCGAACGCTTCCGCGGCATTCACGAGGCGATCAAAGCGACGGACTACATCGTCGGCTACTGCTACACGCAAATTACCGACGTCCAGCAAGAGGTGAACGGGCTCTTAACCGAGGATCGCAAGCCGAAGGTGCCGATCGAGAAGATTCGGGAGATTAATCTTTCCTGACGATATGAGTTAAAAAAGCGCCGAAGTCGATTTTTTTTATCGACTCCGGCGCTTTTTTTGTGGAAAATCGTAACAAGCGCGGATACGCGGCTTGCGGATTGCCGGTGGATTATATTAAATGTCGGGTGACAAGAACTTGATCTCATTCCCGACAGATCTAGCGAATTGAACGGAGAAGATAAACGATAATGCTGCTCCGCGAACTAATGAATAAACTACCCTTATTGGAAGATCGACGAATTCTTCTTGGCGAGTTAATGGTAGGCAATGATCATTATGGAATGTGCAACAGCTACGCTGCACGCTGTTTTCCTTTGCGGCTGCAATTCGTCGGTACTGGGCGCCAAGATAATTATCAGACCCTCGTAGCGAATGAGAGGCTTCAGTCAAGGCAGAGCGGAGATATTTGTTGCCTTTTCCAGTCATCGAGGGTTTTAGTTTTTCTGCACTCTCGTTGTGTCCTGGAACCGCATAGCTGTGCTATGTGATCGATAATGGACGTCAGATGTTCCTTGGGCGTAAGACATTTAGAGTCAAAACCATCGTCCCAGCGATGGTTTTTTTTGTACGCAATAGTAGAGCCAGTCGGGAAGGGATAAGGGATAAGGTGGAACTTTGAAGGTTTATATCATGAAAATAGATAAACAATTTAATTGTATGTATGTGATTTTTGTGATAATCTCTAAATGTAGTAAAAATTACAACATAATAAATATAATATGTATTTAAAATACAAAGGGGCGAACCATCCGCCATGAGAGAACTTCGATCTTCGCAAGCTTCCGGTTTGACAGGTGGAGTACTGCAAGCTATAGGCCAAGTATATAACCAGCTGCGCAAGTCAGAGAAAGCGGTTGCAGACTATACTATGCGACATCCCGAAGAGACGATAAACAGCAACATCTCCGACATTGCCCAAGAGTGTCAGGTTAGCGAAGCGACTGTGATCCGATTCTGCAAAGCAGTCGGATTTTCGGGCTTCCAGGACTTGAAGATCAACTTGGCTAGACTTTCGACGTTTGCAGAGGCTCCGACGCTTTATGAAAATATTCGCAAGGAAGATAGCTTGGAGACCGCCATCGGGAAAATCCATTCCAACAATGTGCAGGCGCTAAATGGGACATTCCAGAATCTTGATTTGACGCAGTTGCAGAAGGCTGCGCAAGCGTTGGCCGACGCCCGCATGATTTATTTGTTCGGATTCGGTACATCGGGTCTTGTCGCCGAATATGCCGCCTACCGGTTTACGCGAATCGGACTTTTGACGAAATCTTGCACCGACAGCCATCATATTGCGTTGTCTACTGCTCTGGTGAAGCGAGGGGATGTCGTACTGGCCGTGTCGCAGTCCGGAAGCACGAAGAGTATCGTGGAATCGCTTGAAGAGGTGAAACGGCGCGGCGCGTTTACGGTGACCATTACCGGATACCCCCGGTCACCCGTCGCCAGAACAAGCCATATCGCCTTGAGAAGCGCCGTGCACGAGACGCCGTTTGAAAGCGGGGGCATGCCTTCATTGATGGCACAGCTGAGCGTTGTCGACGCCCTGATGGTTGGGGCTTCGCTCGAACATTTTGATGAATCGATTACGATGATCCAAGCCACGACAGAAGCTTTGAAATCGAAAAAGTATTAGACACCAGACCGAACGATATGGGATGTGGGCGAAAATGGAAAGATATTTTGAGAAAGTGCAAAGTATTATCAAGCAGGTCATCCTAACGCAGGCAGACATGATGCACAAAGCTTCCGAACGATGCGCGAAGGTGCTGCTTGCGAACAAGCAGTTGTTCTTCTTCGGAACAGGACATTCGCACATGCTCGCGGAGGAAGCCTATTATCGGGCAGGCGGCTTCAAGCAAGTCAAGCCGATACTTGAAACCGCTTTAATGCTCCACGAAAGCGCAGTGAAAAGCACGAGGATGGAACGTATGGAGGGCTATGCGGACATTCTTCTGGATGAACATAAAGTCGGACAAGACGATCTTATCTTTATCATCTCCAATTCCGGACTTAATGCGGTTCCGGTGGAAATGGCATTCGGAGCCAAAGCCAGAGGAGCCGCCGTTATAGCGATCACGAATGTGAAGCATTCGATGAGCGCCGCACCAAGACATAGCAGCGGGAAAAAGCTGTACGAGATTGCCGATATCGTGCTCGACAACTGCGGGGATCGGGGCGACGCCTCTGTCCGACTGGAGAACGTCGGCGTCGCGGTAGGTCCGACCTCCTCCGTCATCGGCGCGTTCATCATCAACAGCGTTATGGTGCAGGTGGCGGACAATATCGCGCGGCAAGGTCTCGTTCCACAGGTGTATGTAAGCGCAAATGTGGAAGAAGGCGACACCCATAACGCAAAATTGGCGGAAAATGATTGAAGAGGAATGAGGATGCGTGAAACAGTATTTGGTGGGTATTGATGGCGGTGGCTCGAAGACGGAGGCGATCCTGTTCGAGATGACCTCGGAAACGGCGCATACGATATCGTCGGGAGGGATCAATTCGATAGTCGAAGGAGTTGATGCCGCATCCCTCCATCTGAAGTCGCTTATCGCGCAAATATGCGACATAGTGAAGACTGAATCTGGCCAAGTGTTGAGCATGTGTATCGGATCTGCGGCAATTGTGAAGGAAACGGACGATCATTGGATACTGACGCTGCTGAGAGACGCGTTTCCCGAGGCGAAACTGCGAGGCTTCATCGATTCCCGAATCGCACTGGAAGGAGCGCTAGGCGGGCGTCCCGGAGTTGTCGTCATAGCAGGCACCGGCTCCATTGCATACGCCCGGCGGCAGGACGGAACGACGTTGCGGTGCGGCGGATGGGGGCCGTGGTTCGGCGACGAGGGGAGCGGCTATTCCATTGGCTGCGATGCGCTACGCGCAGTGGTTATGGCTCTGGACGGGCGCGGCAAGCCTACATTGCTGACGGAACGACTGCTCACCCTCCTTGAAGTACAGCATGATTTGGATATCATTGACAAGGTATACGGCGGCTACAGGAGAAAGGAAATCGCGTCATTGGCAGTTGAGGTTGCGGCATGCGCCGCGCAAAAAGACGAGATTGCCTTGCGCATTCTGGACGATGCGGGCCGGCGATTGGCGGAGCACCTGCTCACATTGGCGAACCGGGTAGATTGGGAAAGTCCGCCGGCATTATCATACGCAGGTGGTGTATTTCGCATGGGAGAAGCAATCCTCAATCCGCTTAAGTCTCACCTTGGGGAATGGAGCCGTATGTTGCAGGAGCCGCACCGAAGTCCGGCGCACGGTGCCGTGATGCTTGCTTTGAAGGAGCTTCAGTCATGAGCGGTCGCGAGTCGTTGACAATGGGTATGTCCAAATTCGATATTACGCCTTCGTTGCCTTGCGACTTGGGAGGGTATGCCACACGCGGGAAGTTGGCGGACAGTGTTCATTCGAGATTGTATGGCAAATGCATGGCCGGTTGTGATGGGGAGACGCGCTTCGCCCTAGTCAGTCTGGATCTGCTCGGGATAGACCGGAACATACGGGACGCCGTGATTCGTCGGTTACAGATCGAAGAAAGGATTCCACCCGACAGGGTAAGCCTGTTCGCCACCCATACGCACTGCGCGATCGACGGCGTGCCGGACGTGTTGCATAAAGGCTTGTGGACAACGGACCCCGGTCATCTTCCCATGGAGTATAGACATCGGCTAACAGATGCGATCGTTAGCGGCGTGAGGAAGGCTTTGGCGTCGTTGAGGAAGGTTCGCCTGCAATGGTACCGAGCTGAGTGCCCCGGAGTTGCCGGGAATCGCAGAGACAAGGGTAAAACCGCTGACCCGGCCTTAAGCGTCCTGCATATTTGCGACCCAGAGGGTTCGAAGGTGATCGGCGGCCTGCTGCACTTCGCCTGTCATCCGACGGTTATCGGACCTCAGACGAGCACCGTTTCCTCGGACTTCCCCGGAGCGGCTGCATCACTGATGGAAAAGCAGCATCCCGGAGCGGTTTTCCTTTATGCGAACGGAGCGGCTGGTGATATCAGTACACGATATACGCGCAGAGCGTCCGATCCTGCAGAGGCGGAGCGGGTCGGGAGTTTGCTCGTTTCCTGCCTGACGAAAGCGAAGGAGCTTCCTTCGTTGCAGCAGTACGATTCCGCAATGTCCGCCTTCGAGTTTCAAGATCGGCTGGGCGGGAATTCGATTCGGACTGTTCTTCAACGCATCGTGCTTGGAGGGATGACCCTGTGGATGATTCCAGGCGAGCTCTTCTCCAGCTTTGCGTCGGTGCTGAGGCAGCGGAACGCCGGGCATGTCGTCGTATGTTATGCGAATGATTACATCGGTTATATTCCCGATGAGGAGGCATGGACTTCTGGCGGGTATGAGGTGGAGGTCAGCAGACTGACCTCTGGGGAAATACGGCGCATGAGTATGTTTTGGGAGAACGAAGGCGTTTAAGCTTTAACGTCCGAAAATTCATATTATCGTGGGTTCGGGAGGCTCTCGACAATGCGACGGGTTTCCCTATCGTGAAACAACCGATCCAGTTCACCTTCTTTATAGTCAAAGCGGTTACGACCGCGAACAAAATGAGACGACTCTCTAGAAACAATACGTAAAGATGACGAATGTCAAGGTCGATTTCCAACTTGTCCCGTTCGATGGGATAGGGGAGAAGCGGAATCTGGCGCTAGCCAGCAGCGATTATCTGGATTCGTTCCATACGCTAAGAATACCTACTTCGGATTTGATGCTGTACGAAAGCCAAAGAATCTTCATCAAGCTGAACGAGCTGACCGACAAGCATGCGCGAATTGTAAGAAGCTGATGGGAACATATTCGTTCATCAAACAAGGCTTTACGATGCCGGACGGCAACATCCACTCGTTCCTGCTTGTGTATGAGCCGGGCTTTCATGTGATACAGATCAGTAACTCGGTAAGAATGGCTGGATCGGTTGAATATACTCGAACCGCAGACACTTGACGAATTTTATGCGTATAAAAGGCCGTCAAGTCATCCGATATGAACGGAAACGGCTATTCCGTTCGGCAGCGGATCGGAGCGTTCAAGGGATAAAGAAAGAAAGGAGAAATGATTGGGGGTGAGGAGAAAAATGGTACGAATCAAGCTTATGTCTTACAACATCAGACATGGGCGGGGCATGGACGATCAAGTCGATTTGTCGCGAGTCGCGGATGTGATCAAGCGATCTGGTGCCGATATCGTAGGCATTCAAGAAGCCGACGAGCATTGGAGCGAGCGCAGCGACTACGAGGACCAAACCGCTTGGTTGGCCTCGGAGTTGGGTATGCATCACGTTTACGGCGGCAGCATCGATCTGGATCCGACGGCGGAATCCCGGGGGCACAGACGCAAGCATGGAGCCGCGGTGCTGAGCAAACATCCGATCCAGGCTAGCCGGCAGCGGCTGTTCTCTACCTGTGTGAAAAGTCGGCGGGAACTGCTGGAGACTGAAATCGACGTCGAGGGCGTTGTACTTCATTTTTATTGCACGCATTGGGGTCTCGAGGCAGAGGAACGCATGATCCAGTCGGGGGAAACGATCCAATGGATGAACGAGAAGATCGGACCTGGCGTCGTCGTCGGAGACTTCAATGCCGAGCCGGGTTCGCCCGAGATGGTGCGGATTTTCCGGGAGTTCTGCGACTCCTGCGCAGGGGAGCCTACATCGTCCGCATTGTACACGTTTGCGGCGGACCGCCCGGTCAAACGTATCGATTATATGTTAGGGAACAGGCACATTCGCCTGTCGAATCACGAAGTGATCTTCACTTTGGCTTCCGATCACCTACCGATCTTGTGCCAAGCGGAGTTTGGGATAATAGAACAAAGGCGAGGAAACCCGGAAACCGGAGGGAGCATGGCGCGGTGTTGAGCAGTACTCGATCACATCGGTGGAGAATAGGGTATTCACGGAATACGATACGCACTTTCGTGCTTTACTGGAAACGAAAAAGATGAGAGTGGAAAATCGTTCTATTTCTTCGTGACCCATTGGGGAGTGGAGGCCTCGGACAAACTTTCGCAAGTTCATCCAGGATCGGATGGAAGCTCATCAACCATAATACCGGCATTGAAGAGGCGCCAAGCAGGGGCTTGATCGTAATATTCGTGATCTACAGCAAGTTTTGACGACTCCCATAATCGGGAGTCGTTTTTTCAAAAATAAGATCAACGGCAAGCCTGCAGGTTAACATTCAGTTGAATATTTTTCACGTATGAATGAAAGAAAAATATTTGATACAGGGGTAAGTTCTTTATTTTTTTTCCAAACTACCCCAAGAGTAAGCTCACATTCTGGTTCATCCACTTTCAGCCAAACCAAAGGATGGTTTTGAAGGCCTAACGTTTTTGGCAGTATAGCAACGCCAAATCCGGCAGACACCAATCCGGCTACCGTATCCAATTCATCTGCATGAAATACGGTGTTCGGACGAATCTGCTTTTTTTCGAACAGTTTATTGATGGTGAAGCTTAGTCCGCAAGAGGTTTTTAATCCGACGTAAGGTACCTCCCGAAGCTCCTCCAAATTTACGCTGCTTAGGTTAACCCATCGATGATTAAGAGGGGTTGCGAGGAACAGTTCGGATTTTCCCATTAGATGCCAATGAAACGAATCATTCACAAACTCCGGCGTAGTTATGCCAAAATCGCAGTCGTTATTGGATATTAACGTCAACAGCTCATTGTTGGAACTCTGATGCAATTCAAATCGGATGTCCGCATATCGTTCGCGGAACGAATTAAGCAAGGACGGAATTAGTTGGGCACCGAGCATATGAAGGAAGCTCAGAGAGATTACTCCAGCCGAAGGATTTATTAGATTCGTAATCTCTTGCTTACCCTTCTCAATTTCCATCAATGCGAGCTTGGCACGCTCCAAAAAAATGCGTCCATACCGATTCAAAACTAGGCTGCGGCCGCTACGTTCAAATAATGCAACACCTAACTCTTTTTCTAAAGCGGATATGGAACGACTTAATGCAGACTGAGTTAGGGATAGTTCCTTTGCGGCATTGGTCATATGCTGTAACTGAGCAACTGCAATAAAATATTCAATCTGCTGCCATTCCATCATTTCCCCTCCTTGATTGATTACAAAAATGCATGATTTGTATGATAACAATAAATTAGACGGAATAAAAGAACAAGTATAAGATTTTACTACAAGGAGGGGGTTATATGGCGATTAATAAGCAGTCGCACAATGAGCGGCGGAAACCCGCTACGCATCTGGTAACGGGAGGTGGAGGCGTTAAACTGCATGTCGAGGAATTCGGTGCTGTTCATGGCCGACCGCTCCTGTTTATTCACGGAGGATCACAGTGCCGCTTATGCTGGAACATGCAAATTCATTCAGAGCTCGCATCGGATTTCAGGCTGGTAACTATGGATTTGCGCGGCCATGGACTTTCGGAAAAGCCGAAAGACGGGTATGGAGATGCTCGGCTGTGGGCTGAGGATATTCACGCTGTCATTAAGCAGCTTCATCTAATGCAGCCGGTTTTAGTCGGTTGGTCGTTCGCGGGAATACCAATTCTTGATTATATCCGTGTTTATGGGGAGAAAGAGATTGGAGGCATCCATTTTGTCGGAGCTATAACCCGACTCGGCAGAGAAGCTTCAATGGCTGATTTGGGCAGCGCTACGCTACAATTTTCAACAAGCATCTTTTCCGATGAACCCATGGTAAGAGTAAATGCTCTGGATCAGTGGTTAAAGCAGTGTGTTCATCATAAAGCGCTGACTCCGGAGGAACACTATTTCTTTCTCGGATGCAATGTAATCGTTCCGAGTTACGTTCATCAAGGAATCTTTAATAGACATGTAACGAATGATGATCTATTAGCCTCACTTACCAAGCCGGTTCTGATCACGCAAGGAATGCATGATCGAACCGTCAATCCAGCAGTAGCGCGAAGAATCGTTGAAATCACTCCAAATTCCAGATTATCGCTATATGAAGAGGCAGGACATGCCGTCTTCTGGGATCAACCGGAACGGTTTAATCTTGAACTGAGGGACTTCGTACAGTCGTTAAAATTGAGCTAAAGGGAACGATAGTTCAATACCAAAACGGCTGCCGCGGGGCAGCCGTCATTGCGTTAACGGGAGGATAGTCTGGAAATTTAGTCCATGTTAAAATATGGATGTATAATCCATTAAATCAAGAAGATTGGTCGTGACAATTCTTGGGGGTAACTTGGGGGTAAATATGCATGGAGACAGACAAGGTGAAAGTTCGATTATATAATCCTAATGGAGATTTTATGATAGGAGAGTTTATCTTGCACGAAGAGTCTCCTGAGAACCCAGAAATGGTACTTATAGAATTTTTCTTTGTGAATAGGATAGTAAACAGTGAAAGTGTAAACTTTTTTACTGCATGATTTAGTATAAGAAGGTGTGCTGGGAAATTCCTTATTTTGATAAGACCAGACCGAATTATCAAATTATTAGCTGATGTAATGAAAGCAGGGGCGCTGCGGCTACGGCTGGGCGCTTTTATTATGGTTTGAAATGAAATTCGTTTTCTTTATGTGAATTATTTTTCTTGTTATAAATTACTACCTCGTGCTACACTGTTTCCATAATCTCTCATTGATGGTCCAAAATATGGATACAAGGTGGTGATCCGTGCTTGTCAGCTCAGCTGCGCATCGGTGTTGTCGGCGTTTATCATGAAACGAACACGTTCGCTCCGGGCATTACGCAATGGAAAGATTTTCGCCATTGTTTCACAGCCGGCAAAGAGGCATTTATGTCCTTGTTCCTGCACACTCGTACAACCATGGGGGGAGTGATTGACGCTGCCAATCAATGGAACATTCAGCTTGTTCCGGGAGTGTATGCTTCAGCAACACCAGGCGGAATCGTATCTGCCGAGGCGGCGCAACGAATTCTGGAGCAGCTGCCGGCGTCTATTGAACCAGGGCTGGACGGACTGGTTGTCATCCTTCATGGAGCTATGGTGTCGGAGCAGCACTGCGATATGGAAGTCGCCTTATTGGAAGCTATCCGGGCCGTCGTTGGCCAGGAACTCCCGATTGCGGCTACGGTGGATTTGCATGCCAATCTTGGAACCGAAATGTCTGCATTATGCAGCCTGTTGGTAGGATACGATAGATACCCGCATATTGATGCGTACGAGCGCGGAATGGAAGCCGTTGACTTGTTGTTGCGTCACCTAAACGGGGAGATTAAGCCGAGAATGGCTATTGCCAGGCCGAATATGTTGGTGGTTCCGCAAACGATGATTACCACGGAAGGCGTTATGAAGAGCCAGCCGGGACCTGTCTTTCATCTTATGTTTATCGATCAATCGGAAGTCTCCGACTTCGATACGTTCCAACTTCGCGATACACAGCTTTATACCCGATTTGCCGAAGAAATGCTGAATGCCGGGATTCTGGTCCGGCCTAATGGGCTGTGGTATGTATCGGCTGCCCATGGAGAAGCGGAAGTAAGAGAAACGCTGGATGCGGTGGAGCGGGTTGCAATGCGAATAGCCCCATAATACGCGAGAAGTGAGGTGGATGCAGTTGCAGTCTGTTAGCGTCAGGTTAACGGCACCGCACTCTTTTACATCCGGGATTGAAGGACCTGCCTGTGATGTGCAGGGAAATGTATACGCCGTGAATTACGCCAGAAGGCATACGATAGGGAAAGTTACACCTGAAGGAAACGGCAGTCTTTTCCTGGAGCTTCCGGAGGGTGCGACCGGCAATGCTATTCGCTTCAACCGCTCTGGCCATATGTACATAGCTGATTACTCAGGTCACCGCATTCTGAAAGTGGATATGATGACGAAGCAAATATCGATATTTGCCGAGGAACCGAGAATGAATCAGCCTAATGACTTGGCCGTTACGAGGAACGAAACGTGGTTTGCCAGTGATCCGAACTGGAAGCAAGGGAACGGAAGGCTTTGGCGAATCGGCCCCAGCGGCAACTGCGAGCTGCTGGAAACAGGTATGGGAACCACGAATGGCATCGAGGTGAGCTACGACGAACGGACGTTGTATGTGAATGAAACATTGCAGCGGAGAATATGGAAATATGATTTGTCTGAAAAGAAGGAGATTGGCAACAAGCGGCTGTTTTATGAATTCGCCGACTACGGTTTGGATGGGATGCGCTGCGATATGGCAGGCAATGTATATGTTACCCGGCATGGAAAAGGAACGGTTGCCGTCCTATCCCCGGAGGGCGTACTGGTCGGGGAGGTTGCATTGAACGGCAAGCTGTGCACGAATGTCACGTTCGGCGGTATCGATGGACGCACCTGCTATGTCACGGTTGCCGATACCGGAGCTATTGAAAGCTTCCGAACGGACATCGCAGGACGCTGCTGGGCTCTCTGGAAATAGACGTGGAAGGAGTGATTTTAGGATGCTTCAGAAGAAACAATCGATTGCGACCCAAGAGGGCTCTGGACTGCCTTTTTCCTCCGCTATAGCGGCGGGAGGCTTCGTATTCGTATCCGGTCAAGGAGGGCTTGATCCCGCTACCGGCCGAGTTGTCGGACCGGATTTAAAGACTCAAACCGTACAGACGCTCGATAACATTCAACGTATTTTGCAGGAGGCGGGTGCTGCGTTGGAGGATGTGGTCAAAGTGAATGTGTATTTAAAGGAACGGGCCCTCTACGATGAATTCAATCAGGTGTATGGAAGCTATTTTTCATACCCCTATCCGGCAAGGACAACCATCTATTGCGATTTAAATTATGATATATTGGTAGAAATCGATGCAATGGCTCTCTCCCCCAAGAGACAAACTTAAACCATAAGGATGATTGATGCTGCAATGACGACGGAACGTTATATTTATCGGTGCATGCGGGTACCTTCAGGGCAGGATGATATCCACTGGAACTCCTTGCCGACGCTTGAATTGGTAGATTCCCCGACAGGAGAGCAACCCGCGCTTCGTACTTTCGTGCAAAGCTGCTGGGATAGCCGCGCTGTATATTTCCGCTTCAAGTGCCAGGATGATTTCGTTATCTCGACGTTTACCGACAGGGACGATCCACTCTATGAGCAGGACGTCGTGGAAATCTTCATAGATGAAACGGGGATGGGAACGCACTATAAAGAAATTGAGGTTAGCCCGAACAATGTTATTTTCGATGCACTCGTTACCAACCATAACTACACGAAACCGGGCGGACGGTTGGATGTGGACACCTCATGGAATATGGAAGGCTTGCAGACGTCCGTAACCCCGACCGACGGTGGTTTTCACTATCAGATAACGATGCCGTTTAGCCAATTCAGTGTCATGCCCGACGGCGGGGATTGCTGGCGAATCAACTTTTACCGAATCGATCAGGAGAAGTCCGGAACAAGGCACTATTGCGCTTGGTCTCCTACCTACCATCCTTCATTCCATGTTTCGGAGAGGTTCGGTACTTTATTATTTGATTAAAGGAAGGAAGCTGCATGTCGACAACGGACAAAACGAATCCTACGGTCAAGTCGGCCGATCGCGTGTTAGACATATTTGAATTATTTGCAGAAGCCGAAGTGCAGGAGTTAAGCTTGATGGACATTTCCCGTCGGTTGGAGCTTCCGACGAGCAGTGTTTTTAAAATCCTTCATAATCTCGTTCATCGGGGCTACCTGGAGAAGGATGAGAACGGGAAGATGTTTCGTCTCGGCTATAAAATTTTCCAGATCGGAGCGAAATATGCTCAGCATACGAGCTTAACGACGGAGTTTCAGCATGTTGCGCAACAGATCGTCTCGGAAGTGAATGAGGCCGTTTATTTATCGATCCGGAGCGGTCGAAACATTCTATACATTGCAGAGAAGCAAAGCACGCATCCGGTACGCTTCGTATCCCATCTGGGCATGCAACTGCCTCTCCACACAACGGCGATGGGAAAGTTGTTCTTAAGCACATTAAGTGGGGATAAGTTAGAGGAACTATACAGGGAGTCCGATTTGCTGGGGCTTCTAACCGATACGACGATTTCCGAATGGAATGTGCTGACGGAGCATCTGCAGGAAATTCGTCGAACTGGGGTTGCATTCAGTAACGGGGAAGCGGTGCAAGGCGTTCGCTGCGTAGCCGCGCCCATAGTGAATGCCAATCAAGAGATGATTGCCGCGATGAGCATTTCCATCCCTACGTCGCGGTGGAAAGAAGAGACTTGGAGCCAAATGACGGAGCTGGTCGTGCAAGCTGCCAAGAAACTCAGCTGGATACACTATTACCAGCCCGGTTAATTGATCAAAACGTGAAGGAGCCTAATTGCAGGTTCCTCACGTTTTTTGTTGTCCGGCGCAGCTCTTTTGCCTAACCATCGATAAATTGCTTTCGGAGCTCTAAGGGGGTGAAGCCGTTCATCTCTTTAAACACTTTGTCAAAATAATTGACATTGCAAAAACCGGTGCGTTCCGCTATTTGTGTAATCGTTAGGTCGTGCTGAATCAACAACCGCTTGGCCATATCTACACGGTAGCGATTGATGTAGTTCATAGGGGTGACACTCGTGACCTTCTTAAAGAAGCGGGTGAAGTGAAAAGGGCTCATATTCACTAGCGAACCAAGCGTATCGGTATAAATCTTTTGGGCGTAGCTGGATTCTATATGCTCGAGGGCGGGCTTCAAGCGTTTATATTGGGCAAAGTGTTTGCTCAAATCTTTGGACAGGCATTGTTCTTGTTGAAAGCTTCGGAGCAAGGGGATCATCATTTGGTACAGGGACGACTTGATGATGAGCTCGCAACCGATGTCTTGGGCTAAGTATTCGCGGTAAGCAGCTTCGAAGTGAAAGCGGAGCTCGCTCCATAACAGATGAGAGGGCAAAAACGGTTCATGAATAGGAGCAGAATGAAGAAATCGTGAGTATAGATGCTGGGACTCGGAATTCTCAAATGACCCGGCCAATAAGGACATGTCGAATATCATGCCGCGGATCGTACTGCTTGTCCCATGTAAGGATTGCATCGAATGAATTTTGCAGCTGTTAATAAATACAATGGCTGGTGCGCTCGTTACAAACGTGCGGTTGTCAATATGGATCTGAACGTCTCCTTCAGTAACCTGAATGAATTCCAAGTGCTCGTGCCAGTGAGGCCTTACCAGATGAAAGCAGCTTTTGACTTCTGTCATACGCAATGGGAAGCGCTTACCTTCGAAAGGTTCGATCTTCTTCACAGCATCCAATGCAGCCACCGCCTTATGACTCTGATGATACTAAGTATACCACAGCCTATTGGATACCGTAACGACGAAAAGAGCAAAATCATGCAACGAAAGCGCAGATTGTTCTATAGAAGGCGCACTCTTCATTGCGCATAATAGAAGCAATATTAATCATTTGCAGGGGAGAGAGCCATTTGACGAACTTGATGCAGCTGCATGTTGAAAAACATTTGCCCAATCTGTGGAAAGAGGGAGCTTTGTTTGCTTTTTCGGGATATGATGGACCGACGGAATCCAGGTCTCAATTCGTTGCTACGCTAGGGGCGTCCGGATACAGCTTATTGTTCCATACACCCCAGCGGAGAATGCTGACATTCGAAGCTTCCCAACCCGGCGACGTTAGAATTGCAACGGGGGATGTGCTGCTGACCGAGTTAGAGGATGGAGAGATTCTGGCTGTATATCATAGCTGGCATACACTAATTGGGCTTGCCCCTTTGACTTTCAATTTGGACTTAAGCTTCGAGAAGAGTGATGAAGGTACTGCATGGACCGATAACAACCAATTCATTACGGAGGCGACGAACGGTCAAGGTGCTGTCGTACTGATCAGAGATAGGGAACGATGGGCGCTGGCCTACGGTAAGCAAGTTTAGGAGGCCGTATGCCGTGCGTTGGAGGGACTGGCATATGACGCTCTGGAGACAGCTGAGGAAAGGCTGCGATTTTATCGTCATATTCCGAAGCTTGCCGATCCTGCCGAACAGCAGCTATTAAATAAGTGCTTTAGCGTTATGAAAGTCAATACACTTGCTTCAGAAGGAACGATCAAGCAGCGCTGGTCCACTCCGGACCGTGTTCCCCACCAAGCGATGTGGCTGTGGGACTCCGTTTTCCATACCTTGGCCATGAACAAGCTTGATCCGCTGCTTTCCTGGGATTTCCTTAAATCCGTACTGGATACGCAGCAGGAGAGCGGTATGATCCCCCACATGACCAAAGTGGACGGATCCGGCTCAAGCATCACGCAGCCCCCTCTGCTAGCTTGGGGAGTATGGGAAAATTACTGTCATACGAAGCAGCGCCTCCATTTGCAATACGCTCTTCCTATTCTGGAACGATATATGACTTGGAATTTATCGAATCGGGACCGCAACGGCAACGGGTTGTTGGAATGGATGATTGAAGGCAATCCGCTGTGCCGCTCCGGTGAATCCGGTATGGATAATTCTCCAAGGTTTGACCGAGCAGCAGTATTGGATGCAGTCGATTTCTCCGTATTTGCCGCTCGGGACGCCGATTTTATTGCTTTAATAGCTGAAGAACTGGAGGATCCGGAAACAGCCAAGCATTGGAAGGAAAAAGCCTCCTATATAAGCCGACAAATTGAAGCTTTACTGTGGGATGAAGGGGAAGGATTTTATTTCGACAGGGATATGGACGGTAATATGTCCCAGGTGAGGGCGGTAAGCGGGTTCATGCCCTTGCTGCTAAACCAAACAATGCCTATAGAACGCATAGAGCGGTTGATAAAGAACTTGTATGATCCACAGCATTTTCGAACGAAATATCCTATCGCATCGACGGCAGTATCCGAGGCAACTTATGGCACCGACATGTGGAGAGGTCCTGTATGGATCAATATGAACTATCTTGTATACACGGGATTGATAAAGCAGGGAAGGGCTGAAGATGCGAAGCAACTCGCTTCGGTGACAATCGGGATGGTACGGAACTACTATGAGCAGTACGGTGTCATTTTTGAATATTACGATTCTTATGACCAGGTTCCCCCTCCGGCATGCTATAGAAAAGGCCCACCGTCAGCGACCTATGACATACGGCGGAAAATGGATGTAATCCGCGATTATCATTGGTCCGCTTCACTTACCGCCTGCTTGATGATGGAAACGAGCCAGAGGGTAGAGGAAGCTGCATCAGATGGGAAAATCTAGGTCCGAGAACCGGCGTTTGAGAAAGAATATAAATATTACATAGGAGGAGTGGCGGTGGGCCCGTTAAGTGGAAAAGTGATTCACATTACAGGGGCGTTAGGCAAGCTCGGATTGTCTGCGGTCAGAATCTTCCTGGAGAGAGGAGCCGTCGTCGTTGCCAGCGATCTGGCCACCCCGGAGTCCGCTGCCCTCCAACTGAGCGATGCAGTCGATGACAGCGTACTTCAAGACCAGCTCCTGTATATTCGGTTGGATGCGCGTGATGAATCCCAAATCCAGCTAGCCATGCAAACGATTCAAGCACATTGGGGACGGTTGGACGGATTGTACCACAACGCATATACCCAAATATATAAACCGGCTCTGGATCTGTCATTAGCGGAATGGAATGAAGTCCTAGTCGGAACTTTGACAAGCACGTTTCTGATGAATAAATATTCGCTCCCTCTCATGATAGAATCGGGCGGTGGTGCTATATTGAACACTTCCTCTGTGTTAAGTCATAGGGTCAAACGGACCTGTCTTGCCTATGGAGCGGCCAAAGCGGGTGTAAATCAGATGACCCGCGTAATAGCTGCCGATTACGCAGACAAAGGCATTCGGGCGAATGCACTGCTTCCCGGAGATATTAAGACCGATAAAGCTCAAGCCGCCATGCCGCTTTCCTTCCGGGAATCCGTAGCCAAGCAGACGCCGCTAGGAAGATCGGGGACACCGGAGGAAGTGTCGGAGCTGGCTGCATTTCTGCTCTCCGATGCGGCTTCGTATGTTACAGGCGCTCTCATAACAGTGGATGGAGGCTTCTCCTTATGAACAACGACTTCTTGTTTCATTATCAGACACGAGAGACGTTAAACCTCCATGCAGCGGAAGGATATGCCGTAGTCGTTCCTTTAGCCGCTACGGAACAGCATGGACCGCATCTGCCGGTTTTTACCGATAGCATCGTATGTGAGAACATTGCGCTGGAAGCCTGCAGGAAAGCGTCAGAGTCCATGAAGCTGCTGCTGACCCCGACATTAACCATCGGCTGCTCGCAGCACCATTTGGCTTTTGGCGGCACGCTATCTTTCACCTCTTCAACCTATCTTCTTATGCTGAATGAGATTGGCGAGAGCTTAGTAAGCGGAGGGTTCCGCAAGATCATCTTTCTGAACGCACATGGTGGCAATGAACAATTGATGCATCAAACTGCTCAAGATTTGGCGGTTAAGCATGCGATTTGGACGGCATCCGCATCCTACTGGAGCTTATCGAGGAGCGCTCTTTACGAGCAGAATGCTCAGGAGATGGGGATGGTTCCGGGCCACGCGGGGGGATTCGAGGCTTCTTTGATCGCATCGCTCGCACCGCAATTGGTTCGCGGCGGAGCTTCCGCAGATTCGCAGCATCCGCAGCGGTCTTGGATAAACGCAGGCCCGGCCGGCACTTTTATCGGGAAGCACGGCCAACTGACGGGAGCACAGGGGTACACGGATTCCATCCTTCCGGCTGATGCTGCCAAGGGCACTCAGTACTTACACGCCATTATTGAATCGACGGCAAGTTGGCTCGTACAAGTGGGCAACTGGATGAATGAAGGGGTGGAAGGTGAAGCATGAGCATACCGTCCGGACGCAAAAAAGTGGCTGCCATCGTAACCGAATACCGATCCGATTCCCACGCGGAAGTAATCCTTGGAAGATTGCTAGGCAGGTTCGGATATTGTCCGCAGATCGAGGTAGCGTCCTTATATCTGGACCAGGTTCCTCCTAATGATATGGGGGTATGCGAAGCGCAAGCTCACGGTGTTGCCGTCTGTGCTACCATTGAAGGGGCAATAGCTGTACAGCATGATGGCTCCCCGATTGACGGGGTTCTGCTGATCGGCGAGCATGGGGACTATCCATGGAATGAGAAGCGTCAAAAGCTGTATCCGCGCCGCAGGTTTTTTGAAGAAACGTTCCAGGCGATGGATCGGCTTGGTTTGGCAGTGCCTATTTTCAACGACAAGCATCTGTCTCATCGAATGGAAGACGCGCAATGGATTTATGAAGAACTGATTAAGAGAGGACTGCCATTTCTCGGCGGATCCTCTATTCCTCATACCTCTCCAATACCAAGCTACTCCAGAACCAGATTAAACCGGGTAAAGGATATTTTCGTGATCAGCTGGCTTGGTCTGGAATCGTACGGCTTTCACGGAATGGAAGTGCTGCAGGCATTAGCCGAGCAAAGAGATTGTGGCGAACAGGGAGTCGTTGCCGTTCAAGCGTTGGAAGGCCGCTCTGTCTGGGCAGCGATGGAACAAGGCAGTGTTCCTGAAGATTTGATGCTCCAAGCCTTGAAAACGATGAGAATTACGGTTCCCGGTCATCCGAGAGATCATGTGGATGTCCCGGTGCTGTTCATTGTGGAGTATGGCGACGGTGTTAAGGGCTATGTCCTCCAACTGCAGCGCTTTGTAAGAGAGTGGGCTTATGCTTTCCGCGGAGAGGACGGGGAGATTACGGCCGCCCGCTGCGACAGTGGTCTGGGGCGTCCTTACAGTCACTTCGAGAAGCTGACGAGACAGATCGAGCATATGGTGATCACCGGACAATCAACGGTCTGTAAGGAACGAACCTATCTGACGACCGGAATGATTAATACTGGCATGGAATCGCTGCATCTAGGGAAAAGAATACCTACTCCCGAGCTCAGTGCGATCCGCTACGACCCGGTCAAAAGGGATCTATAGCAAGAAGGTACTTACAAAAAGCTAAGAGAGAGGGATGTCTAATGAACCCATTTTCTAAGTTGTACTACTATAAGCCTTGCAACGATGATGCCAATCCGCCCCTTCACATCGAGGCTGATCTTTGTATCTACGGCGGTACGCCTGCCGGTATCGCAGCAGCCGTGCAAGCAAGCCGCATGGGCTTAAAGGCAGTGATCGCCGAATTCAGTCAGCATCTAGGGGGCATGACGGCAAGCGGGTTAGGGCGAACCGACGTAGGGGATGCAGTGGCTATCGGCGGGATTTCGAGCGAGTTCTACCGTACCCTGGGACAATATTACCAGAGCAACGAACCCGACGGCAGAGCGTGGGCATTTGAACCCCATGTGGCGGAGCGAATATACACGGAGTGGCTGGAGCAGGCGGCCGTACCTATCTATTACGAGCAGCATCTTGAATGCGTAGAAATGCAGTCGGGACGTATTCGGAGCATCACCATGGAGAATGGTAACAGGTTCACGGCGGCTATGTTCATTGACGCTTCCTACGAAGGCGATCTGCTTGCCCGGGCAGGCGTTTCCTATCACGTAGGCAGAGAATCGAACACGGTATACAGGGAGATCTTGAACGGGATTCATTTTGGTCACCCCAAACATAACTTTATGGCCTGGGTAGACCCGTTTGTGGTAGAAGGCAAAATGGACAGCGGGCTGCTGCCGGGGGTCACTGACGCTGCACCCGGAGTACAGGGCCAGGGGGATGAATCGGTCCAGGCGTATAACTTTCGGATTTGCCTGAGCAGCAGCAAAGATCATCAGCTGCCTTTCCCGGAACCGCCGAACTACGATCGCGACGAATTCGCTTTATTGGCGCGGTATATCCGCAATGGAGTATGGGATGCGTTGAAACTTAATAAGATGATGCCCAACTTCAAAAGCGATTTGAATAATTGGGGCGGCGTTTCCACCGATTATATCGGACGAAATTACGCTTGGCCGGAGGCGAGCTATTCACGCCGAGAGCAGCTCTTTCAAGAGCATGTGCACTACAATATGGGAATGCTATATTTTTTGGCGAATGACGACAGCATACCGGCAGCGGTTAGAGAGGAAGTCAGGGAATGGGGGCTACCGGCCGATGAGTTTCAGGCAACAGGCGGATGGCCGCACCAGCTCTATATCCGGGAGGCAAGGCGAATGATTGCTGACGTGGTCATGACGGAACATCATTGTCGACACTACCGGGTGGAGGAAGATTCGATTGGATTAGCTGCGTACACCATGGACTCCCATAATTGCCGACGGTTAGTTCTGGACGGCCGGTGCATCAATGAAGGGAATGTTGAGATCAGTCCGAAGGGGCCGTATCCGATCTCCTATCGGGCTATTATTCCTAAAGGAGACGAGTGCACGAATCTTCTTGTTCCGGTCTGTCTATCGTCCTCGCATATTGCCTATGGATCCATTCGGATGGAGCCTGTATTTATGATTCTCGGTCAATCTGCCGCTACGGCTGCCGCTTTGGCTCTACAGCACCAATGCGCATTGCAGGATCTGGATTACCGGTTGCTGCGCAAACAACTGCTGTTGGATGGGCAAATTCTGGAAGTAAATCAGTAAAGGCCAGGTGTAACTGCAACCACACTATTTGTTAGCGGGAGGTTATTCTTATGAGCAAAAAGACGGCTATCGGACTTATGCTAGCTTTTACTCTTACGGCTTGTTCTTCCGGGAACCCGGCGGACCATGAGTCCGGCGCAAGCAACACGACAGCCCTGGGTTCGTCAAAACCCGTCACCTTGAAAATAGGTTTGCCCGGCGGCTACGATATTACGAGCAAGAAGCTGATTGACAATTTTCAAGCCAAAAATCCGAACATTAAGCTCGAAATCGAGGAGACGCCATGGGCGGAATTTGTGACCAAAATCGTCACACGGATTGCGGGGAATAACCCACCCGATCTGTGGCTGCAAGAAAACGCCGTTATTCTCAGTTACGGCAAACGAGGCGTAGCTGAGAATCTGGAACCTTATATTAAGCGGGATTTGAAGATTGAAGAATATGCAAGTGCCCTGACCTCAGCCAAGCTGGACGGCAAAATTTATGGCATTCCCCACGGAATCAACCCCGGGGCGCTTGCCTACAACAAACAAATCTTTAAGGAACAGAATGTTCCTCTGCCCACCGACGATTGGACCTACAACGATATGATCGAAGCGGCCAAGAAGCTGACGAAAGATACGAATGGGGACGGCAAGCCGGATATTTACGGCTTTCAGACGGGCAACAACATTACACTCGGCTGGCTCCCATGGATGAGGGCCTACGGCGGTTCTGCGCTGGATTCCACACTGACGAAGTCAAGTTTCACGGACTCCAAATCCATTCAAGGGCTTACGGCATGGGCGGATACGATCAACAAGCTGAAGATCAGTCCTACCCGCGAGGCGGCCAATACGGGCAAATTCTTTGAGAACGGCAAGGTCGCAATGACCTTCTTTCAGTATGCTACACAGGTGTCATTAAATAAGAACAAGCCGGATTTGGATTGGGACACGGTCAAAATGCCGATCGGGATGGACGGCAAACGCTTCGTCCCTATGGTTGTCAACCAATGGGTTATGTACTCCAAATCGAAGCCTGAAGTTAAGGAGGCGGGGTGGACTTTTCTCAAATACTACTTGAGCGATGAAGGCCAAGCGCTGCTGTCGGAAAGCGGAACGAGCTTGCCTGTGAAGAAGACGGCCCTGCAGCAGCTGGAGAAATCGACCACCAAGCCGCTTAACAAAAAAGCCTTTACGAAAGGAATAGAAGAAGCGGGCGGAACGCTGGATGAGAACCCGTCGTGGAACGAATGGAGAGCGGCAGCCGGACCAATTCTTAACGATATCATGGACGGCAAGCGAACTCCGGAAGACGGGGCTAAGGAAATACAGCAGAAAGTGCAGCAGGTGCTCGACGAGAACAAGTAAACCGGATTAGAGATGAGAAGGGGTGTTTCCATGCGCAAACAAGGCTGGTGGGGTTTCGCCTTTACCTTACCTTTTGTCCTGCAGCTGCTTGTTTTCTTCTTGTTCCCATTCGTATTTTCCTTCTATTTGACTTTTGCGAAGTGGGATTTATTCAACCCGCCGCAGTGGATCGGGCTGCGTAACTGGAATCAATTCCTGCACCAGAAGGTATTCTGGCTCTCGCTGCGGAATGTCGGGTATTTTGCCATCCTGTTCGTACCGCTGCAAACGTTCGTTGCACTTGTTTTGGCGTATCTGCTCAACTTGCAAATTCGAGGAAAATCGTTATTCCGAATGGTGTTCTTCCTCCCTGTCATTACCCCTGGGTGGCAGGGGGCATGATCTGGCTTTGGATTTACAATAATGAGTACGGCCTGCTGAACTGGATTCTGCAGACCATGGGGCTTCAGCCGGTAGATTGGATTCGCAGCGGCAGCTGGTGGCTTGTTATAGGTTCCATTGCACTTGTGAACATTTGGAAGGGCGCAGGCTATTCCATGGTTCTAATATTGGCCGGGATGCAAAACATATCCCAAGAAATGATAGAAGCGGCACGCATGGATGGGGCGTCGGGCCGGACCTTATTTACTAAAATCACGGTTCCTCTCGTATCTCCGATGGTATATATGGTCATGATCCTTTCTACGATTTCGGCATTTCACGCCTTTGATGTATTTCTTGTCATGCTTGGGGACGTCATTTCGGTGGCGGACCGGAATATGGTTCCGAACATCCTAATCTACCGCGATTCGTTCCTTAATTTCAAAATGGGCAGTGCGTCCGCGATGGCTTGGGGCCTCTTCCTGATTATTCTGGCCATTACCATTGTACAAAAGGTGGCGGAGAAAAGGTGGGTGCATTATGAATAAACCCTATATCGGTTTGAAGACAGCTGCCTACGCCATATTAGTCATCGGGTCCGTCATCATGCTCGTACCGTTTCTATATATGCTATCGACTTCCTTGACAGCTCCAGGTTCGGAATTGACATTGCCTCCCAAGCTGATCCCGGAGCCCTTCGTTTGGAATAATTACAAGCAGGTGTGGTTCGAAGTCAATTTTCTGCAATATACCCTGAACAGTATTTTTGTCACCGTGTTGGATCTGGTCGGAACCGTAGTTTCCTGTGCAATTGTCGCTTATGGCCTGGCCTTCTTTCAATTCCGCGGCCGCAGCCTGATCTTTCTAGCGATGCTGGGTACCATGATGCTTCCTTCCCAGATTACCATGATTCCTACCTATTATATCTGGAAAACCGTTGGCGCGCTGGATACGTATTACCCGCTGATTCTAAGAAGTTTTTTGGGCGGGGCATTTGGGATTTTCCTGCTGCACCAGTTTTTTAAAACATTGCCGAGAGAACTTTACGATGCGGCGTGGGTCGACGGAGCGAATCCATGGACCATTTTCCACAAAATCTACCTTCCCCTTGCCAAGCCGGCCTTGTCGGCCTTAGCCGTCTTTACGTTCATTAGTGCATGGAATAACACTCTCGAGCCGTTAATTTACTTGCAAGATAAACAGATGTTCACGCTGCCTCTCGGTCTGCTGTTTCTAAAAAACGAGGTTCAGAACCGGATGACGCTGGTTATGGCCGGGGCGGTTATTACGATTGTCCCCGTGCTCTTGGTTTTTCTGTTCGCTCAAAAATATTTCGTTCAAGGCATCGCCTCGACAGGACTCAAAGGCTGATGAAGTTTCAGGTTTCCGTTTTCGGTTGACAAATGAGAAAAAGGAGCGATCTCAGTTATGTCTAAAGAATCCAATCAGGAACACGAAGCGGTTGAAGCTGCAAGCAGGGTGAATGAGGAAGGAACGGGTCAACGGAATATGAAGGAGGCGCTAATCAGCCGCAGAAAGCTTCTTGCGACATTAGGCATAGGCGGAGCAGCCGCTCTCACTGCCGGGATATGGAAGGGAGCCGGAGCTACGACCGCTTTTGCCAAAGACTCATCGGTGACCGAATCCGTATACGGTCAAAGCAAGAAAGAGCAAGCAAAGCAGCTGTTGGCATTGCTGGACCAGCATTTATGCCTGGCCGTCAAGCTGGAGGAGCTGCGGGCGGAGGAAGAGCCGGATCCTTTGACGATGTATTATGTGACGAACGAAGGGCAGGAAGGATTTTTCTATTACGATCCGAGTGACAGCACGACGGCGGATAACACGGGAACCGTGCTGGTATCCTCTAACGGCAAACGCTTTAAAAGAATTTATGAAGATACGCTTGTCGCCTCATGGTTCGGTACGAAAGCCGATGGCGTCACCAACGATACGCAGGCGCTGCAGGCCGCATTGAATGCCGCTTCCGGAAGTAAGCTGTTCATTCCTAAGCAGAGGGCAGGCTACTACTTGACGGGGCAGCTTTTTATTCCCAGCCAAATTGCGATTGAGCTGGACCCGGGCACCATTATACAAGCGGTAGACACGTTAAGCCGAGTTGCTCCTGCCTATGAACGGTTAATCCGTATCAAAAGCGTGAAGGATGTTTACATCAACGGAAACGGAGCTACGCTGCGAATGAATAAGGCGGCCTACACCTCGGGAGAGCAGGCGCATATATTCGATATTAGCGGCTCGGAAAATGTAGTCGTCGAGAATATTAACGCCAATGATAGCGGTGGCGACGGATTTTATGTCGGTTACTTCGAATCGACGATTCTTTTCAGCAAAAATATCGTGTTACGGAATTGTCGAGCCAACAATAATTGGAGGCAAGGGTTATCCGTTATATCGGTTGACGGGCTTTTGGTGGAGAATTGCAGATTTACCAATACCAAGGGAACGGCTCCGCAAAGCGGGGTGGATATTGAGCCGAACAGTCAGCTCGACCTTTTGAAAAATATCCGTTTCATCGGTTGTGTAGCGGAAGGCAATACGGGACGCGGGTTTTTAGTCACGCTGTTGAAGCCGACCGCACTTAGCGAAAGCATCGATATCGTCTTCGATCGCTGCAAAACGAAAGGCAACTCGTACGGCTATTCCATGAATTACGGAGGAGATGGCGCCAAAGCAGCACCGGGAGAGATCAAGCTCATCGATTGTATAGCGGAGGGCGAACAATATGCCGGATTCTCGGACTTATCCTTCTCTGCGGACGGTGTGAAACGATCGTATATTCGGTGTCGTGCCGTCAACTGCAACACGGTGAATCAACCGGATGATCCCTACAGCTTCGGTTCCTCGTTCATTCTTACTACCGTGCCTCAACAGACGAGAACGGCCATAGGAAATGCGGTCTACATCGATTGTGAATCGGTAGATTTACGTACTTCACCGTTAATGAAACGAGGATTTACGTTAAGGAAGAATAAGACGGAAATCATTCGTAACGTGCAGTACTTTAACTGCTCCACCCGAGGCGGAGGTCAAAGTCTCTACTCGATTGATCCTGTCTCTGAGGACATTTATGCGGAGAATAGTCCAGTGGGCGTCCATTCGTTTGTAGCATCGGGTGCGATTTCTCTTGATCTCATCGGTTCCCAAATTACCAATGCCGGTGCTTCAGGAGAAATCAGCCTGACCCTGCCTGCGGCAAAAGGATCCGTAGCTTATACCTTTTTCGTAGAAGCGCCCTATCGTCTAAATCTGGTGACTCCATCAGGCAGCACTATCCTAACGCCATTAGGCGGGAGGACTTCCATCGGGACTGACGCAGCGGGGAGCTCTATCTCCTTATTAGGTCGAGCCGACGGCAAGTGGGCTATTACAGGCATAGTCGGAGATTGGTTGTTATAAGGAATCTGTTCGTTCGAGCCGATCGGGGGGAATGGTAACGGGATCGTACAGTCTGCCATGTAAGTGGCAGACTCAGACTGTTGAGAAAGTCTCAACAGTCTATTTTTATACTTCCTATCTTCAATAAATTACCGCGTTAATATGATATAATATAAGTAATAAATCTAGGCGGTGATGCTATGTTACGATCCAAAATAGAGGTCTAAAACGCATACGATTTCGTTTTTATTGAAGAGCTAGTTCCACAAGATCATCTACTCCGAAAAATTCAATCCTACATTGACTTTTCTTTCATTCTTGACAAGGTAAAGCCCTTTTACTGCGAGGATAATGGACGGCCTTCCGCAGATCCGATTCATCTCTTTAAAATGATGCTGATCGGCTATCGGCTTAGTGAAAGCAACGTGTTTCAAGAAATTTTCGATCAAGTTGTCTTCCTGGCAATCTCCCATCGGATGGTTGGTGGTCGTGTGTTGATTTCCGATTCAACTCACTTGAAAGCCAATGCCAATAAGCGAAAAATTATAAGAGAAGAAATACAACAAAGCACAAAGTCATACATAGAAGAATTGGATGACGCCGTTAGTCAAGATCGTGAGGAGCATGATGTACATGACCCTGTCCCTTATGTAGAGCGGTTGGAACACCAGGATCAGAAGTTTGGATTTGAGGAATCCTTGGAGGCTGTAGCCTTAGATGCCGGGTATTTAACTTCGTACATCTGCAAGAAGCTGCATGACAAGAAGCTATTCGCTGTTATTGGAGGAAGAGCTTTTACACCGGTCAAAGGATTGTTCGCCAAATGGCGATTTAAGTACAACCCTGAAAAGGATGTATATGTATGTCCTCAAAAACAAGAGCTAGCCTATGCTACGACAGAGCATGGCGGTTACCGCATGTACAAGTCTAAGGCTGAGCTCTGCCGCGACTGTCCTATGCTTGAGCAGTGTACACGTTAAAGTATTAGATATGTTCATTAATATTGAGGAACTTGGGAAAAGGGAGGGAGGACATACCTTAGTCCTCCGGCGTGCGGTCAAGATAAAGGTGTGTGGCCGAAGATGACTCACCCTCTTGTACTTCTTTGTTTGTTGCTTTTTCTTCGATTTCATCATGTGTATTCATACCTGGAGCGATTGTTTCATCGTCAAACTGATTTTTATCCATCACTTTCACCTCCATGGATAGATTGTCCAAATGGCATTTTAGAAATACATGGGAGGGAATCGAATGCTGAAAAATGAGACGCACAAATTGAAAACATGACCGGAATATTTTTAGCTGGTGCAGACATGGAAAAAAGAATTTCGAGGTTAGGAAAAACGACCGCGATTTCAAAGTCGGTGACCTTTTTTGTTAAGAGAGTATGATCCTGCCACTGGATACACCGGAGATTCTGACACGTTGAATATTAAGGAACATGGTCCCAGTAGGACATGGGTTCTACGTGGTTCTACGCCTGGACACGTACATCTTTGATTAGGCTTATGCTATACTGAGAGTAGTTGCGAGTTAGTTTCCGGAGGTAACGACGATGCGCTGGGAAGAGGTTCGTGAATTCGTCTGCGCCATGAAGTTGCATCGGGCACAACCTTACCGGAAGTACGGCTTTATTCACACATCCCGCGATACGCTTTAGCTTCGGGGAAAGGGGCGTGGGTAAGCGGACCCAGATGATAAGTGATGAATGGTTCGGATTGCCTTTTATCGAAGTGATCAATTGTTGTCGCAGTGAAGCGCTTCAACCGCGCCTCTTGATCATCACAAAGCATGATATGTTGTTTTTAGCTCATGTGTCTTTTATACAATGATGTAAAGTTACTGACGGGAGTGTTTAACATGAAATTACCAGAACTTTTAAGAATGGTCCCGACCGTATTTGCCGTAGGGGACGAATATCAGATCATGGTACCTGTTTCTGCAGAGTGCCTTATGTGGCTTGAAATAAAAGAAGAATGCTATTATGACGATTCTAACGGTATTCTTCGTTCTCATACTACACTGCACCGCATCAGTGTGCCGTGTCAAGCATTGGACGATGCTAGAGAATATACCGTATGCTATCGGAAAATGATTGAACGCAAGCCATATCACCCGGAAACGGAGGAGGTTGTACGTCATCGGTTTTCTTTCCGCCCAGTTCAGGGTGACAGAATCCGTATTTTTCATATTGCCGATGCACACAATCGTGTAGAGTCCCCGGTTCTGGCTGCACAGGCAAAGGAGGGTGATATCGATTTACTAGTCTTGAACGGAGATATTCCGGATCACAGTGGAGAACTTGAAAACTTTGACGCCATTTACCGCATCTGCGCTGAAGTTACGCAGGGCTGCATTCCTTGTATTTTTTCCAGAGGCAACCACGACACCCGTGGAATCTATGCCGAAAACATTGCCGAATATACCCCTACACAGCATGGAAAATCCTATTTTACCTTTCACGTGGGAAAGCTTTGGGGTTTGGTGTTAGATTGCGGTGAGGACAAGGATGATTCCCATGCAGAATATGGCAACACCATCTGTTGTCATGCATTCAGAAAGCGGCAAACAGAATTTTTGAAAAAGGTGGCACAGACACAGGAATACAATCATTACCAATATAAAGTTGTTATTGTACACAAACCATTTACTTATGTGCAGAAGCCTCCCTTTGATATCGAGCAGGATATTTATAAGGAGTGGTGCGATATCCTTAAGAAGGATATTAAGCCGGATCTTATGCTGAGCGGTCATCTGCATAGAACCGCGGTCTGGATGCCGGGATGTCCCGAGGATCATCTGGGTCAACCATGTCCAGTTGTAGTGGGTGCAAAGCCTCTTCCGAAGGGGGAAGATGGAAAGGCAGGATTTATCGGTGCGGCAATTACGTTGGATGAAGGCCAGATATCGGTACAGTTTGTGGACGATAAGAAGAATATTCTGGAGGAGATCCAATTTTAACGTTTATGTTTTTGTAAGCAAAAAGCGATTAGTGCAATCCATCCTTGACTTCATTACCGCACGTTCACTGGCTCCGTAGATAGGCGGTCACAGTAGAAAATAAATCAATCCGAGCATATGTCGATCAGTTTGTATCCAGACTGACAATATAACGATTTAATAAAATTAAACCCAAAGCACATCGTCTTTTGACGGTGTGTTTTTTTCCGAATGCAGGTCGGGAATGGGATAAAGTTCTAGTCAACTATAGTCCGACGACACAAACATATGTGCATAATCGTTTAACGACACAAACATATGCGTATAATCGCGAATGAACTTATCCCGTAATTGATGTGTTATATATTGAATGCACGGAATGCGTTCCGCCGCTTTCGGGTAATCGTTGCAAACAGGTAGCACTGGGTTGTTAATCCGGGCGAATTGAGAACCGTATCCACCGCTCGCTGGACATCCGTTTCAGAATACAGAAGAGCATTTGAAGATATTTTAGCACTCGTTCACTGCAGAACAATCGAGGGCAGAGGATCAAAGGTGTCCCCCAATATATATGAGCCTTCTCTCAATACGGGCTTGGCGTATTTGCTTATTTCTATCATATTCTACTGTGATAAAACCAAGCAGCCAAACCGTAGAGAATACCTCCAAGAAAAAAATTCCCATCCATTGCCCGGCTTGACCATAGCGTGTACGTTGATATATGTTTATCTCCATATATTTGCTCATAAGTCAATCCAGTGATCCCATTTGGCAGCAGGTCTGTTGTCCGAAAAAAATCGTCGACAAATCCTGCGCCTCCACGCAGAATCAATACCACGCATCCAATGCAACAAGCAATATATATAATTCGACGAGGAATAAACCGACCCCAAGATTGAACAGTTGCAAGTGGAGCTATAGTGCCGGCGGCAAACATTATGATGACAATGTAAAAATAAATCCATTCTGAAAGATTCGTGGGAAGAGGAGGAATTGGATTAGATGCATCACCAAGGCCAAAGCGCCCACCAAAAGCCCAGTAAATATGAAATAAAATAAATACAGCAACCCAAACAAACGACGCATAACCAGGCCAAGTTCTTTTTGACCGCACAGAAGATGGTCTAGTACCCCATTTTTTGTAAATCATTTACTAACAACTCCTCTCTAGAATTAGTGGTCAAAAGGAGTTACCGATTAAAGGAAGGGTCCATTCGAACGCAATTTTACTACTTTCATCTTTGCGTCCTGCGAAGGTAAATTCGGGTTGTCGTTACAAAAAGAATCGCCCCGATAATCACATAAGCATCAAAAAATCTACCTGCCCAAATTACATAAACTGATTCCGAACTTCCAAAGAAACCGTGTGGCAGGGTTCCGGTTACTCTCATCATCTGGTCGATACCGCCCGCTCCACCTCGCAGGACAAGCAGAATACACCCAGTCCAAGCAGGGATTAACACAATCCACCGTGGTACCAAAATACCCCATGATCGGACGGCCGCGAGAGAAACGAAAGCACCTGCTAAACACATTATGGTCACGATAATATCCGCCGCTACTTCTATTGAATCGTTGTTGTTAGTACCTGGATCGCTCGAAACCGCATAGTATCCTCCGAGAGCAGAGTAGATATGAGCCGCTGCGAAAACGATCATCCAGATACTGGTTGCGTACACAATCCAGCTTTTTGACCTTGTGAGTGGAATCATGATTTCTCCCTTGCTACTCATCAATATACTCCCTTTCATAAAGAATCAATATGATCAAGCGTTTTGTTACTTTTACTTTGTTGATGGAGATGTCAGTAAGTTGAAAAGCTTCTGTATCTCTCTGTAGAGTACTTCTAGATCTTGACCTTGGATTGGTGGAAAGAGATGTTGACTTCCCACATGGAGGCTGTAAAAAAGCCGGGCCATATCGCGAGAACGTTCACGATCATGACAGATTTGCCATAGGATCTCTTCGATATATTCAATTCGTTTTTCGTCAATGCGCTTTTGGTATGATGCTACAAATGGGTCCATTAAGGCCCAAGCCCGTATGGCCACTTCTAGCTCGTATCTTCGTTCTAGTGATGTTTTCATGATGAGCTCAAACTTATCGAGGGGTGAAAGTTGTTGTTCTGCAATATTTATGGTCCTGAGCGTTCTCTCATTTTCAAATAAGGAGAGAAGACTCTCTTTATAGCTCTGCCAGTTTTGAAAGTGATGGTAGAATGACCCTTTCGTCACTCCTAAACGGCTTGTGAGAGTATCAATAGTCAAGAGGCCCGCCCCTTGTTCACCCAGCAGTGAAAACCCTTCCTCCAACCATTTCAGTTTCATTTTTGTTGTCATCCTATCGACTCCCTTAAAAATCCATTATCTCTACATCGATAACCATACCATACCGTATGGTATGCCGTAAAGTAATGATCTCGAAGACCAACTGGAAGCATTTCCACTATCCTGCCGGTCCCTCGGTACGATTTAGTTTTCTCACTAATGCTCGCTATTGGTGTCCCTTAAGTGTATAAAAAAAGAGTGTTGTTCAACGACCGGGCGGAATATGAAAATCAATCCTGAATTAATCCGTTCGCACAGGGAGGATGAAGTGACGATGTGTCAAGGTACGAGTATGCGGATTGAACAGGCTGCCGCAGAAAAAAATCGGCAGCCTGTTCAGCTAAATGGGCGGATAGCGTGGCTAAGGATACTAGATCGGTGTAGCAAGAGATAGGCCAGATGAGTTGTCACAATCAGGCGGGCTTTGTTCATTCTTATCCGACCGTCAGATCGGATTAGTCTTTTGTATTGTTAACATAATATTTATTATGGAAAGTGTGCATAGCCAAGAAATCGAGAAGGCAACTGTATTTTTAATTTTCGTTGTGATTAATACAACAAATAAAAAGACTAAACAGTAACTTTTGGAGCCTATTTTATGTTGTATCCAAACATCAACTTGATGCGCATAAAAGATGCTAGCATGGTCTATCCTATTCATTGGTTCAAAGAGCCAGATGTAAAAAAAGGAGGGGCCAAACATGGGAACAGCAGGACAAAGGTGGCAGCAACAGTGCCAGGAGATCCAAAATGCTTGCTCCAGTAACAACTGGAGTGAGGTGATCCAAAGGTGCAATGAGCTGATCCAGTATGCGCAACAGCAATCGGGTGTTACATCAGCGTTAGATACACAAAACAATGCACGGCAACAACAGTTACTAATTCAAGCGCATGCCCAGCAAGACTAGTTGCAGTAATAGCAAATCAATGGCATTGGAGATTACTTCGAGTAGCAGACCCAAGAGCAATCGAACGTCAAATCGGGACCTACCTCTAAAGTCCTTTCTATACAGAAAAGAGTGGAAACTAATAATGTTGTCGTCTCCATGACGATTAAATGATTGCAGGAGGCTAGACTATGATTTCTGTTAATGCACGCGCAACATTCAGTCCAGAAGGTCCATTCAAACTGACCACGATAGAACGAAGGAATCTTAAGCCGCATGATGTCCTCATTGAGATAAAGTACGCTGGTATTTGCCACTCTGATATACATACAGCTCGCGGCGACTGGGGACCGGTGAACTATCCTCTTGTTCCAGGCCACGAGATTGCCGGAATCGTCACCCAGGTTGGTTCGGAAGTCAGCAAGTATGCCATTGGCGACCGAGTAGGGGTAGGCTGCATGGTTGACTCCTGCGGAGAGTGCGTTAACTGCCATAAGGGAGAGGAGCAGTATTGTATTAGTGGCAATACGGGCACCTACGCAGCCATCGATCGGTACGGGCAATATACGCAGGGTGGTTATTCCACCCATATCGTCGTAACCGAAGACTTCGTGGTTAGAATTCCTGACGGTATGGAGCTTGATGTCGCCGCTCCTTTGCTGTGTGCCGGCATCACAACATATTCGCCGCTGCGTCATTGGGAAGCCGCTCCTGGCAAGAAAGTAGCAGTTGTTGGACTTGGCGGGCTTGGACATATGGCTGTGAAACTCGCTCATGCCATGGGGGCTGAGGTTACGGTTCTATCACAGTCATTGAAGAAGAAAGAAGACGGTTTGCGGCTGGGCGCGGACCATTATTTTGCCACGAGCGATCCTGAGACCTTTAAGAAATTGGCTGGTTATTTCGACCTCATCGTGAATACCGTGAGCGCGCAGATCGATATAAACGCCTACCTTTCACTCTTGGCGCTGGACGGTACATTGGTCAATGTGGGTGCGCCAGCGGAACCGTTGCCAGTTCAGGTATTTTCGCTTATCCCTCATCGTCGGTCGTTTGCCGGCTCGATGATCGGCGGTATTCGAGAAACGCAGGAAATGCTTAATTTTTGCGCTGAACACAACATTGCTCCTGAGATTGAAGTGATTTCCGCTAATCAAATTGATGAAGCGTGGGAGCGCGTATTAGCTTCAAACGTACGGTATCGATTTGTAATCGACATCAGCACGATGGAGAATGAATAACAATTCAATAATTTACGGTAGGAGAAACATGTGGAATATAATAATAAAATGTATTTTGAGAAATATGGAGACCTGTTGGTACCCGGTTAAAGCAATAGGAACGTATAATAAAAGCGAAAATTTGGGAGATATCTGTGATGAAATCCGCTAAGCAAGCGGATTTTTTTATACAATGGTTCAAATTTTGCAAAAGGAAAGCGGAGAACGAAGATGTACGAAGACGAAGGTACGCTGAACGAATAAAAAAACAGCCAAACACCTCGATTCAATGTTTGGCCGTTTCGTTTCATTTATCTTTGTTTCAAAATTGCTCCACCTGCTTCTTTACCCCGAAGCTTCCTGCTTTTTTAATCGAACCTCGTTTCACTAAAAGGAAGTAGGACAGCATCGCTGCTGCGCTTGTTGTCAAAATAATGACACCGAGCGGAACAGCCGTGCTTTCCCCGGCAATGCCGACTAGCGGAGAAACGACCGCACCAAGCAAAAAGGGTATAACGCCCATCAGTGCAGCCGCACTACCAGCCATATGGCCCTGGCTCTCCATCGCAAGAGGAAAAGCTGCCGTGGATGTAATGCCGATGGCCGCTACGAAGAAAACGAGCGGAATCACGAGTGTGTACAGCGGCCCGTGGAACATCGCAACCAATAAGACGGCGATGCTGGCTGCGCCGGCAAGCCATAGACCGAACTGCAGAAAGGTCTGCTCCGACACACGGTGAGCCATTCGACCGACCAATTGCGAGCCGATAATCAGGGAGATGCCATTTGATCCGAACAACAGAGCAAATACCGTAGGGGAAACTCCGTAAATATTTTGATAAATAAAAGGAGTTCCGGAAACGTACGCGAATACCCCCGCGATCATGATCCCCTGCGCGAGCATATAGCCCGTAAATGAGCGATCACGCAAAAGCGATCCATAGTTTCGCAGTTGTTGAGTAAAATCGCTGGGACTGCGGCGCTCGACAGGCAGCGTCTCTTGGAGACTCCATTTTGTCATGGCAAGGAGGTAAATTCCCAGCAGCGCCAAAGCGATAAATACGCCGACCCAGCTTGTGAGCGCTAGAACACCGCTTCCGGTTACCGGTGCCACAAGCGGGCCCAAATTTCCGACAAGCAAGAGAAGCGAGAAAAATTTGGTGAGCTCGTGACCACTAAACATATCGCGAGCAATTGCACGGGAGATGACGATACCCGCCGACGCAACAAACCCCTGCACGAGCCGCGACAGGATCAGCAGCCAAATATTCGGTGAGATCGCACAAGCTAAAGCTGCCACAACATAGATTACCATGGAAATGAGCAGCGGCTTGCGCCTTCCATAGACGTCGCTAAGCGAACCCATGACCAGTTGGCCGATGCCAAGTCCCAATAAACAGGCGGTCAGGCTGAGCTGGACGAGGGAAGCTGTCGTACCGAAACGCTCAACAATTTGAGGAAAAGCGGGCAAATACATATCGATGGTAAAAGGCCCAAGTGTCGAAAATAAACCAAGCAGCAGAGCTAGTCTAACGGCAGTCTGGCTGTTCTTGTTAGTCATCGTATAAGTTTCTCCTATTTCTTCATTCCATATCCGGAACTCTTCTCTCTATTTTGTTACACCATATCATAACTGTACTCGTTTTGACAACAGTTTTTAGTGATGAAAGAATAGCCGTTTGGAGTGGTACCATGAGTTGGAAACCAAAAATTCCCAGAGAATCAACCCTTGTTAGGTGACAAGAACTTTAATCTCATTCACGACAGATGGCAGGGAGGAGGTACAATCAAACTCATTAAGCTAAACCAGCAAGGGCGTCAGATCGGTAACCTATCAAAAAGTTTCCTGTATGCATTTTGTTTGAGCTAAATATACAAGTAATTTGAGCTGGTAAGCAATCGGTTCAAGTTCAGAAGCGTCCGGTGGCAGCCATTCGCGGATTACCTCTAGCCGGGCTGACGGGATTTCTTGCCTCCCGGGCAAGCTCCCATACGCCCGATGTGAATCCGCTGGTCTACAGGGGCTCTCGTCGGCGTTTGCCAGCATCTTTCTAATGATTACAAGCATCGCTGCAGCCGGCGCCTTATTGAGCATTGCTTTGCGCGAACCAACCTGTATCTCCGTGAATGAGGTGGCTGCGCATGGCATTCCAGGTCCTCGGGTACTGGAGGAAGGGGACGTCGTTAATATTGATGTGTCGGCGGAGCTGGGCGGATATTATGCTGACACCGGGGCAACGATAGTGGTAGGAACTCGTTCGCCTCACAAGGAAAAGCTGTGTCAGAGCTCGCTTCGCGCGCTGCATCAGGGGCTTCAGAAGGCCAGGGCGGGTGCGAAGATCAGCGGCATCGGACGGGCAATTCACAACGAAGCCCGCAAGGACGGCTTCACCGTGATCCGCAATTTGTCGGGCACGGCATTGGCCGCGAACTGCATGAGATGCCGGACAGCATTCTGAATTACTATGATCCGCGAGACAGCAGGCTGCTCACGAACTTACTAGTGCTCGCGGTGGAAACCTTTGTATCGGACGGAGCGGAATTTGTAGAAGAGAGCGATGACGGTTGGGGGCTGCTGCTGCCGGAGCATCACTATGCCGCACAGTTTGAGCACACGATTGTCATTACCAAAGGTATGCCGCTCATTTTAACAGCGGTGTAATGTCACCTCGGATCTTAATCATTTGAAAAAACGGCTTCCTTCACTTCAATGGCAGCCGTTTTTTCGTGCGCATTCAGAGTAAGTTCAGCAGTGGGTGTGATTACGAAATTGAAGATCTCTCCAGAAGACAGCAGTACACGGTCACAGCTTAATTGAAGAATCATATAAGTGTCGGATGACAAGAAAATAGTCCGATTAATATCCGCCTAAATGGCGCTTTTTTATTTTATCGGATCATATTCTTGTCATTTCCACAAACTACAAATGAAAGGATTTCAGCGAAATCAGTCCATTTTTCATTGTAAGTAACCTCGGTTCGTGCTGAATTTAATCGATATCTCGATTACCATTAATATCAACAACAAGAAATGATGGAAAGGGCCACTCAAGGCGTGTCATTATTTTTGCTGCTAATTCAACGCTTGAGCATATTGAAATATCGTTGGTACGACTCAAAACATTTTGACGTTAACAAGTTTTATGCAGTGAGCAAAAGGCGAAGTTTCTGAGTGAATATCCTGCGAACATATAATACGGCCGTGCTTTAAAGTACGTCCTGTTATCCAATTTTTTATACTAGCATAGTGCTTCACACGCGGCTTCTGCAGCGATACAGCCCAATAAGCATGGTGGGAATATACCGGACAAACGGCCATGCAGGTAGCACTTGCGGCAATGCAGGCCAACTCACATGTTCCTTGCGTTGGTAATTTACCCAGAAAGGTTTTAACTACTTTTGATAATTTGTTTGTAACTAAACGCAGAGCTCTCTCCAATTGTGGACTGATCGTTATTTTTTAGTGCCATCGTTTTTAAATTTGATAGAGTTGGGGCGATTAATGTCTTTATCCCTTTTTAGTTTCAATGATTGACTTGATTGTATAGCTATCGTAAAATTTTGTTATGTTAATATTAGGTAATGCACTTACTTAAAAGTAAGGGGATGATTTATCTATGATTCATCAGCGTGAATGTCCAGTTGAGACACTCATTCATGTTTTAGGTGGCAAATGGAAGCCAATGATTTTATGGCATTTGATTGAATCCAAAAAGCGATTCAACGATCTGGAAAAGCTTATACCTGATGTTTCACAAAAAATGCTTTCACAACATCTACGAGATTTGGAACGAGAAGGCATAGTCGATAGAACGGTCTACCCTGCTATCCCTCCAAAAGTGGAATATTCTCTTAGTGAATACGGCAGAACATTGATTCCTGTAGCAGAAGTAATGTGTGCTTGGGGAGAAAATCATAATAAGCGGAAATTTGAAGAATCAGCGTCTTAAAGCTGGTTCAATGAACTTGTACACTAATTCAATCAACTCAAAACAAAAGCTGCCGCGGGATTCCGGGCAGCTTTTGTTTACCCTTACTTTTAAGTAAGTACCCTACTTTAAAGTGGGTTCTTAACATAATTTAGAAGCGATGCTAAGCTTGAGTTAACCCAATATTGGAGCTATTAAAGAGGAGGAAAGAACAATGAAAATAATTGTTTTTGGAGCGACGGGGAATACAGGGAAAAGAGTGCTGGCACAAGGAATAAAAATGGGGCATGAAATGACCGCATTTGTGCGAAATTCTGAGAAGCTTTATGATCAACTAGGTGAGCATTCCGCAAAGCATGTGAAGGTGATCGTGGACGATATTATGGATCCGGTCAGCGTCGGTGAGGCGCTCGCGCATCAAGACGCCGCTATTATTGCAGCCGGCCATGCGGGCCAGGGAGACGAGTTTGTTCGTATCGTCGATAACATTATAAGCCAATGTGAATTCCAACCTAGTTTCTCTGGCCGGGTATGGTTAATGGGAGGAGCCGGTCTGCTCGAGATTCCATATACTGAACTTATCGGCAACAATTTACCCGGCTTCCCGCCTGAGTATAGAAATCACAACCGGAATTTCGAAAGGCTACAACAGACTGGGCTCGATTGGTCCATTATGTGTCCGGGAACAATGATTGATTCGAGAGAGTATCCAGATCCGGTACATCTGCATGTAACAACGGAAATTTTGCCCATTCCGATTCCGGAGACGATCAAGGAATATTCCGAGGCAGATATAGCCGGTCACTTGTTCAGCCGACTTCAAGAGTTGGATGTTGCTTATGACGATGTCGCAATATGTATGCTGGACCATATTGAGCTTGGAGGAGCATTTAAAAGAAAAAGGGTCGGTCTAGCCTATCAAAGCGATATTACGGTGCACTGAGGAGAAGGGGGATAATTGGTTTGTAGTTTGGATTACTGCTCGTTTTGCATATATTGGCTTCGATCGCCATAATTGCGATTCCACCTCAGTTTGATCGCATAGTGAGAACAAGTTCTTCGCAAACAAGTATTGGAGGGGCCCGCCAGAAGTAAGGTACAATCGGAGCGAGACAATGATTTCCTTATAATGGGAGTGGATTACAGATGAGATACAGCTATTGTCCAAAATGTGGGGGGGCCCTGCGACTTAACGAGAACGAGAGGCTCGTCTGCAGCGCGTGCGGATTTGTGTTTTACCAGAATCCATCGGCGAGCGTAGCTATGATTCTCATCCGGAACGGCAAGGTGCTGCTTGGCCGAAAGAGGGGACGCTACAGCGGGCAATGGTGTGTGCCATGCGGTTATGTGGAGTGGGGAGAAGATGTGTATGAGGCGGCAAAGCGTGAAATGTTGGAGGAGACGGGGCTGCGCATAGAGATTACCTCTCTCTATACCGTCACTTCCCTTTATGGAGAGCCGTACCTAGGCACTGAATGGTATAATCCAGAGCAGCAGAGCGTCATGATCTGGTTTCTGGCCAAAGAGACCGGCGGCGAGCTTCGTGCGGGAGATGACATCGACCAAGTAGGTTATTTCTCATACGAGGAGCTCCCCCGAATCGCTTTTCCAGTACATGAAATCGTGATTCGCAAATTGCTGGAGGAGCAGCTCATAAGCTAGCCAAACAGAGATCATCTAAACACATATCGATATTGATCTCATTTACGCCAAGGTTTCACATTAACGGAGAACGATTGCTTAATAACCAACTAAGACGCGGCTGCCGGCATAAATCGGCAGCCGCGTCTTAGTTAACTAGCAGGTTAGTGATAATTAGGGCACTTTCAGAATAGAGAAATAATAGGGGGAATTTATACCATACTATAGCGTACAGCTACCATGAAAGAACGGATTAACTTTCATCGCTCTGTGGTGCACGCTTTATGCGGCATGAATGGCTAAAGGGTGGGATCAAATGAAAGTTAGAATAATACTATTCGTCGTAATAGTATTGTTTGCATCATGTCTTCAAGGATGCGAACCCCAAATTGTACTTAATGGAGAATCAGAACATTGGAAAGGAATAGTCACACTAAAAGAAATGAGTCTTCAAGAATTAAAATATTCACATTTGTTCAATACTGACTTAATTGGCGATGGGAGTATGACTATTAGACCTCACGGTGATAAAATACTCAACAAAAACGTATAAAGTGAAGGTAGTTCTTCTTCTCGCTATATCGATTTGATAAAGTACGAGGAAATCAAAAGTTGGCTGAAAAAAGCAAAGGCGGCAATAGTTTTAGAATGGTTCGAGAATGGCAAGCAACACACTGAAACGATCGCTGCTAATTAAACTAGAACATAATTAAAATTGTAAGTTCTTTGAACTACCGGGTAACGATAGTGTGGAGCTGCCGCAGGGGAGCTCCACTTTTTATAAACTATGAAGTAACTGGCAGTTTAATGCAACTTCCATGTAATTCAAGGGGGCGATTCTTGGGCAAGAAACTGCTTTTTACATACAAATAAAGGAAAATCTATTCTGTTGGCGTATATTATAAAGTGATCATGGGTGAATGATGACGCTAAATGACATCATGAAGTTGCCGCAGAGGAAATGTCGGATTATATATATTTTAAAAGGAGATATCGGCTTTGAGTAAAAAGGTAGATTATAAAAAAGATTATAAGCAACTCTATATGCCAAAAACGGTGCCGGAAATTGTGGTAGTGCCGAAGATGCCATTTTTTATGGTCAGTGGATCTGGGGACCCTAATGGCGAGGAATTCGCCAAGGTAACAGAAGCTTTGTACAGCATGAGTTATGCGGTGCGAATGTCTTACAAAAGTGAAGATGTACCCGTTGGATATTATGAATATACGGTTTTTCCACTTGAGGGCGAATGGGACTTGCTTGATCGGTCAAAACCCGCGACAGACAAAAACAATTATAAGTATACGATAATGATACGCCAACCAGATTTTTTGACTGAAGAATGGTTCGAGCGATTTTGGGAACAGACGAAAAGGAAAAAACAAAACCCGTTCCTTGAGAAAGTGAGGTTTGAGCATGTGGAAGATGGATTGAGTTGTCAGATGATGCATATTGGAAGCTTTGACGATGAGCCGGAAAGTTTTGCGCGAATGGAAGCATTTTGTACTGAATATGGTTTTATCCGTTCAAGCAAAATTCATCGGGAAATTTATTTATCGGATCCCCGTAAGACTGAACCGTCAAAGATGAAAACGGTGTTAAGATTCCTAGTAAACAAACCCTGATATTCGGATATTAGAATTCGACTGACGTTCTGAAAAAGGGCAGTTTAGTTATGTCCAATAAGTACCATGTGTTCCATTTGGAAGTCAAGTACAATAGATTTTACTCAATCAAGGAGTGGTGAATCTAATGATATATAGTAGTACAGAATGTGCAATTGAATATGCCCAACGTGGTGCAATTGATGATTGGATTTAGTTATTTCTTAGAAATGATGAAAAAAAATTGCATTGGCTGACGGGTAATTGCAGAAAAAGAGGTACTATATCGGTCCGGTCGTAACGGATATATCCGAGTTTGGAGTTGAAGAAGGGGCTCCATCGTAACTCTAAAATCGGGGAAAGTTTTGCCAATTTCGGAAAAGAAACGCCCATATAAAGTTTCCTCTAGTATTTCTTCTTTCGAAGGAGTACCAACTAATGGCACTGACCCTGACTGTGTAACTACTGAATTTGTTTCAATGATGAGTAATAAGCAGGATACTTACAATGCAAATTTGTTAATATTAGGGGAATTAACAGCATTTGAATAGGAATTTTGCACGTCTAAATTAAAAACAAATCTGGAAGAGCCTGTGTTTGAAAAAATTTATATTTGGTACTGCTTTTGGATCGTAATTTCTGCTTCGTTGTTGCGTTTGCCTCCGACTCAATCCATGCGTTTTTATTTCCTATTAAGTTTCGGTTCAATGAGCAGAGTATTGAAATAGGAAACGAATATCAGGTTCTAAATTATAAATGGCAGTGTGGTTACTCTTCCATGGAAGAAAGCTTCAAATCTATTTGGGGGCGACATAATGGATGAGAAAGCTTGGATAGACGAAATGCTGAAGTTATATAGCGATGAAAGTTTCAAACTGTTGTCATATGATAATGTGAAAGCAGACTTTGACGACGGCAGTTTTAATTACGGGCATGCAGACCTAACTTGTGTTTTGGATGGGAGTCCTTTGAAAGTTAGGACAATTGTAACAGGTAACATTTAGATTAAATGGTAATCCCAAACAAATTTGTGCTTTCCATCCTTCAGAAACGAAACCTAATTCAATTCCGGAATTAGCAATGTGGAACAAACTGGTTTGTGGTGGTGCAACATTCTAAGAAAAATGTTTCACTAACGGAGTACGATAGCGTGGAGCTGCCACAAGGACAGCTCCTTTTTGAGGTTCATTGAAGTAACGGGCAGAAGAGTGTGGTGGAACGGCTATTTATTATCGCTCTCTATTTTGCCAGAGTAACACATCCGCTTCACTTACAATATGATGAGTCTAGAAATCTAAAGAGGTGAGCCAATGGCAGTCGTAAAAGCCAGGAAACAGGATATTGATATGTTGGCAAGGTTGCTTCGAGCTGAAGCTGAGACCGAAGGTGAACTGGGCATGCTCCTTGTTGGGAATGTTGGCATTAACCGAGTAAGAGCGAATTGCTCCGATTTTAAAGGAATCCGGACAATTCCCCAAATGATCAACCAGCCGCATGCGTTTGAAGCGTTGCAGCATGGTTTGTACTATCAAAACGCAAGAGAGAGGGAACGCCGCCTAGCGCAACGGGCTGTGAATGGGGAGCGGAATTGGCCAGGCAAATTCTCCCTATGGTATTTCCGCCCAGGAACGTTCGAAAATCCCGGGCCATGTCCGCCAACTTGGTATAACCAGCCGCTCGTAGGGCGATGGAAGAAGCATTGTTTTTATGAACCGACCGCGAAAGAATGTGAAAGTGTATATACTACGTTTTAATTTTATAAACGAAAAGAGCTCAGGATCTCTTAACCTGACTTGTCACAGCCATGTGTCGGTTATCACGGTCATTATTCGGAAACTATACCGACGTGACATGCCGTCCGAAGTCCTATTATAGGATCAACAAGTTCTTGTCATTTGTCAATGTCAAGGACATTGTCCGGTTCCCGATCGGTGACAAGAACACGAGCCAAAGTCGGAAACGCCACCCCATCGAAAAGAACGACGTTTTTCAAGAGCTTGAAGTGGGCCGACGATCACGACCGGATAAGTAGCATGGGAACATGCATATGATCAAATCTATGTGTTTGACGACAAACTGATCTCGAGAAAGCTACCCCGAAAATTTCACATAGCATAGATCTAAAATTGGCAATACGAAACTAAGCCCAGCTTTAGTGTTTTTTTAAAAACTGTGCTTCATAGAATTTATGTGAAATCAAGATGGTTACGAGGCTG
>NZ_JBHSRV010000002.1:0-981865 GCF_042659105.1 Paenibacillus allorhizosphaerae | reverse complement strand
CAGCAGATACGGCGTCACCGCTACGGCGGCGCCATAACCGCAGATTCTACGCATCTTCATCAATCGTGAGGCCGACCGCTCAATTGGCGTTCGGTTATCTTTATTTCGTTCTAATCTCGGCATTTATTTTCCTCATTTCCTCAAATCTCATTTAGGCTGGGAGCATATTAAAACTTTCTAAACGTTATGAAATCGGGCATTCGTTAGAAACATAAGCTTAACGTTGTAATCCTCAATTACCCGAACGATCCACCGTCTCCATTGACAAAATTTCATCATCTTGATGTTACATCAGAACAATAGGTTTGTAACGCGTCTGTAGGTCTGTTTAAACCCGCATCCAGAGAACTGTTTACGTGCAGGAATGAATATGACAGATACGAAGTTAGCGATAAATTTCATCCATCATTGTTGCGTTATTCTGCCCGTTAGCGTGGAAAAGGCCGCCGATCGTCCACGGCGGCCTCTTGGCGTAGTTATTGAGCTATCGTTCCCGTTAGCCATCCATGCATCCTGCGCTGCACCACAGAGAATGAAAGTTAATCCGTTCTTTCGTGGTAGCTTAATGAAGCATAGTCAGCCTAATACTTTATTTTCTCAGTCTACAATTTTATTTTCCTAGTCTAACACTTTATTTTCAGTCTAAATCTTTATTATTCTCAACAGCTGGAATCTCCACGATCCGTCCTACCCAGTCGCGAAAGCACTCCGTCACTCTCCTGGCGGAGCAAATCGGCTTCGGATAAACGATCTGAGCAAGGACCTCAGTTAATTTGTTTGCCCCAAGTTTGTTTGTCGCTCCTTTTTGTATCATTCTGTCATTCTGTCTAAGCCAACTTTTCATGATTGCTTCCTCTATTCCTTTTACCGAGCCCTCAAACCTATGCTACAATGGAATTATATCAACCCCACAAAGTTGAGCCACACTTTGGATCCAATTGCGGGGTGCGGGAGGAACGCGGATGAACAATTTAGTCGCATTCACGTTGCAAATGATGGATGGAGATTTACAAAAGATAAGCGCATCACTTCAAGGTTTGTCGGATGAGCTTGTTTGGAGGCGCTTCCGCGAATCTACCAACAGTGTCGGTAACTTATGCTTGCATTTGGCGGGGGCGGAATACCAGCGCGTCTCGAGCGCGATCGGCGGCAAAGAGTTGGTCCGCGAGCGGACGCTGGAATTCACAACCGAAGGCGGCTTAAGTGCGGCTGAGCTTTTGGAGAAGCTGCGGCTTGTAAGGACACAATCCAAAGAAATATTGGCGGCAGTCACCGACCAAGAGCTGGACCAAGAAATTCCTATGTATTTCAAGCCGGATGATTGGCAGCGTATGTTGCAGCACAGCCCGAACTACAGCCCCGATCCAACCTACAAGCCGCAAAAAACGCTGTTCGTCCTGTTTGGTCTAGCGAACCATTACAGCTATCATACGGGACAAATCGTTATGTTGGCCAAACAGTTTCAACAGAGCAATGAGCAAATTTTGCAGTTCAAGCACTGATCCGTGATTCATTACAATAAAGTGTTATTCTGAACAATAAAGTATTGTTCAGAACAACAGAATTACAAAAAAGTTTTGTTCTGATGAATGCGTTAAATCTTATTTGTAACTGAAAAATAAAGTCTATAAGTTGTGAATTCTTGAAGATAGTGGGTATCAGACTGAGGAAGTTCAATCGGTTGATATGTTCCCTCATACGACACATGTGGAGTGCGTGATGGAATATAACGAATCGATACGTAGAAATCCTTTGTTTCAACACTTTGCGCGATTTATGACGTTCACGGCGGACGGCAACGCCTTCAAAAATAAGTTGCTCAAAGATAAAATTGAGGTTTCCGTCGTTTTGGACTTGGATTTGGACGTCGGGTGCGTAGATATGTTGAATTCGCCTAAAGAATCTCTGAACCAGTAAAGTGAATGTCCGCCATTATACGAGATATTCAGGAGAGCGTCCTTAATGGGGCGCTTTATTTTATTGCTGAACATACCGAGGATTTCTATAGCCATAAAAAAAGGCTTGAAAGCATTTTATTATACATATATACTGTTAATATACGATATATACACTAAAGGAAGGAGGGAGAACATGCATCTCTCCGTATCCCTTACATCAGGAGAACCGATTTATGTGCAAATTAAGGAACAGGTCAAAAACCAAATATTAACTGGACAGCTTCAAGAAGGAGAACTTTTGCCGTCTATTCGCAATCTTGCCCAAAGCCTGAAAATCAGTGTGATCACGACGAAACGGGCATATGACGAATTGGAACAGGAAGGACTAGTAACCTCCGTTTCCGGCAAAGGGACGTTTGTCTCTGGCAGCAACAAAGAATCGATACGAGAGATTAAATACCGCGCTTTAGAAGACCAGATCCGAATAACAATTAAAGAAAGTCGTAATATTGGCTTAACGCGAAAAGATTTATTGAATTTAGTAACAATCCTATACGGGGAGGAGAACGAGTCATGAATGTCATTGAATTCCGTCATTTTTCCAAACGGAACGGAGAGTTTACCCTTAAAAATCTGAACTTCCCTATTCATAGCGGCTATATTACCGGTTTGATCGGTCCGAACGGATCGGGCAAAACAACGATGATTCGTTCCATCATGAATCTGATTCGACCTGATTTCGGAGAGGTACTCGTATTTGACCAATCCTATCGAAATAAGGAACGAGACATTAAACGGCGAATCGGGTTCGTATATGATGAGGATTTTTTCTACAATCATCTGACAGTTAATGAGATGAAGAAAATCGTATCATCGTTCTATCCGACTTGGAATGAATCGGCGTTTCGGAAGTACTTAGATGATTTTCAATTGCCTACAAGGCGAAAAATTCGCGATTTATCCAAAGGGATGAAAACAAAATTTGCGTTAGCCGCTGCTTTGGCGCATGAACCTGATTTGTTGATCATGGATGAGCCGACATCGGGCCTTGACCCGGTATTCCGAAGAGAAGTGTTGTCCATATTAAGCGAATATATTCAGGAAGGTACACGGTCCGTTCTTTTCTCCACCCATATCAGCACGGATTTGGAACGCATTGCCGATTATATTGTTTATATTCACCATGGGCAATTAAAATTTAGCGGAAGCAAAGAAGAACTGATTGATTCGTATGTGCTTGTAAAGGGACCTTTAGAATGGTTGAAAACAAATCGCTTCGGGAACACATTTTCAGGTATACAGCAAAATGCGTTAGGATTTGAAGGCTTAATCGCAAAAGAAAGCTATTCCGAAGACGTTTTTGGCAATCAGGTGACTGTGGAGAAACCATCCCTGGACGATATCCTTTTCTACACAAGGGAGGAGATATAGATGGTTCAACTGCTTGTGAAGGATATTCGAATTCAAAAGAAGTTTATTGCGCTCGGGTTCGTGTTTGTCGGTTTCTTCTTTTTTATTCTCGGTGCATTTGAAGGATTGCCGATATCCGTTCCTGCCGCGATATTCAGTCATTTTCTGATTGTGGTCGCGAGCAAGTCGGATGAAAAAAACAATAATGGCCGTATGCTTGCTTCTTTCCCACTGCGAAGAATTGATATAGTGACTGCCAAATACGTGGGAATTGTCATGTTTATGAGCATTTCGTTTTTACTCACATCATTATGGCGTTGGTTGGCCGGAATTGTGTTGCCCGCTCAGGAATTGCCTTGGTTCAGTACGCAGTCGACGATTATGACTATTTTGATCCTTCTCGTGTTTTACGCCATCTATTTTCCGCTATTTTTCGCTACAGGTTCACGTCTTGTACAAGTGCTCGATTTAATCGTTATCTTCTCGGTCGGAGGCGTCGGATTGTTGGCGATACGAATCATGGAATGGACAAATGTAAACATTGGTTTGTCACTTCGCAATCTGCTCAATTCGGATAGCTTATCAGTTTTGCTATGGGCACTTGGTGGTGGTTTGATTTTATTGCTTTTATCTTGGTGCATCTCAATGTATGTGTACAAAAAGAAAAATTTATAATTCAGAGGAGGTTTTATTCATGTGGGCACGCATTTTTCACAGGATTGGACAGCGACTAGGCAGATTGACCATTTGGGGAGTTCTCATTCTGATCATTTTTATCGGATTGCTAATAGTCGGGATTTATAGTCTTCTCGGTTAAGAATCAAGATAAATCTAATGCGTCTATGACAAATAGGTTAAGAATACCAAAATGCTAGATTTCTCTAAAGGGACGAATACAATACTTTAAACAATTAGAACAACACTTTATTGTAATTTACAAAATCCGTTTTCACTGAGAATCAAAGTTATATCAAAGGGTTTGAAAACAACACTTTATTGTAATGAATCAATCCGTTTCCCCAAAGATTGTTATTTTCATAAGAAAACCAGTTCAGCATTCCAAGCCGTTCGCTCGGTACTTCAAAGCCGCGCTTGATTTCGAAGCAATAAAAATACGTCACAGAAGGAATGTTCTGTGACGTTTTTCGTCAAGCTATAGTTACCCGTTAGCGGAATGATTTAAAACTAGTAACGAACCGATATAGTGTAGAGCTATACATCAAATAGTACAGTTTGTTTAAAGCCTTGGTCTCCTTCATTCCATGTGACTGCCACTTGAATTTGCTTCTCATTTGAAGAATACATTGAACCAATACGCGTATAATGGTTTTTTTCGATTAAAGGTAATTTAAAAATGGCATTTCCTGTTTCGACTACAGTATTTTCAGCTTTTGTATCACCTTTGTATGTCAGTTCAATTTCATAAGTCGGCAGATTATTTTTGCTTGATATGGAAATCAAGGATACGTTCCAATCCTGTATCATTTGCGATTTGGGCAAAACAACTGGATCCTTGGTTGTTTGGTTGGGCACATGATGGGTACAACCCGCCAAGAACATAAAGGCAATAAACAGTAGATTAACTCGTTTGATTACTGAAATCACCACCTTTTATCACAATTGGTGAAACACATACTTCGAAACAATACTTATAAAATATTCAGTACGTTCTTTTTAAATCCCTTTCTTGCATTAATCTGCCATTTAGCTTAACGACAGAAGGAGCAGCTGCCGCGACGGCAAACTGCTCCTGGATCACTGAACTATCTAACCCGTTAGTTCAGAAAACTAGGTTTTATTTATTCAATTCATGTAAAAATCGCTTTTCTACTGCAACATCCCCGAATATTCCGAAGGGCTGAGCACCATGAGTGTTGTCATCATTGGCCTCGTAAACTTCGTTGCCATCCACAATCATCAATTTTCCCGTAAAAGCATCATGTCTAATAAATTTTGGCTCTTCGTAATGGGGATTCACGGGCAAATTATCGATAATCTCCCATACCCCTTTCTTTAGTCCGGTATCTGTTGCCCAAACTGTCATAACCGGTCTAAGTTTACTAAAATCTGTTTTACCATTTATCTCAGTATTGAAAATTTCAATTAAAATTGATGGTCTATTTAACATAGTGATTCTTCCATAAGCAATGATTTCAGTTTTTTCAGTAGAGAACCTAAATACATCCCCAAGCTTATACTTTTTGCTCATTACTTAGAGGTCACCCTTCATTTTCTCAAATTGTTCATTACATCTATATTTTAACATAACTTACTGAAGGATTACTGGCCGTTACTTCAATAACATCAGAAAGGAGCAGCCCTAGCGGCAGTTCCATACTATCGTAACCCGTTACTTCAACAATTCCACTTTAAGTCCTTCCATATTTCTTCGCTAACTTTGTCAGAGCTCCAACTCCATTCAGGTGGAGTTTCAAACCTTCCATAATGTTGTCCTGCCTTGAAATAACCCAAGATTGTTGGTTTTACCTCCACATGCTTGTAATCGCATTCTCGATGTAGGCTTTCAAAGTCTTGATGAACAAGCGCATGGCGTATCCGACATATCTGTCTCTGCGGTAGATCAGACAAATGTCCAAAGAAGGCGTAGGATTCCTCAGATGCACGACTTTGATATTTGGATTACTAATGTTATGCAGCAGCATTCGCGGCAGTACGCATGTGCCAACTCCGCTCTGTACCATCTGGAGAATAGAGGGTAACGTTGTCATCACCATATGTGGCTTCAGAGTAAACCCGCTGTCCATACAAAAGCGGTCGATCAGCTTACGGTATTGATGGTCGGGTGGGAACATGACCATCTTCAAGGCATCCAGCCTGTTCAAGGGGATGAAGCACTCCGCGGCAAGGGGATCATTTATACTCACCGCCAGTGAGAACTCCTCTTGAAACAGGGGAATTGACGTGAGACGTCCATCGGTAACAGGTCCAATGGTTACGCCGACATCGATGCTTCGGTCCAGAACTTGTTCTGTTACTTTCATGGTTTCTAGAAGGGACAGCGAGATGGTGGGGTAGGTCTGGTGGAAGTTCAGTAGCAAGGCATTAAACAAGAGATCCGCGTCACCGGGTAAAACGCCGATGGATAGTGATCCGCCTTGCATCTGCTTCAAATCAGCAATGGCGTCGCTCGCTTGCTGCAGATGCCCGAACACGGCAGCACCATGTTCATGAAGAATCGATCCCGCTTCCGTAAGGACAATTGATTTTCCCACACGATCGAACAACAGTACTCCTAGTTCTTCTTCTAATCTCCTTATCTGCTGGCTAATGTTGGGTGGGCTGACTCCCATTTTTTCGGCTGCCCTCGTGAAGTGAAGCTCTTCACAAATCGCCATAAAATACTGTAGTTGTTTTAACTCCATTGCTAACCCTGCTTTCAATTGCAGTACTGAGTGCATGTCAAAGATTATTGTCATTCCCTCTCCATTTTCTGTCAATGAATAATCGTTAACTTATACTTAACGTTCCGGTAACACCTACTGCATTGATGGAAGGTTCCGTGAGACCTATACTAGGAACATATCAAGCGCTTCTCACTGCAAAGGGAGGGAATCAACATGTCTGAAATGATTATCAACACTGCAAAAACCGCACGTCATGTGTTGCTGCAGCAGGTGCAGGCTATCCCTGAGGAACTGTTCGACATTCAACCGGCAGGTTTCAACAATACAATCCGTTGGAATGTCGGCCATATGATTTATTGGATGGATATGTATTCTACCCTAGGCTTCGGCTCCCCGTCGGCCTTACCGGATTCGTATTGTACGCTGTTTAGCTCTGGAACAAAGCCACTAGACTGGACGTTTGCTCCTCCATCGAAGGAAGAGTTGGTCGAGATGTTAATGGCGCAGCTTTCCCGCCTATCCGAGGTGACACCTGAAATGCTTGGCGAGAAGCTTTCAACTCCGTTTGCCCTAGGACCGTTCCAATTCAACACATCGGGAGAGTTGTTAAACTTCAAACTGATTCACGAAGCTTTTCACCTTGGAACGATATCGAGCCAGTTAAAGGTCTTGTCACGCTAACAGCTTTCTGACTCGTGAATATTGCACTAGAAGGACAAGGAATCAGACTTTCATCGGGATTTTCAACCCATAACTTAAATATATTCCGAATAAACATCCTTGCCCTCTTTGTGAATGTGTTAAAAATCCTGTGTTAATATAATGAACTAACCTGCCCGTTACTTCAATGAACATCGAAGAGGAGCTGTCTTTGCGGCAGCTCCATACTATCGTTGCCCGTTAACTTAATGAAAGAACTGAGAGAACCTTATTTTTTTCCCAATCCTCTAGTAAGGCCCACGTAATCTCAGCTCTCGTATCGTAGAGCTTAATGACTTGAAATCATGTTTTATTCAATCTTAACTACGAAAGCGTATATGCCACTACGATTACTCCATTTTGAACGAATGGAGTAAATATAAGTACCTTTTTCTTTGGGAAGCTGAAACGTATTATTCTTTATTTCAATTGGATTCAGTTCTTTATCATCTTTCCATTCAGAAATGGTCATTTTTTCAGGTGTCTTGTTAAATTTTATTGATAAGATTGATTCGGGGGCAACTGATTTTGGCTTTTTATCTTTGACCAAGAACGGCGGAGCGGCAGCGTCCGAATGAACAGTTTTAATTAAAGACTTCCTGAAGTATGAACCAAGTGCATAAGTAATGTTTTCATCATTATATTGAGATTAGGCATTGGTCGCTTATCCCCTCAACCGACTAATAAGAACGAGAGTGCAAAAAGCATAATAATAAAACGCATAAATCCTCCCTCCTTCTTAATCGTTTTGACGATTTTGGCTTGGAAATTGTCGCATTATCCTGCCCGTTACTTCAATGAACATCAAGAAGGAGCTGTCCTTTTAGCAGCTCCACGCTATCGTTCTCCGTTAGTTGAGCAAAGCCCTCTTCAAATCGTACGATGTCGAGGTAAAACCAATATCGGTTTCATAAATTCTTAAAAACACAAACCTTAACCAACCACCTTCAGGATTTTTATCATCAACGGTGTCTGGAAATTCACTTGAATTTGTACAATCTCTCAACATGACAACCCGATAATTATGATGTCGAGCGCCTACGCAAGTATGGAATAGACACGATTTCAAATGGAAACCAACAGTGATTAACGTATCAATGTTCCATGTTTTTAGATAATAATCGAGCACAGTTCCATTGAATCCATCTTTATGCGATTTTGGAATAATTGCCTCATTATCGAGCGGTTGTATGAGCGGATTGAATGTAGGAATCAAAGGTTTCCAACTATTCTCAAGAAAGTCTAATCCATGAATCTTTGTTGTTACATCATTTGGTCCCCCAACCCCATAAATAGCGTTGAAAAAATAAACAATTTTCATGCCCGACTCCCTCGCGATGCTAAGTGCCGAGTTTATCTCGTTCTCTACAACATGTTAATCAGCCGATGATTCATCACAATCAACTAAAAGAAATGCTGTTCTTTCTGGAACGGTTTTAATTTGCAAGTTAGGATCGTTAAACATTAAAAGTATTAATGAGCCGCCACGTAGCGGCTCCTCGGCCATCTCCTTCACATCGATTACAGCTGGCGATCCAACCAACCGTAAGCTATTCGCCCGGATATTTCATGCTCGCCGTCGAACAAATCTAACGCTAACCGGTCGCGGTACCCGAGTAAAGCATAAACCTCTGCGAGCCTTTCGTAAGCCTTCCGTGTGCCGTGTTCGGGGAAAATGTGGTCTTGCTTACCCGCTTCAATAAGCAGAGGCCGCGGAGCGATCAGGCTGAGCACGTCCGGCATCTCCGCCGCCAGTGAAAGTCCCGGCACAAAGTTATATATACAATGGTGAATGGTTAACAAACTCGCTTGATACGTATTAGCGAATCCGCTGACAACCGCCGCCGAAATCCTCTCATCGATCGCTGCCGTATACGAGCAGACCAACCCTCCGCCAGAGATGCCCATGCAGCCGATGCGACTCGCATCGATATCGTTTCTTGTCAGTAAATAGTCAACGCATCGTATCGTTTCGTATACCCGATAACCAGCCATCGTTTTCCCCATTGCAAGCAAAAAGCTGGAAACCCGATTGCAGGAGTTGGCGTCCTTCGCGTTCTCCGTCAGCTTACGATCCCCGAATCCGAGCAGCTCCGGCGCGAAGACGAGAAATCCGCGATTGACGAGTTCAACGGCAAAATTTTTCTGATACCCGATATCGCCTGTTTTGACCGAGCTGTCAGGGTTCAGCCCAACGATATCCCTGCTCCCGTAGCCGTGTCCATGGCATGCAATAACAGCCCGTCGACGTTCGTTCCCAGTCTTGGGGATAAGCACATACAGTGGCATATGCAGCCGCTCAAATGTCTGAATTTGTATCCTTTGCCTTATATAAGTGCCACAATCCGTCGATTCCATCAGGACGGGAGACAGGTCGGCCGCTTTTTCCGGAAAGCCGCCCAACAATTCAACAAATCGGTGTTTGAAGCCTTCCTTCCATTTGTACCACTCAGCCTTCGAACTTCCCTTGAACGTTTCCGCGGGCTTTGTACTGTCGTACAAATACTGCAAGTATGAATCCGGATTCCACATAATGTTTCCCCTCCAAATAGAATCGACTTCAATGATGCACCTGAATTTCTTCCTTTAACTATAGCGATAACCTTGTCTTCTCATCCACAGACTCGCTACCCATTTCTCCCCATAGCCGGCCATCTTCTCAGCAGCTCCGCTTCATTTGATTATCTCAACTATCGTATCCCTTTAGTTAAATCTTGTTTTTGTTTTTTTGTTTTTTGATTAACCAAATAATGAAAAAAAGGAAATATAGTGATAATAAATACCGTAGTGGTAGCACCCAATAAAGTATTTATGATACGTGTGTAAATCCAAGAATGGTAAAAGTCCATGTATCCTTACATGGATACGATTTCTGTCACGACGATTTTTAAAGCCGAAGCTTGGCCGCGATACGATTGCAACATCAGAAGTTGCTTCTGCATCAAAAGAAAATACCCTATGAAACGGCGTTAGCATCGAGCTACGCACTCGCTTCATAGGGTTTCCCGTTTTAATTTTCGGTTCCGTTCCGTCGTCCTGTATTTGATATACCGGGCGTCGGCTTCTGATTCCCGGCCTGCTTTTGCATGATACTTGTCAAATGGAGTGGATCAGTATATGTTACGGATTCATTCGCTTTTACGTCCAGCATTCCTTTGTTGTACTGGGCTCCGATCAGATGGTACCCATCCTGCGACGTGATGCTTATGGCGCGGCCATTGGTTGCCACTCCGTTGAACCCTTGATTGGTGCCCGGCGTGAACACGGCGAGCAGCTGCTGCGGCCCAAACTCGGCTTCCGATAAACCATAATTCGCGCGGAATTGCTCAATGCCGAAGTTATAGCAGCAGGGCTGCTTTTTAATCCAGATCACCTTTGTTTCATTCGGCTGAATGACCGTTCCCGCGCCGGATTGATCTTCGGTGATCGTCCATTTGTTCGCTTTCGCTTTATCGAAAGGCGCTTCGGGATCGTAATAATAATATATTTTGTATCCTTCCAGGTCGATCGCTTTATTGCTGCTGTTATAGATTTCCACATAGTTATAGTTGCCCTTATCGTTCGAATTCGGCACGATTTCCGTAATCAGCAGCGCGGTCGATGTGGGCTGCTTGGCAACCGTCTCCTCTGCGGTCGATTTGCTTGTCTTTTGCAGCACCAGATCTACCATCACCGGGTAGTGGTCGCTCGGATATTGCCCGTACGTGTTGAATGTTACCGTTTCGCCGCGGACGACGTTGATTTTGCCGCGATTCAGAATCCAGTCGATGCGTCGCGAGCTACCTCCGCCGGTCGGGTCCGAATAATTATGGAACGTTCCAATCGAATCATTCACACGCTGGTGAGCAGACGCAAATGCATCCTGCATGGCGCCCTGTTCAGTAAAGATCTTGAATACGGCACCGCTGGCCGGCGTGTTAAAGTCGGCGGTCAGAATGACGGGAACCTCCGGATCGAATGCTTTCAGCCTGTCGATAATCAGCTGCGCGCTCTTTTGGCGGGAAGCTTCCGACGCATGATCAAGATGTGTGTTGACCATATAAAACGTCTTGCCCGTATGTATCTCCTGAAAACGAACCCACGTGACCATCCGCGGTATATTGTTGCCCCAGCTGACCGTACCGATCACATTCGGAGAATCCGACAGCCAGAAATGATCCTGCTCCATCGGCTTCAGACGTTCTTTATTGTAAAAGATCGCCATATGCTCGCCCAGTTTTCCGCCCTCGCGCCCAACGCCAATCCAGCTGTAGCCGGGCAAGTCCGCTTCGAGATCGGTGATCTGATTGTAGATCCCCTCCTGGGTTCCGATAACGTCCGGCTTTTCTGTCTGAATTAGCTGCTTCATGACGGGGCGCCGCTTCTCCCAAGGCTGAGCGTCAGTCGCGTTGGCCGTTCGTAAATTAAACGTCATGATCCGGAGCGAACCGGAAGCGTCCGATGCTTTCGCATGGTTCATGCACGCGGCGAGTAATAGACTGAATGCAAAGATGAAAGCAAACAAAGCCATGACGGGTTTACGGTTTTTTTTCAACATACTTACCTCCTAGCGTTTTACATTCGATAGTCCCAGTACGACGTCTAACATCACCGGGTAATGGTCGCTCGGGTATTCCCCATTGCGGTGATATGTAACCTTCTTACTGCACTTCACCGTCATATCGTCTCGAAATAAAATCCAGTCGATCGTAGGGGTTCCACCTCCCCTGTCGTTGTGGAAGGTACCCGTCTCACGGTTTAATCGTTCTTCTGCATCCAAGACGGTATCATTCATCTTTCCTTCCTCAGTAAGCCGCCGATAGGCTTCACTGTCCGCTGTCGTATTGAAGTCTAGTCGTTTCCACAGCTTTTGGAGCCTGGCTCATTTTGGAGTATCCGACAGCCAGAAATGGGATTCCTGCAGCGGCTTGAGGCACACGGTGCCGGCGCATTATAGAAAATCACCATGAATTCCCCTTGACTGCCACCATCCCGCCCTACGCCAATCCACTTTAAGATCAGACAGCCAACGAGGAGACCTTCCAGCGTCCCGATCATGTCGGGCTTTTCATTGTACCATCGATATGGCGATCATTGAACGTCATCACCCGCAGAGGCCGTACGCGATTCTCCAAAGTTTCTCTTCTTTCGCACTTCCTGATATTGCTGATCTGGTTGCATCCGATATACTGAGCGTCATCAATAATAATTCCCGATTTATCTCACTATTGAATCTTCTCAGCAATCCAACAATTCCAATTTGAATGCGCTTACATTTATCTATATACTATAAGATTCTTGCACAGGTGTAAATAAACGATAATATTAAATATATCAACTATTCTGCTATTATTTCGTGGGGAATCTCATAAAGTTCGATCAATACATACATACATTATACCAAACATGGGTTCCTATTTCTATGATTTCGTCTAACTTGAGTTTTACGTAATAGAAAATGAAATAGAAGGAGTGGTCACTTACCTCGGCAAATGTCGGATGACAAGAACCTTATCCCATTCCCGACAGACGAAAACCCATCGCTAGTTGCGATGGGTTTCAATGCATTTTACGTTCTTAAATTGTGAGCCTGGATACGTATTGATCGACGTAACTTCGTAAAGATATTTGTTTTTCTGTTTGAGGTTTTTCGAAATTTTTCATAGATACACTTAGTGGCGTGAACGAATTCATACTTCGCAATTCTTGCCTTACTCGTTTTGATTTGTTAGGACATTTTATGTCGTTAATTATTTTTTTCTAGCTCTATATTTCTTGATTTTTTTTTGTGACTATCTGGATAACCTGTGGCTCATATACATTGGATTTGTTTTAAAGATCATCATGGGGATACTATTTTCTATTATCCTTGTAACTTGATTCCAATCAGGAACACGGATTTGTTCGGATCCTTTTTTTGCAATTTCAAGCCATTGATAGAAATAATTTAAACACAAATCGGATGTGAATCGATTTACGACCCAATCAAACAATCTTCTGTTATCAAATTCATAAAGATTGGTATGGCTAAACAGCTTCTTTTTAAAGTTGTCGGTTATTGGTAATAAAAAAAGGAAGCACCAGCTCAAGCCTTTCGGCGAGAGATGGTGCTTCCATCTTTAATAAGCTCATAATACCCGAGCTAGCATTCAATGAATTAAAGTTAATGCAAGATATTGTTGTGTCCTACGATTTGGCGGCCGTCACCGTCTTCGATGATTTCAGAGCTCGCAAGAGCTGTTTCAGTACCGGTTATTTGCGAAACAACTGCGACCGCACCTCGCTATGCAAACGGCGTAACCGAAAGCGACTTCACATAAAGTACGGAGCCTCTGCCCGGGCCTACGCCGATTTTGCCGGACAAGCCGCTGTAGCTCCCTGGCCCAGAATACCACAAACTGCCGTTCACAAGGAGCCTGCTTTCCGTTGCATGCAGCTCCCAAGTAACCGTAACCCATTCATTCAGCGGAAGCGTTCCCGTTCCTTCCTTCCAGCTCTCCTGCTTCGTTGCGGGATCGAGTATTTCAATCGTACCGTCGCGGTCAAAGCCGTTCAATACGACGCGGCCTTGAGCGAAAGAAACGATCGCTTCACGCGGGTCGGTCATGACTTGCGCTTCAATACGCAGCGGTGCCGTGTAGATGCGCTGTGTCCATGCTTGCGTTTGTTCTGTCGTGCACGTGAGCCGGAGCCCTTCGTTCGTCAGCGTCGGGTAACATTGGGGTGCCGGCACCAAGATATCGCCGCCTTGGACTTGCAGTTCGGGATGCGGCCCCCGCGACGGCGGTAGCTCTCGCAGGGCAAAGCTGCGAACCGCGATCGCAGAACCTTTGCCGGCACTTATGCCGGCCGTTCCGATCAGATCGGCAAAGTGCCCGGGCTGGCGAAGTCGGAGCTCGCCGTTTACGCGAATTTCGGCATACGTTTCCTCGATCCGCCATGTAATCTCCGACCATACGCCCCGGTCTACCCGTCCGATGCCGGGGTAACCGAATTCCTCGTTGATCGACGGATGCTGGTACACAAGCTCCGAAGGCGATAGTTCCCAGTGATCCCAATTCAGGATCACTTTGCCGTGCTGCCCGTAGTACAGCTGAATATACGGGGATTCCGTATCCGTTCGGACCTCGGCCGATATTTCCAGCGGCGTTCTGTACAGCTTGCGCGTACGAGCCGCTCCCCGGTCCATCGGGCCGGTCAGCTCCATCACGCCCGCTTCCGTTCGGCCGATGGACGCCGCTCCCGACAGCAGCTCATCGCCACCGGAAATCGGGAGCGAAAAAGGCTCGTTTCCTGTTGCTCCGCCACCTTCGACGCGAACGCCGGGATCGCCCATAAGAACGATCACATGCCCGTCCGGATCGTACATATACAGCATCCCGTTACCCGGCCGATACGCCTTCACTGGATGAAGACGTATACCCCGCTCCACCGCGAACGTATGGGCGGCCGCTATGTTTTGGCTTCGAAATAGAACCCGGTTGTATTTCTCCGGCGCTTCAACCCGCTCCTGTTTCACGAAAATAAGCTTCGCCCCCTTCTGCATATCCAACACATACGTATCCTCCGTTATGGCGTCCTGCGGCGGCAGTCCGAACAGCTCCCGGTAAAACGCTACGGAAGCGGCAATATGCTCGGTCGGGATAAAGGCGGCGGTTACCCGGTTTTCCACGGCATGGCCCGGCGTCTTCCCGCTGCTTTCCCCTCCGGCGGCCGCTTGTCCGATCATCAGTACGTTGCCGTCCGGGTCCCGGAAAGGAAAGGCGTCATACCCTGCAATTCTCACGATCGGCCCGGCAATATCCGCCCCTATTTCCTGCAGAAAGCGGTAAGCCTCCTGCACGTCGGCGGCTGCGAGCATATACTGGGGATTCAGGTTCGGCATGAAATCGCGATGCTGGTCAAAATTTACCCAGGTGCCCCCTTCCATTTTCAAGCCGTACACTTTGATCCTAACCCCGGCGCGGTACGGCATGCCGAACAGCTTGCGGTAAAATTTAACCGTACGCACCATTTCCTTTACGTTCAAAAAAAACGATTCCAACACAAGCTCCGCTGCATTCATCGATCCCATTCCTCCACTCGATAATATGTCCTTCATCTGTCCAGATGCATGGGGCGCCCGTTTCTATCAAAGAAAAGGATCGTTTAAGTAAAAAATTTTGGGGCACGTTCATATTCCAAACCGATGATTCCCTCTGAAAACCGCTGCACCCACCCTTCCAATGCCGCTGCTGCATGCATCTCCGCATCTTTAGCTTGTTCAAGCAGCCTGATGGCGGCGGCGGCTTCGCCGGGGTCGAATGGGTTCCCGCAGTCCGGATATGAAAACCGTCGTGCAAGCGCATGCCAGCAATGTTCCGATCTTTCGTAATACGCCTGCGCCGCCTGCAGCGGCTGCAGCCATTCCGAGGCTCCTGATTTGCCAAACTTACTGATGAAATCCGCCTGAAGTTTGTCAAGGAACCGCGCGGCATGGTGCCGCGCTTCCAGTACGAGCAGCACATTCATCGCATGATCGAGCTTGTTTATAAACGCGCCGGTACGAAACGCTTCGATCCAGGCGTCGTATGCGCGAAGCCCCGATACATATCCACGCGTCTCTTTTTCTTCGCCCCGCATATGTGCAACCGCCGCCGAGAGCGACTGCACTACCGCTTTGCCGAGCAGCAGCTTGCCGTCTGGGGCTCTCATATCCGGATCAGGACCGGTAACGACTGCCGCAAAAAGCTCCGGCGAGCCGTTCAGCGTGCACAGCTCGGCATAAGCCAGCCTCCGGTTCGGCCCAGAAATATCGGCAACCGTCAATTGACGGACATCATCGTCATATCCGTAAATCATGCCGAATTCCGCAGCGCTTAAATTCCACCCCATCGAAGGATAGCCGTGCTCGAGCGATTGCTGAACGAGCCGGATCGCATTCGCAGCCGTCTCGACGTCAGGCACAACGCTGCCTGGCCGTCCTTCCGTTTTCACAGTGAACCCCAAATTACGCCATGACGATTTGACCATAGACGGCCAATCAAAGCCGGTAAACCCGCTCGGACCAAGATCCGGCGATATACATAAACGAAATGCATGGCCTGTCAATCCGGATATATCGGTTAAGCTATAGGTACGGCCATTCGGGATGAGATGCAGCATTTCGCATGTAATGGAAAGGAAGGAATGATAACAACCCCGATCCCAGCGCAGCGGCTGCCCCGGCAGCAGTATGCTCACGGGTTTGCCCGCAGCGCGCCGCTCACTCAAATACGGCTCAAGCTCCTGCTGTAATGTCTCCTGCTTCAACTTTGTTTTGGCGCGGGAGAGCAGGTTATAGACATTGCTTGGTTTGATCCTCATATTTTCCGAAATTTCCGCCGCCGATTTATGGCCGAAAATATGCTCCGTAAATACGATACGCTCCCGGTTTGTCAAGACGGACAGCAACGATGCGGTTTGCCGCAACAATTCCTGCCTTTCATGCAGCTCAGCAGGGTCCAAGTCGTAGGTAAGCCCGCGAGTATAGTCGCTATCGTGCGCGATCCAATCGCCTTCGTCTTCATGAGTTCCGTTCGGCTTCCCATGCAATGCGACAAACCGCCTTCGATTTTTTTCTTTCCGAAGCCGCATGAATGACTGGTTTCTAACGATGCGGTCAAGCCACGGAACAAATTTCTCCGGATCATTCAGACTGCGCAAATGCATGAACGTTTGCAGAAACGTCTCCTGAACTATATCTTCCGCTGTCGACGAATCGGAAACTATTGCGCGTGCAATCCCCATGACCCGCCGGCGGTGAAGCAACACCAGCTCGTCAAACGCTTCGCGGCTGCCAGATCGCGCTTGTTTGACTAAGCTGCTGACGATATTATCATTGTCCAATTTGTTCCTACCTCCAGCTGATTGCACCTTTCGAACGACCGCAGTCATTCGGGCGTTTACCAATCAATCCGTAAAAAAGCTCAATCCCCCTTATTTTACATTACATGCCAAAGTTTTCCCATCACAGAACAAAGCAATTTCCAATGCTCCCCCAGGTCTTGCGCTATGTTGTATATAGATGATTGGAGTTTTAGAAGAGCGAGCTCGCTCAATAAGTAATTTTATGTTTCGCAATAACCCATCGCTGTTATATACAGGATTGTTCTCGTTGAACATACCCACCTGTACATCAATTATCATTAACGCAACTTTACTATCCATTCGTGCCTCCATGAGCATACTGATTCAAATATGTAATTCTTCACCCATCAAACATTACCGTCTATTTCCAAAGTATCCTGCCCTTTAGCTGAGTGCCCCCACTTTACTTCGTCAAAAGACTCAGGTTCTTGTCGTCCGACAGCAGTAGTAAATTGCGAGGAAATACGTACAAAAAAAGAAGCGACTCTTTGAGTCGCCAAATTTGCACTGGTATTATTTCATAATCTAATCAAAATACACAAATTGATGTTGTTACTTGCCGTTGGGATAGAATTGAACCTCAAAAGAATTAGCCGTATCCTTATCATTAAAGAGAGTGGCTTCCGCATAAACAACAGTAATTAGTTCCCTCATTCCGCGACTCACCTGGTAGTTCATCCTAGAGAACATTCGTGTTCAAATAGTTTTTTCTTTGCGGCGAATTTCTGCAGATTTCGAAAACGAGTTATTCATGCCCCACCCCTCATTAAGATGATATGCTCGTATCACAACTCATTTTTCGATTTCATGTAAGTTATTGGAATTTGTGATTAATGATAGTGATTGTGTGATCAAGACAGCTCCGGAGATAGCCTCGATTCCCAAGGAATCCGCCATATGCCTGTTAACGTAACGAAGCCGCCGATCGAGCTGGCAGCTTCTTCCTGGTTGTTTATTGAGCTTCGTCTCCCTTAGCGAGCATTCGTGAGAAAACTAAATCGTACCGAGGGAGTTCAACGCTCTACGAATCATAACAATTTCTTCAGTCTTCTGGATTCTCCCACTCCTCATCAAGTTCAAACTTCCCATCTGTCCCTCGAATGTAGGCAGTACCTGGGGATGAATCCAAGAATGGGATTATTTCGGGATCGTAGTTACATATCGTATTTACCTGGTAAACGGTATGATTATTAGGGTTATCCATGTATTCCTGATCTTCATCCCCAGCCATAAATCGCCATCCACTATCGGGCCGCCCATTTTGATATGGCTCTTCTCTATACATGAAACCGACCTTACAGCCATCAACCGTTATTCGGTCCGTTGCAATGCAGCCCTCTTGGGAATCGATCAACTTTACAATCTGATTGGGTGAAAGGAAGTATTTCTTCTTGTCAGGCTCGAGCATTTGTGTGTCTCCTTTAGTTAGAAAATTACCATGCTGCTTTCAGCTATCGTATCCGGTCCTTCAATAAATTTGCTTATTCCCCGTACCAACCTGATAAAATTCCTGCTCTCTTTATTACTGCGATTCGCTCCTTGCGTCCTTCTAATTTCTGTATCATTTCTAATGCGGTTTCAATATTAGTGATTACGTATCCTGTTGTTTCATATCCTTTTGGCAATTCAACAATTCTTTTAATCCTTGCAATACCAACAAGCAAATGGGATTTTATCATTGCTTAATTCTATGCCTGCCTCTTCCAAAGCCTCTCTGTTCAGAGCTTCATCCAAGGACTCGTTATTATTCAGTCTACCTCCAATTTAAAACTTTCTCGCCTTTATCCCAGCCCATTAAAATATTGCCGTTGTCTAAAATTGGAACACAGTGAACTCCGCTGATTTTTTTGTCAGTCGGTATTTCCGAAATAAAGGTTAACAAAAAATCACCTCAGTCTATTCCTATTATAGTTCTACAAAATATATTGTCTCACATTATTGGATTAATTTGGGTGGCAGATTTCAGACGCTATTTCAACTATCCTGACAGTTATCGTGGAAACGGCAGCCGGTCGTTTGGCCAGCTGCCGTCGTGTCATGATTGAGCTAGCGTTCTCCGTTAGCTCAACAATTAATCAATCTCAAGTTCGTTCTCCAAATCGTTCAGGCAGAACGATAACCCCTAAAACAGCGGAATCATCTCGGTTCCAAAAAAGTGCTGGTTTGTACTCATCTTTTTTTCTAGTCCGGTAACCAATTAATCACAAACTCTTCTAAATTGCCTTCTTCCAGACTCATTAAGGTTCCACCAATCAAGCAAGTTATCTTATATGTTAACAGCGGAGTAATATCAGGGCGAAAAAAGTTTCCAATGCCCTTCGGAAACAACTTCGACTGCCCCGTCGATCACTTTGATGGCGGTCTGATCATCAATCGCATACGCCGGCCCCTGCATCCCGGCGGCCCATCTCTCTGCAGCAGCCATTGTGTTATGCGGCAGCATTTCGTGATCCAGATGCGGAAACATTGCAAAATCAACCAGTCCCAGCGTTTCATCGCCACCGTTAGGTGGAGTCCAGCCAACGAAGAATTCTCCGATGTTAGGTGCCATCACCATACTCCCGGCGCTCAGTCCCACATAGACTGCGTGCAGCGACGGCAAGAGGTCTGCCAGCCCCGATTGCCGCATCCAGTGGCACAGGTAAAGGGCGTCGCCGCCCGCCACAAGCAGGACGTCCGTCTCCCGGACCAGCGGCACCCAGCGGTCTTCGTCGATGCTTGGCAGCGCTGTGAGCTCCAGCACGCCGACGGACTTCCAGCCCAGGTCGACCATGGAATCCTCGGAATTCCCGCTGATGAACTGCCAGGCTTTGACGCCGGGGCCGACCCAGGGGTGTCCGTACATCGCGGTGGGGATGCACAGAGCGTTGGAGTCGGCGATCGGCTTGCCCAGAATGTCAACAAGCGCGTCGTGTATGCTTTTGTTATTGATGCCTCCAGATGTGAGCAGAAATTTCATAACTTCACTCCTTGTCTTTGTGTGCGTTTGTCTTTTATTCTTTAGACTTTTCAAACGAGAGCAGGTCGTCTAATTCGCGCTTGTAAACTTCGTAATTTCCCTAATGCCTAGGTGTTCGTCAAAATGATTGAACTATCCTGCCATTTAGTTGAATAGCGGCGGATCGCTAAAGGAGATTCCGCCGTTAAAACCACTAAAAAAATCGACGATACAATTCTCTCCTTCGCTCACCGCGGAGCTGAGCATAGATTTGCGTGGTCGAGGCTTTTTCATGACCCAGCAAAAGCCTTATTTGTAACGGATTCAAATCCAGTTAAGCGAATGGCCATCCCAACGCTCAGGTGGGCATTAAAGCGACTGGCAGAACGCGGAGCGGTCGAGGCAAATGTGTACCCCCATCGATTCCGTCATACCTATGCATGCCAGCTGCATGATAACGGAGCACCTTTAGATTTTATCCAAGGCCGCGACTGGCTAAATACTTCTTCAACCATACTTTACACTCCGTGGTGAAGTAAACTTCTCTCTGCTTAGAACCCTTCCCGTTTACAATGGCAGAGCAGTTCTCCCAGTTCAAATCCTCAATGTTTAACTTCTCAACCTCTCCAATACGACAGCCTGTGCTGTATAGAAACTCAAGCAACGCTCTTTCCCTTAGAGTCTGACATGAGATTTTTAGATGGATTACATCTTCCTCCATCAAAAACTTAGGAATCCGCTTATCCATTTTGGGCTCACGCAATTTGAGCGAAGGATTGTTAGGCAAATAGGTTTCTTCATATGCAAAACGGAATAGTGATCGCACAAAACGGATGCGGTGACCTAAGCTGCTTGGTTTTAAGCGATTGGACTGCTTAGCTAGGTATTCCTTCAGCAGATTCAATGTTATCTCAGATATATCTATATCCCCGAGATCCGTAACCAGCATCTTGAGCTGCAAAGCATAAGCTTTCAATGTATTTGGACTAAACCCTTGGATTCGCTTGTCCGCCTCATAATGACGCCAAAGTTCGCTTAAAATCATAATAAAACCTCCTATTAGAGCAATTAGTTCTAGTTTGCTTCTAATAGAAGGTTTTAGACTTATTGATTCAACTAGCGTAACCCTTTAGTTCAGCGGCAAAACCTTAAAACTTGCCTTGCTTGTTTCAAGTTCAAAATCTTTTTTATTATCCCCTTCACCAACTGAGAATCTAGCAATTGCTGACACTTCGTAATAACCAGGAGTTTCAAGTTTATATACATACTGCTCGGTTATCCTCCCTTGTCCTCGAAAAGGTCGAAATATTCCTACGTCATCCATAACGAATGTATTGACACCCTTGCCATACTTGTCAGTAATTTTGAAATAAAAAACACGTGATGCATGTAGAATGGTTAAATCTTTATCAGATAAATTCTTAAGTGTTGCCTCAACAACGAACTCTTCGTTTGATTTTATTTGACTTGGGACAGAAATTGTTGCAGTAAACGGGATTTTTTCTGGAGTGGGTACGGTCGGTTTATCTACTTGATCCTTGGGGATTACGTTATTTACAGTAAATTGTTCTTCAGAATGTGAAGACTGATTACATGCAACTAAACCCATCAAAGCGAAAACTAATAAAGTTAGTCTCATATTTACCACCCCAAACAAACAAACGTAAAAATTCGGGATATTGTTGCAAAATACTATTGATAAATCACTAAATAAACAGAATTGTTGAGCAAATCTGCCCGTTACTTCAAATGAAAATCGGCAGCCGATCGTGTGGCCGGCTGCCGTCGTGTCATGATTGAGCTATCGTATCCGTTAACGTATTAAAGCTGATTAGTTGCTCTCCCTTTTTCCGACACTTTTTAAAAATCTAAGGTTGCCGTTCTTAATCGATGGCCTCTTGCTATTAAAAAGCCAGCGACTGGGCAAACCGGACAATCTCCTCTTTCGTCAGCTGTTGATGTTCCCTTAGGTCATATTGGAAGCAGAAGCCATCCTTTTCCTCAGCCCATATCAATTGGTGCCGATGACGATCATATAGATAAGCCGCCGGACATTGATGAACCAGGAGCATTTCCTCCTCATGCTCGTCGATGCTCGGAACATGAATGCGGCTCGTGCTGGAGGCAAGCTGACTAACCAGAATCCGGCATTCAACTAAACGACCCTTAACCAGATAGTACAAGCTGCCCCCAACCAGATCGCTGCTTTTCCGCAGATCGCGTGTGACGATCGTGGCTCCGGTTTCTTCCGCCTCTTGATACATCTCCAGCATTTGATTCGTCGAAATCGGTTCGAAGCCATAGATCACTTCGATTTTTTTTGGCTGCAACCCCGGTGCAAGACGGATTCGTAAGGGATGGATCGTATCAAGAAGCTGCCGTAAGCTACCACTCCATCGCTCCCCGCTGTAGTTCGTTTCATTACGGATTTGTTTATTTGGCGGGTCCGTCATTGTTGTAGATCGTTTCACATAAATGCCCGTTACTTTAATGAACGAAGAGGAGCTTAACGTTCCTCGTTAGTTCAGCGACGAGCTGTTGGGAATATCGTGAAGTTCTTGTCATGTTCTTGTCAGCCAGTTTCGGACCCGCACACAAGCACACACGTCAAAGATACAACCACAGGCACATCTGACGGAAGAACCCCCTTTATTTGATCGGGGGCGAGTAACGGGCAAACCCTTCTCCCTTATCATTGTACCGTTCACAGATGAGGTACTTACGGCCCTCTGAGCTAACTTCCATACCACTTTCGCTGATATATTGATCTACGGCGCGACTTGCTGCGTCAAAATCCCCTTCTTTATTGGCAACTACAACACACTTCTGGGGAGGCAACGTGGTCCGGAAATACCACTCCGGGATGCCTTCGAATGATTCAACCTCCACACAAAGAATATAGGCATGCAGGTCGGCGCTCCCCTGCGTTTCCGCCTCCGGCCAGATTCCGTATTGAACGAAGGGATTCTTCACGGACGGCAAATGCTTCGCAGAAGACAGCAGCCCTTCTTTGGCATGGCGATATTTCCCGCTCATATCTTGCAAACTAATGCACGGTATGCCAATCAATTTCAATTCTCCATGTTCGACTACATAAGGCTGCATATCCTCCATCACCATCTCTGCACCCCACTTTTGGTTTTACGATTCATCGTTATTAACGGCGCCGGTACACGTTCCGGCTTGTAGCCGTCAAGCATCACTTGAGCGCTGTACCTGACATCCTGATTCACCCACAGGTAATGCCCATCGGGCGTGTAAAGCTTCAAATAACCGCCACAACCACCGAATTCGAGCTCCTCTTTCACGGTCCCGCCATTCTCCAGCACCCGTAGTGTCAGTGCTCCAATGTTCTTCGAATGCAACTCTAACGCATGCTTCGGACGGCCATCAAGAATCCAGTGCATGGGCTGCGGGTTCGCCGGATCCTCCTGTTTCACCAGCCGGATGGTGGGCTGATTCTTTTCACTGCTGTTCACCCCCATTATGATCGCGCCGTCTTCAGCCGTGAAACGCTGTAAGCCAAGCGCATTTTCGAAGAAAACGACCGTACTTGCAGGATCCGATACGTACATCTGAACGTTCCGGAAACCGGTAATGTTTGTTTCAAACGAATCGTTAATTTCGGCTTCGTTCCTCTCGTAAGCCCCGATCAGATGGCCTTCCGGGTCGAAGAAGGACATATAACCGTTGGTCGGTTCCACCAGAATCCCGGCACCAGCTTGGGACAGTCTCTCTTTCAACAGCGCCAGATCTTTGACGTATAAGGCCAAGTACTCTTGCAGACTCCCGTTTACCGTCCCATGCAGATGGCGGAATTCCATGGCCGGGGTTTCTAGGATGTGCAGACCCGGTCCGATTCTCGGTACCGTGCGTAAAAACGTGTTTCGTTCAATCGGTCTCTCCGGGTATTCCAGCTCCAATCCTAGCACGTTAACATAGAAATTGACCGTTTGGGCAAGTTTCCTGGCGGGCAACTGTACTAGGGTTACCAGATCGATCGCGTACTCCAGTCCGTTTGAGTGCAGAATGGGCTTATTTTGCTGCAGGCCCTCGCTGTTGCCGGTCTGGCCCTTAAGCACCTTGAAGGCCTGTGTTACCCGTTGTGGCTGATAGTTTTCTTCATGACCATTCTTTGCTAACTTTTTCAACTGTGTCACTCTCCTCTACGAGTTGGATTGGATAGGGATATATACTTTAACGATGGTCTCATGCTCCACATCACGTCCATCCGGTGTGTAATATTCCGCAAACCATTGCCGCTTTTCATCTAGCAAGTAGCTCCCGCTTGCAGCGATCCAACGATGCATATTTTCAAGTACGCCACCCAGCATTCCGTAGGTCCGGCTTATACAGCAGGCGTATGTGCTGAAACCGATCCGTTTCTCCTTTAGGCCGGTTAGTCCTTTTAACTCTCGGACACCGGTCAGAATCCCATTCTCCCACCAATAGTCGTCTGAATCCGCAGAATGGCCGTATGCATACGACATATAGTAGTTTCCGGTATTTGTAAGTCCAGTCACTTCTGCGCGCTTTTCGTACCAATCGATCAATCTTCGCTCGGCATCCGCCTGTGCCGCGGGTCCGTGTCCCCGGAAATAGCAGGCATGCACTTCAGCCAACTCCACGATTTCAATCGGTTTATAATCGAGCTTCCGCTGAACGGGAAGATAAAGGTTCATTCTGGTTACTTTGCCGTTATACGCTATGAATTCTTCCACATATTGATGGTTTCCGATTTCGAATGTACTTCTCGGGAGCCATTCAGACAGCAGCCGGTTCCATCCTTCTTGAACGGTCCTGGGAGGCGAAGCGGAAATCTTCCGTACGGCGTAGAGCCCCCCGTTGAACATCTCCTCAGTAAAATCCGGACTGTTGTCGATAAGCTTCCCCTCTTGAAGCTCAATCAGCACTTTGTAACCGTATCGAGGCTCGCCACCTTCATCGGGAACTTCCACATTATGACCGAATATCCGGACCCTTGACTTCACGTTCATCTTCGCCGCCAGAGCAGCAAGCTTTTCGCTTACAATACGGAAGCCCTCATTTTCCATTCCCTCTACCTGATCGGACAAATAAAGATAGGTGTGCATCCTCCCCGGCATAAACCGGACCACTTTGACGTCCGGGAAACGCTCCATCTGATCCCTGTCTTCCATATAAGCGACCTGCTCCTGAAGCTGAATCGGTTCAAAGCTGAAGAAAATATTTGCTTGTCGATAGGCAGCAGGTGTCAGTCCTACGATTTTCTTGAACACTTTGGCAAAAGCATGATAGGTTTCAAAACCGCTCATCCAAGCGATCTCTTCGACGGCGAGTTTTGAATTACGAAGGTGATTGGCGGAAACACTTATTCTCCGTTTACGGATATAATCTTTTATGGGATGCCCAGTAAGCGCATAAAAAACCCGGTACAACTGCGCAACCGAAATATATGCAACCTCTGCGAGTGAAGAAAGCTCAAACTCCTCCTCCAGACGCTCCTCGATGAGGTCAATCACCCTCTGGACTGAATCAGCGTAACTCAAGGTTCTCACCTGCCAAGAATTCGTTTGAAATTAAGTATAACAGAGGAAACCATATCCATTATGCTCAAAATTCTCAGAAATGTCGGTTCGTTCGCTCTCACCCATCTATCTATGCAAGAAAGCAGACCGTCGCTGCGATCTGCTACAAGACGTTTTTTATATTGTAAACTAGCCGTTAGTTGAGAAAGGTAGCCGTTCAACTAGCCGGCTGCCAGGGTGTTGTCTTATTAAGCTATCGTCTCCCGTTAGCTCAAACTTTCAGAACGAAGGCTATCGATCAGCGTAATTTCATTCACTTTTTTAACCGTTCCAATCGGATCATGTAAAGACCATTTTTCCTCATTTAATATCTTGTGAATAAATACTTAATAGCTCCTCTTGAACAGGTTTGACAACTGACTCAACGTGGAGAGTCTGCTTAGTTTTGAATCCCAGTATTTTCGTTTCTCTTCCTCACTCTGCACGGTCATCAGAAGGTATCTTTCTTGGACACTTATTAATTTTCTAAATGACTTGAGCTCTGATTTTCTCAAATATCCCCTTGCCGCGTACTCATCTAGTTTTTCTTGATCTATTTTTGCGCACTGAATTAATGTATCAGGGCCAAATAATCTCAGGACATCTGATGCTCGATAGCTCTCCGGTGTAGTTCGTAAAGAAAGTGTCCCTGTCTCCAGATAGATATTCCTTGAATGCTGAAAGCCTTCTGCACCTATTGCTTGTACACGTTCGTTGTCCCAAGCTAATCTTAAAGCCTCTTTTCTTTCATGCGACTCTCTCCAAACACTCACCTTTTTTTTAATGGCAAGCTAAAATAAGAATTATAAACGTCATTAGACAAAGAACAATCAACCCTTCCCAAATGATTCGGACTATATCGCACATACCTTTTCCCAGGAATGCAGAATCGCTTAAGTTCCGTTGCTTGTGCATTAGATAATAAATCCCCATCAATTGTTGTAGCTATTTCTGGCAGAAGGCCAAGATCGTAAAGGTGTTCGTTCAATTCTAACCGATTATACTCGTACGAATTGGAATATTGAAATTGTCCAACCACCCCTATGCTTGTCCAAACCATCCGTTTTCTATTTAGTGCCGATTGCTCTTCACGAATCATGTCTTTTATAATTTTTGCTCTTCCTTCCTGTTGTTTCAATTCCCAGTACAATCCAGACTGAATAAACCCCTCGATTCCGTGTATAGTCAAAATTGTTCGCAACCTTTCAATAAAAAACAATTAGATTATGAAACTAGTACTATTATTTACAAGTTAATAGAATTTAAACGTTGACTATATGATTGCAGTTGCAGTGGCAGTGTTATCCCCTGGCGGCGTTATTGGTAAAACAAACACCTCACAGAAGTTGCTTGTCCACCGACGATGAAAAAGAAAAAGAGGGGGTGCCCCTCTTTGCCGCTTCACTTTATAAAACTCATGATACAGCTTCATCAATGCCCGCTTCTCACTAAATCCGCGATACGATCTGCTGATCCCCGGCTCCTTCGCGATTTCCCTCTGCGTTCGCTCTTCACCACCGAGCTCGAGCCCAAATCGTCCCACTACAACTTTCTCCTTTGTTATAAGTTATTGCGTTTCATAATACGTTTATGGAACGTGCGTTCCAAATCTTCAAGAGTTTTTTACAACGTTAAATTTGGAAGCATGGGCAGCACAAGATGCGATCAGTACTTTTATTTTCTCTTTTTAAATCGTACGATGCAGTGTTCACGAAGATAATACCCGCCCTCAACTTTAATCGTTTCATCCGTTACCCCAAGTATCTTTCCATAATAATCGACTATACTTCCCATCAATATCTCGACTTTCGTTTGGTTCAGTACACACATTACCAAATGTTCCGTATTCATTAACGTTACCTCCTTTTTAAAGAAAATCAAAAAAAAGCACCATTAATCCAATCAAGCTTGGATTAACGGTGCTTCCGTTAGCTAAATATTACCATATTAATGATTTACCTGCAATCAAAAATCTAGCTTACATTGGCATCTCGACCAATTTACACTAATGCTCCATTGATATTATGCATGTTAAGGCAAGTGTGGTGATTTATATGTAATTTGCTGTTCCTGCTTTGCCGTCTTTTGTTTCAGTTCTTCGATTGTAGGTGAGATTTCCGCACGGTTTTCCATACCGTTTCATTTCGTTTGTTCTTGGCTTGGTTCCTGCATGCTTATATGACGAAATGGCGAATCTAAATCACGGTTTCCACCATAACTCTTGCGTGGGCTTGCTGCTGGCTAAGGGAAAGCCCGTCAAGCAGCCAGCGAAGCTCGCGAGAGGTGACCGTCACAACTTGTTCATTGCCGGTCGGCCACTGAAACGTGCCGTGTTCCAAACGACGGTAAAAAAGCCAGAAACCATTGACCTCCCAAAAGAGGAGCTTGAGTTTGTTACGCTCGCGATTGCAAAACACGATCAAGCTCGGAGAGAATGGATTCAGGCCATAACCTTCTTGGACAAGAGCAGCGAGTCCATCGATTGATTTACGCAAGTCCGTGGCGCCGACAGCCAGATAGACAGGGTGTGCGTATGAAAACGTCAGCATGATGAGGTTAAGGCTCCACCGCTTCACGTAGCAACTCCCGGTCGAATCCTTTTTGGAGGATGATGCTGGCATGCCCGACATGAATAACAAGCGAAGAAGGGGCAAGAGGAGCGTCGAGCTCCGTGACGGTAACCGGAATAAAGCGTGCCGAAGAAACGATGTCTGACGAGGCGATTTTTTTGAGTTTCCGTGTCCAATATTTCAATTGTTCCAAATTGACTTTATTGGCACTGCACCATGCTACCATCGTGAGTCCGCTGGCCTTATAAGCTTCAATGCGTTTCGCCCACTCGTTTTGACGTTGATCTCTTTTTGTCATGAGGCAACCTCCTCATTTAGGATGCCTTCATTTTCTCATGAGCTTGAGGCTGGTGGGGAGTATTTTTATGTTTACATATAAAAACTAGTTATAGCGAGAAGGAGAATCCCCCCAGAAATTTTCGTAGTTAGTTGGGAAATATTCAATAAATAATTCAGGCTTTGGTTCTCTACATTCTTCAAAGCCTACATAGGATAAATAAAGTGCCATCGTATTCCACGGACCATTTTCTCAAAATCAATACATAGATTCTGACCGAGAGGCTAGGGCGTCCCCCATTTAGTCTAGGCAGTTTTTTTCTGATGTTTAATCAATATATTTTTCACTGTTATCTCTGTAGTTTTTAGGATTCTAGCAGTTTCTTTATAACTTTTTACATTCGCATAAACTTGAAATAAAAGGTTAATCCAAGCAAACGAATTTCTTTCGGGTATTTGTATTTTTTTGTCTAGAATACGATTCCTTTTGTTTAATATTTGCGCTTTTTGGATCTCTTTCTCATAAAGTTTATATATTTCTTCTTCTTTCTTATCCCAAAGCCAACCTCTATCCCTTACGTAAATTCCATCTAAGTTTTGTAATGTTGCTCTATTGCATTTCTTCGTATAAGTATATCCACATTTTTCGCATTGGAATTTTCCATAAATTACATCTCTGAAACTATATCTTTGACATGCTTCTATGGAGTTTTGTTTATATTTTGAACATAACTCATTGAGACATTCCCAGGGCCCCTGGCCAAAAGGAATAAAAGGTTCAGTATCAGTAATTGTTTGATTTAGGAAATTACTCACTGAACCTGAAAAATAAATCATGAGTAAAATATGAATCAAGATATTATAATGATTACTTTGAAGATTAAAGTAGACTTGAGCAAATTTTCTATGTATCTGATTTATTTTTATCCCTAAAACTTCTAGATTTTTTTCTGAGAAAAAGTCAAAAAAATCTTGAATAAAACTTTTATTTTTTTGCATTAATCCATTTGGCGAAAAGTACCCTTTTTTTAAGGAATGGCCTCTATATCTTTGTCTAATCAATTCGATATTTATATCTTTTTCATTATAGATAAGAAATTTTGTATCATCTGCCACTTGATGTATCAATTTCTCTAGGGTTTCAGTGTATAAAGTGTGTTTTGTGAATGACGGTAGATAATGTTTATTACTACAATAAGGTGTTCCTAACAGTCTTCTATTATGATATAAAAAAGGTTGTTGACACTCTGGACACGATGATATTAGATATGTATGGTGATTAGGGCAAACCTGAACAAATTTATATTGATGAATTCTATGTACGTAAGATTCGCCAAATTTTTGATAATCTTCTAAAAGACACTGGGGACAATAACGAACTTGATTAGAAATCATATGCCTGAGTTGATCGCTACCAACTACAATCCTTCCTTTTGTCATACCAATATCTTCAATAATGTTGTGATATTCAGCAGCTAAGTAAAATGGTTTCATTAATGGTAAATAAGAATGTTCTTTGACTATTCTTTCTAAAGAATATGAGTGTTCGCCCAATATATTATTTAATAATATCAATAGATTTTTGGGAAGAATAAATCTATTTCTTACTGTTTTTACTTGAAATAATTTATTCATAATGTCTTTCATATGAGGCCTTCCGGATAACTTAAAATATCGGTGGATAATACTTCCAAAATCCTCATCGGGATAAGGGCACGGAAAAAAATTAAGCATTGGACATCTACCTCCCTACTATTCTTTCTTATATCCTCTTCATTTTTAAAAAATGCATTTTATTTAAAAATATTTTCATATTTGATTAGGTGAAAATCAAATTCACCTTCTAATTGCCTCCCTACTAATTTTGTTCACAGATTTGCCTTTATCAGGTCCATAAAAAGACCAATGGAAGTGAAAGTAAATGAACAATTTCGTGATATATTTATCAGTCGAACTGTGTTACTGATTTCTCACCACCTTGTCTTGGCGAAATTGCTAGAGAATACAAACGTTTCATAAGCTTCAATTGCAGACTGATGGTGGAACCAGGAGAACGTGCTAAAAGCCGTTCGATCGGACAAAGTGTAGAAAAAAAGGAAAGAAAGTGGTATCGTTTCTAAAAAAAACAGTTCTCTCGTTTTTTTATGAATCTATAGAGCTAGTAATTTCCGAACTCAAATAAATTATACTTGGGATTCAATGATCAACCGGGGGCTTAGTGTACGAGGCGCTAGTGTGCTAGCCTATTGCATTATCTGCTTTAAAACAAGCAGGATAGCACTTTAGAGCCCTTTTTGACCGGTTTCTCCGGGAGTATTCACTGAAATTCATCACTTCCTCACGATTAAAGAAATGATACGTAATACGGATATAGTAAAATTTTAATAAGTCTGAGACCGTATGATTGGAGTCGATTATAATTTCTGACTCATGAACTGTTAAATGCACGGCAGATCCTGTTTATGAAACAATCGTTTCATCGTTGTTTGGAAGTTACGAATTCATTACCCAGGGAGTAAAACCGAGCGAACGTGCAATCAGTTCGCCCAGATACAGAGCAGGGAAAAAGGGCATTGGCATTCTAAACTCCCCCTACTGGGACAATATCACCCGAAAGGTCAATTTTCTGGGATTCGTTTTCTTTCTTTGTTTTCTTAGCACCAGCCCTTAGTTTCTTATCTACTTGTAACTTTAATTTAGCATAAGTTTGAAGCGCCATGCTTTTTAACTCTGGCAGCAAGATATTTTTATGCTGTTCGATTAGAGCCCGTACAATGGTTTCAGCATGGTTCATAGGAACTTGTGCTTCCATTAACCATTTAACGGCTTCGTACGATAAGTCTATTACGTCTTTTTTTGTCCCTTCATTTTCGGGTTTATTAGCAAAAGTTAGATTTCTCTTGGCCATTTCTGCAAGTGCTTTATTGAAAAACTTATCGATATTGAAGTCCTTTACATAAATATCCTTTAACGACTCCAACGTTACATAGTCGTTAAGTTTAACTGCTTGCAGCACGGGCTTAAGAGCCCTAAGCTCGTTTTCGGCAACGTCTCGAATAATTTGCGGTGTTATTATCTCCACTCCGGAATTAATTGATCTCCATTGTGCAATCATAAATAATTTAATCGCAATGTCTGTAACCCCTTGGGAATATTCGTACATCGCTTCGTTAAGTGCAGAGCTTAATTCAACCGGATTACGAGTCCACTGATACTTCCAGAGTGTGCCCAAAAACAACTTCCAATCTATCCCGACTTCGGAATCATCCGGCGCATCTAAAGCTCTAAAATCCATACGCTCCCAAAAAATAACCCCGAAATGCTCACATGCTCTTCGCAGTTGCCGAAATTCCTTCGATAGCATGTCCCATGCCTTATTTGTCCCGATAAGGATTATCGGGATACCCAGCATGTTTTTTAACGTCACAAAGAAATTCAGCATGTCTTCTTCTTCATCTGTGTTTCCGCAAAGATGCTGGATTTCATCAATGATTAAGACACCTACCATATAAGTTGCACACATCTGAGCCATTTGAGGGATCATCTGGTCGATGGTTGCTCTATTCTTGACGAAAGTATCGTAGTGCTCTTCTCCTACCAACTCCTTCAAGATCTGAAAGAAGTGTAGACAAAGACTTCTGATTGAACCCTTCGAAGGACATTCCAGTTTCATCCAGACAATCTGCGTTGAGTTTATATTGAGACCCTTATATTGCCCGTGCCTGATAACCTGAGCAGGGTACATCGTCATTAAAATGTTGTTGATTGCCGTTGTCTTTCCCATTCCGGAAACCCCAATTAGCGATAGTCCACCTCCTGAGGTTTTGTACGACATTTTATCGAAGGAAACATTCTGCGAGTTTAACTTCTTAGTAACCTTATACACTTGCATAGCCTTCGCAACATTTTCCGCTCCTTCATTGCGTAAACGAACCCCATTTACCGTGAGAGGGTTACGATCCACATACCCATCACGAATGAGAATCGAAAGGCTTTGTTCAATCCTAAGGTGATTTTCCAGCGGTTGGACAAGTCGTGCTAAATCATAGATACAATGGATGCGAAGTGTTTCATTTTTCAAACGATCTCGTTCATGAAAACGCACTGTTTTGGTTAACTTTTTGATGACCGTTTGCATATTGTGAATAGGTTGCAATGCTTCAATTAGTAGGTTGTTACGGTATTTCTCTATCTCTGCCCTCCTATATAAGGCTTCGACATCTGCACCCTTTAAAAAGAATAAATTCTTTTCTATTGCTTCCATTTCACTTACCACCATCCTTAACTGGATTTCATTGCTTGTTCGGAAAGTAAAGCCATGAGGCGAGCATTTCCTATCGCTTTTTCCTCAGAAGCTTCCTGTTTGTTAATAGATGTTTCGGATAAAACGACATTATCGCCATTGATTTCGTTATCATCAAAAGAAACCTCTTCGTTGGGGTTGTTGTAGAAAAAATGCTCTTTTGCGCGGTTAAGCTCCTTCTCCATTGCTTTACGTTCCGCGATACCATTAATAGGTTTGGAATGGTTTGAACCTGCCGCTTGCTTAATTAACTTGGCCGTCTCAGTGATCTTGTCCCTATTATAACCCTTTACTGCTTCGGCCTGCTCCTCAGCTTCTTTATATACTTCATGCTCCAAATCGATTACTTCCAGAATGTGCAAAAACTCGTCCCACGTCTTTTCTTTTGCATTATGGTCAGGATCAATCATGACAAGCTCTTGGTAACCGATCCCGTTTTCACCTTTAAGGATAACTTTGTCCGTAAATCTTGGGTCATAAGCAATGTTCAATTGTTGCCCCATTCGCGGATTTCCATCAACAAACCATCCTTCACGTATAGCTTGATCACATTTATAGTGAATACCCTTAAATTTGATTCCAAGGTTTGTGATCCTTCCCGTTTCAGTCGGCAATAAATTTATTTTCAACACATCCTCTTGGAAAGTACGGAGACAATGGCCTCTTCTTTTCATTCCCCACAGCCATAAATCGCGAGGAATAGGTTTTATACCCTCGGCAATCATATGCTCATCTAACTCATATCCCTTCATCCAATGATCATTGTTGTGCCAGATTGCCAAATCGATCATGATTTCAGAAAATTCTCTTAGGGTAAGTACCGCTTTCGTTCTTGGGTCTGGATCTCCCCTACGGCGCATTTCCATAGAGACTTCACCTGGCAACCGGCTTATGGCCCCGACTTTATAAACATTGAAAAAGCTCTCCACTAAAGCTTTCCAATCTGCACGATAAGGAGCCATATATTCGATATCGACACCCAATAAATTTCGAAGTCCTGTATTTTTTTTGGTTAGCATTTCTCCTCGATCTGCAGTGAATTGTCTAGGAAGATAGACCGCCGGCCAGTCTTCTTCAGCAATTGGGATTCCGAGCTTACGGCAATACTCTACCTTTGAAGATCCAGTATTGTAAATCGCCATCGCTGCACCTAAATAGGACGGCCCCTCGAACCCGATATAAAGGCCAACAATGAAGTGACTAAACAAATCGATTACACTATAGATAACCGGTCGGCCAATTGGCAAAAATTCTCTGTAGCTGCTTGTCAAGTAGATATCAGCGATTGTTGCATCGATATGGAATACCGAGCCTGGTGCTAGAGCAGCTTTCGTTTGGTTCCCGATTTTTGCCCTTAGTTCGAGATTAAATCTTCGTTCTCCCACTAAAGCAAGGGAGTCGCCAATAAAATTAGAATTTTTAAATTTGTTAACGTAATAGCAAAACGTCTTAAACTCGGGTCTTTGCTCTCTAGGAAGAAGCACGGGTTTAATCCTACCGTTTCCCTCTTCATAAAGACTGATAAAAAAGGTTCGCAGCATTTTTTTGAACGATTCCCTCAGAGAAAGATTCTCTCTAAGGTGATATTTCCTGTAAGCAAACTTGAACTTCTTCAAAACATAATCATCCGTGTTTATTCCAACTTTCTCGGGTTCTAGTCTGGTAATTTTTCGTTTCCTGCCTCTTTTTGCTGTTAGATTTGTTGCTACTTTATCACTGCCTCGCCCACCGCAGTTATGGTAGTGATTAAGGAGACCGATCTTGATCTTTCCAGACCTCCAATATTTTTTTAAGCAACGATGAACTCTGGGCATGGAAAAACCCGTCTTATTCATGCAATCGGTTACCATCGGCCCCCGGTAATCGCTAACGTAGATGTAAGGCTCATTCTCCACTAATTCCTTTATAGCATTCCAAGCCTCGTCAATTTCCTCTTTACGATCATCAGGCAGAGATTCGTACGAAAACTTCTCCACTTCTGTTGAGAAATTCACGACTCGTGCTTCTTCAGAAAGAATTGCTGTTGATACATCTTCTACTAGCCTCATAACGGGAAAGTCTTCCGCATTCAGATTAATGACATATAAATAATCCTGATCGGGAGAGATATAAAGGATGCGCTCAAATTTGGAATTGTTGTCTTCGAACGGAGTCCACTGTAAAACTTGATTTACTGTGAGTACTTGCATGGGTTGATTGCCTCCTACCTCGGAAGTGTTATCTTGATAACGTTGCAGGGATGGATAACTTGCTCCATATTTGTGACCAGTTTCTTGTTTGCGATTAAATGCTTAACCATTGTCAAGCAAGTACTGGGCGGAACTTGAAAATATTCATCCAACGCATCAGTAAAATCAGCCAGCTTTTGCCTAGTCACCGGTAGATGCTTCAGAATCTTTTCCTTAATGTCTTGCAAAGTGTTCATCTCTATATTTGAAAACAATCCGAATAGGTCACGTGACTTATGAAGCCATTGTATATTTTGAACCATTGGTACCAAGATAGATTTTTCTGTTACGACATTCCAGTCCACATTTCTTCTCGACCAGTATATCTTTTCTATTAATTGCTTTTCTTTTGTACGTTGGTCCTTAAGGTCATCCTCATACTTAACTGACCTCGCTTTAATCTTTGAACCATGTGTAGTCTCGAACGTTGGCACAACGTCCGTTGTAATCACGATATCGACCCCAGTCCGTGTATCCTTCGGATGCTCAACACCCAGATCAGTTGCTATTGCCTGAGTTTCTTCTCGCGGCAGAAGAGGAAATTGTTCTCGAATATCGATAATGCTATCGCCCCATTCCAGGATGTAGAAATACGATGCTTCAAGGAAAGATAAAAAATGATGTTCCCTTCCTGTCTTCCACCCCCCTCGAATGCTGGATTTCCCCTTCGAAGGTACCTCATGAACGTATATCCAAGGGATATAGGATCGGCCTGTTCCGCTCCCTCGACCTTCGGCTATTCGCTTTGCGATCGTCTTCTCATCAATGGCATACTTAAATTTGGCCGGCATTTACTCACCCCATAAACTGGAAAATGGAATATTCAAAGATATTATCCCAATTTTTTGATTTACTATTCAGATCGATAGCGTTTTTTTCGAAACGGCTGTATACGACGTTTCTTTTCTACTTTTCTGATTTTTTTTAGTCTATTAATTTCCTCAAAATAAGCATGCCGAACTTCTTCAGAAACATTTATTGGATTATTTAATTCAGATGCCAAAAAGGCTTTATGCTTTTTTAAAATCAAAATGTATCTTTTGTCGTTTTTAAAATAGGCTACCCATACCAATTTGTTGATCTGACGATTCGCTGGATGAAACCACTGTTTTCGAATAGCCACCTTGCAAGAATAATACGAGGATTTAAAATAGATACCTTTAGGTGTAATGAAGGCTTTACTGAAGAATATGGCCATAAAAAATCCACCTCTTTGAACCGAATTATTAATCTATAATTCTAGTAATTTCCTAAATATATCATTTTATACTTATGGATAGTTATTTTCATTTTTTATACTTATAGGATCATGTTTCCGAACCTTTCTCTTGTCTACACTTGTTTTGAGGTGTTGTTCATGACAGGCGATATTTTAAAACTTGTGGGATCCCGCATACGTGACATTCGAAAAGAAAAGGATCTAACGCTAGAGAAATTCGGGGAGATATCGGGATTCCATTTTGCATATGTGGGGGCAGTTGAACGCGGAGAGAAAAACATCACGTTGTTAAATCTGGAGAAAATGGCAGAAGCCCTTGAAGTTGAAGTTCAAGAACTTTTTCGGTATGCGGATATTCAATTGGGGCCAACCAACAAGCAACGGGATTTACAGGAGATGGTTGATCTTCTAATTAAACAGTCGGACGAGGATATTGTTAAGGCTAAAATTATATTGCGTGAGATATTTAGAAAGTAAGGAACAAATACGATACATCGACAACAAAGGAAGCGCCTCCTCTTGAAGTGCTTCCTTTGTCATTGAATATAAAATTTATTTATAGTTTTTTTATACTACCTCAATTATTCCTTCATCATCTTTTTTTGCAAAGTCTAACTAATGGAATAAACATTTCGGAAACACCAGTAATAACAAGGGTTTGTTCTGGATTTGTTTACTTTTGTAAATATCACTAACGAGCTTTATTTTCCAATAACGAACTTTCTCGCTCACTAACGCATTTTATTTTCGACTAACAATTTTTATTTTCCATCATCAGTTGACTTCCGTATTCGCGTTATTAAACAAATCCCCCACCCATTTCATGATCCACTTTCGGAAAGCAATGGCAATAATAAGCAGCACGGCAATAATGAGTAATATTTCCAGCGTGCCGAGTCCGTCCTCTTCTTTCCAAAATCGTTTCCATCCTGCTTGAACCAGCGTCATTTCTCAAACACTCCTTTTTATCGTAACGTTCGTTAATTCATCACAAGCAGCGCGGGGGCGGCGATAATGACCATCACTGCAAAAAAGATGAGCACCATCGGGAATACCATTTTCGAAGACGCTTCCTCGCCGAGCGTTCGTGCCAAGGATTTGCGTTTTTCCCATAGCGTGACCGATAGTTCTTTTAACGAGATGATTAAATCCTCTCCTCCACGCTTATAGTTGAGCAGCAGTGTCGTTGTAAATAACGAGACCTCCGGCAAGCCACAACGTTTGCTGAAATCTTCCATGACCCTTGGGAACGAGGTGTTCATCTTCAGCGCGTATACGGCTGCATTCAACTCCTTTTGCAGCGGAGTCATTTCCGCCTCCTTCGTAGGTACCGTACGGACGAGCGCCTGAGCCACCGTCTCGCCCGCTCCGATCAATAACATCAGTTGATTTACGATTTCCGGAAGTTCGATCAGCATTTGTTGTTTTCTCCGCTTCAGCCGATCGAACGTTTGCTTATAGAGCAAAAACGGAAGAAGAAGCGCTATCAGCGCGCCATAAACGAGCACTTCAGCGTTCCCGTCCGCCGCGCCTCCAAGCGCAGTAAACAAGGAAAAGACACCGAACATCATGATCAGCATTTTAGCCAGGAACCATCTGGTGTAGGGAAGCGCTTGTTTGGCCCCGTACAAACCGACCATGAGATGGTGGATTTTCCCCACGGATGCAGTAAAGCGCTCAGCCAACCGGCATCGATCCGTCAGCCATAACGCAGCTGCGCTTAATAAGACGAAAGCGGTGCCCCGGAACAATTCCGGATGGCCTTTTATCCAGTCCAAGTAATGCCGGCGGCCGCACATGACGGCCATTCCCGCCGCTACCACCTCCAGCAACAACAGAACATTCATCCACAAACGGTGTCACACCTTTATGTCCATAATTTTTTGCGTTATGAAGAAGCTTGCCGCGAATACGACGAGTGCACCGGTCATGATGAGCGGACCGCCTCCGGTGTACAAAGGCTCCATATAATCCGGCGTGCTCCAGGCAAGCGCAGCCACGATTACCAGAGGCGCAGCGGTCAGCACTTTGGCTTCGAACCGCTTTTGTGCAAGTAACACTTTCGTCTCCTGCTCGATCTCCAGCTTCTCCTGCAGCAGCATCGCCGTACGGCGCACGACTTGCACAAGACTTCCGCCCAGCCGCTTGCATGTCACGAATACATCGGTAAACTGCTCGATTTCCGCGATTCCCGCTCTACGGCTGAAACCGATCATGCAAGCCTCCACCGTTTCTCCGTTCTCGATTTTGCGATTCATCACCTCAAGTTCTCGGATGATCATAACGCCGGAATCGGGATATAACAGACGAAGATCGTTTAAAGCCTCCTGCATCGCGGATTCTACGGATCTTCCGGCGCCAAGCGCCGACGATAGCGCTGCCAGCAGCTGTTTAAATTGCAATTTCACATTGTCTTTTTGCTTCCGAATTAACCCTTTGCGATATATGAACGGATAACCCGTTCCAATGAGGGCAAACACAATGACGGCTAGCGGGCGGTTGTAGAACACGTATGCAATGCCGCCCATCACCGCGGCTCCCCATAAAGCCGACCACAGCAGTTGGCTTACGGACATCGTGTAGCTGTTGTAATCGGGCAGCACCGCTTTTGACTCCGCTCCGCGTTTACCAGGGCGCAGCAGCATGGCTTCGTTGCGCAGCATGCCTATTACATTGGACTTCAAACGCCAACCTCCTTCCGCAAACTTCTCCGCGTTTATTCATCGCTGCATGGCAGCGAAAGCGATGCCTCGTTCATGCGAGCCCCGCCATTTCCAGCTTCCATACGCGCTGCATCGATTGTCCGGTCCGCCGCAATCCTCCTTCCACTTTCCCTTCAAGCGACGTCCCTGACTCAACAAAGCGGTACAACGAATTCAGCTGAATCTCGCCATCCTTCATCCCGGCAATTTCCGTTATTTCGGTCACGCGCCGCGAGCGGTCGCGCAACCGCTGAAGATGCACCATCACATCAATCGATGACGTAATCTGCTTGCGAACGACTTCCACCGGCAAATTGGCCGCCCCGCCCAGCACCATCGTTTCCAAACGGCTCAGCATATCTTTGACGGAGTTCGCATGGCCGGTAGACAAACTGCCGTCGTGTCCCGTGTTCATCGCCTGTAAAACGTCTATATAATAGGGCATATGGAAAGGTGTCTTTTCCGTATCGGCTACAAAAATTAAATCTAGTCCGATTACGATTTCTTCCATTCTTCAAGACGCCTAGAATCGTTTTGGTACCTATCCACTTCCAAATGCCAATAACGGCTTACAAGCCATTGTAGAGAGTCTGAGAGGGCGATCTATACAGCGCCTATAGCGTGATTCCTCTTCTCTAGTAAATTGTTCGAAATTGTTTTATTTTGCCAAGATAGGATAAAAAGTCATCATTTCATCTCTTTAGTGAGTGAGGCTGAAAACAGGATATACCGAAAACCTTTGCCAGACATGGTAAGGGCTATTTGTCGTTCCCTCCTCAACAATTCGACACAAAAGGAGATGCGTTATCATGACAAACAGCAAGGTAAATGAAAATCATAATGAGGATTTACAAGGTGAAGCATGGCTTCCAGTAACAAATTATGAGGGAATATACGAGGTATCAAATCATGGACGAATTAAGAGTCTTAGCAATAGTATTTCTCGTAAAGAAAAGATTCTGAGACAGCAACTACGCAATGGATATATGAGTGTTGAACTGTCTAAGAAAGATCAAAAGGCAAAGAAGTTCTTTGTTCATAGGTTAGTTGCAATAGCGTTTATTCCTAATCCGGAAAACAAAGAGCAATGCAATCATGAAAACGGTAATAATTGGATAATAGACTAGAAAACTTAAATTGGATGACTCCAAAAGAGAATATCGCTCACGCCCTAGCACATGGACTAATGCAGAAGAGTAACAAACCAATAGTTGCTACTCACATTGAGACAGGAGAACAAATTCAGTTTGAGTCACATACAGAAGTATCTAGGGAACTTGGCGTGAGTATGAACACTATCTATAACGTGCTACAAGGTAAAATATCACATGTTAATCGTTGGAAGTTAGAGCGTTCACAAGCTGGTTAATCGAGTCCCAAACAATCATTGGCAAAGTGCAATGTTAACATAGATTATCTTTCTTTAATCCTCAGACACGAACAATCGTGTTTGAGGATTTTGCTTGTTTTATATCACAAAATATAAGGAGTGATTGCATTGGCTGAGATTAAAGACAGAAGTATCTATATAACTAAGCGCAAGAGGAAACGAATCAGTGTCAAGTCAATCTCAGAGCGGATTGGCTGTGACGCTATTAGCATCAGTAAGTATGAACATGGTACAATCAATGCTATGTCACAGACTCATATTGATCTATATAAAAAAGTAATTGATAACGATATGTGAGCGAGAGCATTATGACAATTACGGTTAGTTTCCAGATTTCCGTAATATTAAGAGCAGCATACAACTGATAAGGCTAGACAATTATATAAATAAAAATTATAGAAATGATGTGACAATTTTCGCATGAATCAAAATGATCTAAACCTAAATGAACTGACCAATAGATTTTCAATTAAGAATGTAAGTATTGATAGGCTATATCTAGCTGTTGACAGCATGGGCATTGCTTCAAGATTGCAAAGAATGTTTCCTTTCAACCAATCCAGTCGTTATTACCGTAGCAAGTTCAGCAATAACGGCTTCACAATCTATGTTGACCCTATAGTAAGAAACATTCCGAAAGTAAAACTCATCATCAATACCAAACGTCATCGAAATGAACTGACTGAACCAATAAAAGAAGTCCTAGCACTAACAAAAGACTGGATTATTTCCGCTTTAGACATTGCATATGACTTCAATGTGAAAATGTCTAACACTTTCGTACTAGCTAGAGCAAATGCAATAAAGAATACATACGATAGAAATGTTTATTGGTTCAGCCGCAGGAATGACAGCAGATCATTGTTGTACGACAAGAAAAAGCAACTGGAAGAAAAGGGCAAAAAAGTAAATGACAACAACTGGATTAGATATGAGATTCGTCTATGCCCTAAAAGTAAGATGCCTTTGGTTAATATGGACTTTTCTTATCTTGAATCTTTGATTGATAAGCATATTTTCGTTCCAAGCTACTCTAAGCTAGAGAGTCTCAGTACAAACGACAAGGAAATTCTGCGTGATGTGAAGAGAAGAAAAAACTATGACTTCATTGGACTAGGAACAGCTTATCAAATAACAAATATAAAAAAGACACTTCGCTCGAACGGAGTGCCTTTCTATCAAATATTCGATTTAATGAAAGATCAAATGTTCAAACACATAATTGAAGCGATTAGAGTTGATTACCACTGACTAAATAAAATCAATCTTCCATTGAGAAAAGTGTCAGACATGAACTGACCAAGAGCATAGTAAAGTATTGAGGTTTTAGTTCTTACGACACAAAGAAATGCCTAACTTCTTTTGTGTTAGAAAAAGTCTCACGAGAGTTCAGCCTGTTGAATATACACCTATTTCATGTTTTGTTTCTTTTTCTTAAACCTAGATATCCAGTAATAGCTTCTAAAAAAGAGAGTGATACCACAAAAAAAGTTAAGAGTGTATAGTCATGTTCAAGTATGTTATTGATAAATTTATTATCAATAACAGTAAGAAACCCAAGAGTAAAATACTGAAGATATTTTGTGGTATTTAAGGCATAATCAATTGTATCAAGATTGATTGTATTACCCTTTATCTTTGTAGCTACGAAAACATTGTAAATAACCAAAATGAACGCATATGTAGTTAGAGTTTTTACTCCCAATCCACTACTTGTAACTACAAACAGGAATAACATAGTGATTATAACAGCGATACCTCTATAATACTTTTGTAACATACGTTTATTCATTTCATATCTCGCCCCCGTCTAATTGATGTATGAGATGGCATTATACGGACTCTATTACTCTCTGGTTAATATATCATGAGTTAGTTTTCAACTCTATAAGCACTTATAAGGATTGTTCGTATTCTTTGACCACTTTGTAGAAGTTAGACTTCTTCAACCCAATAGAAGTCATAAACGCTACCGCAGTCGTATTTCCTGCTTTCCATTCCGCATAACCTTTCGCAAACTTATCAGCGTCGATTGTGCTTAGGTCAGCTTTAGGTCTACCTAAATGCTTATTGCGTTGCTTAGCTGATGCAATACCTTCTGCTTGTCTAAGCTTGATACGTTCACGCTCCTCCTGTGCTTGCCATGCCATCAATTCAAAGATGATGTTACCGATACTGTCCATTAACTCTTTATTAGCACCATGCTCACTGTAGAACTTATCTAGCATTGGCATGTCTAGGATACGGACACGAACACCCATATCCTTATAGTAAGCCCATTCAGACTTGATGTCGTTTTTGTTGCGTCCTAGACGGTCTAGTGACTTAATGACCAGTGTATCACCAGTTCTCAAACATTGGTTACGCATGTATTGATATCCAATTCTATCCATATCCTTACCAGATGCTTCATCTTTAAATATGTTATTTGGAGAGATGCCTTGCTTCAACATCTCATCCATCTGCCGATCCAGTTTCTGAGACTTACTTGATACACGGATATAAGCGAAAACCTTGCTATTTGCTTGTTCACTCATTGTGTTTTTCCCTCCTCTTGGTCAACTTCTATATTTTCAATTTTAACACGATTGTCCGTAAAGGTCAAAATGCATACTACTTGTTTATGGACGTCCATAAACTATAAACCAATACCATTTTGAACGTCGATTATTGATTCCAAAATGGTGTACCTTTATGGACGGACAGAGCAACCAGTCACACCATTACTCATTGATGACTTTATCCCTTTTTACTAAAGGTCGTATATTCGTTTGATGTTGATTTTCGACCAAAAGAAAAACCGCCCTTGTTGAGCGGTTCATTCGATTCATTTAACTATCGTTTCTCGTTAGCGGAATGACTTGTATTTTTAACCTATAGTACGGTTCACCGTATCTAAGCACAAAGTAAAGTTCGATCATAAAATAAACATCTGTAAATAAGACAAAACCAAAATGGAGTGGTTTTTAAATTGTTGGTACTTAGAGCCAAACTATACACTAATAATAGCTAAAAACTAACCTGTAAACTTCGCAGCATTTCAAAAGTGTTTACATAATCAACATTAAACTTTCTACATACGACCGGGATTAGTATTCTCTTTCTCATTTCGGGATTGTATGCTTCATGTGTGACGAGCGTATATTTTTTAGATTTTGCATAGGCAATTAACCAGGCATCCGCATTTCGAGCAAATTCTTCTTTTGCACTGGGTGTAAATTGTGGATTACTATATGCCCACTGTTGTATTTCTGCATAATTATCAATTACATCTTGGGAGTCTGTTCTCTCAAAATAATATTTAAAGTTTTCAGCAGTCCATAAATGCAACCTATCTGCATTTTTCGGGTTAGGAGAAATAATCTCATCCTGAATCTTGTCAATACTGCGGATATTATTTTGGCTAGCATGGCTAACTAGGGATTTCCAAAAACTTGGTGCCAAATCAAAATCATAATACCCTCTATGTGCACTGATGAATACATTCGCATCTAATACATACAACTTTATACACCCCTTTCTCTCACTAAGGAAACAAAGTTCTCAAACGTTTTATTTCTTAATCCAGTTAATTTAAATGCATCAGTATATTGAATATTTCCTGTAAGGGTTTGATAAATAACTGCATTTGTAAAAGTGTTCCCTAGTCTGCTTATGGTTGTATTATAAAAATCGCCCCCGGAATTTGTTTTCGGCTGCTGATTTTTTAATTTTTTCAAATAATCATTGTAGAAGCTAAAAAACTCTTCTCTAGTAATGCAGTTTAATTCCAACGCCCTTCTTCCAATAACAATCGGACTGACCTTAAATATGTTGCTTAATGCTTCATAAATTACAGCATTGGGATAAAGAGATTTCCACTGTTTCAAAAATAACTCCTTTGGACATAACATTTCTGCCGCTGCTTCATTACATAATTTCTCAACATCTGCACTTTGGGTATTTAAAGGCGATGCCTCAACGACTGCACTTGAACCTAAGAGAATATGCGCTATTTCGTGTATAAGAGTGAAAATTTGAGCAGATTTTGTATCGGCTGCATTAATGAAAATCAAGGGTGCCATATTATCCACTAATACGAACCCTCTAAACTCCGAAACATCTAATGGACGATGAGTATTGACACCTACAATTCCATTTTGCATTACAATAATTCTATTCTTTTCACATCTTGAAGATAAAAATTTTAATGCATCGTGAAAAGTCTTATGTTGACGTGCCCAATCTTGTTGTAATCCTAATAGGTCGAAAATAGTATTTGCTAAATGAGCCGCATTAGAACCCCGATGAGAACCAACAAACTCTAGTTCTGTTCCAACATATTGCTCATAATAGTCTCGCATAAAGTCTTGCCTTCTCTGCATGATATGTAAAGTTTCTATCAGGTCAGGGCTTACTTGTCCGTTGTCGCCTTCCTCTAGTGTTCTGTAATGTGGAATTGGTAGCGTTTCTACAGGAGGTGCCATCAAGAAAAAATACCCTAAAGGAGTGGCTGTGGATGCAGCAAAATCTTCAAGTTGCTTAAATGTTGGTTGCTTTTCTCCTGTCAACCACTTATCTAAAAACTTAAATTTTTTGTGCAAGTTATTCCGTTGAACACTTCGATTATAAGCCCAAATTAGTAACTCCTTTTTGATCGGGACTCTTGTAGTCATAGTTCACCTCCCGCATACATTCAATTCTCTTTTGCAGCATTTACCTAGGACATTTTAACCATACCATGATTTGGGAATATTATGCTATAGTATCTTCATAAATTTTTTTCCCCCGTAACCTTCTTCCCTCAATCTACAGAAGACCTCTCTCCCTCAACTCATTGTCAAAAGGCATAAGTTTCGAATGAGAGTATTTAAAGGTGAGCAGGAGTTTCAGAATGTTGCCTTAATGGATAATGAATTAGTCGTGTTTAATGTAGCCTATTGCTGGAAGAAGGTTCACCTTACTGGGTGACAAATCATGATACAGTCCACAATGACTACACCAAAATTTTGTTGACCCAAAAGCTAAATGCACATAATCATCTTCGCTTTCTAGGAGTAAACCCATCGCAGGATTTTGTTTGTATTCCTTGTATTTCCTTAACCCTTCTTTATATGGGGTTTCGTTTTCAGCTAGGACAATCCAATTATGTTCGCATTCTCCATGCTTTTTGATTTCCCTGCTACACGGATAGGATACTGTGGTTGGTCTTGTATTTCCCACCCTGTAATATTCAAATTGATGCGGTTTCCCGATTGTAATCACAAGGACATCACCACAAATACAACTGCGATATAACTTGGTACCTTCGTCATAGTCGCTATTAATATACCAACCGCTGTGTGTTCTATCGTTGTGCTGTGAAACACATCTCCAACAAGTATGATTAACTTGCGTATTGATTAGGGTCTTCTTACATATAATGCATGTTCGTCCTGCAACCATGCGCTGATAATCAAGTTTTGTTTCATGTTGCCTAATCATTTTTGAGTCAATAGAAAAGCAATCTTTACATAGTGTATAGATGTCAGAGGTAGAGTCTATTTTCTCATGACATCTATCGCATCTCGTTTCAACTCTAAGTCCAAAAAAGCGTTTGATCTTCATGAAGTTGTCATCCCTCTAACTAAAAGTGTATATCTCTGTCAGGGTCTTCTCTGTCATCTTCCCCTGTTGCTTCCTCCATGTCGTGATCTGCCCAATCATCCTCTTCTTCCTCCTCTGAGTTGTCATAGAATTTGTCCGTATCAACGATGATGTCATCTGTCTCAATATTGATTTCCAAAGGATATTCGACATCAAGTTGGAGATTGATTTCGAATGGATAGGAATCACTAAATCTAACGCCATCCCCGCGTGCGTAGTCACCATCAGAGCCATATTGGTGTTCAATATCAACCGAACCACTTACTTGAACATCGATATGTTCATGATCGATTGACCGCACAACGATTTCGGTAATATCGCTTCCTTCGACAATATAATGCGTGGATAAGATGTCGACTTCAACCAACACATCATCAATTGTTGCTATGGAAATTGCTTTGTTCAAGGATTCTTCCAGTGCATCAGATACAATTCCTTTAAGTTCTTCAATCGTCTCGAAGAATCGCTTCACCACTAACAGTGTGTCTTCAACAAGCTTGTTCCCGCTCGCATGATCAATATTAAACGTACTTTCGTCGTAATGAACGTACTCACTGAGTTCGTCTACTACTTGATGGATTCTGTTCGTGATTAACACAAGATCAACTTCAAGAACGTCTGAGACAAACTCGTCAGACAGTCCCCCGCGAATCGCGTACTGCATTTTTTCCGTCCGCTTTGGAGTTGTTCTTTTTCCGTTATTGTCATCCCACCAACAACATTGTACAACTTCTTCATTTGGAGCCAAACGATCAACGATGTGGTTTACGAGTTCCCTAATCCCCAATGAGAAAAAAGAGAAACGAAGCGGGTTGGCTGTCGATGCCAGCACATCGAGCGATGCATTAAATGCCTTAACCTCCAACGTGCCTTTTAGGTACTTTTCAATAATCTTACTTAGATTATCTTCCATATTCGGGAATCATCCTTTTTACAGTTAATGTATATTTCGGCCCCTTCAAAGATTAACATAGCATTATTATAAACGATTGTGGATGATGTGCTAGTATTTTACAATATCAAAGCCAAGATAGGGCTATCGGATGTATGTAAGTGATGCACCGTGGGGGGGTGTTTTACAGTATTTAAGATTTCGTATTATGCATTTCTATAGCGTACACTACCCCACAGAAACACATTAATTATCTTTAACGATACGAAAGGTTAATTCAAAATAGTAGTATATTTCTTGCTGTTATTCACCTAAACTCTGTATCTTCTCGTAGAAGCGTTACCCTGTTAATAAAAAAACGAACTCTTTATGATGAGTTCGCTTTCTAATACTGCTAATATACAACGGCATCTGTAATGATAACTTTTTCAGTTGTAAAATTTACCCTCTTACTATCCGTAGTTCCATAGATATGTATATCCAAATAATCTACATCACCAATGGTCGATATCTCTACTTGTTTCAACTGATCTGATTCACTCACTGTAAATTTCTTTAATTCAACCTTGTTTTTCTGATCTGACACAACAATAGTAGCCGCGCTACCAACTACTCCAACTCTAAACGAAAGCTTTTGATACTTTGCATTTAATCTAAAGTTCATTGTGCTTGGTAGAATGTCATGCGGTTTTAACGAGTAAAATCCCTCGTTTATTCTTTCTCCATGAATCGAAAGAATATCTGCATCTCTTGAAGATACAGCAGTGGAACTACTGCCTACTCTAAATTTTACAAGCTTTTCCCCTTTCCCCTCATGCTCACCTAGCATAATTGTACTTGTTTTCTCATCATAATTTACTGAAACACCTAATGCTTGGCTTAAAGAACGAACAGGAAGATAAGAGTCGCCATTGTAAATTATTGGACTCAGCTTATTTCCATCACTATCTTTAGGAACGAATTGATTACCTTGGAGCTTGATGTTCATGGATTGATTAATATATGCCGTAATCTCCTTCAAATTGGAATCAGCCATTACCCCTGTAAAAGCCCCCATAGTGAATACAGAACTCAGCACAAGTGCTGATGCAATGATGGTTTTTCTGTTCATTCAGATTCTCCTAATTTTTAAGGTAAATATAATACCAAGTATTTAATAGATATCGTTCAATATAATACCATAAATATCGCATATATGATTATAGAAATCCGCTCTGCCAAAATCGCTTAACAAATTAAGGTCAAATCACTTAATTAGTTAAGAAGACATTTTGAGGAGGGATTTGAATGGAGTTAAATTTAAGTCTAAGACACTCATATCGCATACTACGCAATCAGAAAAAAATCAAATTAAAAGCCCTCGCTGAAATCATAGGAGTTTCTGTACCTATGTTATCAATGTACGAGAATGAAATTGTTAACCTACAAAAAGACAAAGAGCAAAAATATCGTTCATTCATAATAACACTAACCGAGTAATTAAGATTACAGTTTAACGTAGTAACCAGATTAATGTAAATTTCATGGCATTAACTACTATATGAAGTGAAGGTCTCTCCGAGAATCGGGGAGCGTAAAGTTAGTTAGACAAGAAATAATCATAGCAACAATTCACAAGCAATCATTGGGCTGTCCAATGTGACATAGATTATCTTCTCTTTAACCCCAAATACGAAAATCGTGCATGGGGTTTTTACTTTAATTTGTGAAGCCAAAGGAGCGAAATTAGATGAACGATAAGTTTTTCTTCTGTTACTCAACAAACATGCAAATGTTTTTGAAAAATAAAGGGTTCAGTTATATCTGCTGCGCTTATCACGCAAAAACAATGAGAAAGTTCTGGCAGTTCAAACTCAATAAAGCGTTACAGGCTGCGTTAGACGAATATCGTGAACAAGGATTTGAGTTAAAGCGGACTTAACAAGGTGACTTGTCGAGTCCTTTTCTCATGTAATTACATGCTGATAATTCAAAAAGACAATTGATAATTCAAAGGGGCGTTGATTAATGCAAAAGGAAGTAATCAAGAAACTAAGTGATTTATATATAGTTCAAAGAGGTAAATATCTGTCACAAAGTAAGAGAGGTACATGGCGTCATGTTACCGCAGGACATCCGAACCAGTACACCAAGAAAAAAGATATAAGGCTGTCAGATTGGCATTTAGAAAACCATTTGAATGGTAACTTTACCATCGGAACATTCGCAGGTGATTTCGGTAGTATCTTCATGTCATTTGACGTAGACTTTCATGACAATCAAATGGCTAAATGGATTACTTATAAGATCGCATATACACTTAATTCTTTTGGAATCGACCATCACATCAGCTTTAGCGGTTCAAAGGGTTATCACATTGATATATTCTTTGAAGATAAGATTACAGTAAAACATGCAAGGAAATTCTTTGACTATGTGATTGAGAAGTCAGATGTTAAACAACACACACAGGGGCAAGTAGAATTTCGCGTTAGTGAGAAACAAGGAATTAAACTGCCACTTGGAATCCATCAAGTAACAAAGAATTTTTGTGGCTTCTGTCGTGTCGTAGAGGGATTAAGAGTCATGAACAAAGAACAGAGTGAAAAGTATCTGTTGAAGATAACGCAGATACCAAGTACGCAAGTATTAAATGTTATCGAAATTGCTGAATCAGAATTAGATGAAATTGATACAAAGCAGTTCATTGAAGCACAAGATGCGATCAGCCCATTTGTACCACTGGCGAATCATGAACAGTCAGAAGATTACTCGATTTCGCGGGCGCAGAAGCTTCTAACAGAAGGATTACAAGTACAAGGTAGCCGACATAACTCAACATTTTTAATTTGTATGTATCTCAAATACTGTGGATACGAGCGAGACGATTGCAAAAACGAATTGTATGATTGGATGGACGCGCAAAACCCTGATTCATATACAACGAAGTTAAGCGATTGTTACAAGGACATTGATTTAATCGTTCGAGATGTTTATGAGAAGGATTATAATCTAAGCGGTGTTAACAAAGACTTGACAGTTAATCTAAACGAATTAAAATGGATTATTGATAAGTGTCCTCAGAAAAATCAGAAACTAATCACATATGCACTGCTGAAACACTCTAAACGCCATGCAAGTATGCAAGGCGTTTTTTATATGCCGTTTTCAATGATCGCATCAGCAACAGGTGTCGATGAGAAAACAGCAAGAAACCAAGTAAATAAGCTAATCAATTTAGGTGTCATCGAAGCTGTTGCACGCAACAGAAAGCCAGTAAGTGGAAAAGGATTGCAACGGCATAAACCTAATCTGTATCGCTTGAATATTGATGTTATTGTTGATGATTCAAATGTGTTGACGATTAATGAATCACACGATTTTAAGTCGTGCATGTTGTTCTTCTTCGACAATAAAGAATTAAGGAAATTGTTGCCAAGAAAACAATATGAGAGTTTGGTTGGCTGATTTGAATGTTACTTGTGCGTTGATGCTGTTTATGTAATCGACGCACAAGCTGACTGGTCAATCATTGGTTGATGCTTGTACTGATTGAGTACATAGTGCTTGCAATGCTTATAACCTTTTAAGTTCCAGATAGTAAAGAGAGAATTAATCTATTGTAGGTAATATCGTACAATGTTTACTGAACGCTATGAAATATCAAGAATCCTTTTTGAGTGATAGCCCGTAATCTCCCCCCATAGCGCAATAAAAACTATTCCCTTCCAAAATTCTTTCTGCTGATTCATGACTTCTCAATAAAATATAAATTCCATTTAGTTCCTAGTACAGTTCCCGCGGCAAGCACCTAGTCCTCTTAACGAACACAGGAGTGACCGATACAATCCTATATTGTTGTATGCGAAGAGAATGAAAAAGTCACTCAGGAGGAATCCTAGAGCATCTCACTTTGCCCTCCTTGATCAAAACTGCAACCTCAGAGTCTTCTCAATGTATACAACAATTAAATGTATCTCTATTAGTAAGCAATACTTTCTTTGGCACTTATTTACATAAAAGTAATCCCATGTTATTATCCTGCAAGTGCTTTTAATATCACCTTGGAGGTAACATCACGATGGAAAAGTACAGCAGATCAACCATTTCGCAAGCAAAGAGGAAAAGATTATTAAGAGAAGTACCTAATACTTTAAGGTGGTACCAACAAGAAGAGGTATTTAATCATTTCAAGAATGACTGCGCCTTAACTGGAAAGTACCAAAATCTTTGTAAAGATCATTTTATCCCAATTAGTTGGGGACGAACTGTACGTAAGTACGGTATTGGTGGCAATACATACGCAAACATTATCCCACTTGATCGCTCCATAAACTCATCTAAAGGTTCAATGAATCCATTTATATGGTTTGAACGATATGGTGAAAGACATGGCATCTCAATCGAGAAGTGGAATTATGCCGTTCAATACATTGCTGAAAAACACAGAATGACTACATTTTATTATATAAACAGAGTAAATGCCTGTTACATCGAAATTCTTGCGAAAAATTGGGTAGAAAAAATTAATTCGAGAATTGAGCCTGATGGCAACGTTCACCCCGTCTATATAAACAATGCTTTGAAGATGAACTTAAACATACCTGTTGTAATAGAACAGTTCGGAAGCGTTAAGACAAAAGAGATTTTTCAACTAAGCGAAACAATCGATCTAATAAAACAAAGTAAATCTTGGTTCGTGTCAAGATTAAATCAGAAGTGATAAAATTACAAATTCACCTACATGTAAAGGAGCGAGACTATGGCTGATAACAATGACGAGAGAAGGAAAAGGATACATGAGAATTTCGAAAGAATCTTACCCAAATTGTGGGATAAAGCTAGGGCAAACGAAGTCGAATTGAAATCCGAGTATCTTAGTCAACTTCAATCAAAACTCCTCAAAGCTATTCGAAGCCGTATACCCAAAGATGAACTTGGTTGGTGGCTAGACGGTAAAATAAGGATTGAAGACATAAATGAAGACAATCAAATAATCATCAGTTCTGATTCAGTATTAAATACCGCATGGTTGCAACTTAGGTACGATTTGCTAAAGAAAACAATTAAGTTTATCACAAATGCTGACTTTGAATTGTCATTTGTCACAAGACAGGAAATCTCTCCAAATCCACTTGAAGGGAAAAGCTATGAGGAACTATTTGAGATAGCGTTTGGTAAAAAGGAATTGGAACGACAAAAGATGCTACATGAAAAACGAATGCTAAAACCAGATTACGCTAAAGGGGAACTCAATATTTCCGAATGTGTTATGTGTGGTTGTGTTGAAGTACCTAATGTGGACATTGATATTGAACTTAAATCGAAAAACAAGCGGTTTAAATCAATAAAGACTCGCGGGGGGAAATGTGGCAACTGCTCAGAAGAATATTATGACATGAAGGATATGGATGCCATTGAAAAAATTGAAAAGTTATTAGATGAACTGTTTCCAGAGACTCATTCTCAGAATGAAGGGTAACCATGAGCTTTGGGATAAGATAAAGGGCAATAACGATGATGATTTTCGCGGCAGTAGCGGTAATTATGGATAACACATTTATTTACCCTATGAATTTGACTAGCAAACGCATGTTCATGAATCATAAATTAATAGTGAGAGGAAATGATTGCATGAAACGAAATAGAGTTAAGCTTACTGACACCAATGTTATTGATTACAAAAAATATATTGAGGCTAAACGTCCATTAGTCCGATCATCTTACAAAGTCAAAAGTCCAAAGCCTTTTCACTTGCAAGATGAAATTTATCGCAAGGGTAGCATGGACTCGATGAGGGAGGACATTTGAAAACCAATGTAATCTGCTTGTACAACAGTAACTCTTACTAAATAACCTATGGCATATTACCGATTTAGAATAACTTCACATTCCTTAATGACTTTTAGTAATGAACCACTCTCTGCATAGTCGGAGAGTTTTTATTTTTAACCATGGTATCACGACTTTGTGAAAGGAGGTAGCAGCCTTGAATGCTGATGAACTGCGCTCGACCTTATTATGTTTCAAGAAAAAATATGGAACTTCCATTACTTTTATTGCAAATGAATGCGGTGTTTCTAGGGAACATTTGAGTCGGTGGATCAATCGATCGGATTATATTGTGTCTGATGAATTAATGAGAAGAATTAATGCTTTCATTTCTAGGTAACTGGCCTGGGCATGAAACCATTTGAATTACCAAATAACGTAGGAGGTGCTTAAATGAGCAGTTTAATTGTGATTCAAAGTAAAGATTCCGTGTTTTTCGCCGCAGACTCTGCAACTTCAATATCCTTAGATGGGCAGTTGTATAGATTAAACACTCAGGCGACTAAGTTACATCATTTCGATAACTTGATTGTATTTTGTTCGGGAGATATGAACTTTTGTTATTCGCTAATGGATAAATTTGGGTTAACCCTTAATAGAAATGTTAATTCCCTACAACAACTTCTGGTAGAGTCTTACAACGGCGAAAAAGTGGAAATTCTAATTGCTGAATATAATGATGAACAGACGATTGTGCATCAATTATCACCTTATAACAATTTTGATCCAGTAATATACACCAATATTCCATTCGGTGGTCTAAACATCCTTACAGCAGGGGTAAAAACAGAAGAATCATATCAAATAGCTTGCGAAGCTTTATTCGAAGGAAATACTATTCCAAACATCTTTATTAGGGCATTCGATGAAATTTCATACGAAGCTGTTGGAGGAACATTAACAGTTTATAAAGTAAATAAATCTGGTGTAAGCAAGTATCTTGCACATAAAATTAATGAAAAACCAGACATAAAAACTATGACGGCCTCTCACTTGCTTGAATATTTCAGAAAAAATATCGTCGAAGCTGCCTTATTAGTTGGTGAAAGAATTTATGGCAAGGTTATAATGGGAACTAACCTCGCTATTGAAGATGAACATGGTATCGTAAAATGGCAAGGCTCCAAGGGTGAAATCTTCGATAGAAACGAAAAGCTCGTGATGAAGATGGGGCTTGTTTCAGACGATGGCGCAGCAAATGAATGTTTCGGTTTAGTCTCTTTCAACGACACCACAAAAGTAAGCCTAACTGACTGTAAAGGTATTGCGATTGAAAGAAAGAATCTCGACACAGATACGTTCCCTTCTGGTTGGGAAAAGGTTCTTTGGGCTAATACAGATGGAACGCTTTATACTCATGATTTAGTTGCTGAAAATATTAAGATCGTGAACAGTATTGGGAAAACAATTCTTGATGCTGAAAACAATTATCTCGACATTGGCGACTTTCAAACCATAGTCATGGACAACAAGTTTACAACTCTCGAAAAAATGCAAATAATCACTGAACTGTACAAGATAGAAGCAGGATACAAACGAATGATCGAACAGGCCAATCAGTATATGCGATCTGATAGAGATGCTGTGTTTGATACGTCAGCACAATTCTTCACGAAAGTTCCTAGTGAAATCGAACTGTACTCAACGTCACCCCTTACTGCTGCTTATAACGCATTGCTAACCTATATGGAACAGTTTATCAAGATTACAAACAAAGGCCCATTAACGATTGACATTAACGACCCATTAACAGAAATGACAAGTGTTATTGACGACAGAGCAGAGTTTATTTTGAAGTTCCAGAACTATTATGATGCCGAGAAGGATTTAAGAAATAAAATCGAAGATGCACAGTTCTATTCTGGCCTGAACATGGGGCAATTCTATAATAACATTGTTATTGGCAATCATGGTTTCATTGCTCTCCGAAACGATGGAAAGTACAGAGCATGGATGAATGCTACAGACGGCTTGGCGTTGCAAAAATGGGAGAATAACCATTGGACTAACAAAGTCTATGCTTCCATCGGAAACTCAACATATGAGGATGGTACTCTGATCGCGGAAGACTTGGTTGCTAAGCGTTTGCGAATTGAAACTAAGCAGGGTGGAGTATTGCTCGATGCTAATGCCCTTAACTTCGACTTCACTGTTTTGGATTCCATAATTCTTGATGATGTGATCTTGTCGACTGAAAAGATAACGTTAGCCAACCAGTACAAGAGCATAACAAAGCAATATACAACACTAATAGAACAAATAAAAAATAATGCATCAAATGTTTTCTATGACAGGGAATCATCATATTATGGACTGGATTATGCAAGAAATCAGTTGGTGGCCGCAGGGAAGGAACTAGATGATTCCTATAATACCCTGACAAATTACATGACTCCTGTATTTGCTGATATGAATGCGACAACAAATATTGTAAAAGACTTAAATTCAACTCGATCCATCTTTCATGCCAAATGGGAGGATTTTTATAAGGCATACGAAAATGCCAGAGTTAAACTTGCAGAGTTCCTAGAAAAAAGTTCGTTACAGTTGGGCAGGAATTACAATAACACAGTAATTGATGCTGAGAACGGTATTGTAGTTACCAGAAGCAACATGTTGAATAGAACAAAGCTTAATGCCACCGAAGGCATAAGCATCGAAAGAAACGTAGGATCAGCTTCGAATCCATCTTGGGAGAAAAAATTCTATGTCGGCTTGGACGGAAAACTATTTGCAGAAGACCTTGAAGCAATCAGGTTAAAGGTCATTTCTGATAACGGTGACATGTTAATTGATGGCAGTGAAAGAAAGTTGTATCTTAATAAATTCGATATCATCGGTGCCGGAGTAATTCGTTCTGAACATGTAATTACAAATACTATTACCGCGGCAGATGGTTATATTGCAAATTTGACTGTAAACCATCTTAAAACCTTAACTAAAGACGCTGATATTGGAGAGTATGTTGATTTCATTGATATTAAGGATAACGAGTCAAAGTGGGTAACAGGAAAAATTACATCTAAGACCCCCGCAACAGACTCTAATGGAAGGCTACTGTATTGGAAAGATGCTTCGCGTGAATACTTGACTAATGATATTTCTCCGTATGTGGCATACAGCTATGACATGGATTATGATGAGAAGTTAAAAATAGCTTTTCAAGGTTCTGGAATAGCATCATATCCATATAGCATTTGGGGTTCAGGAGATGGAAGCTTAATAAATACACCGGATTATCGAGATAGTGCGCGGGGCTATATTTATAAAACCCCTACAGAATTTCATTTTAGATATAATGCAAGCAATAGTGGTGATTTGAGAGAAATAAGGCTTCATGATTCTGGTTTAAACATTTCATCTCTTAATGAACGGGTTAGACTTTATGGCAAGGGAATCGATATACAGTCTGAGAACGGATCAATTCATCTACAACATTCATCAGGTTCTAGCATTTCGATTGACGAGTCTGGAAATACCATTCTATTAAAACACACAAGCGGAAGTACCTTTATCCTTGATGATTCAGGTTTAAATGCCGAAATAGATGGAGATATCAGCCTTAATGCTAAAGGAAATATTCAATTAAAAGGCTCTAGGATTGATCTAAATTAAGCTAATTCAAGCTTACTGGTCTAACCTTCCAAACAGAAGTTCAGATGGGTTTTAGGCCATTGAAAATACTACCCACGTAAGACTTCCTGATATAAAAAGTCACCCTCACCATTTTTGGGGCTTGGGTGACTCTCCTTGTTCATTCTACACCCTCCTGTATGGATGACGCTAACAGACATCTATCCCCTTCCTCAGACTCTCTATTTCGGCTCTTATGGCTTCGCTGCGGTAAGGCATGTTGGGTATCGTCTATGTTCTAAAATAAGCTACAATGGCGCTGAGCGGCCTGTAACAAGCGTTATGAGGTGGCTCATCAAGTTCAATGTGAAGCTTTTTATTCTAGCCCATTAATTGAACCTTGTTTTATTTTTGCTTAATCAAACGAGCTACGCCAAAAAATGTCATGATGAATTTCCCTTCTTAAAAAGAGGTTACACCACTTTATTAATAAATAAACTTCCGATATAATTCCTATTATATATACGTGTTTAAATATAAGTTAAGGGGTATTAAATGCTAGCGACTTTTTATGCAAGGGTAAGTTCTGACACAGAAGAACAAAAGAACTCTATTACATCACAGATTGACTTTTTCAAGGAGTATATAGAGAAACACCAATATCAAATCGTGTCCGACTGCGGAATATTTTGCAAACGTGATGGTTCTGCTGAAAAGACTTCTGGCTACTATGTTGATGAAGGATTTTCTGGTGCAAAATCGGCAAAGCATCGCAAAGCATTTCAACAAATGATTAAAGATGCGAAAGAAAGAAGATTTGACATTATATTCTGCAAAAATATCAGCCGCTTCGGCAGAAACGTACAAGAAATCCTAAAATACATTGGCGATCTCAAAGAAATCGGCGTAGGTGTTTTCTTTGAAGATGTGAACATCTATACACTCAATAATTCAGACGATGTAAAGATCACCATCTTTTCAGCGTTGGCGCAGGAAGAGTCAAGAGCGAAAAGTGTGAGCGTCCAATTTGGAAAAATGCAAGGGTACAAGAACGGTATTTGGGGTGGACGCGAACCATACGGCTACAACATCAATGAAGGTAAACTCATAATCAACGAACAAGAAGCAAAAATCGTGAAAGAAGTCTTTGACTTATATCTACATCAAAGTATGGGACTAAGAAACATAGCCAAATTGTTAAATGAACGAGGTGTACCAACCAAAAGCGGTAAGACGATTTTTGACCAAAGCCTTATTTCCAAGATACTTAAAAACGCAGTTTACACAGGTGAAATTCGCCTTCATCGAACGCAAAAGGTAGACATTAACAGAAACATTGTTAAGACAATACCAAGAAACGAACAAGTCGTTACACATGACGAATCCTTGCGAATTATTGACGACGAAACCTTTAGCCTCGCACAAATGGAGAAGGAAAAGCGTTTCGAGAAGTTTGGTGACTTCAAATACAGGAATGTCCTTGTCCAGAACGATGAAGGAGAAGAAGCGACAAAAAAAGTTCGAACTATCGTTAGAGGAGATAGCCGACACTCAAACAAACACTTGTTCTCGAACCTATTAAAGTGTGGTAACTGTGGCGGTAGCTTACGTAGAAAAGTACAGAAGAACCACAAAAACACTTTCATCTATTGGTTCTGCCGTAACAATGATAATTTTGGAAAATCCAAGTGCAAACATAGAAACCTGCAACATGAAGAAAAACTCATTGAGTATGTTAAGAATGAGATCACCGATTACAAGAACAGCCCAAAAACAGCTAAGTATTATCTAAATTCCATATTGAATACAAGGTTTAATACAACTAATCTGGAAGAACGAATCTCCAACATAAAGGCTGACATTGGTTTACTGAAAGAAGATCAGGAAGCCAACTTTTATCTGTTTGCGAGAAAGAAAATGGATGAGAAGCAATACGATGAACGAAGTCAAAGGATTGCCGACAAATTATATGATGCGGAATCAAAGCTAAATAGACTTTTGTACATCGAAGACGAAATTGCACAAACTAATCTAAAGTTTGAACAATTCACAAAATCCTTGAATGACGTTGACATAGACAACCTAACAAATGCAGTCCTGAGAAAGTTCATTGATCGAATCGTTGCAACCACTTTTGATGAACCATTTGAAGAAGGAGTTGACTTTGGTGAGAAGCATACTCTATCCATCGAGTTTAATTTCATGGGTGAGAATGTAAACGAACTACGCAGAACAAATTTCAAACAAAGATTAGCCAACGTCATTCATGATCAATCGGACGAACTCACAGATGAAAAACTAGAATCATTGGTAAAATATTCTAGTATTGAACCAAACCTATCAGATTTTGCAGAACTTGAACATGATGAATCTGAATGATACCCTCACGCCCAAAAAGAACAAGCGTTTTTAACAAAGTAATTTCCATTAATCTTAACTATAAAATCATCATGAAATTCAATTATCCCATCTTCTACAATATCGTAGAATGTGAGTCTAACAGGAACTTTGAAGTACATGTATCGAGCCAAATCATCATGCGCCAAAGGTTTTCTATATCGTCTCATATGTTCTCCTTTTAATATTGTCCTATTTTATAGATGTTGTATGCAGCATATCCAGTGCCTCCGCTCCCCTTACTTCCCCGACGATAATCCGGTTCGGGCGCATTCGCAGCGAGGAGCGAATCAAATCGCGAATCGTAATTTCCCCTTTCCCCTCGGTATTGGCGTTGCGCGTTTCCAAGCTGACTACATTCGGAACCCCGCGAATTTGCAGTTCAGCCGAATCTTCAATGGTGATAATCCGTTCGTCCGGAGGAATGTACTGCGCGAGCGCATTAAGGAACGTCGTTTTCCCCGAGCCTGTCCCCCCGCCGATAAAAATGTTGTACTTCGCCCGCACCAGCCGGATCAGTTGCGCCGCCGCTTCCTCCGTTAACGCCCCTTTTGCCGTCAAATCTTCGAGCGTCAGCGGATGCTCCGGGAATTTGCGGATCGTCATCGCCGGACCGTGCATAGCAATCGGCGGCAGCACAATGTTGACCCGCGAGCCGTCTTTCAGTCTGGCGTCAACGATGGGGCTGGACTCGTTCACCATTCGGTTCACTTTGGCGACGATCGCTTGGATCGTATCTTCCAGTTTCTCGTTGCTTTCAAAGCGAATATCGGTTTGCAGCACTTGGCCGTCTTTCTCGATAAAAATTTGGTCATACCTGTTGATCATAATTTCCGTAATCGAACGATCGTCCACAAGCGGCTGCAATACATCCAAGCCTCGGAAGGCATTGTACAGCTCCGTCACGAACTGCTGCTTCTGACCGGCGGTCAGAAAGGAAATACGGGAATAATCGAACACCTCCTGCTCGATGATTTCTATCAAGCTTTCGTCGGATAAAGAATGATTAAAATCGATGCTGTCGGTAATCCGCTGCTTCAACGCCTGTTTCGACTCTACGGACCACATGCGAGCGCCACCTCTTTTCCGCCTGAAACAAGCAGCTCGGCGGCCGCTTGCGCAAATGCGGAATTGTACATATGCTCCACACGCGTAAAAGCTTTCCACTCGGGAACATACGGAAGGATACCGTCTACGGTCAAGCCGAGGCAGTTAAAATCGTTCAAAGGATCTCCCGTTCGTTTGTTTTGTACGAAAATCCGTTTATTGTTCAACGCATCCGGAAGAGCAGGTATATCCCGTTTCCAACGTTCAAGCATCTCCTCCGTTTTTTGCAAATAAACGTAATCGTCAAGTAAGAGCCATATGACCCGGTCGGCCAATGTCAGCACGCCTTGCGTAACCTCGTTCGGAAATGAGTCAAGATCTACGACGAGCACGTCGTACATGCCAGCTGCCGCAATACCGCCGATCATCGCCTTCGCATCCGCACCGTCCATCTCCCTCCATTCCGCTGCATTGGCGGTCGGGGGGATATAATCGAATTTGAACGACGGATGCTTGAGCTTCCACTTTTCCAGCCTCCCTGCGATTTGCTGCGGATTCGTCTTCGCATAATAAAGCAGGCTGGAGAAGGCTTCCGAGGATGCTGCCCCTTCCGAAGGATACCATGCCCTCGACGGCAGCATCTCCAGACTCAAACAACCAGCCCGTTCCCCTTGGAGTGTCAGTTGCTGCGCCAAATGCACCGCCGTTAGCGTCTTGCCCGCGCCGCCTGTCGTTGAATATACCGCGACCACTTTCGTTCCCTTCATCCCTCGAAGCGGATCGGAAACGGAATATTCGTTATAATGGGCGATGACGGCCGATAACAGCTGATCCAGCGGCTGGTATTTGCACAGCACCGGGTATTCCAGCAACCCTTGACTTGCCTGTTGATTGCTAATGATTACAGTACAGCCCAACTTGATGCGGTATACTTCATCAGGCAATGGCAGCCACGACTCATGGATTAACAAAATGAAAGGCTCTTTCGTCTCCACGACAAAACGGATCCCTTGTTCAAATGACCTGAAACAGCGGATCGTAAACCGCGCCGCATAGTCTGAGGAACGAATATATGCGGAGAGCATGTCCCCAAAATACGCATCGGAGTCGAGCAGCAATAATGTCATTTTCGCTATAACGCACACTTCTCCTCTCCCATGTAAAATTAGTTTGCTGTTTATTCGTCAGCACCTAGAATGCCTGATCAGTTCACAATGGAACGCTTACGCATGATGCCCGTGCACTGCGCAAGCAGTCTGCCTCTCCCCCTCTCCACAGACGGTTTACAGTCGCAAAGCTTCTCCAATTCCACCTCCCGGGACAACAAAAAAAAGCACGCGCTATGAAAGAACATTACGTTCTGACACAGCGGTGCTTCCGCTTGCAAATTTACTATTTATTGTATTATAGCACATCTTTTGGAATGCGTAAATACGTTCTGCAAGTTAGCCGTTTTCCGGGGAACGGCACGTTCATCCGCGTTGGACGGCATAAGCGTGTTTGTTCCGTTCGATCTGCTTTATATGCCGGTCTACATGCTGGACGAACATTTGCACTATGTCTTGCAGCGTTTGTTCGCCTGCCGTATTATGAACTCCGGTTCGCTGCCACGCGTCATCGGATAAATTTTCAAGAATCGGGGTCATGGAAGCCCGCATTGCCCGGAACAAAAACAGGTACGTATACATATCGAGCGCTTGGTAATCGAGCCGTGAGGCCCATGCGTCAGGATAGAACTTAAGCAGCGACGGGTTATCCTCGGAAATGACGCGCTTCATTCGCTCAATAGCAATAAGTTCCGCATCGCAAAGATGAATGACCACTTCTTTAATGCTCCACTTGTCCGCTGTGGGTTTAAAGACGAGCTGCTCCTCGCATAAACCTTCCATCGCCGAAACTAGCCGATCGTAGCCTTCCGCATAGCTTTGAACTAAAGCTTCCATGTCCCCATCCATCTCCCTATCTTTATTTATTGCGAGCCGCCAATGTCCAAACGACTTTCGGTTTGTCGTAACGGTTCATCGTCTGCTCGTTCACAAGCATAATGTCCCAATCCCGAAACAATAACTCGAGTGCGGGTCGGTCAAAGAAACGTTTGCGCTTGCCGTCCCATTCGTAATAGTTCGGTTCGAGCAATGTGCCGCGGCCGGCGCCGTACTCGACGTCTTTCGTTGAGTTCACCCGACACAAAAGCATACCCGATGGGTTCAGCACTCTGCGAATTTCCGAAACGATCCTTTCCGTATCGGCCCAGCCGAAATAATGCAAGCTTAAATCGGCGATTACCGCATGTGCCGAGCCGCTCGCGAACGGAAGCGGATCAAGCAGATCGACCAGCCGCGTATCCGCTGCCGGCGCAATCTCTTTCACACGTTTCAACGCCTCCGGGGAAAGATCGCAGGCGATTACGGAAAAGCCTCGTTCTGTCAAATAGAGCGTATCGTTGCCGGCGCCACAGCCCAAATCGATTACAGGTGTGTCCTTCGATTGCGCCAGCTCCGCTAAAAACGGTTCTAGCCACAAATCGTATTGGACCTGCCTCGAATTTATATTCCGGTAAATGGAGTCCCAGAACTGTCCCTCAGCCACTCGTTTATCTCCTCCCAACGCCAAGCGGCTTTGTTTCAAATTATGAAACAAAGCCTCCGGCTTATTGTTCCGATCGAATCATAAAGAGCGTCAGCTCGTCGCGGTTATGAAACAGCTGTTTGGCTTGCTGCAGCTCAAGTCCCGGCGATAAATCCTGAATGGCTTCGCGAAGCGACTGGAACGCCTTCTTGTGCATCAGCTTCACCGTAATGACAGCCGTGCCTCCGGGCTGAAGCGCATACAGCAGCCCTTTGACGAGCTTCGCCATTTGCCGGTGACCCCAGCTCATATCGCAGACGAGCAGATCGAACGCGCCGCTGGCAAACGTAACATCGCCGGCATTTTTTTGCAGCCACGTCAGCTTGGGATCACGCAGAAGCGTCGGATCCAGCTTTGCCGGATCGACAGCCGTCACATGCAAGCCTCTTTCGAGCAGCAGAGAGGTCCAGCCTCCCGGCGCCGCACCGATATCCAGCGCGGAACGATACTGCGCGAAATCGAGTCCGAATGCGGCTTCCGCTTCGAGCAGCTTGAACTTGGCCCGCGATATTTGACCATCTTCCCGGCGAAATCGAATCGCGCCTCCGGACCAATCGGACAAATTGTCCTGCGGCTTCGAAACGCCTGCAAACAGTTTCCCGTCCGTCAAGAACACGGAAAGGATGCGGTCCGCTTCCTTAACGACGGGGATGGCGGCAAAGTCCGAGTCCAGCACTCGATCCAGCTCCTGTTTGAGCTCGGAGGGGCTGCATTCCCCCGTATACTGCTCCGCCTTGCGGATCTGGACGGCCATTCGCACACCGGCCCACGACTCGCCTGCAGCGCCAAGCCGGTCACCGATCCATTGCAATGCTTCCCGGTCGGAGCCTTGCCAATCGCGCTCGATATCTACAGGCTGCATATGCCGAAGAAATACGGGCTGCCGCTCCTGCAGCTTATCGATTGCTTCCTGATTACCGATGGTCGAAAACGTGAACATAAAGATTTCGTTAGGCACAAGCCATTGAAAAGCAACGGGAGCTTCAACCAAGCGGCGGATTTCCTCCTGCGCCTGCTGAGCAAACCCTCGATTCGACGTACCGATAAATGCGGCTCCGCTCATTACAGCACCTTAATCCAAGGCCGGTCGTTGAACCATTCCAGTCGAATCGGCACCTGATACGCTTGATATAAATTTTGTTCGGTCAGTACTTCGTGCTTCGGACCGGAAGCAATAATTCGCCCTTGTTCAATAAGGACGACATGGCTGAACATCGGCATAATTTCTTCAATGTGATGCGTAACGTAAATTACGGTCATTTGCTGTTGTCCGAGCTCATTGATGTTTTCCAGCAGACGCTCGCGTTCATACAGATCAAGCCCAGAGCAAGGCTCGTCCATAATGAGAATGGAAGGCCGGGTCATAAGCGAACGGGCAAGCATCACTTTTTTGCGTTCCCCTTGGGACAGCGTCCCGAGTGGCTGGGATGCCAGATGACCGAGCCTTACGCTTTCGAGCATGCCGACCGCCTTCTCCTTAACGCCTGCCGGAATTTCTTCGTAAAAGCGAAGAAAACCGAACTCCCCGGTGGCGACAACTTCCCATACGGAATCGCCCGGGTTCAGCTTCTCATAAAGCGATTGGCTGATATAGCCGATTTTTTTGCGGACTTCCCTCACATCGCATTGCCCGTACACGTTGCCTAAGACGGTCACTTGACCTTTGCTCGGGAATTGATAACCGTTCATCATCTCGAGAATCGTCGTTTTACCGGAACCGTTCCTCCCGAGAATGACCCAATGTTCCCCTTCCCGTACTTCCAGATGTACATCGGATAATATATGACGTTCTTCCCTTATAAAATCAATTGCATTGAGCGACAACACCTGTGACATTGTTAGCACCAGCCTATTCTTGATCGGATTCAGCAACTTCCATGAGGATTTCGGCAGGCATCGGCCCGTTAAATAATGCAGTATGATCCGGCTTGCCCGGATAAAGTGCCTGATACATCGTTTGCCTTCCTCCGCTGCTCGAAGTATGAAAATAAATGCGTTTCGGATAATTCCCGGAAGAAACGATATAATTCGCTACACTCATGCCGTTCGGCTGTCCCCAGCCCAAATCGTAGTCGAGCGACAATACATCCACTTCGAATGCCTTCAGCAGCATAACGCATTCTTCCGCATTACGCGCATGCACAAATCCTTTCGGGCAAGCGCGGTAATCATCCAAGTAAATATGAATCAATGCAGCATCAGCTCCTTAACCCTGCCGATTTCGGGGGCGTGCGACGATCCTTGCGGCACCGGCGTTTCGAGCACAAGCGGCAATTCCCGAAGCTGCCGGAGCCGGCTTGAGCGCAGCAAGGAAGCAAATCTGGCTTCGCCGATTTCTCCTTGTCCTATCATGGCATGCCTGTCTTTGCACGCGCCGCCGGAATATACGGAATCGTTCAGATGGATCGCGCGGAGCGCCTGTAAATAACCGAGCTCATCCGCCTTCCGCTCCAGCCGCTCCCAAGCCCTTTCCGTGGTAGACCACAAACCGGATGCGAAGGCATGGCACGTATCGAGGCAAAAGCCGATCAACTGCGGATAGGCGCACAAACTCCGAATCTGAACAAGCTCTTCGAGCGTCGTGCCCATTGCCGAACCTTCACCTGCCTGGTTTTCGATCAGCACCATGGCCCGGCCCGCATAACCCGAGAGCGTTTCATTTAAACATTGTATAATATTTTTGTATCCTTGTAACGGGTCTGTCCCTTTATATTTGCCAAAATGAACGACAATGCCCACGGAACCGCAGGCGTCCGCAATATCCAGATCGTTGCGCAGCGATGCGACGGTCGCTTCGCGCAGCGCTCCTTCTCCCACCGCAAGATTGGTCGGATACGGTGTATGAGCGATACTGAGCAGACCATGCTCCCGGCAAAACGCTGCGCAACTCTCCGCATCATGACGGTTAAACGCTTTGATGGACAAGCTCCGCGGATTTTTGGGGAAATATTGAAAAGAAGCCGCACCCAAGTTCACCGCGGTTTTCGCCGCTTCCAAATATCCTCCCCGAATGCTGATATGGCAGCCGATCTGCATACCGGAACGCTCCTTTACTGCTGGCAATGAAGACAGCAGAACGATTTTTTGGAGGAAACCTCCTGCCTCGCGATCGGGTTCCCGCACCGTTCGCACGGCTCCCCTTCCCGGTCGTACACCCGGCAGCGCTCGTCAAATCCTCCAGTCAGCGTATCGCCGGCGAACAATGGCATTTCCATATAGCCCCCAAAACGAGTCGCCTCCGTAAGCAGCTCTTTCATGGATACGTACAGCGTTGCAAAATCATGCGCCGATAACGACGATGTGCGGCGAGCAGGCAGCAGCCCGGCATGAAAGCAAATTTCGTCACTGTAGCAGTTTCCGATTCCGGCAAGCACGCTTTGATCGACAAGGCTGTTTTTGAGCGTACTGTTTTTAAGGCGAAGACGATCGGCCATCCGCTCAGGGGTGAGCTGCGGATCATACGGCTCCGGTCCTAGCTTCGAAAAGAGGGTCCCGAGTTCCTCCTCATCGTGAAGGTGTAAATAACCGAGACGAAGCCCGATGAAAAACAAATGCTCTTCTCCGAAGGAAAGTCTGACTTGTACGGATCGATCCGGTTTATCCTCCAGTCTTCCATAAAACATCATGCCGCCAAGCATCAGGTGCAGCACAAGCACCCGTCGGTTCGTCAAATGAAACAACAAATGCTTCGCCCTTCGGTCAATCCGGCTCACCGCCTGCCCTACGACCTCCCGGCGAAACTGCTCCGGCGAGACGTTGATCGATTTCTCCCGGTCGATCTCCACTGCCGCAATCGTTCTGCCGATCATTCGTCCGCTTAACAAACCGCGGTAATTTTCCATTTCAGGAAGCTCTGGCATGCGTATTCCCCCTCCAGCATTATTCATCACACTGGATTCCCATATACGGCACGTTTTATACGCTTTGTTCCAGCGGCAGCGCCAGCTGCTCCGCCTTCATTTTCTCCCGCCTGCTTGAACTGGAGCGTGCTAGGGGCGGGGGCGGCTCCGCTTTCCGGGAAGATCCGCCCGATGCCGCCTTGCGCTTCAGACGCTCGATCCGTTTGCGAAGCGCGTCCGCTTCCTTGCCCGCGTCCGTCTCCTTCGCACCGCCTCTTGCGGTTGTTTCACCCGCCCTGCCGCGGCTTGCGCCCGGCTTCCCTTTGCCGCTACTCTTCAACGCTTCGCGCTGCCATAGTTTATCCAGCGCCACAATCGCGTACTTCAGCGCCGTCTCCCACTGCTTCTCCCGATGCTCGTAATGCATCGACAGCTCGATGTAGGGCTCAAGCGACGCGATGCTGAGCTCACCCTTGCGTTCGATGTACCGCTGCCACAGGCGGCACGCTTCGGCATAGCGTCCGAGACGCTTGAAATACTGGGCAAGCGGCAGCCAAAATGCGCTGCCTTCCGCCGTCTCCGCATCAAGACCGCTCGCAAGCGCCGCTCCACCGATGCCTTCTGCGTCCGCACTGTAAGGCATTCCCGCGACGACCGAGTCTCCGTTCACATCGCTTAACGTATCCACGCGCCCCGGCCGATCCCTATCGCCGAAGCAATCCGCCGCTTCGTCGTCTTCTTCGCCGTACAGCAGCGCTTCGTTCAATGCGTCCATTGCACCTTCCGCCGCCTCGCGCATTCCCACCTTATCGAGCCATAGCCCCATTCGGAACCATTCCTCATAGCCGTACGGCCGAACATCCCGCCAATCGATCCGGCCGCTCAGGACGCCGGCGAAATGCACCGCAAGGCCGGCAAGCGACAATATGTCCAGTTCATTATGGACAAACACGCCATGCAGCACGGAAGGCTCTTTTTCCGCCAAGTACTGGAAATAGAGCGCCGGGGCAAGCGATCCGGGCACATCGTCCTCCCTGTGCACCATCAAGCGCTCTTCTTCCACGTTGCCAAGCCGGCACGACGACAGCGTATGCTTCCACAAGCTGCGCGAAGGGTACAAGAAGTCAATATGACCCTCCGGCTCGGCTTGGAGCGTCATGCGGTTCATAATATAGCGATTTTTCACGATCGGCCAGTCGAACGATTTACCGTTGTACGAAATGACAACCGGATGCCGCTCGAGCTTCTCCTGAAGGTAGGCGAGCATCGCGATCTCCTCGCCCGGATGCCGGATGAGCATTTGCTCCACCGTATAATCGCCGCCTTGATAAAATCCGATGCCCACCATGAATGGAATGTTGCCCGTGCCTAGTCCAAGCCCGGTTGTCTCCGTATCGATAAACAGCAAACGCTCATGGAAACCATCCACATCGATCCGGTCCGAACCAAGCGATGCTTCCGTTTCCTGCCTTCCACCTCCGGGTGAATACAATGAGCGTAGATGCATCGCTTCTCTTTGCAGATCCGACAGCTGATATTTCCCGTGCCGGAATCCGGCGGCATACGTTCGTCTGCGCAGCACAAACGATCCCCATTCCGTCGTTTCCATCCATCCGCCGACAGCCTGCCATTCGTTGGGCGCGGCGGTCACAGGCTCGTGTACGGCAGATTGCCCTGCTTCCGCGCCTATCTCCGTAGGGTCGCCATCGTGGACTTCCGGCAGCGGCGCACGCTCCGCCTTCTTATGGCGCAGCAGCTTTTCTCTTAGCGAGCTCATCGCGCCCCCTCCAATTGCCGAACCGCGGCGGCTTCGTCGTCAATCGCCATCGGGTTAGAGCTGGTATGGTGCTCCTTTTCCGGCAAAAGGATCGGTCCGGAGCCGATATGTTCATTCGCGCGGAGCCTGATTTTATTTAATGCGGGCATAAAATCATGACTTTTCATACGACCTCCAACAGTTCGACGCTTTTTTGTTTTGCGCTTAGTCCCTCTATTTCTGTACCGATACACGAAGGGCAGCCATCTTCGCATGGACATTTTCGAATTAAATTTCTTGCTGCTGCTTTGATCTCATCTATACGTTTATATACGTCTTGGGCTAATCCAATGCCGCCGGGGTAATGGTCATATATGAATATCGTCGGCAGCTGCGTATGTTCGGCTCTGATTTGCGAAACGACGTGTATGTCGCTGCGGTCGCACATCACATGTATGGGAACAATATGCCTTAATACATTGGAAATGCCTAAAAGCAGTTGTTCCAGCGTTTTCGTACCTATTGCCGGGTCAACCTCTTTTAACTCGATCCAGGTTGCGCTGGTGTGTAATTCTTCCTCCGGTAAATAAATCGGTCCGTATCCGATATTTTCAAATGTGGTTAATTTAATTTTTTTAAAAAGCGTTGGCATGGCATTGACTACGACGTCTCCAAAATGTATTGAAGTCATGCGCCGGTTCTCCGTCTTGTCTATGTCAAGTACTTTAAGCTTTACAGCCAAGTTTGCGTCCGTGTAATATTCTACGTCAACTTCCCGTACATAGGCCTTTTTATGATCCCAATCCAGCTTCTCAACTTGGAATTGTACTCCTTCATGCAAATAGATCGCCTCGTCATGCAGTAAGGTCATGGCGCTGAAACGATCCATTTCTCCAATAATTTTTACATTGGCAATGTCAGACTGGTCCACAATAACGACATTCTCTTGTGCAGCGGAACGCAAACTTACCTCGCTTGCGGGGAAAGACTGATTCGCCCAGTAAAACGTATCGCCTGCATGATGCAGTACCTTTTCTTCTACCAAATATTCCAAAATATCCTGTATTTCCAGTGGCCCGAATGGTTCTCCCTTTTTTAAAGGAAGTTCGTAGGCCGCACACCGTAAATGATCAACTAAAATAATGAGATTTTCCGGGTTAATTCTTGCGGATTCCGGGGACCGATCAAAAAAGTATTCCGGATTTTGGACGATATACTGGTCAATCGGCGTATTGCTTGCTACCATAAGTACCAAAGCTTCCCCATGCCGCCTTCCGGCCCGGCCCGCTTGTTGCCATGTACTTGCTACGCTGCCGGGATAGCCGGTCATTACGCAAACTTGCAGCTGTCCTATATCAACGCCCAGTTCCAGAGCGTTCGTACTTACAACGCCTAATATTTCCCCGTTCCTTAATCCACGCTCAATTTCCCGCCGCTGTTGCGGTAAGTAGCCGCCCCGGTAGCCCCGTATCGATTTGGCCCCAATATCGTTTTTAACCAATTCCTGTAAATGACTTAAAATAATCTCTACTCTGACCCGGCTTCGGGCAAAAACGATTGTCTGTATTTTGTTGGACAAAAATTGTTTGGCTAAGTGGTTTACCTCAACGGTAGCGCTCTTTCGAATGTTTAACGCCTTATTCACAATCGGCGGGTTATAAAAGACAAAATGCTTCCTTCCTCTTGGCGCGCCGTTATCGTCTATTAATCGCATCCGGTTCCCGGTAAGCTGTTCCGCTAATTCCTTCGGATTTGCTATCGTCGCCGAAGTGCAGATGAATAGTGGATTACTGCCATAAAACTTGCAGATTCGTTTCAGCCTGCGTATCACGTTGGCTACATGGCTGCCAAATACGCCCCTGTACGTATGCAATTCGTCAATGACTATGTATTTTAGATTGCTAAATAAGCTTACCCATTTCGTATGATGGGGGAGAATTGCAGCGTGTAACATATCAGGGTTGGTAATGACGATATGTCCTACAGTTCTTACAAGCTGCCTTATGGATGGGGAAGTATCGCCATCATAGGTGAAGCTTTTTATGTCAATTCCCATTTCGGTAATGATTTCATTTAATTCGCTTTTTTGGTCTTGCGCCAGAGCCTTTGTCGGAAATAGATAGAGCGCGCGGCTGCCGTCGTCTTCGGCAATCGCCTGCAGTACAGGAAGGTTATAGCACAGCGTCTTGCCCGAAGCGGTCGGGGTTACAGCTACAATATTTTCGCTGTTACGTATCGTTTCATAAGCTGTATATTGGTGCGTGTATAACTGTTCAATTCCTCTTTTGCTTAATGCATCTTTAATTCGCGGGTCTACGCTTTCCGGCATAGGTCTTGTTTTTGCTGCTTGCGGTTCAACCTCATGCCAATTTACTATATTTTCATTTCCTTTTAATTCCTGTATCAGATTCGATATCGATTTTTTTCCAATCATTATTTGTCCACCCCGTTACAGAACGATCGTTCACCTATGATTAACAACTATATCGCTTTCACTTGTTCGCTCAGCTTTCATCGATGGACGAAACTTTGCCGGTTAATCGGCTCATCAGCATAAGTCCTTGTTCTCGCCTTATAATATCTTTATTATATCGAATGCATGTTCGGCCTTCAACCCAAATATAAGACCTGATCGGATGTAACTCCAAATCAGGTCTATTAGGTTCCCGCCTACATCGAAACTTGAAGGAATGAGACAGACAAGCAGGCAGAAACTTCGGCGAAATTGTCAGTTCCTGCGCTTGCCCGGGAAATGTCGCTATCCCATCTATATGTGATCCGGAAAATCGTCGTAATCGAAACGAAAGCCGCCCCGGTCATGCATGGTATCGGTTGTATACGCTATTAGGGCCATATCGGCGCGCGCCTGCAGTTTGGACAGCACCTCGTAATACGGATCTGCCTTTGATTCGTCTTGTTGAGTCCTTATCGCAATACGTAAAGCCTGGTCTATCAAAGCGATATCTTGACTAGTGAAATCCATGCCCTCATCCCTCCCTAGTAAAATGAGCCACAGTCTTTATACGGAATCTATTATTGCCCGCTTGCAACCGGTTCATACGGCCTAATGGCTTGCATTTCCGAGGTTAACTTTTCTTTTTATAGCCGCAAATGGTACATTAGAAAAGTCTGGAGATGAAATATACATAAAAGGAGAAACCAATCATGAATCCATCCGCACAGCCTACTGCAGAAGTACAATCCGCTCGCGTACCGGAGCACGAGGTCAGCCCGCTCATTCTAAATCGGTGGTCTCCTCGCTCCTTCCTGGAACGGGACATCCCCGAAGAAGATCTGCTCGCCCTGTTCGAAGCGGCCCGTTGGGCGCCATCCGCAAGCAACGAGCAATCGTGGCGCTTTATTTTGGCCCGCAAGCCGGAAGATCGGGCGATCTTCTATGAGTTCATCAATCCCAGCAACCGCGTATGGTGCGAAAAAGCGCCCGCTCTCGCCCTCGTTCTCTCCAAAAAAACGAACGCGCAAGGTCAATTTCACGCCTTTCATGCATTCGATACCGGCACGGCCACCGGCTTGCTTGCGCTTGAAGCGACCAGACGCGGCCTGAACACGCACTCCATGGGAGGCTTTGATCGCGATAAAGCCCGCAGCATTCTCGGCATTTCGGACGAATTCGATCTGCATTCCGTCATCGCTATCGGCTACCGGGGGCCCAAAGAAGTACTGCCGGAAGCGTTACAGGCTCGCGAGCAGCCGTCTACCCGCCGGCCGCTCAGCGAAATATTATTTGAAGGCAAGATGTAATAAAGTAAAACAAAAAAAGCGTTCAAGCTTCCGTTTCATGCAAGCTTGAACGCTTTGCTTCCATATGAAGCGACGAATATTATTGCCTCGACGGATTCCACACGGCTCCGCCATTTCCATTGCCGGTACCCCCGCCGCTTCCTTCATTTATGATTAGAGAACTTGTAGCGCCACCCGTGTTGATTGTCGAATTATTTCCGTTGATGGTGAAGCTACCTCCGGCAGCTATGGAACCCCCGGCCCTTAAATCGACGTTGTTATTCGAGAGGAAGTTGTTTTGAATAAATATATCCCCAGCCGAAGCCGTTATACTGGAATTGTTATTTACCGTGATCGCTCCAGTTAACATGTCTGACGCAACATTCAATGTCGTATTATTGTTGACCACAAAATTGTTTTTGATAACAAGTTTACCGGCTGAAACGGGAGTATTGTTATTGAAGGTGATACTGCCAGCATACATCATATTAGGCGCCGTTATTTCCACACTGTTATTGCCTGTGAGTGTACCTTTTACCAATAAGTTACCATACGAATTTTCTGACCTGTTTAATGTAATATCGGAGTTGTTGCCGTTGATCATCATATTGTTTTTTACAATTAAATCGCCTGTAATATTCACCGATGCTGTATTATTGAACGTTACATTCTCGAATATTAGTACAACGGGTCTCGAAGATGTTCCAAAGTTGAAAGTTACATTATTATCCAACGTGACATCCTGCGCCATCTTGATAATTACCGGATTTTTTGTACTGGAACTTACGGCTTTTGCAATATCATTCTCGTTTCTGCATGTGCAAAGCACTGCATTTTTCTCAAGGCTTTCGATGGATGCGTTAACATGACTTTCGTACAATGAAATCGTGTCCCCAATCGCCGTTTGCAGCCCATTGTTTTTCGTAATATTAACATTGCTCGGAACTCCGGAAGCGGAGCCTTGGACATATATTCCTTCAGGAGAAACGGGAACCGGTCTTCTTTGGTTCGGATCCGTTGTGATGATCGTCCCTACCGGCGCAGTAGCATTAATGGTGTAAGTAATCGTTTTTGTTCTCGCGGCACTGCCCGCACCGACGGAAACGGAGATCGTGACGGCATACGCATTATTGGCCGGACCCGTTTTGGTCAACTGATACAAAACAGGCGTTCCCTCCGGAAGCTTGTAGTCCTTCACACCGAATCCGGGATAGCCGGTCAGGAACTGGTCGCGGTTGCCGGATACGTACGTATCAAGATAGCCGATGAACGACTCCATCCCGCTAACCGCAAGGTTGGTCGCGATCACGTTGTTATTGTCCGCAACGTTCGTGGCCGAATCGGTGGACGTCAAAAAAATGACAGTCGACCCGACAACCGTCAGTACGAGTGAAACCATAATCACATACATTATGGCTGCAGCGCCGCGCTCATTTTTAACCGCGTTCAAAGAATAACGACCTCCCGGACAGGCAGCGCCTATTTCGATGTACTGTCTACCATCAGCTTGACGCTCGTGCTTTCCGCATTCGGTACGACGCTCCTTGTGCCTCCCAGCGACACCTTTTGGTATTGAAACACGATGTCGATTGTAATCAGCTCGCCGTTTTTCAAAGGAACGGCCGGAACGGATGCGCCGCCGGCTTGTTTATAAGCGATGGATGAGACCGCTTTGTTGAGCGTAACCGGATTGGTGTATAGAGACCGGTTTGTCCTAATCGAAATCGATCCGTTCGCAAATTGTGCTGCATCGTTGGCCGGATCGCCGTCGTTGCTGAAATCGTATATCACAAGCGTACGTCCCGCGCTATCGAACACCGCCGATTTGTACCCCGTACCCGTTTTGTACCTGAGCTCGCTATTGCCCGCATAATAGACGGCTTGCGTCGAATCCGCTAATTGCATAGAGAGCGTAGTCATCGTGTACTTCATCGCGGAACGGTCTGTGAACGACTGGGAATTGGAGTTAGACAGATGCAATATCGACGATAGAAGCATGGCCGCGACACCAAGCAGCATCGTTCCGATGGTGATGGAAGCTAGCAATTCGATCAACGTGAGACCTTTTTCATTACGGAAATATCTGATCATATTAACTCCATGAGACGGTAACCGTTAGTATTTTGGGGACCGATTGGATCAGCACGACCGCTTGAAGCGAAATATGATGCGCTAAAAATGCCGATGTTGAATAATTGCCGGCATTCGTCATATCCGAGAGCTGGTATATTACCTTATAACCCGTAACGGCAGGATTCGAGGGTAATGCGTTATTGGCGCGAATGAACAGTCTTGCTTTGTTCAACTGATCTTCCGCAACGAGCCTGGCGTCGACCAACTGCGAGGATTTGCCGTTCGACAAGATGGAGTAGCCGGAAATGTTCATAAACGATATGACCAATATTCCCAGGATGACCATGGCTGCCATGACTTCGATCAAAGACAGTCCTTTTTCGTTATGGAGCGCTTTAATACTCTCGCTTCTCATCATGAACCGCAACCTTCGCCATTATTTGTTGTTGCTGCCAGCCGTCTTCTGCTGGAGCAAATCGTTGATCCTGGAAGCGTTCGTTTTAAAGATCGACCAAGCCAAGTAATACTCATCCAAGTTTTTCGACTGCCATCCGCTGCGCAGCATTTCCGTCGCTGCCATCAGCTTCTCGAACGCCGAAGACAGTTCTTCGTCCTTCATATCTTTGGCAATGCTATTCAGACGTGAAAACCGTTCGATCGTCTTCTTCATTCCATCGGTGTTATTGGACTTGATCTGTTCAAGCAGGTCGCTCATGGTTTGATTGTATTCGAACGTTATGTACTGATACACGCCCTGTTGGGAACTCGCAAACAGCTCGTTGCTTTTATCGACAAAAAAGTCCATATTCACGGAACGGGTTGCATCATCCCACGACACGGTCGCGCCAAGCAGCTCGGATAAATTTTTGATCGGCACGTAGACGGAACCGTTATAAATGATCGAATCTTTGGAAAGCGGCGCCGACTGCCCGTTCATCTTGATTTGAATGCGGTCGAAGTATACTTCTATCGTTTGGTAACGTCCTTCCGCCCAAGCCATGCCGCTTACAGCCAGCATCGATAATATCGATAACGAAATGATGTACTTCCGTTTCATTGTTTCTCCTCCGTGCTGTGGATCTCTAGCTCAAGGCTTGCCGACGGCCGAGTCCAGCATCTTCAAATATTGGTCGTCAGGAACGACCGGACTTTGCTTCGGTTCGAATGTGCTCGTCGGAATCGCGGGCAAATCGGGAAAAATCCCGGCATATTGACCCGCATGGTATATCAAGAGGGTCATGCCGATCTGGACAAGCGGCTCCCCGGGTTCTTTGGAACCTTTCGAATTCACCGTCTTTCCGGTCGGGTCCATCTGCCAATCCGTCACTGTCATAACGCGCTCAAGCTGATACACTTTATTAAAAAAATCAACGACCTGCGCATACGTGCCCGTCCCGTTCAATGTAATTTTCGTTTCCTGAAATCCGATATCGGGCGTTGCCGGCGCGGCAGCTTTCGCTTGCAACGAATTTGAAGGGGAGCCCGCCCCAGGCGGCTGTGCAGATTGAGTGCCCTGCACAGCGTTTGACCCGTTCAACGATGGAGCGCTCATCTTTAATTGGCCGTTCAGAATAGCATTCAACTCGTCGACCGGCTGTTTGTTTTTGTCTTCCCCAAACCGAATCGATGAAAGTACGATGCCGGACTTTTGCTCAAGCTCTCTGAGGCTTACGATAAAGCGGGATATTTCTTCTTTTGTCGGGACTTGCCGTACCAGTCTTTCGATATCCTGATCCGTCGCTTTGGCAGGGACCGGGCTTCCCTCGATCAAGGCCAGCTCTCTCTGCACTTGATTGTAATTCGCATTGTAAACGAACTCTTGCTGGAGCAGCGGCATTAGTTTATATGAAACGATCATCCCGTTCATAATGATTCCGGCACTTACGGCCAGCGCAAGGTAGAAGCCCGGGCGGTTCAACTTCGAAATTTGCTGCTTCCATTCCTCGGTTTTCATAAGCTCCCTACTTACTTTTAGAAAGTTGTTTAAGCGTCAATTGTATAGACACGTTATAATAAGTGACCGTCGAAGCAATTTCAGGCGGTTCCCCTGCTTTGACTTGATTCGTTTGCATCGAAGGGGTATTCCTTTTCAATTCCGTTCCCTCTTTGATTTGCGTCTTTTTCAGCTCTTCCAACGACTTCTGGGCCGCCTCCAGCTCCTGCTTGCTGAAAGGACTGTTTTCTGACATGCCGTCTTTACCGGCAATGCTCCCGGTTTGGAATGGTTTGTCAGGCAGATCCAGTTGAAACTGCTGCTTCGATGCTTGCCGGTTAATGAGCCAGTTTAGTTCGTTCAACAGCTCATCCGATTTGCTTGCAGCCGGTTTTTGGCCGTTCTCGATCGATTGGACATACTCGTCGGGCGTTACCACCTTTTGCGCGGAATTGGCAGCGGGCGGCTCTGACGGTTGGGAGGCCCCAGGAACGGTCAATCCCGGCGTCACCGCGGAGAGGGGATCGGAAGAGGCCGCATCTTGCTTTGCCGTGGAGAACGGATCTTTCTCCTGTTTATTGATTTCGGCCACTTGAACGGTTTCGAATAAGCCGGACTGTTGAAGCGCGGTGACATATTCGGCGGCCAGCTTCCAATCGGCAAACTCCATTTGGAGCGTCATCTTCTCGCGCTCTTTTACGCCCATCGTTACGACTCGCGCCGTAGGCGGTACATTTTTGGACAAAAGCTCGAAAACCGGAATCCAGTTTCTGCGGTTCTCTATCAATTTGGAAAAATCGGCATACATTTTATTGTAATATTCCGTCCGTGGATCGACTTGCCTTAAGGCGTTCAACTGCTCAATCCGCTTTTGCATTTGATCGATTTGGGTCAACTGCATATCCACGTTTCCGTGATAACGAACAACAAAGGTGGAGATAAGTACGGCGGCCAATAGGGAAACACCGATGATTCCTGCAAGAAGCGGAGCGAACGCTTTCTCCAAGTAGGGCTTCCTTGGTATTAAGTTAATATCTCGCAATACTTATCTCTCCCTGAGCGCCAATCCGATGGGGACGGAATAGGATGTCGTTTCTCCTTGAAGGTTATGCTCTGGAACCCATGCGGCATAATCGAGCATGTTCACTTGCATGCCGAGTCTCTGCTCCAAATGATCGCTAATGTCGGAAAGTTTCGGAGCGTCACCGGATAACATGATCAAATGAAACTCATGGTCCCTATTATTCAAAGTGTACCGGTAAAAATTGATCAATCGTTCAAGTTCATGCGACAAATCGTTGCAGGACGTATGAAAATCGTCTTCGATTCGGTCCGGGAATAAAAGCAGCAAATCCTCGACCGCCTCTGACGCACGCTTCGCTTCTCCCCCGCCAAATCCCAGCGATACGCTGCGCGTAATTTTCAGTTGACCCTCGTGAAAAATGCTAATGTCGGTAGCGCTCTCGTTCACGTCGACTAGCAAGAACGGCTTTTTCACGCCTTCGCTATATGTAAGTTCTATCAATCGAAATAACGATAGAGCTTTAATTTCCACGCTCGCAGGCACCAAACCGGATGACTCGGCTACGGTGACGTATTCATCGATCAAATCGCGGGGAGCAGCTACCAGCATAACGTCGCAATGCGATTGCTCCTTCAGTGCCGAATCAACAACATCGCTTTCCGCTAAAGAAAAAGCATTCGCGATCTCTTTTGACGCAGCCGACTCCTTCATAGTTAGATCGTTGGATTTCATTTTTCTTTTATTGTCTTGCTTTGCGAACCGTTGAAGCGAACGCTTTCGGTTATGGACGCCATTCAGTTTGCAAAAATCGTAATAAGGCTCATCAAAAGGCAAATGTATATTATGCTTGACCTCAAAGTCGACCACTTTTTTCAATTCCGATTCCGGGATATCCGGCAATTTCAAAAAACGGACCATAACCGCTTGGCCCGAAGCGACCATATGCACTTTCCTGCGTTTCCAACCATTCTTTGCGACCATCCCTTGAAGCGTTAAGATCACACGTGGCATATCTTGTATTCTGCCGTCCACAACCGTTCCTGCCGGGAGCCTTTCAGCGGACCAATTGGAAATTTCCGGCGGATTGCCCGATTGTTTCTTCAGCTCGACCATTTTGATCTGCTGGTCCGTAATTTCGATACCTAAGGAGGAGCTTGACCGATGAAAAAGTTCTTTTACGGAAAATTTAAGTTTCTCCAGAACCATGTGCCCACTCCTTTGCTTGTTGAACAATCATTAACTCATTCATTTTACCACATATATCGTTGACGGAATATGACGATTTATGTCGAATGATTCCATATCAGGGCATCATCCCATCATCCATTCCATATACCAATCGATGACCTGATTGCCCCACAAATACATCAGCATGGCAGCAATCGCAATGAACGGCCCGAAAGGAACCGAATGTTTTTTTTGCAGGCGATGAAGTGCGAACAGCACGATGCCGTACAAGGTGCCTAATAAGCTGGCGACGAACAGCGTCAGCAAAGTAAGCTTCATGCCGAGAACAAGACCGAGGAAAGCAAAAAGCTTAATGTCTCCCCCACCCATCCCGCCTTTGCTTAGTATCGCCATGATCCATAATAGTCCAGAGCCTGTGAAAAAAGCAATCGCATAATCCCAAAGTGGCAACGGATGAATCCAAAGACGAAGTACGACGGCGAGAATCATCCCGGCAAAAACGATTTTATCGGGAATAAGCATGCTCTTTAGATCGGTAATGACGATCGCGGTCAATATCGCAGCGAGCAGAAATCCTGTGAACAGTTCAGGTGTCCACCCCAACTGCCAATAAATTAAGATAAATAAGGCAGCGATTGCCGCTTCCCCGGCCGGATATACCCACGATATGCTCGCGCTGCAATAGCGGCATTTTCCTCGAAGAAACAAGTAACTGAGGAGAGGAATCAAGTCCAGCGGCTTTAAACTGTTATTGCAGTGAACGCAATGCGAGGGCGGGAAAGCAACCGATTCGTTTTTCAAGCTGCGGATGGCGACGACGTTCATAAAACTTCCGATCAGAAGACCAAACAGAACGACGAACGGGAAATATAACGAATAATAATCCATAGGAACCTCTTCGATGGGTATGATGGAGACAAAGGTAACTCTTGCGAGTTACCTTTGTTATGGGGCTATTGGTTATGGTGTTGTAGAAATTTCAGTAGCCGTTGTATCCCAACCCTTGCCGGCAGTGTACTTAACAGGAATTTCTTTATAAGTAGTAGACGTGTCTGCGGATTGTTTTCTCGGAGTTGCTCTCAAGTACCCTTGGTCTACTAACGCATCAACAGTCACTTTAGATTCACCAGCAGCTACAAATGTCAGGCCATTTACAGCTGATCCGTCGGACTTTTTCCCGTCCCCATCCGGATCTAGGTCTGTCATGTAACGAATAGCAGTTTCGCGAAGCAAGCTTTCGGATTCTTTGTCCGCATTCAGTTTCGAGCTTTTAATGACGCCGCCGATCGACGGAATGGCAATCGCTGCGATAACCCCCAAAATAACGATAACTGCAAGCAGTTCAACTAACGTAAGACCTTTTTGATTTTTCATCAGTTTCCATTTCTTTGTTAACATACGAAACTCTCCCTCTCTGTGAAATATGTATAGTAATTTAGGATTACTACCAAATGTTATTTATTCAGCCCGTCCATGAGCGTAAAGGTCGGCAGCATGATGGCTAGTACTATGCCGCCTACGATGCCTGACAGGAGAATGATCATCAGCGGTTCGAGCAGCGCCTTCAAACGGTCCGCCGTCGCATCGACTTCCGCTTCGTAAAAGTCGGCGACTTTATCCAGCATGGCGTCCAACGTCCCGGTTTTTTCCCCGATGGCCATCATTTGCACGACCATAGGCGGAAAAAGCCAACTGTTCTGGAACGGCTCGGCAACGGAGCTCCCGCTTCGCAGCCCTTCCCTCGATTCCCTGATCAAGCTGCCGATCGCTTCATTGCCTACGACCGTGGAAACGATTGTCATCGCATGGAGCATCGGAATTGCGGCTGCGTACAAAGAACTGAACGTGCGACTGAATCTGGCGATCGATTGCTTATGCGCAAGCTTGCCGAATACGGGCATTTTCAAGCGGACGTAGTCCCATATGTAGAGGCCTCCGGGCGTTTTCTTCAAAGTACTGATTGCAATTACGGGGCCGACTAGAAACAGCGGAATCAAGTACCAGAACGCACGAATGAAATCGCTGATATGGACAACGATTCTCGTCGGCAAGGGCAGCTGAATGCCCATCGCTTGAAAGTTCGTTATGTAGCGTGGAACGACGAATGTCATCATGAGCGTTACGACCATTATCGTCATGATCCCCATCATGATCGGATAAATCATCGCCGATTTCACTTTCTCCCGGGTGTAATGTTCCTTTTCATAAAACACGGCGAGCCTTTCCAGCATTTCATCCAGATTGCCGCTCGCCTCCCCGGCGCTTACCATACTCGTGAATACCGGATTAAATACGGTAGGATGATGACCGATCGCAACGGACAGCTGCGTACCGCCTTGCATTTCCTCGGCAACCTGCTGCAGCACTTTTTTGAACGGCTTGCTTTCCGTTTGCCGGGATAAAATGTTGAACGATTCCACCATATTGACGCCTGCTTTGTACATCGTGGACAGCTGACGGCAAAACACGGTGAAATGAGCCGTCTTGACCCGCGGGCCGCCAATGGTTATTTCTTTATGTAAAATGCTGGCGCTTTGATTGACAAGCTTCTGAACCCAAAGCCCCCGCCCTTTCAATTCTTCCATCGCATGAACGAATGTCTGGGCTTCCAGGGTGCCTTTGGAGAAGTTGCCGTAATCGTCGACTGCCTTATAGATGAACTTGGGCATGCATTTCAACTCCGTAATAAGGATGTGCTACAATTCGGCAAATCCAAAGAGCGCTTCTCGAGCAGCATCCATCGTAATGATCCGCTGCCCCACCAGTTCTCTGAGCGCCATCTCCATCGTCTGCATCCCTTGGGCTTTGCCGGTTTGCATGACGGAACGAATCTGGTGCACCTTCTCGGAGCGGATGAGGTTCGCGATTGCGGGCGTGCTGACGAGCACTTCGATGGCGGCTACCCGACCTTGACCGTCAGCCGTCGGCAGCAGACGCTGCGACATGACGCCGAGCAGCACGGATGCAAGCTGTACGCGGATTTGCTGCTGCGATTCCGGAGGGAACACGTCGATAATGCGGTCAATCGTTTGCGGCGCATCGGCCGTATGCAGCGTACCGAGCACGAGATGACCCGTTTCCGCAGCCGTAATGGCCGTGCCGATCGTCTCCAGATCGCGCATCTCCCCCACCAGAATAACGTCGGGATCTTGGCGTAGTGCAGCGCGCAAACCTGTGGAGAAGGACGCGGTGTCGATACCGATCTCCCGCTGATTGACAATACATGATTTATGCTCGTGTACAAATTCAATCGGATCTTCCAGCGTTATAATATGATTGCGGCGCGTTCGGTTAATATAATCCACAATGGAAGCGAGCGTTGTCGACTTCCCGCTGCCCGTCGGCCCGGTTACGAGCAAAAGTCCCTGAGGCTTCCTGGCAAACTGCTCCGCCATTTCCGGAAGATTAAGGTCGTCGATTCGCGGAACGGTCGCCGGGATCAGGCGAATCGTCAAGCTCAAGTTCCCTTTCTGATGAAACGCGTTGATCCGAAACCGGGACGCATTCTCGATGCCGTATGAAAAGTCAAGATCGCCCTTTGTCATGAACAACTGATATTGTTCCTCAGTCATTAGCTCCTTGGCCATATTCGTGGTCATTTCCGGACTCAAGACGTGGCTGGCTGCAGGTCTGAGGTGACCATGGATACGAAACATTGGCGGCGAATGGACCGTTATATGGATATCCGAAGCTTTGTGCTCCATCGCAAGCCTCATATAGTCCAATAAACTCAAAGAAGTCCCTCCAACCCATTCATCTTAGGTATTTTGACCTGTTATCTTATCAGCATTATACTATATTATTTAATAATAGTATATGTGGGTATAGGTTATTAGGACTAGTTTTTCTTAAAAATTACACCTTTAGTCCTATTTAAAACAACTGTTTTCTCTTACTCGAAACCGGACACCCGGAAAATTTCGGACATCGTCGTTTGTCCGGCGGCTACTTTGCCCAATCCGTCCACGATTAACGGAACCAAACCTTGCTTGATCGCATGTGACCTATAATCGCTATCCGATCGTTTTTGCAAAATCATCGAGCGCAGCGTGTTGTCCACATATACGATTTCGTGTATCGCAAGTCTGCCTTTGAAACCGGTACGTCCGCATTCTCCGCAGCCGCTGCCTTTTTTCATCGCGGGATTGCGGAAACCGTACTCATCCAGCAGCTTTCGCTCGGCTTCGGTAGGTTGGTGATCCGTCATGCAGTAAGGACACACTCTGCGGACCAGCCGCTGAGCGACGATACAGCTGATGGATGAAGACACGAGGAACGGCTCAACCCCCATATCGATCAAGCGGGTAATTGCATTGACTGCACTGTTCGTATGCAGCGTACTCAACACCAGGTGCCCTGTCATCGCCGCCCGAACTGCGATTTCCGCCGTCTCTAGATCGCGGATTTCCCCGACCATCACCACATTCGGATCTTGCCGCAAAATTGCCCGCAACCCGCGGGCAAAAGTTAACCCCGTCGTCAAATTCACTTGCACCTGATTGATACCTTGCAGCTTATATTCAACCGGATCTTCCACGGTAACGATGTTGACGTTTTCCTGATTCAGACGCGACAGCGCCGAGTAGAGCGTCGTCGTTTTCCCGCTTCCCGTAGGTCCCGTAATAAGCACGACACCGTGCGGATTTTGAATCCCCTTGAGAAACAACGGAAGGTTGTGGTCGGACAAGCCGAGCTTTTCCAGCTCCTCCAGCGTGCTGTCGAGATCTAGTACGCGCATGACAATCTTTTCGCCGTGAATCGTAGGCAACGTAGAGATGCGGATGTCCACTTTGCGAAAATCGATTTCCATCTCCACTCGACCGTCTTGCGGCTGCCGCCTCTCCGCTACGTTCAGATTTGCCATAATTTTGATCCGCGCCACGATCACGCTTTGCATATGCGCCGGCAGCGTCCGCTCCGTTCGCATCAAACCGTCCACCCGGTAACGAATCCGCAAGCTGTCTTCCTGCGGATCAATATGGATATCGCTTGCGCCGATTTGCACCGCTTGAATAATGATTTGATTCACCGTCTTCACGACAGGCGAATCTTCCTCCCCAGCCGGAAGCTTTGCTTCCTCCTGCTCCCGGTTTTGCAATATTTGACTGATCTGATCAACCGATTCCTGCAGTCCATAATAACGTTTGATCGCACGCTGCAGCTCGTCCCGAGCGGCAATATAAGGCTCAATACGCAAGCCCGTGCTCATCCGCAGCTCGTCAATCGCAAAATAATCAAGCGGATCGGCCATGGCGAGAATCAACTTATTGTTCTCCAGACGAACAGGCAATACTTGATGCTGCAGCGCCAGCCGCTGTGAAATCATATTGATCACTTTCGGGTCAATCTTTTGTCGGTACAGCTGAATGTGCGGGATGCCGAGCTGGAATTCCAGCACTTCGATAAGCTGCTGTTCGGTGAGGTAATTGCGCTTGATCAAAAATTCGCCGAGTCTCATCTTCGTTTCCCGCTGTTCCTGTAACGCCGTCGCCAGTTGTTCTTGTGTGAGCAAGCCGGCATCAACCAATAGATCGCCTATTTTTTTGCGGGGAGCCATATCGAACATCCCTCGTTTCGATTATCGTTGAACAAGCAAAAAAGACCTAACTGCATAGATCGTCAGGTCGGTTGCACTACTGGCTCGCGGCGGTCCAAGTGCCCAATTAAGAACAGCCGGTCATAGCTTCTTCTGATTATGTATTATGGGATTCGTAATCATATTTAAGCATATCGGCTCATTTTCCGTCAAATATTATTTTCATCTTTCTTCTCGATAATTCGACAAATCGATGAACATTATATGGCGCGTAAAAATGATTCCCTCTGTTTGCGAAACAGGCCAAAGAAATGAACATGTTTGAGAACAATGATTAATGCAGCCAAACGTATAACGGAATAAATAAAAATGAAGTAATAATGGCCGCCGCCCCCATGGCAAAGCCGCTGACGCTGCCAGCCAGCTCGGAGTCGCGAATAATGCGGGCCGTGCCGATGCCATGTGCCGCCGTACCGATCGCCGTACCTATCGAGATGTCGTCGCGAACGCCCGCGAGGCGCAGCAGTCCCGGTCCGAGCATGCTGCCGATCAACCCGGTCAGCACCGTAAGCACCGCCGTCAGCTCGGGAATCCCTCCGGCCTGCCGGGATATTTCCAGCGCGATCGGCGATGTGACCGACTTGGGCATCATCGTCACCATCAGCTCCCGGTTTCCGCCCAAACACCACACGAGCGCTGCCGACAATACAATGGCGCAGACGGATCCAACCGATATGCCGGTTAGTATAGAGATCGCATTTTGCCGAATGCGTCGTGCATTTTTGTATAGCGGCACGCCTAGCGCTACGGTCGCCGGTCCAAGCAAAAAGACGATGTATTCGCCGCCCGTTTGATATACTTCATAGGGCACATGCAAAAGCAGCAAAATGATAACGATGATTGCGGAACAAATCAGCAGCGGATGAAGCGCCTTCCACCTGCGCTGCAAACCTAGTGCCGCGGCGTAAGCCGCAACGGTCAATGTAATGCCGAATAAGGGCTGACCGGTAATGTCAGAGAGGGTCACTTCCTTCACTCCTCTCCTTATGCTGCGCAGCCCGCGTAAGCTTCGCCATCCATCCCGAAATCAGCAGAACGCCGAACGTACTTGCAAACAAGCTGACCAGGATCGGAACGGCTTCCCGGCCGATCAGTCCGAAAAAGACCATCGTACCTACGACGATCGGAGCAAACAGCAGCAGCATATGTTTGATCAAAAATTGGCTCGCTTCCTCGACCCACTCCAATTTGACGATTCGGAGAAACAAGCATAGCGTAAACAGAATTAACCCGATTACATTCGCTGGAAGCGGAATTTGCAGTCCGCTGTGCAGCAATGTTCCTAAAAAATAAAAGCCGAGCAGGATCGCAAAGCCGACCATCGGTCATGTCACGCCCTTTCCGAGTCATGCAGACTTTCCCATAAATATAGCGAAGCATAGCTGCTCCACGGCGTCCATGACGCTCCGATCCGGCGCACTTCCTCTTCCTTCGGCTGCTCAGATCGTCCGTACAGCTTTTTGAGCGCATTCCTTAAACCGATATCCGCCGCCGGCAGCAGATCGGTTCGACCCATTCCGAAAAGCAAAAAGCATTCCACCGACCACCGCCCTATGCCCCGCAGCCGGGTAAGCCGTTCCATGATCTCTTCGTTGTCCATCGCGAAGAGCGCTTGCAAATCGACGGTGCCCGATACGATCGCTCTCGCCCAATCGATCACATATTCCGCTTTGCGGCGGCTGAACTGCAATGTCTGAAGCTGCTCGTATTCCAGGCTCGCCACTTCTTCGGGCGAGGGGAACACCGGGTAGATGACGCCCTTATGCTCCAGCGGCTGAGCAGCGGCTCCCATCAACCTCCGATTCAGTTCGGAGGCAAAAGCCAAATTCAGCTGCTGTCCGATAACGGTCTTGCACATGCATTCGAACAAATCGGCCTCCAGCAGCAGATGAAGACCGCGAAACCGTGCGCAGATCGCGGACCATTCATCACCTAGCGCTTCCATATGCTCATAGAACGGATTTAATTCCACCTCAGCGGACAGCATGCGGCCGAGCAGCCGTTCCAGCTCCAGCTTCTCTGCTTCTCCCAACTTGCCACCGCCTGCAACGTCAACTTTCAGCTCAGGCTTTTCAATCGTGCCTATGGAGTCAATCCGCACAAGCAGAGGGGAAGAGGCTTTTGCAAGCCGAACGGTTCGGACCAGGGCATAGTCTTCCATCCGGTACAGCTCATGCTTCACGCCCTGCAGCCGTCGCACCATCTTTGTAAAATCATATGGAGGCCTCGGCGATAAACGTATCGATGTCATACGAACTCCTTTCATACCGCAATTCGGCTTTTCGCTTGTATATTTTTGGCGCTGCCGTGGCATTGTATATCTGGTGCATCATTGCACCGATCATCCCAAAGGAGCTGAATTCTCTCATGGCTAAACCGGATAACCGGGCGGATAACGTAGAGCATTTGCAAAAGAACATCAATCACACGATCGGCAATATGGAAGAAGCCGAGGAATACTTGGCAGAGCATGCAGACGAAATCAGTCCGCAGGAAAAACAGCAGATTGAAGCCAAAAACGAACGCCGCGAACAAAGTTTGCAGTCGTTTCGCTCGGAAATCAAAGACGAATCGAGCCATCAACAACAATCGTAATCCAAGGTATGTTCGGAAAAGCAGCCTCCTCCCTGACCACGGGAAGGAGGCTATTTATGATGCTCGCATTGCTAGGTTTGCCGTCTGCGCCCTGGAATCTCGTAACGATAATGATCGTGCGCCAAGTACGTTTCCATATGAATTTGCTTTGCCTCGGCCACCAATTGCTCAGCCTGTTCCCCTTGATACCGCGAGGAGATGTGGGTAAGGATCAGCGCCTTTGCCCCGGCTTCCTTGGCCGCGCGTGCGGCATCCATTGCGGTGGAATGGTAGTACTTTACGGCCAGCTCTTTCCGCTGCTCCGCAAACGTAGCTTCATGCACCAGCACCTCCGCATTATTCGCAAGCAGCAGCACATTGTCGCAAGGCTGGGTATCGCCGAGAATAGTTATTACCCGTTCGGCATACGAAGGGCCGATAAACTGCTCGGCAGACAATTCCGTTCCGTCCGCTAGCTTGACAGGCTCTCCCCGCTTAATTTTCCCGTAGATAGGCCCTGATTCGATCCCAAGCTGCTTCAGCTTGACCGTGTCGAGCTTGCCGGCTTGCGGCTTCTCCACGATGCGATAGCCGTAACTGTCGACCCGGTGTACGAGCGGCGCGATACGGATCTGAAACTGATCATCCTCGAACAAAATATGAGCATCCGGTTCCGAAAATTCATGAACCGTCAGTTCGTAAGTCAGGTGCGCGTCGCTCACCTGGAGCGCCGTATCGACAAACGCTTTGATTCCCTTCGGACCGTAGATCGTAAAAGGCGTATCGCCGCCTTGATAGGACCGGCTCGTCAACAATCCAGGCAGCCCGTAAATGTGATCTCCGTGCAGATGGGTAATGAACAGCTTCTCCAGCTTGCCAATTTTTACAGGCGCTCTCAGCACTTGATGCTGCGTGCCTTCCCCGCAATCGAACATCCAGTAAACGTTCCGCTCCGCGAGCAGGTTCAGCATGACCGAGGTGACGTTCCGTTCCTTCGAAGGCATGCCTGCGCCCGTTCCCAAAAAATATAGCTCCAAGCTCCATCGACTCCGTTCAACTTAGTTCCGTATGTAAGGAAAAGGATGGAGCGCTTCATAGCTCCACCCTATATAGCATACCCTACATTTTCTCGACATTAAAATATCGTGCCTGCGGATGCGCAAATACGATTGCCGAAACGGATGCTTCCGGCTCCATCATGCTGCCTTCCGTGAGCGTTATGCCGATATCTTCCGGCTTCATCAGCGCGAACAACTGCTGCTGATCGTCCAGATTCGGACAAGCCGGGTAACCGAACGAGAACCGCTGGCCGCGATACTTGGCGCCGAACCGCTCCTGCATCGTCATTTCCGCAGGGTCCGGGAAGCCCCATACATCACGCATCATATGGTGAACGCGCTCCGCGAACGCTTCGGCCGTCTCCAGCGCCGCCGCTTGCAGCGCATGGGAACGGAGGTAATCGCCTTTATCGCGCCATTCGGCCGCGCGATCGCTGATCCCTTGCCCCGCCGTAACGACCAGGAAGCCGATGTAATCCATCTCGCCGCTATCCACCGGTTTCAAGTAATCGGCCAAACAAAGGTAAGGCTCAGTGCCTTGACGCGGGAACGAGAAGGTTTGCAGCACTTTGCCGTGATCTTGCGGGTCGTAGACGATCACATCGTTATCTTTGGACTGCGCCGGGAAGAACCGGTACATGCCTTGCGCTTTAATGATGCCGTCCCGCTGCGCTTCAGCCAATATGCCGTCCACCGTCTCTTTGAGCTGCACCGCTTTCGGATCTTTTTCCTCCAACAGTTGGCTGACTTTGCCTTTGAGGCCGAGATGGTGGCCGAGCAGCATTTGCATGTTAATGTACGGGATCAGATGCGAAATCGGATAATCGCGCAGTACATGCCGCTCCGTATCCGGCGGCACCTGCACCGGAACCGTTCGGTCGACCTCGGACGATTTCACCCGGGTCAGCTCCGGCAGCGGCGCTTCTTTCCGTCCCGACTCCATCACGTCGGATTCGATGCTTTCGCGCAGCTCTTTGATGAGCAGCTCACGCTGCTTCGGATCGCTCAGCTTGTTGGCGATGTCGAGCCCGTCCATCGCATCTTTCGCGTACAGCACCGCACCGTCATATTCCGGAGCGATCCGCGTCTTCGTGAACTTCCGCGTCAGAGCAGCTCCACCGACGAGAATCGGCACATCAATACCCGCCGATTTCAAATCTTGCGCCGTAATGACCATCTGCTGCGCGGATTTGACGAGCAATCCGGACAAGCCGATGGCATCGGGCTTCTCCTTGCGGTAAGCGTCGATCAGTTGCTCCGGCGGAACTTTGATGCCCAAGTTTACGATTTTATAGCCGTTGTTGGACAAAATGATCTCTACCAGGTTTTTCCCGATATCATGAACGTCGCCCTTCACGGTCGCCAGCATGATTTTCCCTTTCACCGCGCTGTCCGCTTTCTCCATGTGCGGCTCCAGGTGAGCGACGGAGGCTTTCATGACTTCGGCGCTTTGCAGCACTTCGGCTACGATCAGCTCATTGTTATTGAACAACCGGCCAACTTCTTCCATCCCTTTCATCAATGGTCCGTTAATGATATCGAGCGGTGCATACTTGTTCAGCGCTTCGTCAAGATCGGCGAACAATCCTTCCTTCGTCCCCTCTACAACATAGGAAGCAAGCCGCTCTTCCAAGGACAAATTCGAAATTTTTTCTTTCTTCTCGACCTTTTTCTCGCGGAAATGAGCAACGAATTCGGCCAACGTCTCATCGTTTGTTTCGTAAATCAGTCGTTCTGCCAAACGGCGCTCTTCGTCCGGAATCGAGGCGTACCGTTCCAGCGTTTCCGTGTTCACGATCGCATAATCAAGTCCGGCTTTGGTGCAGTGATACAAGTATACGGCGTTGAGCACTTCGCGGCCGGCCGGCGGTAATCCGAAGGAAACGTTGCTCAGCCCGAGAATCGTTCCGCATTCCGGCATCGCTTCTTTAATCAAACGAATCCCTTCGATCGTTTGGTTAGCCGAACCGATATACTGCTGGTCCCCCGTGCCGACCGGGAACACGAGCGGGTCAAAAATAATGTCGCTCGGCTTCATTCCGTATTTATGAACGAGCAAATCGTACGAACGTTTTGCTACTTCCAGCTTATCTTTGGCTGTAATCGCCTGACCGCGCTCATCGATCGTACCGACAACCGACGCGGCCCCGTATTTATGAATGAGAGGCACGACTTTCTCGAACTTCTCTTCCCCGTCTTCCAGGTTGATCGAGTTGATGATTGCTTTTCCCTGGGAATATTTCAGACCGAGTTCGATGACATTGTAGTCCGTGGAGTCCAGCATGAGCGGGACCTTCACCTTTTTCACAACGAGCTCCAAAAATTGCTTCATATCGCTCATTTCATCGCGGTCCGGATCCTGCAGACAGACGTCGACCACGGATGCGCCGCCCTTTACTTGAGCCCGGGCAATTTCGGAAGCTTCTTCGTATTTGCCTTCGGCAATCAGTCTTTTGAATTTGCGGGAACCGAGTACGTTCGTTCTCTCCCCAACCATGTAAGGTCGGTTCGCATCCTCGATGTACACTGTTTCAATTCCTGACACGGCAGTCGGATGCGTTCCCGTTTGCGGACGCGGCTTGTAAGCGCTCAGCGTCTCGGCCATAGCCCGAATATGGGACGGCGTCGTACCGCAGCAGCCACCGGCAATATTGATCCATCCTTGCTCGGCAAATCCAGCAAGCTTCTTCGCAAGCGATTCCGGCGATTCATGGTATTGTCCGTTCTCGTCCGGGAGTCCGGCATTAGGATAGCAGCTGACAGCCGTACCTGCGATATCGGACAGCGTCCGAATGTGGTCGCGCATAAATTCCGGTCCGGTAGCGCAGTTCAGTCCGATCGAGATCGGCTCCAAATGCTCCAACGAAACATAGAATGACTCGATGTTTTGTCCGGCGAGCGTCGTTCCCATCGGTTCGATCGTTCCCGAGATCATAAGCGGCAGTTTCTTTCCAGCGGTTTCAAACGCATTGCGTACGCCGATACTTCCAGCTTTAACATTCAGCGTATCTTGCGATGTCTCAAGCAGCAGCGCGTCAACCCCCGCCTCAATCAGCGCAAGCGCTTGCTCGTAGTAACTGTCTACGAGCTCATCGAACGTTACACCGCCTGTGACGGAAAGTGTCTTTGTCGTCGGTCCCATCGCCCCGGCGACATACCGCGGCCATTCCGGCGTGCTATATTTTTCGGCAGCTTCAATCGCAAGCTTGGCGGCCGCGAGATTGAGCTCTTTGGCCCGATCCTGCAGATCGTACTCCGCCAAAACGACACTGGTCGCGCCGAACGTATTCGTTTCTACAATATCAGCGCCAGCGGCGAAATAGGCTTCATGAATTTTGCGAATAACATCCGGCCGCGTAATGACCAGGTATTCGTTACAACCGTCCAGCTCTTCCCCGCCGAAATCTTGCTCCGTCAAGTTCTCCTGCTGGATCATGGTGCCCATCGCACCGTCCAAAATCATAATTTTGTTCAGCAGTTGTTCTTTTAATGATGGCTTTGTCATCGGTGTTCCCCTTCCGTCGCATAACAGTCAACATGGCGTTCCCAGTTCGGACCGCATTGTCGCTCTCTATATCATGATGGGAACAAATCCCCCAAAAGTGTGAAGATATTCTCTGAAGTGCGTACCAATTTGCTTTCGGGGGAGCCCCCATATCGTCCTCGCATCATTTCCAAAATGACAAAAAAGCGCGAAAATTCACGATTAGGTCAAGCCTTAGTGTACCAGAAAGGGGACATGATGAAAAGCAATCAAAATAAATTTTCATGAAATATTCTGTGTTTTCTTATCGGTTTTATTACGTTTACTCCATCGACAGGAAGCGGGCCTTGAGCTATAATACAGATTAGGAGTGAATTCCATTACTTATCCGCGATGAAAGAGGGATGTAACATGGCAGAAATTCGGATTCGCAACACCAATGAGCGAATTACAGGCGAAGCGAACGTGAAAGCATTTTTGGATAAACAAGAAGTACTATATGAGCATTGGAACGCTTCCAAACTTCCGGCTCCACTTCAAAATAAGTTTCTGCTAAACGACGAGGAAAAATCCGGAATTTTGGCTACATACGACGAAGAGATTCGCGATTTGGCACAGCGCCGCGGATACAAAACGTGGGATATTATCGCGCTGTCCGATGCCACGCCGAATTTGGACGAACTGCTGAAAAAGTTCGAGCAGGTTCACACGCATACCGAGGATGAAGTTCGCGCCATCACGGCTGGAAAAGGAATTTTTATCATTAAAGGTTCGGAAGATGTCGGATATTTCGACGTAGAGCTTGAAGCTGGCGACGTCATTTCCGTTCCGGAGAACAAACCGCATTTCTTCACCTTGATGGAAAACCGTCAAATCGTAGCAGTGCGTCTGTTTATCGAAACCGAAGGCTGGATTGCTCATCCGTTCGCCGATGCTTCTTTCCAGAAAGCGTAACAACCCAAACAATCTACAGCTAATATAACGTTTCCCAAATGAAGAGCTCCTACGCTCTTGGTTGGGCAGTAAATAAGAAAAGCTTCTGATCATAAAAAATATAAAAAGCCCGCAGCCATTCATTCGACTGCGGGCCTTCTCATTTTATGAAATTTGATCGATGACGCCTTGAATTTCCCGCAAGCTGGCGATTTCGTACGCCGGCTCGATGTCCGTCCGCGGTAAGTCGTGTCGGTTAATCCACATATTGCGCATGCCGACGGTGTTGGACCCGAGAATATCGGTAGTCAGCTTGTCCCCGATCATAACACCTTCTTCTGGCCCGATCCCTAGCAGACTCATTGCATGTTCGAATATCGACGCAGCAGGCTTACCCTCTCCGAATTCACCGGAAATTACAATGTGATCGAAATAAGGCTCAAGCTGTGGCACGCCGGCCAACTTTTCCTTCTGAAGGTCAGGCGAACCGTTCGTAAGCAGCAGCAGCTTGTACTTCCCTTTCAATTGATCCAGCACCTCGAACGTTTCCTCATACACGATCGGACGATTGCGGCGTTCGGCGGGAAACATCTCGGCCAAACGACTTCCAAGCTGTTCATCGTCGACACCAAGCGCTTTCAATCCGCGGGTCCAAGACTGTTGGCGGTAGCCGGGAGCCAGCGCTTGCAGCTTACGGAACTGCTCCTGCTTGCCTTCCGTGAAATTCGCCCACAGCCCTTCAAAAGGATTAATCCCGATCATTTTCGTAAAAGGAAATGTTTCATAAGATTCATACAGCGCTCTCGCTTCCCGCCGAACAGCATCTTCCAAAGCATCAGGATCGAGCGTATAACGTTTGGCAGCTTCCTGACATGTCGCCCGGAAAGCTTCTTTGACGCTCCGCTCGTCCCACAATAATGTATCATCCAAATCGAACAGTACCGCTTTAATCGTCATCCTGATCTCTTCTCCCCCGAAATTGTCCATTCAGTCCAAATTAAGTACTATTCTTCTTTTAAAGTAACGTTATTTTTAGCGGCAAATTCCTTCATCTTCCCGTTCAGCTCGTCCATCTGGAACCGGTTGTACACACGGGTAAATACCCAACGGTTTCCCTTGGGCTTGATTTGTACGACTACGGCGTCTTTACCGATCGTTATTTCGTTAATCTGAGACGCTTCTACTGTCCGGTCTCCGCCAAAACGACGCGAGGTAAGAGCATTCTTCCCAATCTTAATGAAAGGCCGCCGCACCCAATAAATAAGCACCGCGAGAAAAATATAGCTCGCTCCCGTAATCCAGTATAAATTCCCCTGCCCTGCCAGGCCGCGGAAAGAAATTAAACAAAATACTCCCGTAGCCATCAATAGCATTGGCAAAAACCAGCTTCGCCCTTTAAAAGTAACGGAGCCGTCGGACTGCATCTCCGAAATCCTCGGTTGCCCGCTCTTCTTCCTACTTTTGTTAACCGTCTTTGTGTTCTTTTGGACCATTCGTTCCCACTTGCGCGACATAGTTTAACCCCTTATGCATTCATTTACAGTATACCGTACGGATGAATCGAACAATCGTGCTATTGCGGCGGCATCAGTCCCCGCATCGTTCCACACTAGCTTCGACTTTATTTCGTTTCATCACCGTCAACGAATTTTATATTTTCCAAGTGTGAGCGTAAGGAAGATTTAAAGGAATCAATGTACTTTTTGCGAAGCGCATTCCGCTCCTCCAGCTCATCATCGGTCAACCCCTCGGCTTTCGCTTTCCGGGCCAATTCGTTAATTCTTCTCACGGTTTCATCGTGTTCCGATTCCTTCATGACGTTCCTCCCGACTTCTGTCAAAACATTATGCATACGCATGGCCACCAGTAATCGAAATACGGGACCTATATCATTAATACTTTGACATTATGGGAAGCGGTTGTCAAGAGAGCGGCCAAAGGGTAAACATCAGCAGCGGCGGGACTATTTGCCCGGCGGAAGAATAAGTTTCTGTCCGACTTGCAATTTCGTATTGTTCAATCCGTTCAACTTCTTAATGCTGTACACGTAATCCCGAACGTCTTCCCCTTTGGCTGCATGATCTTGAGCAATGCTCCACAGCGTATCCCCTTGCTCGACGTAGACGGTCGCACGTTTGGCGGATGCCGTCGAGGCGTAGGCATCTTCGTTGCCCAAGAAGGCTGAAGCCAGCCCACTCACGGATAATAGCGCAAGCATCAGCAAGCCGATAATCACGAAGCGTCGGAGCGTTCGCCCCCTGTTCTTCCTATATAAACCCGCGCGTTGCGGAGCGTATTGAGTATTGCTGCGATTATAACGATTGAGTACTTGTACATTCTGAACCATGAATCTCATCCCCCAAACATTTGTTCTGGTATTAAGATAACACGAACAAATGTTTGTGTCAACATGATTTTTCGAACTTATGTTTGTACGAACTCCGGTTCTGTGCTATACTTCTAAGTAATGATTACCAAAAATGGAGTGATTCGAATGAGCAAGATTTCCAATCGTCAGCAGGCGATCCTGGATTTCATCAAGAACGAGGTTAGAGACAAAGGATACCCTCCATCCGTAAGAGAAATCGGCGAAGCCGTCGGACTGGCTTCCAGTTCGACCGTTCACGGGCATCTGGAGCGCCTGGAGAAAAAGGGGCTCATTCGCCGCGACCCGACCAAGCCGAGAGCGATCGAAATTCTCGACGGCAGCGAGGGCGACGGAGCGTTCGCCGTTTCCGTGGCGAGAGTGCCGCTCATCGGACGGGTAACCGCCGGTACGCCGATTACGGCGACAGAGAACATCGAAGACTATTTCCCGCTGCCGGCGCATTATGTTGGTGATCATAACGTTTTTATGCTCAGCGTAATCGGTGAAAGTATGATTGAAGCAGGAATCCATAACGGAGATTATGTGATTGTGCGGCAGCAGCAAACCGCGGATAACGGGGAAATTGTCGTAGCGATGACCGAAGAGGACGAGGCGACGGTAAAGACGTTCTACAAGGAGCGCGACCATATTCGCCTTCAACCCGAGAACCCGACGATGGAACCGATCCGTCTCAAGCATGTGACGATCCTCGGCAAAGTAATCGGCGTATTCCGCAACATCCATTAAAATCAATCCCTTTTGCAAACGCTATGTTTCAGCGGAGGCAATAGGGATTTTTTCTTTACCTGGCAGCTGGCGGGTGATCTGGGCGGATGCGAGGAAACGCGGAAACAATGAAAAAACGTCCGTTCCGGGAATTTGCGTTTTCCCCGAACGGACGTTTCTCATAGAAACGATGTTTAATACAGCGTCAAGTATTGCTCCCGCTCCCAGGCATGCACCTGCGTGCGGTAGATGTCCCACTCGATTTCCTTCAGCTCGTAGAAATGAGCGAGCGCGTGTTCGCCAAGCGCATCGCAGATTACGTCGTCGCGAAGCAGCTCGTCGAGCGCTTGTTTCAAATCGACCGGCAGGCTCGGGATGCCTTGCTCTTCCCGCTCCTCTTCGGTCATCACGTAAATGTTGCGATCCGTCGGAGGCGGCAGCTGCGTCTTGTTCTTGATGCCGTCCAGTCCGGCTTTCAGCATGACCGCCAGCGCCAGGTACGGGTTGGCCGCAGGGTCCGGATTTCGCACTTCTACGCGTGTGCTGAGTCCTCTCGACGCCGGAATCCGGATCATCGGACTGCGGTTGCTAGCCGACCATGCGACATAGCAAGGCGCTTCGTAGCCCGGCACAAGACGTTTGTAAGAATTGACCGTCGGATTCGTAATCGCAGCAAACGCACGCGCATGCTTCAAAATACCGGCCATATAATAACGGGCTGTCGCACTGAGACCGAGCTTGTCGTTCTCATCGTAGAACGCGTTCTCCTTGCCGCTGAACAGAGACTGGTGGCAGTGCATCCCCGAACCGTTTACGCCAAAGAGCGGCTTCGGCATGAAAGAGGCATGCAGACCGTGCTGTCTGGCAATCGTCTTGACGACGAGTTTGAACGTCTGGATCTGGTCCGCCGCTTTTACGGCGCTCTCATACTTAAAATCGATCTCGTGCTGTCCCGGCGCCACTTCGTGGTGGGACGCTTCGATTTCAAAGCCCATTTCTTCCAGCGTCAGTACGATTTCCCTCCGGCAGTTTTCCCCGAGGTCAGTCGGAGCGAGGTCGAAATATCCGCCCTGATCGTTCAACTCCATCGTCGGATTGCCCTTCTCGTCGGTTTTAAACAAGAAAAACTCCGGTTCCGGACCGACGTTCATCGCCGTAAAGCCCATTTCCTCGGCTTCCTTCAGCGCGGTTTTCAATATCCCGCGCGGGTCGCCAGGGAACGGTCTTCCATCAGGCAAATAAATGTCGCAAATCAAGCGGGCTACCCGATCTTCCGTCACCCACGGAAACACTACCCAAGTATCCAAGTCGGGGTATAAGTACATATCGGATTCCTCAATGCGGACATACCCCTCGATCGAAGAGCCGTCGAACATCATTTTGTTATCAAGCGCCTTCTCCAGCTGGCTGACGGGAATTTCTACGTTCTTGATCGTTCCGAGCAAATCGGTGAATTGCAAGCGGATGAACCGGACATTCTGTTCTTTGGCAGTTCGAAGAATATCTTCTTTGGTGTATTTGTTAACGGTCATTGTGAAATCTCCTCCTTAAACGGGTGTCACATTGTTACAAAGCGTGTCCGATCCGTGCGAAAAAAGACGCCGGACTGCTCCGGTAAGCCTTACTTTCTGAAAAAGCGGGAAAGCTCGCCTTGAATCAGCGACACTTGATTCGGACGTTTGCCGCCGCCGAGAAGCTGCTGTTTGAGCATCTTATGCAGCTGCGTATCCGTCATTTCTCTGCGCTTCACTTCCGAATGCTCGTTGATGACTGTCGCCTCTTCGGAGTCTTTGGAAACGGGCAGCAAAACCTGCTTGATTCCCGCGATGTTTACGCCCTTCTCGATCAAATCCTTGATCTCGAGCAAACGTTCCACATCGTTGAAAGAATACAAGCGCTGATTGCCGCCTGTCCGGGCGGGGATAATGAGCTCGTGCTGCTCATAGTAACGAATTTGTCTGGCGGTCAAGTCCGTCAGCTTCATCACGATCCCGATCGGGAAAAGCGCCATATTTCTGCGGATATCATCAGTCATGACCATCACTCCTAAACACATGAACCTGACCTTATTGTAACCTCGATCACAAAACGTGTCAAGTTGTGTTAGGTTTATGCCATATGTCAGCATTTTTTACAGAAAGCGCTTTTCTGTACAGTCCGCCCGCATGGGTCATCCATGCGGCAATGTCGATCGTTCACGCATCAGCATCGCTTGCTGCGCAACTCAGAAATGTACGGCATCAATTGTCTTCCAGATGCAACAAGCCGCGGTCGATCATGTTTTGTATCGCGGTGAGCACGCCCATCTTGCAATGGGAGTACGTCAAGCCTCCTTGCATATAAGCGATATAAGGCTCACGGATCGGCGCATCGGCGGACAACTCCAGACTTCCTCCCTGGATGAACGTACCGGCCGCCATAATGACTGGGTGCTCATAGCCCGGCATATCCCAAGGCTCTGGCACCACATGTGAATCGACCGCCGCCGCTTGCTGAATCCCTTGAACGAAGGCGATCAAATGTTCCGGTCCGCTAAACCGGATCGCCTGGATCAAATCCGTCCGCGGATCATCCCAGCGCGGATGCGTAACGAAACCGAGCCGCTCGAAGACCGAGGCGGCGAATACCGAGCCTTTCACGGCTTGTCCGACCAGATGCGGGGCCAAAAATAATCCTTGGTATATCGAGCGCGTCGTTCCCAGCATTGCGCCGACCTCCCCGCCGATGCCCGGAGCGGTCAATCGATACGATGCGAGCTCAACATATTTAGCTTTACCAACGATGTAACCGCCGGTGGCAGCCAATCCGCCGCCCGGATTTTTGATCAGCGAGCCGGCCATCAGGTCGACGCCGGCTTCCGTAGGCTCCGTCAGCTCCGTAAATTCGCCGTAACAGTTATCGACGAACACGATCACATCGGGCTTGATCTCCTTGACGAACCGGACCATTTCAGCGATTTGCGCGACGGTGAAGGACGGACGCCACGAATAGCCGCGGGACCGCTGAATACCGATAACCCGCGTGCTGGAGCTAATGCAGCGGGCAATGCTCTCGTAATCCGGCGATCCATCGTCTAGAAGCGCGACCTCGCCATAGCGGATTCCAAAGTCCTGCAGCGAACCGAGTCCGTCGCCCGGTTTGCCGATTACCTTGTGCAGCGTATCGTACGGTCGGCCCGTAATCATAAGCAGCTCGTCCCCCGGCCGCAGCACGCCGAACAATGCGGTACCGATCGTATGCGTGCCCGAGACGAAATGCGGCCGCACCAGCGCCGTCTCCGCGCCGAAGATGTCCGCATACACCAGATCAAGCACCTCGCGGCCCCGGTCGTTGTAGCCGTAGCCCGTCGACCCGGCAAAATGGTAATCGCTGACTTTATGTTTTTGGAATGCGCGAATCACCTTCCATTGATTGCGATCGACAATCCGGTCGATTTCTTTCCGTTTCCCCTCAATTTGAAGCTCGGCCTGATCCATCAGGCCGAGCACCTGTTCCTTAAACATGTTCTGTCGTCTCTCCTCCGGCTTCTCCCTGCGCAAGCCTCGCCGAATCGTATGCGGCGAGCATATATCCGATTTTATCAAATTCCTTGTTGTTCAAGCGAACTTTAAAGAGCATATCGCTTCCGTCAACCTCGTTCTCCAGCACTTCGCCTACCCGATAAACGAGCGAGATCATATCGCCTTTATCGGCCGGGATGCGGAAGGTGCGGCTATCGCTCATCAGCTTGCGTTCGAGCAGTGCTCTCACCTGGTCCAAATGCGCTTCGTTGTAAGCGGATATCCGAAGAAATTCCCCTTCCGTGGAAAGCATCTCCGCCTGCCCCGGCGGGCACAGGTCGATTTTGTTGAACAGCGTGACGCGCTCCTTCCCGTGCGCTCCAAGCTCCTCCAGCACCTGATCGACAACCTTCATCTGCGTCGGCATCATTTCCGAAGCGCTGTCCACTACATGCAGGATGAGGTCAGCTTCATTGGCTTCCTCCAGCGTGGCGCGAAACGCGGCAACGAGATCATGCGGCAAGTTTTGAATAAATCCGACCGTGTCGGTGAGCACGATATCCGCTCCGCCTGGCAGCTTGAGCGCACGTGAAGTCGGGTCCAACGTGGCAAACAGCTGGTTTTCTACAAAAACATCCGTTTTCGTCAGCTGCTTCAGCATCGTCGATTTGCCTGCATTCGTATAGCCGACCAGGGCGACCTGATAGACGCCCGTTTCCTTGCGCCGCTCACGATGCAAGTTGCGGTGCCGCACAACCTCCTGCAGTTGGCGCTTCAATTCGCTGATGCGGTTGCGAATGTGCCTCCGGTCCGTTTCAAGCTTCGATTCCCCCGGACCTCGTGTACCGATCCCGCCGCCCAGCCGGGACAAGTTTTTGCCGTGGCCGGACAGCCGCGGCAGCAAATAGCTGAGCTGCGCCAGCTCGACCTGGATAATCCCCTCACGCGTCTTGGCGCGCTGGGCGAAGATGTCCAAGATGAGCTGCGTTCGGTCGATAATTTTCACATCCAGAAACTGTTCCAGGTTTCTCACCTGCGCCCCGGACAGCTCTTGATCGAAAATGGCGGTGTTCGCGCCCGTCTCGCCGAGCAAGGTCTTAAGCTCCTCCGCCTTGCCTTTGCCGATAAACCATTTCGAATCGGCATATTCCTTATTTTGGGTCAACATCCCCGTAACGTCAACCTGCGCCGTTTCCGCCAAGCTGATCAGCTCGGCAAGCGAATAATCCGCATCATAAGCGTCCTGTTTTTTCAGCTCCGGCGTCACCAGACTGACCAGAACGGCGCGATCCCGGGTATCCGGTGTAACTTCATGCGTCGTTGATTTCATAACTATTTCATCGTCTCCTTTGACGTTATTCATTCGATTAAGGCATTACCAAATTCTATACAACTTCGGCTCCGTCTTCAAGGAATACAACTTCTTTAATTAATTTCCCCACAATACCGTTACTATTTTTGAGTCGCCATATGATCTGGTACGAACATCTTCCAATACAGCATGGCTTTGATATTTATAATAATCAACCAATGCAGATTAGTATTTACGAAATTCCATTTTATTGATGCGAAGCAGTAAATTCAATACTGGAACATGCGTAGAAGTATAACCTCAGCAAACTTATTAAACAACCTGGTAGAACAATGAAGTTATTTGATCCCCTAAAATAATGCAGCCTTAGTCCGTGGAAATTCGAACGAACCAAGGCCGCTGAATATATTTTTTATGAAATCGCAAACATAACCGACTCAATAAAAACTTGAAATGTTGTGTGATTTTAAGTTCACCGATTCCTCATGTATAATAAAATCCTCGCTAGTAAGATTCATAAGATCTTTTTTAGCAGGTTTTAATGGCTTTCTTATTAACCGTACAGCTTGATACCGGATCGCTTTCTCGATGATATTCCTGACGTACCTTGCATTACTGAAGTTTAAATTTAAATGTTTTTCATACTGTAAATGTTCTTTGACTTTATGAATCGCATCGGGAAGAATGTTGTACTCTCGCTCGTTAGCCATTTTGTTGGCGATTTTGATCAACTGATCGATCGAGTAATCCGGAAAATCAACCTGGATTGGAAATCTCGAAGGCAGCCCCGGATTGGTTTGCAGGAAATTTTCTATTTCGAGCGGATAACCCGCCAGTATGAGAACAAAATCGTTTTTATGGTCTTCCATTGCTTTTACTAAACAATCAATACACTCTTTGCCAAAATCTTTTTCCCCGCCGCGGGCCAAGCTGTATGCCTCGTCGATAAACAGAATTCCGCCGAGCGCTTTTTTAACTAACTCTCTTGTCTTTAATGCAGTATGTCCTATGTATTCCCCAACAAGATCGGCTCTTTCAACTTCGATCAGATGTCCCTTGGAAAGCACTCCCATCGACTTAAACAATTTACCCACGATTCTTGCAACCGTCGTTTTCCCTGTTCCGGGGTTCCCTTTGAATATCATATGGTAAACATTGGAACCTACATGAAGTCCTTCTTGAATTCGAAATTGTTTGATCTGAAGCATGGCATAAATCTGAAACACTAATTCCTTTACTTCTTCCAACCCAATCATATCGTCCAGTTCTTTGAAAATGTCGGAAAATGCTTCCATATATTGAGACATCTCTTTATTTTGAGCATTGTTACTCTCGACGTGAGTTGGTTCGGGAGATGATTTAAATATAACATTAATCTGGCGATTTCGAGTCGTAATTTGACGCGTATCTTCACTCACCTTTTTGTCACCCTCCCCTTGTCATACTTATATATTTATGTGAAATCCAAGGGAAACATGTTGTTTATATATTTTGTACCGATTGTGTCTTTTTTCTTTGTCTGTAGTATATTCAAACGGCAAAACTCAAAATTTCGCCTTCTCTTGGTTAAAGGAAAGGTACAACGGAGCAAGCTCGGAAAGCTCCGTAATGACCGCGTCCGGCCGAACGTCCAGCGTAACGTCCCACTGGCGTACGCCTTGTTTCCATACGGCAAATAAACCGGCTTGAAAGGCACCGTACACATCGTTGCGCGGATGATCTCCGACATACCATGCATCGGACGGATTCACGCCAAGCTCCTCCAGCGCCATTGTGAAAATCGCCGCATCCGGCTTCTTGCATCCCGCTCCCTCCGACACCACGATGCTGTGGAACGATTCGCGAATGCCGAGTATATCGATTTTGGCCTGCTGCACTTGCGACTGACCGTTCGTAACAAGCCCGAGCCGCAAGCCTTGACTCCGGAAAAAATGAAGCGTCTCCCGCATTCCGTACTCGGGTTGAGCACAGACAGGGTAAACCCGCCGCCAATAATCCGCATAATGCTCCTCCGACGGCGCGCCGCGCCACCGAAGCTGAAGAACCAATTCTTGATATACGTCCCGCTTGGCCCGATAACCGCCTTGATCCGCTTCGCGAACGATATGACGAATGCGTTCCGAATCCTGCAGTCCGAACGAATGGCCGTAATCCCGGATCAAACGGTCAATAAAAACGTCCAGCGCCCTTCTCCGGTTCATCAGCGTTTCATCCAAATCGAACAATACGGCTCGAATCATACCTTTACTCATCGTCCGTTCCTCCCCATCGCAACTACCCCGTTGTACACCCTGCGTACGGCGACAAAAGCAAGTTCGCAACATGATCGGATCGCAAAACATAATCCGCAGCGATCGCTTCCTTCGTGGTGTCAAACCCATTATAATAGGGGGATCATTATAGATATAATCGATATTATCAATACCATCGATAGAGAGGAACCATATCAAATATGATCTCGTTGGAGCTTTACAAAGTGTTTCACGAAACTGCCCGCGCCGGAAATATCAGCAAAGCGGCGGAACAGCTTTTTATTACGCAGCCCAGCGTTTCATATGCAATCAAACAGCTCGAGGAACAGCTCGGTACCGCACTCTTTGTCCGCAAGCCGAAAGGTGTTGAGCTGACCCCGGAAGGCCGCGCACTGCTCGATTACGTACAGCCGGCGCTCACGCTGCTGCTCGAGGGTGAACGGCTTATGGCCCGATACCACAGTCTGGATACGGGAGAAATTCGCATCGGCGGCAGCGAAGTGCTCATTAAGCATTACTTACTGCCTGCCATCGAATCGTTCCACGGCCATTACCCGGGGATTCGATTCCGTTTCGTCCACGGCAAGACGCAAGATATCGCAGGCCGTCTGGAAGAAGGCAGCATCGACATCGGATTGATCCATTTGCCGCTGCCCGCCCCATCCTTGCAAATTCATAACGAGTGGCAGGCGGAGCCGATCTTTATTGGCAGCGGCAGGGATGGCCGGCGGTATTCGCAGCCGCAGGATCCGGCCGAGCTGTTCAAACTCCCGATGATATTGCTGTCGCCGGGAAGCAGCACGCGTAGATTTGTCGAAGAAGAAGCGCGGGCGTACAGGATCGACATCGTGCCGGAGATGGAAGTGGGCAGCATCGAGCTGATCAAGGAGATGGTGCGGGTCGGGTTTGGCATCGCCATTTTGCACAAAAATTTGGCCGAGGCGGAGCTGGCGGCAGGCAGCATACTGGAAATTCCGCTAACCCGTCCGCTGGCGAGGCGAACCATCGCTCTCGTATCTCCGGCCAAACGCGAATTGTCGGCTGCGGCATCCGTTTTTATAGACCGGATCAAAAAACTGTGAGCGGGCTCGCAAGCACCCGCTCCGCTATCCTGAAAACACACGATCGTTTTCATTCCATGTATTCAAAAATGATTCCGCCTCCGAATCCGAGCGTAGGATAATGACTTTCTTCTCGGGAGACAGCGCCATAAGCTTGCTAATTCGCTCTCCCAGTCGACGCCCGCTTTGTTTCGGAAAACGCCAAATGAACACGAGAAACCGCAGAAATTCCCAGCGGAATCGTTCGACGCAGCCTTCGCCCATATCCGACCGAACTTTGCCGAAATGACTTATTTGTCTTTTGACGGCCCGCCACGCACAGAGCCAGTTTGGCTTTTGCAGCCAAATGATCGTATCCGCCGTTTGCAACCGTATATCGAGCGTTCGGCCGTAGTTGCCGTCGATGATCCATTGCGGTTCCGATACCAATGCGTGCAGCAGCGCATCCCACTCCTCCTTCGGCGTTTCCACCCAATTCGGCTTCCAGTAGAGCGCATCCAAGTGAAACAAAGGCAATCCCGTGGCTTCGGCCAGCTTTTTGCTTAAGGTGGACTTACCGGAGCCCGGGGAACCGATCAAGATGACTTTGTTCACAGCGAATCCGCTCCCGGGGACGTTTGCGATAAAGTCGTAGAAGAAGCTTCGCTCAAGCGGCGGACGACTTCCTGCAGCGGAAGCTGCGCCATGGAATCAAGACGCATATCGTACTCGCCGAACGTGAGCAGTGCCGTAACGGCGTTCGGGACGGTGACGCAGAACATCCCGGCGCGTTTCGCCGCCAGCGTTCCGTTCGGGGAATCCTCAAATGCGATCGCCTCGTGCGGCTGCACGTCCAAAATCGCAAGCGCCCGCAAATACAACTCCGGGTCCGGTTTCACCCTTGTTACCATATCCCGCGTGCAAAGACATTCAAAATATTCGAGAAGCCCGTACCTATTCAAATATTTGGTCACCCATTCATTCGTGGAGCTCGACGCCAGACCGATCCGCAGCCCCATCTCTTTCCCCTGCGTCAAATATTGCCTCACGCCGGGGCGCACATCCGTGTGCTGCATCTTTTGCTCGTGCAGCTCGCGCCGCAGCTTCCTGGCGGCTTCCCGGTCGTAGGCGGCTCCGAGCAGCGTTTCAAGATGCTGATACGGGTCGAACGCTTCCGGCCCCGTTCCGATGCAAGTCCCCCATACATCAAGCGTCAGCTCGCATCCGTGAGCGCGGTACATTTCCTGAAAAGACTCGAATTCCGGCGTCTCCGTGTCCAATATGAGTCCGTCAAAATCAAAAACGATGGCTTTGATCATGTCATTCGGCTCCTTCCATCCAACTATCTTAGTATCGTACTATGAAGACGGACTATTGGGTAGGAATATTTTACATAAAAGCCGATGGCCGCATTGAATGTTTACAAGTTTTGATGTATATTTATTCATATTTATGCATAAAAGAGGGTGGAATCATTTGCATGACAAGTCGTTTTACTCATTCATCGATCGTCTGGGCCTCGGGACATGGCCTGCACAAGAAACGGAATTATGCGGTTCCTGGCTGCTGCGCGCCTCGGAAGGCGTAACGAAGCGGGCCAACAGCGTCTGGACCGGGGACGGCAGCGGCATTTGGAATCCGGCTGACATGCGCCGGGAGCAGGTGGAACGATTTTATAAGTCCCGGGAGCTGCCTGTCCGGTATCATATTAGCGATGCCTCGCCTGACGGTCTGGATGCATGGCTCGACTCGCAGGGCTACGTCATTGAAGTTCCGTGCCTCATCATGACGGCCGATGCTGCCGAAATGGCTAAGCTTGCGTACCGGACCGGGAGTGAACGGTTCCGCGCCGAAATCCTCCCTGCTCCCGACGAAGACTGGATGCAATCCTTTATCGCGCTGGAAGGACATAAGCCGGAGCTGCTATCGTTTTACCGCCGTTTGTTCGATCGAATTACGCTTCCGTCCGGCTTTGTAAAAATAAAGGACGAGGCCGACGTTGTTGCCGTAGGAACGAGCGTCGTAGAGAACGGCTGGGCCGGTTTCACCAATGTGGTCGTCCATCCGGAGCGGCGAGGCCTTGGCATCGGCAAGCGGCTCGTTCGCGAATTGGCCGCATGGAGTGGCCGGCAAGGTGCGGAGAGGCTGTATCTTCAAGTCATCGCAGACAACGAGCCGGCGGTCAGACTGTACCGCTCTGCCGGTTTCACCGACAGCTTCACATACCATTACCGCACCAAATTCTAAGCATAACGTTAGTTGTAAAAATGTTCCACGATACGCCGTATCGTTTGAGCGCATCCTAAAAAGGTTAAATGTACCGTGTACCGCTTATTTTTCCAAGCAAGGTCAAACACGGGCATCGTACCTACACGAAGGAGCGTGAAAGCAATGACCACAACCACGATGGAAAAACAAACGTTTCCGCCCCAGCATCAGCAGCAGCAGCCCGGAATCGAGTCGCAAATGAACCCGCGGCCCGTTTTCGAAGACAGCAAGTACAAAGCAGCCGGCAAGCTGAAGGATAAAGCGGCGATCATCACCGGCGGCGACAGCGGAATCGGCAGGGCTGTCGCGGTAACTTATGCCAAAGAAGGCGCCGATGTGGCGATCGTTTATTTGAACGAGCACGAGGACGCACAGGAAACGAAGCGGCAGGTTGAGGAAGAAGGCCGCAAATGCATTTTGCTTACGGGCGATATCGGCACGGAAACGCTCTGCAAGCAAGCGGTAGAAGAAGCGGTCAAGCAGCTCGGAAAGCTGGACATTCTCGTCAATAATGCGGCGGAGCAGCATCCCCAGAAGCGGATAGAGGATATTACCGCCGCCCAACTGGAGAAAACGTTCCGCACCAACATCTTTTCTTACTTTTATATGACGCAGGCTGCTCTGCCGCATCTGATGCAGGGCAGCGCCATCATCAATACCGCTTCGATCACGGCATATGAAGGCAATGACCAGCTGATCGATTATTCCGCAACCAAAGGGGCAATCGTAACATTCACCCGCTCCTTGTCGCAGCAGCTGATCGGCCGCGGCATTCGCGTCAACGGCGTGGCGCCGGGACCGATCTGGACGCCGCTCATCCCATCGACGTTCGATCAGCAGCAGGTTGCGAATTTCGGCTCGACTACGCCGATGAAACGGGCCGGCCAGCCGGAGGAACTGGCGCCGAGCTACGTATTTCTTGCCTGTGACGATTCATCGTACATGGCCGGACAAATTTTACACGTCAACGGCGGCACGATTGTGAACGGCTAACGGGGACATACCGGCAAAAAAAAACCTTCTCCAGGCCGATTTATGGGCTGGGAGAAGGGATTTGTCGTCTTGAGCGATCCGATCAGGCTTTTTTCTCATCCTGCGTTTTTCCGGTCTCGTCTTTCTCTTCGGAACGGAGACCTCTTGTCGATTCTTTAAATTCGCTGAGCGTCCGTCCAAAAGCTCTTCCCAGCTCAGGGAGCTTTGAGGGTCCGAATAGCAGCAGTACAACGAGAACAATAAGAATGAGTCCGCCGATGCCGATATTTCCGAAAGGCAATGTGTCCAACTCCTTTTTTTAAACGAACGGTAGTATTACCACTCATTATATCAGCTAGTACGCCGGTTGGAAACAGCAATCTATCAGGCCGATTCCTTTCCGAAAGCGAGCCCGAGCTTGTCCCACTGCCACTTGGCAAGCGCCAGCGTCTCCCTGCTCTTATGCCACGTCATCATCAGCACTTCCGAATCCATCGGCGCAACCGCAGGCTCTTGATACCCGAGAAATCGCGCCATATCGAGCGCGCGAACCGCATGGTAGCGGTGGGTGATGATCACGGCGGACACGAAATGACGCTGCTGCATGATCGCTTGGCTGAGTTTCATGTTCTCGTATGTACTGGTCGCATGATTTTCAAGAAAAATCGCTTTCTCCGGAATGCCCTTTTCCATTAAATAATTTCGCATCCCTTCCGCTTCGGTTAATTCCGAATCTTTGCGGTCGTAGCCCCCGGATACGATGATATTCCGAATCTTGCCGGACCTGTACAATTCAACGGCACGGTTCAGCCTTTCCTTCAGTGCCGGACTTGGCGTCGTTTGCCATAGGGCGGCTCCAAGCACGATGCCCACGTCTTGCGGGGGCAGCTTCGGCTGATCCAGCGTAGCCATCTTCCACTGCACGACGGCAACCCATGCGAAAGCGGCAATCAGCGCGATGGTCGTTATTTTCCATACCGCCTTCGCAAACGTTAGAATACGGCCGCCTCGTTTCCGCTGTCGATTGCTTTTCATCAGTGCCATACATTCATCCGTCCATGCAGCGATCCGGTAAACAGTTCGAGCTGCGTCCCGTCCGGATCGAGAAAGTTGACGCTCCACCCGCCGCCGCGCGCTATCGGACCTCGGACGATCGGCACTCCTGCCTCTAGAAGCTTGTCCGCGGCCGCCGGAAAGTCCGCTTCGGCAATGGAAAATGCAACGTGATCCACACCGCGCGGCGAGCCGGACGGCGGATCCAACGTCCGCTCCACAAGGCAAATCCATGCGCTTCCCCATTCCAAATATGCATCGAGCCGCCCGCGGTGAACCAGCTTCATCCCAAGCGTATCTTGATAAAACGACAGCGATGCCGGTATCTCCGACACGCGAATCGTGACATGATTGAATCCCGTTACCTTCATTTCCCCAGCTCTCCCATGATCCAATTCAACGATTACAAAATCCGTTACGGGCAGTTCAAAAACCGCTCCACTTCGGCAAACAGCTCCGGAGCTTCCCGATCCAAACATATCATATGACGGGACTGGGGGAACATGCGGAGCTCCCGTTCGCCTTTCAATCGCTTGTAAATATAGCGCCCGCTCCGCGGATGGACGATCGGGTCCTGCGCTCCCTGGACGATCAAGGTCGGCACTTGAATGCGCGGCAGCTCGCGCTTTTTCGTATGCCGGGCCAGCTTCAGAAATTCGACGGTCGCTTGCGGCGGAACGTTCTTCGCCCTGCCCAGGTTCGCCCAATCGCGGATCAGGAGCAGCGATGCCATATAGGCGAGCAAACGGACCGGGCTGATATAGATCGCGGCGGCATTCAACAGGACGAGCCGTCGAATCGGAAACCGGTTGGCGAGGCAGGCGGCGATCAGCCCGCCCATCGAGAAGCCGATCACATCGACCGACGCGCAATCCTTCGTCAACTGATGCGCCTCCCATGAAGCGCTGTCCAGCCAATCGTGGAACGTGACGCCGCCAAGCACAGCCAAGTCTTGATCGTGTCCCGGCAGAACGGGAGTCCGGCACTGCATCCCCAGTGTTTGTTCAAGGTGTTCGGCAAGCGGCATCAGCTCGTAAGGCCCTCCCGTAAACCCATGAAGCAGCAAACAGCCTCGATTATGCGATTCCATGATGATTAGCATCCTCCTGTGCCCGTTCGAATAATCGTAAAGCGTACCGTTCGATGCGCTCCCGGTCGACAAGCGCTGCCAGCCAAGGGGACGGAATGGACGGAACGCCGTAATACGCCCCCGCGAGCTGGCCGTAAATGGCGCCTGTCGTATCGGCGTCTTCCCCCAGGTTCACTGCGAGTAGAGCGCCTTCCGCAAAGTCTTCGCTCAGCGCGAATGCCCACAGTGCAGCTTCCAGCGATTTCACTACATAGCCCGAACCCCGTATTTCCGGGGGCTGACGCCGTTTGAACGAGCCCGAAGCGATGTCGCCGATCTCCGGCACGAGCGGCCGCCTATCCCAAAAGCCCGGAGATGGCGTATAATACGGGCTCAGCAGCTGTTCCTTGGACTCGCCGTTAAGAGCTCCGACGATTAAGCCGCCGTAGTAACGGCACGCGTCGACGGCAAGCACGGAACCGTGCGTCGTCAGCGAGCTGTCGCCGGCGCGCATCATCGCTTCGGCCGGGTCGGCCGCATAATACATCGGCACCGGAGCGAGCCGCATCAGTGAGCCGTTGCCCGACGCCATCCGGCTCATGGAGCCGCTGAACGGTTCTCCCGTTTGTTCAAACCGGAGCAGCGCTTCGCGAACCGTGTTGCCGATATCGAAGCAGTCCCCCGTACTGCTAAGGTAGCCTTCGCGGAACCAGCGCACATATCGCTGCATTTGATCGCGAGGGTGGAAACGGCCGGTCTCGAGCAGGCTTTCCGCCAAACAGAGCGCCATGGACGTATCGTCGGTCCATTGGCCCGGTGCCAACCCGAACGGTCCCCCTCCCTTCATATCGGCAATCGGCTCAAAAGAACCCGGTGCGCTGAATTCCAGCGTAGTGCCCAGCGCATCGCCTGCCGCCAAACCGAGTAAACAGCCCAAATATCGATCGGAAGATCGCCCGACAGCTTGCGTCATCTACAATCGCTCCTCTCATCATTAGACGAGGCAAAGATCCGTATCGTTCCCTTCACCCCGACAACGTTATGCCATCATATGATGTGAACCCGCAGATAAGACATTGAAAAAACAGCGTGGCTCCCCACGCTGCTTTGATGAATTTGAAAGAACGGACGTTGTGCAATATCAAGAAAAACTTCCGCTACAACACGGGTGTATCTTCGTGAAAGGGACATCGCTCGTAAATTTTTTCTTACTTCTCCGTAATCTCGATCGACTGAATCGTCACTTTCTCCGTTGGCACGCTCGGCGTAGGCTCGCTGCCTTTCTTCACCGGCGTTGCGGCGATTTTCTGAACGACGTCCATGCCTTCCGTCACTTTACCGAAAATCGTATAGTTCGGATTTTGGTTCAGCACCGCCGTACTGTCCGGTCCAGTGCAAATGAAAAACTGGCTGCCGTTCGTATTCGGTCCCGCATTGGCCATCGCCACAATGCCCGGCTCATACTTGTAAGGCGTTTTCAGCTCATCCTCGAATTTGTATCCCGGACCCCCGGTTCCACTCCCTTGCGGATCGCCGGTTTGAATCATGAACGATTGGATGATCCGGTGGAACGTAATGTCATTATAGAAGCCTTCTCTTGAGAGGAACACGAAGTTGTTCACCGTTTTCGGCGCTTCTTTGGCAAAAAGCTCGATGGTAAACGTCCCTTTCGAGGTCGTTACCTTCGCAGTGTACGCTTTCTTCTGATCGATCTTCATCTCCGGCGGCGAGGTCCATGATTTTTTGGCCGTCTGCCCCGGCTGCGCACCTGCCTGTCCGGAAGGCTGGCTGCCGTTTTGTGTGTTCCCCTGACCTGCGGGGGTTGGAGCCGGTTTCGTTCCGCAACCGGTCATAATGGCCGCGAGCAGTGCCGCTGTACCGACCCACACCGCCGTCTTCCAAAGAAATGTCGATTTCATTCGTTCGTCATCAACTCCATCTGCGTCGTTTATAGTGTCATTAGCTCAGTTCATATTATACTATGCTATGCCAAAAATATGAAATCTTAGCGGATTCCCGGCGCAAGCGGCGTCGAGCTGCCCGCTCCGTCGGAGAATACGCGCTCGCCGCCGTTTGCGGCATTGCCGGAGGCGCCGCCGGGGATAGCCCCGACGTTGTTTCCGGCGCCTGTACCGTTTTGTCCCGTCCCGCTGCTTACGCCGGGCTGCGTCGATCCGCCTTGTCCCGGCTGGCCCGTTCCTGTGCCTGTACCCGGCTGTGTCGTCCCGCCTTGCCCCGGTTGGCCGGTTCCTGTCCCCGTGCCGGGCTGCGTCGTCCCGCCTTGTCCAGGTTGGCCGGTTCCTGTGCCCGTACCGGGCTGCGTCGTGCCTCCCTGTCCCGGCTGGCCCGTTCCTGTGCCCGTGCCGGGCTGCGTCGTGCCGCCCTGCCCCGGCTGGCCGGTTCCTGTCCCCGTGCCAGGCTGCGTCGTGCCTCCCTGTCCTGGTTGGCCGGTTCCTGTCCCTATGCCGGGCTGCGTCGTCCCGCCTTGTCCCGGCTGGCCCGTTCCGGTACCCGGCTGTGTCGTCCCGCCTTGCCCCGGTCGGCCCGTTCCGTTACCGCTACCCGGCTGGGTAGTACCGCCTTGCCCTGGTTGGCCGGTGCCGTTGCCAGCACCGCCGGGCTGCGTAATACCTCCTTGTCCAGGCAGACCCGTTCCATTACCTGTACCCGGCTGTGGATTCAACGGGTCCGGATGACCCGAGTCCGCGCTTACCGTTACCGTAACGGTATTCGATCGAGCTCCCGCGACGTTGCTGACCGTGTTAACCGGCACCACCGCATACTGGTACGTGTCCGGCTGGATCGCCGAAATATCGTTCACTTCCGTTGAAGTCGTCGAAAGCAGCGGCTCGCTCGGGAATTCCGCGGTCTTGCTGTCTTTGCGGAATAGCTGGTAATTGACGTTGTCGCCGATGGCCGACCAGCTCAGCTTCACCGTTCTGCTTTCCTTGACGTATTCGCCTTTCAGATCTGCGATCGTCTTTGGCGGCGCTCCGAGATCGGGCACGCCATCCGGCTTGACGAATGCCGTCATCGGCGTTTTGGCAAGCGCCTTTTGCATCACTTCCTTGAAAATGACCGCCGCGCCGCCGCTGCTCATGGAGACATAATGCTTCGAATCGGTTTTGTCGAAGCCCATCCATACGGCCGCGGTCCATTCCGGCGTGTAACCGACGAACCACAGGTCGCGGTTGTACTTTTCCAATCCTTTAATATCGAGCTGCGTCGAGCCGGTTTTCCCGGCGACCGGCCGGTCGAACTTCGCCGCCGTTCCCGTCCCGCCCGGTTCTACGACGCCCTGGAGCAGCTGCGTCATGTACCAGGCGGTTTTCGCACTCATGACCGACTTCTTATCGCTTTTAAAAGCGGCCCGAAGGCTGCCGTCCGAATTTTCAATTTTGCTGATCGCATGAGCTTCGTTCATATTCCCATTATTGGGGAAGGCGCTATATGCTTGCGCCATCTGCAGTGTTGTAACCCCTTTGGTCAATCCGCCGAGCGCGATGGCAAGGTTATTATCGTTCTTGTCGAGCTCGATGCCGAGTTTCTTCAGAAAAGCGATGCCTTTGTTAACGCCGATCTCATTGAGCAAAGCGACGGCCGGCGCGTTGATCGACTTTTTAACTGCCTCGAACATGCTAACTTGGCCGCGATAAACACCATCGTAGTTTCTCGGACTGTAGCCGTTATAGCTTTTTTGCTCGTCCGGCAGCATGCTGTAAGGTGTGTAGTTTCCGGACTCCAGCGCTGGCGCGTAGGCGACGATCGTTTTAAAGGACGATCCCGGCTGTCTCGGCTGCTGCACGGCCCGGTTCAATCCGCGCGCCACATAGTCCCTGCCGCCGATCATGGCCACAATCCCGCCGTCCTTATTGTCCAGAATAACCATGCTGCTCTGCATTTTTTGCTCCGGCCCGTCTTTCTGGAACAGCTTGTCGTTCGCATACGTCTGTTCCATAATTTTCTGTGCGTCTGGGTTGAGCGAAGTATAAATTTTATATCCGCCGCGCATCAAGTCGTCTTCTTCGATGTTGTACTTATTTTGCGCTTCCCGCAGCACATAATCGACGTAGGTTTGGTATTGGTCTTTGGTCGCCCCTTGCTGCGGCACGTAATCGACCGCCGCCGCTTCCGCGCGTTCGGCCTCGGTAATATAGCCTTGGTCGGCCATCAGCTTCAGCACCACGCCGCGCCGATCTTTCGATTTTTCGGGATTGGAGATCGGGTTGTACGTGCTCGGCGCTTTCGGTATCGCAGCGAGCGTCGCCATTTGCCAAAGCTTCAGCTGATTCAAATCGGAGATGCCGAAATATTTTTTGGAAGCCGCTTTTACCCCATAAGCACGGTTCCCGAAGAAGATCCGGTTCAAATACTTTTCCAAAATATCATCCTTCGAATATCTTTCCTCGAGCGCCACGGCAATCGACATTTCCGTCGCTTTGCGGAAAAACGTTTTATCCGCCGACAGGAATACGTTTTTTGCCAGCTGCTGCGTGATCGTACTTCCGCCTTCCACCATGCTGCGGGCTACGACGTCTTTGACAAGGGCGCGGCCGATGCCGAGAAAATCGATGCCCGCGTGCTCTTCGAAACGCTTATCCTCCGTTGCGATAAAGGCATCGCGCAGCTTCTTCGGAATTTCCGCCGCCGTGACGCTCTCCCGGTTTTCCGCCGCGAGCACCGCCACTTCTTTGCCGCTCACATCGTAGATCAGCGACGCTTCGTCCAGATCGAGCTTGTCGATGTTCTGAGTCAAAATGCGGCCGCCGTTAATAATGATGAATATATATACGCCCATCGCACAAATGGCAGCGACCGCCGCACTGACGAACGCCCACGCAAACACCTTTCCTGCAGTAATTTTTTTCTTTTTTCGTTTTCCGGATTTCGGCTTTGTCGTTTGCTTGGTTGGTTGTGCTGACGCATTACGGTTTGTTCCCGCCATATCCGACTCCCTCTCTCTTGTCTATTTGCCTTTGTCCGCAAGCGATGACGCGTCAAGGCTCTTCTAAACAAAGAACAACCCTTCAGATGTCGGGTTGCCCTTTGGAATTGTATTCAATTAGACGAACCGAAAGTACGAAAAGTTGCTTGCCCCGTATCAATGAGGCAGAAGTACCGGTCCCGATTACTCGGTGCTGCTCTCCTGCTGCATTAAGGAAACGGCGCGCTGCGGCGTGAACGTCGAGATCGCGTGCTTGTAAACCATCTGCTGACGGCCCTCGCTGTCGATGATAATCGTAAAATTATCGAAAGCGCGGATCACACCGCGAATCTGAAACCCGTTCGTCAAATAAACGGTGACCGGGATGCTGTCCTTGCGCAGTTGATTCAAAAAAGTGTCTTGAATATTGATCGATTTGTTCATCAATGGGCCCCCTTGGTATTAGTTACGGACAAGTGTCAGCTTTCCTGCTATTATAGCACGAATCTTTTCCAGTTGGGTAGAAATATTTGCCATTTCACTTACGTCAATCCACTCGATATCCGCCATGTGGCGGAACCAGGAAAGCTGTCTTTTTGCAAAATGCCGCGTGCTTTTCTTCAGCATCTCGATGGCTTCCGCCAAGGGATAAGCTCCCTCCAAATATCCGGCGATCTCCTTGTAGCCAAGACCCTGCATGGAGACCAAGTCCTTGGTATAGCCACCCTCAAGCAATGCCCGTACCTCTTCCACCAAACCTTCTTCCACCATTTGATCGATTCGTTCTTCAATACGTTTATATAGTAAAGCTCTATCCATTGTCAACCCGACGATACATAATTCGTAAGGTGTTTCCTTTTTTTGTACCTTCAGACGCTCGGACAGCTTTTCACCGGTCAGATGATATATTTCAAGCGCCCGGATAATGCGTCTTTGATCGTTCGGATGAAGCCGTTCCGCCGACTCGGGGTCGATCCGCCGAAGGCGATCATGCAGCGCTTCGGCCCCTTCGGTCTCGGCAAATATGCGCTGCTCCTCGCGAAACGCTTCGTCCGAACCGCTTTCGCTGAATTGATACCGGTAACATACCGATTCTACGTACAGGCCGGTGCCCCCGACGATAAAAGGCAGCTTCCCGCGCGAGGCGATATCCTCGATCAAACGGGCGCAGCGCTCCTGGAATTCCGCCACCGAAAATGGTTCATCCGGATCATGAATATCGATCAAATGATGCGGTACCCGCGCCCGTTCCTCCAGCGTTGCCTTGGCCGTGCCGATGTCCATCTTCCGGTACACCTGCATCGAATCGCCGGAAATGATTTCCGCACGATATTCCTCCGCCAACGCCAGGCTCAGTTTCGTCTTGCCGACGGCGGTCGGTCCGACCAGTACGAGCAGAGGGGTTCTGCCGTTCTCCGTCTTTGTCAGCATCGTATCACTCCGTAAGCAATTTTGGTCGAGGGACGGCGGGCCATGTCAAAACCGAGACGTTCGAACTCCGGACTGTCGCGGTGTTCCTTCAGGACGACCGCTTTGCAGGCCGCCCGCCTCGCCTCGGTGACCGCTTCCGCCGTTAGCGCCCGTTCGTCCGCCAACCCGCGGATCGCTTGAATCGACGCGGATTCCGTAATCGGCTTGCGGAACATCGGATCGAAATAGACGATGTCGACGCTCCGGTCTGGCAGGCTGCGGAGATAGTCCGAATGGTCCATGCAGATGACCTCGATGCGCCGCATCGCTTCGTTCAAGCCGGTCACCTCCGAATTATAGGCCTGAAGTCCTTGCTTCAGCAAAAAGGCCGGTATCCGCGAGCTTTCCAGCGCTGTCACGCTGCCTTCCGAACCGACGGCAAAGGAAAAGACGATCGAATCGGAACCGAGCCCGGCCGTGCAGTCGACGATGGCATCTCCCGCGCGTACACCCGCCAGTTCAAGCAGCGTGTCCGGTTCTCCGTTCAACAGCCGTTTTACGCGGACAGCCGCCGTGCTCGGATGGAAAAATAAAGGCTGCCGCCGTTCATGGTGATATTCGATCCGTTCTTTGGAAATCAGAAGAATGTCTTCATCCCCATAACGTGCACGAAGCTGTGCGAACGTCATTTGCTTGCGCGGGAGGAACCGGCCTCCGAGCGATAGCGCAAGCCGTCTCGCTTCCATGGTTTGCTCTTCTCCCGGGTCGTAGGAGGTTGTGACGAACAATCACATCACCCGCTTAAACATTTTTTCAAGCTCGTAGGTCGAGAAGCTGACGACAATCGGTCTGCCATGCGGGCATGTGTAAGGATTGCGGCAAGCGGCAAGGCGGTCGAGCAGCGTCTCGATTTCGAGCGTGCCGATTTTTTGATTCGCTTTGATCGAAGCCTTGCAGGAGCACATGATGGCCGCTTTTTCCCGGAGCTTGGCGATGTCGACCTGTTTCTTCTCGGAGAGCAGCCATTCGATCATTTCTTCGACGAGCGCCTGCTCTTCCCCCTTCGGCAGCCAGTGCGGGTAGGCACGTACTAGAAAGGATGAACCGCCGAACGGCTCCAGAAACACGCCGGCCTGCTCCAGCTGCGGCAGCTTCTCGGCCAGTTTGACCGCCTCGATGGATGTATATTCCAGCGTCAGTGGTACGAGCAGCTCCTGGCTCGCTTGCGCCGGCTTGCCGAACATATCGAAATAATGCTCGTAGTTGATCCGCTCGTGCGCAGCATGCTGATCGATCAGGAACAACCCTTCCACGTTCTGCGCAACGATGTATGTACCGTGCATCTGCCCAATCGGATGAAGCTTCGGAAACGCCGGGAGCGCCGGCGGCGCGTCCGCAGGCAGTGGGGCCAGCGTGCGCAGCAGCGCCTCCGAAGCAGCCGCCGTCTCGCGCAGCGTGCGCTCGTCCTGCCGCCGCTGCGCAGATTCTTGCGGGCTCTGCCGCTGCGGCGGGCTCGAGGCCGACTCGCGCCACGGAGACGGCTCGCGCCATGCTTCGGGCTGCGGTTGCCGCGGCGAAGCGGGCAGCCCGCGCTGCGCATCGGCGCCGGCCTGCGGCTGCTCCGCCGACGATTCGCGTCGCGAAGTAGCGGCCGCATCGCCGGCGGCGTAAGCGGAACGCGCTTCGCCGTACAGCGCCTCTCGCCCTGCGGCGGCTTCCCCCGCAGGCGAAGCCGCTTGCGGGTCCTGCGGCCGGTACAGCTCGAGCTGCTCCTGCACGACCGCTTCGCGCGGACGCCGCTCCGTCTGCCCCGCCGACGGAATCAGCCGCTGTGCGCCCAGCACCGAACGCACCTCGCGCTCGATGAGCTGCATCAACTCGGGCTCCTTGCTGAAGCGCACCTCCAGCTTCGCCGGATGCACGTTGACGTCCAGCAGCGTCGGATCCATCTCGAGATGCAGCACCGCAAGCGGAAACCGGTTGATCGGCAGCAGCGTGTGATAGCCCTGCAGCAAAGCATTCACGACCGTAAAATTGCGGATATATCTGCCGTTAATGACGGTGGAGATGCCGTTGCGGTTGGCTCGGGTCAGCTCCGGCTTTCCGATATAGCCGGACAGCCGGTAATCGAGCGACTCCCCGCGGATCGGCAGCATGCTTCTGGCCGCGGCCGTGCCGTAAACGCCGGCGATGACCTGCAGCAGATCGCCGCTCCCGAGTGTCTGGATGAGCGTGTTCCCGTTATGCTTCAGCGTAAAGGCGATCCCCGGATGGGAGAGCGCGAGCCTGTACATATAATCGGTGACGTGACCAAGCTCGGTCTGAATCGTCTTCATATATTTGAGCCGCGCAGGCGTATTGTAGAACAGCTCCCTGACCGCGATATCCGTTCCCCGCGGAACGGCCGCGTCAGCCTTGGCCTTCACACTGCCGCCCTCGATGACGAATTTGGTGCCGAGTCCGCTCGTATCCGGCGAAGTCAGGCATTCCACCTTGGCGACCGCCGCGATACTGGGCAGCGCTTCCCCGCGGAAGCCGAGCGTCCGGATAGCGAACAAATCGTGGGCGCTCGCGATTTTGCTCGTCGCATGCCGGAAAAACGCGGTCTCGCAATCGTCCGGGTCCATCCCGGATCCGTTGTCCGCTACGCGGATCAGCGCGAGTCCGCCTTCCTCGATCGTCACGTCGATCCGCGTGCTCCCCGCATCCACCGCGTTTTCCACCAGCTCCTTCACGACGGAGGAAGGTCTTTCCACCACTTCGCCCGCCGCGATCTGATTGGCGATATGCTCATCTAAAATGTTTATTTTACCCATATTCCGGGCTCCTTACTCTATTGCTTTTTTACCGAAATGGTGAGCTTGCTGCCGTCGTCCTGCCACTTCACGTTTCCGAACACTTCGGCGATGCTGTCGATCGCTACAAAGCCGGTGCCGTTCTGATTCAAATATTCCGCCGCATCGGAGCCGTACACGGCTTTCCCTTGCTCCGATACGATTTCAACCGACCGCGTCTCGTCGTTCCACGTCACTTCCGCGCCTGCCAATGCGGCGGTGGAACGGGCCGGTACGAACACTTTGCCGTTTTGCCGAATGACATCGAACGGTTCGACGATCGAAGCTCCGTTCAATGTCAACACTTTGCGATCGAACGTCAGTTCGAACGACTCGCTGCCGGCCATCCGAAGCGCCGTCACGAGCTGGGCGAGGTCGCCTTCCACTTTGCGGTCCGGCTCCAGCCCCACTTTGTTCACTTTGCGCAGCTTCGGTGTCAAATATTCTTCGATGGTCACCTTAAGCGCGCCGCCCGCCTTGAGCGGATACAAGGTTTGCACGCTGCCTTTGCCATACGTTTTCGTACCGATCACTTTGATTACGCCATAGTCCTGCAATGCGCCGGTCAAAACTTCGGAGGCGCTGGCGCTGTACTCGTTGACGAGGAAATAAATCGGGAACGGCTGCGTCGTTCCGTCCTTGAACGATACCGGATCATCCACATTGTTGCGGTCGCGCGTATGAATCAGCACGCCTTCCTTCACGAACAGCTTGACCATGTTCAAAGCCGAATCCAGCAACCCTCCGGGATTGTCGCGCAAATCGACAACCAGGCTCTTGATGCCCTGCCCTTTTAGCGCATTCAACTCTTGAGCCAGCTTCTCGTCCGAATCGCTGGAGAAGCTGGCGATTTGAATGTAGCCGATCCCCGGTTCAAACAGCTTGCGCACGACCGTCGGGAGCTGTATTCTTTGGCGCTTCACTTTCAAATCTTTCGTTTCTTCTCCACGCAGTACGCGGATCGAAACGACGGTGCCTTCTTCGCCTAATATTTTCTCGGTCACGTCATTCACTTTTTTCCCTGTCACCGACACGCCTTCGACTTCAATGATTTTATCGCCGACCTGTACCCCTGCTTCCTTCGCTGGCGAGCCGTCGAACACTTCCGCCACGTATACCGCATCCGGTTCTTCGCCGACCCGCACGCCGATGCCGACGTACTGGTTTTCCACCGAGTTTTCGAAGCCTTTCAGCTCTTCCGGCGAAAAATATTGCGTATACGGGTCTTGCAGCGAGCCGACCATCGCTTTGATGCCCGTCTCGGCAAGCTTACCGGCGGAAGGCGCGCTAACATGGTTTTTCTCCAACAGATCAAGCACTTCCTTTAATTGATCCGCAGTGGCCGTACTGGCGGCTTCCGCTGCCCATACGGGGGACGCCGCCGGAATCAGCAGCGTCATCGACAACAAGCTGGCAGCCGTTGTTTTCCAAAACCGGGTCGAACGCAATTTTTTTGGACTCATCGTAAGTTCCTCTTCTCTTCTAAGTTCATTACTGCTGCGACAGCTGTTTTTTCAGTTCGTATAAAAAGTTCATCGCCGTCATCGGCGTCATGTTCATTAAATCGGCGGTGCGGAGCAGTCCCAATATTTTGTCCGCTGCCGGATCTTTCTTCGCCGGTTTTTCCAAAGAAGCGGCCTTTGCTCCGTCATCCAGCACAAAAAGGCTTAGCTGCTCGACCGCCTGCTGCCGGCCGGAGCTTTGAACCGCTCGCTCGACAGGAGGCACGTCGCCGTTGGAACTCGGCGCTGACCCGTATTCGATTCCCGGTTCGCTTATCCGTTCCGGCTCCGAGGCAGTCGCGATCTCGCCCGCTTGAAGGGCATTCTCAGCGGATGCTTGCCTCGATGCGGTCGAAGCCGCAGCCGTCTCCTGCCGCCCCTGCTGCCATTCCGCTCTCGCTTCAAAAGCGTGCAGCAGCTCGTACGAGCGATCGATGATTCCTTCGGGCAGACCGGCGATTTGCGCGCAGTAAATGCCGTAGCTCGTGCTGGCCGCCCCACGGATCAACCGCCTCAAGAACGTAACCTGCTGGCCGCTTTCCTTGACCGCCATGCAGTAATTGCGCAAATCCCGCAAGCTTTCCTCCAGATGCGCCAACTCGTGAAAATGCGTCGATACGAGCGTCTTGCAGCCGATCCGGTCATGCAAATACTCGATGACCGCCTGCGCGATCGCCATCCCTTCGCCGGTCGAAGTGCCGCGTCCCAGCTCGTCGATAATGACCAAACTGCGCGACGTCGCTTTCTCGGTCATGATCTGGATATCCATCATCTCGACCATAAACGTGCTTTGACCGCCGATCAGATCGTCCGCTGCGCCGATGCGGGTGAAGATGCGGTCGATGAGCGGAACTTTTGCCCGCTTGGCAGGCACGAAGCAGCCGATCTGCGCCATAAGACAAATGATCGCAACTTGGCGCATGTACGTGCTTTTTCCCGCCATGTTCGGGCCGGTGATGAGCAGCATGCTCCCGGCTTCTCGCGACAGCTCGGTTTCGTTGGCGATAAAGACGCTGTCTTCGAGCACCGCTTCCACGACCGGATGGCGGCCTTCCTCGACCTGCAGCTCGTAAAAATCGCCGACCTCCGGCTTTGTGAACCGGTTCGCCGCACTGACGTGCGCAAGCGACTGGTACACATCCGCCGTTGCGATCAGCTCCGCCAACGTTTGAAGTCTCGATATATGCGCACCCAGCCTGTCCCTCAGCTCGACGAACAGCTTGTGCTCCAGGTCGACCATGCCCTCCTCCGCCTCGAGGATGAGCGCTTCCTTCTCCTTCAGCTCCGGCGTGACGAACCGCTCCGCGTTGGCCAACGTCTGCTTGCGCTCGTACCTTCCTTCCTCCAGCGACCCCAGGTTGGACTTCGTCACTTCGATAAAGTAACCGAACACTTTGTTGTAGCCGATCTTCAGCGACTTGATGCCCGTCCGCTCCCGCTCCTGCTTCTCCAGCTCCGCGAGCCACTGCTTGCCGTTCGCGCTCGCTTCGCGAAGCTGGTCGAGGCGGGCGTTGAAGCCCGCCCGGATCATGCCCCCGTCCCGGACGGAGACGGGGGGCTCGTCCACGATGGCGTCCGCGATCGACGCCATCAAGTCCTGGCACGGATCGATCCGTGCCGCCAGCTTCGCCAGCGTGGCGGAGCCGCTGGACTCGCACAGCTGCTGCAGCAGAGGCACCTGCTGCAGCGAGCGCATCAGCGCGACCAGGTCGCGCGCGCTTGCGCTGCCGTAGGCGATGCGCGCCGTGAGCCGCTCCAGGTCGTACACTTCCTTCAGCGACGTTCGAAGCTCGTCGCGGACGATCAGCTGGTGGTACAGTCGGTCCACCGCTTCGAGCCGCTCCGCAATGTGCGTTGCGTTCATCAGCGGCTTCTCGATCCATCGCCGCAACAGCCGCCCGCCCATGGCGGTCACCGTCTTGTCGAGCAGCCAGAGCAGCGAGCCTTTCTTCGACCGGTCGCGGACCGTTTCCACGAGCTCCAGATTGCGCCGGCTGAAAGGATCCATTACCATATATTGCGTCGGCTCGTATACCCGGATCTGCTTGATATGTGACAGGGAACGCTTTTGCGTCTCCTGCAAGTAACCCATCAGAAGCGATAGCGTCTCGCGCCCGCCTTCCGGCAAACCGGCCAGCTGCGAATCCGAGAAGTGACCTTCGGCCGGCAAGCCTTCATTCGCCTTGCGGCCGTCTCTCGGCGTCATAACCGCCGAACGCAGCCACGCCGCCGATCCGCTGCGGATTTGCTCCAGCAGCGCCGGGCTGCCGAGTATTTCCGACGGGCTGTACACGTTCAGCTCGTCCAGCAGCAGCTCGAATGAACCATCAAGACGCGTGACGTATAATTCCCCCGTCGATATGTCGCACGCAGCCAGTCCATACGCCTCGCCGGACAGCACGACCGCTGCGATATAATTGTTCGCCTCGCTGAGAGAGCGGGCGTCCATCACCGTTCCCGGCGTGACGATTCGCACCACTTCCCGCCGTACGACGCCTTTCGCTTCGGAAGGATCCTCCACCTGTTCGCAGATCGCTACCTTGTATCCTTTTTCTACCAACCGGGCGACATAGTTTTCCGCGGAATGATAGGGCACCCCGCACATCGGGATCCGCTCCTCCATTCCGCCCTCCCTGCCGGTCAGCGTAATCTCCAGCTCCCGCGCCGCCTGTACCGCATCGTCGAAAAACATTTCATAAAAATCGCCAAGACGGAAAAATAAAAAAGCGTCCTGCACCTCCGCCTTGATGGCAAGGTACTGCTCGATCATCGGCGTGTATTTGGCCATGCTTCATCCTCCAACGCTTATGCTGACGTTCAGCAATCCATGCGATCGTACAATCATTCCGTCGAACCGAGCCTATCGAACTACGAATCTCTTGCTCGAGGGTTTCATAGATTTGCAGACAAAAAAATAGATAGAATATAAGGTTTATTCATCCTTGCTATGTATATGCCTTCATATGAGGATACCGGGGTTGGCAGCTCGTGCTTTGACATATCCGGGCAGCCTGCATTTGCGGCAGGACGAAGCATCATCCGCTTATCCGCTTGCTGCAAGGCGCGCCCGGCCCGGTTCGCACAAAGGCATTGCCATCCCATTATATCACGATTTTTTGGAGAACACCCGTTTTCTATGTAAAGGGAGTAATTTTCCATTTCGGCCGAATATCGTCCAGCTCTTTCCAAGGCCGCATTTGCAGCATCCGTCTTCGCAGCGGCAGCAAATACGATTCGTACTTCGCATAGCCGGGAACTTTCTCCAAATCTTTCCATAACGATTGCAGCATCGGGCGAATGCGCGCCTTGTCGCCGCCGTAATACGCTTTGAGGACCTCCGCATCGGCAAGCGGCCGAAGGTTCAGCAAGCGGTAATGCTCGGCCGTTACTTTGGCCAGCGCCAATACGCCTTTGGCAATGTCGGGAGACACCATCCAGCTCGGCAGGACGCGATACTCGAAACCGCCGTGCCGCTGCCGCCGAAAATCGCCGAGAAACCCGTACTTCGGCTTGCGCATGCCGGTCGTCCCGTCTTCCAACAGCGTGAGCGGAAGCGCGATGTAATTGTCGAGGACGCGCAGCAGACGGCTGCACAGCTCGATGCCGCTGAAATGAATGTGTCCGCCGAGCGGGAACCCGCGAACGGGCATGCCGCCGGCCACCCAGCGCACTTCCGGGTCGCCGATCCGCTTGGCCGCAATCTGCATCGTGCGGTGCAGATTCACGACGAGCTCGCGAATATCAGTGCTCGGCTTGGGCCGCAGCTCGGCGAGCGGAAATATTTTGCGCCGGCTCGGAAGCACAATTGCGTCACAGCCGAACGCCCCTTCCTTCTCCGCATAATTCGAAGCGAATGTCACCTTGCCCCGGCTATTCAGGAGCAGAAATTCAGGGTCCGCGCCGAGCATGACATCGCTTTGCCCAAGCTCGGCTTCTTCGGACAGCGTCACGTCGAACCGATTCATCGCGTCTGCGAACAGACCTACAAGCCGCGGCGTGAGCTTCGGCTCGGCTTCGACGGCGAGCACGACGACCACCCCGCCGGAACGGGCGCCTAACCGAACGATGCCGTAATCGAGCCCGAGGGCATACACCGCCTTCACCGCCTCCCGCATGGCGCGGGCTGCGTAAAAGCTCGGCTGGTCCGTCCCGATTTCCGTAAATTCGCGAGGTTCCCCTTCAGGCGTGCGAACGCCGGGTTTCGTCTTATGACCAAGAAACACGCCGCTGGCCCGATGGAACAGCGTCAGCGCCTGCAAGTGAAACACGGGCACGATGAATTCGTGGGACCATCGATCCGCGAACCGTTTTGCGCCGGTTTCATCCCAGCCGCATTCGATGCCGTGAAGCGTGAGCAGTTCCGCAGCCCGCTTCTTGTTCCGGGCGAGCAAAATGCTTCGGATCGGCTGCAGCACTTCGGCGTGGCCGCGGTCGGGATGATACGCCCCCCAGTGAATGATGGTTCCGCTCTTCTCTATTTCCTCCGGAACCTGGGCGCCGTGCGGAAACAGCAGTTTCGCAAGCAGCGGCTCCATCGCCGGCTCGCCCGAATGAAGCAGGAAAGCGCGCATAGTGATCCCCTTTCGCCCATTTTTACCGGGACAACTTTTTTGCACAAAAAAGAGGGCTGACGCCCTCTGCCGAAATGCAACCGCCCGACATATACTGAAAGCAAGAAATCAGTTCAGTTCATCGTCCAGCAGATCCGGATCGAGATCTTCGAAATCGCCGTCGCCCTCGTTGTCGAAGTCCACGTGTTTGTCGTCATCGTCATCGCAGCCGTTTGCGCACACCACTACGCATACTTTCGTTTCAGCGATCATTTCCACCTTGAACTCGCGTTCTACGCGGATCACTACGCTATCTCCGTGGGAAGAGATGTTAGCCTCCACGCAGTTCGGTTCTTGAGTGGCGACGGCCGACACTTCCGCTGTCGACGACTTATGTTTCTTATCGAGGTAGTGTAACGGCACAGCCTCTACGTAAGAAATCGTTTCTTTCGCGACATCCGTTTTGGTGTTCCGGTCGTAGGAATACCAAATATTAATGTCGTAAGTACCTACTACTTCCACACTTTCTCCCGACTTCACCGCATCATATTGGTTGTTGATAATCCAAGCACCCAAAATACTGGTCGGAGCGTGTGGCGGAGTTACTGTGTTGGTTACTTGCGAAAATTTACGTCCTTTGCCACAGACAGCCTTCGTATAGATCTCTCTGCACTGCAAATCTTTATCTAATGACATCCTGTTAACCTCCTCCATACAATCATTCATTACATTTGTATGCAGGACATTCGTCTAGTGTGATAACTTTTTTCAAATATGAAGGCGTAATAAAAAGATTATCAGAATCAAGCCATCTGCCAGCGTTATGATCGTCCCGTTACGGGACGTTTTTGACTTTTCGCCACAGCCAGATACGCCTTCAGTTCCACTATGAGCTGCAGCAGCGCGGCGCGCACCTCGAACTCGTCGCGAGTCGCAGGCAGCGGCATCGTTTTGAAACCAGACTCAAGCTCCGTCAATTTTCTCTCGCTTCTCCCCGTATAATGCGCGATTCTCACATCGATGCTAAGCGCTTCGAATACCGCAGCCAAACTTTCCCCGTGCGGTAGCGTCGTAAACACTTGCGCGACGAGCTGCACCATCCGTTCGATCGAATCCATCTGCTGCTTGCGCATATAAAAGTAAACGGCCCACTGCGTCTGGCCGCCGCGCAAACTGTTTTCGCCGAGACGTTGGACCGATGCCGACGCTTTTTCCAGCACGCCTTCGGCTTCCAGCAGCTCCGCGCCGCTCCACACGTACTCCGTATCGCGCAAGTTCAGGGCAATCTCCGCAAAAATGCGAGAAAACAGCTCCTCCGTCTTCTCTCGGTATTCCTGCAATTGCTTGTCTTCCTTCGGCATGTACAGCAGATTGATTCCCGTCGCCGTTCCCAATCCGATCAAGAGCAGCGCCACTTCATTTAGTAGAAGCTCGAGTTCCACCCGACCGGCAGCAAACAAATGAAACATGACAACCGAGCCTGTGACGACGCCATCCTTCAGGCGAAGACGGTTGAGTACCGGATAAAGCAGCAGGATGTACAAGCCGATCACCCAAACGTGAAACCCTACCGCCCAAAAAAGCGTCGCGGCCAGCAGCAGTCCGAGCAGTGAAGCGGCGATCCGCTGAAATGACGTGCGTAATCCTTTTTTCTTCGTCACATCGACGCCCAGAATGGCAAGAAGACCGGCTGAAAGCGGCGACAATAGCCCTGCGGCATAACAAATATAAATAGAAACGATAACGGCCACCGCCGTTTTGATGACGCGGATTCCCATGCAAGTTCCTCGCTTTAGATCAGTGCTGTGCTGTTGATACGATGTCCCCTATATTACCTTTTTCCTTTCCTGTCGACAACTGCTCGTAATATAAAGGTTTGGTAAAAAAGCCGGTTACACGCAGCCATCCTTTTTTGTAAGCGATGCGTACAGAAAAAGGCCAGCCGGTATATCGGCTGACCGTGAACGCTCCGTTTTCTAGAATTAATCGCGCTTCCCTATCAACTTCCCTTCCAAATAAGCAACCCCCTGATACATTAGCGTGGCGGCGATGGCAATTATAAATACGCTGCCGATGACCAGCGTGAAGTTAAATACTTGAAAGCCGTATATGATCAAATAGCCGAGGCCTTCCTTGGAAACGAGAAATTCGCCGACGATGACGCCGACCCAGGCTAGACCGACGTTTACTTTCAGCGTCGATACGATAGTCGGATAGGACGCCGGCAATATCGCCTTCGTAAAAATCGCCCGGCGGCTGCCTCCGAATATGCGAATTACTTTCTGCTGGTTCGGATCGACTTCTCTAAAGCTCGTGTATACGTTAAGAATCGTAATAATGACGGTGATCGACAGCGTCGTCGCGATGATCGAGAGCAGCCCGGGACCGAGCGCCACAATAAAGAGCGGGCCCAGCGCGACCTTCGGCAGGCTGTTCGCTACGACGAGATACGGATCCAGCACGCGGGATAAAAAGGGGGACAGCCAAATGAATGCGGCAATCGCGGTACCCAGCAGCGTGCCGAGCAAAAAGCCGGCGATCGTCTCCAGCACCGTCACCCATATATGAAGGAACAACGAGCCGTCCGCCACTTTCGTATACAGCAGTTGAAATATGCGGCTCGGGGAGCTGAACAGCAGACCGTCGATCCATTTCATGCGTCCGGCGACTTCCCATACCCCCAAAAATAAAACAAGCAGCACAATTTGTGTGATCCGGACGTAGACGCTCATTCGTCGTTCTTTTCGGCGAAAATCGGCAAAGACCGATTCAGCCAACCGATTGCCTGCGTTTTTTTCCGCTGCAGCTCTCGCCAACTCGGCCGATCCGCTTTCGTGCTTGCGCCGTTCTTCTTCTATCACCCGTTTATCCATATGAAGCCCCCTCCTTCCCATCGATCTCTTCGAAATACCCCCATAGCTTGCGGAACAGCGGGTGGAATCCTTCCTGTTCTCTGGCATCAAGCGGCAGCGCCTTGCGGATTGCCTCCGGAACCTCCACCTCGGTCATAATTCGACCCGGATTCGGCTGCATCATCACGATCCGGTCGCTCATGGCAATCGCTTCGCTAATATCGTGGGTGACCAGTACGGCCGTCTTGTTCCTGATCTTGAGCGTCTCCACGACGAGATCTTCGAGCTGCAGCTTCGTTTGGTAATCCAGCGCGGAGAACGGCTCGTCGAGCAGCAATATTTCCGGTTCCGTCGCCAGTGTCCGTACCAAAGCCACTCGCTGCCGCATACCGCCGGACAGATGATGCGGATACCGGTCCGCATGCTTTGCCAGCCCCATCTCCCCGAGCAGTTCCATGACATAGGTTTTCGTCGAATCGTTCAACCGTCCCATAAGCTCGAGTCCGAGCGATGCGTTCTCATAAATGGTCCGCCACGGGAACAAATAATCTTGCTGCAGCATGTATCCTACATTCGGCGTCGGCCTCGCGATCGCTTCGCCGAGCACCGTTACTTTTCCGGCTGACGGCGCCATCAGTCCGCTAATAAGCGAGAGCAGCGTCGTTTTGCCGCAGCCGCTCGGCCCGATCAAAGAGACGAAGTCTCCTTTGTCCACGGTCAATCCGACATCTTGCAGCGCCAAAAATGCCCCCTTGGCGCTGACATACACTTGAGAAACGCCTTCCAGTTGCAGCGCAGGCACATTCACCTTCATCCCTCCTTGTGCGTGTAGACAACAAAAGGCGCAAGGCTTGTGCAGCCTCCCTTGCGCCCGGTGGTTGTTACGTCACTTCACGTTTTGCTTCGCTTTTTCGGCGAATTGGTTGTTTACGAGCGCTTTGTAATCCGCGCGCTTCTTCAGTTCTCCGGCCGCTTCCATCACGTTTTGCAGATTGTTCCATTCCTGCTCGTCAACGATGCCGTCCGTCGCAAACGTGCCTTGATCTTTATATCGTTTCACGACGTTGCGGATGACGTCTTTATCCGTATCCTGGAAATACGGAGCGATCGCATCGGAAATTTCCTCAACACTGCTTTTTTGCACCCAGTTTTGCGCCTTTTGCACGGCATTGGCGAACTTCTGGATCGTGCCGCTGTTCTTATCCATAAAACTTTTCTTCGCCATGAAAACCGTATAAGGCAGTTTGCCGCTTTCCACTCCGAAGGAGGCGATAACGAAACCTTTGCCCTGCTTCTCAATCATCGTCGCTTGCGGCTCGAACAGCTGCACATATTCGCCGGTGCCGGAAGCAAACGCCGTCGGGATGTTGGCAAAGTCGACGTTCTGAATCAGGTTCAAATCTTTTTGCGGGTTGATGTTGTATTTTTTCAGCGTGAATTCCCCCGCCATTTGCGGCATGCCGCCTTTTCTTTGCCCCAGGAACGTCGTGCCCTTCAACTGATTCCAATCAAACTTGCCCTGCACGGGCTTGCGTGACACGAGAAACGTACCGTCGGTTTGCGTCAGCTGCGAAAAGTTGATGACTGGATCGTCGCTTCCTTGCTGCGACACGTATATCGACGTTTCGGAGCCGACGAGCGCCACATCGATGCCTCCGGACAGCAGCGTGGTCATCGTTTTGTCTCCGCCGGGCGTCGTCGTCAGCTCAATGTCCAGACCCTCTTCTTTGAAAAATCCTTTGGAAATCGCCGCATACTGCGGTGCATAGAAGATCGATCGCGTAACTTCCCCGATCCGCACCTTCGTTACATCTCCCGTGTTTTTCGGGCCGCAGCCCGTCAGCGTCACTGCCACAGCAAGGCTTATTGCCAACGTGCCGGCCAGACGCCTTCTCCAGTTCCTTCTCCACATAGGCCAGTCCCTCCATCGCCGATTTACGGTTAATATCTTGGAGCTGCAGCCGCCGCAGCCGCTTTGTCCGGCGCGGGAGCTGCCGCATAGTTAGGATAGTCTATGCATTTGCCCACCTGTTGGTGACTCCCATGCCCCTGTCCCCCTGCTCCTGTCCACGTTTCCGCTCCCGTGCGCGCTGTGTTCGATATTGCCGTTTCGACGCACAAAAAGCCGGCCGAAAAGCGCGGCCGACCGAAATGCACGAAAAAAAAGCCCTCCTGGGGAACGTAACGCTTTGCACGTTCTTAACGGCATTAAGCGATGTGTTTCCCTAGAAAGGCTTGTGTGTCTTGAGACTACAACTTATAGATATCCGAATACTTCTCGGTCAAATATTCCACGAGGTAATCCGGGTTCAGCTCCTCGCCCGTTACCTGCAGTACGATTTCGGACGGCGTGAGCAGTTTGCCGTATTGGTAAATTTTATCGGACAGCCAGTTTTTGATCGGAAGGAGATTGCCCGCCGCGACGAGTCCGTCGAAATCGCCGAGCTCCCGCTTGATCGTCCGCATGAACTGGGCCGCGTACATATTGCCGAGCGCGTAAGACGGGAAATATCCGAACGCCCCGCCGGACCAGTGTACGTCCTGCAGTACGCCCTCGCCGTTATGGGACGGCGTCACGCCGAGATATTCCTTGTATTTCTCATTCCATACTTCCGGCAGGTCGGCCACTTTCACGGCGCCGCTGAACAGCGCCTTCTCGATCTCATAGCGCACCATGATGTGCAGATTGTACGTGAGCTCATCGGCTTCGATCCGGATGAGCGACGGCTTCACTTCATTGGTAGCGCGGTAAAACTGCTCAACCGTAGCGCCGTCGAACTGCCCGGAGTAGTTACGCTGTAAATCACCGAAATAGCGGCTCCAGAACGGGCGGCTGCGGCCGATCATATTTTCCCAGAAGCGGGATTGCGATTCGTGAATACCCATCGACGTTCCGGTGCAGAGCGGCGTACCGATCAAGTTCGCCGAAATGTTTTGTTCATACAGGGCATGACCGCCTTCGTGAATCGTGCCGAACAGCGCGCTGTTGACGTCGTCCGGCAAATAGCGGGTCGTAATCCGCACGTCGCCCGGGTTCAGTCCCGTGGCGAACGGATGCACCGTTTCATCCAGTCGGCCCGCCTCGAAATCGTATCCCATCTGTTCCAATATGTATAGGCTGAATTTCTTCTGCTTGGCAACATCGAACTGCTGTCTCAGGATGCTCGTATCCGGTTTGTGCGTCGATGCTTCGATGGCCGCGAGCAGCGGGACCGCCTTTTCTCTCAGCGCGCCGAACACTTGATCCAGCTTCTCGACCGTCATTCCCGGCTCGTACATATCCAGGAGCGTATTGTATTTATGTCCTTCATAGCCCCACAGCTCGATGAACTCATGATTCATGGCCACGATTTTCTCAAGAAACGGCTGAAAACTGGCATAATCCGCATTGTGTTTCGCGTCCTCCCAAGCGGATTCCGACTGGGAAGTCAGCACGACGTATTCCTGATACTTTTCCGGAGGTATTTTTTTGCTGCGGTCGTACTCCTTCTTGCATTCGCTGACGATTCTTCGCTCCGTCCGGTCCAGCTTCTCGTGCACCTGCGGATCGTTGAAGTAGTCGAGAAACGCTCCCATCCGCTCCGAGACCGACATCTTGAACAGCTCGCCCGATAGTTCACCGACCACTTCGGACCGCTGTGCGATGCCTTTCTTCGGGGCCCCCGTGCGCATATCCCAATAAATCAACCCGACGGCTTCCTCATAACTTTTCATCTTTTTCAGATATTGCTTGAACTCGCTCCGATTCGTCTCCAAATTTGCAGTTGTCATAGGCATTCCCCTTTCGTCAACATATACTTTGATGATACTTCGTCTTGAAAATAGAAGCAAATTTACGAAAAGTACGGTATCATAGGTTGAAAAGGAGTGTGAAAGAAATGCATATCCGCTTTTCCGAAGAAGCCGTTCAGCACATCACGCGCGAACTTTCACGCGGCGGGAACGGATGGGTCAAACTCGTGTACGACTCCGAAGGTTGCGGCTGCGCCGTCAGCGGCGTCCCCACATTCTGGCTCGTGGATGAACCGGGAAACCATGACATCATCGTTCAAGAAGAGCCGTTTCACGTGTGTTTGGACAGGAAACACGAGGTGTTTTTTGAAGAAAACATGTCCGCCGACTACAAACCCGGTGAGCTCTGCTTCGTGCTGAAGAGCAGCGGCCAAATATATAACGCCCGCATGAAGCTGGTGGATCGCCGCAGTGCCCGCGTTTAAATGGCGCAAAAAAAAGGACTTCCTGTACAGGAGGTCCTTTTCGTTCATGTGAGGATGTTACATTTACTCGTAGCCTTCGTCGACGATATCCAGCCGCCCGGTAGCCGGGTCGATGACAAGCCCGTGAACCGGGATTTTCGGAACGAGCGGATGATTTCGAATCAGACTGACGCTGCTGCGGATACTCTCCGATACGTCGTCAAACCCCCGAAGCCAACGTTCGATATGGAGGCCGGAATGCTCGAGGATCGTTAACGTCTCCTCTTCAATGCCTCTTTCGAGAAATTTGTCCTTCATCTTCTGAGGATTGATGCTGCTCATTCCGCAATCATAATGACCGATGACCAGTACTTCTTCTGCACCCAGCTCATAGATCGCGACGATGATACTGCGCATGATCCCTCCGAATGCCGTCGAGACTACGCCTCCGGCCGATTTGATCATCTTGACGTCTCCATTCTTGATGTTCATGCTCGCCGGAAGAAGCTCGATCAACCGCGTATCCATGCAAGTGAGGATAACGAATTTTTTATCCGGAAATTTGGACGTTAAGTACGGCTCGAATTTTTGCTGCTCCACAAAGGAACGATTGAATGTAATAATTTCTTCTAATAATTTTCCCACAGCGGTTTCTCCCTTATCTCGAATTGTAGATTCTCTTGTACTTCAGCCATGTTCTATTATTCTATTGTATATTTTTCGTAACATGGGTTCAATACATCCGCTTTACTTTCCCAGAAAAGTTTGACCGGTGCGCCAATATTAAGGAGCCAGCTTCGATTCCAGCAGCTCGATCAGCATCTTCTCGACGCTCTTCCCGCCGTTTGGCGCAAGACTGCCTTCCTTATTATCTCTGCCTCCGGTGTTGTCGGCCGCGGACTCCGCTTCTTGTCCCCGTTCCGCTCTACGCCGCCGTTCAAATTCCTCGATTTTGCGCTCGAGCTCCTCCGGGGAGATATGCTCGTGGGGAGGAGGCGGCGGCGGGTTCATGCCGAGGCGAGGCAGGCGCTTGATGATTTCATCGTAATAGTGCTTTTGCTCGGTCGTCAGCATCTCTACGATCTTGGCTTGATCGGATTGCGTCAGTTCTCCGCTGATGCTGTTTTTCCGAACAAGCGGAAGCATTTCCTCTGCCTGATCGCGTGTGAAGCCTAGTCCTTCTTTCCGGTCAATTTGCAGCAGGTCTTTGAAAAACAGCACCATCTGCCGTTCGTTCAGACTGAGCAGGTCGCCGTCCGGCCGCCGCTTCTGCACGTCAGCCGGCTTATTCGGCGATGTCGCGGCTTGTGCCGAAGAAACATCCGGAGTGGACGAAGCGTGTCCCGCCGTTCCGCAGCCGCTAATAACGATCAAGATTGAGCAGTATGCCGTCAACGTGATGCATTTGGACACCCTGCCACCCCCCGTCCGGAAATGATCCGTACCGCATATACGGACAGCTTACCGAAATTCTTTGATCAAACTGTGAGGGTTTTGTAAAAATAATGTAAAATTAATTCAATACGCGGGGAAATGTAATCCGAAACGAAGTTCCTTTATCCGGCGCGCTATCGACCGTGATCGTTCCCTTCATCCCGCCGACCAAATGTTTCACGATCGTGAGCCCCAGCCCGGTGCCGTCAGAAGCATGCGTGCGGGAATGCTCCGCCTTGTAGAACCGGTCCCAAATGCGCTGCAGCTCTGCTTCGTTCATCCCGATGCCGGTATCCCGCACCTCGATGATCGCATGCTCTGCATCTGCGGTCAGCTTCACGGTAATGGTTCCGTCCGCCGGCGTAAACCGTATGGCGTTATAGATCAGGTTCAGCATGATTTGTGAGAACCGGTCTGGATCGAGCTCACATACGACGGCGGCTTGAGCGGCCGCGTCCGGGTAGATGGAGTATAACTGAAGCCCCTTTTCCAAAGCCGGCGTGCGCACAATGTCCAGCACCTCGGCAATTTTTTCCTGAAGCACCAACGGTCGGGTGCGGAATACGTCCATCCCGTTCTCGATGCTGGCCAGATCGAGCAAATCCGTTACCAGCCGCTGCAATCGCTGCACTTCATGATCGCAAATCTGAAGGTAATGGGCATATTTCGCTTCCGGAATAACCCGATCGTTCATCGCTACGATCAACCCCCGCAGCGTAGTCAGCGGCGATCGCAGCTCGTGCGAGACATTGGCCAAAAATTCCTGCCGCGTATCCTCCCACTGCTCGAGCTGATCCACCATGAAGTTGAAGCTGCGTGCCAGCTCCCCGACTTCGTCATTGGACGAGATCGGTACCCGCGTCGTGAAATCGCCGTTGGCGACTTCCAGCGCCGCGGTATTCATCTGCTGCAGCGGTCCGGCCAGCTTGCGGGACAAGCTGTATAGGATGACACCGACGGCAATGAGGGAAAAGAGCAGCGGCACGACGATATTCCATCGCACCGCAGTGATGGCTTCGCTGATTTCCAGCGCCGGTATGTTCATGATGAGCACAATCGGCTGATCGTTGAACGTAGCCGGCGTATAGTAAGTAAGCAGCCCTTCACCGGCGCGAATGCTATATTTGTACTTACCTGCGACAAAACCGCTATTGCCTTTCAGTCCGTCAATGAACCACGGGTCCATCGATTTGGGAATTGTGGTGTTCTCCCGTTCCGAGGACCCGTTCATGATTTGGCCCTTGGAATCGACGAGCCACACCGAGCCGTTAACGCCGCGGGCGACGATGCGAATTCCGAAACGAAGCTCCCTTGTCGAAATCGTGCCTTCCTGATACGAAGGCAGCATCTTAATCACCTCAGCGGCGCGCGACACCAACAGTTCTTTCCTATCTTTATAGAAGAAATCGGTAAAGTAATAATTCCAGAATACGGCAAGTCCTACGAATAATAAAATGCAGGTCGCAAGAAACGATAAGAAGATCTGGATGTACAAGCTGCGCATCCATCTTCTAATCATCGCGCTTCACCTCGAAGGAATAACCGATGCCCCATAGCGTCTGAATCGTCCAGCCATCGTGGCTGCCGAGCTTTTTACGCAAGTTTTTGACGTGTGCATCCACGGTCCGCGTGCCTCCGCTGAAATCGAACTGCCAGACGTAGCCGAGCAAGTCCTCACGCGTGTATACCCGTGAAGGGCTGGTTGCGAGAAAATGAAGCAGCTCGATTTCTTTGGGCGTTAGATCGACCCGCACGCCGTCCAGCGTCACCTTGTACTGCTCCAAATCGATTCTTAAATTTCGGATATGCAGCGTCTTCGGCTTCGTTTCCGCCATTGCAGCAGGCGCAGGCGCGGGCGCAGTATTTTGCAACATCGTTCGCCGAAGCACCGCTTTAATGCGTGCCACCAGTTCGTTCGGATCAAACGGCTTTACGACATAATCGTCCACGCCGAGATTGAATCCGCGCAGTTTATCGATGGACTCCCCTTTCGCCGTTAAAAAAATGACCGGCGTCATCCCTTTCGCCCCAGGCAGCTGGCGGATTTGGCTGCACAGCTCGAAGCCGGAAATATCGGGCAGCATTACGTCCAGCAATACCAGGTTCGGCTCGTCCGATTTGATCGCCTCCATGACTCCGTTCCCTCTATTCATAATGAGAGGCTCGTATCCGGCGTGTTCCAAATAAAGCCGGATGACTTCCGCAATATGCGGCTCGTCTTCGACGACTACGATCTTTACAGGCTTTCCGACAAAGCCCGGCGCATTGTTGCTCAACCGTTTCTCCTCCTGCCAACTCACTTACTCGCGGGTGATATCTTCGTTGTTACGCGACCCTGTCCGCTGCCGCAGTTTTTGCAGCCTTTGCCGTTCCCGCTCCGCTATCACTTCACTTCGGTCGCGCAGCTTGTGCTTGTCCAGCAAAAAGGCGTCGGTAAGGTTGCTAGGCTGCAGCCAAACCGCTTTCATCGCGGCACACGACTCGCGGCAAGCTTTTTCCAGCATCGCGTCACTCAGCGGGATATCGATATCTGTGTATTCGAACGAATCCGCTCTCTCCAACGCGGCCAACCGGTTAACGAGCCGGATGCGAAACGCTTGCGCTTCTATGCCGAGTCTTTCCAGATGCTCGTCCCGAAGATGAGTTAATGCGCTTCGCAGCATTTTCTCGCCGCCGCGCAAGTTTCCACGCCGCTGGTGGTAGAACGAGACCGCCGCTTGGATCAGTCCTTCGAGCGTTTGCCGGAACGGATGGCCCGGATTGGACTTCCAATAGTCCTCCATCACTTCATGGCATTCGAAATAATCCCGCGGACCATGGAAATAGGCGAGAAACTGTATATAGGCTTCGGGATATGCCCTCATGACGAATTTCCCCTCTTTTTTAGAATACGATGACCTGTCGCCAAGATTTCTATTACTATTGTAACAATTTCGTTTAAAATCTGAAACCATTGACTACATTATACGTAGTAACGAAGATAAGATAAATATAAATTCATATTCAAACTGGGAGGATCAACAAACATGTTTAAAAAATTGTCTCTATTATTGATGGCTTGTACGATCGCATTTTCGTTCACGGTACCGCATCAGGCGGACGCTGCTTACAAGTCTTCGAGAAAAAGCTTCAACACGGGAACGACGACGCAAACGCCGAATAGCGGCGCAAACAAAAGCGAACCGGCCGCTTCCACGAAGACGCCGAACTCCGCAACGACGCAGGCTCCGGCACAGAAACCCGGATTTTTCGGCGGCGCTGGCGGCTTTATGAAGGGCATGATGATCGGCGGCTTGGCCGGCCTTCTGTTCGGCGGCTTGTTCGGCGGCATGGGCTTTCTCGGCGATATGCTCGGTCTGATTATCAACGTGCTTGCCATTGTCGTCCTGATCGCGGTCATCCGCAAAGTGTTCGTTTACTTCCGGGATCGCCGCAAGATGGATCAAGAGCCTCGCAGATACTAATATATAATTAAGGAAAATGAGGGTTGCAGCATATGAGATTGTCCGAGCAAGAAATCATCAATGCCATTTGCCTGCATGTTGCAGAGCGCAAGCAGCTTCATCCGACCCAGGTCGAAGTGGAATTGATGTGGGATGAGGATTTGGGCTTTTCGGCGGAAGTGCATGCCGACGGGCGCAGTCAAATTTTTATTGCGGCCAACATGCTGGAAGCCATCGAACGTTATTTGTTGAAAGAGCACAACATGCGCGTATTCCGTGATCAAATCAGGCTAAGCCTCGAGGATGAGATCGTCGCGGATATCGCTTAACGATTGGGCAAGTTGGAACGCCTCCGAAGCGGTGCTTCGGAGGTTTTTTTGTGCCACCGTTTCTATGATTCTATTATTTTCCTTCGCAACTTAAAAGCCCCACTTGACGTTTAATAGAGTAGATGCATTGGAGCTTCGTTCCGAATGCAACCGATTCATACTTCAAGGAAAGAGGCTGATGCATATTGATGCGCAAGACCCTGCTTACTTTATCCGTTCTGGCGCTGTTCCTGTCTTCGGCAGGCTCGGCGGTTGCAGCCGATAAAACGTCCAAGTACCGGGTGTATCAGGACAACCACATTTTGTATGAGACGTCCGACTATAAGGCTGCCGAATCGTATGCCCGCCAGTTCACCTCAAGCCACGTAGAAGAAATCGGCACGCGCAAGTGGCTTTGGAACAACTATCCGCGCTATAAAGTGTATCAGAACGGAAACAGCAGCTCCCAGTGGGAATTCGCATCGCTCGATCAAGCAATTCGCGAAGCCGCCAAATGGGGCCATGCCAGCGTGCGTGATCTGCAATCCGGCGGATGGGTATGGAACAATTACCCAACTTATCGCGTCTATCAAGGCGAAATTACGCTCGATTCCTGGGAGTTTCTGACGCTTTCAGAAGCCACAACCGAAGCGCGCAAATGGTCGAATGCCCATATTATTAGCCTGAACGACCATCGTTGGGTATGGGACAACATCAGCGCGTCCATGAAAGAAGAACTGCGCAGCGGCAGTAAAATCTATCAAGTGTATCAAGACGATTATACGCTGGAAGATTGGAAGTTCGCTTCACTGGAGGACGCCGTACTCGAATCGCTCAAGTGGGGCGGTTCGGAAGTCGTCAATACGGAATCGAAGCAGGTCGTCCTGTCGAATGCGAAGCGTTTTGCAGTGTACCAGTACGATAACTTTTTGAATTCCTTCCTCAGTTTGAACGACGCCATCGCATACGCCAATCAGTATAGCCATACGAAAATTTTAGCTTCGCCCGAAGGTGGCGGTCAGTACCGGATCATATGGAATAATTATCCTTATTATCAAGTCTTCCAGAATGAAAAATGGATTTCGGATTTCTCTACGATCAACAACGCCCTGAACTATGCAATGGGTTATTCCAATGCTTCCATAAGGCTGTATGACAACGGCAACATCATATGGGACAACTTGCGGAAGCTGCAGTTCTGGGGCTGGAACGGAAGCTCCAGTGACAGTACCGTTCGCGCGCACGTGAACAATACGACCGGACTCGATGTCGTCTCGCCGACATACTTTCAATTAGCCGACCGCGACGGCAACATGACCGATACATCCAACAAGGACACGGTCGCCTGGTTGAAAAATCAAGGCTACTCGGTTCATCCGCTCGTGAACAATCAGTTCGATTCGGCATTGACCTCGGCCTTCCTGGCCTCACCGCAGGCCCGGACCAATTTCATCGAAGCGCTCGTGAACAAAGGCGCTGCGCTTGGCGTGGATGGCCTGAATATCGACTTTGAAAGTTTGAACGGAAAAGACCGCGCCGTCTTCACCGCATTCATGCAGGAGCTGACGCAAGCCGCTCATAGCAAAGGCTTGACCGTATCCATCGATCTGCCACGGGGCAGCGTCAAATGGAATGCTCAAACCGCGTTCGATCACGAGAAGCTCGGTCAAATGGTGGATTACATTATTACGATGACCTATGATCAGTATTGGCAAGGCAGTACGGAGCCCGGATCGGTTGCCGGACTGTCCTGGGTGGAAGAAGGCGTGAAAGAGTTTTTGTCCTACGGCATCCCGCGCGATAAATTGATTATGGGCATCCCGTTCTATGTACGCGAATGGAAAGTCGATTCCAGCGGCGGGCTCGTAAACACCCGCGCGCTGCTCATGAAAGACTTGCCTGAACTGATCGATTCCAAGAAAGCAACCCTCACCTGGGATGCCCAGTTCGATCAGTACAAAGTGGAGTATAAGCAGGACGGGTACACGAATGTATTTTGGCTGGAAACCGAAGATACCGTTAAAGCTCGCCTTGAAATTGCCAAGAAGTACGACCTTGCCGGAGTCGCGGCATGGCGCCTCGGATACGATCCGTCCTCGCTGTGGAACATGATGCTTCAGCAAAAATAATATGTTCATAATGCAACGAATTGCACGCCTCCAAACGCTTTTTCACGAGAACAAGCGGTTTGGAGGTTTTTTTTCAAGATCATTGCGGACTGGTATTCACTTCGAACATCCATATTTCCCCTGAAGTATCCAGCCCATAGTCGAAACCCAACTGTGTAATGCCGGGAAATTTCTTTTTCAGTATTTTGGCGGACTTGCGGCTGAGTTTAACCATTTTGCGCTTCTTCCGTTGCGGATTGATGTTCAGCGAACGACGGATCGCATCGCTAGACTTTAGCAGGTCGCCGCCTTGACAAATATTGGTTACAAAATAGCCTTTTCTTGCAAGTTTTGCAACAACGGCCGTTACTTTCCACTTATCGCCTTTTTGTACAAGCTTCACACGGTAATCGACCGGTCTGCCGTCAATCGAAGCTAACTCAATGGTCCGCTGCAAGATGTACTCGCGTTTCCGCTGCAGCCGCTGCAGTGCGCGTAACAATTTGGAGAACTTGCCGGTTTTCTTTTTTTTCCCTTTATAACGCATCTTATAGCCGTAGTCCTTGCGTGTAATCTTCACGATCCCGTGACCTCCGGCACTGCTGCACGGCTTGGCAACGACGCTGCCATATTTGGCAAGCATCTCTTTCAATGCCTCGGAACTGAACTTACGCGTCTCCGGGATCACTTTCGCTATGCGACTGCTCTCAAGCAGCGCCTTCGTCTTCTTCCATTTGCTTGCTACCGTTCTCGACATCCATGATCATCCTCCTTCCATGGCAAAGAAACATGTAGTTCCCTTGTACAGTATGCATTTGTCCGTCTCGATTCCCGTATGTTCGTCCCGGTCACGGAAATAAAACAAGCCAAACTTATGACCACCGCTCCTGTGGGCAGCAAAAAAAGTCGTCCTCCCTTGGCGCTCCGCGCCATGGAAGGACGACTCATTTGGTTATGTTGATTTATGGGAATAACCATTGCCCGGTTACTTGCTTATTTACTTGCTGCGTTCCTTAAACTTCCGGCTGCAATAACTCGCGAAGCTCCTCCACATCGCTTACCGGCGATTGGCATGCAAAATTCTCGCATACATATGCCGTCGCCCGGCCTCCAAGCGGCAGCTTATCTTGGGCAAGCGGTATCAACCGGGCTACATCCGCAGCATCGTCCCCCTTCGGGTTCAGGATGATAATCGCCTGCGGCAAAAATGCACGCTGCACTTCCCGGATCATCTCCTGCGTGTCCGTTTTGGCCGGATCTCCCGCGATGACGATTTCCGCCGGCGCGCCGAGCGCAAATTCGAGCGCCATCAGGAACAAAGCGTGACCGGACGGATACCGTTCGACCGATCCGGCGAACGCTTTGAGCTGCAGCTCCGCCTTCTGCGCTAGCGCCGCGTTGTAGGTGTAACGGGCAAGCTTGTGCATATTGAGCGCCGCCGCGGAATTGCCTGAAGGCATGGCGCCGTCATATATTTCTTTGGGCCGGGTGAACAGCTGCTCCCCGTCATGTCCATAGAAGAACAGCCCGCCCTTCTCGTCATCCCAGAACAGCCGCAGCATCTCTTCGTTCAGTTGAACCGCCTGCTCCAGCAGCTGCCAATCGAACGTCGCTTCATACAGTTCGATCAAGCCCCAGACCAGAAACGCGTAATCGTCCACATAGCCGAGATACGCCGCTTCCCCGTCCCGGTAACGCGCAAGCAGCCGGCCGTCTTCCCTGCGAAGCTTGTTCAGCACGAAGTGTACCGCTTTTCGCGCCGCCGTCGCGTATTCCGGCTTTTGCAGCGCCTTGGCCGCTTTGGCTAACGCCATAATCATCAGCCCGTTCCAGGACGTTAAGATTTTATCGTCCTTATGCGGATGGATTCGCTTCTCCCGGTGCTCGAACAGCTTCTGTCTCGATGCCTCCAGCCGCTGCTTCATGGACTGCAGATCCATCTGTTTTAAACGCGCCATCGACTCGACCGTAGCGTCGATCAAATTCGGAATGCTGTGGCCTTCAAAATTGCCGTCAGCGGTAATATCGTAAACGTCGCAATACAGCTCGCCTTCTTCTTCGCCGAGCACTTGCTTCACTTCGTCCGGCGTCCAGACGTAGAATTTGCCTTCCTCGCCTTCGGAGTCGGCATCCTCCGCCGAGTAGAAGCCCCCGTCCGGATCGGTCATATCTCGCAGCACGTAGGTAATGATCTGCTCCGCAACTTCGGCGTAGCGCTCTTTCCCCGTCGCCTGGAACGCTTCAATATAAGTCATGGCGAGCAGCGCATTATCGTACAGCATCTTCTCGAAATGCGGCACAAGCCATCGCTCATCGGTCGAATAGCGGGCGAAGCCGAAACCGACATGATCGAAGATTCCGCCGCGGTGCATTGCATCGAGCGACTTCTCCACCATCGCAAGCGCTTTCTCGTTGCCCGTACGTTTCCAATAGCGTAATAAGTAAGACAAATTGTGCGAAGTCGGGAACTTCGGCGCACCCCCGAACCCGCCGAACGCAGCATCGAACATGCTGTCATACATGCTGTAGGCTTGCTCAAGCAATGCGTCCGACAGTTCCCCTTCCAGGTTCGCGATCAACCGCTTCTGCGTCTCCTCAACAACCTGCTCGCCGATCTGGGCCACCCTGTTCGGGTCGTCCTTCCATTTCCCCGCAATTTGCGGGAGAATATCCATCAAGCCGGGACGGCCGAATTTACGTCCTTTCGGAAAGTAAGTGCCGGCGAAAAACGGTTTCTTCTCCGGCGTCATAATGATGGTGAGCGGCCATCCGCCCTGCCCCGTCATCGCCTGACAGACGGACATGTATAAGTTGTCTACATCCGGGCGCTCCTCCCGGTCTACCTTAATGGCGATGTAATCCCGGTTCAGCAGCTCCGCGACTTCTTCGTTCTCGAACGATTCTCTTTCCATGACGTGACACCAATGGCAAGTTCTCAAAGTATCCAACGTCAGCTATACCCAATAGATAAGAAAATAGGCTTATTATCGCGTTTGGCGATTTCAAAAGCCTCATCCGACCAAGAAAACCAGTCAACCGGATTATAAGCATGTTGCAGCAAGTAAGGTGACTTTTCCTTGGCTAATCTATTGGGTCTACTATTCATTGTCATGGGGCACCACCTCCTTGTTCACTGGATTTTTTTGCTATATATCGAGTTTAGCATACCCAGGAAAAAAGAAAAACTCATACCGTTTATGCATGAGTTCCATCATGATTGCCGAAGTTTTTGCGGGCATCTCTGTACTCCACACGATCATTGTCGGGTCAAAAATACCGGGACAAACACCTGTTCTCAGGACGATAATGTCGGGGGTGGAATGATTCAAAATTAATTTAAAAGAACAATGGATTGTACCCATCATGCCAAAAACCGAGTTTCTTTCCTCCTTGCTCGGCTTCACGATCGGCATTATGTTCCCCGCTTGCGAGTGTGGGATCGTTCCGATCACGCGGTTAAGTAAAATTATCGGGCAAAAAGCTTCGGCTGCTCCGGATTCGTATTCGGCAGTTCGTCTTGAAGCCGGCTCCAATCCTCTTTCATCTCTTCATCGGTCAACAGGCAGGAATCGAGCGTTTCCGCAATGCGCTGCGGCTGCAGATCGATTCCGATGAATACGATCTGACTGATCCGGTCTCCGAATTCAGGATGCCATTTGGAACCGATCTCCGGGTTATCCTTCATCATCTGTACTTTCTCTGCTTCCGGCAGTGCGGCGACCCACAAGCCGGCAGGTCCGAATTGAATCGATGGACCGGCTTGGCTTAAGCTTTGCGCCATGTCATTTCTGGTTGCGAGCCATACCATCCCTTTCGCCCGCACGATTTCGGCCGGCCATTCCTCCATCCAGCAGGTGAGCCGTTCCGTATGAAACGGCTTGCTGCGTTCATATACAAACGAAGAGATGCCATACTCGTCGGTTTCTGGTGTATGATACTCTTTATTCAGCTCCTGAATCCAGCCAGCCGACTCGCTCGCTTGTTCGAAATTGAAGTAACCGGTATTCAAAATTTGTTTCGGATCGACCGCCCCGAACTCGGAACGAATCAGCTTCGCTCTTGGCTGCAGCGTTCGAAGCACCTGTTCCAGCTCACGGAGGTCATCCTCTTCAACCATGTCACACTTGTTCAAAATGAGAACGTCGCAAAACTCGATCTGGCTGATCAGCAACTCGACCACATCGCGCGTGTCGTCTTCATGAGCCGCTTCCTGGCGTTCGAGCAAGCTTTCACCCGAAGAAAAATCATGCCAGAAGCGGTAAGCATCAACAACGGTTACCATGCAGTCGAGCCGGCAAAAAGCGGAAAGATCGATCCCCTGCTCCTCGTCCATGTAGCTAAACGTTTGCGCGACCGGAACCGGCTCCCCTACGCCGGTCGATTCGATCAGGATGTAATCGAACCGGTTTTCTTTGGCGAGCCGTTCCACTTCTCTCAGCAAATCCTCGCGAAGCGTACAGCAAATGCACCCGTTCGACATTTCCACCAGCTTCTCTTCCGTTCTCGAAAGCCCGCCGCCCGACTTGACGAGCTCGGCGTCGATGTTGACCTCGCTTAAATCGTTGACAATGACTGCGACCTTCAAGCCTTGCCGGTTATTCAATACATGATTGAGCAGCGTTGTTTTACCGGCCCCCAAATATCCACTTAAGACGGTGACTGGTATTTTTGTTGAATTCATCAATCGGCCTCCTAAAAGTAATTATTACGATTACGTTCCATTTAAAAACCGAACACGTAGTTCGGTTTTTATTTTTATAAGTAATTATTACTATTAATGAGATTGTACCGACTTCGTCTAGCTCTGTCAAGAACAGTTTCAAAAGCGCACGTCAAAGAAGCAGGATTCCGGCAATCCATTTGTCTAGAATGGAATTGTTTATGACAATGCCTTCTATGGAATCTACTTCGGACATTTGAAGGATGAACTAGAATATATTGATTGTACGAGCATTGAGCAATTATCAATAGACATTAAAGAAGATGACCCCAAATGAATATCGGAGTCACCTTCTGACAGCATAAGTTATACTTTATAATACGCCCGCATCACGAATCACAGTTCAATGTCTTTCATATCAAGTCCTATTCAATCAAATAGCCCGAACAAGCAGAGGAATGACCTTCCCTTTATTCACATCGATCAAGCCGTGATCGGTAAGCTTGAGCGCCGGACTAACCGCCAGGGAGTGGGTGCTGAGCGACATAATCGGATTATAATGACGATAGCCTAACGATTTCATGGCATCGAGCAGCTTCTCTACTTCTTCGGCCGTTTGTTCGAGTGGCTCCTCGGTAAGGATGCCGCCTACTGGCAGCCGCAGACCGGCCAGCACCTCTCCCCCGTCGACTGCACAAAAGCCGCCTTGATTCGCGATCACCCAGTTGGCCGCGAGCATCATATCCGCCTCGTTATGGCCGACGACCAGCAGGTTATGATTATCGTGCGAGTATGTCGTGGCCACCGCACCGCGCTTGATGGTATCTCCGCCGATGAGGCCGTAGGCGCGATTGCCGCTTTTCCCATAACGCTCGAACGTGGCCAGCAGACCGTAGCCGCTCTCCTGCCATATCAGCTGCCCGCCGCGAACCTCGACTTCGACCTGATGCTCCTCAATGAACGTCGAGCCGTCCTTCACCATCATGACACGGCCCATATACCGTCCGTCCGGACCATTGTTCGTCTCAGCCGCGACCTGAAAATCGGTTTCGGTAAGCTCCGCCAGTTTTACGCTTTCGTAAAAATGCTGTGGGAAAGCCCGCTCGTTTGCTTTCGGCTTGTAAGGCTCGATCACGTCATACACCTTGCTGCCGCGCTTATACACTTGTTCTATCGTCAGATCCCGGATATCGGAAACAAGCATGAAATCGGCAATCTTCCCCGGTGCGATAGCTCCCCGGTCATGCATGCGCATTCTCCGGGCCGGCGTAAATGTGCCGGCATAAATCGCCATTTCCGGTTCCATGCCCATGCGGATCGCCTTGCGCACGATATGGTTCAGATGGCCGCGCCGCTGGAACGAATCGGGCATCACATCGTCGGTTACGAAGCAGAAATGCTCGGAAACGTCGTGCAGGATCAAATAATCCATCACTTCCGAGGTCATCGATTTTTCCTGGATCTCAATGAACATGCCGGCGGCGATCCGGGCTTCCATCCCCTCGATCGTTTGATGGGTGTGGTCAGAATCTACTCCGCTGAAGATCATTTGATGCAGGTCCAGATCGAGCAGCTTCGGAACATGGCCCTCAATGATCAACTGCGGGTAGCTCTCTCGAATGTGTTTCAGAATTTGGTTCGTCTTGCAGTCCGGATCGGTGATCACATCCACATAGTTCATGATCTCCCCGAGACAAATGATGCGCTCCGTGCGCAGCAGCTCGTTCATGTCTTCGATCTCGATCGAGCCGCCCGTCGTTTCCATCGACGTCGCCGGTACCGAGCTCGGAATGGCGTAGAACATATCCGCCACGCAGTTCCGGCTCGCCTTGATCATTTCGTTTACCCCTTCCAGGCCGAACACATTGGCCATTTCATGAGGCTCCGGAACAATCGTGGTGACGCCGTTCCGAATGAGCGCATGGGAGAACGCTTCAGGCGTAATCATCGAGCTTTCGATATGAAGATGAATGTCGATGAGGCCAGGGATCATGTAACGGCCTTGACCATCGATGACGTCTCCCGCTTCAAAGCTTTCGGCCCCCATCTTGCCGATATATAAAAATTTCCCGTCCAGCACAGCCGCGTTGCCGGGCATAAACCGCTTGAAATAGCTGTTATAAATCAGGACGTTCTCGATCAATAAATCCACGCGCATGCTGTCTGCACCTCCAAGTAAGCTACTCCACCAAAATCAACTTCTCCAAGGGAAAATGAACGCGTACCTCTTGGCCGCTCACATAAGGCTGTTCCATTTCTTTGTTTGCGGTAAAATCCCCGAGCTCCGTTTCGACGACGTACTGGTAGCTTCGACCGAGGAAGGTACTTACCTTCACGCGGCCGGTCAGTACATTCGGTCCCGCCGTCAATTCTTCGGGCGTGCCCAGCTTCAGATCGTCCGGGCGCATAGCCCCCTTTAAGCCCTTTTGCGCTCCCCGGCCAGCTCCTTGGACGGCGCGGAAGGAGTGACCTCCCGCTTGAAGCTCAATCTCTTCGCCGTTTTCTTGCCTGCGGTCAAAAGAAATAAAATTGTTAAAGCCGATGAAGCGAGCCACGAACTCGGTTTTCGGGTACTTGAATATTACGGACGGCCGGTCGAGCTGCTCAATAATGCCTTTATTCATGATGGCGACCTGATCGGAGATCGAGAAGCATTCCTCCTGATCATGGGATACGTACACGGTCGTAATGCCCAGCTCCTGTTGAATGCGGCGGATTTCCACGCGCATATTGACGCGCAGATTGGCGTCGAGATTGCTGAGCGGCTCGTCGAAGAGGAGCAGATCCGGCTCGATCACGAGCGCCCGGGCAATGGCGACGCGCTGTCTTTGACCCCCCGAAAGCTCCTTCGGATACCGCTTCTCGAAGCCGGACAAGTTGACGGTGTCCAGCATGCTGCGAACGCGGCGGTCGATGTCCGCCCCGTTTACCTTCCGCAAACGAAGGCCGAACGCTACATTGTCGTAAACGGACAAGTGCGGGAACAGCGCGTAGCTCTGGAACACGAAGCCAAAATTACGCTTATTAACCGGCACGCGCGTATAATCTTTTCCGTTAAGCGCGAACTTGCCTTCTTTCGCCTCGAGGAAGCCGGCGATCAGGCGCAGCGTCGTCGTTTTGCCGCAGCCGCTCGGGCCGAGCAGCGAAATCAGGCTTCCTTTTTCGACGGACAGGTTGAAATCTTTCAAAATATATTGCTGATCATAGGCTACAGCTATATTTTCCAAGGTTAGCATGGCCATGGATGCAAGCCTCCATTATCGTTTGGTAAAGTAAGAAAACCCCATCAGACGCTCGATCAAGAACATCAATACCGCGGTAAAAAGCATAAGCAGCACGGAGATGGCGGCCACCGTCGGATCAAAGTTGTTTTCAACGTAAAGCAGCATTTGGATCGGAAACGTGCTGACCCCCGGACCGGTCATGAACACGGAAATATCGACGTTGTTGAACGATTCCAGGAAAGCGATCAGCACAGCCGCAATAATGCCCGATTTGATATTCGGCAGCACGACCGTGAAGAACGTCTTCAGCCTACCCGCTCCGAGACTGAGCGATGCTTCCTCCACGGCAAAATCGAAGTTGGCCAGGCTCGAGGCGATGACCCGGATAATAAACGGCAGCATGATGACGGTATGCCCGAGCAGCAGCGCCGCGTATATCGGCAGATGATAGGTGATGATGACATACTTCAGCATCGTAAACCCGAGCACAATGCCCGGGATCAGCACCGGCGAAATAAAGATCGCGTTCAGCGCCTCCTTCCCCCGGAAGTGAAACCGGCTTAAAGCATAGGCAGCCGGCAGCCCGAGCAGCAGCGCCAGCAAATTGCCCGCCAACGACACGACGATGGAAGTAATAAAAGACGTCTTGAACATCGTGACTTCGAAAATATGATGATACCACTTGAGCGAAAAGCCTTGCGGCGGGAATTTCAGCGCGCTTCCCGGCTCGAACGAGGCGAAGGCGATAATCACCAGCGGTCCAAGCAAAAACATGTATATAAGAAGTGTAAACAGGCCGAGCCCACGGTTCTTCTCCTGCATGCCTTCTACCCCTTCGGATTTAATTTGTTGGCCAGCTTATTCATCAGCGCGATGATGATGAATGTGATCGCCATCATGATCGTAGCGACGACCGAGGCCAAGTACCAATCGTTTAACGTGATCGCGTTCTGGTACAGAAACGTAGATATCACCCGCTGCTTGCCGCCGAGCAAGGCCGGAGTCGTGTAAGCCGTGAGACTTCCGACGAACACGAGAATGCCCCCGATGATCAGCCCCGGGACACTGAGCGGAATGATGACTTTGCAGAACGCCGAGAACCGGCTCGCGCCCAAGCTTTCCGCCGCCTTGAGCAAGTCGGGATCGATATTTTCCATGACGCCGACAAGAGTAATAATAATGAGCGGCAGGAATAAATGGACAAGTCCGATCATCATTGCCGTTGGCGTATATAGAATGTTAAGCGGCTCCTGAATGAGCCCGATCGATAATAGCGTATTATTCAGCAGTCCCTTTTTCCCCAAGATGATCGTCCAGCTAAACGAGCGAACGACGGAGCTTGTCAGCAGCGGGAAAATAGCGAGCGCCAGCAGCAGTGCCTTTTGCCGCGGGCTTCGTCTGGAAATGTAATACGCTGTAGGAAACCCAAGCACCATACACAGCACTGTCGTTACTAAGCTGACACGCAGGGTGGTCCATAATATTTTCAGAAAATACGGATCTTTAAAAAAATGAAAATAGCCTTCAGCCGTGAGCCGGCCCTCATGGTAAAAGGTCGAGCCTACCGTCAGGAGAATCGGTATCACCATGAATGCGGCCAAGAACAGCAGCCCCGGCACAAGCAATATAGCCAAATACGATTTCTTCATGTCACTGCTCTCCTGTTCCTTTAGTCGCTAGCCGCGCAAAACGCTTGTAAAAAGCCGGAGAAATTCGTCCGCCGCCACGTCCAAACAAACGTGAACGTTAGCCTCCCGCGACAACCGGTTTTGGAAGTCGCATACCGTTTGTCCGTCGCATAGCTCGCTTCGCGTCTCGACATCGACATAGTATTGCTTAGTGACGACTAGCTCCCGATTCAGCGCCACGCCTACCGCGAGCGGGTCGTGCAGCGCACAGGCGCGAACCCCGTTTCGCTCATAATAGCGCTGCATATAATCGGCCGTGCTTTCTCGAACATAATGTGCAAGAGGCGAATCCCCCAAGGAAGCGATATGCTCCTCCGTAAGCAGCGCTTTGCGGGTCACATCCAAACCGACGAGCGTGAGGGAGGAAAACCCCGCCTTGAATACAAGCTTAGCCGCTTCCGGATCGACATACATGTTATACTCCGCCGTCGGCGTCACATTGCCGAAGCTTTGAACGACGCCGCCCATCACGACGACCTCTTTCACTTGCCCAACGAGTTCCGGGTATCTCATAATGGCAAGGGCCAGATTGGTTAGCGGCGCGGTCATGACTAGTGTCACTTCCCCGGGATGTCGACGTATTTGGTCTATAATAAAATCGACCGCATGCCCGTCCTCCGGCTGCTTATGCACGGACATGTCCTTTAGCGCCCCGCCCAAGCCGTCCTTCCCGTGCACCCGATGCTCGAAATAGGTGCTCCGCAGCATCGGCCGATCAGCTCCTTTGAAGACGGGGATATGCTCCGCTCCGGCCAACTGCAATATTTTGCACGTATTGACCGTCGCCTGCTCCAACGAAACATTGCCGTTTACCGTCGTAACGCCGAGAATGTCCATCTCGCCGCTGCGAATCGCAAGCAGCATGCCGAGCGCATCATCCACCCCCGTGTCCACATCGAGAATGACCTTCTTGTTCATCCGTTCGCACCCCCTATGGCGGTAAAGAAACAAGGGTACATGCCGCAACATATACCCTTGTCCCTTCCTATCGCCGCGTCTTATTGCGTTACTTCACGGTTGAAGCGATCGATCCATTTTTTCAAGTTGGCGTTGACGAACTTCATGTCCAGCTTATTCAGCTTGGCGATGGTTTCCTTGCCGTACGTAATGCCCGTCGCTTCTTCCGGCGTCAGCGTCAGCGTCGTATTGACCGGAGAATCGACTTTGGCCTTTGCCGACTTCTCTTGAACGGTTTTGCTCAAATGCCAGTTGATAAAGTCTTCCGCCAACTGCTTGTTTTTGCTGCCTTTGACGATATTGACCGTGTTCATGATCGCATAGCCGCCTTCTTGCGGCGTAATGAACTTCGTTTCCGGCACGGCTGCCTTCAAATCCTTCACGTACATTTCCATAATCGGTCCTGCAGCGATCTCGCCTTGCGAGAACATATTCACGAATTCGGACGTTTGGCTGTAATATTTCACGACGCCGGGGTTCAGCGCCTTCAGCTTTGCCATCGCCTGGTCCTCATTGAACGTCGTGTTTCCGGCTACACGGGAAGCCGCATCGAGCATCATCGGGCCGGTGGTCGATGTAATATTCGGCATCGTCAATTTCTTGGCGAGTTCCGGGCTCCAAAGATCGTTCCACGACTTGATCTCCTTGCCTCCGGTAGCTTTTGGGTTATAGGCGATCCCGAGTTGTCCGATCGTATAAGCCGGACCGTAATCTTCGCCGAGCGGAGCCTTGGCCACTTCGTAAATATCTTTCAAGTTCGGGATGCGGCTGCGGTCGATTTTCTCGAACATGCCGGCCTCGATCCCTTGCTGTGCATAGTAATCGGATAAATAAATCAAATCTACGGATGAGCCGCCCTGTTTCACTTTGTTCAGACGATCCGCATTGTTCCCTGCCTCGACGACGATCTGGACATTATGCTCCTTCTCGAATGGCGCATACACTTCCTTTTTAAAGAAGTCGTCGGAGAAGCCCCAAGTGGAGATGACCAGCTTCGTCGGTTGGCCTTTTGGCGCTTCGGTCGACGCGCCGGCATTCCCCTGTTCTTTTGCTCCGCCGCCGCATCCGGTGGCAACAAGCCCCAGAATCGTTAAAGAGGCCAAGCCTTGTACCCATCGTTTTTTCATCTTTTTTGTTCCTCCCCAATTTTGTTCATGATCTATAATAGTGAATCGTGAATCCGCAGCCGTTTTTTGATACCAGTTATTATCCGTATCGGCTCCTAAACTATACATTTTCCCCATGGATTTCCAAGAAAACAGAAAAGTGCCCTTGTTTTAGAAAAAAATCTTCTAAACAAGAGCACTTTTCGTTGTAAACAACGTAAAGAGTCATCCGTTTCGCCTATCCGGTTTCCTCTTAAGATAAATCAAAAGAGAAACGCCGATTCCATTTATTCATTTTCATGAAGAATAACATTCGTTATCGCCCATTGGGTGGCAGGATCATAATCCCTCAACACCGCTTCAATGGACAAGCCCAACTCTTGCTCCAGCCTCTCGCGGACTTTCCTCTTGTAGATCGAGGACATGTAATAATCCACTTCATACTTCAAAGTAGGAACCTCACCCTCGAGCGCAGTGGAACGCGGCGACCTGCGATGCTTGGCATGAACTGTAATCATATGGTGATCGATGAACACCTTCAGCATCGTCGTACCGAAACCGAACAGCTCTTTCGCGATCTCATTGTAGATGTGACTTAGCTTCTTCCTGTTCTCGTTAGAGTCGATCAGGGGCATGAGTTCACCTTCCGGCATAATGTAAACCGAAATTTATAATCTAGCATAACCATATTACATAAGATTATTAAAGAAATCAAGCGATAGTTCGGCTTTTGGATAGGAAAATGAGAGATTTATACAGATAAGCAAGCTGGATGACGCAGATTTACGAAATATACAGGATTTGTATAACATTTCAATCCAGAATTGGAAAAGAGAACAAAGCCGTTCCATTTATAGTCTTATAATACTTTAATCACGGAAGCTATGGACGCTTCTTCCAAACAAAAAAACTCTTGCCAGTAGCACCAGCAAAAAGTTTATACACTCACGCGAACATCCCCTTAATGGCATGTGGAATCATGTGTACAATGCAAACTACACACATAATCCATGTATCGGCAAAGGTTGCTCGTAATAAAGAAGCCGGAGGGCTGGAATAGTTCGCCATACGTTTATTCGCTTTTACTTAATAATGTCTATCTTAAACACGTTGTCTAATTTCCCGGCTTTATCAAGTCTTTTCTTTAAAGGAACTTTTATATCTCGCTCTAATTCTCTAAAAAAGATATTTATATCGCAATTTACGTTCTCCAAAAGAACTTTCAAGATACCTTCTGCTCTTATATCCTGATTCATATCAACCGGTACCGAAACATTCACTGCATAATGTTTCACTAAAGTATTCAAATATCTTGTGAATATTTCGATTAATTCGTCGTTATTGAAATTTTCAATTGCGCTTTGCCCTTTAGTCGTAAATTTCAAATTTACTCTCAATTTAAATTTCCCCCATCTAGTTTGAACCAATTTAATGTGTACCTGTTTGTAAATAAAAAATTCACACATTGGAAAAAGTTCATCATAAAAATGAGACTCTTTTCAACATGTGAATTGGTTTCATAATATATGAAATCAATCATACCACAGTCAATTCAAAAATTCAAGGATCGACTGCGCCCTATCTTCTTGGTTGAATACGGTTTGAACCCGCTTTATACCATACTTACTTATCATGCCTTATACATCAAACCTGATTCGATCGGCAAGATCCGGAACGACGCTCTATAGATCCTTCGGATTCAGGTATAATAGTCCATATTTTATTGTGATTGCACTAACAATTATAGGAATGGATGACGACTAATCGTTTCCTCCACCCAAAGGAGTGCCCGGCTTTAATCGTCAGCCTGGTCCAGGCGATTTGTCAATGATCAGTCGGTAATATTGCTAGTGTAGTACTCAATGATGTTTTTGCGGCGGATGATTCCGATAAAGATTTGGTTATCGTCCACAACGGGAACAAAGTTCTGATCTGCAGCCAGTTCAAGCATATCCTCCAAATACGCATTGATCGATACGCATTCATTATGAACACGGCGTTTAATTTCATGCACTTTGACGGTATCCAGGTTTTCAAAGCTCAATCCGGCCGTATACTTCATCTTCCACAAAAGATCTCCTTCGGAAAGCGTACCAACGTATTTCCCTTCTCCGTCAATAACAGGAATGGCGGTGTATTGGGTTTGCTCCAGCTTTTCCAGTGCCTCCTGCATGTTGGCGGACGAGATGATATAAGCCACTTTGTCCTTGGGGAATAAAAAATCACATATTTGCATCGGTCAGTACTCCCTTCTTCGGAAAATATGGTTCAAGTGTAGCATACCCCCGGAAAAAAAGAAAAAATATGCCGCAAATGCTATAAACAGCAAGTGCATCATCATATAAAATGTGCAAAATCAATATATTTAAGTCCTCTATTCACCAAAATCCTCAACTGCTTCGGAGCGAGCCATTGCATCGGCCGCGATAAAGGCAGCGACGCCTCGCTGAAAAAGCCGCTCCGTCGAGCGGCTTCAAGGGCGACTGCCCCCGGTTACAACGAACCCGAAACGATGGTTCCTTTGAACATCGTAGCCGCTCGTTTCGATCTTCTGGCAACCGCTTCGGCAGAACAGGAGGCTTCAACGAAAACGAAGTCGGCATCGTCCCCTGCCCGCGGCCACATTTGTTCTCCTTCGGGACTCAGCGGGGTTTTGCCGCCGGTAATATAGCGGAGCGCTTGCGCTAATGACCGTTCGTCTACCCAACCGGATATTTCCGCCAAACGGCCGGCACGTTCCAAAAGATCTCCGTTGCCGAACGGTGACCAAACATCGAATATATTATCGCAACCGACGGCGACCGATACTCCTTTTTTGTGCAGCAAGCCAACTGGCGGAAACTTCCGGTCAATCGGCACGCTGGTAACGACGGTCATTCCTGCGTCCGCCAAAACCGCCGCTACAGTTTCCGCCTGCGACGAAGTGATATCCCCAAGCCCATATGCATGGCTGATCGCAACTTTCCCTTGCATACGGGCTTCTTTTGTCAGCTGCGCCAATCTTTTCATGGTGAAAATACTGAGATGATCCGCATCATGCAAGTGCAAATCGATCCCCGCATGTGCTTCAGCCGCCAGTTGAACCATTTCTTGTAAAGAGGTTTCCATATCTCCATCCACGGTAGCCGGGTCAACGCCTCCAACCAAGCCGGCTCCCTGCCGGAGAGCTTCCCTAACGAGATCTTTGGCCTTCGTACGCAATAAACCGTGCTGCGGAAACGCAACGATCTCATAAGTTAATTTTCCTTCAAACGATTGCAGAGCTTTTTGAACTTCTTCCAGATTCCTTAGTCCAACCTCGGGATAAATATCCACATGCGTTCGGATATGAGTGACGCCGGCTTGCAAATACAGCTCCAACAGCTTTTGCGCCCGCTCTTGCGTAGTCGTCTCCAAAGAAAGTAAAACTTCTTTCTCTATATCGAGCCGTTCAAAAATGCTTCGAGCCGGCGTTACCGAACGCCATCGGTCGCCAAGCAGCGTTTTATCCAAGTGACAATGCTTTTCTATAAACGATGGAAGGACTAACAGCCGTTTCCCATCTATTTTGGGCAAATCGTCGGCAACGGTTTGATCGGAAGATACCACCTTCGCCACTTTCCCGTCCAGTATACATAAGTGGAAACATTCCGTTTTTGTCCCTGTAACGACGCCGTTATCTTTACGATAGCCGGTTTCCAAAAGAGCATTCGTCAGCCAAAATGCAGCGCACATCGATGATCCGTCCTTTCTGTATCCGTAATTAAAGGGCTCCGGCAACAAGCTTTCCTTGATACAACACAGCAGCTCTTCTCGCTCGCCTGGCAACTGCCTCGGCCGAACAACTCGCATCGACGAAAACGAGATCGGCCTCGTCTCCCGCGTTGGGCCAAATACGCTTTCCTTCTTCATTCAGAGGGGTTATGCCGCCGGTAATAAACCCTAGGGCTTGTCCAAGCGAACGCTCGTCGCTTAAACGAAACCGTTCCGCCAATGTTCCTGCTTTCTCCAGACTATCTCCTTTGCCGAAAGGCGACCAGTGATCCGTAATGCTGTCGTCGCCAAGAGATACTTCCACTCCTTGTTCCCGCAAGAGAGGAATCGGTATCGTCCTGCCTATCGGAACAGACGACGTAATCGATATTCCCCGATGAGCCAGCAGTTCCGCAACTTCTCTCGCTTCTTCTGGCGGGATATCGGCCAAGGCGAAGGCATGGCTTATCGTAACTCTTCCTTGCCATCCCGCTTCCTCCGTTAGCGATGCCAGCCGTTTAAAAGTAAATATCCCAAGATGACCCGGGTCATGGATATGAAGGTCAACGTCTGCATTCGCTTCTACGGCAAGTTCCATGACTGCTTGCAGCGACTTCTCGATATTTTCATCAATGGTGGCCGGATCCACGCCACCGACTAATGAGGCTCCGCGGCGCAGTGCTTCTCTGACGAGTGGCACGGCATGGCTGCGCAATAATCCGTGCTGCGGGAAAGCGACGATTTCGACGGAAGCCTTTCCTTGATAAGCTTCCACTGCTCGCAGCGTTGCTTCCAGATTGCTGAGTCCAATGACAGGATCGACATTGCAATGCGTGCGTACGTGCGTCGAACCTGAATGCAGCAGCAAGTCCAGCAACGCTGCGGCTCGTTGTTCGGCAACAGGCAGTAAACGGGGAAGCAGCTCCCGCTCTTCTTCCAACCTAGTCATGATTCCGTTGGTTGCCGCCGTCGGCGCTTTCCACGGGCCTCCATAGTACGTTTTATCGAGATGAATGTGCATATCTCTAAAGGAAGGGAGCATTAAATAGTTTTGTGCGTTCCGCTTGGGCAAACGAGTGTCCAAAGGTTCGTCCGCTCCGACAATTTCGATGATTTTCCCCTTTTCAATGCGTACATGGAACTGTCCTGTTTCCGTTCTTGTAAGGGCACCGTCATCGTAGCGGTAACCAGTTTCTAATGTCACATTGGTAAGCCAGTAAGCTTGATCGTTCACGATCTTGTCCTCCTGCCACACAAGATTTCCACATTCATTTCGGCAGCGATGCCCCGGCTTTTTTTAATAACCCTTCCATCTCTTTGAAGCCGCGTTGTTGTGCATGCTTTAAGGGAGTGATTCCTTCTTTGTCGGCGATATTTACGTTCGCTCCATGGTCCACTAGCAGCTGCACGATTTGTTGATGCGCCTCCCCTCCATTGCCTAAAATGACCGCTTCGAGCAGAGCCGTCCAATGCAAATTGTTGATATGATTGACATCGATATCCGAACGAGTCAAGAGCTCCTTCACGACATCGACATGTCCGCGTTCCGAAGCCGGAATCAGCGCCGTGCCCCCGTATCGGTTCGTAAGTTTCGTATCCGCACCTGCATCAATCGCGAGCTTTACGATTTCCAGCAGCCCTTCCGCGCCGGCATACAGGAGTACATTGTTCAGGTTGTTATCGCGAATGTTAATGTCCGCTCCCTTTTGGATCAGCGCCTTTACCGTAGCTGATTTATTGTTGTAAGTCGCGGCCATTGCGGCCGTTCTTCCGCGTAGATCGCCAGAATTGATGTCCGCTCCGGCTTCAAGCAGCTTCAGAACGGTTTCCGTATCGCCTTTCTCCGCCGCGATAATCAATTGTTCGTTCATCTTGTTCACCTTCACCTTCTTTTCTTCTTTCGTTTCTGTTTCCGTCGGTACGTTTGGCAAAGAAATAGGACTCGAGTGGCACGCGGCTAACAAGACAACAGCGAAAATCATAAAGTGACGGTACATGATCAAGCTCCTTTTTCCTTCTATATATTTATGCTAACATGGAGATAGGCTATATGAAAATTATTAATAAAATAAGGTTTAGTAATGTTTTTGATATATAAAGGAGTGGTTTTGACGTTGGACATCAGACAACTGCGATATTTCATAGCGATAGTGGAGGAAAAGAAAATTTCCGCTGCCGCGAAAAGACTTCATATGTCGCAACCACCGTTAAGTCAACAATTAAAGGCAATGGAGGAGGAGCTTGGCTCTCCATTAGTGGAGAGAAGCGGAAAGTATTTAGAAATAACGGAAGCCGGGAAAACTCTGTATAAATATGCCTTAAAGATGGACCAATGGATGGAAGAGGCCAAAATGGAAGTGAAGGAAGTCGGTAACGGAGTAAACGGAAGACTAACGATCGGTGTCAATACATTATCGGCCGTCGAGCTGCCGGAACTTCTACGTCAATTTCAACAACAATACCCCAAGGTGACTTATAAAATTCAACAAAATGAATCGTCCCATCTTTGCAAATTAGTCAGAGACCGCGCTATAGAGCTGGCGATTATTCGATTGCCGCTCGAGTTGAACTCTTTTTCCGTTCTCCATCTTTATACGGAGCCGTTCTACTTTATTACATCCAAGCAGAGGCACTCGATCGATCGCGAATTGTCGCTTGCAGACATTAGCAACGACCCGCTTATTTTGCCGAGTACCGAAGGGTTAGGCGTGCATTATTTAATATCGGAAGCATTCTCCCGGCTCCAATTGCAGCCCAATATGATCGGCGAATGTTCCGACATCACGCTGTTGATGGATTTGATCTCATCTGATTTTGCCGCATCGATTGTTCCGGAGACGGTGCTTTCGCGGCATAAAGAGTATTCCATACACGCTAGTAAAATTTCTAGTACCGAATTGTCGGCCCCGGTCGGTTTAATCTGGCTGAAGCATCATTACTTATCTGCGGCTGCACAGAATTTTGTCGAATTATATAAAAAGAAGATGGTACAATAAACGATGGTTCCAACGTAAAAAAGCAGCCCCGTGAGAGACCGCTACAAAGTCGGAAATAGCAATGTATAAGAAGAGAGGTAAATCAAAGAAATCACGTCGTACGTTATTGATGTAACGTGAAAGCTATGAATCGTACGCCGAATCAAATTCGATGATATTATTGTCCACATCAAGAATATAAATTTGGGCAAACCCGGCCACGCTTTGCGGTCTCGCTTCATAAGGGATGCCCGCTTTTTCCAGCCATTCGATCGTGCCTTTGTAGCTCTTAACCCAGATGGCAAAATGTCCGTCAACCGAATCGATCTGACCGTTGCGCAGCGTTTCGCCTTGCGTGTGTTCAAGCAAATGAAGCTGCTGGTTTCCAACGGCATACCAGATTCCTTTGGATTTAAAAGGCGGCCGTTCAATCTCCTGAAATTGAAGCAATTCCGAATAAAATTGTCTAGCCTTCTCCAGATCCCTAACCGCTATACTTACATGATGCAATCGTTCAAATTCGATCATTGCTCACCTCTCCTTATACAATCGTCTTCCGCAACCCACCTCAACCATACTATTCCTCATTCTCAACAAGTCGCGAGCTTCATTTACTTCAATATCCCCCCTTTTCCATATAAAGTCAAGATTTCTCCCCATTCCCCTCATATAAATCTTCTTTTTCATTTAGGAAATAAAGTTTATAATGATGAAAGAAATTTTTACTTTCGACTGGATTTTTTCTGGGAGGACGGTTTGGCGGCGATAAAATAGGCATTGACGGCGGCTGTGTGTATGGATAACAGCTCAATTGCCTGGAGATTGGCGAGAACGGGCAATATACGACGCACTTTATTAAAAAGATACTCGCAAATTGGCCCGAAGGAAGTCGCTTTGCCGGCTTCTTCCTTCGGGCTGGAAATGGCCGCGATAAGCATCCGTTCACGCCAAATTTGGCTTCAGACTTGTTCCCGAATGCTCGCTTCAAAATGTGATGCAAATCTTGCCGAAATACGACCCCTTTGCGAGGTAGTACAGTGCATCTACAGCGGACTCGAAAGGAAACACGGAGTCAATGACCGGACGGAGCTGGCTTTGCTTCATCGCACGATTCATCGCTTCAAACATGTCGCGGCTGCCAACATTGATCGCTTGAAGCCGCGCTTTTCTTATGATTGCGGGAATGATATCGAACCCTTCCACACGATACCCTGATAGAACGCCGACCATACTGATCTGTCCCCCCACCTTCAACGCAGAGATCGACCGGTTTAATGTGGCTGAACCCCCAAGATCGACGATATGGTCCGCACCGCGTCCGTCCGTCCGTTCAAGAATGACTTGATCCCACGCCGGATGATCCTTATAATTAATGCCGCAATCCGCGCCAAGCTGCAGCGCCCGTTTTATTTTTTCATCGCTGCTGGAGGTTACGATGACCGTCGCCCCATGAAGCTTGGCAAACTGAAGCGCGAACAACGAAACGCCGCCGGTTCCTTGCACGACTACAGTATCTCCCGCTTTCACTTTCCCCTCTTCGACGACAGCATGCCATGCCGTGACCCCTGCGCAAGGGAGCGTCGCGGCTTCTTCATCGGTCAAATAATCAGGGACATGAATGAGCCCGTTCTCGTGAAGCACCGTGTACTCCGCCAGCAGCCCTTGCAGCGGACTTCCGAGCGTACTCGCCCAATTGGCTTGCGTCGGCTCTCCGGAAATCCAGCTTTGCGTAAAAATACCGCTCACCCGGTCGCCAAGCTTGAATCTGGATACGCGATCGCCAACGGCGACGACTTCGCCCACACCGTCTGATAAGGGAATGAACGGCATCTTTTGATCGGGTTTATAAAATCCGTCGATGACACCGAGATCTCTGGAATTGAGAGAAACCGCACGCATTTGGATAAGCACTTCTTCGGGACCGGGAACTGGAACGGGACGTTCCGCCGCTTTTAGTTGATCAAGTCCAAAACCGTCTTGCAATTCGTATGTTTTCATGTATAACCTCTCCTATTCAATGGTATAGTCATACAATAATACACTTGCTATAATTAAGTAAGTAGGAACTTTAGAGTGTCCTGGGAACCACAAAGTGCATAGGGGGTTACGTAATGACAACGCCTGGCTTGAAAAAAACACCCGACATCTCCATTGCCGTTTGCGGCTACAGCAAGACGCTTGAAATCATTTCGAACAAATGGACGGTACTCGTCATTTACGCTTTGGAGGATGGAGCGATTCGCTACGGGGAGATGGGAAGACGCATTGACGGCATCTCCAAAAAGATGCTAACGCAAACGCTCCGGCAGTTGGAACGTGACGGCCTGGTCCAGCGTCATTTGACGCCTGCAATTCCTCCGATCGTTTCATATTCGTTGACCCCGCTTGGCGAAACATTGCTTAAACCGTTGAGAGAGTTGAATGATTGGACGAAAGTTCATTACACACAAGTCGAAACGGCTCGGCAGGAATACGATCAAACGTATTCCGCATCCACCGAAAACCATTAAGTGCAGGCTTTCTTGCCACTGTGCGCACAAGAGCATACGATGAAAAAGCAAAAAAACAGCCCCTTCTTCGATCGAAGACAAGGGGCTGTTGCCTATTTACTTGATTGACAAAAACTTTTTTCTCCATACGACGCCGAGCAGAATCAGGCAAATCCCGGCGATTTGCATAGCTAATGGGCTGTCTTCGCCTGTCTTGGGCAATCTTTCTCCGGTTGGAACGTTATCGGGCGCACTGCCGGACGGCGTTGCTCCATCGGAGCTTGGGCTGTCTTGCGGTGTGATGACCACTTCGTCAGGCGGTTGCCCGGCTTCCGGCTTTTCGCCGGAAGGCGTCCCCGGTGTCGGAATCTCGATCGCCGGCGTATCCGGGTTTGGCGTAACAGATCCCGGATTGTTCGGAGTCGGCGTGCCCGGTGCTGCAGGGCTTTGTCCGGGTGTACCGGGAGTGGACTCCCCTGGCGTTGACGGACCCGACCCCGGTGTGCCTGATCCGGGTGAATCCGTATCCGGTGTTTCGGAGTCCGGCGTATCGGTTCCTGGCGTATCCGTTCCCGGATTATCGGTGCCTGGATTGCCGCCCGGGTTACCGCCCCCGGATTTCTTGTTCGTAACATTCAAAGCGACGCCTGCGGTTGAATTGATCGTCACGGGATACTCCTTCGAATCGAGAACATACCCCGCCGGCGCCGTGACTTCTTTCAGCACATAGCTGCCCGACAATAAATTTTTGAATTCCGCCGTACCCGCCGAGCTCGTCGTCAACGTGTTAATCCATATGCGGTCCGGTCCTGCCTGACGGTACAAGCTGAAGACTGCGCCTTCCAGCTTCACGGATGCATTCGCTTCATCCATTTTCTTTACCGTTAATGTGCCTCGAGTTCCGCTGCCGGTACCCGAACCGCTGGATACGCCGACGATAATGTCTTTGGTTGTCGGTACAATGACGGTTTGGACATTGGTTCCGCTGAATCGAACCGTATTGCTCACATGATCTCCGTTGTTCGCCACAATAAGCGATTGATATTCCAGTATGTAGGCGGAACGGATTTCTTTCAGAAAGCTCAAGACAAACGTCTGGCTGCCGGTATCATCGGTTTGGATTTGCAAACGGTAGTCCACATCTTTGGTTAATTCGGGACCGGATTTGCTCACATCTCCGCCGGAAGTAACCGCCGTCGGGTACAGATGGAACGATTCGGGAATCAAAACCTGATTGCCGCTCGGCGTATCGGTCAGCTTCGCATCCTGTACAAACGACTGTCCCCGGTTCACGGCGATGCTCCAGTCAATTCTGTCCCCGGTTTGCTTGCCGTCCTTGAACACATACTCCCCGCCATGCGGAATGGTAACCGATCCTTTCAAATCTTTGGATACCGGGCTCACGCCATCGAATACGTTCGCGGTATTGGTAACGATATTTTCAATGACCTGGCCTTCCAAACTTGTTGCGAACTCAAGCCAATAAGGCGCTTGAATTTTATTGTTGAATTGTACGATCAGTTCAGTGCCGTTTTGGCTCACGCTATAACCGGAAGCCGCTACTTCTGCGCCTTTGCTTCCACCGCCGTCCGGAGCGACGATCATGTTGTACACTTTGACGCTACCCGGAACTAGCGTTTGGCCTTTCAGTAAGTTGTCGACGATGCGGGCATTCGCCAGTTCTTTCCCGTTATAGTTGATCCCGACGGCCCATAGTAGCTGCTTCGATGCAGCGTTGTAACTGCCGAACTTAAAGCCGTTGTTTTTGGTCTCGTTGTTTGGATCGAACGAAGCCGTCACTTCTTTTGAGCCGCCATCCCAGTCCATTTTTGCCGTATTCAGAAAGCTGGTCTTCCCGGCGGCAAGCCAGTCCACATTGAAATACGTTTTGTAGGTGACGGCGTACGTAGCGGAAGTGACGGAGTTGTTATTCAATTTGATGACGAATCCGTCCGTAACCGCCGACGGGTTCGAGGCCCGGTAGACGACGTCGTACACGGAGGATGCCACGCTCTGCGAAGTGATGCTGAGCGAGCCCGGAACGAGAGTCAGACCGCCGTTCGTAAACGTGTCGGTAAGTACGATATTGTTCATCGGGTACTGATCTTCGTTAAGTCGAATCGTCCAGCTTACGGTCTTATTCTGATAGTCTACGGCTCCCCTGCTTTTATTGACGATCATTTGAATAACGTTTTGGGAATTCGTATCGGAATAAGTCGCGGAAGTGACCGTATTCGTTATTTTGCCGTTCTCGTATACACGATCGGTTGCTTTCGTTTTGTACACGATTTTGTATGCGGAAGTGACGTCGCGCGTGAAACTTAGCGTGAATCCTTTTTTCCCTGCACCGGCAGCCGGCAACCAGTTGTAATCCACGCCTGCGGTAAGCGGCGAACCTGCGGTTTCCTTCCCGGACGAATCGAGTGCCATCGGATACACCGCGAGCGAACCCGGCACCAGCTCATGGAGCGCATCGAATTGATCCGTAAGCGATGCGTCCGCTTGAGGGATCCGTTTTTCATCGTAGTTATACAAGATGGCCCAGGTGATCGTCTGCGTCTTCGCATCGTAACCGGTTACAGCTTTCTTCAAGTGGCTTCCGCGCTGGACGTTGACCGTCGCGGAGGAACGGATCTCCGGCACATTGTCGCCTTTGAACACGGCCTCATTCGTAAACGTCGATAGGCTGGAATCGACAATTTCGGTCGAAAACTCAATTCGATATGCGCCGCTGATCGTTTCGTTTTTGAATTTGACCGTGAGCTCGCCTGCATTAAGCGCAGCCTCATATTGATCGCCGCTAAGCGGATCTCCTCGCAGCACGGACCCGTCCAGATTCACTTGCAGCCGGTAGACGGCTGCGGTCACGGGAGTCGCCATCGTCAATCCGGCCGGAAGCCGGTCGGCGACCGTCGCGTTCTTCACCGTTTCCAATGTCTTGTTAACGTCAACCGTCCAATGAATGCGATCCGCATTGTAGCCTTGCGGAATACCGCTCTTCTCAACGGAAGACTTCACGCTCGGCTTGAAATGAAGCGTGATCGTATAGCCGTTGCGAATCGGAAAATAAATTTGCTGCTCCGTACTTCCTTGAATCGTCTGTTTGTCGAATTGGGTGTGAAAGGTAAGCGTGCCATGGACATCATCATTTTCGACTTTCTCGTTGAACACCATCGTGACTTGGCGAGAGGACGCTTCGACCTGGAACGTGCCGACGCTGCTGCCGTCATCTTTTTTCAGTTCAGCGCTAATATCATTATAAAGCTTGAACTGGACGGGCAGCCAAAACGTGTAGACGGCGCCGCTCTTGTAACCATGGCCGTTCGGAAGCTCCCAAGTATAGTCCAGCGTGACGCTTGCGCCTTGCTCGTAAACGGGATCCGTCACCGTATTCCCGTTCGCATCCTTCACGGTCAACGTCACACCGGTCAAGATGTTCTCGCTGATCTGCTGACCGGTGCTTGCATGAGACAATAGCGCTCCATAAAAGCTTTGAATGAAAAGCACAAGCGCTATGACCACAAGACTTGTTTTTTTGTTCAAAATCTTGCTCCTCCGTTCCTTCTCAGCATGGCAACAACCGCTGGAACAGGCGTTTGCTCCTTTTGGTTCATCTGCTTTGTTATATTCACTCCTTTCGCAATTAACAATGTTACAATTTGTATCACAATACATAATGTATCATAAAGCATTTATTTATACAACCTCTGAGTCACACGACCCATACTTGACCGGAAAAAACCTTCAAAGATGGGATGCTGCGGCGTTTCCAGCATTCCCCCGGTGCAGTTACATGACGTTTCACGGGTTGCCCTATACGAAATTCAGCTTTGTTTTTCTACGATCTTCCCTTTGATAATGAGACGATGTGTAGCATTCTGTAGAGGATGGCATGTAATCAACGTAATTACCCGGTCTTTGCCGTTTCCTTTCAATACCCATACTTCTTCGGGTAAGACGTATAGCTTCTCCTGGACTTCGTACTCGTAACGCTTGCTTCGAGTATTCACTTTGATCCGGTCCCCTACGTCGACCTCGTCCAACCGGTTAAAATTTTTTCCGTACGTTAAGTTCCTGTGTCCTGCAATCGCATAGTTACCGATATCACCGGCTTTGCCGGTGTTGGCCATGCTGGCTACGGACAATTGCAAATTTTTCTCCGTCGCATTCGTTAAAACCGGCAGCTTCAAATCAATTTTGTCAATCACCAGCAGTGCTTCCGCCTGATCAGGCACGCTTTCTGTCAGAGTTTTCGTTTCCACATGCAAAGGCGCCGCCTGAACGGGCTTAGCTTCGGCTGCCTCCGCTACGGAAATGCTCGGAGCGGGAACGTCTGCCTCAATGTTCTCCTCCAAAGTTACGTTATCCAACCGCAGTAAGCTTTGCTGCCACTCGGCGAGTATTTGCTGCTGCCGGTAACTGTCATAACGGTCCTTGAGCGTCGGATATACCAATAAAATCGTGCCGACAACGATACATAACAGGAATGGAATTTGCCTTGCCATTTTCTTCACCGCGCTTCTCCTCCTTCTCCACAGATCGCAATAGCACAAGCACACAAATTAAACTTATTATATGACGAACGACGAGTGCCGTCTATGCAGGCAAAAGACTCGCATCGTATTGTTTCAATGTACACAGCAGTCGTACAAAAGAAAAAACTCATATCTGAACTGATATGAGCGGAACGGAGTGATTCAATGTGAGAAGGAATCATGAAATCCATTTGAGACCGACGGTCGAAGCGATAATGAGCCCGATATACGCAATGCGTTTCCTCTCCCTTGGCTCGCCGAATGCAATCATCCCGAGCAGCGCGCTGCTCACCGTGCCGATTCCCGTCCAAATCGCATAGGCGGTCCCCATAGAAATTTCCGACATCGCGAACGTAAGCAGTGAGAAGCTTAAGCCAAACGCGATCACAAGAAACAAGTAAGAGGTCCAGTGCCGATAGGTTGTAACGCGCTTTATCGCAACGACGCCCAACATTTCACACAAACCGGCGGCAATCAAGGCAACCCAAGCCATTTTCATTCACCCCTCTTTGCTTCGATTTCCCGCGTGACATTTTTGAGCCCGATGACGCCCGCTACCAGCGTGGCAACGAATAACAGTTTAAGCGGGTCGGCCGGCTCCCCGAAAAATACCATTTCCGCAATGACGGTTCCGCCGGTACCAAGACCTGTAAATACCGCATACACCGTACCGATCGGCAGTTTTGCTGCCGCATCGAGCAGCACTTTGAAGCTGAATATAATGACGGCCAGCGTGATAAACCAATGCCACCATGCGGTTGCGTGGCTTAAGCCGGCTACCCAGACGACCTCGAATACGCCGGCCAGCATAAGAACCCACCATTCCTTTTGCACTGCCATCCCCCCAGACGAAATTATCTTAAGATCCGCTGCATCCCGGCAACGATCCTCGTCTTTGGCTATTGTACAATAAATAACGCATATAGTATAATGATTGAAATTCATCGATATATCATTATTTTTGATACCATTGAGGTGAGGCCATGGAATTAACGGATCTTAAAGTATTTGTGACCGTCGCGGAAGAGGGCAGCGTGTCGCGCGCAGCCGAACGCCTTGAGTATGTGCAGTCCAATGTAACGGCCCGAATCCGCAAACTGGAGTCCGAGATAGGAGTCGCTTTGTTTTTCAGGCATCCGAAAGGCGTGACGTTGACGGATAAAGGAATCGTCTTTCGCGAATACGCGCTCTCGATCTTGAACTTGTCCGAGGAATCGCTCCGGGCCGTCCGGGAGAAATCGTATCCGAGCGGACCGCTCTCGATCGGCGTCGTGGAAACCGTTACATGCGGCAATTTTATGAATGCTTTATCCGCGTTCCAAAACCGGTATCCTGACGTTACGCTTTCCTTGATTACCGGGGCTTCATCGGAGCTTCTATCCATGGTGCTCGCCAATCAATTGGACGGAGCTTTCGTCACCGGCGGGATGGCTTCGTCGAAGCTCGTTTCCGAGTACGAGATGCGCGATGAACTGGTGCTGCTTACCACCAATCAAGAGGAGGCATATCCGGATTTATCCAATACGAAATGGGCGGTTTCTCCGAAAGGCTGCCCTTTCCGAACCGTTCTGGAACAATGGCTCCATAGAGAAGGCATCGCGTTCGACAATATGATAGAAATCGGCTCGTTGGAAACCCTCCTGAGCTGCGTACGTGCCGGGCTTGCCTCCACCTTGCTGCCGACATCCGTGTTGACCGGAGATTATCAGTCGCTTGCGGCTTACCCCATCCCGGAAAAGTTCCGATTTACGAACACAAATCTTGTGCGGCGCAAAGACCGGTTTTACGGCAAAGCTTTTGCCGCCTTCGCCGAAATGATCAACCAAAGCGGGCTGTAGGCTTTCATCCAGAACGATCAATTATCAACGTTCTAAGAAGGTGGGTAACACCAAAAAAAACCGGACTTTTCACAAGCCCGGTCTTACGTTACCCTATAAAACGATACCTTTTATGCAGATTAATCGATTTTTGCCCCGAACGAACGCAAAAATACAATCGCTTGAACGGCGTCCATCCGCACTCCCTTGACCTCAATGGAACGAAAGTCGATACCGTCCACAACGGCTCCGCGCAAATCGGCTCCCTGCAGCTTCGCTTTCGATAATTGCGCCCGAGTAAGATCAGCATTGCGCAAATCGGCTTTTTCCAGATTGGAGCCTGACAAATCCGCCTCGAGAAATCGGATGCCCCGTAAGTTTTGCTTGGATAGCTGCGTCTGGCGGAGGTTCGTATAAGACCAATCCCCTTGATGCAGCGTGGCTCCATCGAGCTGCGCTTTCGAGAAGTCCGAGCCGGTCATCTTGCATTCGTTGAATTTGGAAACGAACAAGTTCGCTTCATGGAACGTGCAGTTCATAAAGGCGGATTCCGTATGAATCGATGCGTTCAATTGAGCGCCGCGAAAATCGCATTCCACGAATCTGCACGCAGTCGTCGTAATCTCCTCCAACGAAGCGCCGTTAAACCGGCAGCGGTGAAAGGTGCAGCGAGTCAGCTCTCCGAATCTTAAATCTTTGTGCGTGAAATCAACGTTTTCATAGTTTTGATCGATGTATTGATACATAAGTTCTCCTCGCTTTTTCGTATTTCTCTAACCGGCTACTCTTTAATGGCAAGACCGAATTGCTTGGCAAATACGGACGCCTGCTCCCGGGAAATGACGCACCCCTGCAAATCGGCGAGCCCGGCGCCCAAGGCGTCGAATTCGCAGTCGCTCAAATCGATGCCTTCCAGCTTTACGCCGGTCATCTGAGCGCGATCCATATTGGAACGGCTGAAATACACTTTTTGAAACGCCGCATTATAAAAATCCGCGCTGCAGAGCGAGCATTCCTGAAACAGCGCTTGTTTGGCATTGGAAAAACGAAACGTCGCGTAATCGGCGATGCAGCGGTGAAACTGAACATTTCGAAAGGTGGCTCCCGTCAAGTCGACCCCGATCATTTTGCAATCGTAAAATGCCGTCCGATGGATGATCGCATCATGAAAAATGACGTTGGACAAGTCGCATCGTTCGAACACGATGTCGGTCAGTTCCAGATCGGTAAGCGATGTTTCCGTGAATGTTACATTTTGAAAGACGATCTTGTCGAACGAAACTTTTCCGGCCGTCTGGCTGTCAATGGTGCAGTCACATATGATGCCCAGGCTGAATTCATCTTCCGGCTGCAGATGATAGGCCGGCTGCGTAATGTTCGCCAACGTTTTCGGAAGTTTGGGCGCTTCGATTATTTTTTTACTACTCATCGGCAGCCTCCATATATAGAAACTTCGTAAGATCCAGATAATCACATTCCTCATTATACATGAACAAAAAGATCAAAAAAAAGATCGATTACGAGCCCGCTTTAACTCGTCATCGATCTACTATTATTCATAACGGAATAATTGGATTTTCCCGAACATGATGCCCTTTCAAACATGCTTTTAACGGTTACGGCAAGACGACGATGCCGCCCAAGTTTTCCGAACCGCTGCCGCTTTGCAGACCGGTAATGAGCCATTTGCCGTCCTTCATGCCCAGCGTTACTTTCACGGAGCCTTCTCCCGCGCTGCCCGTAGACGTCTTTAATTGGAATACGATATCGTAGCTTGCCGCCGCCCCATTACCGTCTTCAACACCGCCTGTCACCTTAAAGCTGTCAACCCACGGACTGGACAAGCCGGTGACCCAATGCATCTCTTCATACGATTTGAGGGTTTGAGTTTGAATATCGGACGACAACAGCGCATATTGAACGGCACCGTTTCGGTTTTTAACCGCTTCAGCCCATGCTTCAACCGCCTTGTCGGCGGAAGATGGAATGATCGCACTCCGCAGCAAATCGATTTGCGATAGTAACGACGCCCGATCCGCGTAATCAACGGTAACCATTTGCTCCTTTTCGTTCCATTTCACGTCGGCCCCCGTCGCTTCGGCAACCGCGCGAATCGGTACCATCGTATTCCCTTCGATAATTTGTGGGGGCACTTCGGTTGCGATCGAATTTCCGTTAACAACGAGCTTGACTGCGTTCGCGGAATATGCGGCACCGCAGAACAGCACCAGGGCAATCATCGAGCTTGGTACAACCATCCACTTTTTCACCTTGGAACACCTCGTTAGTAAGATTTCCTTTCCTATCAAACAGACGATACCGCAGCATTAAAGGTTTCAATTCATGGAAATCAGGCGAATGGAAATGATCCCCACTTGCATGAAATTACGAAAGCCCAAGCACGTTTAAACAAACATCATATGTAAATAATGAGGGGTGATAGTGAAAGGAGAGTCCGATGACTTACACGAATATTGCCACTTTTCTGCTTTTAACAAGTGTCGTTTATGTGACCATGCTATTTACCATTCGAGAGTTATTGTTGTCAAAATTACTGCCTTATGCCAAAAAAGCGATAATGAAGAGCGGAAATCAAAATTTATACGTAAAAGATGCTTCGCTCAAAAAAGTAACCAATCACCCCGAGAAATCTTCGTTAACCGCAATGATCGCCATGTGCACCGTGGTCGACGGAACTTCGCAAAACGCAGTGGCTCTCGTGGAATTTGTATTCACGGAAACGAAACAAATTAAAGTTTGCCATACCGAGCTGATCACCGAACCCGTTGCCAGGTAATAGGTGATCGGCTTTTGCTCTTACGCTAGCTCCCTCCCCTTACCTTTTAAGCCCTTCGCCCCTTCTTATGTCCATATTCGATCGCATTCTTGATGAGGTAACTATCCTTTGAGCGCGTACTTTTTATTGATAACATCAACTAATTTACAACTAAACAACAGCTTGTCCTTGTAATATACTTACAATCAAATCCAATAACAAAGGAGGTTATCCGTTGAAAACGATCAGTTTACCGGCGGAGTCGATCCCCATCAGCAAACAGGCGGATGTCGTCGTCATCGGGGGCGGCCCGTCCGGCATCGCCGCAGCGATAGCGTCGGCGCGTAACGGCGCGAAGACGCTGCTCATCGAACAGCGGGGCTATCTCGGCGGAATGGGTACCGTCTCGCTTGTCCCGGCATTTTGCCCTTTTACGGACAAAGAAAAACCGGTGATTCGCGGAATCGGCTTGGAACTGCTGGAACAGATGAAGCAAAATTGCAGTGCCGAATACCAGCGTATGTACCGCAGCAGCCTGGATTGGGTGCCGATCGACCCGGAAGTGCTGAAGCGGGTTTATGACGAAGCGGTGCTTGCTTGTGGTGTCGAGCTGCTCTATCACACGTTCGTCGGCCAAATCGTAAAAAGCGACGATGATCACCATGTTCATACGATCGTCGTCTTGAACAAATCCGGACGCTCCGCCATCGAAGCGAAATATGTGATCGATGCGACCGGAGATGCGGACATTGCCGCCCTTGCCGGCGCCCCGTTTCAAAAGGGGGGATCGGCAGGAGAAATGCAGCCGGGTACGATGTGTTATTTGGTCACGAATGCAGACCGCAAGGCGTTCACCCGCTATTTGAAGGAAAGCGGCGATTCGGGGCAAATTCATTTGGCGGTCGAGAAAGCGCAGCAAGCGGGCGACCTGCCGGCGGGCAGAAAGAAAGTATCGGGATTCGCCTGGCTGTCGGACCATCTGGTCGGCGTCAACTTCGGTCACGTCTTCGGCGTGGACGGGACGAAAGCCGAAGATTTGACGAAAGGCGCGGTTGAAGGCCGAAGGCTCGCAAAAATACAAGTGGATTTTTTACGCCGTTATGTGCCGGGATTCGAACATGCTCATTTGACGGCGACCGGCGAACAGATCGGCATCCGCGAGACGCGTCGCATTGTAGGGGACTATATTTTGACCGAGGACGATTTCGTGAATACGCGAAGCTTTGCCGACGATATTGCCCGCAACGCCTATTTTATCGATGTGCATTTGGCGACGAGCGGCGATCAAATGAGCATTTACCGTCTGCCTCCCGGCCATTCGCATGGCGTTCCGTACCGCTGTCTGCTGCCCAAAGGGCTCGACAACGTATGGGTCGCCGGCCGCTCCGCATCCGCGGACCGCATCGTGCAAAGCTCGCTCCGCGTTATGCCGAACTGTTTTGCGATGGGGCAAGCCGCAGGAACCGCCGCCGCGCTTGCCGCCGAACATTCGATGACAAGCCGAGATGTCCCCATTGGCCGGCTTCAAGAGCGGCTCGTACGCCAGGGCGCATGGCTCGGAGATCGCGTTTGGGACGGCGAGACGCCAATCCATCAAGAAGGAGTGCGCTTATGACTGAATTGATTACGCTGACATCCAGCCCTATGATCCGGCGTCATCCGGACAATCCGATCTTGTCGGCAAAAGATGTGCCCTATGCCCCCGCGCTCGTCTTTAATGCTGGCGTGACGAAGTATGAGGGCAAATATGTTATGGTGTTTCGCAACGACTACGGAAGCGTGCAAGAGCAGACGCTGCTGCACTCCAGCACAACCAACCTCGGTCTCGCGTACAGCGACGACGGCATTCACTGGGACGTGCAGCCGTTTCCTTGCTGGCACTGGCATGACGAGGAAGTCATCCGCGTATACGATCCGCGCCTGACGGTGCTGGAAGGCAAAGTGTATATGTGCTTTGCCGTCGATACGCAGCACGGCGTCCGTGGAGGCATTGCCGCAACGGAAGATTTCAGCAATTTCGATGTACTCAGCATGAGCGTGCCGGATAACCGCAATATGGTTTTGTTTCCCGAGCGGATCGGCGGCAACTACGTGCGGCTGGAGCGGCCCTTTCCGGTTTATAGCCGCGGGAAGCATCGATTCGACACATGGATTTCCGACTCGCCGAACTTGACGCATTGGGGCAATTCGAAGCTCGTGCTCGGCGTGGAGCACGTGCCTTACGCCAACGACAAGATAGGGCCTGCGGCACCGCCGATCAAGACCAAGCACGGCTGGCTGACGACGTTCCACGCCGTAGACATCGATGCCGCGAGAGGCAAAAACGGCTGGGAAGCGGCTTGGAAAAAGCGGTACTGCGCAGGCATCATGCTGCTGGATTTGGAGAACCCGGACAAAATCGTCGGTTTATACAAGGAGCCGCTGCTGGCGCCGGAAGCGGCTTACGAGGTCGACGGCGGCTTCCGCAATCATGTCATTTTTCCGGGCGGTATGATTCTCGAGGAGGACGGCGAAGTGAAGCTGTATTACGGTGCCGCCGATACGGTCGAATGCCTCGCAACGGCGCATGTCGACGATTTGGTCCGACTTTGCCTCGGCAGCAATTGATGTACGAACGAATAGCGGCTGTACACCGTATTCCGTGATCGAGGTTCTTCTCTTGCGTCACTCGGAACCGGAACATCCGCTATTCGGCTGCAATTCACTATATCAGTTTCTTTACCGTATCGCCTTCAAAGAAAGGTCCTTGCAAGCGAATATGTTCATAGGGAAGATGCGCGTTGGCGAGACGCCACAGCATCCGGTCGGCGGCACGGTACCCGGTCTCCTTCATCAGCAGAACGGGGTGCGTGATGCCGGGGATAAAGCTGCTGTGGACATGGTCCAGCCGGATCAAAGAAACGTCTTGCGGGACTTGATACCCCGTCTCGCTCAATGCGTAATAAATCCAGGCAAGACTCATTTCCGTCGCACATAACAGCGCGGTCGGCTTCATCCGCTCCATATGCCGCTTGAATGTATCTACCCATTCGACCTGGTTGTCCGGCATATGGATCAGGTGATCCTCTTCGCGGACCGGCAAGCCCTCCTGCTTCATCGCTTCCACAAACGCCAGCCAGCGCTGCTTGTATCCGCGGGTCCGGTCCACATCTCCGAAATAGAGCAAGTCGCGATGACCGTTCTTAGTCAAATAGTGCACCGACTGCCGCGTTGCATCGTGGACGTCCCAGATCACGCTGTCGACCTTCGCTCCGACGGGCGGAAAGTTGAGCAAAATTTTCGGCATCTTGAGCTCGAGCAATAAAGCTTCCAACGGCCGGGGAATAAGCGCGGTGATGAACAAGCCGTCCGCATACGGCAGCCCTTCCAGTTCCATCCAGCTTGGGAAGCTTTGCGCAGGCAGCGAGTCCGGCATAAAGGCCAAATCGATTTTATGACCCAATTCAAACATACGCTCCTTGAGCCCCTGGAACAGCAGTTGAATGGAGGGACTGGAGGAAATGTCTGAGGAAGTAATGACAAGAAACCGCCGCTGTTTGACCGAGAGGCGCGGGATCCCTTCGTAGATCAAGCTGTTCTCCTGGTCTTTGGTCAAATAGCCCAGTTGATGCGCCAGCTGGAGTACTTCTTTTCGCGTCTCCTCCGACATGCCCGGCAGTCCGCGCAATGCTTTCGACACCGTATAGACGCTTAAACCCAATTGTTTGGCTAGAAGAGACAACGTTACTTTCTTTTTGCGAGGCATCAATAAGGTCCTTTCGCTTATATATTCAACAAAAACACAACTATAATTTATTGTATTTTCATTGTAACATAAACCATGCAGGCAGAAGAAGACGTTACTTCAATTCAGCATAATGTAAGCGTCATCATTTATTGAATTAAAAAGTCGGGAAACGGGGGTTCACGTATGGTAAACAAGTATAGTAAAGCCGTGGCTTCGCTGCTGATCTTATCGCTCATTGCGCTCGGCTGCAGTAACGGACAGGAACCGGCACCGAAGACTGAAGAAACGGGGAACAAAAGCAAAGAACCGATCACTTTAACGATATTCAGCGGTCAACCCGGCGCACTCAATTTTGATAATATAGGGATGATGGACGCACTCAAAAAGAAATTCCCTCACATAACGTTCAATCTCATTCTCCGTGACCAAAAAAATATGGACTACAAGGATCTCATCGCCGCCGGTACGCTGCCCGACATCATTTACGAATCGGCTAGCTTTACGGTAGACCGCATTATGCAGAATGGGTTTCATTACGATTTGCAGGAGCTCGTTAAAAAATATAACTTCAACCTGCAGCAAATCGAGCCCAGCGTTCTCGCGCAAACGCAAAACGCCAACAGCGAGGGCAAACTGTACGGGCTTCCGTTTACGATGAACCGATATGCCTTGTTTTACAATAAAGATATATTCGATAAGTTTGGCGTCCCGTATCCGAAAGACGGCATGACATGGGATGAAATCTATGAATTGGCGAAAAAAGTGACGCGCATCGAGCAAGGTACGACGTATATGGGCTTCACCGCAACGCCGAACAATTTAATGCTGAACAATCAGCTCTCGCTCAGCCCGCTGGATACGAAAGAGGATAAAGCGGTCGTCAATTCGGACGGATGGAAAACATTGTTCGAAAATTTGAAACAGTTCTACGAAATTCCCGATAATGCGCTCGTCCCTTCGTCCGAGACGGCCAAAGGCAATATTGCGATGGCTCTGGAAAGTCATCCGCTCATGATCGGCTGGGCCAGGTCGAACCCGAATTTAAATTGGGATATCGTTTCGCTGCCGAGTTTGAAGGATAAGCCGGGCATCGGGTTAAAGCCGGCGACGCTCGCCTTGTTTATCGCGCAAACGTCCAAATATAAGGATGAGGCGTTCGAGGTCGTTTCATATCTCGTTTCCGAAGAAGTCCAGACGATGCTTTCCAAGCAGGGCGTGGGCACTCCGCTGGTGAATCCCGCCGTAAAAAAAGCGTTCGGTCAAGACGTGCCGGAAATGAAAGGAAAAAATGCGGGCGCTTTCTATTATTACAAAGATGCCCCGCCCTCTCCGCTGCGAGGCGCTAACTTAACGAACGTCAACGTAGATTTCGGCAAAACGTTCAGCGATATGATCAATAATAAAACCGACACCAACACGGTGCTCCGACAGTTTGAAGAAGAGATAAATCAGGCGATCGCAACGGCGAAGCTGGATAAAGCGAAAAAATGAGGAGGCGCGGATCAAGCCATGCACCAATCGTCCAAATGGCGCGGCAAAAGCTGGGGAACGCTCGGCGACAGCATTACGGCCGCGAATATGTATCAGCCGATCGTTAGCGAGGCGCTGGGCTTTGCCCGAACGGTCAACTACGGCCAAAGCGGCTGCCCGGTCACCGCTGGCGGAGACCGGGATTACGGAGCGACGGTCCATATGGCCCGAAAAATGGATTTCACGCTCGACTGCGTGACGGTATTTGCCGGGGTGAATGACTACCGGTTGGCCAAACCGCTGGGCAATCGGCGCCGGCGGGATGACGTGCACACGTTTCACGGCGCTTATGCGACGTTAATCGAATCGATATTAACGAACAATCCGGACTGCCGGCTTAATCTTTGGACCCCGCTCCATCGCGATAAGGACGGCTTCGATATTTACCGTGCCAACGAAGCGGGGCACCGGCTGGTGGACTATGTCGAAGCAGTTCGCGAACTCGCAGCCGAATATGCGTTACCCGTACTCGACCTATATGCCGAAAGCGGCTTTAACAAGCTGACGCTGCCGTTTCTGACCTCGGACGGACTGCATCCGAACGAGGCCGGCCATCGCCGGATCGCTTCAATGGCCGTAAGTTTCTTGGAACGATTATAACGTGAAGCAAACAAGAAGCAGAGGAATTCCGCCGCATGGCGTGAATTCCCCTGCTTCTGACCGTTCACATGGACGGATTTCTCCAGTCCGCAAGTGTGGGGTGCGAAAGCCCGTAATGCGGTGGCCGATCCGCTTACTCTTTCAACTTGAACCCGCGTTTAGCCAGCTGATCTGCGTATAATGACTGAGGCAGTAACGTATCGCCCTGCCCAACCCCCTCCACGAAATCTTCCGGCAACGAATTGTCGCCTGCCGGCACTTTTGTTAGTACGCCGGATGCCGGCCCTTTCGTGCCGATCACATACCCGTGTCCGAATTGCTTCGACTCGACGATAAACGATTTTCCTTTCATATATTTCACCCCGTTGGTATTCCAGAACACCGATTGGGTTGTCGTTTGACCGTGGAGCGTCGTGCCGTAAGGACGGTACTTGGCTTCGAACAGATCGCCGTCCGCCGTCATGTTGTCGAACAAATTGGCCATGCTCAAGTGCATGTGAAAATCGCTGGCCAGCCGCGGATCTTGCGACGAGCTGCGATACAGCACGTTGCCGCTGGTCCACATGCTTTTGAAGTCAAAGCCGTGCCGCGAATGGACCGCCTTGCTGCCGATGACCAGGTTGTCGCTTCCAGCCATAATGAATCCGTAACCGTTGCCGCCTTCGCCTTTGTATTGCGGATTTTGCACAGTGCTGTTGCGTATCGTAATCGAACGGGATTTATATAATTCCACCGCATCGGATAACGTGTGAATGTCGTCTTTATTTTCCTTCGGCCGATACGACTCGACCTCGTTCATCCACGAGTTCAGCGCATGGCGGAACTGCACCATCTTCGAGCCGTGCACCTCGTAAGCGCCTGTACCGGCCTTATCGAAATCGAGATCGCCCCAGCCATCCTTCGGATTTTGCCGCATGCCGATCGACAATCGCTCGATACCGACCTCTTCAATCGACGGGGCCACTTTGTACACAGAGGCATGATCGCGAAGCTTGAGCGGATACCGGGTCGGGATGTCGACCGTGATCGTCCCGGCTTTGGCGTCGACCGCCACGATCTGCCTGTAGAAGGTCGGGCCCTTCAGACTGTCGTTCCATTTGCCGGACATACCGTGTTCGGCGATGAACGCGCCGGTCGCCTCCGATTGTATGACGACATATTCGCCTTTTTTCAGCCCGTCGACGGAACTAACCGGAATGGTCCGGGTCGGCTCCATTACATCCTGAGTCAGAAGTATTTTTTTGCCGGCCGGTTTGTGCCAATCACCGCCTGCCGCCGGAAAGACGGAGATGACCCGCTTGTTCCGCATCGAAGTTTCATCGTTGCGGATGAAGGTCGATTGCGCGCCTTCACCGCGCAGCACGACGCCGCTATGCCGGATGCAAAGCGCGCACTCTCGGCCTTTGTCTGGCCGGACGCCGTACGTGCCTGCCGGCAATAGCACAACGCCGCCTCCAGCGGCTCCCGCCTGGTCAATCGCCTTTTGAATGGCCGCCGTCGAATCGTTTTGTCCGGTCGGATCGGCGCCGAAGGTCACCGCATTGTATGTTTTGCCCGGCGGGTTGGAAGGAATCGGAGTCTCGCCCATGCGATAGCCGGCGTAAGAGAAGTCATGCAGAAACCGTCCTTCCGCATCCTTAACGCCCGGCTTCCAGTCTTTCGGATACAGCGCGCTTCGCCACCCGTTCTCTTCAGCGGTCTTTGCCGAGCAGGAAGTAAAAATAACGGCAAACAACAATGCGAGCGGAACCATCTTCTTCATTTTATACATCCGCATATCCTCCATCACGTATCGTCTTTTTCCATACGACGCCAGGCCCTTTCGGATCGACTAAAAAATGCAGGTACAAATCGTTGCCTTTGCGCGTCGCCAAAATATCATTATATTGGAGCAGATCGGAAACGGATTCCGCCTGATGAAACGACTCTTTGAACGTCCGATGCCAGCGCACGATAAGCTTCAATGTACGAACATCCCGTAACTTTTTTCTAAAAACCAGTCCCTCTCCTCATGGAAGCGCGGTATCATCCATCGTATCCCCCTTTTTCAATTCGGTGATATTCATTAAAACTGCATATGTATGCGCTTTCCAATACTCGCGCTCTTTTGCGTTCCTTACGCCATTGTACCAGCATTTAACTGCGGAATATATATGCAATCTCGACCTTTTGTGCCCATTATGAAAAAGGCCCGGTTCGTAAAACGAAGAAGCCTTCCGGGCCCGATCACATAAAACACTTCGTTCTCTGCCCATCGTAACGAACTGACGCGCAGCGACAGAAGCTTCAACTCCCAACATGTCAATGCTCACGCTCTCCCCCTCTCCCCAATGCTTTTGTTTCCTCTTCGATCCTACTGAGGTCAATACGTTCAAATAACAATTCCAGCTTGTGAACGGTACGGCCTGCTGGAACATCCGTCCAATGCCAGCCCGGCTCGCCGAGCGACAGAAACGTTCTTATTTTATCGCAGGAAAACGGAAGGAACGGATGAAGCAGTTGAGCAAAGTTCGCAATGATTTGTACGCAAGTGAACAACGTATGCGCGCAAGCTTCCCGGTTTTGTTTCACCTGAATCCACGGCTTTTGTTCATCGAAATACTTGTTGGCCCGCCGCACGTGAGCGAATATCAGCTCCAGCGCTTCCTTCAAATGCCCGTCTTCGATCAAGACTCCGGCCTTGCGGTACAGTTCGGTCAGAGCGCTCTTCCAATCCTCGTTCATGCTCCCCGCAGGAACGCGGCTTTCGAACGATTTGCCGGCAAACGCGAGGCTGCGGTTCACGAAGTTGCCGAAGGCGCCGAGCAGTTCTCCGTTGTGGCTGTGAATGAATTCCCTCCACGAAAAATCAGTATCCGCTTCTCCGGGCCGTTCGCGATCAGAAAATACCGGATCGAATCCGGTTCGTACCGGCTCAGCATATACGGCAGCCAAACCGCCCAGTTTCGGCTCGTAGAGAATTTCTTCCCTTCCAGCGTCATATATTCGCAAGAAATGATCCGATCAGGCAGATGCAGGCCCCCTGCCCCAAGCAGAAATGCGGGCCAAATGAGCGTGTGAAAAGGCACATTGTCTTTGCCGTGCACGTAATAAGCGGTAATATCCCTCTCCCCATCGAGCCAAAAAGGCTCCCATCGGCCGCCCGTCTCCGACGCCCACTGCTTGCTAGCCGACAAGTAGCCGCTGACCGCTTCGATCCATACATAAATTTTTTTATGCTCGAATCCCGGCAAAGGTACGTCTACGCCCCATGATAAATCCCGGGTGGCCGCCCGATCGCGCAGCCCTTCCTCCAAATAGCGCCTCGTAAGCTGAACGGCGTTTTCCCTCCAGCCCGCAGCTGCCTGGCTTGCATACCCGGCCAGTTCATTCTGAAATCGGGAAAGCGCAAAGTAATAATGCTCCGTCGGCCGTTCGACCGGCGGGTTGCCGCAAATGCCGCATGTTCGCTCGAGCAAGTCGGCAGGATCAAGAAGCGTCGAGCAGTGATCGCACTGATCGCCTCGCGCCTGCTTTGCGCACACGGGACATATGCCTTCCACATAACGGTCCGGCAAAAAGCGCGCATCCGTTTCGCAATACGTCTGCTGCACGGTTCTCGAATACAAATAGCCTTGCTCCAGCAGCTTTCGAAACAGTTCCTGCACGACCTCATGATGGAAGCGCTGATCTGTACGGGTATACAAATCGTACGTAAACCCTAACTGCTTAAAACCGTCGGCAAATTCGCGGTGATAGTGGCCGGCGATATGACCCGGTTCCACCCCCTCGCGGATGGCCTGCACCGCAACCGGCGTGCCGTGGCAATCGCTCCCTGATACGTACAATACGTTGTCCCCTTTCGCCCGAAAGTAGCGGGCTAACACGTCTCCCGGCAGCAAGCTCGCCACCCGCCCAAGATGCAGTGAACCGTTCGCATAAGGCCATGCCCCGCCGATAAAAATATTCGCCATTCGAACCGCCTCCTCCGATTGATAGCAAAGCTGAAACGCAAAAAGAAAAACAAAAAAAACTCCAATCCCGACTAAGGGACGAGAGTTTTCGCTCACGTGGTACCACCCAAATTTATTCATGCCTCGCGGCATTCACCTCTTCAGGTACGACGCTTTTATGCGTGATACCCTAGCACAGTAACGGGTGCAGGTTCCGTCGCAGCCTACAACCGGATGAGGTTTCGGTGCGCGGCTCGGAGACCATATTCCCAAGGGTATTCTTTGCTCCTTTTCACCGGCCGGAGCTCTCTGTAAAAGAAGTCGCCAAGGTACTCTTTCTCTTCACAGCTTTTATAAACGGATTCAATTTATTGGCAATTATACGGTTTCAAATATGCGGTGTCAAGCACAATCGCCTCGAGATCGTCCAACAGGCGATGCACCCCTCCCACACGTCTACTGCAAACTTTCACCGAATGCCGATTGCTATTGCGATATTGTGCTTAACTTCGCTTTCGGGACCGGGTCGGGATCTTTGTTCATATTCGCATGAATGTAAAACATAAGCAGCGCAGCAATGGAAGCCATCGTGCCGAAAAAGAATACGGAGGAAATCCCCCATAAGTCGTACGCATGCCCGAACACCAGCGGCCCGATCATTCGGCCCATATTGGCAAAGCCGCCGGCAAGCCCCATATAGAATGGCGAATGGACGCCCGCTTTTTCGGAAAAGAACGTCGGAATCGCCGGCAGCAGCATCATTTCGCCTAACGTGGCCAGCACCATGCCGATCGCCAAATACGCATAATGTTCGTGGAAAAACAAAATGAACGAAAACGCCGATACGGTAAACAGCGCGCTGACTAGCATTTGCCAGACGATATCTTTGGCAAACCGCCTTTTGATCCAGCTCGTAAGCGGCTGGCCGGCCAATATGACGATGCCGTTAATCGTCCAGAGCAAGCTGTAATATTTAAGATCCATTCCTTTTTCGTCGATATACGGCGCCACGCCGTTCGCCCATTGGGTAAACGATAGCCAGAAAAACATCGACCCGGCCGAAATAAACAAGTACAGCCGCACATTTCGCAGCAGCTGCCACCGGTTCATTTGCACAAGCACGGGGTGCCGGCTCTCGTTTCGCGGCTCAGAAGAGCTTTCTTTGTCCGTCTCCTCCAAGCCGGTCGCTTTCGTATCCACTTCTTTCATAAACGCGAGCAGAAACACGGTAAACAGCAGCGTGGAGCTTGCCGTCAGCATGTACGTCAGCGAGAAGGAAATCGAAGCGACGAAGCCGCCAACCATCGCACCGATCGACAAACCGACGTTATTGCACACGTACATGACATTGTACAGCTTACGGCGGTGTTCCTTCCAGCGGAAGCCGACGTACGCGTTCATGGACGGCATGCTGATGCCGTTCGCGAAGCCGAGCAAGCATACAAGCATCAAGTAAAGCGACCATTGCTGCGTAAACGCGATGGCAAACATCGTACAGGAGGAGACGAAGAACGAACCGGCAATCATCCGTTTGGGACCGATGCGGTAATATAAATTTCCGCCGGTAAATTCACCGAGAATGCCGCACAGCGCTTGATATAAAATGACGAGTCCCGCTTCGCCGTACGATTTGCCCATTACGTTATGAACGTACAGCGTCGTCAGCGGCCACATGACCGCCTTGCCAGTCGAATTGACGAAGCTGGCCGCCAGAAAAAAAAGCGCGTCGCGGGGCAAAGCCCGAAACAGCGGAATGCTTACTAAAGAGAGACGATTCACGTTAATCACCAGTTTGCATTAGATTTGGTCGGGAACGACGCCTAGACATTCAATTTTTTCGGATCCATGGCATCGCGAATCCCGTCGCCGATAAAATTGATGGACAATACCGATATGATAATGACGAGACCCGGCGGAATCCACAGCCACGGCTGGCTCGTCAGCGCCGTGATCGATTGGGCCGCACCCAGCATATTCCCCCAGCTTGCCGTCGGCGGCTGGACGCCCATGCCGAGAAAACTAAGCGACGATTCCGACAAGATCGCCGCTGCCGCTCCGAACGTTGCATTCACCAGAATCGGCCCCATCGCGTTAGGGAGAATGTGGCCGAATATGAGCCGGGGCGTACTGAGCCCGAGCGCGACGCCCGCTTTCACGAACTCGGTCTGCCTGAGCGACAGCACGCTGCCCCGCACCAGCCGCGCCACCGGAGGCCAGCCGAGCAGTGCGAGCACGATAATAATATTGGATAATCCCGTGCCGAGCACGGTTACGAGCACCAGGATGACCATGAGCGTCGGGAAGGACATGACGACGTCGATCACCCGGTTGATGACCATATCGACCCATCCGCCCAGATAGCCGGCGACGGCGCCGATGATAGTACCCACTATAACATAAATCGCGACCGCCAACACCCCTACCGACAAAGATACGCGAGTCGCATAAATCAGCCGGCTGAGCACATCCCGACCCACCTGATCCGTTCCGAGCCAATGCTGCGCCGACGGAGCCGCGGAAAACGCGCCGCCGATTGCATTCGGATCGTATGGAGCGATAAGCGGTGCGAATATCCCGGTCAGCACGAGCACTACGAACGAAACGAGTCCGGCTACGGCCATCTTGTGTTTCAGGAACCGACTGGCCACCATTTTGGCGTAGCTGTCGGATTCGAATACTTCGCCTTTGGGCGAAAGCAGCGCCGGGATCACTTCCGGAGCGGTCATTTCCTTCTGCAAATCCATGGACATACGGCAACTCTCCCTCCTTTGCTTTTTTAGCTGTATTTGATGCGCGGATCGACGACGGCATACATGACGTCCGACCACAGATTGGCCGCAAGCACCGTCAATGCCGCCAGCATGTTAACGCCCATCAGGAGCGGGAAATCGCGCGACAAAATCGCTTGAATCGTCAGCTGCCCCATCCCGTTCCATTGGAAGATGCTTTCCGTTATGACCGCCCCGCCGATCAGAATCGGAATATCGAGACCGGCGATCGTAATGACGGGGATCAGGGCGTTTTTAAGCGCATGCTTGTTGACTACGAAAAATTCGCGAATTCCTTTTGCGCGGGCCGTACGCAAGTAGTCCTGATTCAGCACTTCCAGTACGCTGGAACGAACATAGCGGACCATTCCCCCGGCGATCGAAGTGCCGAGCGTTACCGTCGGCAGTACCAGATGCAGCGCCTGATCCCAGAAACCTCCGTCGCCGCCGACGGTATTCATCCCTCCGGTCGGCAAGATGCCGACCATCACGCCGAAGACGTAAATCAGACCAAGCCCCAGAAAAAAACTCGGAATCGATACGCCGAGAAACGACCCAGCCGACATGAAATAATCGAATTTGGAGTTTGCTTTCACCGCGCAGTAGATGCCGATCGGGATGGAAATCAAATATCCGAACGCAATCGCGCAGCCCATCAAGATCAGCGTCGGCATGAGCCGTTCCCCAATCAACTGCACGACAGGCTGAAAGGAGCTGAACGAATGCCCGAGATCGCCTTGCACCAAATTCGCCAGCCATTTGACGTAGCGGATCATGAACGGATCGTTGAGACCGAGCGCTTCCCTTCGGACCTGCTTATCCGCTTCGGAAACGTCCGGATTCACATACATATCGACAGGGTCTCCCGGAGCCAAGTTGATAAGGATGAAATTCAAAAAAGTAACCCCGAGCAGCACGGGAATGGCGATCATTATTCGGCGGACGATGTAATTAACCACAGGCAGTCCCTCCCATCGATTGCGGCGTCTCCTCGGCAAGCGGAAAATGACAGGCGACCAAATGCTCGCCTCCGGTCAGCATCGGCTCCCGCTCCCGGCAAATCGACTGCGCCACCTTGCAGCGCGTATGAAACCGGCAGCCCGCCGGGGGTGAAGCGGGACTCGGCACATCGCCCGTAAGGACGGTGCGGTCCGCGTATCGCAGACGGGGGTTCGGTACGGGGTACGCCTCCAGCAGCGCATTCGTGTACGGGTGCCTCGGCATGGCAAACAGCCGTTTTGTCGGCGCAAGCTCGACGATTTTGCCCAAATACATGACAGCGATGCGGTCGCTCATATATTTGACCGAGCCGAGGCCGTGGCCGATAAACAAATACGTGAGGCGAAACGAACGCTGCAGCTCTTTAAGCAAGTTCAATATTTGCGCCTGGATCGATACGTCAAGCGCCGATACCGGCTCGTCGCAAACGATCAGCCTCGGACGCAATCCGACCGCTCTAGCAATGCCGATCCGCTGGCGCTGCCCGCCGGAAAATTCATGCGGATATTTCCCGAGGCTTTGCGGCGAAAGCCCGACAATTTCCATCAGCTCCGACGCCCGCTTGACCGCTTCCGCATCGTTAAGCCCCGACAATACCTTCAGCGGTTCGGTCAGCAGCTCGACAATGCGCTTGCGGGGATTCAGCGAAGAATATGGGTCCTGGAAAATCATCTGCAGGTCGCTGCGCATCGATCGCATTTGCGACTGGGTAAGCTGAGCCAGATTGCGGCCCTGGAACATGACGCTGCCTTCCGTCAAATCTTCAAGCTTCAGTATGCTCCGGCCGAGTGTCGATTTGCCGCAGCCGGATTCGCCGACAAGACCGACGGTTTCGCCGGGGTACACATCCAGGTCGATGCCGTCGACCGCTTTGATGTGACCGACCGTTCTGGAGAACACCCCTTTCTTAATCGGATAATATTTTTTGATCCCTTCCAGCTGCAGCAACGGCTTTAAGCCCGGCGTTTCGTCAATCTTCGTCGTCAGCATCATTCATCCCCTCTTCCCGTCCGGTTTGACGTTCATGCTATGAACCGTTCTATGCGCTCGCTTCTTCGGCGAACCAACAGCGAACCATGTGACCTTTGCCGGTCTCCTTGAGCGGCGGGGCTTCCATGCAGCGTTCGGCCGCCAGCGGGCACCGGGCTTGATAGCGGCAGCCTTGCGGCATATCCCGCAAGGAAGGAACGGCGCCCGGTATGGACTGCAGCTCCTCATCCTCGATTTCAATATGCGGGATGGATTGCATCAAGCCTGCCGTATATGGATGCATCGGGCGGTCGAACAACTCCTGCACCTCGGCTTCCTCCACGACCTGTCCGGCATACATGACCATGACGCGGTCCGCCATTTCGGCTACAACGCCGAGATCATGGGTGATCAGCATGATGGCAGTCCCGTGCTCGCTGCGAATTTTTTTCATCAAATCGAGAATTTGCGCTTGAATCGTAACGTCCAGCGCGGTCGTCGGTTCGTCCGCGACGAGCAGCTTCGGATTACAAGCGAGCGCCATGGCGATCATGACACGCTGCTTCATTCCTCCGGACAGCGTATGCGGGTACTGATCCATCACCCCTTCCGCCCGCGGAAAACCGACTTCCTTAAGCAGACGGACCGCATGGTTCCATGCTTCCTTTCGGCCTAGCCGCAAGTGGAGCCGGATCGGCTCCGTAAGCTGGTTGCCGATTGTGTATACGGGATTGAGCGACGACATCGGATCCTGGAACACCATGGCGATGTCTTTCCCCCGGTAAGCGTTAAGCTCACGGTCCGATAAAGACGCAAGGTCTTTCCCTTGAAATACGATCGAGCCGTTGTTCATGTAGCCATTGCGTCCAAGCAGCCGGAGAATCGACAGCGACGTCACGCTTTTCCCACAGCCCGATTCGCCGACGATGCAGAGCGTTTCCCCCTCTTTCAGCGTAAAGCTGACATCGTCGACCGGGGTGACCTCGCCCTGCTCGGTCCGATAGGACGTTTTTAGATGCCGCACTTCCAGAAGATGGTTCATCGCTTTATCCCCCAATCCGCATCATTTTCGCGTCCACCCATTCACATCGTAATGCATGCCGTCCATCACGCCGCCCTTTCCGTCCACGCTTTTGGCAACGGCCATCAAATTGTATTCGGAGAAAATCGTAATGAGCGGCACTTCTTCTTGAATCATATTTTGCAGTTCGGAATAAATGGTGAAACGCTTCTCCTTATCGGTCTCATTCATACCGAGATTGAACAGCTCGTCGACACGCTTGTTCTTGAACCGCATGTCGTTCAAAGCGGCTGTGGAGCGATATACGTTCGCCGGACCGTCAGGGTCCATGATGCTGCCGAAGCTGCTGAGCGCCAGATCGAAATCGCCTTTGACCAGCCGCGATACGGTCGTCGGAAAATCGAAATTGACCTGCTTGACTTTCAGCCCGATCGCCTGAAAGTTTTGCTGAATGATGTTGCCTGCCATCTCGCGGGTTTTGTCGCCGGTCGGAACGATCAGCTCGATCGTCTTGTTCATATCGAATCCGGCTTCCTTGAGCAGCTGCTTCGCTTTCTCGGGCTCGTACCCGTAGCTTTTCACATTTTTATCGTGATAAGGGTGGGAGTTCGAATAAGGCCCGTTCTGAAGCTCGCCGGCGCTCGGCATCAGCTGGTCTACGATCATTTTCCGGTCGATGGCGTAAGCGAGCGCCTGCCTGACTCTTTTATCCGGGAACCGTTCCGTATTGATTTCAACGGAGTTGTATCGGCGGGTCGGCTGCTCTTCCGTGCGCAAATTCGGGAACGTCTTGACCGTCTTCCATTCCGAGGCCGGGATGTTGCCGGTTCCTTGCGCCGCATTCATGTCCAGCTCGCCGGATTGCAGCTGAGCGACAATGTTGGCGGCCGGCATAATTTTGATAAACACCTTTTGAATTTTCGGCGCACCGCGGTAGTACGATTCATTGGCCGCAAGCTCGACATACGATTTATTTTCATACTTGACGAATTTATAGGCGCCTGAAGTGACATTCGGATTTCGCCAGAACGATTGCTGGTTCAACTGGGCCGGATCGACGTTTTCCAAAATATGCTTCGGTACGATCAAAACATCCGAAAACCGTTCGTAAATGAGATTCGGATCTACCGGCTTGCTCGTCTTGATCTCCAGATGCTTGTCGTCGACGACTTTTACCGAGCTGAGTTTCGTTTCGCCTTCCGGCAGCATTCCTTTCTCGTTCAAGCCCGCGAGGGCAAATATCGCGCTGCGCTGCGTCGTGACCGTCTTGGGACTCGCGATCAGGTTCAGCGTAAATTCCACGTCTTGCGCAGTCACCGGCTTGCCGTCTGTCCAGTTCGCTTTCGGATGAATGGCAATGCTAAACGTTTGGTTATCACTGGTTTTGAACGACTCGGCCAACATCATCTTGTACTCCAGCGGACCGACCGTCTTGACGAGCGAATCGAAGAAATACCGGTAGGTGAAAACGGCCCCGCTCGAACCGCTCCCGTCCGAGTCAATCGGATTGAACATTAACGGGGGATTCGTGATCCCGACAGTTAATTGGCTGGCGCTTGCCTGACTTGCTTCCTTAGGCTTTGAAGCGCTGCAGCCGGCGACGAATAATGCGCCGATGAGTGTAACGACGGTAAGCTTTCTATAGATTCCCCTCATGTTCACGCCCCCCCTTGCTTTATTATCGAACCGATCCGGCTGGAATCGCGCTCCCTTTGGACGGAATGCCGTCCAGGCGCCGTTTTACGGCGAGCAGGCAAACGAATTCGAACGCGATGTTGGCGGCATGCAGCGCGGTAATGTGGCTCGGATCGCGGTCCGGCAGCACTTCCACCAGATCGAAGCCGATGAAGTTGATGCCCGCCAGCCCCCTGAGCATGCGCTGCGCCTCGTATGTCGTAAAGCCGCCGACCTCCGGCGTACCGGTTCCCGGCGCGTAGGTCGGGTCAAGGAAGTCGATATCGAAGGTGAGGAAAACCGGCCTGTCGCCGACTTTTTGCTTCACTTTGGCGCAAAGTTCCTCGATCGTTAAGTCGCGGACATCGTCGGTTGTCAGCACCTCGAAGCCCATCGCTCTCGCGTCGTCGAGGCCGTTCGGTTTGAACGTGCTTCCGCGCATCCCCATCTGAATCGAATGCTCCGCATCGATTAAGCCTTCGTCCACCGCGTAGCTGAATACACAGCCGTGCGACCACATGCGCTCCGGGTCCTGTGCTCTTCCCGTATCGGAGTGCGAATCGAAATGGACGAGGCAAACCGGACCGTATTTCTTGGCGGCGGCTCGCAAGTGAGGCAGCGAGATCGAATGGTCGCCGCCGAGTAGAATCGGTACGATGCCCGCTTCGAACACAGGCGTCAGCTGCTCCTCGATAACCCGGTACGACTGCTCGATATAGCCGGGATGCACCCGCAAATCGCCGTAGTCGATGCCGGATAAATACTCGGATATATCGATTTTATGCACGGGCGAGATCGGACGAATCCGCTGTGACATCGTGCGAATGGAAGACGGTCCGAACCGCGCTCCGATGGCGTAGCTGACGCCGGTGTCGAACGGAACGCCGATGACGGCAAAATCGACATGCTCCAGCGTTTGAACGTGCGGAAGATGCATAAACGTATGAATCCCGGAATATAAAGGTTTTCCCATTTCGATTTGCGGACGATACATATTAGCCACTCCTTCTTATTGTTTGGAATTGTGCTGCGATGATTGCGAAGCCAAGACTGGGCTGCCGGCAGCCGGGATACCTTCGATCCGGCGCCTTGCCGCGAGCAGAGCAACGAACTCAAAAGCGATATTGGCGGCGTGCAGCGCCGTGATGCCGCTGGAATCGCGGTCCGGCAGCACTTCGACAAGGTCGAAGCCGATGAAGTTGATGCCGGCCAATCCCCGCAGCATGCGCTGCGCTTCGTACGTCGTAAACCCGCCGACTTCCGGCGTGCCGGTACCCGGCGCAAAGGCCGGATCGAGGAAATCGATGTCGAAGGTCAGAAATACGGGCCGATCGCCGACTTTTTGCTTCACTTTGGCACACAGCTCCAAAGCGGAGAGCGCCTTTACGTCGTCGGTCGTCAGCACCTCGAAGCCCATGGCTCTCGCTTCGTCGAGGCTGTTCGCCCGATAGGTGCTGCCGCGCATCCCCATCTGGATCGAATGCTCCGCATCGATCAACCCTTCGTCTACCGCGTAGCTGAATACCGCGCCGTGCGACCACATGCGCTGAGGATCCTGGCCTCTGCCCGTATCGGAATGCGAATCGAAGTGTACGAGGCATACAGGGCCGTGCTTTTTGGCAGCCGCTCTCAGATGCGGCAGCGAGATCGAGTGATCGCCCCCAAGCAGAATCGGAACGATGCCGGCTTTGAATATTGGCGTCAGCTGCTCTTCGATAATCCGATACGACTGCTCGATATAGCCCGGGTATACTTTCAAATCGCCGTAATCGATGCCCGATAGGTACTCGGACGTATTGATCTTATGGCTCCGGGATATCGGCATAACCCGCTGCGACATCATACGAATGGCCGAAGGTCCGAAACGTGCGCCGACGGCATAGCTCACGCCCGTGTCGAACGGCACGCCGATCACGGCGTAATCAACATGTTCCAAAGTCTGGACGTGCGGAAGATGCATAAACGTATGAATGCCGGCAAACTGTGGCTTTCCTGTGCCTACTTCGATTTGTGGTCGGTACAAACGATTCACTCCCTTGCTTCTCGATTGTGATAAGACAAAATAATTGCGAAAAAGACAAAGAGGGCCGCTCTTAATTGAATAAGAAGCGGCCCCATTGCCTCTACAAATCATCGCTGTTGACGATTTGTCATTTGCAGTTGTTTGATTTGTATTATAATGCAGATATTTCTTCAATGTCAATATATATGACATTAAAAATATGTTTTTATGAATTTCGCAATTTTTATGTCACATTACATAACATTTATATTGAGTTTTTGAAAGTACAGGGTTATTATTTTACATATACCTATCTTACAATTTGACTCCGAGAGGATGATATTATGAAAATACTTCACGTTCATGATATTCCGACAACAAAATGCAGAGTGGAAGTTAGGTTGAAAGATCTGGGTTTTCAGGTAAAATCAGTAGATGCGGCGGCTATGGCCACGGTAAAGCACACGCGATTCGATATTCTTGTGCTTGATGTTCCTGCCTGCCGATTGAAGCAATGGCTATACGAAGCGAATCATCATTTCATCCTTCCGTATTTCTGGTGGTGCGAGGAACGAAAACCGGCAACCTCGGCACCTCACGAGAAGCTTGACGGCATGCTTTGCTGCGGAATGAACGATAACGAGCTGCATTGGTCCATCCTGCTTGGCATCAAGAACGGACAAAGACGGCTTCATTTGGAACGCGAGTATTTGTTTTTGTCCAAAAAGCTCGAAGAACGCAAATTGGTCGACCACGCCAAAATCATTCTTAGTAAAATAAACAATGTGAGCGAAACGCGGGCTTACGAGATGATGCGCACGCAAGCGATGAACGAACGAAAGAAACTGATCGACGTCGCTGCATCCGTGCTGCAAGCAAGCCGCTTAACGGCAAAAGAAGGATAAGGGAGGCTAACGGAATGCGGCTGTACTGCGAAAGCAATGACCGGTTCGACTATTTGATCGAGACCGAGGAGATCGACTATCGGCACCCGCTGATCGAACAAGCGGTCACTGCGCTTCGGACCGATTCCATGACGGAGACGGAAAAAGTGAAAACGACGTTTGAATTCGTGCGCGACGAAATTTCCCACTCCTGGGACCTCCAAAGCAAGCGGATTACGAGAACCGCTTCGGAAGCAATGCAGCACAAGGAAGGGATCTGCTACGCCAAATCCAACTTGCTTGCGGCGCTGCTGCGAGTGCAAGGCATCCCGACCGGCTTTTGCTACCAAAGACTGACGATCGGCGACACGCCGGATACCGGCTATTGCATTCATGCGTTGAACGGCGTTTACTTGTCGGCCGAACAAAAGTGGATTCGGTTGGATGCCCGGGGCAATAAAGCGGGAGTGCAGGCGGAGTTTGACGTAAACGCGGAAAAGCTTGCTTTTCCGGTTCGACCCCAATATGGCGAACGAGACTACCCTGTTATCTACACAAGACCAAACAACAAAACGATGAAAGCTCTCCAGCGAAACTCCGACTGCTTGTACATGTATTTGCATGACCTGCCGAAGGAACTGTGAAGGAACTGCGGGCAAGACCCGGAGTTCCTTTTTGCTTTTCACCGCGAACGCTTATACCGGCATCAGATGAACGGCCTGACCTCCGCATGACAGCAGGTTCGCCTGGAGACACGACTCCGAATCGACGGTCAAACGCCGAATGGCGACTCGCCTGCCATCTCCTGTCCCGTGATCATCCTCGTAGATCGTAGCGGAATACGATCTGTTCTTTTCCAGCATGGACAATGGGACGGCAAGCGTTCGAGGCTGCTCATTCGTAATGGTGCCGATGAACCATTCCTCGCCTTTCCTTCGGGCAATAGCCACAAACTCGCCTATGCTGCCGAGCGGCGCTTTCGTATCGTCCCATACGGTATGCACGCATTCAAGAAACTCCACCTCCGGCTCGCCGCCGTAATCGGAAGGGCTGTCGTACCAGAACACGAATTGGAGCGGGCTGTATACGATGACGCTCATCGCTAGCTGGTGCGCGCGCGTATTTTTCAGCCGGTTCGTGTAGTAGCATATCGTATAATCTCCCGGCCCGCCCGGGAACCTTGTAAACGGCAGCGTGCAGTTGTGCGCTGCCGTAGGAAAATGCTCATTCCCGCGTATTCCTTCCACCGTCAGCAAATTCGGATACGTTCTTGCATACCCGGTCGGGCGGTAGTAATCATGAATATCGACCATGAGCCGATGCTCGGCGCATTTGCGCACCGCCTCCAGCAGCCACTCCGTCCATTCCTGCGGCCCTTCGTTGACGAAACCGAACTTGATCCCCTTCACGCCCCAGCTGCTGTATAGCGGCAAAAGCGTATCAAGCTGCCGTTCCAGGTGGCGTCGGTTCACATATAGCCATACCCCGATTCCGTGTTCGGCGGCATACGCAATCACCTCCGGCAAGTTCAGCTCATCCCAATCCGGCCTCTTCCGCTGCGGATCGACCGAAACGGTCGTCGCATCTTCCCGGTCGTTCGTTTCGCTTCCGTACCACCCCGCATCGAACTCGATATACTGCAGACGATGCGCTTTGGCAAACTGAACGCAAGCTTTGCCGCCCCGGGTAGTCAGCGTCGTTTCCCGAATGGCTTTTCCGGGCCGAATCCATGTGGTATCTTCCAGCGCGCAAGGGCGATTCAAATGGAGTACCAGATCGCTGCGTTCCGTCAAATCGCCGGGACGTTCACCGACAATCAGCAGCCTCCACGGTGTATCGAAAGGCGCCTCCCCCTTTGTCGGCCCGGCAAGCGAAGCACGCAATAGATCCGGACGGCGCTCGTCTTTTGCCAGCAGCATCTTGGCATGATGATTCATCCCGGCTTCGTGCACACAGGCATAACGGCCGTTCGTACATGCGACGGTCAGCGGCCGCTCCGTCCGCTTCTCCAGCTCTCGCACACGAATCGGATGATACACATCCTCGGGCCAATATTCCGCGTAAACCGTACTGTCCGGCGCGAAAGCAAATTGCGTAAGCTCGTCTTCGATCACAAATGCGCGAAACCCGTCCTGCTCCGGAATGTGGTATTGCAGTGCGACGCCTTCATTATATGCTCGAAACCGGAGCGTCAGATTGCGGCCTCCCTCTTGCGCCTCTTTCAGCGCAACGATCATTTCCGTGAAATGGTCGACAACGCTGCTCCGTTCCCCGTACACCGGCTGCCAGCACTCGTGAAACGTTCGCGTCTGCACATCCAGCACCGTAAAGTCGCGGCATAGCGGAGCCGCATCGCGAAGCACGAGTCCAAGCATAGAATCTTCCACGAGAGGCTGCCCCTGGTACGCAACCCGATAAAACATCGCGTTCCCGCCATCTTCCGCCTGCTCGATTGCAAAAGTGAGGATCACTAGGTTGTCGGGTGAAGCCACGATCCATTCGTTCATTGCAATTCACATCTCCTTATCTAACGAAATGTTTGAACAGCCAACCCCTAATTCGATGCGTTATCCTGAGGTGCGGAATTTCGTACGGTACTGTCCCGGCGTCATGCCCGTCATTTGCTTGAATGCCTTATTAAAATGGCTCAAGTCGTTAAAGCCTACCTCCTGTGCGATATGGATGATTTTATCGCCGGAATGGCGGAGCAGTTCGCACGAGACGCCGATCCGCACTTCGTTGCGAAACTCCGTGAACGTTTTCCCGGCGTACTGCTTGAACTTGGCGGTAAAAGCCGCAGCGCTCATGCCGCACATCTGGTATATTTGCTCCATCATGATCGGCTGCGCGTAATGAAGCTTCGTGAATTCGCACACCCATTCCATCACGGTTTTCTCGTCCCGCCCGGAAGTAAAAGGCTCGGACATGCGTTTCTCGTAACAGCGGCTTAAGAAGATGAACAGCTCCATCAGCATCGCTTTGATGCACAGCCGGTAACCGAGCTCTTTCTTACTGAACTCACCCACGATCCGATCCAGCACAAACTTGGTCTCCAGCCCTTCGTTAACGGACAGCTTCAAATGATACTGAAAATCCGAAGGAACGCGGAGCAGCGGCTCCAGATAGAAAAACCGGATAAACGGCGTGACCTGCGACAGTTGGCGAAGCTCCGCTTCGAGCAGCTCCGGAAGAAACAGCACATTGTACACTGCCATCGGCACGCTGCCCGTTACCCGGTAACCGTGCTCCACCTGCGGCTCAATGACAAAAAAATCGCCTCTGGCGATCGGATAGGATTCCCCTCTGTATATGTGCTCTCCTTCCCCTTCGGCAACGAACACGCATTCAATGAATTCATGCTTATGCGGCGCGATCGCGTTCGTACGGAACGTGTAAGGCGTAATATGGAATGGAAAATCCGGACTTTCCAGAAAATGCTCTTTCGTGTAATAAATCATCGCGCTCCCTCCGGCAACGACCCGTACAAGGAATTTTATTCCTATTGTAGCACCCGCAGTAGCCGAACGGTCAAGAAAATAAACTAGGTTTTACAGCAAATCCGCCAAGTCTCGGGTTCCGATACATGATATGTTTGGATCAAGCTCAAATTATTTATTTTTGAAAGGAAGAGATGATGGCATTGACGGAAAAGACGGGGCAGTGGATCACGCAGGAAAAAGTGGATTTTTATAAGGAAAACGGTTTTGTGCAAGTCGATAACGTGCTTACAGCGGAGGAATTGGAGGAGCTGCGGGCTTGCGCGGATGAAGCGATGGCCTGGCAGACGGGACTTTCCGTCAAGACGGACCAGGACGGGGGCACTTATTACAAAGTGTTGAACCAAAAAGTGAACGTATGGCGGGATCACGGCGGGATGGCCAAATATTCGCTCCACCCGCGGCTTGCATCAATGGCGATGCGCTTGACCGAGGCGAGCGGAATCCGTTTGTTCCATGATCATTTGCTTTGGAAAATGCCGGGCGATTCCAAGCCGACTCCATGGCATCAGGATACGGTCAAATGGCCGATGAATGAAACGGGAGCTCTCTCGATTTGGCTAACGCTTGACGACGTTGACGAGCGAAACGGCTGCATGATGTTCATCCCCAAATCGCATACGGCCGGCAAGCTGAAAAATATAAGCTTGACGAATCCCGTCGACATCTTCGAGTATGTCAAAGGAACGGAGCTGGAGAAGCAGCAGCCCGTCGTCGTGCCGCTCAAGGCAGGGAGCTGCACGTTCCACGACGGACTGACGTTTCACTATGCTCACGCCAACCGGACCGATAAGCCGCGCCGGGTGCTGGCCATCATCTACATGAAAGACGGCACGACATACAACGGTACCGGCCATGTGATTACGAACGAGCAAGGTCTGGTAGCCGGCGAGCCGATTCGCGGGCCGCTGTTTCCGCTGCTCGCCAAAGTCTAGAGCTTAGTCGTAGCTTGGCGGTTATACAACAATGATCCGACATCTACTGCCTGCACCGAAAAGACGGCTGACTCGAAGCCAGATTCGGACTGCAGGCGCAAGGGCAGCTGATTGAGCCGATCAATAACTGCCCTTCCTTTTACCGCAATCTTTGAAGCCTTCGATCTGCAATCGAATGATTATCAAGTATATTCTTACGATGCAAGCTTTCCAACGGAAAGCTCTATGGAGGGATCTCGGTGGTATCCAAGAATCGTATCCTCGTCATTTTGCTCGCGCCTGTCATGCTATCCGCAACCGCCTGCAGCGGCGGAGCTTCAACACCCCAAAATGAAACCGCTTCCGATTTAAAAGCACAATCAAACGAACCGGCGGAGCTGGTCGTGTTCGGCAATCCGGCGGATCCCGAGAACGTATTCAATACCCGCATCGGAGACGCTGTCAGAAAGAAGTTTCCGAATTATACGATCAAGTACGTCCCCAAAACCAAGGACACAACAATGGATTCCCTGATTGCTTCCGGCAGTCCGATCGATCTGATCTACGACTCGGTCGGCGGTGCCGCAGGCAGCGTCATTGAAACCGGCTCCGAATTCGATATTTCCGACCTGACGAAAAAGCATCAGCTCGATTTAACCCGGTTCGACCCCGGACAACTGGATGCCGTAAAACAATTCGGCGGCTTGTACGGACTACCTATTCATTCCGGCGGCCTGGTCACGTATATCAACAAAGACATATTCGATAAATTCGGCATTCCGTATCCGAAGGAAGGTATGACATGGGATGAAGCGATCGATCTCGGCAATAAATTGACCCGCAATGAGAGCGGAACCCAGTACATCGGTCTCGGCCTTTCGATCAGCCATGCGGTAGGCATGAGCTCGTTGTCGCTGCCCTATGTCGATAAAAAAACGGAAAAAGCGGCGATTAACAACGATAATTTTAAAAAGCTCATGGAAACGCTTGTCGTGAAACCATCCCAAGCGGACGGCTATAAAGAAACGATCGCCTCCTTAAAGCGTACGTTCAACAACGATGATTTCATGAAGACCCGAACGATGGCGATGTTTATTATGAACTACGGCCTTCAGGATCAAACTTCCTTCAACGAGTTTCAGTGGGATATGGCGCCGCTGCCGGTCTTCAAAGAAAATCCTACGGTAGGCACGCAGCCGTATCCGGGCATATTGTTTGTCAGCAAAACGAGCAAATACAAGGATCAGGCGGTCGAAGTACTGAAATATTTGACCTCGGACGAATACCAGCTCGATCTGTCGAAGCGCGGCTTCATTCCCGTGCTAAAAGACGAGAAAATCAAAAAAGCGTTCGGCCAAAGTTTGCCTTATAAAGATAAAAACATCGTCAATGCCGTCTTTTCCAAATCGCTTGCGCCGACCGCTCCCAAAACAAAATACGACGGCGCTGTCAATGGCGCGCTCGGTAAACAGTATGTGAAGATGGTTACCGGGGAGGTGGATGTGAACAGCGCGCTTCGCGCAGCCGAAGAAGAAGGAAACAAAGGGATCGAATCGGCCAAAGCGAGCAAAAAGTAATCGTCATGCGAAGACGGCGGCTCGAGCTCGAGAGCGCCGTCTTTGTACGTTAATATTCGCGTATCCGATCCTCGAACCTTCGGCGTTTTTACTTTGCCAATTGAGCGACTTGCTTGTCGATATCTTCTTCCGTTTCGCGAATGACCGTATTTACGTCTTTCCCTTTGTAAAGATCAAGCGAATGGTTATACGCGATGCCGAGTGCGTTTCCATCGTATATCGTCGGGTTTTTGGGCCAATTTTGCTTGTTGTAAAATGCGGCTTTCACATTTTTCCCTTTCGTATAAGGCAAATCCGCGGAGAAAGCATCCATCGTTTCCTTCGTCAAGAGCACCGGTCCCCCGCCGTTTCGCGAAATCACCAGCTGCGTCTCTTCGGATAATGCCGTTGCGACGACCTTGAACGCCGCATCCAATACTTTGCTGTTCGGATTCATGAATAAGCTGGAGCCGCCGGCAGCTTGCGCCGTTTTGGGATATCCCTCGAACACCGGATATGCCGTCATGTCCCAATTCATGTTGGGCACGGTCTGAAGGCCTGCGGGAATCAGATTGGGCACGCCGATCATGGCTACATTTTGCGTTTTGTAAAAATCCTCATTATGCCACCTAGTGATCTTGTCCTTATCCTGCGGGAAGCGATTGCCGGGTATGGCGATCAGCTGGCTTAGCAAATCGTACGCCATTCTCCACTCCTTGGTGGAAAGATTCGCTTTGCCGGTTTTCGGGTCAAAATAATCCCGCGTAATGCCTCCGGCCAGAAAGTGAACGCTGTTATGGTCGAACCCGATGTATTGGGTGCCGTTATCGTTTCGGGTCAACCTTTTCGCCAATGAGACGATCTCCGTGAAGGTAACGCCGTCTTTCGGATAAGGGACGCCGAATTTATCGAAGATGTCTTTGTTATAGAACAGCGCGATGAAGTTGGTAGAATACGGGAGCGAGAAAATTTCTCCGTTTTTGCCAAACGTCTTGACGTAATTGATTGTACTTTGATCATACTTGCTGAGATCCATGTTGTACTTTTTAATCATCGGAGTCATGTCGTAGTTAAATCCAAGGTCGGTGATTCCTTTAGCCGTCCCGATATCGCTGATGACGATGTCCGGAACTTGACCCGCGACAATCATTTCCTCCAACTTCTTCGTACCGTTCGTTCCGGGCTTCACAATTTCCAAATCAATATTGGGATACTTTTTTTTCAGAGGCTGAATGAGGAGCTTATTCCAATAATCATCGGATAACTCTTGCCAATAGGAGTATGCGACCACTTTGGCCGGTTCCGAAGATTCCGGTACTTTTTCTTTATTTGCTTCAGGTAGTGCAGAAGTGCCTGTGTTATTGCTGCTGCAAGCCGATAGCAAGGATGTTAATACGAAAACCGGAATAAGCGACGATGCCGTTCTTTTCATATACCCCATTCCATATCCCTCCACGTATTTATTCCAAAGTGCCGGTGTGACTCGCAATTACTTTTACTGCTAAGACGCAGAAACTTCAATGACAAGACCGTCATATGCGCAAAGGACGCCCATTCCCTGCAATATACGTTCCGTCTCCTCGTGCGGCCCGACGCTTTGATGGGAAAAATGGGTGGCGATCGTAACGGTACGGTCGGACACGGCTCCAAGTTCCCGCAGCTTATCGAGCATGAGCTTATGATCGGCGAAATTCAAATGCTCCCTGCCTGACGGGCGGCTGCCGATGGTCGCCTCCATGACGACGGCGTCGAAACGCCATCCCTTGAAATCGTCCCATACGTGATCCGCATACATTCCGGTATCCGAAGCGTACAATATCGATACGTGTCCGTCGGAGACGATATAATTCATCGCATCGCCGATGGCGGAATTATGCGTTGCCGCAATCGATTGTATCGCATATGGCGGCAGCTGCAGACGGCGGCCGGGAAGAAACGGCACCCGCTTGATACCCGCTTCTTTGTCCCTCCCCCCGGAAAGCTCCCATTTCGTGAGCACGGACGGACCGGCGACCATCGTCATCTCTGGGAGCTCGGTTTCGAGCCGGAACGGCTTCGCCCTCATCCTCAAGTTCGTTGCATCGAAATGGTCCAGATGGCTGTGGGTCATCAATAGATACTCGACCTCAATCAATGAAATTCCTTGCGCTGCACAGGACGCGAAAATGTCGGGGCCCAAATCAATCAGCAAATTGTTATTGATGAGCACGCTTTGCCGTTTACGGATGTTGGTCCCCCCGTGTGCCCGGGCATGATCGCACGTGGCACAGCCGCAAAACGGCGATGGAATCCCTTCGGCTGCCGCTGTTCCAAGAAAGGTGATCTTCATTTCATTTCCCTCCCGAATTGGTTGGATTGGTCCGCTTCTGCCACTTGCCCGCTTCTTCCGGTTACTTTAAAAGGATTGCGCTGCAACGCTCTCTTGCAGCGGCTTGATCGTCATCACCTGCCCGCCGGATCGCATCGATTCCGCAGCGGCGCATCCGACGGCAACGCTCATCCGTCCGTCACCGGGCGAAGCGATCGGTTCCTTGCCGTGAACGATCATATCGATGAAATCGTCGCAAATTTTCGGGTCCGCTCCGTTATGGGAGCCTTGGGCCGTTTTAATTTCATAGATGCGGTCGGACATGTCGCGCCACGTGCCCGAGCGCCTTGATTTGACGTATACCCTGTTCTCGGGCTCCGAGTTCTCGATCCTCCCTTCCGTCCCGATAATCGTGTAGTTCCTTTGATAATCCGGTGTAAAATGGCACTGCATATATGACGCTTTAACCCCTCCTTCGAGCTCCATAATGAGCGTGCTGTTATCCTCCACGTCGATTTCCTCGCGAAAGGCACACTGCATCAGCGGACCGAATCTGGCTTCGGGACAACGGTCTTTCTCCGCACATTCCGGACAGGTCAAATCGTTCGGTTGATTCCCGCCAAAATAGTCAACCCCGCCGAAAGCGGAAACTTTCCGTGTATACCGTCCGGCCAGCCAGTGGATGATATCGAAGTCATGCGAGCCCTTCTGCAAGAGCAGCGAGGTCGTATTGCGGGAACTCCCATGCCAGCTGTGGTAGTAATAGTCGCTGCCTAGACCGACAAAATGCCGCACCCAGATCGCCTTCACTTCCCCGATTTCACCGGAATCGATAATTTCCTTCATCGTGCGGTACATATTCATATACCGCATGTTGAACCCCATCATAAGCTTCTTCCCGGAGCGCGCCCAAGCCTCCAGAATCCGATCGCAGCCTTCGACGGATATCGCCAGCGGCTTCTCGCAGTACACGTGTTTTCCCGCTTGCAGCGCCGCTACCGCATGTTCTTCGTGGCAGCGGTCCGGCGACATGACGACGATCGCATCGATATCTTGTCGCTCCAGCAGCTCTCTGTAATCCAAAGTCACATCCGCATCCGGATTGATCTTGCTCCGGAACTTCTCCAGGCGGCTCGGGTCGATATCCGCGCCCGCAACGACAATGGATCTCCCTTCCGGCTGATGCCAGTATTTCGTCGTCACGCCTGCTCGCCAACCAAGACCGATTACGCCGATTCTCACTTGTTCCATGGCATAACAGCTCCTCTTTTTTATTTGGGCCCAAATTATCTGTGTTTTTGGCTAAAGCTTAAAAAAAATGGATACTAGCGGCATAACGCCGCCACTATCGCTTATAACACCGGGACTTAACCGTTGTTTCTGACATAATCCGAAGACTGCCGGATCAGCAGTTCAAACGGCATAAACAGCTTAAACGGAAGCGGGTGGCTGTCCGTAATTTGATCGACCATCACTTTGGCCGCCATCAAGCCCATTTCGAATTTGGGCACATGCACGGTTGACAACGGCGGTGAAGTAAACTGAGATACCTCAATGTCGTCCAGTCCAACGAAAGCGATGTCTTCAGGGATATGGAGGCCCCGCTCGACGACAGCGCGCATAGCCGATATGGCCATCATGTCACTGGCGGCAAATACGGCCGTCGGCCACAGGGAACGATCTTCTTGCAGGAGCTCGGCCATGCGTCCGTAGCTTGCATTCACGTCCCATCCGGCGTTGATGATCAGGCGCGGATCTGCTTCCAGCCCCGCTTCCTGCAGAGCGTACCGGTAGCCGCGATACCGCTTCTCGCGTTCGATATCCCCGGTTAACCCGGCTCCTCCAATAAACCCGATTTTGCGATGCCCTTGATCCAGCAAATGCCGGACTGCGGATTTTGCCGCTTGAACCCGGTCGTAGGTAATAACGGGAACGAACGGATCGGTAATGTCGATGCCGACAACGACGGGAATCACTTTCTTAATGTACGCGTACAGATCGGACGGAATCCCTTCGACGATAACCATCCCGTCCAATTTGGTCTCCACCAGCTTGCCCATTGCGGATTCGCTCTGCATTTCCTCCAGCGTATGCACAAATGCAAGCGAGTAGTTCAGCTCGGCCAGCTTCTTCTCAATCCCCGCCAAAATCGGGGAAAAATACGGATGGTTGTACTTGTGCTGAGGTGCGGAAACAATGCAGCCGATTTGCCGCGAAGGCTGGTCGGCGTCCTTCTCGCTTTTCCGGGCAAGCTGCCGGGCGGTTTCGTTCGGCTCGTAGCCAAGTTCCTTGATCGCGTTCCAAATCTTCGATTTCGTTTCCTGGCTAATATGACGCGAGGAATCGTTATTGATGACACGGGAAACAGTAGAGATTGAAACTCCCACATGCTGCGCGATGTCCTTTAACTTAGGCATCTTTCTCTAATGCTCCTTTAACCTGTAGTCGATCGTCTGATGCACAATTTGCCCCAAACGTTTTCCACAACCATCTTACTGCCGACACCCAAAAGTTGTCAACGCTTTTTTCCACCATCTTCCACGAAAGATTGCCGTGCTAACAATTCCTGACCGGAGCGTCCGAAGGTGAGTCACTCACTAATCCCCATCGGTTGTGGCCCGAGGCAATTCATGGCACGAAAAAGAACCCCCAATCTTGAACGTGTCAAGATTCAGGGGTTCCGTAGGGGTTCGACCGGCCGCTTCGCAGCGGCGATACGCGCGCTTCTGGGATTCGCGTGCGAGGCAACATAATTTGAAGGGCAAGCCGGCATCGTTACGCTTCGCGATGCTCCCCGACCACTTCCGCTCCGAGCACGCTGCGGAAATGCCCGAGCGCCCATACATGTCCCGTTTCATTGAAGCTGGCGACCGCGTCCGCATGCACGATGACCGAAAACCCTTTGTTGTATGCGTCAACGGCCGTATGGAGTACGCAAATATCGGTGCACACGCCGACGAGGTGCAGTTCCTGTATGCCGCGTGCGCGGAGCTGCAGCTCCAAATCCGTACCGCAAAAGGCGCTGTATCTCGTTTTATCCATCCAGTAAATACGGTCCCGGTTTGCCTGATATACCTCATCCAGTTTGCCGTAAAGCTGCCTTCCAGCCGTACCGCGAATGTTGTGCGGCGGGAACAGCCGATGCTCGGGATGATACAAGTCCTCGTCGTCATGCAGGTCGACGGCCATCACTACGTATTCGCCATCGTTGACGAACTGCTCCGTTAACGACGATATACGGTCCTCGATATCGATCGCCGGCTGGCCGCAAGGAAGCCGTCCCTCCACAAAATCGAACGTATAATCAATCACGATGAGCGCCTTCATCCGGATCACCATCCTGTTCTTTATCGTACCATCGTTTTTCAGACAACTTCAGCTCCGCCGCTCGAATAAATGCCGGAACTCCCCGTAGCCTTCCTTCTCCAAATCTTCTTTCGCAATGAACCGCAGAGCGGCGGAATTAATGCAGTAGCGAAGCCCTCCGGGGGCCGGGCCGTCATGGAACAAATGACCCAAATGAGAATCGCCTTCCTTGCTGCGCACTTCCGTGCGGACCATCATGTGGGAGAGATCGGTTTTCTCCTTGATATGGTTGGAAAGCAGCGGCTTGGTGAAGCTGGGCCAGCCGCATCCGGCATCGTATTTATCCAGCGAGCTGAACAACGGCTCTCCCGATACGACGTCGACATAAATTCCTTCTTGATCATGATTCCAGTATTCTCCCGTGAACGGCCGTTCGGTTCCATTCTTCTGTGTAATTTCGTATTGGATCGGCGTCAGTTTGCTTTTTAACGCATTCAAATCTTTTTTCACCGACCAATGCTTTTCGATAAATGCGTCGCGGCCCGAGCCTTTCCGGTACATTTTGTAACGCAGCGGCTGTTTCACGTGATAGTCCTGATGGTATTCTTCCGCGGGGTAAAACGTCGCCGCCGGCAAGATCGGCGTGACGATCGGCTGTGCAAATCTCCCGCTTTGCGCAAGCCGTTCCTTCGACGCTTCCGCCAAAAGGCGCTGCTCTTCCGTATGATAAAAAATCGCGGTCCGGTACGACGAACCTCGGTCGTGGAACTGTCCGCCCGCATCGGTCGGATCGATTTGCTGCCAATAAATATCAAGCAGCTTCTCGTAAGGAAATACGTCAGGATCGAACACGATCTGAACGGCTTCCGTATGGCCGGTCGTATCGGAGCACACTTCCTTATACGTCGGATTTTCCGTATGTCCTCCGGTATAGCCCGATGTCACGCTTACGATTCCGGGCATTTCCTCGAACGGGGAGACCATGCACCAGAAACACCCGCCCGCAAATGTGGCAATCTCTCTTTTACTTCCATCGCTTTCGTTGTGACTCACCTTGATCGCCTCCGGTTTTGAATGATTAGCCATATTTTATCAAAGTACGGCGGCAAACACCATTTTTGGCGCTGCCGGTTCGACTCGCCGAGCGGTTTGACGGCATTTGCACGTAAACGCGCGCGATCCCTGGCGCGGTTTTTCGCTGCGAAGCAGTCGGTCAAACCGGCGACGCCGGACCCGAAGGGAGCTGCTTCAGGTTTCTTCCTCCAGCTGCATCCACTGCTCGTACAACCGATCCAGTCTGGCTTGCACCGCTTCCCGTTCAGACCAAAACGCCGTCAGTTCCGCGCCGGCCGATGAATCGGCTATATCCTGCAGCGATGCATCGATCGCCGACAAGCGGCTTTCTTCCTGCGCAATCGACAGCTCCAGCTGCTCGCGTTGACGTTGCTCCCTTCGAGCATTATCGGCTCCGGCCGTCTTATCGCCGCGCTGTCGTTGCGAGGATGTTTGTCCGCTGTTCGCGGCGGCAGGCAAGGCACTGGACCGGGAGCCCATTTGGGCGGCGCTTTGACCCACCGCTTGCGACCGCAGCTCTGCGCTTTTCTCTTTATACGCATCGAAGTCCCCCAGGAACACGGTAATTTTCCCGCGATCCAGCTCCCAAATTTTATGAGCCAGCCGGTTAATGAAGTAGCGGTCGTGCGTTACGGCGAGCACCGTTCCCTGGAACTCTGCGAGCGACTCTTCCAGCGCTTCTCGCGATGCAATATCCATATGATTCGTCGGCTCGTCAAGAATGAGCAGATTCGGCTTGCACAGCACGAGCAGGGCAAGCCTTAACCGCGTCCATTCGCCTCCCGACAGCGAGCTGACCGATTTGAATACGTCGGCTCCATAGAACATATAGGATGCCAAACAAGAACGCGCCTCCCCTTCTTCCATCCCCGCTTCCTCACGGAAATAATCGAGCACGGATTTTTTGCGGTCGGGCGGATATTGCTGCTGGGCCAAATAACCGACTTCTACGCGTGCGCCCATTTCGACCGTGCCTTCGTCTGCCTGCTCTTCCCCGAGAATAAGCTTTAGCAGCGTCGTTTTGCCCGACCCGTTACCGCCGATGAGCATCACCTTTTCTCCGTATTCCAGCATTCCGGTCGCTTGGTTCAATATCGTGACCGCTCCGTACTTCTTGCTCACGTCCTCAAATCGGATTACGCGGCGTCCCGAACGGTCCGAAAGCTTCAACTCGAATTCCGCTACCTTGGGGTCCATGACCGGCCGTTTGAGCTTTTCCATCCGATCCAGCGCCTTCTGCATGGAAGCCGCCCTGCGGAAAAACTTCTCATAGCCGCCGATGCGTCCCCATTCGATCAACTGTTTGATCGCTTCTTTCATCTTGTGGATCTTCTTTTGCTGCTCTTGATAGTCGGCGAACTGCCGCAGCAGTTTCTCCTCTTTCTCCTTTACATAGCCGGAGTAATCCGTATGGAACGTGCACGATTCGCCGTCTTCCAACTCCACGATTTTGGTCACCACGCGGTCGAGAAAATAACGGTCGTGGGATACGATCAGACATGCACCTTCGTACTTGTTCAAAAACTGCTCAAGCCATTCGACGCCGATCAAATCCAAATGATTCGTAGGCTCGTCGAGAAGCAGCAAATCCGGCTTGCCGATCAGTTGTGATGCAAGTGCGATCTTCGTCTTCTCCCCGCCCGACAGCGAAGCGTAGCGCCTCTCGTACATGCTGCGGTCGATTTGAAGCCCTGTCGCAACCTTGTCGATGCCGGCGTCGAGCTCGTAGCCTCCCCCGCGTTCATACTGCTCCTGCAGCTGCGCGTACAGCTTCAAACACGGCTCCAGCCGTTCGGGATCTCCCGCGATTTCCGGAGTCGACATTTGCTGCTCGAGCTCCGTCATGTCGGTGCGGCAAACGATCATATCGCGATAACCGGAAGCCAGCACCTCATAGACGGTACACTCCTCCCATTCGATCGGGATTTGCGCCAAATAGCCGATTCGCGTGTCTTTGCGCGTCGTGAGCTGCCCATCATCCGGTTTGTCGAGCTTGGCAATGAGCTGCAGCAGCGTCGATTTGCCGCTTCCGTTGCGACCGATGAGACCGACGTGCTCGCCTTCGTGAATTTCAAACGTAACATCGTCCAACACGAGCTGCGTACCGTTATACTTCTTTATATTTTGACCGTGAATAAGTAACATCCGGGATCCTCCTTGTGATCGAAAGACCCTATCCAGGCATACAAAAAGGCCGTAGAGAAAATTCCCTACGGCCTTCGGAACGTTCCGATGCGGTTAAGGTAGGAATCTTTTCGTGAGTGGTGAATTTATATGGTTAAAAATGGACAGACCTCTGGCGTCTTCCGCAAAACCATGAACGATGCCAGCCATCGCAATAGGCAATTGGCTAACACGGTTATTCACCAACTCTCGATTCATCCTACCTCACCCCCATTCATTTACATTAATGTAAACTTATCATGCCACGAGTCGTTTGGCAAGTTTATCCTCTTTACGCTTCAATCGTATACAGTCTGGACGATGCTTCCCAGATCGCCCCCGGTTCCAGCGCGTGTAAGCCGATCTCCTCCGCCGGCAGCTGCACGTTCGGCGCATTGACAAGATTTACCTGCGGTTCTGGACAGAAGAAACGGCCGCCGGCGTTGTTGTTCCAAATCATCCACTGTTTGTACGCCGTGCCTACGTCGTATACGAGTTTCACGTTCAGACGGGTATCGGTCAACTCCATACGATTCCTTCCGTTCTGAGGCACCGCCGTATAGTGGTTGTCCATCGCTTCAAAATAAGGCGACACGCCGCCCCGCTGCATCCGTTCTTCCTCCGGCTTCAGCGGCTGGAACCGGCCTGTCGGCAGCATGCGACCGCTAAGTTCCCAGCGCTGTCCGATCGTCATCGTGAACATGCAATCGGATGCCGTGCTTCCTTCTGCAAACGGCGCGTTGATCGACGTATGGAATGCGAGCAGGCAAGGCATCGCATCCTTTCCGTCATTGCGGATCGTGACCTGCTGCTGTAAACCGGCGGCGCTGAGCGTATAGTGCAGGCGGATCGTAAACGCATGAGGAAAGTACGCGTACACCGGATGGCTTTCCGTTACTTGCTGCACCAGTGTGACCCGCGCTTCCGTCTCGCTGTTCGAGCGGCTTTCGACGGCCCAAGGAATATAATGCAAAAAGCCGTGCAAATGATTGCCCGTGCTCGGTTCATTGACGGGGAACGAGTACACTTTGCCGTTCCAAGGGAACTTCCCGTCCTCGTAACGGTTCGGCGGAAACAGCACCGGAATCCCGTGAATGACCGGTTTGGCCTTAAAGGACTCCATTTCCTCCGCAGTCGGTTCATGCAAAAACCGGTATTGTTTGACTGTGTCTCGAAAAGCGATGAGATTGGCTCCGATTTCCGGGAGAACGGCAGCCTCGTATGGGCCGGCCTCAAGCCAGACGGCTTTTTCTCCTTGGTACAAACCTTCGTGTGTATTCGCTGCCATAAGCTCCTCCTGTGCTAATTACGGTATGGTTGGTTATCGACAGTAATCACTTTACCAGAAGCAGGAAGAGTTGAATAGTATAAATGATGAAGTTGACGGTAATTCGGAAGCGGCAAAAAGCCGGGAGACGAATATCTCCCGGCTTTCGCGCGCTTATAAAGCAGCTTATCTGAGTCTGTTTCCAGAAAGTTGTTGTTCTGCGATTTGAACCAGGCGGCGAGTGATGTGGCCCCCGATTGCACCGGTATCGCGTGTAGCCATGAAACCGTAGTATCCGTCTTGCGGAATTTGAATGCCCAATTCTTGTGCGACTTCATACTTCAGTTGCTCCAACGCTGCATTTGCTTGAGGTACCACCAATTGGTTGCTGGAGCGAGATTGACCTGTTGCCATTAAGTATGACCTCCTAAGTTGGGTTTGAAAGCACTTTATCGAGTGCTGTAAAAGTATTATGTACGGGGCCTCCCGTTCTTATGCGGTCTGGCATGAAAAAATTTCACAAGACATTATCGATTGTTTCATAATCCGTCAAGGCGTGCATATACTCTATTCGTCCCAGTTTTTTGGGGCATACGGACAACACGAAAGGATAGGTGGTCATGGCATGTGGGAAAGCGTGTGGAAAAAAGAAACGTTGGAAATTCAAATGAACCCGGAACGCAAATCGATTATGCTGCAAATGTCGGAAGGAACGGAAACCGCCGCGCCGATGCATGTGCAATTGAATCAATCCGAACTTTTTGAGCTGCTGCATACGTTCTTGAATATTAACCGCTCTTTCAACAAAGAAACGATGTACTACGATGATGCAAGCCGTGTATGATCGTACATAACGGCAAATCAAGCCTTGGGGCGCGATCCCAAGGCCTGAACATTCCCCTCTATCGTAACGCCAAGAACGGATAGGCCTCTCACACGGACAAGCGGTTCTTCTCATCGAACAATTCGCGTTCGACATCGCAAGCTACGCCGTCTTCGTCGTTGCTGGCCACGATCCGGTCAGCCATCTCGCGAAGAACCGGATGCGCGTTAGCAACGGCCACCCTGCAGCCTGCAGCTTCGTAAAGGCCGATGTCGTTCAAATTGTCACCGTATACGATAATACGCTCCGGACAAGCCCCCACGTGCCGAGCCCATAGCTTCAGTCCTTCCCGCTTATTGGCCTTCGGATCGCTAAACTCCAGAAAATAATGATCGCGTATATAGCGATCCGGCATCATATTAAGGTGCACTTCGGCTCCGAGCCGTTCCGCTGCAGCCTTGCGCAGAGGTTCAAGCTCCCGCTCGAGTCCAATATAGGTCAGCATCAGCGTACGCATCCCGGGCAGCGGCGTCAGCACCGGCTGCTCCCGGAATCGCGGATCCCCTTCCCTGCTGGCAAGAAACTGCTTGTCGCCGTCCCGTGTCATCGGTTCGTGCAGCACGATTTCTCTCGCTTCCTCGTCGAGCCCGAACCATAACGGGACGATGCCGTGCCGCCGTCCAATCTCTATGATTCGAAGCGCTATCGCGGTATCGAGAAAATGGCCGTCGAGCACCTTACAGTTCACCGGATCATAAAGCAGTGCTCCGTTATATAGCACGACGGGATGATTCCACGGCACGGAGGCAACCACCTTCATCGAACTGGTATAACTGCGTGCTGTTGCATAACTGATCACATGCCCTTCCTTGAGCGCGCGGGTCAACAGGTTTTGCGAGTAAGCGGACAGCGTCGCGTCCGATCGAAGCAGCGTGCCGTCCAAATCGGTTAAGACATATTTGCGCATCGAATCACCTTCCTCTTCAATGAACTTTACGATGGGTCTTCCGGCTCCGCTTCCCATTCGATATGCAAATTCCGATTGGCCCAGTCGCGCACAATGATTTCTACGGCGTTCTCTTTCTCCTCGTCCGTCAGTTCCTCCATTTTCATATCGGCTACGTCCACATCGGCTTCCTTCACGAGTTCTCCCGCTACCGACAGCTTGATCCGTATCTTCATGCCGCTTGCCTCCTTTCAAAGGAAAAAACCAACATCCGTTCAGGATATCGGTTTCCTTTAACAGCTTTCCTGCCATTATATCCTAGTAACCAGTCTATCGTACAGGTCGGCATATTGCTGAGCCGATTTGCGCCAGCTGAAATCTTTTTTCTTCATGTTCGCTACAAGATTGTCCCAAACAGCCGGCTCATGATACAAGCGGACCGCTCTTTGAATCGTATGGAGCATGTCGTGCCCGTTATAGTTGGTAAAGCTGAAGCCGGTGCCTTCGCCGGTCGCCTCATTATACGGCGCAACGGTATCCTTCAAGCCTCCGGTTTCCCGTACGATCGGTACGCTGCGGTACCGCATCGCAATCAGCTGGCCGATGCCGCATGGCTCGAAGAGCGAAGGCATCAAAAAAAGATCGGAACCGGCATAGATTTGCCGGGCAAGCGCCTCGTCGAACGAAATGTTCGCGGACAGTTTGTCCGGGTATTGGTCCGCCGCCCAGCGGAACAGCTGCTCGAATTGCGGCTCCCCCGTGCCCAGCACGACCCATTGCGCATCCAGCGCCATCAGCTCCGCGACGACGCGGTCGATTAAGGCGATGCCCTTTTGATCGACCAGACGGGTGACAAGCGCAATCAGCGGGATCTCCTTGCTGACCGGGAGACCGAGCCGCTCCTGCAGCTTCAGCTTGTTCAGCTGTTTCTTGGCGAGCGAGTCGCGGTAATGGATTTCGACATGCGCATCGGTCATCGGGTCGAACGCTTCGTAATCCAGTCCGTTAATAATCCCTTGCAGCCGGTGCTGCTGACTGCGCAGCAGTCCATCCAGGTATTCGCCGTAATACGGCGTCTGAATTTCTTCCGCATAAGTCGGGCTGACGGTCGTGATAAAGTCGGAGTACAGCAGGCCGCCCTTCATAAAGCTTGCTCCGCCGTGCAGCTCAAGCGCATATCCGCTGAAATGCTCCTCCCCGAGCGCGAAAAAATCCTGGAACTGCTCCTTGGCGAACACGCCCTGGTATTTTAAATTATGTACCGTCATGACCGTTCGGATATGCGCATAAGCCGGCAGATAGCTGAAGTGCGCCCGGTGTAGCACCGGAATCATGCCGGCCTGCCAATCGTGGCAATGAATCACGTCAGGTATGAAGTCGAGATACTGCATCGAATCGAGCACCGCCCGGCAAAAGAAAGCAAACCGTTCCGCATCGTCGCCGTATCCGTAACATCCTTTGCGGCCAAAATAAAACTCATTGTCGATGAAATAAAATATAATGCCGCCCATCTCCAGCTTCAATACGCCGCAGTACAATTTTCTCCAGCCCAGTTGCAGCTCAAAATCAGTTACCGGCTCCATGCGTTCCTTGAAATGATGAGGAATGTCTTCGTACTTCGGCAATATAACGCGCACATCCACTCCAAGCTTGGCGAGTTCCTTGGGCAACGAGCCGATCACATCGGCGAGCCCTCCCGTCTTCACAACCGGTACGGCTTCTGACGCGGCAAATAACACTTTCATGGCTTCCATCCACTCCTTTATATATTGACGCGACCCGCCATCTTTTGCATACAAGGGTACAGGCACGTCATTTTACCATTAAATGACTTTGGTTTTGGAAGCGATAAACGGTGCTTGCTTGTCTCCCGTGAGCACACGGCCTCTGTTGATAAACACGTCTTTGTCCAGGATCGCGTTCTCGATAATGACATTCTCGTCGATTTCGCAGTTTTGCAAGATGATGCTGTTTTTCACATAAGCGCCCTTGCGGATTTTCACGCCCCGGAACAATATGCTGTTCTCGACTTTCCCTTCGATCACGCATCCGTTGGCGATCAGCGAATTGCGGGCGTGCGCATGCTCCGCATAACGGGCCGGCGGTTCGTCCTTGACCTTGGTGTAGATCAGATGCTTCTGGAAAAACAGCTCGCGCCAAATTTTCGGATTGAGCAGCTGCATGCTGTGTTTATAATAGCTTTGGATCGTATTTACAATGCCAGTATGGCCTACGTGTTGGTATCCATAAACGCCGAGCTTGTCGATATTTTTCATAATGCCGTCCCGCACCAGATGATCGTATCCTTGGGCTAGGCATGTCTCGACCATGTCCAGCAGCAGCTCCTTGCTCATGACGTACATCTCCATCGAGATATTGTCCGTGCGCAGCCGTCCCGAATGATCTTCGATCACCGTGACTTGCCCGTCCTCTTTGACGGCCATGCGCCGGAATTTGGCGAGCTCCTCGTCATCGGATTTTTTGTAGACGACGGTCACGTCGGCTTTTTTCTCCAGATGATAGTCCAGCACGGCGTTGAAGTCGATATTGCACACGAGATGGCTGCGCGTAATGACGACATATTCCTCGCGTCCGCGGTAGAAGTAGTCCCGGTGGCTGTAAAATTGGAACAGGTCGCCGCGGGCCATCCCCGTCTTCTCGTGCAGCACCGCCGGCAGCAGGAACAATCCGCCGCGCTTGCGGTCAAGATCCCATTCCTTCCCGGGCCCGAGGTGATCCATCAGCGACCGGTATTTGTGCTCCGTGAATACGGCGACGTTCTCGATTCCAGAGTTCACCATACTCGATAATGTGAAATCGATCAGTCTGTACCGCGATCCGAACGGAACCGACGCGACGCAGCGATTATAGGTCAGCTCTTCCAAATCTTCCGGCTCATTCACCAAGTTGATCACGCCCATCATACGCTTCATAAGACTCACCCTTTCGCCGATGCCATAGTGTCTTTGCCGATTCGCTCGTTGCTGCCGATCAAAATAATGTCCTGACCGGCTCCGCTGTCCGGATCTCCAATAACGCTGCCGTCTTCCACCACCGTGCCTTCTCCGATAATCGCCTTATGGATGATGACGTTGCTGCCGATCGTTACATTCGGCATAATGACCGAATCCTTGATCAAGCTGCCTTCGCCTACCGTCACGCCGTAGAACAGTACGGAATGATCGACTTCGCCGAACACGCAGCAGCCTTCATTGACGAGGGAACGACGGATTTGCGCGGTAGATGCGATATATTGACCCGGCTGGCACGGATTCACCGAATAGATACGCCATTCGCTGTCGTTCAAATTGAATTCCGGCTTTTCTTCGAGCAAATCCATATTGGCTTCCCACAAACTTTGAATCGTGCCGACGTCTTTCCAATAGCCGGCGAATGGGTAAGCGTACATGTTCCGCTGATCTCTCAGCATGCCGGGAATCAAATCTTTGCCGAAATCTTTACTCGATTCCAGATTCGCTTCATCCTCGATCAAGCACTGCTTCAGCGCTTTCCAATCGAATATATAAATACCCATTGAAGCCAGATTGCTCTTCGGCTCTTTCGGTTTCTCTTCAAATTCGGTAATCCGTTCTTCCTCATCGACGCTCATGATGCCGAACCGGCTCGCCTCCTCCCATTTGACGGGAATGACGGCAATCGTAACATCCGCCCCTTTCTTTTTGTGAAAGTCGAGCATGAGATCGTAGTTCATTTTGTAGATGTGGTCGCCCGAAATAATGAGCACGTATTCGGGGTCGTATTGCTCGATGAACGAAATGTTGCGGTAGATCGCATTCGCTGTTCCTTTGTACCAGTCTCCCCCGCTCTGTTCCATAAACGGCGGAAGCACGGTCACGCCGCCGTGTTTGCGATCCAAATCCCACGGGGCTCCAATCCCGATATATGTATTCAGCACGAGCGGCTGGTATTGCGTCAGCACGCCGACCGTATCGATTCCGGAGTTAGTGCAGTTGCTTAAAGTAAAGTCGATGATCCGGTACTTTCCGCCGAAGTGAACTGCCGGTTTTGCCAGTTTGTTCGTCAATAGCCCTAACCGTCTTCCTTCGCCACCTGCGAGCAGCATGGCCACACACTCTTTTTTACGCATCGGCTTCTCTACCCTTCTGTCACTATTGGGTTGTGCTGTTACGATGAATATTGATAGGTTTGAAAAAAACGGTTGCGAGCGGCGGCACCGCGATCTGCAAACTGAACGGCTGATTGTGACATGGCCGATTAATCGCCTTCAACATGCCGGCGTTCAGCTGGCCGGAGCCGCCGTATTCCCCTGCGTCGCTGTTCAGCAGTTCGACATAATCGCCTGCAAACGGTACGCCGATCCGGTACTTTTCATGGAATACCGGAGTAAAATTGCTTACGACGATCAAGTGGTCTTCCGGTTTGGACGACTTCCTCATAAAGGTGACGATGCTTTGCTTATGATCGTGCGGGTCGATCCAGGAAAAGCCTTCCGGCCGGTGATCCAGCTCCCAGAGCGAAGCTTCCCGCAAATAGACCCGGTTCAAATCGCGAACAAACCGGTGCATGCTGCGATGGCTGTCATATCCGAGCAGCTCCCAGTCGAGGTCCTCCAAATCCTTCCACTCGTCAAATTGCCCGAACTCGCCGCCCATAAAGAGCAGCTTTTTCCCCGGGTGCCCCATCATATACCCGTAGAGCGTCCGCAGACCGGCAAACTTTTGCCAATAGTCCCCGGGCATTTTGTTCAGCAGCGATTTCTTGCCGTGCACCACTTCATCATGGGAAAGCGGGAGCACGTAGTTTTCAGAGTACGTGTACATGAAGCTGAAGGTCAGCAGCTGATGACGGCTGTGCCGAAAATACGGATCCAATTCCATATATTTCAACATATCGTTCATCCAGCCCATGTTCCATTTGTAATTGAAACCGAGACCTCCTTCATGCACGGGCGCCGTTACGAGCGGCCAATCGGTGGAATCCTCCGCCATCATCAGCGCATCGGGGAAGTAGCGGAATACCGTATGGTTCAGCTTCTTGATGAAATCGATCGCCTCGAGATTCTCGTCCCCTCCACGGGCGTTTTTCACCCATTGCTCGCGCGGCTTGCCGAAATTCAGGAACAGCATGCTGGCAACGGCATCGACGCGCAATCCGTCAATATGGTAGCGGTCGAGCCAGAAGAGCGCATTGGAGATCAGAAAGCTGACGACTTCCGGCTTGGTATAATCAAAGGACAATGTCCCCCATTCGGTTTTTTCCGCTATCGCCGGATCGTTGTATTCGTACAGCGGTTTCCCGTCGAACTGCCGCAGCCCATGCTCGTCTTTGACAAAATGACCCGGCACCCAGTCCATGATGACGCCGATGCCTTCACTATGGCAGCGGTCCACGAAATACATGAAGTCGCCGGGCGTCCCGAAACGGCTTGTTACGGAGTAATATCCGGTAGCCTGGTAGCCCCATGAACGGTCATACGGATGTTCAGCCAAAGGCAGCAGCTCGATGTGCGTGTAGCCCATTTCCTTCACGTAGGCGACAAGCTCCACGGCCAGTTCCCGGTAGGTTCGGCAGCTTCCGTCCGACTTCTTCTTCCACGTCCCCAGATGCACCTCATAAATGTTCATCGGCGAGCGATAAACCGAGCGGCCTCTTTTTTGCGCTTGCCATGCCTGATCCGTCCATTCGTAGCCTTCCAGCGAAACGACCCGGGATGCCGTCCCCGGCTTCAGCTCCGACCAGAACGCATATGGATCGGCTTTGTACAGCAACGTGCCGGAGGCGGTGACGATTTCGTACTTGTAGTACTCCCCTTCGCGCACCCCGGGCACGAAAAGAAACCATACCCCCCATGTACTAATCTTCTGCATCGGGTGCGCCGTTCCGTCCCAGCAGTTAAAATCGCCCACCACCCGGACCTGACTGGCGTGCGGCGCCCATACGGCGAAACGAACGCCCGCTACTCCGCCGATGTCGGCCGGATGTGCGCCGAGCATACGGTAGCTCTGGAACAAATTGCCCTCATGGAACAAAAACAAGTCCTCCGGGCCGGGGATTAAGCTGTTCACGACCGATTCATCCCCTCTTTGTTTGATTTTTGAGCCTATATAACAGAAATACTACATCGCGCTTTAAATTCCTCTCTGCCGCATGCATTTTTCACATGTCTTCTTTTGACTGATCACGTCGAATTTCGTAAATACATTTTATGGAAAAAGCAGGATTTTACCTGTCCACGGAGAATTGATTGTAGCATGCGTCATTCGCCGGTCAACCGGATGAGGATGAGAACACATAACCAAAGTGCAGGAAGAGAGGAACAAAGAATACAATGAACGATAAAGTGAAAGGGCTTGTACTCGGTTTATCGCTGGGCGTAATGATGACAGGGTCGATCGCCTTTGCGAGCGGGACACAGATTGAAGTATATTTCCAAAATCTGAAATATATGTTCGACGGCGTGGAGAAAAAACCGACAGAAGAACAAGGGGCCGGATTCATCTACAACGGAACGACGTACGTTCCGCTTCGCTTCGTCAGCGAGGCGCTCGGCAAGGAAGTCGGCTATGATGCCGATACCGAAACAATCTGGGTAGGCAAGAAACCGAATGCGATCGTAGCCGCTTATCAAGGCGGGCAAGTCACGCAAGAGGAGCTGGATACGTATATCAAGCTGAACCGCTTTGTCCAATCTTCGGTTGTTGGAAATACGCAGGATCAACGGTTCATGGACATGGCGCTGCGGCATCTGATCGGCTACCGCATTCTGGACAGCCGATTGACCGACGAGATGAAAGACGCGGTAACGAAAGAGACGGACAAGCAGTTGGAGCAAATCAAACAATACCTTCTGCTGACGCGCGGCAGCGACGATCTGTCGTCGCTCCTCGCGAAGGAAGGATTTACCGTGGAAGACCTGCGCGGCTTCGTCCGGCTGTATGTCGGAGGCAATCAAGTGCTGACTTCAGGGATAACGGATTTGGAGATCCGGAATGTATACGTCGATCAAGCAACCCATCTGGAGCTGCTGTCCGCATCGGTCCGCCACATCTTGATCGGCTTCTCCGATCCGAACGGCAACCAGCGCTCCAAGGAAGATACGCTCAAGCTCGCTCAAGATTTAAAGGCGAGACTGGATAAAGGCGAAGATTTTGCGCAGCTGGCAAAGCAGTTTTCCGAAGACCCGGGCTCCAAGGATAACGGGGGGCTTTATGAGGATGCGATGGTCAGAGATTGGGTGGAACCGTTCAAAAATGCGGTAAAGCAGCTTAAACTGAATGAAATCAGCAAACCGGTAGAAACCGAGTTCGGTTATCACGTCATTCGCGTCGAATCGTTGAGGACCCTTCACATCGAAGAAGCGAAGGATGAAATTGTTCAGGGTTTGGTCAACGAGCACTACAACAAATTCATGAATGACGAGTTGCCGGGACTTATCGAGAAAATCGAGCTGTCGAAGAAGTAATATGTCGTTGATCGACTCTGCCGTTTCGGATACGGAGTGCGAGCACATATGTTCATTAGGGGCGGGCCATGGAGGCCGCCCCTTTCGCATTTTATATGATACCGCCGTCGCTTTATCGTAACGCGTCCATATGAGAAGTATTGTTCAGGAAATGGACTCTTCGCTCGTTTGGCTTCATTTCCACCAAGTGAATGGCCGTGTCTCCGTTGTTAAAATAAAAATCCTTATTAACCGGCATTTTAAAAAAGGAGCGGAGCAGGCAGTTGATCACCCTCCATGAGATACGATGGCAATGCGTTCATGATTGGCGGAACTGACAATTTTAGAAAATACGGCTTCGATCCTCATGCGAAACTCGATGGCCGATTCCCCGTTCTCGATCCGTTCGTGAAGTTTTAACTTTCGAGGCAAGGGATACTTCTTTGCTTCTTCGAAAGACAGACCTGCCAAAATGCCATTGTTTAGCTCCATTAAATCGTCTTCATACTGAACCGGACATTTCACCTTATCCGCAACGATGGCAGCCGTTTCGCTTGCTCTTCTCAGCGTACTGGCCCAAATCAATTGTGGCGGGAATTCGCTAAGTACTCTCTCCGCCAGCAAAGCCGCTTGTTTGCGGCCGAGTTCGGTCAGCGGGAAATCCGCTCTTCCTTCATGCACATTCAATACGTCCGCTTCCGATTGCCCGTGTCGAATGAAAAGAATTTGCATCTCCAACCCTCCGTCATTCCGAAAAATGTTATATCCTTCTTCCTTGCAATCGGATAGGTATGTCCGATTTAATCGCTTCCGTCACTTGAACATCCACCAGATCATCGGTAAATGTACATTTTATCTTGAGCGTGTATGGCGTCTCGATAAACCGCCACTCCATCTCAAAGATGTCGGCGGCACTCCACATCCCGCTCGCGGCAACGGCGAACGAATGGTCTCGCAGTTCCATGCTGCCGCTCGCCCAATAACCGATCCCGCAGCTGACGAAATGCTCCCCTTGGGGATTCCACAAGGTCATCTCGCATGTATCCCCCGCAAACCGGATCGAGGCGGCATAAAGGTGCAGCTCATTAGCGGAAAAATCGTACCGGTAGCCGGATACCCGTTCTGCCGCAGAAGTTACCGGTCGGTTCGAGTCCAAAGGAGCGTAGGCTATGGAATCCATTCTGCTTGTCAATTCGCTAAAATGTGCATCATCATGAGGCAGCGGGTTATCCTGCATACCGGGCAGCAGATGCTCCCATATCAGGTCAAGCACCTCTTGAATCTCCTTGACCCCGGCCGTTACGGCAATGACCGCTTCCTGGTCCGGCATTACGATGCAAAGTTGCCCTTGGGCCCCGTCAGCCCTGAAAGCTCCATGCCGGCACGGCCAAAAGTGATAGCCATATCCCTGGTAGTCCCGTTTTTTTCTCCCCGTTGAAATATGCAACGACGTCGCTTCGCGAATCCAGCCTTCAGACAGCAGCTGCTTGCCGTTCCACCGGCCTTTCTGAAGATACAGTTGCCCAAAACGGGCTAAGTGTTCCGTCTTCAACCAAAGTCCGGAGCCTCCAAGATGAATGCCGTCAGGACAAGACTCCCACTTCGCTCCCTCGATCCCAAGCGGTTCGAACAACCTTGGCGCCAAGTAATCAAGCAAGTGTAAGCCCGTCACTTCTTGAACGATGGCCGAAAGCAAATAACTAGCGCAGCTGTTATACGCAAAATGAGTTCCCGGTTCATGCTCGATCGGCACATCCAAAAAATCTTGCACCCAGTTCCCTTTTTCCCGAGTCCGGCTGTTCCAGCATCGGCGAACCGCCATATTCGTTTGTCCGGTCGACATCGTTAGCAGATGTTCTACGCGTAGTAAGCGTAATCGATCGTCGCTCTCCGTGCTCCGTTCTCCCAATATAGATAGTACCAAGTCGTCGACAGCCAGCAGTCCTTCGTCCACAGCAAAGCCTACTGCCGTTGAAACAAAGCTTTTGCTCAAGGAGAACAGCATACGCGGAATCTCCGAATCATAGGGAGCCCATTGCGCTTCGGCAACCACTTGTCCGTATCGAAGCAGCATAAAGCAGTGCAGACCGATTTGCCTGGAATCCGCTTCTTTCAAAAATGCCGAAACGGAGGACGGCAAAATACCGACGGTTTCCGGCCTGCATCGGGGAAAAACAAATGATGAATGCGACATGAACATTCGCTCCTCAGGATGGATCTCTAAATAATAAATGAATATTAGACACTTCTGCCGGCCGGCTTTATAACTTTATCCCTTTTTTACCAAATTGTGTAGACTATATTTTTTTTAACATCCGTCTGCCTCTGTTTTCACGTATCAGCCGATTTGTGGTATCCGATCGTCAAATCGTGTAGAATGTTTAAGAACCAAGAAACATTTACCGACAAAGGATGGTCCCTATTTATGTTTGCAGCACAGGATTGGAAAGATTACGAGCTGATTGATACCGGAGGCGGCGAAAAACTGGAACGATGGGGCAGCATCGTGCTGAGACGCCCCGATCCGCAAATCATTTGGCCGCTGCTGAAAGAAACCGGCGACTGGCGCGAAGCGGATGCACATTACCACCGCAGCTCCAGCGGCGGCGGCAGCTGGGAATATAAGAAGGAAATCCCGGAACGATGGACGATCTCCTATAAAGGTTTATCGTTTCATATTAAGCCGACGAGTTTCAAGCACACGGGCCTGTTCCCGGAACAGGCCGTGAACTGGAGTTGGATGATCGACAAAATCCGCAGTGCCGGCAGGCCGATTCGGGTTCTGAACTTATTCGCGTACACCGGTGGCGCATCCGTAGCCTGCGCTTCGGCCGGCGCTGAAGTGTGTCACGTCGATGCATCCAAAGGCGTAGTCACTTGGGCCAAGGAAAACTTGCAGCTTTCCGCCCTTGGCGATCGTCCGGTCCGGTTCATTACCGATGACGTATTCAAGTTCGTGCAGCGCGAGCAGCGCCGCGGCAGCAAATACGATGCGATTATTATGGACCCGCCGTCGTACGGACGCGGTCCGAACGGAGAAACATGGAAGCTGGAAACGAATTTGTATCCGTTCGTCGAGTCGTGCATGGAAATACTGACGGACAAGCCGTTGTTTTTCCTGATCAACTCTTATACAACGGGTATATCGGCTACCGTTTTGAAAAACATACTTTCCTTGTCCATAGGCCGCAAGTACGGCGGAACGATTAGCTGCGGCGAAATCGGACTGCCGATCACCGCTTCCAAGCTGTCGCTGCCGTGCGGCATTCTGGGGCGTTGGGAGGCGTAGCATATGGCCGGCGCTTCCCCTTCCATCCCGGTCCTGTACGAGGATAATCACATTATCGTCGTCGTCAAGCCTCCGAATGTGCCGACCCAGGAAGACGACTCGCAAGACCCCGATATGCTGTCGCTGATCAAGGCGGACTTGAAAGTACGTCATAACAAGCCCGGCAACGTCTACCTCGGTCTCGTTCACCGGCTGGATCGTCCGGTCGGCGGCGTCATGGTATTCGCCAAAACGTCCAAAGCGGCTTCACGATTGTCGGATGCCGTACGTACACGCGAAATTCGCAAGAAATATACGGCGATCGTTCACGGCAAGCTGAAGGAGCCGCAAGGAAGTCTGAGGCATTATTTGCTGAAAGATTCGAAGACGAACACCGTTTCCGTCGTGCCGGCCGGCAAACCGAGTGCAAAGGAAGCGCTGCTCGACTACAGCGTAACCGGTCATGCCGACGGCTTATCCCGCGTGCAGATCGAGCTGCACACCGGCCGGCCGCACCAGATTCGCGTGCAATTCGCCACGATCGGCTGTCCGCTTGTCGGCGACCAGCGGTATGGGGGGCAGCATGCGACGCCCGGGCAGCAGATTGCGCTCTGGTCTACGGAGCTCGGCTTCGCCCATCCGGTGACCAAAGAGGAGCTGCGCTTCACATCCGCTCCGCCTAGAAGCTATCCGTGGATTTTGTGGGACTAGAGATTATGCGCTCGCCTGAAAAAACGCAATCGCCGACTTTTCAATAACGGTGCAAATATGTTATGATGAAATTACAAACGTTCACGAAACGAAGAAACCGCAGATGTTGGCGCATCCGCGGTTTCCGTACAATAGATTGCCTTCAAGGCGATCGGCATAAGGAACGCTGCAGACCTCCTGGCTTGTTGGGCTCAAGGGAGGTCTACTTTTTTTTCAAGTAGGAAAGCAAGGCGATGATAAACATGCCAAACATGAACATGACCGTCAACGCATCCCTGACTTCCATGGCAACACCTCCTTTCCAGGAGACGTGCCAACCACCCTTGGGGGCCGATTCTATTGCCTCTTTATCATACCATAATTTTCTATGCATGAGAACATATATTCGCATTTCGCGAATATAGTCCTATTTCATTAAGCGTTCGCTACTTTTCCCAGCAAATAGACGAGCAATTGTTGATTATGCGATGAAATCCGGCTTAAATACGATTGCAAAAACTGTTCGCGAATGGCGATCCCGCGTTCGCACTCGTGCCTTCCTTTGCCCGTCACCAGCACCCAAACGATACGTCGATCTTTCTCGTCCCGTTCCCTTGCGATCAGCTCGCTCTTCTCCATCCGGTCCAGCAGCGTCGTGATAGCGGCAGGCGTCGTATCCAAATGATCAATGAAATCCGAAGGCTTCATCTTCTCTTTGCCGGAGTACATAAGAAGCTCCAGTACTTTCAACTGACCTTCCGTAAGCGTTGGCGCAAGCTCGGTCTCCATGTGCGTGCGCAAATCCTTGGACAATTTCCACCATAGCTTGGCAAATTCCTGGGTAATCATAGCACCACTCCCGTGAAATATCCAATGTTTTCCCTTATTATAGCATTCTTGCAAGCGCAATAAAAGGTTAATAGCATGAATATTTTAGGACATGAAGCGATAAAATGATGTACCTTTTGACGAGCTTCAACATATATTGCAACCATGATCGTCGCCTAGCGGCGGAGCTTGTCATATCGTGAATCGGCAAAGGAGAGACAGCTTATGGATGAATGGAAAATGAAAATCGGCGAGCTGGCGCTTCAAAAAGGAATTATAAACGACCCAAACTGGCTCGAAAAGTTGGACGATTCGATGCCGGTATGGGCCGTTCTTGAAATGCTGCTCGGGCTTATGGAGAAGCTGGAAACGAACTACTCCAGCTATGATTAAACGAACTTCATCAAATCGATGACACTCTCGTTTTTGTTGAGGGAAACCACTTGTTTCCCCGTCGACTTGCGATCGTCTATCGGCGTCTGCTCGGTCGAGAACGTAACCCGCTCTCCGGTACTGAGCACTGCCGCAATATCGAACGGCTCTTTCACCGCATACGCACGCACAAGCTTGGTGCCGTTCGGCTTCACCCGTTTGCCTTCTTTGAACTCAAACGTAATGATGCCTTTGCCGCCGCGCCCTTGCACAGGGTAGTCGACCACTAGCGATCGCTTGGCGTAGCCGTGATCGGAGATCACGACGACTTCCCCTTCATCGCCGTCGATCCAATCGGCCGCGACGACTTCGTCGTCGTCTTTCAATTGGATCCCGCGGACGCCTCCAGCGGCACGTCCCATCGGGTTGACTTCGTCTTCCTTGAAGCGGATCGACATGCCCTGCTTGGTCACCAGCAGCAAATCTTTGCCACCGGTGCTCAGCAGCACGTTCAGCACGGCATCCTGCTCGGCTACTTTGCAGGCGACGATACCGATCGAACGGTTCGTTGCATACTCCTTCAATTCGGTGCGCTTCACTTGACCTTTGCGGGTTACGAATACAAGCGATTTGCCCGCCTCCTCGAAATCTTTAACGGGGATGACATCGACGATCCGGTCGTCTTTCGGAATCGGAATGACGTTGACGATTGCCGTACCGTTGTCTTTCCACTTATACTCCGGAATCTGATGCACGGGCAGCAGGAAGTACTGTCCTTTTTGCGTGAAAATAAGCAAATTCTCGAGCGTATTGACATCGAACAAGTGACGCAGGTAGTCGCCTTCCTTGAGCCCCGTTTTATCAATCTCGCCGCCGGAACGGATGAAGGACAACTTGCCTGTACGTTTGATGTACCCGTCGTTCGACAGCGTAACGAATACATCCTCAGCGGTAACCATCACTTCCAGATTGACCTTCAGCTCTTCTACCTCATCCTGAATATCGGAACGGCGGTTAATGCCGTATTTTTCGCGAATTTGGGAGATCTCCTCTTTGATGACGGCGAGCAGCTTTTTCTCGCTTCCCAATATACCTTGAAGATACGACACCGTCTTTTGAACTTCCTTCAGCTCTTTCTCGAGCGAATGAATTTCCAGATTGGTCAAGCGGTACAATTGAAGCGTCAAGATCGCATCGGCCTGCCGTTCGGTAAATCCGAATTTCTCGACCAAGTTGTTCTGCGCGTCCTGACGGTTTTTGGAAGCCTTGATCGTTGCGATAACTTCGTCTAGAATGTTGAGCGCCTTCACCAAGCCTTCCAGCACGTGAGCGCGGTCAAGCGCTTTTTCCAGCTCGTACTGGGAGCGGTGTGTGACCACTTCTTTCTGATGCGCGATATACGCCCCGAGCATCTCGATCAGTCCTAGCTGCTTCGGCGTCTTGTTCACGATGGCAACCATGTTGAAATTATATGCGACCTGGAGGTCGGTCTTTTTGAGCAAATACGCCAATATCCCTTGCGCGTCCGCCTCCTTCTTCAATTCAACGACGATCCGCAGCCCTTCGCGTCCGCTCTCGTCGCGCACTTCGGTAATGCCTTCGATTTTTTTCTCCAGGCGAATGTTTTCCATTGCCGTCACAAGTCGCGATTTGACGACCTGATACGGGATTTCGGTAATGACGATCTGTTGACGTCCGCCGCGCATATCTTCGATCGCCGTACGCCCCCGCAAATAAATGCGGCCGCGCCCTGTACGGTAAGCCTCGCGGATGCCCTCCGAGCCCATAATGATGCCGCCGGTCGGAAAATCCGGTCCGCGGACGATGCCCATCAAGTCCTCCAGCGTCGACTCGGGACGGTCGATGAAGGCAATGCACGCATCGATGACCTCGCGCAAGCTATGCGGCGGAATCTCTGTCGCAAAACCGGAAGAAATGCCGCTGACGCCGTTGACGAGCAGGTTCGGAAAACGGGACGGAAGCACGACCGGCTCCTTCGTCGAATTGTCGAAGTTATCTTTGAACTGCACGGTGCGCTTCTCGATATCCCGCAGCAGCTCCATCGCAATCTCAGACAGCCGCGCTTCCGTATAACGCATCGCCGCCGCAGGGTCGTCGTCGAGCGAACCCCAGTTGCCGTGACCGTCGATCAGCACATGGCCCATTTTCCACGGCTGCGCCATCCGCACCATGCCGTCATAGATGGAAGCATCGCCGTGAGGATGGTAGTTGCCCATGACGTCCCCGACGGTTTTGGCCGATTTGCGGTACGGCTTGTCCGGCGTGTTGCCGGAGTCGTACATGGCGTACAAAATACGCCGTTGTACGGGCTTTAATCCGTCGCGAACATCCGGGATCGCGCGGTCTTGAATAATATATTTGGAATACCGGCCGAATCGGTCTCCGACAACCTCTTCGAGAAAGGCCGGCAAAAATTTTTCTGGTATACTCAAGCGTAAGGCCCCCCGTTATTCTTCGTATTCGGTGAAGTCCACATTCTCGATGATCCAGCGCTTGCGCGGATCCACTTTGTCTCCCATCAGCGTGGACACGCGGCGCTCGGCTTTCGCCGCATCCTCGATTTGCACCTTCAGCAAGGTGCGCGTAGCCGGATCCATCGTCGTTTCCCACAACTGATCCGGATTCATTTCGCCGAGACCTTTGTACCGCTGAAGCTCGATGTTCTTGCCGAGTTCTTTGGTTAAGGCATTCAGCTGCTCGTCGGTCCAGGCGTATCGAATCGAGCTGTTCTTGCCTGCCTTCTTCGTCACTTTAAACAGCGGCGGCTGAGCGATATATACTTTGCCCGCATCGATGAGCGGCTTCATGTACCGGTAGAAAAACGTCAGCAGCAGCACCTGAATGTGGGCACCGTCGGTGTCGGCGTCGGTCATAATAATAATTTTCGCATAATTGCTCTCCGATTCGTCAAACTCCGGTCCGACCCCCGCTCCGATTGCGGCGATGATCGCCTTGTACTCGTCATTTTTCATGATGTCGAGCAGCTTGGCCTTCTCCGGATTCATCGGCTTGCCCTTCAGCGGCAAAATCGCCTGATGCCTAGAATCGCGCCCTTGCTTGGCGGAGCCGCCGGCCGAATCCCCTTCCACGATGAACAGCTCGTTGCGCGTGTAGTCCTTCGACTGCGCCGGCGTCAGCTTGCCGCCGAGGTTCGAGCTCTCGCTCTTTCCTTTCTTGCCGCTGCGCACTTCTTCCCGCGCTTTGCGCGCCGCTTCGCGGGCTTTGGCCGACTGGATCGCTTTCTTCATGACCAGCTGAGCCACTTGCGGGTTCTCTTCGAGGAACACGGCCATCTTATCGGACACGACGGAATCCACCGCGCTGCGGGCCGAAGCGCTCCCGAGCTGATCTTTCGTCTGGCCGACGAATTCGACTTCGCCCATCTTGATGTTGATGACCGCCATCATGCCTTCGCGCAAATCTTGGCCGTCGAGGTTTTTCTCCTTTTCCTTGAGCATGCCGCTCTTGCGCGCATACTCGTTCATGACGCGCGTGTAAGCCGTCTTGAAGCCGGTTTCGTGCGTCCCGCCTCCGCGCGTCGGAATGGAGTTGACGAACGAAACGAGCGTTTCGGTATAACCGTCGTTATACTGCAGCGCCACTTCGACCTCGATCTCGTCCTTCTCAGCGACAAAATGAATGACGTCGTGTAAAACCGCCTTGTCCTCGTTCAAAAATTGAACGAACTGGCTCGCGCCGCCCTCGTATTGAAACTCCTCTTTCTTGTCAGCACGCTCGTCGGTGAGCGTCACTTTCAGACCGGAGTTCAAAAAAGCGATTTCCTGCAGACGTTCGTACAGGGTATCGAAATTAATCGTCGTTCCGCTTTGAAATACCCGCTTGTCGGGCTTAAACGTTACTTTCGTACCGGTTTTGCGCGTCGTGCCTGTTACTTCAAGCCCCGTCACCGGTTCGCCGACATGCTCTTTTCCCTGCTCGTCGACCCAATACTCGAAGCGTTGGCGGTGAATTTTACCTTCGCGGTATATGTCCACTTCCAGCCATTCCGACAGCGCGTTCGTGACGGATGCGCCGACGCCATGCAGACCGCCGGATTTTTTGTACCCTCCGCCGCCGAACTTGCCTCCCGCATGCAAAATCGTAAAGACGACCTGCGGCGTCGGGATGCCGGTTTTATGCATGCCCGTAGGAATACCGCGGCCATTATCGTACACCGTGATCGATTGGTCTTTGTGTATCGTGACGTCGATTTGCGAGCAAAATTTGGCCAAATGCTCATCAACGGCGTTGTCTACAATTTCCCACACAAGATGATGAAGCCCTGAAGCGCTCGTGCTGCCTATGTACATCCCCGGCCGTTTGCGGACCGCCACGAGCCCTTCCAGTACTTGTATATCGTCTGCGCCATAATCCTGCGGCGCCGCTATCGTATTACCAAAAATATCGAGTTGTTCCGCCAAAATTGCAGCCTCCCTAAACGCGTAAGTCATCCATTCAGCTAAAATGCATTATAACATTTGAACGGATTAGTTCAACACATCTTTTTTCGTAAACACGGTAAAAGAGATCAATACCGAAACGATTCCCCACACGGTCAGCACAGCCAGGGAGAACGGCAAATTCATGCCTTTGATCGGCGGAAGCGCCCCGGTCAAATAATCGGTCAGCTTCAAATTGACCATAAATAAATATTTAGCCGTCTCCCAGGAAGAGACCATATTGGTTAAGATCGAGCCCGAAATGAGCACCGCGAGCATGATCCCCATCCCGGCCGCCGTGCTTCGAACAAGCACTGAGAACATGAGCGTCATGACGCCGACGATCAGGGCCGCATACCAGACGAGTCCCAATTCCATTATTAAATAAAGCCACTGTGCCACTGGGCGAACGTTCGAAAAATCGACTTCCGTTCCGCTTACCTGGAATCCGAAAAATACGGGCATATCCCATCCGCCATAACCGAACACAATCCCCGAGATGAGATAGCATAGCAGGCCGGTTGCCAGAACGATGAAAGAAACAAACAGCATGATCGTAATCAGTTTGCTCAGCAGCACCTTCCATCGCCGGACAGGCCTTGTCAGCAGCAGCTTGATCGTCCCCGACGTATGCTCGCCGGATACGAGATCGGATGCTACGACCATAACCATGAGCGGGATAAAAAGACCGACCGCGTTTTTCACAAACTCTCTTGTAAAGGTTACCCCGTTCGGTGAAGCCGGATTCACATCTTTATCCAAATAGTACTGCGCGAGCTTCACTTCCACCCGCCGCCATTGCTTCCACTCCTCCGGCATGCGGTTGCTGCCGATACTTCGCGTATAATCGACAATTTTCTGCCGCTGCTCCGCGCGCCAATCGGTTGTCCCGAACTGCTTCTGATTGTTTTGCGTCACTTTCATCTGCGCATACGTAAACATCGGAATAATTGCGGCAAGGATGAGCAGAACGACGAGCAGCCGGCGTTTTTTCACGAGTTTGATGCATTCGTTCTTGACGAGCGGGTACAGACTAACCAATGCGCTCACCCTCCGTCAGCTTCAAAAATAAGTCCTCCAAGGTCGGGTGTTTCAGCTCGATCCCATACAATTGCACGCCGCAATCGACCATCCGGCCTGACAGCGCCGGAATCCGTTCCGGATTCATCTCGGTAACGATACGGTCCGCGGCAAGCTCCCCCGGCCGTGCTTCTCCCGTATTCGCCTGCTCCGTCTCGCCCAGCGACAGCACTTTAACATCCTCCTCCGCATGCAGGATCGAAAGCGCGGGCTCTGCAGGCAGCACACGCCAGACGACGGTACTGACGGATTCGTCGATCAACGCCGATACTTCCCCTACGCGGATCACTTCGCCATGACTAATAATCGCCACCCGGTCGCACATTTGCTGAATTTCGCTGAGCAGATGGCTGGAGACGAACAAACTGAGTCCTTGTTCGGCCAGCCGTCGTATAAATTCGCGCAATTCCTTAATGCCCTGCGGGTCCAGTCCGTTGGTCGGCTCGTCCAGTATGAGCAGCTTCGGGTCGTTCAGCAGCGCTTGGGCGATGCCGAGCCGCTGCCGCATGCCGAGCGAATACGTCTTGACTTTATCGTGTATGCGATGATCCATCCCTACGATCTCGACCACTTCGTGTATGCGCTCTTCGGTAATCCCCGGCAGCATCCGGGCAAAATGCTCAAGATTTTCCCACCCGCTCAAGTACGGGTACAATTCCGGATTTTCGACGATGCAGCCCACGTATTGAAGCGCTTCATCGTGCTCCTTCTGCACGTCATAGCCGCAGATGGCAATCGATCCTTCGGTCGGACGGATCAGATCGACGAGCATGCGGATCGTCGTCGTCTTGCCAGAGCCGTTCGGCCCGAGAAACCCGAAGATTTCACCGGCTTTTACGTCGAATGAAATGCCTTTAATGATGAGCCGTTTGCCGATTTGTTTCTTTACGTTTTGCACCGATAAAACGATCTCCGCGTCTCTCCCTTTTGCGGCCGCTTGTCCCACGATTCCAGTCCCCCTTACACCTATTCATGCGACGGCATTTATTGCAGTACATCGGCGATCCGCTGCGCCATTCGTTCATATCCGTATTGATTCGGATGAAAATGATCGCTGTACAAATATTTGTTCAAGTTCAGTTCGAACAAATCATATGTCGGCACCACCGTAATGTTCGGATATTTGTTCGCAAGCTCGAATGCCGCCATATTCCACCGCTGTACGATCGGCCCGCCGGCACGGTTCGCATCCAAATCCAGAAACGGATGGTACAGCCCGACATACAGGATCTTCGCTTTCGGATTCGCTTTGGATACGCGGTCGAATATTTGCTCGAGCCGCTTTGCCGCTTCCGGGATTCGCGTCGCAGCCGCGGCGGGATTAAAACCTTCGCCGTTCTGGGAGCCGAATAAATCGGCGCCGCCTTCGAACAGGTCGTTGCCGCCGATCGTAATGAGCACGAGGTCGGCTTCCCCGATCGATTTCGCAATGTCTTTCTTCGCTTCCCAGTCCTTCAGCAAGTCTGCCGTACGGAATCCGGGAATGGCGAAATTGTTGTACACGAACACCGGCTTTCCCAGCTGTTTTTCAAGCTTATCCCGAAGCTGCCCGATATAGCCTTTGCCCGTTAAATCGCCGGTTCCTGCCGTTAACGAATCGCCCAAAGCTACGATCCGGATACGATCTTTGGCTGCCCATGCGTCCTCTCCCCGATGTTCTTCCGGCGTTTGCGGGGCCGGCGCTTCTGTAGCGACCGGCTTCGGAAACATGATCTGGTTGATTGCATAAACGAAGCCCAACACGCATAATAACGTGGACAGCAACGCGGTAATGCCGACGACACGCCATAACCCTTTTGTCGAAAACATGTCATTTCCCCCTGCACTCCAAGAGCCCGTCGTAAAGTATTCGTCCGATCTTCCGAAATTTGCACGTATGGACAAGTTCACTTTTTAGAGTAGCGGTTTGTCGCGCTTTTTGCAAATCAACGGCGCACATGGAGAAGCCCCGGCGGACGTTGTCTGCCGGGGTCTGTATGTATATCGGTTTACAGCCGTACGTATTTCATCGGATTTTGCTGCTCCCCGCTTTTGATGATTTCGAAATGCAAATGGACGCCGGTCGCATTGCCGGTGCTGCCCATCGTTCCGATTTTTTCGCCTTTGCTGACCGTCTCGCCCTTTCTCACGTCGAGCTTGCTTAAATGGCCGTACAACGTCTCAAAGCCGTTCTGGTGATCGATAATAATACAGTTGCCGTAACCGGACTTGACGCCGGCAAAGACGACCTTGCCGTGATCGGACGCCAGGATCGCGCGCTGCTCCGAAACGAGGTCTGTCCCATTGTGGTTCGTCCCCCAACGCAAGCCGAATTCGCTCGTGATTTTGGCTCTTAGAACCGGTGACGCGAACGTTCCGGTGCCTACGCCCGGAATGACTTTCGTCCCTTGGCGGACGACCGTCTGCACCGGCTCTTCAAGCATCGTTTCGTTCAGCGTGTTCATTTCTTCCGTTTGTCCGTTCACCTTGACCGTTTCATAAGTGACCTTCTTGAGGCCCGGCTTGCCTTGCGATTTGATTTGGATCACGCCGGACTTTAGCTCGCTGTCTTTCTCGTAAACGATGCCGCTCGGAACTTTAACTTCCTCCGTTCGCGTCTCTACCGTCTTTACCGCAAGCAGCGGCTGCAACACGGTTAAATTGAGCGTTTCGCCGATTTTGATCAAATCGTTTTTGATCGACGGGTTATTGTCGTAAATCACTTGCGGGGCAATGCCGAATTTTTGCGCGATAATAGAAATGCAGTCGCCCTTTTCCACCTTATATTCGACCGGCTTTACATCTCCGGTTATGATTCGGTTCAGCACCGTTTCGGCCGATTCGATTTTTCCCGGCGCAGTGACGGTCTCGGCCACTTGTACGTCCTGTACGAACCCATAGGCCGTCGTCATTTCTGCATTGACAACGTTTGCACTGGCCGCCGACAACGTGGAAGCTTCTTTCCTTTTCTCCATATAAGGCACTTTGACGCGTTCGAGCAGCGAGGCCGCGTCTTCGGTATCCTTCACAACGCCTACCGTATTTCCGTCAATACGGATTTCCGCCGCGAAAACCGCAATCATAATTTTGTTATTCAATTCGGCAAGAACCGCATCGTTGTCCAATGCGCCTTGAAAAGCCGTATTGTCTACAAAACGCAGTTCCTCCAAGTTAGAAGTCACTCGGGATCCGTCGTACTGCAGGGAATATTCCGCGTATTTCGAAATTTTCCACCGCTTCACGAGCTCCGGGTCGCTTACCGTGCCAAGCAGCTGATCGTCCAAAAACACATCATACCTCGTCGTTACCTGCGCCTTTACGAACAAACGCCCCGAAACCAAGACCGCCACAATCACGGTAAAGGCTAACAGCCATTGAATGACACCTTGCGTTTTTATTCCAGCGCGTCCGCCATCCTTCAATGTCCTTTTCCTCCCAGCTTATGGATGTTTTGGTTTCCACCGTATGCCCTTGGGGCATCGCGGCACCGCCATACCTTTTCATGTATATGTGGGGTTCGGGACGATATCACTTTTAAAAAATAAGAAAACGTTATACGAGAAGTTCAACGGACGGAACACGGTTGCAGCGAAGATTTAACTTTTTAAAGTGACCTTTGTGCTCAGCGCGGGCGGAACGTAAAAAGTTAAATCGGAGCACTAAAAAACCTCCTCCGTTTCGCATTCGCGAACCAAAGGAGGCGTTCACTTCTCGTTAGCCCGTTTCTTTTAGAAAACGGTACTGCGCCTGAATCAGACCGTGGTAAATTCCTTTGTGATCCAGCAGTTCCTGATGATTTCCCTGCTCCATAATATGACCGTGGTCAAGAACCAGAATGTGATCCGCGTGACGAATGGTCGACAGCCGGTGCGCAATGATGAATGAAGTGCGTCCGGCCAGCAGCGTTTTCAGCGCTTCCTGAATTTTCAGCTCGGTCTCGGTATCGATGCTCGCCGTCGCTTCGTCCAAAATAAGGATGCGGGGATCGGCGAGCAGCGCCCGCGCAAACGATAGCAGCTGCCGCTGCCCCATGGACAGCACATTGCCCCGCTCCTGCACTTCGGTATCGTAGCCTTGGGGCAAATTGACGATAAAATCATGGGCGCGAGCCGCTTTGGCCGCCGCTTCAATCTCCTCATCCGTCGCGTCGAGCCTTCCGAACCGGATATTATCGCGAATCGTTCCAGAGAAAATGAATGTATCCTGCAGCACGATGCCGACCTGCGAACGAAGGCTGGAAATCGTCACATCCCGAATATCGTGGCCATCGATCGAAATGCTGCCGCCCGTCACATCGTAGAACCGGCACAGTAAATTGATGATCGTGCTTTTGCCTGATCCTGTATGGCCGACCAGCGCGATCGATTGACCGGCTTTCACGCTCAAATCAATTTTGTTCAGCGCATGCCTGCCTGGCTCGTATTCGAACTCCACCTGCTTGAATTCGATATCGCCGCGAATATTCGGCAAATCGATTGCCTGCTCCTTTTCTCCTACGTTCGGCTTTTCATCGATGAATTCGAAAATCCGCTCCGACGAAGCCATGGCGATCAGCATTTGCGAATACATTTGGCCGAGCCGGTTGATCGGTTCCCAGAAATGACCGATATAGGTCGCAAACGCAACAAGAAGGCCGATCGATATTTCTCCCGATTGAATCAAATGCGCTCCGAACCAAAACAAAATACAGTAGCCGACCGCTCCCGTCACTTCGATAATCGGCCCAAACGATTGGTTTAATGTAGAAGCGCGGTTCCAGTGGTAGTGGTTGTCTTTGTTCATTTCGTCGAAAAATGCGATGTTTTCCTTTTCTTGTGTGAACGCCTGCGTCACCTTGATGCCCTGGATGCATTCGTTCAGGTGCGAGTTGATGCGCGCCGTCCGAATTTGCACCACTTGCCAGGCGCGGCGAATTTTCACCCGCAGCTTCGTGGAAATGACGAACATGATTGGAACGGTTACGATGATCGCGAGTCCCAGCTTCCAATTGTACAACAGCAATATTACGATAATTCCCGCAAGCTGCACGCAGTCGATCATCAGGTTGACGACCCCGTTCGTAAACAAATCTTGCAGCGAGTTGACGTAGTTCGTGACGCGGACCAGGATCGATCCTGCCGGGCGCTTGTCGAAGAAACGGAACGACAGACGCTGGATGTGGCTGAACAAATCGTGCCGCAAATCGTAAATAACGCGCTGACCGATCATATTCGTATAACGGATCCGGTACGTATTGGCCGCCCATTGAATAATATACAGCGTCAACATCGCGCCGACGCACAATAGCAGCCCGTTCCGATCTCCGTTCTTCAGCGCATGGTCGATCGCATAAGCGATCAGCAGCGGATTCAGCAGCTTTGTCATCGCGCCGACGACCATCATAATCAGGATGATCGGGATGATCTGCTTGGCATAAGGCTTCATATAATGGCTAAGCCGTTGGACCTGAACCATATCGAATCCTTTGTCAAGCTCCTCGTCGTCCTGGTAGACGAACCGGGATTGCAGTTCCTTATCGGACTGCCGATCGCCGGCATGTTTTTCTTTTTGCGCGCTCAATGTACTAACCCCCTGACCTTCGCTTGCGATGTGACTGCGATTTCCTCGGCCGCTTGAACGATTTCCTCATCCATTCGGCGGCTCGACGGATGACGCCTTGCAATCGCGTCTCCGGATTCCGCGGAACCGGTTTCGTCCGGCTGATCCGCGAACTGAATTTTGTACGTTTCCAGGTACGGGCCTTCCTGCTTCATTAATTCCGCGTGCGTTCCCCGCTGAACGATTGTGCCTTCGTCAAGAACGATGATTTCATCGGCATGTTTCAAGGAGGAAATCCGGTGTGCGATGATGAACGTCGTTCGGCCCGCCATGACTTCCTCGAAGCCCTGCTGAATCTCGTGTTCCGTCTCCATATCGACGGCGCTCGTTGCATCGTCGAGAATTAAAATTTTCGGGTTTTTGAGCAGCGCACGCGCAATCGCGATCCGCTGTTTCTGACCGCCCGAGAGACCGAGACCCCTTTCGCCGACAACCGTATCGTAGCCCATCGGCAGCTCCATAATAAAATCATGCGCCTTCGCAAGTTTAGCCGCTTTGACGATCTCTTCCATGGATACGCTTTTTACGCCGTAAGCGATGTTGTTGCGAATCGTCGACGAGAACAGGAACGTTTCCTGAAAAACGATAGCCATCTGACGCCGCAAGCTGTCGAGCGTGACGTCACGAATGTCCGTCCCGTCCAGCGTAATGCGCCCTTCCTTGACGTTGTACGCGCGCAGCAGCAGCTGAATGACCGTCGATTTGCCCGATCCCGTTCCTCCGAGAAGTCCGATGACCGAGCCTTTTGGCGCATCCAGCTGAAAGTTGGTCAAGGCCGGCTGTTTTTCGGTGTAAGCGAACGTTACGTTTTCAAACCGGACATGTCCTTGCACCTGTTCCGGCTTCAGCTCCTGCGCATTGTCCTTATTTTTCACGTGAACATATTGATGCAAAAGCTCCAGCAGCCGTTCGCCCGCCGCCTTCGATTGGGTGAAGTTATTGATATGAAAACCGATGCCCCACATCGGTCCGATAATGTACCAGATCAAGCTGAAAAACGCGACGAGCGACCCCAGTGAAATGGACCCGCCGATAACCATCAAACCTCCGACGCAAAGGAGCATGACAACGCTCATATTGGCGAACAGCTCCATGAGCGGAAAGTAACGGGCCCAAATGCCGGACGTCGTCACGTTATTCGATTGATAATCTTCGTTTCGGTTCGAAAATTTTTCAATTTCGTGCGGCTCGCGGGCAAACGATTTGACCGTTCGAACGCCGGTGATATTCTCTTGAACCGCGGTCGTCATTGAACTCATCGATTTGCGGATCGAACGGAAGGCCGGATGAATTTTCCCTTCAAAGCGGATCGCCGTGAACACCAGAAACGGCATGAACACCATCGTGAGCAGCGTCAGCTTCCAATTGATCGAGAACATCATCATGATGCCGAACGTAAACATCATGAATACGTTCAAAATTTGCACGAAGCCGAAGCCGATGAAGTCTCGCACCGCCTGCAGATCGGCCGTCAAACGGGACATCAGGTCGCCCGTTCGAGCTTGGTCATAATATTGAAAGGATAAGTATTGCAGTTTCTCGTAAAGTTTGTTGCGCAAATTGTAGGCAACTTGGTTGCCCAGTCTTGAACTCGAAGCGCCATGCATAAATTGAAACGACGCTTTGACCGTCATGACGCATACGACACCAAGCGCCAAATACGGAACTTTCTCAAACTGATTTTTGGTGATGACTTCGTCAATCAAGTAGCGAAGCAGGTTCGGATATACGAGCCCGAGCGCCGTTGCCGTCATCAAACAAAAAATCGAAAAAAACAAAAACCTTCGTTCCGGCCAATAAAACTCCTTTAACTGTCGAAAAACATTCATGGAGACCCTCCTTCTCCGGACTCTGCCGTCTTGAACGCGTCACAGAGCCGCCTTCCTGTATATGCAACGTTGTTTGTTCCACGGTTGCATACGCTTACGAGGCGTATGCAATCCCGCTCTCGACCCGCCGATTCACCCGCTCGCAGGCCGTAAAAGCAAAAATGGCTTTCGAAGCGGGTCGAGCCGCCGCGAAAGCGTTTCAGCTATGCTTTGAAGTGTAGCATCCCCTTCCGGGACCGGCAACAAGTGGAAATTCCATAATCTTCTTTAATACTTAAAATTCCATCAAATCGTCACATTTTTGAAGCTGAGTCTATCTTTTTCGTGAAAAAGGTACGAAATCTTACGATTGTAAACCCTTTCACCAAATAAGAAAAGATCCTCACCGAAACCCAGTCGATGAAGATCCGATCGTGTCTTGCCAAAACTGTATTTTCACTCGAAAAGTCCACAAAGATCCCGTGCTAGCGAAATAATTGCCTGCGATTCTAAAAAAAGAAATACTGCTCATCGAAGCGGAACTATACGAACAAGCGCTTGCTCCAAAGTACGGTGGCCGGATAGGGTGAATATCGTTGGCGATGGAGCAACTATGTTATATCGCTCCGCGATTTCAGATTGATACAAAAAAGCGGGGTTCACCAGTCCCCGCCGTTCCTTCCCATCCCGCTTACGCTTCGTTATTCTCGATAAATCGCAGCAAACGATCATGCTTTTGGGCCAGCTCGCTCAGATCAATCTTCATCTCCAGCGCATCGATCAGCCCTTCGGCATGTTCCTCCAGCGCCAGCGTCATCCGCTCCGTAACCATGCGATATGCATCCCGCAGTTGGTCCGCATAAGCCGCCCCAAGCGCTGCCGCTTGCTCCTCGGCAAACCGCGTCATCGGCTCGTTCAGCCTTGCCTCGAGCTCGGTCCGAAGCTTTTGCTTCCCGTCCCCTTCAAAAAACTGCTTCGCATTTTTGAAGAAGCCGGACAGCCATTTGGCTCCGATGTCTTCCGCCGGCAGCGAGCCTTCGAGTTCGGGCGTTCGCAGCTTGAACGGTTCAAAGCCAGCGTCTTCGAAAGACGGGATGCGATCACGGATCGCATCGGCTAACTGCCGGGCGGCACGCTCCGCCAGCTTGTTGATTTTGTTCTCGACTCGCAGCGTCGTTGCAAGCACTTCCTGCGTCAGATCGAAGGAAATCATCCGCCTAAGATCTTCCCAAGCGGACACCAGCACCATTTTCGTATCCCGCGTATCTTCCCTGAAGACGGAAGGATTGAACGCCAGATTGAACAAATCTCCGAATCGGTACGCCGTCCGCTGCTTCACATAATAGAGCAGCTCTTGAATTTCTTTGGCAAGCTCCCGCAGGTCGGCTTCCGGCTCAAACGCGGCAAGATCGGTTTTGGCCGACGCCAGCTTCTCCGAAAGCTCGCGCGACTGGCGGCTCCGCTCGTCGGCGTCCGCCTTCGCTCCTTCCATCCAATGCCGTAGTACGCCCGCCGCTCGGCGAATGTCGGAAAGCCCTGCGTCGATCGCCATTCGGGGCAGCTCCTCGAACGTAAAGCGTACGAACTGCCGTTCGAATGGCAATATGCCGGACTGTGCCATGGTTTGCCGATCGTGACTGATCTTCCCTTCCAGCGCATAGTAGCTGGACAGCGGATAAATACGCGGATTGCGGATGCCGTGCTGCAGCAGGTTGCTTTCCAAATGGCCGACCACGCCTGCCAGTTCCTCTTCCGAAGCGGCCAGGTCCGCAGCATTGACGATAAAAAACATTTTATCGAGCTCGAAACTGTCTTTTACCCGCCCCAGCTGCAGCAAAAATTGTTTGTCCGCATGCGAGAACGCATGGTTGTAATACGTAACGAACAAGATCGCATCAGCGTTCTTGATATAATCGAAGGCGACGCCGGTGTGCCGCGCATTGATCGAATCCGCGCCTGGCGTATCGACCAGCACGACCCCCTGATCCGTAAGCGGATTGGCGTAATACAGTTCAATGAGCTCAACGAAGCACGAACGGGTCTCATCGGCGGCATAATCGCCAAATTCCTCCGCGCTCACTTTCAGTTCCTGTCCCAGACTCGGACTCATGGCGTCCCAGCCTTTTTCCACCGCTTTGAGGAACGCGTAATGGGGTTTGCCTTTGCCCGGCACGTGCTCCGCTTTCAGCTGCGATATCGCGTCGACGGCTTGCTCCAGCGTACCGGCGGCAGCGCCGAGCACTTCAAGCGAATAGAGCACATCGGACTCAAGACGTTCCCTGCTTTTCATTTTGACTTTGGCCGTGCCGTGCGGCCAACCGGCCTCCGGCTCCGGCGGCATGATTTTGTTGATCGCCGCCGTCGTCGGGTTGGGCGATACGGGAAGCACCCGCTCGCCGATCAGCGCGTTGGCAAATGAAGATTTGCCCGCGCTGAAGGCGCCGAACAGCGCGACCGTAAAGCGGTTGTGCTCCAGCCGCTGCGCCTTCTCCCGCAAGGAGCGGCGGATCGTCTGCAGCGCGGCGACGCCTGCGAGCTCCTCCGCAGCGGCGGTGAGCCGCGCCGCGGAGGAGCGCAGCCGCCGGCGGTGGTCGCCCGCGGCAAGCGCCGGCGCGCCGTCGTCGGCGCTTGCCGTGCCCGGCGCGATCCGCGCGAGCGCTTCGCGCAGGTCGTGCGCTGCGGGCGCGGGAGTGCCGGCCGCAGCGGCCGCGGGCGCCGCCTCCGGCGCAGGCAGCGCAGGCGCGACCGCGGCCGGCAGCTGCGCTTGCAGCGCGGTGCCGTAGGCGGCCTCGGCCTGCGCGAGCCGCTCGAGCTCGCGCAGGCTGCCAAGCCGCGCCTCGAGGGCCGCGAGTTCGCGCCGCAGCGCGTCCCGGCGCGGCGCCAGCGCTGCATCCAGCGACGCAAGCAGGGAGTCGAGCGCCGCGAACGCTTCCTTGCGGTACAGCGACTTCGCTTCCGCAGCAATTTGCTTCGAATAATTCAGCGTATATTCATTCCCGAACACAGCAGCTTCGTTCACTTGAGCGGCCAGCCATGTCGGCGAAATTTCACCACGAATGCTATCCGCCGCTTCCGTCACGGCAGCTTGCGGAAGGCCTTGCCCTTCGAGCCCCGCCTTAACCGCCTGCTGTACATGCCGCGCCAACTGCGTCTCGACCTGCGACGCAAAATCTTTGTGGAACGCGGCCAGCCGCTGCTCCACTTCCGTTGCCGTCTTCGCGGCGGAACCGAACCAGCCGACCTTGAAGCCCGGCCGGCGGCTTTCCAAATAGACGTGCGCGAGATCCCGCGTCACAGCCGGGGTGACGTTCGCGTTGTCGAGCACCGACGCGACCGATTTGCGCACCGCCTGATCCAGTTCCTGCGGCAGTGCGGCAAGACGCGCCAGCTCCGCGCTCACCTGCAAATAAGCTTCCTGTGCCGCTTCAGTGCCCTCGTCGGCGGCAAGCTTCGCGCGCAGCGCTTCCTTGGCCGGCTCATTCGCCTCGGCCATCTTGGCGGCATGCGCCGCAGCCAAAGCGCGGGCCGACTTCTCCAGGCTTAGCCGCACAAGCGGCTCACGCAGCTCGATCAGCCGTCCGAGCAGCCAGTCGAGCTTGTGCCACTCGCTCGCCGGATGATCCGGCACCCGCACCGAAGTGTAAAGGATGCCGTCGGGACGAACATGCCAGTTCGCGAAAGCCTCGCGAACACCGACCTGGTATTTCTCGAACGGCAGCTCTTGTTCCCGGTGCTTATCTACCATGTTGACGATCAAATAAAGCGGTTTGCCCCATTCCGTCATTTTTTTCGTAAAGGACAAATTGATTTCCGATTGAACATGGTTATAATCCATGACGTAAAATACGACATCGGCCAAATGCAGCGCCGATTCCGTCGCAAGCTGATGCGCATCGTCCGTCGAATCGATTCCCGGCGTATCCAAAAGCGCAGCGGCCTCGCCAAGAAATGGAATCGGATAACGGATTTCCACCGTTTCAATTGATTCCCCGTTGCGGCAGTGCTCGGCCAGCTCCTCCAGCGGCACCTGCTCCACCTTCGCTTCCGAGTACTGTCCTTCGCCAAGCCGATGAACGACCTGCGCACCCGCTTTCCCATTCACGATGCTGACGATATTTGCGCTTGTCGGAATCGGACTGGACGGCAGCAGCGGATGGCCGCACAGCCGGTTAATCAGACTTGATTTTCCTGCGGAGAAATGCCCGCAAAACGCAATCGAGAGCCGTCCGCTCTCCGCCTTCGTCAGCAGTTGCCGAAGCTTCCTCCCATTTTCCGCGTCACCGGCCTGCTCAACTTGAACGAGCAGCGCCTGCACCGCTTCGACGGTTTGTTCCCCCATTGCCATTACGCTCTTCATCCTTCTCCCTACCCCTGACTGCTCTATATGAAAAATATAAAAAGAAAAAACCGAATCGCTTCGGTTTTTAGTGTACCATACTTTCCGCTTCCGGGATAAAAATTTCGAATACGTCGCGATGCTGCAAAATCGTAATATCACGGTCGCGCACTTTCATCACGACGACTTCAGGACGCTGCTTCATGCGGTTCAAATAGTTTTCCGGCACGCTTCCGGATTCCGAAACGGTAATGCCTTCCACTTGTTTCTCTTCGTTTTCCTGCAGCGGCGTTTCCAGCACTTTCTCGTAGATGTCCGAGAACACTTCAAAGTCGTTTGTATATACCGATATGCATTTCATTATGGTTCAATCCTTTCTTTTTTACAACTTGGCTTCTTTTTCCTTCTGTTTAGGTTGCCTGCTCGGGGACGTTTTCATACGTTTTTTTCCCTCGCGACAGTGCTCGACCAGCGGGCAAATTTCGCATTGCGGATTTTGCGCCTTGCAATGGTACCGTCCGAAAAAAATGAGACGATGATGCGTTTGTGTCCATTCTTCCCGGGGAACCCGTTTCATCAGCTTTTTCTCGACTTCAAGCACCGAATCTTTCTCACCGGCAAAACCTAACCGCTTGGACACACGCTCCACGTGCGTATCTACCGCAATGGCTGGAACGCCAAAAGCATTGGAAACGACGACGTTCGCCGTCTTCCGGCCTACGCCCGGCAGCTCGACAAGCTTCTCATGCTCCCGGGGAACATCCCCGTTATATTTGTCAAGCAGCATGGCGCACAGCGCCTGAATATGTTTGGCTTTGTTGCGGTACAGTCCGATTCGACGTATATCCTGCTCCAGTTCTTCGAGAGGAACAGCCAAGTAGTCCTCCGGCCGTTTATACTTTTGGAAGAGCGTGGCGGTAACTTTGTTCACTGTTTCATCCGTGCATTGCGCGGACAAGAGCACGGCAATCGTCAATTCGAACGGATTCGAATGATGGAGCTCGCAGTGGGCGTCAGGGAACATGGCTGCGATCGTATCGAGTATGTATCTTGCTTCCTTCTGATTCAACGTCCCTGCCCCTTTCATTCCCTTTCTACCAGTTTACCGAATCGAAAGAGTCGAATCAATCTCTGTACTGGGGAAAATAAGAACTTTTTACGAAAAAAAACCGCCCATGCAGCAGATTGCCTACTACATAGACGGGAGAAGTCCTACAAAAGTTACATTAATTAATAGATTATTTCTTTTCGATCTCGATAATTTTGTCATCCAGCACATAAATCGTCACTTCTTCGTTCTCTACGAACGCACTCGCTGCGACGGATTGGGTCCCTTTGTGCAAATACGCTTTGGCGAAGAAGTTATACGTTGTTTTGTCGTTGTTTGAGGTTGGCTTCAAATAAAGCTGATTCAGCACCGTATCATAGGAAGAAATGGTGCGCTTGGACGGCGTAGCGACTTGAATAATCGTTTTGTCATTCGCGTCTTTAATAATTTCCACGCGGTCGTCCGGTTTGATCGAGCTCAGCGCCGACGAAATCGATCCGTTCAATTTAACGGTATACTGTTGACCGACGGGCAGTACCTGGACGCCGCCCTGGAAGTCCTGAATTGTCAGCGTACCGAGCGATACATCCATCGAAGTAACTTTCCCGCGAACCGTATTGAGCAGTACAAGCTGATCCAGCTTCGTTCCGTTGAACGTTGCCTTCACATATTCGTCAAGCCCAATATCTTCGAAACTGTGAGAGGCTTTTCCGGGATTGACGATTTTGTCGTTGTTCTCGATGACAAAAGTCAAAAGCGTCCCGTTCTCGTCTTTTACGCTAAGCTGGCGGGTACTGACGTTCGTAACCAGCGTTTTGTAAACGCCGACCTTCTTGACCGCGATCGAGCTGATGTATTCCTGCGCACCGCTGCTGATGCCAAGGGCAACCGTATCCCCGACTTTCAGGTCGGACATCGTTGCGCCCGTTTTGTCCAACGTTTCGACCGGCGTGGTCGATCCGCCCTTAAACGAAAGGTTTTGGCCGCTGGCGCTGCGGATCGTGATTTCTCCCATTTGCGCATTGAGCTGCGCTACGGTTCCTTCGATCTTCGTCGTATTTGCGATTTGCACGATTTTGTCTTTGGAAATCTTCAAATCAACCTTCGTATTTTTAACGAAAAGCGTTTGGAAGCTGCTCATCGGAATCGTGCTGTCTCCATAGCGGATAATCGTTTTGTCTTCAAGCTTGAACGCCGCTACGCTGCCGTTGTCCGTAGTAATCGTAAGCACTTTCGAATCGTTATCGTAACTCAAAATGGAAGCAAACGTATATTGCTTTACCGAACGGTTAGTGACGGTCGTATTGATCACCTTATTATTCAACAGGTCGAGCTTTAACTCGTCGCCGACTTCCAGATCGTACAAGCTGGCGCTGCTCATTCCCTCGATCGTTACAAGCGCGTTGGTGGCGATATAGTATGCCTCCAGCGCGGTGCCGCCGCTTCTGGTGATCGTCATGATTTGTTTGTCATCGCTCAAGCTGATCAGCTTACCTTGCACCGTTTCGCCGAAATCCGCCTGTTTCGTAATTTTTATTGCTGTAAGTACATTTGCTTTTACGTCATAGGTGACGGTATCGCCTACGCGCAGCTTGGTTAAATCAACAAACGTGCCGTTCGCTTGAGTAACCGCAACTCCGTTTTTCGTGGAATACGTTTCGTTTTGTCCGCTTTTTTCTAGGAACGTGATCTGGTTTTGATCCTTGTCGATGCTAAGGACGGTTCCTTCCGCCGTTTTGCTGACGGGAGCCTGTTTCACGACAATTTGCGTAATTTTCGGATCTTTGAGCAGCGTAACACGTTGAAGCGCGATGATGCTGCCTGGCGCAATTGAACCGATGCTCAAGCCGCGTCCATCTTTATCCGTTACCGTAACGTTCTGGGCGATTTCGAATAATTTCTTTTGATTGCCTTGCTGAATCGATACGATCATTTGGTCCAAATAAATTTCGTTCAGCGTGCCTTCGTTCGTTTCCAGTTGCTGCTGATCGTTCGTTAATTCGATATACAGCGCGTTGCCCGAATTTTGTACAACATAAATTTCGTTCGTCAGCTTGATGGAAGACAGCGGAATTCGCGTATCGTCCTTGGCATTATAGACGACGGTATCCGATGTTATCGAATAATCCTTCGTTTCGCCCTGCGCATTCAGAACGCTGATCTTCCGGTCTGTTTGTCCCATCAGGTAGCCGGTCATGACGCGGTCGGAGCGCGTCGTCAGATGCTTGTCCGCGCGGCTGAGGAAGGTGGCCATCTGCGCCCGCGTGACTTTTCCTTTCGGCTGAAACGTGTTGCCGTCCATGCCCTGCACAATTTGAAGCTGTACTGCGGCATTTACATATCCATTCGCCCACGAAGACATCTCGGTGGCATCATTGAACGTCGAGCCTTGGGTTGCCTGCTGATTCGCCGAATTTTGCTTGCCGATCGCGCGGATGACAAGCTTTGCTACCCATTCGCGTGACGCTTCGCGCGAGCCCCATGCGGTTTTCGAAGCGCTGTCGGCCATTTCTTCCTGTCTGTCGATCAAGCCGCGCTCGAATGCATACGCAACGTAAGGTTTAAAAAACGTATCCACGCTGACGGGCAGTACCGTATCCGCCTTGCTCTTCAGCGCTTCGGATTCAAGCCCCATCATGCGCAGCGCCATGACGATGACTTCCTGCTGCGACACGGTGTTTTCCGGTCGATATTCTTGCTTTTCGTATCCTTGGATAATCCCGAGGGAAGCCAGCTTCGTAATATGTTTGATGGCCCAGTGCGTGGCGCTTACGTCGGCAAAACTGAGCACAAGTCCGCCAATGGCACTCGTGGAAGTATTCGTCACGGGGTCCGCCGCATAGGCCGGACTGCTCATTAGCATGGACAGGGCGAGCGCGGCCGCGGCCATTTTTCGCATCTGTTTTTGTTTGTTCCTTTTCATGAATAAACTCCTCTCGGTCTATCGGTGTTCAATTCGTCATGATGTTATTTCTGGCCTCGCTTGAATGGGTGCGGAAGATCCATATGCCCCATCAAGCTCTCCACTTTCTTCCCGTCGAGCAAAACGTCGAACGTTTGAACTTCGCTAAATTGGAACAGCGTGTTTTGCAGCGCGCGCAGCAGCATCTCCTCCCCGCCGGAGCCGAGTCTTGATTCCGGTGACATCGATAAATCGATCGTCAACGCGCCGTTTTTGAATACAACGGACTTAAAGGTGAAGCCTTTAAATAAAGGAACGGCTTTCGGGTCGCTGCTGACCGTAAGCGCTTTGAGCGCGGCTGCGTACTTGTCCTGGTCCTGTTTATACGTTATCGATACTTCTTTCTCAACAAGATTCTCCAGCTTGTCATCAGAGAAATAAGCTTTCATTTTCAACTGCTTTTCCTGAGGCTGTACCGGCGTTTGCGGCGTCTGGGGCGAGGTACCCTGCGTATTGCCGCTCCCGCTCCCTTGCGAAGATGTGGCAGGAGGTATTGCTCCTGTTCCCTGCGGCGCAGGCTTTTGCCCGCAGCCCGATACCAGCAGGGCGACGACGGCTGCTGCTGCCATTCCTTTATGCCATTTCTGTAGCATCGTTACCCACTCCTTAGTCGATATTCAGTTGCTTCTTGATCGCTGCGACGATGGATGCGGCAACTTGGTTCTGGAACGATTCCGAATACATCTGCGCTTCATCCGATCGATTCGATAAAAAACCGATTTCAAGCAATACGGAAGGCATGGTCGTATTCCTTATGACATGGAAGCTTTCTTTCTTCACCTTTCGATCCGGGAAACCTGTTCCTTCCAACAAATACTTGTGCATCAGGTTCGCGAATTCCTGACTTTGCGGTGTGTAATAATACGTTTCCGTCCCGGACACGTTTTCTTTGGTAGCGGAATTGCCGTGAATCGAGACGAACAGGTCGGCCTCGATCTCATTTGCTTTCCCCGCGCGATCCGACAACTCAATGAACGTATCGTTTGATCGCGTCATGACGACTTCGATCTTGGACTCCTTTTGAAGCAGTGCGGCCACTTTCGTAGCGAGCGGGAGCACAAAATCTTTCTCGTTTCGCTTCGTTACCGAAATCGCGCCCGTGTCCGTGCCGCCGTGCCCCGGATCGATCACGACTCTGTATTTTGACTTCACTTGTCCGGTTTGACCGATCTTCACGGAAAACTCACCGGTTGGCTGCACATCCGTCATCAAAAACTCATATTTTTTCGGTAAATCTATTACTATTCTAACGATAGATGGCTCATTTGAAAATAGCGAATAACGAATTTGCGAGACTTGCTCGTTTTTTTCAGCCACAATTCCTTCCTTGTTCGGACCGACTTTTGCCGCGAGCGACTCGTCAAGCTTGGCCTTCGGCACGTCGATGACGATCCGGTACGGTTCCGCCAGTTGAAAAGCTTTCGGTTTCAATGTCTTGTCCGTCGTTTTTATCGTGACCGTATCCCCTTGAAGCAAAATGGCTTGTACGAGCGATTCACCCGGGTTTACGGTTTTGTCACCGCCGGTGGCAGGGGGCGTCATCGTATTCGGCTTTCCGGACGTCCCTGCGTTCTCCGTTTTATTGTCCGTTGGGCTATCTCCCGCTTTCACGGTCGTTCCGGGGTCTGTCGAAAATGCCGGTTGATCCTTGGAGGCGTCTTTGGACGGATCTTTGGGTTGATCTTTTGACGGATCTTTTGATGGATCTTTGGTTTGTCCCGCTGCCAAATCTTTCGATGGATCGTTCACGTTGTCCTTTTGCCCGGACGTCTCGCCTGCGTTGGCACTGCCGGGCTTGCCGTCCTGCGCGGAGCCGTTCGCTGCATTATTGCCTTGTGCGGTCGAATCCTGCTTGGGTTTATATAAAAACACCGAACGCGTCGCTTCCTCCCAAGTCACATCTACGCCAAGCTGTTCGCTGACAAAACGGAGCGGCAGCATCGTATTACCTTCGATAATCGCGGGAGCCGTTTCCAACAAGTACTGCTTGTCGTTAACGACTGCGTTTTTCTTGTCGATGAACAGCTGGATGCTCGTTTGTTCCTTGTTAATCGTTACTTTGCGCTCTTTGCCCTCCCATGCCACCTTGGAGCCGATCGATTCGGCGATGATGCGCACCGGCACGATGGTATTGCCCCCCACGATCTGCGGCGAAACCTCGGCAACGAGCGGCTTACCGTCCATAAAGAGCTGAACGGACGGCATAGCGGCATTGGCAAGGGTCGGCAGCAAGAGGATCGACATCAGCAGCATGATGAACCAAGCTGTAATCATCTTCATTTTCTGCACCTCGTTATGTATGTTTTTGAAGATTTATGTGGAACGCCGGAGCACCATCGTACTCCATGCCGTATTAAGGAACACACTGGCGAAATATACCATTATCTTAGACTTAATTCTACCAAAAAAGTTGCACTTTCTGCTAGTTTCTGATGAATTAAATAGATTACATGCGAATGAGCCAGAAAAACGGAAAAATCCGGCGGTTTTTGCACCGCCGGATCTCAATTTGCTTAATTAAATGGTAACGGTTCTCGATTGCTCGAGCAATTGTCTGAATTGCTCGCCTGATAATACTTCCTCATGGATCAAAATCCCAAGCGACTGTTCGAACACTTCCCTATGCTGCTCAAGCATCGAACGCGTGGCTTGCGTCAACTCTTCAAGAATCGATGCATTCTCCTTCATCAATTCCTCTTTGGTCACCATGTCGCGGTCGATAATGCCGAGCTTGGTAAGCCCGGAATCCATCATCGTTCGCACCATGTTCAGCGCCTGCTCGAAATCGTTGCGCGAGCCTGTGCTGCGCCCGCCGTAAAACATCTCTTCGGCAACGGCACCGCCAAGGGCGATCATAATTTGATGCTCGATTTGTTCCTTCGTGTACAAATATTGATCCTGCTGCGGGTTATGCCGCACGAAACCGAGTGCCTTGCCCCGTGGGCTAAGCGATACCTGTGAAACGGAACCCGGGCGTACAAGCTCCGCCGCTATCGCATGTCCGAGCTCATGTAGGGCTACGCGCTCCCGCTCCTCCTTCGTCGATTCACGGTCTGTCTTCTCGCCCAGCATCACTTTATCTACCGCAAGCGACAGATGCCGCTGCTGGATGTTCTCCGACTCATCGCGCATTGCATAAATCGCCGCTTCGTTCATGACGCTCTCAAGCTGCGCCCCGGAAAAATGAAACGTTTCCTGCGCAATCGACTCGAGATTGGCTTCCGGAGCAAGCGGTTTGTTTTTCGCATGGATGTTAAGAATGTGCACGCGGCCCTTTTTGTCCGGCAAATCAACTTCGATATGCCGGTCGAAGCGTCCAGGGCGAAGCAGTGCGGGATCGAGCATCTCCTTCCGGTTCGTAGCGGCCATAATGAGAACTCGCGGCGTTTCGGTCGTATGAATTCCGTCCATCTCCGTCAGCAGCTGATTGAGCGTCTGATCGTACTCGCGATGCTGGCCGCCGTCTCTTTTACCGCCGATGACGTCGATTTCATCAATAAAAACGATCGCGCTATTCTTGTTTTCCTTCACGGCTTGTGCTCTCGCTGCTTTAAATAAGTCGCGAATCCGGCTGGCGCCGACGCCTACGTACATTTCGACAAATTCGCTGCCGGACGCCGCCATAAAGATCGAGTTCGTGTAATGCGCCGCGGCTTTCGCCATCAGCGTTTTCCCCGTTCCCGGAGGCCCGGTGAGCAATATGCCTTTGAGCGGGCGTATCCCGAGCCGCTGTATATCCTCGTAGCGAATCAGGAAATCGAGCGCTTCCTGAAGCTCCCGCTTCGCGCGGTCTTGACCGCCGATCTCGTCAAATGTCAAATAGCTCGGCGCCCTGCTGCGCGATTTATGGTCGGAACCGACGCTCATACCGTTTCGGGCGCGCGTCATAAACAAAAATGTACCTAAAATAACGGTCATAAATAATACCGGAATAATGTTTACGCCAATAAACAATAGAAAAGCAATGAGAACCGGCACGGCGCCGATCATTATTTCTTTTCCGTACTTACTCATTCGGCCACACCCCCAATTGGGCCGGCGTCCGAGGAAGCATAACATATTTGCTGTTAGCGCCGTCGGTAAGCGTGATGTACACAAACTTATTATCCATCTCCGTCGCTACTTTTAAACCGCCGCCGCTCTGCTGCGCACGCGCTTCAAGCGCAGCCGGGATTTTCGCATACTGCTTCGTCTCCATCGCCTGAGCGACTTCGAATAAAGCCGAAGACCACCACGCATCCAACTTAGGAGAATCGGCGTTTACGACTTTCAGATTAAGCTCTTTTTTGCCAAGCGCCGTTCCGCCGTCTTTCATGATACGATCATACACTTCCCGGAGACTCGTTCCGGGCGCCAGCTTCAGCTCCATCGACGCTTCCGTTCCACCGAGATTCATGGAAACCAGCTCCACACCGGGAATGGAAGAAACGACTTTATTTAAAGGATTTTCCATCGCATAACTTTGATATCCGAAATATCCGCCAAAGAGTACAGCGGCTGAAATTACAACACTCGTCAAGACAGGCAAGAGACGTATTTTCATTCAATAACGTCCCCCTTTCTATGAATATATCATATTTTGTATACCATGAGTATATCACATGATATATATCAAAGCGAATGCAATGAGTGGCAACCTATCCAATCCACAATAAGGCCAAACGAATATCTCCGGGCTGACCTAACAATAAAATAAAAGCTTCTGAATCAACGACTTTTGATCATAATATATAAAAAAAGCCGCGAATACGCATCTATTGCGCACTCGCAGCCTTATCATTATCGGATGGACAATCTCCACGTATCCATTAACTGCCCGTCCTTAAACGTATAATAATCATAAAAATATTGGTCTTTCTTTTCTTCACCGGGAGGCAGCTTATAAAAGATTTCCCATACCGGTGCGTTGTTCATGATGCCCGGCAATGCCCTCACGATTGTGGCATCGGCATGCCGTTCCATTGTTGCAAGCTCGGCCTGCTGCGCCGTAATGCCCCCCGCAGCCATTTCCGAACGAATTTCATCTTCCGCCACCCATACGACCACCGGCTGTCCGATTTTATCTTCGCCTTGAATGACCGTGTACGGCTTTTGGCCCACAAAGCGATCGACCTTGACCGCCTTTGTCAAAATCGTCTTTTCGTAGGCCGACAACACCGCGGCCCGCTCCCTATTCCATTCTTCCTTCATAACCGAGTTGAAGAACCAGCTTGACAAAGCAACAGCAACGATCACGATTGCCGAGAGCAGCAATATCACTTTCCACTTGGTCTGCATCACCATGCCGCATTACTCCGCGGTTAATCGTTCAAAGCATTGCTGAGCTTCATATTTTACCTTTTCTTCGTCCAGCGTCAAGCACTCGCCGTTTCGGACAATAAAACGACCATCGACGCATACGTCCGTCACATCCCGCGAAGAAGCCGAATAAACGACATGAGAAATCATATTGGTCCGCGGGTAAAAATGCGGTTGATCCATATCCATTGCGATGAAGTCGGCCTTCATGCCTTCTTTCAACGCCCCTACGTCATTGAGCCAAATTGATCTCGCCCCGTCGAGCGTCCCCATTTTTAAGGCATCCCAAGCGGCAACCGCTACCGGATCGCCGGATACGCCTTTGTGGATCAAAGCGGCCAGCCTGATCTCTTCCAGCATATCGAGGTTGTTGTTGCTGGCGGCGCCATCGGTTCCAAGCGATACGAGCACGCCGGCCTTTTGGAGCTCAGGCACGCGCGCAACGCCGCTTGCCAGCTTCAAGTTGCTGCCCGGATTATGCGACACGCGGACATCATATTTAGCGAGCAGTTCGATTTCCTCGTCCGTCAAATGTACCGCATGAGCGACTAACGTGGGACGTGTGAATACGCCGAGCTTTTCCAGATGCGCTACCGGTCTCAAGCCGTATTGGTCTACGTTATCCTGCACTTCTCTTGCCGTTTCAGACATATGGGTATGCATCGGCAAATTGAGATCATGCGCTGCCTGGACGATTCTTTCGATATAATCCGGCGGGCAAGTGTACGGACCGTGCGGCGACATCATCGCCGTAATGCGGCCGTCGGCTTGTCCGTGCCAATTTTTCGCGAACTGAATCGCTTCGGCAAGCTTCGCATCCTGAACGTCACGCGGACAAAGGCCGATAACCCCGCGGGTCAAACATGCACGAATCCCGCTGACCGCCGACGCTTCCGCCACCTGATCCATATGATCGTACATATCGACGAACGTCGTCGTCCCGCCTTTGATCATTTCCAGCAGCGACAGCATCGTCCCGATCCTTACGTCGTGGGAAGTGAACTTCCCTTCCATCGGCCACATTTTTTCCTGCAGCCACACTTGCAGCGCCATATCGTCCCCGTAACCGCGCAGCAGCGACATCGCGGCGTGCCCGTGCGTATTGACGAAGCCCGGTAAAAATAATTTCCCTTTGCCGTCTACCTTCTCCGTATATTGCTCCAGCGGCTGCGGCAGCTGCTCACCAATATATGTAATCTTGTTGCCTTCAATCTCCATGTATCCATGAATCAAAGGCGAATCCTCATTCATCGTTATAAACGTACCGTTATAAATGATTGTTTTAGTCATTTTCGCTACACGTCCTTTACTTTCCGATTGCGACTCCATCCTCCAATGTACCCCTTTAAGCTCGTAAAATCAAGCATGTACTGTTATAAATTAGTATGGCTTCTTATAAGAAATTGTTCATGAACATCCTTTAAACGGGTGAAACTATGATTGCATTCCCATGATGTAGTATGTTATTTTTATTTTTGTGTGAAATCTTACAAATTTTCTACATAAATCTTACAAATTTCACTCGTTCCATTTGCTTTCAGTGTAGGGGTCTGTGCATGTGCAACACAAAAAAATACAGAGAAGAACAATTTTAGGAGGAAAAATCATGCTGTTTTCAAAAAAAGACGATACCGATTTTCTGCTTCTGTTGATCCATGCCTCGGAGAATACACTGGAAGCGGCGCAAATGTTTCGCACCGCCGTTATGGGGGACGAGCCGCCCGCGACGTACTATCCGAAGCTGAAGGAGCTCGAGAGCAAAGGCGACAATATTACGCATCAAATATTCAAAGGCTTGAACAAAGTGTTCATTACGCCGATCGACCGTGAAGACATTATGGAACTCGCTTCCAAGCTCGACGATGTGATCGATGGCATTGAAGCGACGATCGCCCGTTTCGATTATTTAAACATCACCGTCTCGGACAAGTATATGAAAGAATTTTCCGCAGTGATTGTGGCGAGCTGCCAGCACATCCTTGATTCCTTCAAGCTGTTGTCCAAAAAAAAATATTCGCAGCTTACGGAGCATACGGTACAAATTAACAGTTTAGAGAATGAGGCGGACCGTTTAATGCGCGAAGGCATTCGCGAAATATTTACGAATCCGAAAGACCCGTACCATGATTTTAAACTGAAAGAGCTGTATGAGCGGCTGGAGCAAACGACCGATGCTTGCGAAGACGTGGCGAATATTTTGGAGAGCGTTGTACTTCGATACTCCTGACGTTGTTCCTTCAAGTAAGCAAATTTTGGAACAACCAAGCTCACGTAGGAGGAATTTATGTTAACTATATTGATTATCATCGTTGCACTTGCGCTCTTGTTCGATTTTATTAACGGTTTTCACGATACGGCCAATGCGATCGCAACTTCGATATCGACAAGGGCGCTATCGCCGCGTTTCGCTGTAATGATGGCCGCCGTGCTGAACTTTGTCGGCGCGGTCTTTTCGTCGGAGGTAGCCAAAACGGTCGGCGGCAAAGTGGCGAATCCGGCTACGATCGAGAATGGGATGCACATCGTTATTGCAGCGCTGTTGTCCGCCATTATTTGGAACCTGGTTACATGGTATTTCGGCATCCCGTCTTCCTCCTCGCACACTTTGATCGGTTCGCTCGCCGGCAGCGTCATCGCCGGTGCAGGGGTTTCCTCCGTCAACTGGTCAGGCTTTAAGGAGATTGTTCTGATTCTGGTGTTCTCGCCTATCGTTGCTTTCGGTACCGGCTTTCTTGTGATGTGGATTATCAAAAAGCTGATCCTCGCTACGGGCAATCAGTCTCGCACGAAAATGAACCGCGTTTTCCGCTACCTGCAAGTCGTTTCCGCGGCGCTGCTCTCCTTCTCCCACGGCGGCAACGATGCTCAAAAGGCGATGGGAATTATCGTATTTGCGCTCGTAGCAATGGAATACCAAACCGATCTGGATGTGCCGCTGTGGGTCAAACTCGCGGCCGCTACGGCAATGGGACTTGGCACATCGATCGGGGGCTGGAGAATCATTAAGACGATGAGCAAGAAATTGTTGAAAATCGAACCGATCAACGGATTCGCTTCCGATCTGAACTCGTCCATCGTCATCCAAGTGTCCACGCATATGGGTATGCCTTTGTCGACAACGCATGTCATTACTTCATCGATCATCGGGACCGGTTCGGTTTTGCGGTTTTATGACGTCAAATGGGCGACGGTTACCCGGATGATCATGACTTGGATCATTACGATTCCCATTAGCATTGCGCTCGCTTATCTCATTTACAAAGTCATCTTCGTTTTCTCATCGTAATAACGAAAAAGACAAGCCTGCAGCGAATTGGCTCGCGATCAGGCTTGTCTTTTTTTTATCTAATCCAAGTAATATGCCAAACTTTGAAGCTCGGTCGTAAAATCGGCGTGATGCACCCGAATCTCGTTCGGCACTTTTATAATAATCGGCGCAAAATTCAATATCGCTTCGACTCCGGATTCCACGAATTGGTTCGCCACGGATTGCGCTTCCGCCGCAGGAACGGTAATGATGCCGATGCGCACGTTCAATTCTTTGATCGTCGGGCACAGCTCCTGCATCGGTTTGACCTTTAAATTGTTGATCGATTCCCCGACTTTGTTCGAAAGCGCATCGAACACGGCTACGATCTTCATATTGTCCTTTAAATAAGCGTTATAATTGCATAAAGCGCGGCCCAGATTGCCGGCCCCGACTAATGCGACGGGGATCACTTTATCCAGTTTTAAAATTTGCCTTATTTTTTCAATCAAATAATCGACGTCGTACCCGATCCCTTTTTTCCCGAACTCCCCGAAATAAGCCAAATCTTTACGAATTTGCGCAGGATTCAGGTCCAATTTTTGCCCCAAATCCTGCGAGGATACGGTTTGTACGTTTTTTTTATGCAATTCATTTAAAAACCGTAAATATACGGGCAGCCGGCGAACGACCGCTTCGGAAATTTTCATCGTTTTCGTCATGCTTCGTTCACATCCATCCACTGCTTTATTCTTGGCACCAACTGATTCGAGGGCATATGTTCGATTTTCGGACCCGGCAGCGAGTATAAAAAGTATTTGCCGTACGTTGTATCAATGACCCGGGTGTCGTAAATAATGACGATCCCTTTATCGGAAGCGGTGCGCACAAGACGGCCGAATCCTTGTTTAAAGCGAATCACCGCCTGCGGTACCGACAATTTCATAAAAGCGTTCTGGTTCAGCTTCTTGAGCTTTTCCGTCTTGGCCTCGACCAGCGGATGATTGGGCGGCTGAAAGGGCAAGCGTACGATCGCCAGACACGTTAGCGCATCACCGGGAATGTCGACACCCTCCCAAAAGCTACTTGTCCCGAGCAGTACGCAAGCCGGGCTGTTCTGAAACAGCCGCGTCAGCTTACTCCGGTTGCTGCTGTCCACACCCTGGCCGAGCACGTTGATGCCAAACGGAGCAAGCATATTTTTCAATGCGGTATGCGTGTTTTTCAGCATCCGATTTGAGGTGAACAGCACCAGCATGCGGCCTTTCGTTTCCAGCGCCACCTCAGCAAGCGATGGTATCAGTTTGTCCAGGAACTCTTTTTCGCCGCTGCTTCCGCCGCGAAGCGTAGGAAAGTCGCGCGGGATGGCGACTAGCGCCTGCTGACGGTAATTGAATGGCGACGGCAGGAGCACCGTCTTCAGCTTGCCGCCGTCGGCATCCTCCCGCCTCAGCCCTAATTGATCGCAGGTGTAATCGAACGATTTGCCTACGGACAACGTGGCGGAGGTCATCACTACGCTATCTTTGGCATCGAAGAAATGCTGCCGAAGCAACGCGCTCACATCAATCGGAACGCATGTAAGAAGCAAGGACCGGTTCTTGTTATAGCTGCCCGCTTCCAGCCAGTGTACATAATTGTCGTCAGGCATTGTGATGAAGAAATGCAATGCGTCGCGATGGCGCTGCAGCTGCTTCACGGTTCCACCCAAGTCGGTGACGAGGCTTTGAATGTTATATTCCTCTTGATGATCTTTCATCTCGCTGAGCATTTTATCGAGCCGCTTCAATGCCTCGTTGAATCCCGAATGCATGTTCTCTTCGATCAACGCCAGTTTATCCCAACCCGCAGGGAGCGAATCTTTCATTACGCGGTATACGTACGAACTGCCTTCGGTTTGCGACGGATCGCTGCGGGAGGCGACAAGCTGGTAAAACAGCTCCGTAATTTGATCCCATTCTTCTTTCAGCGAAATCAAATGATCGATGACTTGATCGATCACCGCGCACCATGCTTTCGGCCGTTCTTCCTCGAATATATGAATACGCGAACGAAGGGTCGAAAGCTGTCCGGAACGCGCATCTTTATACAACCAAAACAGCGTATTCATTAAGCTGTGATAATGCAGCTCAATGCCCAAATGCTTGCCTGCCACTTCTTCAAAATGATGCGCTTCGTCAATCACCAGATGCTTATACCCGGGCAGCAGCCGGTTTTCCGCGATCATGTCGGTGAACAGCAAGGAATGATTCGTTATGATCACATCCGCTGTATTTGCATCGTTTTTCGCGCGGTGATAAAAACATTTTTTAAACCATGGACAGTTGCGGTTCAAGCATGATTCCGAATCGCTCTGAACGGTATGCCAAAACTGCCTGCCTTTGCCGGCAAAATGCAGTTCTTCTTCGTCGCCGCGCTCTGTATCTCCAAGCCAAACGAGCATTTGTCCGGCGGTAATCCGATCGTCACGGCCGTTCTCAAAGTCAAGCATGTTGATTTTGTGCTCGAATTTGCGGAGGCACAAGTAGTGACTTCGGCCTTTCAATACCGCGGCTTTGAACCCGACAGGAAACAAATGCTGGAGCAAGGGCACATCCCGTTCGCGAAGCTGCTCCTGCAAATTGATCGTATGTGTGCTGACGACCACTTTTTTATCTTGCTTCAATCCGTAAAAGAGCGCGGGGATTAAATATCCAAGCGACTTGCCCGTACCTGTACCGGCTTCGATCATCAAGTGCTTCCCCTGTTCGAATGCGGATTCAACTTCTTTCAGCATTTGAACTTGGGATTCCCGGTCTTCATAAGCTTCAAACCGCTGCTGAAGCACCTGCTTCAAATGGTTGTAAAAATCGCCGAACTCCCCCGGCATCGCTTGAATATCCACTTCGCTGCGAACCGCTTCTTCCTCTCCCCAGTCGCCGACACGAAGCGCAAACTGACGAAAGTAGGATTCTGATTCCGAATCTTGATGCGGCAGCGACTCTTTAAATTGTATCATTTCATGCAGAAACCAAGCAAAATCGTTAGCGGCGGAATCGTCGAACACCATCTCGAGCCGTTGAAGCGTTAATAACGGAAGCTTTTGCAGCCGCTCTACGCATTGGAGCCAAATGAGCGCCGTCACTTCGGCGTCACTGTCCGCTTGGTGCGGTCGCTCGTGCTCAATGCCGAATTCGTGGCACACGGCGCTCAGCTGCAAGCTCGATAAGCCTGGGAACAATACGCGCAGCGCGTCCATCGTATCAAGCACCCGGCCGTCGAAGGAAAAATATCCGCTCTCGTCAAGTCCGCGCTGTAAAAATGCGAGGTCGAACCCAACGTTATGCCCGACCAGTACGGATTCCTGCAGGAAAGGGACCATCTCCGCAATGACCGAATCGATCGAGGGCGCATCTTTCACCATCTCGTCGTTAATTCCCGTTAACGTTGTAATTGAAGAAGGTATACTCATACCCGGATTGACGAGAGAAGTATACCTGTCCGTAATCTCATGATCGTTTATGATAAAGAGCCCGACTTGGATAACTCGATCCGTCGCCGTGCTCCCTGTCGTTTCAAAATCCAACACAGCAAATTTCATTGGTGCCAGTCAATCCCTTCATTTCCCGCATTCCTCATAAGCATACCAATTGTAACGGGAAAAGGGAATAGCAAACTTAACCTGCACGCCTTACTTTAAACCGCGGGATATCGTATGGGAAAACTGCAGGCTGCCTTTTTTCTCGGAACAAAGTCCCAGGTCAATTAATGGCTGAACGCTGACAGGATCGGTCCGGTATGCCAGATTGAAAAACTCGAACGCTTTTTCCATATTGCGCTGCTGCGCCTGAATGCAGCCCATGGCGTTGTAAGAAATGGCTCTCAGCTGCAAGTTATCGGTCAATTGGGACAAAAAGTGAAAGTGCGAATAGCTTTCCTCGGCTTCGCCCTTGCGTAGATAAGACATGGCGAGGTATATGCGGGCCAAGCTGAAATCCGGCTGCTTGTCTACGAGCGGCGCAAACGCATCAATCGCTTCATTAAACATGTGTAGCTTATAATAACCTTGGCCGCGGATAAACTGATCGTTTCGTTTTCCGGAAAATTCGGGATCGAACGGATCCGCCGCCAAGTTTAACAAGGAATCGCCCGTTTGACGCGCTACTTTGGCCCATTTTTCCTCAAACAGCAGCCATTCTTCAATGCAAGTATCGCTCATCGCCTTTAACGTACGCAGCTTTTCCTGCAATTCTTTCCGTTTTGTACCGGTCGCGGACGGGAGCTCGGACGCCACTTCGTCAAGCATTTCGTTCATGGAAGCAAAAAGATGATTAAACATATGCCGTATCCCACCTTGAGCTTCTTTTTTGCAACCGAGTCACTGCGAATGTGCAGCGGCGGATGTGTTGAACGTTGCAATGGTATCTACATTGTGCGCCCGGCCGTCCGGTTTCATTCTCTTTACAGCACGGTGGAATGAATTTCTTCCTTCAGTACGCTGACTACTTTGTTATTGTCGCCCATAATGGCGACTTGCGGCTTGTGGGTGCGCGCCTCTTCGTCCGTCATAACAGCATAGGATATGATAATGACGCTATCGCCGGGATGGACGAGTCTGGCTGCCGCTCCGTTCAGGCATATGACGCCTGAGCCGCGGGGACCCGGAATAATGTACGTTTCAAAACGCGCGCCGTTATTGTTATTAACGATTTGCACCTTTTCATTGGGCAGCATATCGACAAGCTCCAACAAATCCTGGTCGATCGTAATGCTGCCCACATAGTTCAAATTCGCTTCAGTTACGGTAGCGCGGTGAATTTTGGACTTCATCATGGTGCGAAACACGGCTTCTCGCCTCCTACATTTCATTTAAGCGGGTATGTGCAAAATCCGGTTGTCGATCAGGCGCGTTTTGCCGAATTTCACGGCGAGCGCCACGATGATGCGGTCAGCGCCTTCGAATGAATCGATCGGCTCCAACGAAGGATACGATAAAACTTCCGCGTAATCAATATGAGCCAAGGAAGCGGATTGAATTCGTTCGACGACGACTGCTTGCAGCCGGTCGGGAGTTAACCCTGCAGCGTCTTGCATCAATGCTTCAGCATCGGCGAGCGCCGCGGACAGCACGATTGCCTGGCGACGCTCCTCGTCGCTTAAATACACGTTCCGTGAGCTAAGCGCAAGACCGTCCTCCTCGCGAAGCGTCGGACAAGGCACAATCGTCACGGGCATGTTCAGGTCGTAAACCATCTGCTCGATAACGGCTACCTGCTGCGCATCCTTCATGCCGAAATAAGCGAAATCGGGCTGAACGATATTTAACAGCTTGCTAACTACGGTTGCCACTCCGTCAAAATGTCCGGGGCGGGATGCGCCGCACAGCCTTTCGGTAACGCCGGATACGGTGATGACCGTTTTCGTCGGAGTCGGGTACATCTCGGCAACTTGCGGCAAAAACACAATATCGGTTCCCGCCGATTGTGCGACTTCCAGATCCCGCTTCTCGTCGCGAGGATACCTCTCAAAATCTTCATTCGGCCCAAACTGCAGCGGATTGACAAAAATGCTTAGCACCACCAAAGAGCAATTGTCGCGCGCCCGCTCCAGCAGCGAACCATGACCGCGATGCAAATATCCCATCGTCGGCACAAACCCGACCTTGCTGTCAAGGTGCGAAGAACGATGCTGGCGAATAGCCTGGCGCAATTCATTTATCGTACGACATATAATCATGGGCCGTTCATCCCCTTTGTTTATTCGCGCTGTCCAGCGGGCTCTTTTACGCGTTTCTCTTCTGCCGACGCCGGTTCGGCTTGCGCGGAGCTGCCGCCTCCGCCGTACAGACTGGCTGCGACTTCATCCTCCATGTGGAACGCATGCTCTTGGGCCGGAAAGCTGCGGCCTTTCACCTCGTCTACATATTGGCGAATTCCGTTTCGAATCGCCTCGCCGATATGGGCGTACGTTTTGACGAACCGTTTCGGATGAATATCCGCGGCGTACCCGAGCAAATCGTGGAAAACTAGCACCTGCCCGTCGCAGGAAGCGCCCGCGCCGATGCCGATCGTCGGAATGGACAGCGTCTGCGTCAAATGTGCCGCAAGTTCATCCGTTACAAGCTCGAGCACAATGGCAAAAGCACCGGCTTGCTCCAACGCCTTGGCGTCTTCCAGCAGCTTTTCCGCTTGAGCGGAGCTTTTGCCCTGCACTTTATAGCCGCCGATCTGATGAATGGACTGCGGCGTGAGCCCGATATGGGCCATGACCGGAATGCCTGCCTGCGTCAATGCCTGTACTGCCGGAACGATCTCCGCCCCGCCTTCCAGCTTGAGCGCTTTGGCGAGCCCTTCCTGCATCAATCGGGCCGCATTGCGCAGCGTCTGATCGACGCTGCCGTGATAGGTCATAAACGGCATATCTGCGATCACGAAGCTCGTTTTCGCCGCGCGGGTCACCGCTTTCGTATGATATATCATATCCTCTAACGTTACAGGAATGGTTGAGTCGTAGCCGAGCACGACATTGCCTAATGAATCGCCTACCAAGATTGCATCGATTCCGGCTTGCTCCGCCAACATGGCGGAAGGATAGTCGTAAGCCGTAATGACGCTAATCGGCACTCGATCTTCTTTCATTTTTCTCAACTTTGCTGTTGTTACCGGTCTTCTCGCTTCCATCCGTTTCACCTGCTTCTTTCGTGGATTTGTCTTTCCGTTAGTATTGCGTGCAGAGGCCGGATTGTTGCAATGAGCAAAAAAACCTTTCAGCCGGCATAACGTGGCTAAAAGGTTCACATGGCAAACATCATATGATCCTTCTGTCTCGGTCCGGTTGGCTCAGAGCAGAATCCGACATATTACAAAAACGATTCAATTGTAAGAAAAGCTGCCGATCCAAATCATTTCGCTTTTCTTGATATTCCGAAATGTTGCTATGCTGTGCATTTGCACTGCATGAACTTAAACATTCCTTCATTAAGCAAACTGGAGAGTGCAGCTCATTACGATACCGCCTCTGCAACGTACATTATACCAAAGTTTGTATAAGATGTCATCTAAATTCGACAACGCCCGAGTACAGTTTTTGCTCGCTGCCGTCTTGCAGCCGGATCAGCAGCGCACCGCTGTCGTCAATCGACTCCGCTGTCCCTTCAACAGCACCTTGCGCCGTTTGTACGCGGATCGGACGGTGGAGCGAAACGGACTGCAGCTCCCATAACGTTTTGATTGGCGCAAAGCCATCCTCCCGGTACAGTGCATACAACTGCTCCAAATCCAGCAGGAAACGGCAAAGGAACGCTTCCCTGTCGATCGGATGCCCCGCTTCAATAGCCAGGGAAGTCGCTACATCCCGCAATTCCTCCGGGTAGTCCTGCGGCTCCAGGTTGACGCTGATGCCGACCCCGGCAATGACGTGAAGCAGACGTTCGTCCTCGGCGTTGGATTCGAGCAGGATGCCGGAAACTTTGCGCCCGCGGATCAATAGATCGTTCGGCCACTTAATTCCCGCATCCAGAGCTAGGTACCCGCGGACTGTTCGGCAAAGCGCCACGGCAAACAGCAAAGTAAGCTGAGGCGTCATCTGAAGCGGTATGCCGGGTTTCAGGATCAGGCTCATCCATAAGCCCTTTCCTTTAGGAGAGTGCCACTTCCGGCCCATTCGTCCGCGGCCCGCATTTTGCTGCTCGGCGATGACGAGCATACCTTCGTGCGCGCCTTCCTGAACAAGTCCGTGGGCTATGGTCTGCGTCGATTCGACCTCATCGTAATATTTGATTTGCCTTCCAAAACGCGCAGTTTCGAGACTCGTCAGGACACGTGCAATATCAAGTTTCGCCGGCTTCGCCGTCAGACGGTAGCCTTTTCGCGGAACCGCTTCAAACCGGTAGCCTTTCTCTCGGAGCCGTTCAATATGTTTCCATACCGCCGTGCGGCTAATGTTCAGTTTGCCGCTGATCTCTTCGCCGGACAAAAAAGCGCCGTTCGATTGCTCGAACAGCTCCAGGATTCGTTGATTCATTGACGCTCAATCTCCCGTATTTGTTCATAGTGTGCTTCGGCCGCCTTCAGCAGCGCTTCCGTTTCGTTGGACAGCTCGCCTAGAGCCGTTTCTTCCAGCAGCGCCGCAAGTAACCGGCCGAGCCATGGTCCCGGTTTGGCAGGGGCAAACAAACGCATGAGCTCCTGCCCCGTGACCGCAAGCTCCGACACTTCGGACACGGGCATTTCGTCAAGCCACCTCTCGCCTTCCGCAACCCATACGCGTTGTGACGGGGACAGGTGCTCTTCCTGCGAATACAATTTGTGAACGTTGCGAAGCGTACCGCGACCATAACGGATTGCCGCCAACAGCCATAGCCGTTTCCGTTGGTCCATCGACATGTCATCCATCACTTTATTATTACCAGCTTCATTCCGAAGCCTCTCGTGTGCGGTTACCATCAGCCGTACTTTTTCCGTCTGCTGCTTCGAACAAGCCAGATGGCGCATATCCGCATCCGCTTGTTCAGCCGTAGCCCCGATGCGTATGTACAAAAACGCCAAACGATGCAGCTCATCAGGCAGCCGATCCAGATTCGGCCACGGTTTTCCGTCCGCGATCGAAGCAAGGCTCAGCTTCTTTTTCGTATGCTGCAACACCCCGCTGCTGCACAGCAGATCCACAGCCAGATTCGGATTCGCGCCGGCGAGCATTTTTAGAAGCTCGGCCTGCACCCGCTCCATCGCGATATGACCAAGCAGCGGTTTTAGCAGAAGCAGTGCGCTCCAGGTTGCCGTTTCCGGCTCCAATCCATATTCGGCGGCGAACCTTAGACAGCGGAGCATGCGCAGCGCATCCTCCCGAAACCGTTCCTCCGCCTGACCGACGCATCGAAGCCGTTTCAGCCGAAGATCCTCCTGTCCGCCGAACGGGTCGATCAGCCGGCCATCCTGATCCAGCGCCATTGCGTTCATCGTAAAATCGCGCCGCTGTAAATCTTCATGCAAGTTATCGATATATTCCACTTCGGACGGGCGACGGAACCCTTCATAGTCGCCTTCTTTCCGAAAAGTCGTTACTTCGTAAGGAACGCGATCGATTAAAACCGTAACCGTTCCATGCTGAAGCCCGGTTGGAATCGTGCGCTCGAATATCGATTGCACTTGTTCCGGTCTGGCTGATGTGGCGATATCATAATCTTTTACCTTGCGGCCCAACCATTTATCTCGTACACAGCCCCCGACCATATAAGCTTCGAAACCTCGGTCCGTTAATCGTCGTATAACCTTTAGGGCCCCATCTTCCAGCTTTTCGGCCATGGGCTGCTCTCCTTCGGCAATTCAGCAGTTGATCGGCCTGGACTTCAGCTCCTCTGGCAGCGGTCGTCCAAGCACGCGATAATATATTTCTTCATACTGTCTGGTAATCAGATCGTTGCAGAATGTAAAACGCGCCCGATGCAAACAGGCCTGCTTCATCCTTGCATACATCGCTTCGTCGGATAACAGCTGCTTCGCATAAGCAGCCATCTGATCTACGTCGCCGATCCCGGCCAAAAATCCGGTTTCCCCGTGCGTGATCAGCTCCGGTATGCCTCCGGCATCGGAAGCGATCGTCGGTACGCCGCAAGCCATCGCTTCCAGCGCCACAAGACCGAAGCTCTCCTTCTCCGACGGCAGCAGCATCAAGTCGCCGAGCGATAGCAGCTGCGCCACGTCGTCCTGCTTTCCGCAGAACGTGACCCGGTCCAATATGCCGAGCTCTTTCACTTTGCAGAGCACTTTGGACAGTTCCGGCCCTTCGCCGACGAACAGAAGACGGGAAGGTACTTCCTTGCGCACCTGATCGAATATTTCTACGACGTCGGTAACCCTCTTCACCGGTCTGAAATTCGAGATATGGATCAATATTTTTTCGTCCGGATGGGCGAATTCTTTGCGAAGCTCGCTCACTTCGCGCGGATAGTAGACTCGTTTATCGACGAAATTGTAAGCAAGGTCGATCGGTTTGGTAATGCCGAGCAGCCTGCGGGTTTCCTCGATCAAATCTTGCGAAACCGCCGTTACCGCATCGCTTTCATCAATCGCATAGCTGATCAGATCGCTTAACGATTCGTCTTGCGCAAGCACCGTAATATCCGTCCCGTGCAGCGTCGTCACTACTTTCAGCTGCGGACCGACCATTTGCTTTGCTAACAGCGCGCAAACGGCATGCGGAATGGCATAATGCACGTGAAGCAAGTCCAGTTCCTCCAGCTTGGCGACTTGCGCAAGTTTACTGGCAAGCGATAGATCGTATGGCGGATATTTAAAAACGTAATAATCATTGACTTCCACTTCGTGATACGAAATGTTTTTATCGAATTTCCCAAGGCGGAAAGGCATGCTGTGCGTGATGAAATGCACTTCGTGTCCTTTTTCCGCAAGCAGCTTCCCAAGCTCCGTAGCGACGACGCCGGAACCGCCCAAGGTAGGGTAACACGTAATTCCGATTTTTAACCGGTCCATAGTGAGGGTATCCTCCCTTATCTGCGGATATATGATGGTTTACAACAGTTCTGCCATATAAGGCAGCTTATTCACAAAGCCTTCCGCATACGGCACCGATCTTCTCAAGCCGAGCAGTCGGTCGCGAGCTTCCACCCGCTCCAAATAACCTTGCGTCAGCGGTGTTTGCACATAATCGTTACCCGTTCCTGCAGGCTCGAATTGCGAGCGATAGGCGCGAAGCGAGGCGGTTTTCGTCTCGTAAACGTCCGTTACATCGACCATCACGCTCGGCTCAAACACATCGTTTATAAAATAATAATAGCTTTCCTTGACGGTATGCGCAGGCACATCCGGCATAAAACGGCGCAGCTTCGCATTGAACACCGCTTCCTGCACCAGCTTGCTGCAAGCGATATGATCGGGATGGCGGTCTTCCCAATATGGCGCGAAGACAAGACGCGGCCGCCACTTGCGAATTTCCAGTACGATGCGCTCCACATGCTCCGGCGTTACGTACAAACCGCGGTCAGGCAGCTGAAGATTGCTCCGGGCCGCAAGACCAAGCACCGCGGATGCTTCCTCCGCTTCTTTGCGGCGGCTCTCCACCGTACCGTTGGATGACATTTCGGCGAGCGTCAGATCGCAAATGCCTACGCGCCGTCCGGCAGCCGTATGCTTGGCGATCGTTCCGCCCATCCCGATTTCCGCGTCGTCCGGATGGGCTCCGAAAATCAAAATATCCAGCGAATTGTTCTCAGACATGGTCAACACCCGGCTTATATTTATGTACGAGTTCCCTCCACGCAAAATCACCGCGATCGAGGGCTTTAATCAAAAGCTCCGCTGTAGCAATATTGGTCGCGCACGGGATGCCTTGAACGTCGCACAAACGGAGCAAAGCGATGATATCCGGTTCATGCGGCTGCGCCATGAGCGGATCACGAAGGAAAATAATCAGGTCCATCTCATTGGTCGCCACCAAGGCTCCGATCTGCTGGTCTCCGCCTAGCGGACCCGACATGAATCGGTTAATGTTCAGTTTCGTTTTTTCCATAATGCGCGTACCGGTCGTTCCGGTAGCATATAACGTATGGCCAGCAAATACCCTTTCATAGGCGATGACGAAATTGACCATTTCTTCCTTTTTCCGATCGTGAGCGATCAATGCTATTTTCATTGTCATGACATCATCCCCTTATCTGCAAAACAAAGACACCTGAGCCGACCGTTGTCGGTCTGCCCAGTGCCCGTATCACCTAGTCTATAAAATGTTCGAACCCGTAAACAAGCCCGTTGTACTCCATTACCTTCTTGATTGCAACATTGACCCCTGGCATATAACCTGCGCGGTCATACGAATCGTGGCGTATTTTCAGCGATTGTCCGAAAGCGCCGAAAATGACTTCCTGCTGTGCGAACACACCAGGGAGCCGAACGCTATGTATTCTGAATCCGTTGTAGTAGCCGCCGCGGGAGCCTTCGATCGTCTCCTCTTCATTCGGATTGCCTTGTCTTAGCTCTTTGCGTACTTCCGAAATCATCTCAGCGGTTTTCACGGACGTTCCGCTCGGCGCATCGAGTTTTTGGTCTCCATGATATTCGATGATCTCAAGATGCGGGAAATACTTCGCTGCCTGTGCGGCAAATTTCATCATCAGAATGGCGCCGATGGAGAAGTTCGGCGCGATCAGACCGCCGATGCCTTGCTCCTTGCATTGATTGTCCAAGTCTTCGATATCCTGCGGCGTAAATCCGGTAGTCCCGATCACAGGACGAACCTTATGTCGGATTGCCAATCTTGTATGGGCGACAGCCGACTGGGGCGCCGTGAAATCGACAAGCACATCAGGCTTCGATTCCACGAGCGCCAGCTCCAGATCGTTGCTGACCATAACGCCGCATGGTTCCATGCCCACAAGACGTCCGGCATCCATATTTTTTGTCGAGCGATCCGTCGCTGCCACAAGCGTCAACTGCGCATCAGCCAACACCATTTTTACGACTTCGCGCCCCATTCGACCGCTTGCACCGGCCACGGCAACTTTAATGTTCTGGCTCATCCTTTACTCTGTTCCTTTCCGCTTGATCTCTTTAGGAGATGCTGTCTGCATATATTGTTTCCATTTTAGTCCATACTCTTCAAGTAGCCGGCTTGCAATCGGATGATTCGGATCCAGCTTCAAAAGTTCTTTAACCGCCCGAATGGCGTGTGAATAGTCTTCCAACTGTGAATAAGCTATACTGAGAAGCAAATATGCTTCGACCGACAGCGGATCCAAATCGACTGCCTGCTTCAAAAGCGCAACCGCCAGATATAGCTGCTCATCCGATTCCTCGAACAGCTTCTCTGCCTGGAACAGCAGTTCTTTCGCCTGCAAATGCCGATAATGCATTGTGTAATGCTCGTCATCCGGATCCAGCCGGACGGCTTCTTTCGCATGAAGCGTCGCCTGCTCCAGTTTATTGCTGCGGGCGTAAGTGATCGATAGCTTGTAATGATAAGCTGCACAGTCCGGATCCAGGGCAATGGCGCGTTCAAACCAGACGACCGCTTTGGCGAAATCATGCTTTAAGATCGATTCATAAGCTTTTTTAATGGCCTCTTCTCCGCTCAAGTACCCCATCTCCTTTGCGTAAAAAGGGATGGTACAGCATATGAACCGATCTAAGATTCCGTGTCCCGTTTCGTCCAACGATTCACATCGCGCGTGCGAAATTTATGCAATACTTTGTCATGCGCTTCGGTCAAATCAATGCCGAGCGAATTAGCGAAGCAGACGGTAATGAATAATATATCGCCAAGCTCCAATTCGATCGAATTCTCTTCTTCCGTCGGTTTTTTCGGTTTTTCGCCGTAACGGTGATTCACTTCCCTGGATAACTCGCCGACCTCTTCCGACATGCGCGCCAGCATCGAGAGCGGGCTGAAATAGCCCTCTTTAAATTGGGATATGTATTCATGGACTTCCCCTTGGATATCCTTTAATGTTTTACTATCGGCCATAAATTCGTAAGTCACCAACCTTTCATTACCATGTTAACGCAAAACAAGGGATAAAGACAAATTTTTTTTGTATGAAGATGGCAACGATAAGAAAAGACTCGGATCGAGACAATTCGATGAAGATACATTCGTGTTTAAGCGGTATCTTTTCTTGAAAGATCTCAATCGCTCAGCTCCGCTCAGAATGATAAATTGTGATCTTATAAGAAAAGATTCGGATCGATGCAACTCGATGTTGTTACATACGTGTTTTTGCGATCATCTAGCAAGGAGGAACTTATGCCGTTATCCAATCTACCTGTCATTGTACGCAGTGCTTTTCCCATCATGCTCGGCACGGCCATTTATGCTTTCGGGCTGCACTACTTTGTTATTTCTAACGAACTTATGGAAGGCGGAATAACAGGGATCGCGCTGCTGCTGAATTATATTTTCGGATTTCCTCCATCGGTGACGACGCTTGTAATCAATATTCCGCTCTTTTATATTGGTTGGCGTATTTTGGGTAAATCGAGCATGATCTATACGGTCATCGGTACGCTGTCGCTTTCGTTCTTTTTATGGATCATGGAATTGCTCATTAAGAACGGACTGCTAGTGCCGTTTCGGTCGGAGCATGATTTTTTTCTGGCCACCGCTTATGCCGGGTTTACGCTGGGAACCGGGCTCGGCATCGTATTTCGCTACGGCGGCACAACCGGCGGATCGGACATTATGGCGCGAATTGCGCATAAGCTGAAAGGCTGGAGCATCGGGCGAATCATATTGTTAATGGACGCCGTGGTTATCGGCTCATCGTTATTCTTCATCCCGAAAGAAAAGATTTTATATACATTCGTCGTCGTTTTCATTGCTTCCAAAATGATCGATATTTTAATTGAAGGCGCCTATGCAGCCCGCGCATTCACGATCATTACCTCGCATTCGGAGAGCGTGGCTGCGGCCATCACCAAAGAACTGGATCGCGGAGCTACGTTGTTTCCGGCTATCGGCGCCTATTCCGGCCAGCATAGACATGTGGTTTACTGCGTCGTCGCCAGAAGTGAAATGAAAAGGCTTAAAGACCTTGTCCATTCCGTCGATCCCCTCGCATTTCTGATTATTACCGAGGTTCATGACGTTGTCGGAGAAGGCTTTAAGCCTAAATAATAGAAGCGGAACGAGCAGACTCACACCTCTTCATTGCGCTGGATCGTGACAAGTCCTTGATCTTTCTTGGAAAGGCGCCACCCTGCGAATCCTAGTGCCATCATAATGACGGAACCGATTGCGAGCGTCCATAATATCGGATTTTGCTGGTCGTTATACGGTAAATAGGCCGTCGTTTCCTGTTTCATGAACAGTTTGTCGAGTACTTGCCGCATCGGACCGACTGCATTCAAAATATTTTTGAAAGGTTCGGCGGAAATGACGGTTTGGTTCTTAACGAAAGTCGCAAGCGAGTCCATTTTTTCCACATCGGCGGCGTTGCGGCTGATTAGCAAGCTGGGATGAACGATTCCGTAATGCTGCCCGAGCTGTTCCGCGGCTTTTTGAAGCTCCGCTTTGTTTTGTTCTTTCGCTGCGTGCTCCAACCCATTGACGTCATCCTGCAGCACCTTATAATACTGAAGCCACATCGGCTGGCTCGTATGCGTCAAAGCATCAGTGGCGAGCCTCAACTTGGCAGCGGACAGCTGCCCTTCCTCGGCATTGAATTTCGCCGCGTTGAATACCCGTTTTGCCTGCGTCACCGTTTCCGCAAGCGCATTCATCCCTTCGACGGATGTAATTCCTTCAAACCGGATACGGGTCACCTGATCGCTAATTTGCTGCAGCACCGTACGTCCTCCGTCCACATCCCCCTTCAACACCTTTTGATACATTTCGTCTGCCGTCTCATTCAGCAATTCAACCTTTTGTACTTGTTCCTGCACCGGTTTGACGGGAACCGTTTCCTTGCCTCCCTTAGCCGCACTGCAGCCGAAGAGCGCAGACGAGCTCAAAGACAACAACAAGACAACACTGATCCACTTCATATTCCGTGTCCATCGCATCGGACATCCCCTCCTAACTAAATCCTATGGGGCATGTCCTCTGTTTAGACCGCTTTTCTCCGCACTGAGGAGCGCTTTTCCCTTATAAGCCACATCGCGAGCGCAACAATGATGCTGATAAGGCTAAGGCTGATCGTATACGCCTCGATCACCGTCAGATCGTCTTCAAGCACCCTCGGCAGTCTCGGATACACGTCGAACGTATAATCCATGAAATCGTTAAGAAAAGCCCAGCAAGCGACGAGCGCCACCGACGGCCATCGATACCGGTACAAATTCAGATACAGCAGCGCCTCCGCCGCCATCCCCAGATGAGAGAACGTCAACATCCAATCTTGCCACACAAGAACGTCACCTTGGGAAGCTGCGGCAAAAATCATCGTTACAGCCCAAATGCCGTATTTCATTGAAGTAACGACAGCGAACGCTTCGACGAAGCCGCGAAACCCAACCGCACCCGTTACAGAAATTGCGGAATGCTGTTCGCGTCTTCTGTCAAGCAATAAGTAGACGATCGCACCCGTAAAAAATAAACTGGCCGTTGGGCTGTCCGGGACGAACGGCAAAAACCATGGGCTCTGCTCCTCTACGGTATACACTAGCTGTTGCCAATACCAGATGTAGCCATATATCGTCCCCAACAAGTTCACCCAGAACAAGCTCCAGAGCATAAATCCGCTGCCCAAAAAGGGGGTGGAAAAAAAGTAACGGAACCGCCATTCAGACAATCGAGTGCCCTCCCGCCTATCGAATTGATTTAAAAAACCTGACCGCATCTGCGATCAGGTTTGTTCTGGTTATTGCTTTTTCTGTCTGGACAGCCAATCCGCAATTTTATCAAGATCTGCGTCGGTCAGCCCTTGCTTGATGTTGGCATCATATTGAGCAGTCATATTGCCTTGACCCTTCTTGATGATGCCGAGAATTTCTTCTTTCGAATGTTTATCGCCTACGCCGCGAAGCGCCGGAATCCCGGAAGCCGGCATCCCTTTCAACTCTCCGCCATGACAAGCAAGGCAGGTCGCTTTCTTGTACAGCTCTGCTGCCGGATCATCCGGCGCGACAATGGCAGCTGCTTGTGCTCCCGGTTTCGGGGCACTGCCGCCTTCCTTGCCTTTGTTCGCATGCATTTCTTCTTCGCGTTTGATGTGTTCCGGAATAAGACCTTTTTCCTTCATCTCAAGCTCGTAATGGTGCCATGATACTACCGTCAAATAAGTACACGCAACCAAGCTGAGAATCATCAACGTAGAAGCGATCGGACGTCTGTAAAACCGTCTTTCTTTCCCCGTGTCCAGGAACGGCGCCAGCAATAATGCACCGAAGGCGATTCCCGGCACTCCAAGCGTACCCAATACAACGAAATGATTCGAAGTATAAGGATATTTCAGCAGCTGATACATAAACAGGAAGTACCAGTCCGGCATCGGAATGAACTGCGTATTTGTCGGATCAGCCGGATATCCGAGCGGAGCCGCTTCGGACATAACGAGTACCAATATGCCTACCAGAACAACGGCGCCGACCATCCATTCTTTCAGAAGGAAGTTCGGAATAAATACTTCCGACTTTCCGGGATATGCAGAGAAATCTTGAGGTATCATTCGCGAAGATTTGGCACGAACGCGCGAATCCCCAACATACACAATTTTTTCGTCAGATTTATGACCGTGAGCCACGTATCGCCCCTCCTTCTCGTTTTCTTTCAAAGAAAACCATATTGCAAAGTCACGCGCTTAGAGCGGCCCCGAAATCCCTTGTTTGCGGATCATAAAAAAGTGTCCTGCGAGCAGAGCGAGCAATGCGCCCGGAAGGAAGAACACGTGCAACGCAAAGAATCTCGTCAGCGTTTGAGCTCCTACAATCTCGCCGCCTTGCAGGAAGGTTTTGATGTAATCACCGAGATAAGGAACCGATGCTGCAATTTTAATACCTACTTGAGTCGCGAAATACGCTTTATTGTCCCAAGGGAGCAAATAGCCTGTAAAACCGAGTCCCAACATGACGAAGAAAATTAACATCCCTACGACCCAGTTCATTTCACGCGGCGCTTTATAAGAGCCTGTAAAGAACACTCGAAGCGTATGTAGGAACATCATAACGATAACGAGGCTGGCGCCCCAGTGATGCATACCGCGAACGATTACGCCGAATGCGACTTTATGCTGCAAGTAGTCGACGCTCGCATATGCATTAATGATATCCGGCACATAGTACATCGTTAGAAACATACCGGATAAAATTTGTATAACCGTGATAAAAAACGTCAGTCCGCCAAAGCAATAAACGAATGCGGAAAAATGGTGCGCCGGGTTTACGTGTTCCGGTACTTCATGATCCGCTACGTCTCTCCACATCGGCGTGATATCCAGACGTTCATCAATCCAGTTATAGACACTTTTAAACATCTGATGTTACGCCTCCTTCTTACACCCGTTTGTTTGGACCGAGCTGACCAAGATATACAAAGCCGTTTTCGATCTTCAATTCGTACTGATCCAGAGGCGCCGGTGCTACGGCCAGGTTTTTGCCGTCTGCCGTATAGTGAGCGCCATGGCATGGGCAATAATACTGTTCCTTATACTCAGGATTCGAATTCCAGTTAACCGTACAGCCCAAATGTTTGCAGGTTGGATTCAAAGCGAATATTTTGCCGTCTTGCCCTTTGGAGATCCACGCTTCGAGCTCCGGGTCGCTCTCATACCATCCGTCGACTTGATGCACCTTGAATTTGAAAGATTTCGGTTCGTTCGTTATTTTGGCTTCTTCCACAACCTTTACCCACGCGGCCTGCGCCTTAGGTTGAAGGACCGGATCCACAGCAAACCGAATCATAGGTACCAGCATACCGGCACCCATGAATGCACCGGCTCCGCCAAGGGTATAGGAAAGAAACTGGCGCCGGGACATTTCGCGGCGTTTGACCGGCTCTTTGCCATGATGCTGCGACTCTTGATTCGTGTGATCGTTCATTCTCGTTCTACCCCCTTTTGCCACATATATCAGTCGTTCGACATAACTTTACACCAGATACTAGGACATAACTAATAATAGCTTACGTCTTAGGGTGCGTCAAGAATGCAGACAAGCCATTCACGCATGGATCGCCAAGTGCCGAAGCCACTTTTAACGAAATTGTCACAACTGTCCGCAGGTTTAAAATGATTCGTCTTTACATAGAATTTGCATAATTACCACAGATCATACATCCGTCCTAATCGCTGCCTGCGGCTGCCACAACAGCGCCATCTCCCCAGCCGCTCTCCGTTTAGCGCCGTCGGGAGAATCCTTCAGTTCGGCGGCCCCGAAACGAAGAATCAAGTCCGCATTCGCCGCAGTGAGCGGCAGCTCCTGTTCCGTTTTGGCCGTTACGATCACGACATGCCGGAAGCCTGCCTCCGTTTTCAGCTTCAAGCATACGTCATCAAGCAGTCCCCATGGTTCGCCGTCGTTGCTTGTCCCGGCAAAATGCATGGCAGGATACGTAACTATTCTTCCTTTGAACGGAATTTCCAGCAGATCCAACGCGTCCCTTAACCGTTCGAGCTCCTGTGTCGCCTCCCATGGCGCTTCGGCTCCGCTCAAGCCGGTAACCGGCAGCAGGCATGTGTCCAAATACGGCCGCAGCTCGGCCCAGCCGCTTTCCTGTATATCGCTGAATTTCATGTATTCACCTTCTTCCCGTAACGTACTAACATACTTTAACATAAAAAAAGACACATGAACGGGATTCATATGTCTTTTAAAAAAAATGTTGAATTTCCGCTAGGATCCGCCTAATCAGGCAAGGGAACGCAGTGTGTTCAGTTCAGCCGTAAGGGCAATAAATGTTTGTTCGTCTCCCTTGGCGAGCGCTTGATCGATTTCTCTGTACAAATACTGCTCTTTGTATTTGCGAAGCGCTTCATCCAGTACCATCTCCGCGAACAGCCCCAGCATTATATCGTTAGTGATATTCATTTTGCCCATGAGAACCAACCTCCAAACTGGTCTTGATCCTATTCATTTGTTTTGTTTTACCGACTTGCTTGCTCCTGCCTGTACTCCTCAGCCTTAACGCAGTAGCTTTCCATGGTTCGCTTCATTCGTTCCATATCGTAATCCGCTAATTCACGGACGACTTTGGCCGGCGTTCCAAGCGAAAGCGTGTGCGAAGGGATCGATTTGTTTTCGGTCACCAACGCACCTGCCCCTACTAAAGCATATTCACCGATCGCGGCGCCGTTGAGTACAATAGCCCCCATCCCGATTAATGTACCTTTGCCTATCGTGCAGCCGTGGATAATCGCACCGTGTCCCACCGAAACTTCCTCCGCGACGATCAGAGGTTGATTGACGTTGACGTGACCGATGCACCCGTCCTGGATATTGGATCGTCTGCCGATCCGAATCGGGGCCAAATCGCCGCGCAGCACGGTATTGTACCAAATGCTCGCTCCTTCCTCGATCGTGACGTCACCGATAATTTGAACGCCAGACGCCAAAAAAACAGTCGGGTGAATTTGCGGCATTATGCCGTTATAGCTGTGAAGCATATATGTAACACTCCTTATGTGGTAACTGCCGAGCGCTCAGTCGTTACCGAATATTTGGGAGTGATTGTAACAAAGGCGGTTACGGATTGTCAAACGGAATGACGATCTTCTCTTCGTCTGCCACATACGTCCCTTCGATGATGCCGCTGCCCATTTTCGTCATTTGGATCACCGCTCCATGCACGGTATCTTCCCCGATTCGGAGCAGTCCAAGATGCATCATCATTTGCAAAAGACGCTGCTCGAAAATCGAATCGGGCGTATCGTAATAGAAGGGACGGATCAGCCCGCCGAGCGCTTCCTTCAGCGTCGCGACTGTAACCCATGATTTAGCCAGCTGATTGATCCAATGCACGAGAGACTGGATGTTCGGGATCGGCCCTTTGTACAGCCGGAGCCAGAATCGGTATACTTCCGCCGGATCCTCTTTCATTCCGCCGTCAGCGTGCTCCGCTCCTTTGGCTGTCAGCGCCAACACTTGATTATGCTCGGTGATGTAGTCATGAAAGTAGCAGTAATCGTAAATGAACGAAAAGCGGTTCGGATAGTCACGAAACATGCGGCCATAGCCGAATCTCCACGCCGTTTTGCCGACCGGCTCTTCCATAACCGCCATCTTCTCCAGCAGCTGCTGCAAGTTGCGTTTGTACATGGCATTATCCGCCGTCAGCATCATTTCTTGTCCACGCAAATGGAGAAGAACGTTCCGAATGTCATGAGCGATCAACTTTTGCTCGTCGCGATAAACGCCCGGCTCCGCGGTCCGCTGAAGTTTCTGTTCGAACTGTTTGCCGAGCGCGGTGATGAATCTCCGTTTCAAATCGGCCGGCACTTGAAACAAGTACCTCGTCTGATGCGAATACCCGCTGAACAACCATCCCCGCTGTTTGAATCGCGTAATCACTTCGCGCGGATTCCATGCTTCGGATGGCTCCTTTACAAACCGGCTTTGCTGAACCCGGGCGATCAGCTCCTCAAGACTAAATGAGCCTCGCTGATCGAACAGAAGCGAGTTCAAAAAACGTATATCTTCGAGCGACATGCCGTCGACTTGCCGTTCGAATATTTCTCTCCGTCCGACGGTCGATAAAATTGACTGGATCAGCTCGTTTTTCGAGTGTCCGTTACATTCGCAATTGTACGTCCCTGCTATGCGGCTCAGGTCATGAATGTCCGCGTAACTTAACATATCCGCCAAATTCATGTTCGCGTACCTCCGAATCGTATTTCTTACTATCCATTATGGGAAAATGTTCCGGATTTAAACGCGGGAGGACGAAACTTATTTCAATTCTTCTTGGCACTTCGTCCGCGAGAACAACAAAAAAAGCTTAAACCGCCGAGGGTTTAAGCTTTGTTGTCTTGTTGCGATAAATGCTCCGTACAATTCAGCAAACGGCACTCCCAACCGTCGCCGCTTCGTTCAAGTACGGTTAGCGACGTATTCTGCAGATGCTCTTCGATCTTTCGCCCCATGTGGCTTGCGAGTACCGGAGCAATGAATCCGCCGTGGCTGACGACCAGTATTCGCTTCCCGCCATAACGATCCTCCAGATCGCTCAAGAATGCGCCCCAGCGGCTTAGTAAGTTATCGTCGGGCTCCATGCCTAGATCCAGCGTGCGCCAATCTTCTCCCCACCGCTTCACTCTGTCATCGAGCGTCGTCCCTTCCAGTTCGCCGAATGCGCGTTCCCTCAGACGAGCGTCATAACCATATATCGGGGTTCCGGTCACATCCGAGATCGTCTGTGCCGTTTCCTTGGCCCGCATCAAATCGCTTGCGATGATCCCGTCCCAAGTTTCCCTCGCAAGCCTCTTTGCGAGCAGGCTGGCTTGCTCACGTCCAACCTCGGCCAGAGGCGTATCCATTTGCCCTTGCAATCGTCCGGCCAAATTCCATTCCGTCGTACCGTGTCTGATGAAACCGAGTGTCGTCATTGCTCTTTCTCTCCCCTGTCCCCAAAAAATAAAAGCCCCTGAGGGCTAGTTTGATGATATGATCCATTGCAGTATTCCAGCGGTTCGAATCTCACACTCTCGTGCGGGACAGCCAGTTCATAATAAGCAGCGTACTAGTTAGTCCGATAAGCGAAATAAACAGCATGTAATCTTTTACCGTTTGGATCGGACCTACATGATACTTGAACGGTTCATTGAACCCTTTCAGACTTGCGACCGCCGTCGGCATGGAATGCACGTTCATGGAATCCCGCCCTTGGCTGCTTGCCAAAACGACAGGATCGCCGATTCGGCCGAACACGGCGGAGTCGTTACTTGCGACCGGCTCGCCTTGGTGTTGGTTAAACACGGAATAAAGAAAAGTGAACATAAACATCGTCAAGCATACCGCAATGACAGCCGTTAAGTTTCGGCGCAGCTTGTAGGAAAAATGGTACATTCGATCGCTGATCGGCACCCTCCACGATTCGTCCTCGTAAATCCGCTTCATCACGTTCGAAGATACGGAGAGTACAGGCACTTCAGGTTCGCGGCTGCCTGCCGCGGAACGGATCAGCTCCGTGCTCTCCTGCCAAATTTCAAATTCCTCCGCACAGGCTTCGCATTGCTTTATATGTCGATCGATCGCTTGTCGATGTTCGTCATCCTCGGGCAAATCCCAATAAACTCCGAGCCACTCTTGAATATCTTCACATTTCATCGCTGATTCATCCCCTCATACTCCTCAAAGATCGGCTCAAGAAAGTAGGGTTCCAGTTGAAGCTTAACGCTCGCTCTTGCCCTGAACAACAAAGATTTGACCGAGCTGACCGTTTGACCCAATATATTCGCGATCTCCTGGTAATCAAGCTGGTCGTACTCCCGCAATATTAACGCAGAACGCTGCTTCTCCGGCAAATTGTTGATTGCGTCGCGCACCATCGTTACTTTCTCATTGCGCAGGATCATTTGCTCGGGAAGCGTCTCGAGTGACGTTACCGGCTCGTTGGTTATCTCTAAAGATACTTTTACATTTTTATTTTTTCGCAGCTCGCTGAGCACGGTATTGCGCGCAATGGTATACAGCCAGGTGGAAAACGTAGCTTCGACTTCACGGAACGAATGCAAGCTTCGATAAGCCTTGTAAAACGTTTCGTTGCACAAATCTTCCGCCATGGACTCCAAATGAGCGCTTTTCAGCATATGGAAAATAAATGCCAAAATTTTACGTTCGTAGCGGCGCATCAATTCATCGTATAGTTGAACGTTTCCATCTTTTATCTCTCTGATCAACTGGGAATCGGTCATCTTTAAGCGACCCTCCTTGTGATTCCTGCTTACCCCCAGCGATGCTACTTGTTTTTACTATAAGGGAGTAAAAAAGTTGCGGTAATCTTAAAAAAAAATTAAAAATACGGCGTAATTAACATTATTCGTGATGATAGGTCAAAAATCCTGCTTAATCGACACATTTCAGAACATTTACCAAAAATAGGTGTGCACTTTTACCACTATATGTATAAAACCGAAAAAAAATATTTACAAAAAAAAGACCGCCTGAACTTTCAGGCGGTTGCACATAGTGCCATTATTCGGATAGGAGTGGAGAGAAACCATACTGTACTTTTATTATATGTATACGTTTTCAAATTGTCAATGGTTTTTTTGAAAACGCTTAAATTTTTGGGAGAACCTCCCCTAAATCCCCTCAAGGAGGGGACCCACAGGCTTCCGAAGCCAGTTTGCTACGCAAACTCTTAAGGGGTTTCGCCCCCGGGACCACGAAATGGGAGCAAGGAGTTAGGTTAGCGTTGGATGGAGTTGCTGTTGGCAGGCCTGAGGCACGCTCTTTTCGAGCTCTGGTGGTGCCGGCGAAACGTTGCGCGGGAGTCCCGCGTTCTACCCATTGACCTGTCTGTTGCCTGGTCTCGGGCACGCTTTCATATTTTCGTCCATTACTACCTATTTTTCGCCGAGTATTTTTTTAAGGATGTAGTAAATGGTTGTTGGAATAATGATTGATCGCATGGATAATCGTTGATTTTTTCGGAGAAATCGCCTGATGCGGTTCGGTAGGCGTTAAAGAAAACATTCGTTTAATATTCCATACGGTTCGAACTTTTTTCTATTTACGCTATCGGGTGTTTACGTAATACTGAATTTGCAGAAGCGGCACATGGTTGAATGGAGCGTTGACATTTATTACGAGGGGGGATTAAAAGCGGTAGATCTTGAATACGTTGATGCTTATTCGTAAAGAGGAGGCCCGGTTTATGAAGAAATACAAGCTAAAGGCGTTATTTATGTTGGCATTGCTATTCATTTTGCTTTTGGGAGGCATCTTGCCTATGAATGCGGAAACAGCAGAAATCATTATAGATAATAACGATTCCAGCGGAGTAACATTCGCAGGAACCTGGACTACGTCCACCAGCGCTTCAGGCTATTATGGGACGAATTACGCTCATGACAGCAATACCGGCAAAAGCGCAAAATCGATACAATACACGCCAACGATTACGGAATCCGACGATTATGACGTATACCTCATATGGAACCAAGCCTCCAATCGGGCGTCCAATGTACCGATTGATATTTCCCATAGCGGGAGTACCGATACGATTATAGTGAATCAACGCGCGAACGGTGGAAAATGGATTTGGGTCGGAAGATTTAACTTTATAGCGGGAACTAGCGGTTATGTCAAAATTAGAACCGATGACACGGATGGTTATGTGATTGCGGATGCCGTACGATTCGTAAAAGCTGCACCGGCACCTGCGCCCGGGCCAACCTATTCGCCTGCCGGCTCGTTGATATTCCATTCGGGATTCGAGGCAAGTTCTACGGGTGTGTCAAATGCAGCGTGCATTACAAATATAACCGGCGTTGACCAGTCCGTCTCTTCACCGAACGATTGGGTAGCCGATCTTGATGACTATTCCAAATTCGGTTCGTTCCGATTTCAATACGAACCCGGCGATTGCACGGAAAGAAGCGCAAGTATCGTAACGGATCCGACCACCGCTAACGGCAACAAGGTACTGAAATATTCGCTGGGGAGTGTAGGAGCCGCCGCCACGAAAGGTCGTGTCCAAGCCATCTTGCAAAATAACTCCAGTAACCTGAACGAAATATACTATAAATTCCGTATGTATTTGCACCCGGACCTGGAAAAATTAAAGCAAATTCCCGATCCCCTCACTTGGTTTACAATAGCGGAATTTTGGAATCAACCGAGTTGGACTGCGGGGACGCAATATCCTTACAGAGTTTCGCTTGATATCCGAAAGCCGGCTGGAGGCGGAGCAGGACAACAACTATACTTTCATCTCAAAGGGGAACGAACGCCCATTACAAATACGGATGAAGGTGCGTTTGAAACGGTATGGACCGAAGGCAACGTCTACTACAATATTCCTACCGGTCAATGGCTAACGTGCGAGATCTATTATAAAGAAGGGAATGCCAGTACGGGCCGATTTTATTTTGCCTTAACGCCTGAGGGAGGCTCCAAGAAGGTCATTTTCGATGTAACCAACTGGACTTTTGATCCGAATAACCCTTCCCCTTCCGGACTAGTCGGTTTTCATCCCTTTAAACTGTACACCGGCAAATCAACGGTAAACTTCGTAAGAGATCACGGGGGCTCGCTGCAAATTTTATGGGATGATATCGAATTTTGGCCATCGATGCAATAGTCGAGGCAAGCCGTAGTCTATTAAAAAACGCTACATTGGCTGGTAGCGACAAAATTAGAAAATAGCCTAGATGGATTGCTTCTGCGCCGCGGAATCGAATCGTTGCGCACGCACTCTTCTCACTTTTAAAGAAAGTGAATAGCAGCATAAAAAAAGACTACACGTAAACCGCGTAGTCTTTTTTGAGCAGTTCCAGCGCTTTGTCCATATGGGACTCTTCGCTGAACGATAAGCGAAGTACGCCGGGGATATCTTCTCTGCTTTCGATAATTTGAATATTACTGAGATTGATCCGGCAGTTTCCGAGCAGCGTCGCGATTTGCCCGATAATGCCCGGATGGTCCGGTACGTCGACGTAAATGTCGTAAAAGGAATGAATGACGCCCTTGCGCCGCTCCGGCAAGCTGCTGCGGAAACCGTTCGCCTTTTGAAACGCCTGCTCGATCCCTATGCCATCGCCCGATTCGATCATATCGATGAATCCGGCGATTTCGGTGTTCCAATCCTTGAGCAGCTCCAGCAGCACCGATTTGTTATCGACCAAAATATCGCGCCACATGACCGGATCGCTGGAGGCGATGCGAGTAATGTCGTGGAAACCGCCGGCCGCCAAATCGCGGTACAGCTCGTTCGATTCGTTATAACGTGCGATCTGGTTGACCAGCGCAACCGCAATAATATGCGGCAGATGACTGATGGCGCCGACGATCCCGTCATGCAGCTTCGGATCCAGCTTCAAAATACGCGCTTTCGTCCACTCCAGCAGCTTGGCGAGCCGCTCGTACGCATCCTCCGGCGTACCAGAATCCGGCGTCAGCACATAAAAGGCATTTTCGAACAGCAGCGAGGTCGCCGCTTCCACACCGGACTTCTCTTTGCCGGCCATCGGATGGCCGCCGATAAAGTAGACGTCTTTCCGCCGCAAGTGCGAACCGCTCTCGGCAATCGACGCTTTCGTACTGCCTACGTCGGTGACGATGCAGCCGGGCTTGAGCGGCAGATCGGATAATATGTGCAAATATTCCCCGATCGTACTAACCGGAGTACACAGGAAAATAAAATCGGCGTCGCGTACCGTCTCTTCCATCGAAGTCGTAGCATAATCGACGACTTCCCGCTTCATGTATTTCTCCACGGAAGCCGGATTGTTGGAATGGCCGACGACGGTAACGTCCGGCTTTCCTTTAAAGCACAGCGCGAGCGATCCTCCGATCAGCCCGACACCGAATATCGCGATTTTGATCATGAAACGGCCACTTCGCTTAAAACTTGCTCCAGCGCCTCGAGAAACTTATTGTTTTGCTCTTCGCTGCCAACGGTCACCCGAATTTTCGTAGGGTATCCCCAGCCAGCGTCATGACGAATAATGATTCCTTTTCGTAGCAATGCTTGGAATACGGCGGCACCGGGACGCTTGACGTCTACCATAATGAAATTGCCGTGGGCTTCAAAATACGGCAGACCCATCTCGTCAAACTTGGCCGTAAGCTGGCGAATTCCTTTCGCGTTCGCTTCGCGGCAGGAATCGATGAACGCGGTATCCGCCAACGCGGCTAATGCCGCTTTTTGCGCAAAGCTCGTAGTATTGAACGGCTCCCGCACTTGGTTAATCGAGCGAATTACGTCCGGATGTCCGATCCCGTAACCGATTCGCAGTGAGGCCATACCAAAAATTTTCGAGAAGGTGCGCAGCAGGATCACATTTTTGTACTGCTTCAAAAGCTTGAAGCCGTCCGGATATTGATCGGTGACATTGTACTCCGCATACGCTTCGTCAAGAACGACAAGCACATGCGTAGGAACTTTCTCCATGAAGCTTTTGACTTGCTCTTCGCTGAGCATCGTGCCCGTCGGGTTGTTCGGGTTGCAAATCCATACGATCTTCGTCTTTTCGTTCACTTTGGCCAGCATCGCATCCAAATCATGCGAGCCTTTATCGTCTGCCGGCACTTCAATGAACACCGCGCCTTCGATTTCCGCATTATGCTTGTACTGCGGGAACGTCGGGGTGGCGGCAATCGTCTCGTCGCCCGGGACCAAAAATGCGCGCGCGATCATCAAGATGACTTCGTCCGATCCTGCGCCGAAAATGATTTGATTCGATTCCACGCCGAAATGAGCGGCTACGGCTTGCGTCAGCTTGACAGCGCCGCCATCCGGATATATGCTGACCTGGTCAACCATCGAAACGATAGCTTCCTTTGCTTTCGGCGAGCATCCGAACGGATTCTCGTTGGAAGCCAGTTTAATGACCTCGGATAATCCCAGCTCACGTTTTACTTCCTCAATCGGCTTTCCCGGTTGATAGACCGGAAGATGCATAATATTTTTTTTTGGTTGCACGACAAAGGTCACCTCGGTTACATAAGTAAAATAGCTGCTACTTGCTTCGTCATTCATTCTCTCATAAGTATGGCAAATTGTGAAGTTTTTAGTTGATTACAAAAAACGCACCCCGCTAATCCACGATTAGCGAGGTTGGTATGGTCAACCTATTAATTGTTTAACAAACGTATGAATTTCCGAGAGTCCTTGCGATTTGCTCGCTTCGTTGGTCAGCAGCGGAAGCGCCTCTTCCACTTTCCGTACGAGCGCGCTACCGACTACGATGCCGTCGCATTTTTGCGAAAATCGGACGAACTGCTCGTTGTTCGAAATCCCGAAGCCGATAGCAATCGGAACATTCGACGCTTGTTTGACCGTATCCAGGAAGTCGTCAACCCCGCTGTGAAACTGTGTCCGTGTTCCCGTCACGCCAAGAGATGAAACGCAATAGACGAAGCCGCTGGCGCGGGACACGATCTTCTGAATCCGCTCCTTGGAAGTCGGCGCTACCAGAGGAATCAAATGAATGCCGTAGCGATCCGCGATTTCGCGCGTCTCCGCGTCTTCTTCCATCGGAAGGTCGGGAATGATCAGTCCGCTGATTTCATTTTCGGCGAGAATCGGGAAAATGCGTTCCAATCCCATTTGCAGCACCGGATTATAGTAAGTAAATAAAATGAAAGGAAGTTCGCATCCTTCGCTTCGTGCGGTTTTGGCCGCTTGAATGCAGTCCATGATGGAAATGCGCGCTTGTTTCAGCGCGCGCTGCGACGATCTTTGAATGACCGGACCGTCGGCAAGCGGATCGGAATACGGAACGCCGAGTTCAAGAATGCTGGCTCCCGCTTTCTCAAGCTCTTTTATGATATCGACCGAAGTCCGCAGGTCCGGATCGCCGATCGTAAGGAAAGGTATAAACGCCGGCTGTTTTTTCTCACGAAGCTCGGCAAACGCGCGATCAATGCGATTCATTCGCTGCACCCCCTAAATATTTCATGATTGCATCCACGTCTTTATCGCCTCGGCCGGACAAGCTCACCACAATGATCTGATCTTTGTCCATCGTCGGAGCGAGCTTCATCACATGGGCAATCGCGTGCGAGCTTTCGAGCGCCGGAATAATCCCTTCGGTACGGCTGAGCAGCTGCAGCGCTTCAAGCGCCTCCTGGTCGGTGATCGGCACATACTCCGCACGTTTCGTTTCTTTCAAATGCGCATGCTCCGGCCCGATGCCCGGATAGTCAAGTCCCGCAGAGATCGAATGCGCTTCTTGGACTTGTCCGTATTCATCCTGCAGCAAGAAGCTGTAAGATCCTTGGAATACGCCAACCGTCCCTTTCGTCATCGTTGCGGCATGCTTATCCGTTTCGGTTCCGTGTCCGGCAGCCTCGACACCGATAAGACGAACGCTTTCATCCTGGACGAACGGATAAAAGATCCCGATCGCGTTGCTGCCTCCGCCGACAGCGGCTACGACCGCATCCGGCAGACGACCTTCTTGCTCCAAGATTTGCTTGCGCGACTCGTCGCCGATAATCCGCTGGAAGTCTCTGACCATCATCGGATACGGGTGAGGCCCCGTAGCAGATCCGAGAATATAGAACGTATCCTCGACTTCGCTGACCCAGTAGCGCAGCGTTTCGTTGCAGGCGTCTTTCAGCGTCCGCGTTCCGGAAGTGACGGGCACGACTTCCGTGCCGAGCAAGTTCATCCGAAATACGTTAAGCTGCTGACGTTTAATGTCTTCCTCACCCATGAACACTTTGCATTCGAAGCCGAGCAGCGCCGCGACGGTTGCGGTAGCGACGCCGTGCTGGCCCGCTCCGGTTTCCGCAATAATTTTTTTCTTGCCCATCCACTTGGCGAGCAATCCTTGCCCGAGCGCATTATTAATCTTGTGGGCGCCGGTATGGTTCAAATCTTCCCGCTTCAAATAAATTTTCGCCCCGCCGAGACGTTCGGTCAAACGGCCTGCATAATACAGCGACGTCGGCCGGCCGGAATAGCGGTGAAGCCAGTAGTTCAGCTCCTGCTGAAACTTTTCTTCCTTCGTATATTTTTTAAAAGCTTCTTCCAGCTCGATCAGTGCATTCATCAACGTTTCCGGCACATACCGTCCGCCGAATTTACCAAACCTGCCGTACTCATCCGGTCCGTTAAACAATGGTTTTCACCCTTTCGATAAACGTTCGTATTTTTTCCAAATCCTTTACTCCGTCCGTTTCCACCCCGCTGGATACGTCGACGCCGTCCGGACCATATTCCCGAATCAGCTCTGCCACATTGTCCGGCCGCAAACCGCCGGCGATAAGCAGCGGCAGCTTGGCCTCGCGGCACCAGCTCAAATAAGGCGGAATCGCGTTCCAGGCGAATGTTTTGCCGGATCCCCCGCCATACTCAGGGTCAAACGTATCCAGTAATACGCCGTCGATCCAGGACCGGTAATCTTCCAGCTGCGCCCCCGGGTTCACTTGACCCGTCGCCGCGCCCGAAACGGAAACGACTTTGAACAGCGCCGTTTCGGGAAAACGTTCCTTCACCGAACGGAAAGCGGCAGGCCCTTCCTGCCCGTGCAGCTGGATAATATCGAGCGGTGCGTGCTCCATGACCGCTTCCAGCTCCTCCAGCGTCGGGTTAACGAATACGCCGACGGCTTTCGGGCGGGAAGCGGCCGCCGCTTCATGCAGACCTTTTCGAATCAGCTCCCCGGCCTGCTCCGGCGTAACCTGACGCTTGCTTCGCGCAAACACGAAGCCGATATGATCGACCGGCAGCTCCGCCGTTTGGCGCACCATGTCGACGGTTTGCAAGCCGCATATTTTCACAGTGGCCATTGCCTATCTCTCCTTCGATACCGCCGCAGCGGCGCAAACGCCCATCAACGAATGAACCGCTTCGGTTACGTCCGGTTGGCGCATGAAGTGCTCGCCGATCAGCACGCCGCGCGCGCCGACGGAATGGAGCCACTCAATTTCGGAAGGCTGCGAGATCCCGCTTTCGCTGACAACGGTTATGCCCGCCTGGATATGTTTGATCAGCTGCTCGGTTGTGGCAAGATCGGTAACGAACGTCTTCAGGTTCCGGTTGTTAATGCCTACGAGCGTCGGCTCCAGCTCCAGCACCCGCTCCAATTCTTCGCGATCGTGCACTTCGATCAGCACGTCCAGCCCGATGCTTCGCGCAATGGTCTGGTATTCCTTGAGCTGGCTTGTGCTCAAAATGGCCGCGATCAGCAGGATAGCGTCCGCGCCGATGCAGCGCGCTTCATAAATCTGATGCGGATCGATCGTAAAGTCTTTACGCAAAATCGGCAGCGAAACGGCATTCCGAACGCGGCTTAAGTAGTCATTCGATCCTTGAAAATATTGAACGTCAGTTAATACGGATAAGCAATCCGCTCCCGCACGTTCGTAAGCCTGGGCCAAAAGGACCGGCTCGAAATCGTCGCGAATCAAGCCTTTGGATGGGGATGCCTTCTTCACTTCGGCGATAAGTCCCATCGGTCGGTTCCGGCCTTCGGTAAGCGCACGTTCAAATCCTAAGCATGGCGGAAGGTCGGCGATCGCGATCTCCATCTCTGCAATCGTAAGCCGCTCCTTCAGTTCCGCGACTTCCTGCTGTTTCGTAACTACGATTTTATCAAGAAACATGGCTCATTTCTCCCGTACATTGAACTAGTTGTTCCAGCTTCTCCTTGGCTCGGCCGGAATCGATCACCTGCGCCGCATATTTGACGCCTTCCTGCAGCGTACCGCATATCCCGGTCACATAGAAGCAGGCGCCTGCGTTCGCAAGCACAACGTCGCGGCAAGCTCCCTGTGCACCGCCAAAAATGCCGCGGATAATTTCCGCATTTACGCTCGGGTCTCCGCCCACAACGTCTTTCACCGAATACGTCCGCAGGCCCAGCATCTCAGGCGAAATCTCGAAGGTGCGGATCTCGCCGTCTTTCAGCTCCGTAATTTGAGTCGCATCGGAGATGCTGATTTCATCCAAGCCGTCAAGGCTGGCGACGACGAGCGCCCGTTTGACGTCCAGCGCGCGCATCACGTGAGCGATCGTTTCCGTTTTGCCTCTGTCGAAAATCCCGAGCACCTGACGGTCGGCTCCCGCCGGATTCGTCAATGGCCCGAGCAGATTGAACACGGTCCGTACGCCGAGCTCTCTGCGAGGCGCGGCAACATGTTTCATCGACTGGTGAAACAACTGCGCGAACATGAAGCAAATGCCGACCTGGTCCAGACAGCGGGCCGCCTGCTCCTGGTTCAGCTGAATATTCACGCCGAGCGACTCCAGTACATCCGCGCTGCCGCTCTTGCTGGACATCGCCCGATTGCCGTGCTTCGCCACACGAATGCCGCCTGCAGCCGCAACGATTGCCGAAGTCGTGGAGATGTTGAACGTGTCCGCTCCGTCCCCTCCGGTGCCGCACGTATCGAGCAGATTCGTTTGTTCCGTGCGCACCCGGCTTGCTTTTTCCCGCATCGTTTCGGCGAAGCCGGTAATTTCCTCGATGGTTTCGCCTTTGATGCGAAGGCCGGTGAGCAATCCCCCGATCTGCGCCTGGGTTGATTTCCCCTCCATAATTTCCGACATGACGTCCCGCGCTTCCGCTCTCGTCAGGTGCTGCATGGAAATCATTTTTTGAATCGCACCTTGAACCGATAATTTCGTATGTTCCATCCGTTTCATGCCTCCCCCATAATCTTCCCTTGTTCCGGCCGTTATCCTGCCGTGATTGTCCCTTGCACGATCGAACAAATATTAATGATAGTCGTGATTGATGATCGCATATTCCTTTGCTCTGGGTGCAAACACCGCTTCGGCCGTTCGGATCGATTTCAGCATGCCTTTCGCTTTATTGCGCGTTTCCTCATATTCGTTCTCCGGTACGGAATCCCATACGATGCCGGCCCCCGCCTGCACGTACGCCTTACCGTTCTTGAACACGATCGTCCGGATGGTGATGCAGGTGTCCATATTGCCGGAAAAACCGAAGTAACCGATCGCTCCCGCGTAAGTCCCCCGCGCTTCATTCTCCAGTTCCGCAATGATTTCCATCGCTCGCAGCTTCGGAGCGCCCGAGACGGTTCCGGCAGGCAAGCAGGAAATAAAAGCATCGAAGAAATCTTTGTCTTTGGCAATCTTACCGGTGACGTTGGATACGATGTGCATGACGTGGGAGTATTTTTCAATTTGCATGAACGTATCGCATTTGACCGATCCAAACTCGGATACGCGGCCTAAATCGTTGCGCCCGAGATCGACCAGCATCAAATGCTCCGCGCGTTCCTTCTCGTCGGCAAGCAGTTCCTTTTCCAGCGCGGCATCCTCTTCCGGAGTTCTCCCTCTAGGACATGTTCCCGCGATCGGCCGCGTCTCCACCTTCTCGTCTTCCACCCGCACGAGCAGCTCGGGCGATGTGCCGACAATCACTTCATCGTCCATTTTCAGGCAGTACATGTAAGGCGACGGGTTCATCGTTCTCAGGATGCGGTACACGTGAAGCGGAGAAACATCCGTTTCAATCTCAAACCGCTGGGAGAGCACCACTTGGAAAATATCGCCGGCACGAATATAGTCTTTCGCTTTCTCGACGTTAGCGATGAACTGCTCTTTGGTCAAGTTCGACTGAACGTCTCCGAGATCGACATCATCCGGAAGCGGCTGATGATTCATCGAAAGCGCCGGAAGCGGCCGTTTCAGCCTTTCGATCGTCGCATCGATCTTGGCGCACGTTTTCTCGTACTCGGCGATAATGTCAGCGTCAGTTCCATGCTGCGGTACATGCACGTTCGCAATCACTTTCAATTGCTGTTTGAAATGATCGAATACGATAACCTGATCGCAGAACATGAACTCAATGTCGTTCATTTGAAGATCGTCATGCCGGTGCGCCGGAAGCTTCTCGTAGTACTGCAGCAGATCGTATCCGAAGAAGCCGACCGCGCCTCCCGTAAACCGGGGCAAATCCGGAAGCGACGGGCTCGTGTAGGCACGCAAGTAAGCTTTGAGCACATCGACCGGCTTCTCGCGCGATTCGCGAATGCCATCCGGACCTTCGATCTTGGTCACTCCGTGTTTCGCCTGAATCAGCATAAACGGGTCGGTGCCGATAAACGAATAGCGCGCCCATTTCAGGCCGCCTTCCACGCTCTCGAGCAAAAATGCCCGCTTCTCTTCATAAAAATGCTGAAATACGCGAATCGGGGTTTCCGTATCCGCCATCAAATGGCGAACGACGGGAATCAGATTATACTGCTTCGCCAGTCTGATGACTTCTTTGGCTTCCGGTGTGTACATGAACCTCTCTCCTCTACTCGTCTCTTGTCCTGCCGTGTCTATGCTCAAAAAATAAAAAAGCCCCTACTGCAAAGTAGAGGCATTCATTCAGGGATGATCGTATCGGACTAAGGATGCAGACAAGAACCTTATATGAAGACGGCATACATAAAAAGAAAATTAAACATGATGCCGGAAGGCACATGTACGCTCGTCTGTCCAAGGCTTGCTTCCTCGCCTAACGCTGCACTCGTCTCATCTCAACTGAACTCATTGTACTGCTCTCTACTCTGCTCTCGATAAACCATACGTTCCGCCGGCCAGCTTAAGCTCCCAGAAGCCGCGCAGGCAAAACCCTTATGTTCAACTATACTACCTCTTTTATGCTTTTGTCAATTTGGATAAATCGGGACGGAGGCGCATCGCCTCTTTTTGGTATACATGATTGATTTCATCTTGGCGTTTTTCGGTATTGGCCATGACCATCAGTCGGATGCATCTGGGCAAGCTGCCTTCTACCGGAACTTCGAGGGAGCACATTAATGGTACAAGCTCCCAGCCGGCCTGCTCCCGGATGGCTTTGGCAGGAAAGGCTGCCGTCAGGTCTTGCGTCACCGTAATATAGACGCAGGCCAATTCATCCGGAACGATGCCATTTTCTGCGATAATCTGATTGAGCAGCTCGGTTGTTGCCGATAAAATTTCGTTTTCATCATTGCGTTCTACCGTCGTAGCGCCGCGAATTCCCCTTACAAACATGTGTCAGTCCTCCCGTTTCAATTGATCCACGATGTCTCTGACCCATTGCGCGGATACGTTTTTGTTAATTTCCACTTTGCCGATTTCCGTAGGGACGATATATACGATTTGGCCTTCATTGAATTTCTTATCGTGCATCATGGCACGCATGATTTCATCCGTGTCTAGATGCGGCGGAATCGAGACCGGCAGCCCAAACTTCTGGAATATGCGCTTCGTCACGGTGTAAATATGCTCCGGGTTGCCCATACGAACCGAAAGCTTTGCCGCGCCGACCATGCCGATCGCGATCGCTTCCCCATGCAGCAGCTCGTTGTAACCGCCGACCGCCTCCAGCGCATGTCCGATCGTATGACCCAGATTCAAAATCGCGCGCAAGTCGTTCTCCCGCTCATCCTGCGACACTACCGCCGCCTTGACGCTGCAGCCTTTGTACAGCCCGTACTGCAGCGCCTCCGGATCAAGACCTACGAGCCGGTCGGCGTTCTCCTCGCACCAGGCAGTGAAATCGGCATCCCAGATCAAGCCGTGTTTGATCATTTCCGACAAACCGGCACGCACTTCGCGGTCCGGCAGCGTAAGCAGCGTAGCCGTATCGTACAGCACCATCTCCGGTTGGTGAAACGCGCCGATAATATTTTTGGCGAGCGGATGGTTTACCGCCACCTTGCCGCCTACGCTGCTGTCGTGCGCGAGGATCGTCGTCGGAATTTGGACGAAGCGGACGCCCCGCATGTAGCTGGCCGCCGCAAAGCCGGCCAAGTCGCCGACAACGCCGCCGCCGAGAGCGATGATCGTTGATTTGCGGTCCAGCCCCGCCTCAAGCGCCGTAGCGACAATCTGCTCCAGCATCGCGAGCGACTTCGACGGCTCCCCCGCCGGCACAACGTGGGAAGCCACGCTATAGCCGGCCGCGCTGAGCAGTCCCGTCACCCGATCGAGAAAATGCGCAGCCACATGCTCGTCGGTGACGACAAGCAGCGGCGACCCTTTGCCGATGCCGTGCTTTTGGAACAAAGCAGCGATGTCATTCAATATGCCTTCGCCGATGTATATCGGATAAGATCTTGATCCCAAGTCTACCGTAAGCTCTCTCATCATAACCGTCTCTCCCGATTCCGATTAATATTGCTTGATTTGCTCCAGGTAGCCTTCGTAATTGCGGCGAATTTCCTCCAGCGAATCCCCGCCGAACTTCTCCATGAATGCGCGTGCCACTTCCCACGCGATGACATTCTCCATAATGACGCCGGCTGCCGGAACCGCGCAAGTGTCCGAACGTTCCACTTGAGCCGTGAACGCTTCCTTCGTGTCGATATCTACGCTCTGCAGTGCCTTGTAGAGCGTGGATATCGGCTTCATTACGCCTCGCACGACGATCGGTTCACCCGTCGTCATCCCGCCTTCAAAGCCGCCGGCACGATTCGTCGCGCGATAAAAGCCGCGCTGCTCATCATGCATAATTTCGTCGTGAACCGTAGAGCCTCTACGCTCGGCCGCTTCGAAGCCGATGCCGAACTCGACGCCTTTGAACGCCTGGATGGACAGTACCGCTTGCGCGATGCGCCCGTCCAACTTGCGATCCCATTGGACATGGCTGCCGAGACCGGACGGTACGCCTTCGATGATGCACTCTACAATGCCGCCGAGCGTATCGCCGTCTTCTTTGGCCGCATCGATCGCGGCAATCATACGCGCTTCCGCATCTTTATCCGTTACTCGCAGCGGCGACTCTTCCGTGACGGCGATCAATTGGTCGATCGGCATCTCGCTCCGCTTCGCTTCCACCTCGCCGATTCGAATGACCTGACCGGCTACTTTGATGCCGAACTCTTTGAGCAGCTGCCGCGCCATCCCGCCGATCGCAACGCGCATCGTCGTTTCCCTCGCGCTGGAGCGCTCCAAAATATTGCGCAAATCGCGCTGATTGTATTTAAGCCCTCCGTTCAAATCCGCATGTCCCGGACGAGGACGGTTAACCCGGCGTTTCGTTTCATCGCTTCCTTCAATCGGCTCAATGTTCATCACCGTCGTCCAGTGCTTCCAATCGTTATTCTCCACAATGAGAGCAATCGGAGCGCCCGTCGTTTTCCCGTGTCTTACACCGCCTGCAATAGTAGCCGTGTCTTTCTCAATCTGCATCCGGCGTCCCCGGCCGTAGCCTTTCTGGCGCCGTGCGAGCTGAAAATTCACTTCGTCAAAGTCAATCGTAATGTTGCTTGGAAAACCTTCAATAATGCCCGTAAGCTGCGGACCATGCGTCTCTCCCGCTGTTAAGTATCTCACCTGCGTTGTCCCCTTTCATGTTGCGGCCGCACATCGGCTTCGCCTACGCCGGCCGTCAACCTTCCTATCCGTAAAAGCGAAACCGTCGTTTGCCGGTCAAAACCTGCTGAGGTTCAACCCCGTCTAACGCTTTAGCGCTTTTATGTACTATAATTCCTGTGCTAATTATAGTATAGGTCCCACCGTTTGACAAGAAACGCACACACAAAAAAAGCACTGTCCTTCGGCATTCCGCCGCAGACAACGCTTCTCTTGTTTTTCCGTTCAGCCGTTTACGGGCTGGCTCTTCAGCAGTCTTGAATTATCCATCCAGTCCGGATCGTTCACCAAGCCCATAATCTGCAAGGAATCGATGCCGAGAATTTGCGCGCACTCCTGTATCGTGATGAAGCCGCGCCGGTATGCCGTAATAACCTTTCTCTTGTCCATAAAATCCTCCTGAGTGAAATGCCGAAAGGTACGGGTTACAAACCTATAATTCTCATTATCGGATCGTTTGGAAAAATTTATTCATGAGTGCTTGTTTTTCGATAAAAAAACGTATCGGCCGGTTCTAATCCGTACTGTCCGGGGCTGAAAATTTGCTCCGTGCTTCCCACGAACAAAATGCCGCCCGGTTTGAGCGCGCTGGCGAACTTTTGATACAGCAAATGCTTCGCTTCTTCCGTAAAATAAATCATCACGTTGCGGCAAACGATCAGATCGAAATTCGTTTCGAAACGGTCGGTCAGCAAGTTCTGCTTTTGAAAGCGGATCGATTTCTTAAGCGAATCCGGAATACGATAAGTCAAATTTTCTTTGATATAGTATTTTTTCAAATAAGTCGCGGGCACATCGCGTACGGAACGGTCGGAATATACCGCCTTCTTCGCTTTTTCAAGCGCCCCTTCATCAATATCGGTGGCGATCAGCTGCGTGTCCTGCAATGCTCCGTGCTCGGATAAAATCATGGCCAGCGTATAAGGTTCTTCGCCGGTGGAACAGGCGGCGCTCCAGCATTTGAGCTTTGCCGATCTGCGTCGGAGTTCCGGCAGCAGGCGCTGCTCCAGCACCTCCCACCGGTTCGGATTGCGCCAAAATTCCGACACGTTGATCGTCATCCGGTCGAGGAACTCATAGAATAGCTCTTTGTCCTTCGTCATGGCCTCGAAAAAGGCCGCAAAGCTCATATACCCTTTTTTCACCCGCAGCGTCGTCAGCCGGCGCTTCATCTGGGCTTCCTTATATTGCGCCAAATCGATTGAAGTATAATCCTTTACCTTCTTTATAAATAATAAAAAATCTTTATCGTCTTCCAACGCGCAAACCCCGTCCCGTCAAATCCATTGTTCGATATTTTTCGTGTAGTCTACAAGTTCTTCCGGTTTAAAATAATTGGCGATTTCACGCTCCGCACTTTCCGGCGAATCCGAGCCGTGAATTAAATTCAAGTTCGTATGTACCGCAAAATCGGAACGAATCGTCCCCGGCGCCGCTTCTAGAGAATCGGTCTTGCCGATCATCGCGCGGGATTGGACAATGACGCGATCCCCTTGCCATACCATCGCAAATACTGGCCCGGAAGTGATAAACCGGATCAAGTTATCATAGAACGGCTTACCCAAGTGCTCGGCGTAATGCGCTTCCGCCTGTGTCTGGCTGACCTGCAAAAATTTGGCGGCGACGAGCCGGAACCCTTTTCGTTCGAAACGGCTTACAATTTCACCGATCAGACCGCGCTGCACACCGTCCGGTTTTACCATTAAAAACGTCTTTTCCATGCCTATCGTCTCCCTTCAGCAATATCAGAATATCATCAATATACCATGGTTTGGGTCAAGAAACATATAACTTGAACAATAAAAGCCGGAAGCCGGTATTAATAAGAACGGTTGCCGATGAAATGGGCGATGCTGATCAAATCTTTCTTCGCCTGAATGTCGGGCAATGGTTCCAATGCAGCAATCGCTTTATCTATGTACTTGGAAGCAAGTTCTTCGGCCCGCGCGATGCCTTCGCTGCGCCTTATCATATCGATAAACGCACTCGTGTCTGTTTGCCCGTCAGCCGCTTGAATGACAGCAAGCTCGCTGAGCAGCCGCGGACGCAGCTGAGGGTTTTGCAGAGCGAATAGAACCGGAAGTGTAATATTGCCCTGCTTAATGTCGCTTCCGGGCGGCTTGCCGATTTCTTTCTCCGTCCCGCAAATGTCGAGCAAGTCGTCACGGATTTGAAACGTCATTCCTGCATTGTATCCAAACGAGTACAGCTTGCGTGAGATCGAGCTGGGCGCACCGACCGCAATGGCTCCGAGCTGGCAGGAGATCGCCAAGAGCAGCGCCGTTTTTCTTTTGATGCGAAGCAAATATTCGCGAATCGTCTGTTCGCTGTTGAAAAAGAACCGAATTTGCTCCATTTCCCCGAGCGACATTTCGACCAACGCTTTGGACATAATCTGATGGATCGTCGGGTCGGGCAATTTGGTCACAATGTTCAATGCTTTGGCGAATATGTAGTCCCCGGTATACATCGCGATGCGATTATCCCATTTGGAACGAACCGTCAGCTGCCCCCGGCGAGTATCGGCATCGTCGATCACGTCGTCATGCACTAGCGAAGCCATATGGATCAGCTCAAGCGGAACCGCCACATGCTTCACCCGCTCCAAGTCGTACGTGCCGAACTTGGCCCCGAGCAGTACGAATACGGGACGAATCCGTTTGCCTCCGGCTTTCAGCAGATGCAAAGACGCTTCGCGGAGCATCGGATGATCCACATCAATGCTCCGCTCCAGTTCCTTTTCGATATAATGAATGTCTTTCTTCAGCTTGGCGTAAATATCCAACAATTTCATTCCGTCACCCGTACTACAGAATTATCGTTCCATATTTGCAGCGGCACTTTTCGGCTCAGGAACCCGAGCTCCGCCGCATAATCGTAATACATTTGAAGACCGGCCCACTGCTTCGGCCCGAATTCATAACAAAGATTGGAAAAGTAATGCTCCCAGTATGGAATCGTGCCGCCAATGAGCTGCTGCGCATCCTGTACAAGGGACGTCATATCGGCCATGGACTTGCGCTTGCTTTCCAGAAATGCTTCGTAAATGCGCCTCACTTTATCCGGCTGCTCCCGTACCGTCTGTTTCCGGATCGCACATACCGCAAAGGACATCCATTGTCCGGTCAGCCGCGTCCATTCCGCTCCGAGGTCGGTTACCAAATAGCCGTTATCCTGCCAGTTGGCGCGTATCGCATGGTCGCCGATCAAAAGCGCGGCGTCGGTCGTACTCATCATCGTGTCCAACTCCGGCGCAGCGTACACATAGTTCGGCTCAAGACCGTAAAATTTGTTTAAAATAATTTTCAATAAATTGACTGAAGTGGCCGAAGTCGTCGGCAGCGAAATCGTCGCATGCCCAAGCTCTTCGAGCGGTTTGCGATGAAAAAACAATATGGAATTGACATGGTTATAGGAGCTCACCGACATATCCGGGAACAACATATACTCATCAAAATTATCGCCGTAAGCAAAGGAAGATATCGGCCCGATGTCAATCTCGCCCTTCGCCATTGCTCGATTAAGCCCGGTCGGCACTTGCTGTAGCACTTCTACCTCGCCTTCGAACGCGGTAAAAGGGAAATAAAAAAAAAGTGGCCATACGTTCGTAAAATCGATGCGACCGATGCGGATCATCTTGGATATGTTTGTCATTTAGCGCTACCCCATCTTGTATACAGCTCGTGATCCAGCTCCATGCTGTCCGCGATTTTGCCGACCATAAAATCGACCATATCGTCCATGGACTGCGGCCCCTGGTAGAAGGCCGGCATGGCTGGAACGATGCGCACGCCCATACGCGCCAGTTTAAGCATATTTTCCAGGTGGATGGCATGCAGCGGCGTTTCTCTCGGCACCATAATAAGCTTTCGGCCTTCCTTCAGCATCACGTCCGCCGTTCGTTCCAACAAATTATCGGACGCTCCGTTCGCGATGGCCGATAAGGTGCCCATTGAACAAGGCACGATGACCATGCCTTTGGTCAGGAACGAGCCGCTAGCCGTTTTGCCTCCGATATCCTGGACCGGATAATATTCCAGCTTCCCTGGACCGCCAGCGAATTGCGCTGCAATCGTGTCTTGTCGTTTGGCTGCGTCCCAGCCAAGCTCTTCCTTTAATACCCTCCACCCGGCATCCGTTATTATCAAGTGCACGTGCTCGCCCTCAGACAGCATAAAACGGCACAGGCGCACGCCATATGCCGCGCCGCTGGCGCCGGTAATGCCGATAACCCACGGCTTGATCATCTACACATTCACCACCAAATCTATGAGCGTAAAAATAAATACAGCCATACTAAGCACACTGTTCATCGTAAAGAACGCGGTATTGACGCGGCTTAAATCGTCCGCTTTCACTATAAAATGCTCGTACATGAGCAGCGCATACGATACAAGAACCCCGATCAGATACACCCAAGATAGGTCCGTCAGGAAAAACAGGCTGATGAAGCCGACCGCCGTGATGATATGAAACCAACGCGCAATTTTGAGCGCTTTTTCTACGCCGAAACGGCTCGGGATCGAATGGAGCCCTTCCTTGCGGTCGAAATCAACATCTTGGCAGGCATAAATGACGTCAAAACCTGCAAGCCAAAACACGATCGCCACATAAAAAACGAACGCCGTCAGCGAGAAGCTGCCGGTCACGGCCACCCAGCCGCCAAGCGGCGCAAGCCCGATCGTTAAACCCAGCACGATGTGGCACGCCCACGTAAAACGTTTGGTATACGAATAAAAAACAAGAAAAAATACGGCAATCGGAAGCAGCTTCACGCAGAGCGGGTTCAGCTTGAAAGCGGCCCAAAATAACAGGATGAACGAAATGATTACGAAAATAATGGCTTCTTTCGAAGAGATGAGTCCGGCCGGGATAGCTCTCATCGCCGTACGCGGATTTTTCGCATCGAACACTTTATCGATAATGCGGTTTAACCCCATTGCCGCGCTACGGGCGCCGACCATGGCGAGCAGGATCCATCCGATAGTGGCCCAGGAGGGCAGATGCCCGAACATGACGACAGAGCCGAGCAGTGCACCCATGAAAGCAAATGGGAGCGCAAACAGCGTATGCTCGATTTTAACCATTTCCAAAAATATTTTTGTCTTTCTCCAAACCATGGTGACATCTCCTCAGATCATTTGTCCTCTTTGGGCTTGATACCGATGTGCAGAGCGGCGATCCCGCCGGTAAGCGGGTAAGCCTGAACTTCGGTCAAGCCGGTATTCCGGAAAATGTCGGCGAGCTGTTTATGGTCGGGAAACTGAACCAATGACTCCGGAAGCCATTTATACTGTTCGTAGCGTTTGACGATCAGCTTGCCGAGCAGCGGCAATATTTGTTGAAAATAAAAGTAATAAATCGACTTGAACGGCTGCCATGTCGGTTTGGATAACTCCAGGGAAACGATCATTCCCCCGGGCTTTACGACCCGCTGCATCTCTTCAATGACTTTTACCAGATCGGGCACGTTGCGCAGCGCAAAACCGATCGTCGCGTAATCGAACGTGTTATCCTCAAACGGAAGTTCCATCGCATTGCCGCGGACAAGACGAATCTGCTTGTCCAATCCGATTTGCTTGATTTTCTCCGCGCCGACGTCGAGCATGTTCTGGCTGAAATCAAGACCGACCATCGGCCCTGTCCGGCTTGCTTCCGCAAGCGAGATGGTCCAATCGCATGTGCCGCAGCAAAGGTCGATGGCGGTGCTCCCCGGGAATACCTGCATTTTTTTCATCGTAAATTTTCGCCATGCTTTGTGTCTTCGAAAACTTAAAATATCGTTCATCAAATCGTATTTCGGCGCTATGCTCTCGAATACGGAGTGAACGAACTGCTCTTTGGATTTTCCCTGCATCGTACCATTCACCTCAAATTTCCTGTGTAGCGCCCGGGCTGTTTAAGTAATGACGGATGGGCTCTCCGATGGAAAGCAGTTCCTTGCCGAACTTTTCCGGGTCAAGGTACTGCAGCTTTTCCTGAAGCTCCCTTAGACAAGAGTCGAGCATATCGTACAACTGCGCGGTCACCTTGTACTTCAACCAGATGGAGCGGAGCTTCGTAGGATCGGGCTCCTCCTGCTGCAGCACCTTTTTCTCTTCTTTGGTGCACCATTGCAGTACATGCCAAAATCCCCAGCTGTCTCTGAATTGCTGGGAAATTTCAGAGCGGCCGATTTCCTGAATCAACAGTTCGCAGCGCGTGAACAGGTTCAAAATATCGGGCCATATAGCAGAAACCCCATCTTCCAACAGGTTCGCAAACGAAAGAAACAACTGGGTTTTGATTTGTATCGTCTGCCGCATATATTCATCAGCCGTAAGCTTGAGCTGCTTCATCTTCAAATACAAATTCATCTTTAGCCGGTTCGCCTCGCAAATAGCCCCCGACAAGATGCCCACCAGATCGATATGCCCGGCATGGGAAAGCAAATAATAAAACCGGCTGCTGTAATAATCGCCGGCCAATACTTTCAACTGCCGGGAGCGGGCTGCTTTCTGCTCCTTCGAATCGTTGGTGATACTTACCGTGTCGTGCGTATCAAGACCTACCTGAACGAGCGACGTAACGAGAGTGTACAGCTCGCTGTGTCCGGACAAACTGCTATGTTTGTTCAGAAAGGCATACAGCAGCCGAGTGCGATACTCGGGGAAGCTTGGCAATTCCGTGTGTTTCATAATCATATCGTGCTCGATGTACTTCTTGGCGATTTCGGGAATCCGATAAGAGTTCATATGTAAGCCTCCGAACCGTTGCAAATCAGTCTAACTCCATGCATCCAAACTATTATAGCACAAATGAAAAAGAATCGCATGCTGCGCCGTCAGCTTTTTTCCTTCAGCCGATCATGCCATTTGGCGGTATAAGTCATGCGGTAATGCGAGTCCAAATACTGCGACAATTCCTCCATGCTTTGATGGCCGAATCTTAGATCGCCGGGCAGCCATTTTTCCCGTCTGGCGTCGGAGGCGACGAGCAGCTGGGGACTTCCGCTTCCGTCTGCGGAGGCGTCAAGCACCCGAACAAACACTTGATGAATGTTGGTGGACGACCCGAACAAATGACGCGGAATTTCGTATATGTCATTCAACATGTCCATCGATTCGGTCGATTTCACGGCAAGCAGGTCGATCGAGACGATCGAATGGCTGATTTCTACGCGCCGAATGCGAAGGTGCAGCTGCATTTTCGACACGACGTCAACGATATTTTTTTCCGATACGGGTTGCGCACTGACGGTCCGAAATACGCTGGCCGTCTTATCCAGCTCGGATAAATACGATAAACCCGCCATAACCCCGATCGAAATCGTTGTCAATACAAGGATCCGGGAAAACCAGTTCATGAAGCCGCAGCCTCCTCTGTAGGTGTTTCCGTGCTTGGCCAAAAGCTCTGTCCTTATCATTGTACAACGAAAAAAAGCAGGCTATGCCTGCGGCGGGTTAAAAAATTATTCCTGCGTATCCAGCGTGCCGAACTTTGTCATCACGATCGCTTTTCCGCGGATTTTCACGGCCGAAGTATGATCCGTAAACTGGGCGATCATCACTTCACCCTTGTCCAGCTTTTCCGTGTGATGAAACTTGGTATCCTGCCCCCGGGTCAAACCGATCACCTGCACTCCGTTTTCTTTTGCTTTAATGACAAAATAGTCGTTTTGATTTGCGTCCAACGTTATCCATCCCCTTCCAATCCGTATCTGCTATTACTTAATGATGCAGAAAAATACGACCGCTGTCAACCTGGTACAATTCACGCACCCTACGCCATCAGATCTCGCAAAGGAGAAACGCGGAAAAGCCGCCCAAATCAGGCGGCTAACTTATTGGGAGCATACTCCTTCTTCTTGCTGTAAAACCGCTGCACCGAGCTCGGAATGATCCGGGAAGCCAGGTAAAGGACCAGATCCGCCAGCTTGACCACCCCGTAGGCGAACGCCATTCCGGCCAGCACGTCGAGCACCCAATGAATTTGCAGGTACATCGTTGAGAATATAATTGAGGCACAGTAAGCGACCATCATGTATTTGAAAATGTTGTCCTTCTCGCGCAAAGCGAGCAGCAGCATCGCGAACGAAATTGAGGTATGCATGCTCGGGAAGCAGTTCATGACGTTCACTAGCATGTCGTTCTCGGTGGCGAATACGCGTCCCAGCAAATCCGGCTGCCCTTTCACCCACCATACTTCACGGAGCAAGATCAGGTTGTAAAACGGCAGGATGAGCGGAAATTGCAGCAAATGCCCCGACAAGGCATACGACAACATTTTCTTGACGCTTCTCGTCCAGTAGCTGCGTACAATGCATATCCACAGAGACAGAACGAATCCGAAGTTATAGATCCACACCATAATGCTATCCAGCAGCGGGCTGTGGAATGCCCGGGCCCACGCCGCGTCGTTATAAGGAATGCTATTCATAAAGTCGTCCCAAGTCCAAGGATGGCGGTTGTTCTCGAACATCCAGTTGGCGATTTTCCACCAGAGCCCGTTCCCCGATCCATAAAAATAATAAAATATGCCCAAGAGCGGAATCCCCAACACAAAAAAGCGGCTCCACTCGATGTCGATCTGATCTTTGCGTATACCCATTAGGCAAATCAAGAGCAATATCCAGCACTCGACGGTCCAGCCCCCTACTTCGCCGATCCGCCACACCAAAAAGATAGAAACGAGTATTCCATACATGACCCAGTCGTTGCTTCGAACCCAGCGGTTCAAACTTTCTTTCATCTGCGTTATCCTCCCAAAAATACCACCGACTCATCGTTCATATAACGACAACTCAGTATAACAAACAATCGCGAACATTGGCGGTAAAATATATTTGACAAAAAAAGAAAAAGACACCGGATTGACGATGTCTTTTTCATGGTCGGAGTAGCGGGATTCGAACCCACGGCCTCACCCACCCCAAGGGTGCGCGCTACCAGGCTGCGCCATACCCCGAAACTAGCAATGCCGCCGGAGATCGTGAACTGAACGTTCCCCGTTGATTATACAATACTGTCACTTACTCTTTGCAACCGTTGCAACGCATATTTGTCCGGATGTGCCTGCGGCAAACGAGCTCCGGAAGCGGGAAGTTGATTGTGGGCGTTAAAAAAAGGAAAACTCCCCAAAAGGGAGTTTTCCTGGAAAAACCTCTTTACGACTGCGACTTATCCGATTACGTTTTGAATGAATTTTTCCAACGCGGTTACATCGGTGATGCTTTTGTTGCAATCCTCACTGTGAATGCACATATAGTTGCCGACCGCTTTATAATAATCCGGCGACGCGTTCGCAGGCCTTGTTTTGGATACTGCCGTAAATAAAGCCGCTTCTCTTTGCTTGTTGCATATAAAGCAAGTGCTTTTCTTGTTTGTGGGCGTAAATTTCCCTTCAATTCCGATGATTTGTCCGCTCTGTTGATATACAAGGAACATTTTATTCGTCGATATATCGATCCATCCTAAATAAGTAGAATGTGCATAATCGATCGATGCGACCTTCGGAATATCCAGCTTTTTATTTTTGTGAAACAGCTTCTTAATCTGCTTTTCCGTTACTTGAGGAAAAGGAATTACATATGGCTCTAACGCAAGCGCGTATTTCTGGAAATCATCCGCGGTTTTCAATGCGGAGATCTCGGAGAGCAGTCGCTGCTGATCCTCCGTAACGTGACCAAACGCTTCTATGATTTTGGCTTCCGCGCTGTATTTGACGGACTCCACGACTTTTTGATCGGAAACCGTATTGTAGGCATGCTGCAGAAGATCCAATTGCTTCGTTATGAGGTTATATTGATGGTTTCTAATAAATGGTGTAATCATGATTTTTCAGCCCCTTATAGGATGTGAGAATGCGTATAAGGTGCAAAACCATATTATTAGAAACGACATAAGCTATTTTTCTGGGCGATATAATGATTCCGTATCCCGCCCCATGCAAAGTATCGCCTCTAATACCAGGCTTTGCATGAGTCGCTGCGGATCCCGGCAAATTGGTTTGCCATTGCCTACCACCTCCTTGCAACGTATGTTCATTATAAAATAATTACCGGCAAGCGTCCAGCGCCTTATTCTTGCAGCAGGGCAAATAAAAAAAACGCTCTCCTCGACATGTATCGAAAGAAAACGTTCCTTCCCGAAGGCGCTAGTGCTGCTCGAAGTGCGCCCGTATAAAACGGTCAACGCGTAGCTCCATTATAAGTTGACACGCTTGTTTAAAAAAATGGTCGGAGTAACACGATTCGAACGTGCGACCTCACCCACCCCAAGGGTGCGCGCTACCAGGCTGCGCCATACCCCGAACTTGACGGAAAGTTTTCCGGCAAAGGAAATTATATCTTACCACACAAGCGTTGTAAAGGCTTTTATGCAGTTTCCTTCCAAAATAAAAGCGCCTGAACCATTCACCGGTTCAAGCGCTTTTGAAACTTGACTATGTAGAAATGCTGAGCCTATCGGCCGGATTACTGAATTCCGTCTTTCAATGCTTTACCTGGCTTAAACGCCGGGACTTTGCTGGAAGGAATTTCGATCTCTTCACCGGTTTGCGGATTACGGCCTTTGCGGGCGGAACGCTCGCGAACTTCAAAGTTTCCAAAACCGACCAATTGTACTTTATCGCCACTTTGCAATGCTTCGGAAATAGCGTCAAATACGGCTTCCACCGCTTTGGTTGCGTCTTTCTTGGAAAGCTCAGAGGATTCGGCTACCTTGTTGATCAAATCGGATTTATTCATGCGATTCACCTCCCCCCACTAACGATATTACTGTTATTCTCTTTGTTAACCGTTTCTTCGCAAAATATACATGCTAAGAGGTAATTCCACCATGGAAATCAACATTATAGTAATACAGGCGCACATCTTTTTCAAGTAAAACGTAAAAAATGCACCCGCCGGAGTGCATTTTCTTTGTTCTTGCTATGTCCAAGTGCCTACAAAATGATTGCAATCAACCCGCCCGAACCTTCGTTAATGATGCGTCCCAGCGTCTCTTGCAGCTTGTAACGCGCATTATCCGGCATCATGGCGAGCTTCCCTTGGATGCCTTCGCGTACGATGGAATGGAGCGAGCGTCCGAATATGTCGGATTCCCAAATTTTGAGCGGATTTTCTTCGAAATCCTGCATCAGGTAACGAACGAGCTCTTCGCTTTGCTTCTCCGTTCCGATAATCGGGGAAAATTCGGATTCCACATCGACGCGGATCATATGGATCGACGGCGCCGTCGCTTTCAGACGCACCCCGAACCGAGACCCTTGACGGATCAGTTCCGGCTCGTCAAGCGCCATCTCCGCTAGCGACGGTGGCGCAATGCCGTAACCGGTCGTCTTCACCATCTCAAGCGCTTCGGCAAAGTGGTCGTATTCCCGCTTCGCATGCGTAAATTCCTGCATCAGCTGGAGCAGGTGATCTTTACCGCGGATTTCCACGCCGACCACTTCCATCAAAATGCGGTCGTACAGCTCATCCGGTGCATACAGATCGATCTCGGCGATGCCTTGGCCCATGTTCATTCCGGCGAGAGCCGCTTTATCGACAAATTCGTATTCCTCGAAGTTGTTGACCACCCGGTCGACATCGCGCAGTCTCCGAATGTCCTGTACCGTTTCGCGTACGGAACTTTCGAAGTTGGAACGGAGCCAGTGATTTTCTTCCAGCACCATGACCCAGCTTGGCAAATTCACGTTCACTTCATGGACAGGGAACTCGTACAGCACTTCGCGGAGTACGGACATCATATCTTCTTCCTGCATATTGGCGACGCTCATCGCAACGACAGGCACATCATGCTTCGCCTGCAGTTGCCCGCGCAGCTCCTGCACCGAATCGCTTTGCGGTTTCGTGGAGTTGACGATGACGATGAACGGCTTGCCGACTTCCTTAAGCTCCGTAATGATACGCTCTTCGGCATCTACATAGGACGCCCGGGGAATTTCCGCTATCGAGCCGTCCGTCGTAATGACAACGCCGAGCGTAGCGTGCTCTTGAATGACTTTGCGCGTACCGATTTCGGCCGCTTCCTGGAACGGAATCGCCTCTTCAAACCAAGGCGTATTGATCATGCGAGGCCCGTTTTCGTCTTCATAGCCTTTCGCGCCTTCTACGACGTATCCCACGCAATCCACCAAACGTACGTTTACATTCAGTCCTTCTGCAACATGCAGCTGCACCGCATTATTCGGTACGAATTTCGGCTCTGTCGTCATAATGGTGCGACCCGCTGCGCTTTGCGGCAGCTCATCGGTTGCCCGAATCCGGTCGGCTTCATTCTGAATGTTCGGCAGCACGATCGACTCCATAAAGCGCTTGATAAACGTTGATTTTCCCGTACGGACCGCTCCAACGACCCCCAGGTAAATATCCCCGCCAGTACGCTCTGCAATGTCCTTAAAGATATCCACTTTTTCCAATGAGAATCCCTCCTACAGGTTGTTTAAGACGAAACTCGTACATGCTTCGGACTAGTACAAATATATGTATCGCGAATCAAAATATGATGGGTTTTGCCAACTTTTATTTTGACCACTCCTTGCCGCAGCTTGATGGACTTGAGGCTTGCGTACATTCATCCCTTTCAAATATATGTGTGCCTGCAGCAGGTTATTCTAGCTTTTTTGGAAAAAAAGAAAAACCTCTATCACCTTGCGAATCAAGGTTGATAGAGGCTCTGTTTGCAAGAGTTACGGCGCGGTAATCGGGACCGGCTGTCCGCTTCGCCAAACGTACGGAAACGAACGCGCAGGCACGTAGTACGACTCACGCACCAGCAGCTCCCGCAAATCTTGGGTGGCGTTCAAGCTGCTCTGCAGCTTCTTTTTATCGATCATCCTCATGATTTCGGGCGCGTAGTCAATGGCCACTTGACCGGAATCGTGGAGCAAGAACGGCAGCTTAAACTGCGGCGAGTACATGCTGTTTACTTCCGCCGGCTTACGGTTCAGCTTCGCATAGTCGATGGAAGAAAATCCGGGAGCGATCGCTTGTCCTTTCGGCAGCTGCCCGCCCGATTTCGACTTGTAGTCGTCTACGGCTTTCTGGATTTCCACCGTTTGCTGAAACGACGTCAGATCCATCATTTTGACCGTAGGCTTCGTTTCCGCATCAACCAGCACATAAGAGGCCGAGCCGCCGTTCTCGAACGCGTTAACGGGCGCCGAGCTAAGATAAGGCCCGACCAGTTTCTTGAAATCAATCGGATATTTCTCATACAGCGGCGTCGTTTCCTCGCTGTTTTTTATCGGCAGCACACCGGTTTTCGCTTTAAATTGATCGACGGCGTTTTGGACCAATACGACAAATTCGCCGCTCGCGATCTGGTTTTCTTTCCGCATCTCTTTAGGGTACAAGCACCCGCTTAGCAGCGCGAAAACAACAATCATCAAGGCTGCGCGCAGCACACGTATCATTACCAATCCTCCTCCTGCTGCTTTTCCAGCTGTTTGCGGATCGCCGCTTTAAGCGGGTCTTCGGGAATCGTCACCGTGACATCGCCCAAAATTTTCGCCTGGCACGCCAGCCTGAATCCGCTGCCCTCGTCAGAGCTGCCCAGTTTCATTCGTTCGCTGGGGTTCGGTGCGGTGAGGCCCGTTCCGCTCTGAACGATGACTTTGCACATCAGACAGGCGGCTTTGCCGCCGCAGCGCGTCCGGATATGCACTTTGGCTTTAGCCGCGGCGCCGAGTACGGTCGTTCCTGGATTTACTTGAACTGTCTTATTGTTCGGCAAAAAGGTGATGTGAGCCGCCATGTCGTCCTGCTCCCTCTCTTTATTATCGGGGCTCGCGATTCGATTCGTTGAGCAGACGCTCCAAAGTGTCCGTAAGCGCGGCGCTGAACCGGTTTCGTGACGCAAGCCGTTCAAGCATAAGCCTGTGTATCGCCGTATCCTGACGTCGGCACAAGTCTGCGATCGCTTCGTACCGGTCGGGTCTTGCTCGCAATACATTGAAGATCAGCTCATGCATAAGCGGCATTATGCGGACGCTCTCCAATCCGGGCTGTGTGAGCCATGGTGCTTGCAATTGCGACAGATAAGCCGCCTCGACCTTATATTCGCTCTCTAGTGCCCGAACTTCAAAAGCGCCGACCAATTCCACCTTCACTCCGCCAATGTCGTAATGGCTAAGAATGGAGCGGTATAACGCGGTCTCGCTTTCCGCTTGCTCATCTACGGCGTATGGCTTCAGCGCTTCATGCATTTCGGCCGCTTGCTCGCGGTCTATGTACAGATCGAGATCCCTCGGCGGAGCCGCGAGCGATACGCCTTGCAGCATTAGCCCCGTGCTGCCCCCGACCAGCCATGTCAATGGCCTGTGCCCCCCCGATTGTTCCCGAATCGTCTTCAGCGCGGCAAGCAGCGATTCGGACAAAGGGGTATGGATAAAATTCGTCATATGTGATCATCCCGCTATCAAAAATATGGTTTGTTCGTCACCGTGACACTGCCGACGGTTTTGATTTTCGCCTGGCAGCCAAGACGAAACCCTTCTTCGAGTTCCTCCGGCTCCAGCGCGTCCAATTCCGCATCGGATGGAGCCGACAAATGCTCCATCCCTTCGGCGACTTGACAGCGGCAGCGGCAGCAGGTGCCCCGCGTGCAGGAAAAGCCCCAATCGACGTCATGCTTCAATGCCATATCCAAAATGGAAAATCCGGTAACCGGCTCCACTGTTTTTTGTACTCTGCGTCCCTTCAAGCTAATCATAGCTGGCGGTATCCCTCCTGTTACATTATGGAAACGATCATATATAGCAGTATCGGAATAAACAAAACAAAAGCGATGAAAGACAACACAAATCGAATGACGCCTCTTGTTTTGTTTCTTGCATATGTTATTAGGAACGATGCGACAAACATCAATCCGATGGCAATAAAAGATGCCCACATCTTGTCCATGGACGACACTGGAATCACGACCCCCGTTTATGTACTTTCGCTGTAGCTATCATATCATAAAAAAAGCATAAGCGCGCTTTCCGGCGGCTTATGCCATGAAAATGTTGAAAAAGAATCATTTTTTCATAATCATCTTCATCAGCTGCTCCATATTGTTCGGATTCATCTTGCTGCTTTTAATCGCTTGGATCAGCTCGTTCATCGTTTGTTCCGATACCGGCACTTTCACGAGGCTGGACACTTGCTTGATGAGCTGCTTCAGCTGCGCATCGCTTTGCATCGTCGTTGGCTTGACTCCGCTCGCAAGCTTATATATGTCTTTCTCCGTAACGTTTTTGCCGGTTTTCTTCTTTACGACATTCAGCACGTCTTTCTGCACGTTTTTGTCGGGCACCGTTCCTCTACCTCCTCAGACTTTGACAAAACAACCCGTTCTCCAGGTGAAACAGTAAGTCTGAGGTATTATATGATCGAAAGCGGCGGTACGTTCAGGCTCCTGCCTATATGGACCAACCGCTTTGAAAAGGTTCGGCCAAATCTTCCATTTCGTGCGTTCGACCGCGCTCCATCAAATCTTCAACGGCCGCCTTCGGCTCCTTCCCGTCAAACAGCACGTTGTGCAGCTCGTCGGCAATCGGCATAGTGATCCCATACTGCCGGGAAAGCTTATACGCGGCCTGCGTCGTCTTCACGCCTTCGACCACCATGCCCATGCGCTTCAAAACTTCCTCCAGCGATTGCCCTTCGGCCAGCATAGCTCCGGCTCTCCAGTTGCGGCTGTGCTTGCTCGTACACGTCACGACCAAATCGCCGATCCCGGCCAGCCCCGAGAAGGTAAGCGGGTTCGCACCCATCGCCATTCCCAGCCTGGCGATCTCCGCAAGCCCGCGGGTAAGCAGCGCCGCTTTGGCATTGTCGCCGAAACCGAGGCCGTCGCTCAGGCCCGCACCGAGCGCTATAATGTTTTTGAGTGCGCCGCCGACTTCCACCCCGACGACGTCCGGGTTCGTGTAAACGCGAAAATACGGCGTAATCAGCAAATCCTGTGCCGTCTCCGCCGCCGTTTTGTCTTCGCAAGCGACCACGACGGTCGTCGGGCGACGCTGAATGACTTCCTCCGCATGGCTTGGGCCGGACAAGACGGCAAGGCGCTTCGGATCGTACCCGTTCAGCTCCTCGGCCAGCACCTCGGTCATCCGTTTCAAGCTGCCGGCTTCAAAGCCTTTCGTCGCGTGAATGACGGTGGTGCGTTCGTGAAGGTGATGCTTCATCTGCGAAGCAACTTCCCGCATGGCGGCAGATGGCGCAACGACGATGACGGCTTCCGCATCCTCAAGCGCTTCCTGCATGGAGCGGGTAGCCTGAATGCGGTATGAAAGCTCGGCACCGCTCAGAAACCGCGAATTTCGCCGCTCCCGGTTGATCTCCTCCACCTGTTCTTGATTGCGCGACCAAAGCATCACTTGATGCCCGTTATCCGACAGCACGGAAGCGATTGCCGTCCCCCAACTGCCTGCAACAAGAACAGCCGTTTTGCTCCTTGCGGCCATACGAGTACACCTCCGATGAATGTGCGATCAAGCTTGCCTTTTGGCTCCGAGCTTGTTCTCCCTGCCCGTCAACAGCTTCCCGATGTTGGACCGGTGACGAACCCAGGCAAACACGAATAGCAGCAGGCTCAATATGAAGATAGCGACAGGATAATGCATGAACCAAATAAGAATAGGTAAAATTGCTGTAAACAAAAGCGATCCTAACGAAACGTAGCGTGTTAGAGCAATGGATGCAATCGCAATCAATCCTGCGATCAGAGCGGGCAAAAAAGCAAGCGTAACCATTACGCCGATCGTCGTTGCGATCCCTTTGCCGCCGCGAAAGCCGAAAAATACGGGCCAGTTATGTCCTGCTATGACACATAGGCCGGAGAGCACTTGAATCAGCGGGTCGCCGCCGCTCAGCCAAGTGCCGATCCATACGGCGGCAACGCCTTTGATCATATCGAGCAGCAGCACGGTAATACCCGGTCCCTTGCCGAGAACCCGCAGTGTGTTCGTCGCCCCGGCGTTGCCGCTCCCATGCTGTCTTATATCGATTCCTTTGAGCAGTTTGCCTGCCAAATAACTGAAGCTGATCGAGCCCAGCAAATACCCGATCAGCAGCGATGCATAACTTAACAAGTCGATTGCCTCCTATTCGTCATCCGATTTTCTTCGCGTGAAAAACCGAAGCGGCGTACCTTCGAACCCGAACGCGGCGCGAATTTTATTCTCCAAGTAGCGTTGATAGGAGAAATGCATAAGCTCCGGATCATTGACGAATATGACGAAAGTCGGCGGTTTTACAGCAACCTGGGTCGCGTAGTTGATTTTCAGCCGCCTTCCTTTATCCGTCGGCGGCGGAGTGATGGCGACCGCATCCGATACGACGTCGTTGAGCACATGCGTTTGCACGCGAAGCGCGTGCTGTTCCGCTACGGAATTGACGACAGGCAGCAGCTTGTGGAGCTTTTGCTTCGTTTTTGCCGACACGTACACGACAGGAGCATAGGTCATGAACAAGAAATGATCGCGTATTTTCTGGGTGAACTGATGCATCGTTTTGTCGTCCTTCTCGACGATATCCCATTTGTTTACTACGAAGACGGCCGCCTTGCCCGCTTCATGCGCATAACCGGCAATATGTTTGTCCTGCTCGATAATGCCGGTTTCTCCGTCGATGACGACAAGCACCACGTCCGCTCGCTCAATCGCTTTCATTGCCCGCATGACGCTGTATTTTTCCGTCGTTTCGTATACTTTTCCACGCTTGCGCATACCGGCCGTATCGATGATCACGTATTTCTGCCCGTCCTTCTCGAACGGCGTATCGATCGCATCGCGGGTCGTGCCTTCCACATCGCTGACGATCACGCGCTCCTCGCCGAGAATGGCGTTCACGAGCGAAGATTTGCCGACATTCGGCCGCCCGATCAGTGCGACGCGAATGACATCCTCGCCGTACTCTTCCTCCGTCGCTTCCGGAAAATGCTTGATGACTTCGTCCAGCAGATCGCCGATCCCTGTGCCATGCGAGCCCGAAATGCCGACGACTTCGCCAAAGCCAAGGCTGTAAAACTCATAAATATCGTCCGTCCGCTGCAAATTATCTACTTTGTTGACGGCCACGACGACCGGCTTTTTGGCGCGATACAGCAGTTCCGCCACTTCACTGTCCGCCGGCGTTACGCCTGCTTTCGCATCCACCATAAAAACGATGACATCCGCTTCTTCAATAGCAAGCTCCGCCTGTGCGCGAACGGAGCGCATGATTTGATCATCGCCTTCAATCTCAATTCCACCGGTATCGATAATGCTGAACTCGGTTGTCAGCCATTCTCCGATTCCGTACAGTCTGTCACGGGTAACCCCTGGTTTATCCTCGACGATCGCGAGCTTATCTCCGATAATTCGGTTAAAGATCGTGGATTTTCCCACGTTCGGGCGGCCGACGATCGCTACTACTGGCCTTGCCATCAAACTTCATTCCCTTCTCCGGTACACCTTAAGCCTCGTTAAAAGCGGCGCAAACATCTTTTATTGATCATTTAATTGTAGTGACAAACCGTATCGCCACGGCTTGTAAACTAAGATATTATAACAAAATCAAGGGGACAAGTAAATGAAGCGCACTCAAGACGGTTCAAGCGCCGCTTGAATGGTCAACGATAATAAAGGTGCCGTTTTGAAGATCATGGGCCGCCGCATCCAGTATTTTTTCCAGCTTAAATGCGGTTTGCTGCTGTTCCTCCGGTGATCCGGCTACAAAGATCGGAGCACCGCCGCCCACTTTTTGATCGTCCAAGGTTACGACTGCCACAATTCTCCCCATGCTCTACGCCCTTGCCCTTTCTTCCTTGTTCACTCCGGCTTCGCTCGGCATACGTACCGCGCTTTCCAAAATCGGCGAACGCTCGGCAACCGTACGCGCCTTCTCCGCGTCATGCTCCTGCGGCAGCAGCAGCACGCCGAGTCGTCCGTCGTTCATATCGAGCTTGGCCAGCGGCATTAACGCCGGTTCGCCTTCATCGCGATAAACGCCCATGATGGTCGATACATCGTGCAGCAGCGCCTGCCGTTGCCCCGGATTGGCGATCGTCACCCGACTGTTCCGGTTTTTTGGCACGAGCACCAGACCGATCGCTTTCTCTGCAATAATTTTTCGCGTATCGTCAAGGCCGACATTCATCATGTAGATGTCATCGACAAACAAGTTCGGTCCGTCCAGCTTCACTTGGCCCACTCGTACAACGGCGATATGAGATATATTTTTTCCGCTTTTGAAAAAATTCGTGACGAGCATGGATACCACTCCCGCCGCAACGCCCCAATACCACGCGAATACGATACTGAAAAAGGAAGTGACAAAAGCCGACAAAATAACCAAGTAATTTCGGCCCTCGAACACCATCGCAATGCCTTCGATATACGAAGCGCCTCTCGGCACGAGCTCCATGCTGTCGATTTTACTGAGCGACTGCCGTTCCATGTTGCGTACATCTCTGAATTGCTGCGCAGCCAATGACAAAAAAGTGACGGCGGTGTAATTTTTATCGATCAACGACGGAACCGCAACCGCTCCTAGCCCGGCCGCGATCACACCAAGCGAAATGTGAACGATTCTTCCGTGCGGATAGGTCGGGTATTGCCTGTAATCGGTTCTCAGCATACTGAGCCTGGAGGCTACTCCGAACATAACTCCCAGGATGATGCCCACCGTATACTTTTGCTCCACGATCCAAGCCCACATTTATGTTCCTCCTTTTTGCAGCGCCGTCTCATCATGCGCATCGGGCAAGCTACGGCTTCCGCTGACGAATGGTTTCCCATACAAATACGGCCGCTTTTTTAAACCCGAGGGCCGTTTGCTGCAAGACGAGCGAAATGCCTCTCGCTGCAAATACAGTAAGCCACCACAAGTCCTGAAACGAAGTGCCGCCCAGGCTGACATGCGTCTGATTATGATGGGAATAGGCATACATCGCTTCACCGGTGACAAAGCCGAGAGAAATGGCGGCAATTTGAACCGCAGGCCGGCGCAGGGCGACCGAGACCATCGTACCGGAAATTAAGGCGATGGTTACGCTGCTGCTGTATACGATGAGGGCAGGCATCAAATGGATCGTCTCCTTCAAAAAAAAGAAAATCGATCCGAGCAGCAGCCCTACCGATAATGCATGTAGTCGCTGAAACGCTTCGTATGAACGAAGAAACACGAATAAAGCTGTGAAAAGCAGCAGCGGCGCAACGCCGTAAATTTGCATACCGTTCCATTCCATGCTCCAGCGGAAAGCAATAACCCAGGCAACAAAAAAAAGAAGTAACCTCGAATGAGAAATACCTCTTATTAGTATGTCTTTCCAGCCGCTGGCAAACAGAATGAGGGAAACGACAATTAATACGAACGACAAATATCCTGCATTCATGCGCACCCACCCAAAGAAAAGCTTGTCCCTTCTTTTCCTTAGTATGGCTCTCTATGTAGTTTTATAATCGCTGCCCATCAATTGGCATACCCGTTGCGACGCGCATAGACTTCGGTCGAAATGCCTCTGGCGCTGCACCATCGCTCCGGCTCGCCGACGATCACGACGGGCTTCGTTCGAAGCGCGCCGATCGAACCGGCTCCCATCGCGGTCATCAATAAACGAAGCTCGTCATGCATGGCCGCGACGGTTTCGATCAAAGCGGCCGTCCCCTTCGTCCGCTGCACCTTCAGAAACGCGCCGGCGATGCCTACGGCCGAAGCGCCCAAGGTTAATGCTTTGCATACATCCACCGCATGGGAAATGCCACCCGTCGCGAGCAAGGAAACGTCGGTATTCGCCCGATGTATCGCTTCGATCGCTTCCAAAAGGGATATCGCCGTGTTGCAGCCCCAATCGTTCAGCCAGCCCATCGGCTGCCCGCGCCTCGCATTTTCTATCGCGGCGAAGTTGGTTCCCCCGGCCCCTCCGACGTCAATCATCTTCACGCCGATCGATATAAGCGATTCCACGCTTTCTCGAACCATGCCGAAGCCGACTTCCTTGACCATTACCGGCACCCCGGTTTGCCGAACGATCGCGCCGATCCGCTCAAGCATGCCCGTAAAATGACGGTCTCCTTCCGGCATGATCAGCTCTTGCATGACGTTCAGATGAATTTGCAGCGCGTCGGCGCGGAGCATTTCTACAGCCCGCTCCGCTTGCTCTACCGTAGCTTCGCTGCCCAAGTTTCCGAACACGAGTCCGTTCGGATTCACTTTTCTTACGATCTGATAGCTCGAAGCCACTTCCGGATTTTTGATTGCCGACATCTGCGAGCCGACCGCCATCGCGAGTCCCGTTTCCCGAGCGGCTATCGCCAGCTCCCTGTTAATTTCCTCCGTTTCGTTCGCCCCTCCGGTCATCGCATTAATAATAATCGGCGAGCTCAAGGTGAGTTCGCCGATACGGGATTTTAACGCTATTTGATCGGAGGAAATGTCCGGGAGACAGTTCGGAAGCAGCTTGACGCCGCCGAAACCGTTGTTGCCTCCCGGTCCAAGCTGGAGAGCATGGTGAACATGCTCCAGTTTCCTTGGGATCCGCAATTCCACTCCTCATTTCGTTACAATAATGGCTTACTTGAATTTGCTCAGCTTGTCGCCGAATTTCTCGCCGAGTGTCAGGTTGAAACCTTGATTTTCTTCGTAAGACACCGTTTCCTTCTCTCTGCGAGGTCCTCGTTCTCCTCTTTCGCCTCTTTCGGCTCTAGGCTCGCGGGCAGGCGCTTCTTCCGTTTCCTTAATGCTCAAGGAAATGCGTTTATCGGCAGGATTCACGTCAAGCACTTTCACTTGAACTTCCTGGCCTTCCTTCAATACCTCGAACGGCGTTGCGATATGGCGATGGGAGATTTGCGAAATATGAACCAATCCTTCCACGCCCGGCGCAACTTCCACGAAAGCGCCGAATTGCACAAGACGTTTGACCGTCCCTTTAATGATATCGCCGATCTTGATATTGCCGATTTGCTGCCAAGGACCCGGCTGAGTCGCTTTGATGCTGAGCGAAATGCGCTCGTTCTCCGGATCGACTTTCAGCACTTGCACCTGAACCTTGTCGCCTTCTTTAACGACTTCGGACGGGCTTTCCACGTGATGCCATGCCATCTCGGAGATGTGCACCAGACCGTCGACGCCGCCGATATCTACGAATGCACCGAATTGGGTCAGACGCTGAACCGTGCCGTCGAGCTGCTGGCCGACGGAAAGGCCGGATAACGTCTCCTTCTTCTTCGCTTCCACTTCATCGTCAAGCACGTCTTTTTGCGAAAGGATGACTTTGTTCTTCTCGCGGTCCATTTCTTTCACGCGCAGACGAAGCGTGCGCCCTTTGTAATCGCTGAAGTCTTCCACGAATGTGCGTTCTACCATAGATGCCGGTACGAAGCCGCGCAAGCCTACGTCGACAACGAGTCCGCCTTTTACGACTTCGGCGACGATCGCTTCGAGGATCGTTTTGTTTTCCATATCAGCCGACAGCTTATCCCATGCTTTCTCGCTGTCGATGGCGCGTTTGGAAAGAACGACCTTCTCGTTTTTCTCATCGATGGACAGCACTTTCAGTTCGACTTCCTGTCCCAATTCCACTCCGTGCGATGCATCCTCCAAAGTGACGGAAGAGAGCTCGCGCAACGGAATGACACCGTCATATTTGTAGCCGACATCGACAATGGCTTGATCCGCATCCACTTTAAGAACTTTGCCTTTGACGATATCGCCTTTCTTCAAAATGTTCACGTTCGCCATCGACTCCTCTTGGGAAACCACGGCTTGCACTTCTTGCTCTGCTTTAACTTCTTCTGACATGTCGAATACCCTCCTTAACAACCTGGCAACATTTAATGTATTTGGGAAATAATTTACTTCATCTGATTTATTCAGTATGCCACGATTTATGATTTCGATTCGTGCTGTTTCACGAGGCTGCGTATAGCTGTCATAATTTTATCGGTTGCGTGCTCCAAGCCTTCGGACCCGCTCTCGGCAAACTCGCTGATGTCGACCGGCGGCCCGTAAACGACTTTCATTTGACGGAATAATTTATAATTCCCAACAATGGCTGCTGGTACAACGGTTGCGCCCGATTTCAATGCCAGACTGGCGGCTCCCTTCTTGCCCATCCCCCCGGCATTGCTTCGCGACCCCTCCGGAAAGATCCCGAGCATTTCCCCATCCTTCAAGAGTTGGATGGACAATCGGATCGACTCTTTGCTGACGCCCCCCCTTTTGACAGGGAACGCGCAAATGCGGGGTAGTACGTAGCTTAGCACAGGAAGCTCGAACAATTCGGCTTTGGCCATATAATGAACTTTCCGTTTCAACGGGGTCCCAAGTACAGGCGGATCGAAGTTGCTGATATGATTGCAGCACAGCACGACCGCACCTTCGGCAGGGACGTTCTCCTTGCCGACCGCCTTCAGCCGAAACAACAAGCCGAACATGATTCGAAATAGGAAGCGAAGCGTAAGATAGAGCATTCTTACTTCCCTCCGTGTACTTGCGTCTTGCACAATTCAAGAATGGATTCCACCACTTCCGGAATCGGCATGTCGGTCGTATCCATCAACACGGCGTCAGCAGCCCGCACAAGCGGCGATGCCTCCCGCTGCTGATCCATCCGATCTCTTTCCGCGATATCGCGCTCCAGCTTCTCCAGCGTAATGTCGACGTCCGGTTGCGCCTCTTTCATTTCTTTGTACCGGCGTTCCGCACGAATGCGAACGCTCGCCGTCAAAAAAATTTTTACTTCGGCGTCGGGGAGCACATGGCTTCCGATGTCCCGGCCATCCATGACAACGCCTTTGCTTTTGGCGAGCTCCTGCTGCTTTGCCGTCAAAATCGCTCGGATTTCGGCGATGGAAGAAACCCGAGATACATTACCCGTAACATCGGGTGTCCGAATCAATCCGGTAACGTCTTCTCCGTCCACATACACAAGTTGGCCGTTCTCTCCAGGCATCAACCGAATTTCCATGCGGCTGGCGAGTGCAACCATTTCTTCCGTCTGATCCGGTTGGAGTCCTTCCTGCAGCACTTTCCACGTTACGGCCCGATACATGGCACCCGTATCGACATAAATGAAGTCAAGCTCCTTGGCGACGAGACGGGCAATCGTGCTTTTCCCCGCCCCGGCCGGGCCGTCGATTGCAATATTAAACTTTTCCAAAACTGCGGCCTCCTAACAAAATGAGCGCGGACAAGCTTCCTGAAAAAAAAACAGGCCGAAGCCTTGAACGATGAAAATTATACCATAGGTTCGACATGGAATGCAAAACGAACGACCGTCCCGTCACTTCACCTGCGTCTTCGCCAATGACGAATCATAGCGGTTTCCTTCAAGCTGCTCCACCTTTACGATCAAATAACGAAGCCGAGGATTTTGCAGCATCAGCTGCGATATCACTAAAGCAAACAGCAATATCGCAATTGCGGCGAACAGCCATTTTTCAACCTTGCGTCCAAACGCTATAAATAACTCTTCGTAACCGTCGTCCGCTTGCCGATGCCGGTTTCGATCCATATATCGTCACTCCGCCCATTCGATTTGGGTCGTAGTGTGCCCCGATCTCACCGATCTTATGCATCAATTTTTTCTGAATTCAAATTGCCGTTCGAAGCAAAACTGAATAATCTTTTGCCGATCGCGGTCGGAAATATCGGTAAATCGCATCATCACCCGCTGCGTACCGGGAGCCAGCGGCGCCACCCTGACGACCTCGCTCTTGAAAGGCACGTGATCGTTCTGCCCGTTCTTGTTCGGGACGAGCAGCCAGCAGCTGACAATGTTCTGCTCCGCCAGCGGTATGTAATCATCGCATAGAAGCGATAGGCCGCCTCCGCCTATATCGTCCGTCAAGGCAACGAACTGGAGCTGTTCGGAATGCTTAACGGCGACCTCAAGCTCTGCCTGTACGCGGAGAAAGTTGCGCCGCTGAACCTTCGTAACCGCTTCGGGAGCCGGTTTCGTAATATGAAACAAATGCATTATGTTGTTGGAAACGCCGATGACCGTGCTTATGAAATAGTTTTTAATTTCCATGTCATCGAAAAAATAAGCAGACAGCACGTTTCCATATGACAGCGATCGTGAGATGCCGGTGTTCACCTCTACCGGAATTTCGACGAATATCGTATCGTCCGTCATATCGGCGATTCTTGTCTTGTATTCGTCTACTGATTCCCCCCCATCCATCGAGTTGATTTTTATATATAAAATTTGATTGATTTTCGGAAGCATGACTGCACCCCCTTTCCCTAAAGCATACATCCGTCGCAAATATTATAACATGAGTGAACTATATGGAAAGTAAAATATACAGGCCATCCGTCAGCCGATGCAGCTCGCGCCAAAAAGCCCGATGAATTTCATCGGGCTTAGCGATTGGGCCTATCATCTTATGATTTTCTGAGCTGCGCTTCTTCACTGCCGATTCGGTCGATTTTTTCTTGGGCGCCGCTGTCCGCATTAATATAGATGCGGTAAATGCCGCCGTTGACCCGGCCGATATATTGATAGCACTGCACTTCTTCGTCAATATCGTTTCGGATCAGCGCTTTTTCCGCGCTTTCGACTTTGAAATTCGGGCTCAGCGTTTTACGGGCTTGTTCGTCCGACAGCTTCGGAGCGTTCATTTGCCGTTCTTTTTTGTCATACACGTAATCCGCCGCGTCCATCCCAATGACCTCGCCGTTATCGAGCGCCACCTTCACAGCCACTTTCTCCAGGTAGTTGATGATGCCGTTCTTATCGGTGGCAAACGTCATATTGGCCACGTTATTGTATTCGTCATAGCTGACGGCCGTCATATCTTTATAGTCGCGTTCGTCCAAAAATTGGGCGGCGACATCGCGCGCCGTACGCAGATCCAATTGTTTGGAAGGAACATCCCTCGAAGCAGAGAACCACAACAGCTGCCCGCCTTTTTTGGAATAATCCATGTAGACATTGCCGTCCGAAGTGCCCGTCTTAGGCATGCTCACGCTGTAAGACTGATTTTCCGTGCCTGCGCCGTTCTCTACAACTTGTAGCCCCGAGCTGTCCTGCAGGCCGAGAAATTTGGCAGCCTTCTGCTTGATTTGGTCGGTGCCTTCTTCCTGGCCGGAGAGCATGCTCATATTGCGGTTTTGGTACACGCTCATGACGGTCGGGCTCCATTCGATCTCCGGATATTCGCCCACCTTTTTATCCACGGTGCTGAACCCGTCAATAATCGCGTTGTCATGCGTCTCGCTTTGCTTCGCCAGCGCAAGCTCCACGTCCATCCAGCGCAAGTTGTTCTGCAGCACTTTGCTTTGCACGCCCCGGAGCTCCGAAGCAATCTCGCCGGAATGCTCATAGAGTGTATTCAGCGTTTTCATCTCTTTCTCATCCAAAGGCTGCTTGCTTAAATCGCGGACGGCTGCGCGGTAAGTTAAGTTGGAAATATTTGCCAAAAAGTCATCCGTTTTGTTGAATGGAAGCAGCGTCAGCGGCAGCTGGCTGATTTCATTTTGCGCTTGGCTCGTGATACGCCACACGTTGATTAATCCTTTTTTATACGCATCCTGCGATGTGGAGTTAACGGCCAGCGTATTGCCAAGCTCGGTATGAAGCTTATCCACGTGGAAAGACAAATCGTGAAACGCCCGTTGATACTGGTTCTCCGCCTTGATCAACACAGAGTTTTTCTCCTGATGCTCTAAGTACCCCCATATGCCGGTACCGATGAGGGCAACGAGTAGAATGGGGAACATGACGATGCTCAATCTTTTATACATATGCGAGAAATCTCCCTTCATCAGCAAAACTTGGGCTTAGTTTTCACCTGAAGGACTGCGCTTATACATGAAAAAAAACCGACGTCATCGCCGGTTTCTCCGCTCAAAACTCATTCGTTTCAATTTCAAAATCATTCTCGTTGTTGCAGATGCATTGTTTAAAGCCGGTATCGATCCGGCCTTTTTCTTTTCTCCCTTTCAAAATAAACCGCTCGCCGCAAGCTCTGCACCGAATCGTTACTTTAACGCGGGTATTGGCACCAGTCATACATTCCCTCCGCACTTATAGAACGTTACTGGTAACCATTATAGACAAATTTGCTATATTTTAACCCGTTCCTCGCGTTGAATGACGCGAAGAGGCGATCGGGCGTTCGCATGGCTGACTTTCCACAAGCTGCGGATCCATAAAAAAGCCATCAGCGGAACCATAAACCAGATCCAATACGTTTTCGTTACAATCATCGTATAGTCGAATACGCCGTGCCAAAAGATCGGCAGGAGCAGAGCGTAGCTTAAATGCTTCCGGCTCGCTTCCGGATTGAATTTGGCTTTGCCGAGATGATAACCCATAATGACGCCGAACATCGCATGCCCCGATACCGGCAAAAAGGCCCGCATCATAAGCGTTGAAAAGCCGGAGGAGTTGAAAAAGGCGTAAAACACGTTCTCCAGCGTCGCGAACCCGAGCGAAGCGGCAACGGAGTACACGATTCCGTCATACGGCTCGTCGAACGACGTATGCTTATAAATCACGAAATACACTAAAAACCACTTAAAAAATTCTTCCGTCGCCGCGGACGTTATGAAGGAAAAGACGAAAGGATTATCTCCGAGCCCTTGTACTAGCGCACGCTGCAAAACCATGATCGGGAATACGAGCAGCACGCCGAACAGAAACAGCTTCAGCACTTGGGAAATCGGCTCCGGGTCATACCGGTCTTTCAAGTAAAAATAAGACAGCAGAGCGACACCTGGCGCAATCGCCGCCATCAAGACTGACAAGACGCTCATAGTGTCCCTCCAATCTACACAAGTTGATTAGACCCAACCGCGGAATCGTGCGGCCTCCGCCATTTTGCGGACACCGACCATATATGCGGCGAGTCGCATGTCGACATTTCTCGTCATATGAACATTATAGACATTTTCAAATGCTTTTTCCAACATTTCTTGGAGTCTGGCATGCACTTCCGATTCCGTCCAGTAATAACCTTGGTTGTTCTGCACCCACTCGAAGTAAGAAACGACGACTCCGCCGGCGCTCGCCAGCACGTCCGGCACGATAAGCACGCCGCGGTCGGACAAAATTTTGGTTGCTTCGAGCGTCGTCGGACCGTTGGCCGCTTCTACCACGATCGAGGCCTTAATCCGATGCGCGTTCTCGGCGGTGATCTGGTTTTCGATCGCGGCGGGCACCAATATATCGCATTCCAGCTCGAGCAGCTCTTTATTGGTAAGCGTGTCAGTGAACAGCTTGGTAACCGTTCCGAAGGAGTCGCGGCGATCGAGCAAATATTCGATATCCAGCCCATCCGGATTGTGTAGCGCTGCATACACATCGGAAATGCCGACGACCTTCGCGCCCATCTCGTGCATGAATTTCGCCAGGTAGCTGCCGGCGTTACCGAAGCCCTGAATGATGACGCGCGCCCCTTGCAGCGGGATACTGCGCTTCTTCAGCGCTTGCTCGATCATGATGGTGACGCCTTTCGCGGTTGCCGTTTCGCGGCCGTGAGAGCCCCCGAGCACGATCGGTTTGCCCGTGATAAAGCCCGGCGCGTCAAATTCCCGAATTCGGCTGTATTCATCCATCATCCATGCCATAATTTGCGAGTTGGTCATCACGTCGGGAGCGGGGATGTCTTTGGTCGGACCGACAATTTGGCTGATCGCCCGAACGTAGCCCCGGCTGAGCCGCTCCAGCTCGCGAAAAGACATTTGACGAGGATCGCAGATGATCCCGCCTTTGCCGCCTCCGTACGGCAGGTCGACGATGCCGCATTTGAGGCTCATCCAGATCGACAGCGCTTTGACTTCATCCTCGTTTACATCCGGATGAAAGCGAACGCCGCCTTTGGTCGGGCCGACCGCATCGTTATGCTGTGCCCGGTATCCTTTGAAAATTTTAACCGAATCATCGTCCATTCGGACCGGAATACGCACGGTCATCACTCTCATCGGTTCCCGTAACAAATCGACCATCGCAGAGGAGTAACCTAGCTTGGTGAGCGCTTGCTCTATAATATATTGTGTGGATTCAAGTACGTTCAAATTTTCGGCCATAGCTCATACCATCCTTTGTCTGATCGTAATTGTGGCACGCAGGGCGTGATTGTGAATGTGTGAACAGTCCGTAACAGCGGTACCACGTATTCGCTTCACCTCGAAAGGTCAGGTCCGCCTCATTTATTTAAGTCAGCAATGGCATTACATAGTATTGTAACACTTTCGCGACGCCGCGATTCATCCGTTTCCGGTTACATTCCTTTTTGGCCGGGCACCAATGCAATGTCCGAGTTCCGTTTCCTTACCGTTCTCCACTTCGCAATAAAAAAGCACTCCGCAAAAACTTGAACGTTTTTGAGAATGCTTGCCTATTTCAGGTTCGTATAAATCGCCCGTTTTATGAAAACTTGGCGCAAAGTATTTTTACCGCGTCGGATTCGATAACGGTTTTCCCATATTCTTGAAGTACAGCTTCCGTGACCGATGCCGCCTCCCCGAACTCGGAAAGGACCGCCACAATGGATTGGAGCTGCTTTTCATCCATCTCTTCCGCATCAAGAAGCAAAATCCACTTGTCCTTGTACGAATAAAGCGAACCCCCGTCGGTTAAAAGCGGATTCAACACTTTGGCCATGCGCAGCAAATCCTCGAAATCATGGAATGCGTAAGTAACCTGATCGGTTTCGTCCATCGTGACTTCAAGTTCGTATACTTCTTCCACTTCGTCATCGAGGGTATCGTCCGTGTGGCTAAAATTCATCTTACCGCGAGTGACGATGACAGCCATGCCTTGCGCCGGCATATTAAGAACTTCAACAGCGAGCGGCCCCGATGCGTCAAAACCGAGCTCCGTATAAGCCTGGTCCATCATTTCACTGAACAACTCGTGAACTTTCGGGATTTCTCTCCACATGTCATCCTTATGAATGCCGCGCTCCGTTAAGTCATCGAATGTGAGGAAAATCCGTATCTTGTCCTGACTTAAACGCTCCATTTTCATACTGGATTCCTCCTTGCCGACTATAATAACAGCTTATGAAGTGTGGTTACAAAAGGTGTAACGTGGTGTGCTAACAAGAGCTTGTATTAATACTACCACTATTATATCACAAACGTAAAAGAAAAGAACGGTTATAAGCTGAATTTTACCACCACAACGCAAAAAGACGCGGTCACCGTCCCACAACGAGACGATTTCCGCATCTTGAACATATTCCGGCTCTTTTTTACTGTACTTGCAGTTGTTCCTTTTGCTTGTTGCTTGTCAAAATTTCTTCTACTTGCGACTTCAGATTCGGATCCTGATTGACAATATCGGATACTTTGTTCCCATGCCCGGAAGAAAAAACTTCTTCATAGTCGCTGCCTTTCGCCGATTTTGCCGGGGAACTCGATTGGCTTGCTTGGCCGGACGAGGCTGCCGACTTGGAGAACGCCGGAGTATCGTTAAGCTTGGTCTTAGCGGATTCCGATTTGTCACTATTCGTTTGATTCATCATGCTGCCAAGTGAGCCGTTCTTGGTCAGAACGGACCATAGCATCGATTTGTTCCGATTCGATAAATAAACAACGGCCGCAGCTCCAACGATGCCGCCAAATAAAAAAGAACCGAATCTCATGGCCATCCCTCCATTAGTAAAATGTATTCCTCCGTATTTTCCGCTATCTCGAAGAGACGCATGCATGATAAAATAAGGAAACCTCACCAAGGCATCGTGATATGTTCAAATACGAAGGAGTCGATCCGCATGTCAATCAAATGGACCCTGATCGCCGCCGCGGCGCTGCTCTTCTGTTCTTGCTCCGCCAAACCTGCCGCAACAGGCCCCGCACCGTCCGGACCGTCAAGCAACAGCCAGGCGCCGGAGCAAAAGGCTCCTGACGCATTGCCGTTGCCCCGCGCCGAAGGCCAGGACATCGCAAAGGAACCCGCGCAACCGCCGATCCCCGTTCCTGCTGCCGCTCCCGAACAACCGAAGGGGGTATCCAAAACATATAAGCTGAATCCAAAATCATACGATATCGTCCCCATCAATCCGGAAGCAACCGAGAAAAAAATCGTGCTGCTGACATTCGATGACGGACCGAAAGATCTGGAAATGAATACGGGACTGCTTGATACGCTCGATAAACATAAGGCCAAAGCGATCTTTTTCGTAAACGGCTATCGCGTCAAGCAAAAGCCCGAGCTCATCAAGTTGTTGTCGGAGCGCGGTCAAACGATCGGAAACCACTCCTGGGATCATATCGACTTGAAAAAAGAAAGCAAAGAGAAGGTCGACGCTCAAATCGGGGACGTGCAAAAAGCGATTCAGGATATAACGGGAAAAGCCCCGAGCTTCTTCCGGCCGCCATTCGGCTCAGGCAGCGATGAAGTCAGGGCGAAAGCGAAAGAAGAACATTTGCTGTATATGACATGGTCTAACGGGTCCAAAGACTGGGAAATGTCGAGTAAGAACAATAATCCGAAGCAGGTGGTCGGCAATGTGCTCGAACAGCTCCGGCCCGGCAGCAATATATTGATGCACGAGCTTCCGTGGACGGTGCTGGCGCTGGACGAGCTGTTGACGAAGCTTGAAGAAAAAGGTTACGGGTTCGTCGACCCGGAAGCGATCGACATTAACCTCTGAGCAGCTTCCAGCCCCAGACAAGAAGCCCTACGACAAGAAAAATAAACAACCAGAGCAGCGTTCGGTAAAAATATTTGAGCCATTTTTCTTTTTCCGGTTGATGTACCGTCCTCCTGGGAGGCAAATAGTCGTCGGGCTTGTCCGCTTCCGGACTTGCCTGCTCCGGCGGCATCGATGTCGGTCGTTTGGTGTTCATTCTATTCCTCTCTCCTGTAACGAAGAATGCAGCCCATGGCAAAGTCGATCATAAAGTGGGCTGCAATCGGCGTCCACAGCGTTCCCGTATGAATAAATATATACCCGAGCCCGTAGCTGATGCAGAAAACGAGTCCCGTCATCAGCCAATGCTGCAAATAACGGACATGAATCGCCGCGAAGATGATGCTGGTCCAGTATGGACCGCACCACGTTTGGACGGCGCCCCGAAACAACAGCTCCTCGCAAAATGCGACAACAAACGACAACAGCGCAATGTGCCATAGCGGCCGGTTTTTGAACAATAATTCGTTGATTCCGCCATCATCGGTCACTTCCGGCGGTACCCATCTGGATATGAGCAAATCGACGACCAGGACGATCAGCGCAAAACCAAAGCCCCAGATCAGGATCGTTTCCTTAGGCTTGAGCGTAAACACAGCGCCCAAATGCGGCTTTTGAAAAAGCAGCAGCAGCGCGGCGAGAATCAGGATAAGCAGCTGGGTTATATACACATTGACAAGCAGAAACTTGTCGTCGATTTCGTCGATGTTTACTTTATGGAACTTTAGTCGCTTCATGTCAAATTTCTTCATAATTGAGATTCCCTTTTTAGACAATTTCACCTATACTAACAGCATAGAAATAGGATTAGGGGGCAGTACCATGGAGAAAAGGCTGAATCGAACGGACTATTTATTTGCCGCCACCTTTATTTTTATGCTGGTTGTGGCGCTAGGGGCCTTCTTTTTCGGCTTACGGATGGGTCAAGACCGCGCGGCAGTCAAGTATGAGGATCTCATCGTCAAACAGAACGATGCCGCCAAAGGCTTTACCGCGTACCATCAACAATATTTGGTGTCATTCTATCATACCATTTATGCGCCCTACAGGGAATTTCATAAAAAGTGGTTCGATAAAATGGACGAGCTGCAATCCAATCGTTCGTCCGATGCGTCGCTGATCATGAAAGATCTCAGTAAGCTCGCCAACGACAATTATAGTGCACTAGGAACCAAATCGATGCCCGACTCCTCGCCGCTGCTGCAGGATGCGCATAAAAACTACATGAAAAGCCTGAAACTGTTCAGCGAAGCGCTTCGCGGCTACACGACCAAAGCCAACGCCGTCACCGGCCCGGATCTGGCGGGACAACTGAACGGCGACGCCTACCTCACTGAGGCAAAAAGTTTCGCATTGACGGCGGAAAAACAATATTACGACGCGATCGTCAAATGGAACGAAAGCGTGAATCCCCAGCTCAAGGCAATCGATTCCTCCAAATCTCTGGCGTTGAAAGACTGGAGCGAGCTCGCCTTCAATATGAAAAACGACTATGTCGCGCAGCAGCTTTCATCCGGGAAAACGTACGCCGCTTTTACACCGCAAGACTTGACGAGCCGGATCGACGAGATGATCGTCACCGGGCAGGCCAAGAAGCTAAACTTGAACGATGTGAAACAGGTCATCGATTTGCTCATTGGAACCGACGCGGTGCGCAGCGGCGACTTCCTTCGTTATAAAAACCGTTTGTATGCCAACGAAACGTTGCCTGAGCTGCCTTTTTTCACGAACTAATACATAAAACCCTCCTACCGGAGTCCCAGAAACATGCTGAATCGTTCAAAAGCCGCAGGAACCGAAAGCTCGGTCGGCGGCTTTTTGACTATTAGTCGTATTGAAAACCCGTCAACTGTGCCAGCGCAGCCATCCCGCCTTCTATATTGACCACTTGCTCAAAGCCATGCTGTTTCAAATAGTAGCATACATGCATGCTGCGGACGCCATGAGCGCATACGACATAAAGCGGCCGATCCTTGGGCAGTTCGTCCAGCTTGTCCGGGATCGTATTCATCGGGATCAATTCCGCTTCTTCCATGTGGTAATATTCCCACTCGCTCGGCTCTCTCACGTCGATAAAAAGCGATTCGCGCAGCTCGCCGCGCTCCAGCTTTTCCATAAAATCCGCCGGTTCGATATTGTCAATCGTCATAGGTTTGCGCCCCTTCCCTTCCTTCTTATCTTAGCATGGAGCAAAGGTTCAACGAAAGTTTACGGAAAAATTCGACGCCTATTGACAAGGGCGAAACGATCATGGTACGCTAATTAAAAATTTCAACATTTGGATAAAACGAAGACGGAGACAAGGATAGCGCGAAGCGTACAGAGAGCCGGTGGTTGGTGCGAACCGGTCGTACTTCACTATTCGGAGCACTCCAGAGTTGCTGCGGTGAACCATCATGATCATGTAGCTGCAGCCGGCGGGAAGCCGTTACCCTTCCGGGTCTGGACGTTCCAGACCGAATGAGGCTGTTTGCGCGAGTAAGCAGCGAATTAGGGTGGTACCACGAGAATAAAGCTCCTCGTCCCTTGTATGCGCTAGACGTATCGGGATGAAGGGCTTTTTGTTGTTTCGCGGATACACGGCCGGCACGACGAGCAAACGAATGCGCAGGGGCAAAGACAAAATAACGGAGGGAAATCGAAATGTACAAAGTACTGGTTATGGACGGCATCAGCGACATGGGGATTCAATTGCTGTACGACGCTCCGGATGTGGAAGTAGAGAAAAAGAACGGCCTTACGGAAGACGAACTGGTTGCCATTATCCCGCAATACGACGCACTGCTTGTGCGCAGCGCAACCAAAGTAACTGACCGGATTATGAGTGCAGGCGATAAGCTGAAAGTGGTCGGACGCGCGGGCGTTGGCGTAGATAATATCGATCTGGAGGCTGCTACCAAGCACGGCATCGTCGTCATCAACGCTCCGGACGGCAACACGATCGCGACTTGCGAGCTGACGTTCGCCATGATGATGTCAGTAGCCCGTATGATTCCGCAAGCATACAAAAAAACCGTCAGCGGCGAATGGGACCGCAAAACGTTCGTCGGCGTAGAACTTCGCAACAAAGTGCTCGGCGTACTCGGCATGGGCCGGATCGGGAGCGAAGTAGCCAGGCGGGCCAAAGCGTTCGGCATGATCGTGCTCGGCTACGATCCGTTCCTGACCGAAGAACGCGCCGAAAAGCTCGGCGTTAAGCTCGGCACCGTTAACGAAATTTGCGCGCAAGCGGACTTTATTACGGTTCATACGCCGCTTACAAGCGAAACCCGTCATATGATCAGCCGCCCGCAATTCGAGCTGATGAAAAAAGGCGCGCGCATCATCAACTGCGCCCGCGGCGGTATTATCGACGAGATGGCGCTCGTGGAAGCGATCGATACCGGCATCGTGGCAGGCGCCGCATTCGACGTATACGAACAAGAGCCGCCGACTGCGGATCATCCGTTCCTGAACAATCCGAAAATCGTCGTCACGCCTCACTTGGGAGCTTCGACGGTGGAAGCCCAAGAAAACGTGGCGATTGACGTTTCGGAAGAAGTATTGCACATTTTGCGCGACGAACCGTTCAAAAATGCGGTTAACATGCCGCCGGTTCCGGCCAACGTACTTAATAAAATCCAGCCGTACTTCAATTTGGGCGTCAAGCTCGGCGAATTCGTCGGACAAACGGTCGAAGGCGCGATCGGCGAAATTACGGTCAGCTTCTCCGGCGATTTGATCGATACGGATACGTCGACACTGACGCGGCATATCGTTAAAGGCGTACTGTCGCATCAGCTCGAAGGCGTCAACATCGTCAACGCGATGCATCTTGCCAAAACACGCGGCGTCAATATCGTGGTTCAAACTTCGGCAGCTTCGCAAACCTTTACGAACCTGATTACGCTCACGCTGAAGACGAAGAGCGGACAGCGCACCGCGGCAGGCACGCTGCTTGCGGGCTACGGCGAACGGATCGTGCAAATCGACCAATTCCCGGTTGACTTCGCCCCGGCCGGCCATCTGCTGCTCATTTCGCACAATGACAAGCCTGGCATTATCGGCAAAGTAGGTACATTGCTCGGAAATAACGATGTGAACATCGCTACGATGCAAGTTGGACGCAAAACGTTCGGCGGTTCGGCGATCATGGTGCTTACTACGGATAAAGAAACGCCGAAAGATGTGATCAAGCAGTTGGAGCAGCTTCCGGAACTGATCGCAGTCGCGGAACTGACGCTTTAATCCAACCGCACCTAGCGCGTAAAATGCACCTCCAAAAGCACGCTTGCAAACAAGAGGAAACAAAAAAGAAGCTCCGGCATGCCGGCAGCTTCTTTTTTGTTCAGTCTTTACCCCGTTTACACGGGAGCAGGATGGAAAACGTCGTCCCCTGTCCTAACTGGCTTTTGACCTGTACCGTTCCATCATGCGCTTCCACGATGTTTTTGACGATGGACAGGCCTAGACCCGTCCCGCCGGAAGCGCCTCGCGTACGGGCCTTATCCGCCTTGTAGAACCGTTCGAATATAAACGGCAAATCTTCCGGCGGTATGCCGTGGCCTTGATCGGCAATATCGATCTGTACGGCTTGTTCGCCCCGCCATTCCTGCTGCAAAGCTCGCAATTCGATCGTCGCATGCGGCGGCGTGTGCCGCAGCGCATTGTCGAGCAGATTCGTAAGCACCTGTTCCAGACGGTCTTCGTCCGCCAGCATTAACACAAGATCCTCGTGTGAAAACGAGCAAGTGATCGCGACATCCCGCTCTTTCGACAGCGCGGCGAATTTCCGGTGAATCCGTCTCAGAAACGGCTCCACTTCGAGCCGGCGGAAATTCAGCTCTATGTTGCCCGTCTCCATCTTCGCCAGGTCCAGCAAATCTTTGACCAGCCTGCCCATTCGCAGCGATTCGTCATGGATGACCTGGGCCAATTCTTTCCGTTCCTCCGGCGATGCCGCGATATCGTCGATCAGCGCCTCGCTGTAGCCTTGCAGCATCGAAAGCGGCGTTCGCAGCTCATGCGACACGTTGGCTACGAAGTCTTTGCGCAGCTTATCCAGACGGTGTTCTTCCGTCACGTCCCGCATAACGGCGACGACGCCGCGCACCACGTCGCGCGAATACAGCGGCGCCATGACGACGTCCCACACCTCGCTTTGCACATGCAGCTTGGAGGTCATTTCTTTCGCCTCTTGGATAACCGCCTGAAAGAGCGGCTGCATCGGCAGCGGAATGCGGTTCCCCGGCTCGCCGGAAGAACCCGGTCCGTCCGGCTCCGACCAGCCGATCCGTCCCCACTCCCGAATGATCCGTTCTCCCTGCGGGTTCGTCAAAATGACTTGACCGTCCGCATCGGACGTGATGACGGCATCCGTCATGCTTCGCAGGACACTGGCCAAGTGCTCCTTCTCATGGCTGAGCGCCTTGATCGTATCCGAAAGCTGCTCGCCCATATGGTTAAACGTTTGCCCAAGCTCCCCGATTTCGTCCGAAGACGTGATCGGCACCCGGGTGCCGTACTCTCCTTTGGAAATGAGATCGGCGGCTTTGCGCAGCTTTTGCAGCGGCTGGGTAATTTTCGTCAGCAGAAAGAAGGCGAAAAACGTCGTCATCAGAAAACCGCAAACCCCGACGACTACAAACAAACGTTTCACATAGGATTGCGTTTCTTCATAAGACTGCGTAAGCTGATACAATATGAGCGCTCCGCCGATCTGCGTCTGCGACTCATTCATGAATGGAACGGCGACAGCCGTATATTCTCGGTTCATCGGCGTCTGCGGAACCGGACCTCCGATTACACGGTTATCGATAATTTGACCGGCGAACACTTTTTGCAAGTCGGACTTCAGGAAAAAGGATTCAAAACCGAGGACAGAGCCTTTCGGCTGCTCGACCGGCGAGTTGATCTGCATGAATTCGGTATCGATCACGATCGTGCTTGCTTCCTGCGCGCTCAGCAGTTCATTGACGACTTGCAGGTACCGCCGCTCTTCCCGGTGAAGCGTTATTTCGTCCGCGACCTTGACCGCCATTTTACGCAAATTGTCGACCTGGTCCTGCGACTTCGGAAACGACGTCTCGATATACTGGAATAAAAAGAGGCTGAGCGTCAACAGCACAACGACAACCAGCCCAATGATCGTAATCCACAATTTGCCTACGATGGTTCTAAGAATAAACACTTATTTCGGCACCTCGAGTTTGTAGCCGACGCCCCACACGGTCGTGATCATGCCCGCAGCATCCGGCGACACTTTATTCAGCTTCTCTCTGAGCCGTTTCACATGCGTATCCACCGTACGCAAATCGCCGAAAAATTCATAATTCCACACATCCTTGAGCAGTTCCTCCCGCGAGAACACCTTATCCGGAGAAACCGCCAAGTAGTGAAGCAGCTCATACTCTTTCGGCGTAAGCGCCACTTCCTGACCGCCGGCCGTTACCCGGTGCGCGTCGTGCTCGATCACAAGATTCGGAAACACGATATTGTTGCTCGTGTTCACCTCTTTGGACAAGTAAGCCGTAACTGAGGAACGGCGAAGTATCGCCTTCACCCGGTATATGACTTCCCGAGGACTGAAAGGCTTCACGACATAATCGTCCGCGCCTGATTCGAAGCCTTGCACTCGGTTCGTCTCCTCGCCCTTGGCCGTCAGCATAATGATCGGCGTCGATTTCATCTGGCGCAGCCTTGCGCATACCTCATTGCCGTCAATGCCCGGCAGCATCACATCTAGCAAAATGAGATCGAAGTCGGTATCCATCGCTTTGCGCAGCGCTGTCTCTCCGTCTTCCGCTTCTTCAATTACGTAATTTTCTTTCTCCAGGTACATTCGCAGCAGTCGGCGAATCCGTTCTTCGTCGTCAACGACCAAAATCGTCTTTTTCGGCTCTGTCATCTACCTAACCTCCTTAGGCATGTTATTTCAAAATTCAAATCGTTACACACCGGAATAAGAATGCAGTCCGGCGATGACAAGGTTAACACCGATCAGCGTAAACATGACCACAATGAAACCGATAACGGACAGCCAGGCGGAACGTTTGCCCTGCCAGCCCCGGGAGAGCCGCAAATGAAGATAGGCCGCGTAGAAAAGCCAAACGATCAGCGCCCACACTTCCTTCGGGTCCCAACCCCAGAACCGTCCCCATGCTTCCGCCGCCCAAATCATCGCAAAAATAAGCGCGCCGAGCGTAAAGATCGGATACCCGATCGCGATAGCGCGGTAGCCGATTTCATCCACATCGTCCGGGTCCATTCCGTGCAGAAGCGGCTGAAGCGCTTCGCCGAGCGGACGCCTCACGATAAGCCGCAGTATGACGTACAGCAGCGCGCCGCACACCACCGACCAAATGACGGTGTTCAGCTTCCTGCCGGCGTTCGCCCCTTTCATCCAGGAAGGAGCCTCGAACAATGGCTCTTTCATGCCGAGAAACGGCTTCATCTCGACGAGCTGTCCCTGGTATGGCGCAACGATCGGCGGTAACACATAATCCACATTTTGCTTGATCACTTGTTCCACATTATCTTTTCCCGTTACCGTCACTTCGTTTGCAAAGCGGGCGTGATAACCCGAGCCGTTAAAGCTGAAGATGGCGGCGACGAACGCAATGATCATCACGAGGGTGAATAACGTGAACTCAACCCCTCGCTGCTCCCTCCGGTCCGCTTTCTCCGCGCTCTTGAAATTGATGCTTTGCAGCAAATACATCAGTCCGGCAGCGAAGCCTACGGCGAAGAACGCTTCCCCGAAAGCGGCGGTCGTAACGTGAATTTTCAGCCAGTAGCTCTGCAAAGCCGGAATGAGCGGCTGCACTTCATGCGGGAATACCGAAGCGTAGCCGATAATAATGATCGCGATCGGTACGGCAAAGATGCCGAGCACCGGCGTGCGATACAAGAAAAAGACGATAATGAATGCGAGTACAATCATCATGGCTAGGAACGTCATAAATTCGTACATGTTGCTGGTTGGAATATGCCCTGCTTCCGCCCAGCGGGTGAAGAAGAAAGCCAGATGGGAAAGGAACCCGATAATCGTCAGCACGATCCCTATATTCCCCCAGCGTTTCCCGTAAGCTTCCGGGTCCGTAACCATCACGGACTTCTTGCCGGTGATCGCGATGACAAAGCCGATCAGCGCCAGCGCGTAGACGATAAAAGCAACGAGCAAAAAGTTACTGCTCACGTTTCAGCCACCCTTCTCTCTAACGACTTGGGATCGACGTCGATCCCGCTTTTTTGCAGCAAATCCGCTACTTCCTTGCGTACGCCGAACCAGTTTTTGTTCGTATGAGCACCGAGCGTGATCCGGTTGTCATCGATTCGCAGCCAAATGCGCCGGTGCTGCCAATAAAATCCCATGATCAAACCGACCATCGAAATGGCGGCTCCGACCCAGATCAGAGGCATCGCCCGGTCGATCCGAATGTTGAGATAGCTTACGTATTCCGAAATCGCCACATCCGCCATCGATCCGACCGACAGATCGAGTTTGTCGGCGAGGGCGCCGTTGATTTCGTCTTGACGGAAGTTTGCTTTGTCGACTTGGCGAGGGAAATAAATAAAAGGCTCGCCCTGGGACGAAATCCCCGGTCCTGTAATCGTGAAGACGAAGCCCGGCATCTTCGGCTCATTGGACTTCGTGAGCGGAACGCCTTTGTCATCGAGTGCGAATTCCGGAAAATAGGCTTTCAGCTTCAGCTCGTAAGGTCCCGCTTTGTAAACCTCCGCCGGCTTGTCCATGCGGATGTCCAGCGTCCCGTACACTTCGCCGGTCTTTTTGTCCTTCAGCGACGGTTTCACCTCAAGCAGCATCGGCGACAGGTTGAAATCAAACTGATACGCCATGAGTCCTTTGTATTCCAGCGGCTTGTTCACAACGATATCCTGTCGATGCACTTCCTCCAGCACCGGCTCCTTGACCGGATCGTTGCAGCTCGCTTTACACTCGTAAAGCACCGCCTTCGTTTCGTAAATCTTCGGGACGTCCTGTCCTTTCGAACGGAATTCTTCCGACATTTCCTCCGGCGCATAAAAGTCGATCGTAAACTTCTCATTTTTCAAGTAATACGGCGTATCTTGAATTTTCACGAGCTTTCCTTCGGGAAAAGCGACATGCTGGTCCATATGCCAGCCGGGGATGCTGCGCATCAGAACGGCTCCAAGGAAAATGATCAGGCCGATGTGGTTAATGTAAGGCCCCCAACGGCTGAAGCGGTATTTTTCCGCGAGCAGCGCCGTACCGTCGGTATGTACGCGGTAATGTCTCTTTTGCAGCAGTCCGGCCGCTTTCGAAGTCCATACTTCCGCCGCCTCTTCGTTCGAAGCGCTTGCCCCGGCTCCGGCGGGAAGCGGCCCGCTGAACGTTACTTTCTGTCTCGTCAGAAAGCTCAGATGCTTGCGGATTTGCTGCTTGCTCAGTGCCCGGTACAACGGAAGCACCCGGTCCAGGCTGCAGACGACAAGCGAAGTGCCGATCATAAAAAGAAGTAAAATATACCACCAAGACTCGAATGTATGGGACAAGCCCAAGAAATAATAAATTTGACCGAGCGTGCCGTACGTTTCCTTGTAGTATACCGACGGATCGATGTTCAGAAACGTACTTTCCTGCGGATAAATCGTTCCCAGCACCGAGACCAGCAGCGTGATGACAATAAGATATACTGCGATTTTTACGGATGAAAAGAAATTCCACACCAGGTCCAGCGCACCCGGATTTTCCCGCTGAGAACGTCTGGCGACGCCGTCGTACTTCATCTCCAGCACATCGTTGCCGCCTTCGTCCTGAAGCGGCTTGCCGCAGGATTCGCATAGGACGGTACCGATATGATTCTGGTGTCCGCATTCGCATTTTGTATTTTGAATCATGGCGCCTCCTACGTATACGCGAAAAAAAAGCAGTGGTTTTTCACTGAACTCGCTGCTCTTTTTCGGCAAAACACGCTTATTTTAATAAAGTCGTTATCGTACTCTCAATGGTAGCCTCGCTCATCTCACCGATTTTGATTTCGGCGATTTTGCCGTCGGTGCCGATGAAAAACGTTGTCGGGTATTGGGTGACGCCGTACCGTTTGCGGTTCTCTTCATTTTTGTCGAACAAAATCGGAAACGTCACTTTATATTGATTAATGAAGTTTTCCACCGCCACGCGCGGTTCGTCGAGATTAAGCCCGAGAATTTCCACGTTTTTGCCCGTCCACTTTGCATGCTGGCGCTCTAGCGCCGGCATTTCGTTGCGGCAAGGTTCGCACCAGGTTCCCCAGTAATTGACCACGACGACTTTCCCTTTGGCATCCGAAAGCTTATGCGTCTTGCCGTCCAATCCGAGCAAAGTAAAGTCCGGGGCTTTGGAGCCTACGACAGGCTTCTTATCGCTCAAAAACAAATTGCTGACAAGCGTCAATGCGCCGATGACGACAATGACGGCGAATATGGCAATCTGGATCCACTTTTTATTTTTCCCCATCATCCCACACCTTCAAACGAGTTACTGCTAAAGCATCAACTTTATTATAGCGAAAATTTAAGCTTGCATTATTCGCCTTTTTGAATTTTATGTGACTCTGCATCGCCTGCGGCCAGCGCTTCCTCGCGAAGCTCGCGCACTTCCTGCGGCGTCAAATGCCGGTGCTTGCCGCGCGGGACGCCCGACAGCTGAAGCGGACCGAATTGGACGCGTTTCAGTTTGATCACCGGATGATGAATGGCGTCGAACATACGCCGCACTTGCCGGTTGCGTCCTTCGAAAATCGTGATTTTGACGACCGTTTCGTTTTTCTGTGGATCGATGTCGTGGTAATCCACTTCGGCCGGAGCGGTCATGCCATCCTCCAGTTTGATTCCGCTTTTCAGCTTGTCCAATGCGGTTCCGTGCGGAACGCCTTTGACGGTAGCCAAATAGGTGCGCGGGACATGGTGCTTCGGATGGGTCAGCAGATGCGCGAATTCACCGTCGTTCGTAAGCAGCAGCAGCCCTTCCGTATCGTAATCCAGTCTTCCGATCGGATATATCCGCTCTTTCAAAATTTTGAAGAAGTCGGTTACCGTTTTCCGGCCTTCCGGATCTTGCGCGCTTGTGATGACGCCCTTCGGCTTGTTGAACAAAACGTACACCTTGGATTCGCGCCGGATCGGACGCCCGTCCACTTTAATTAAATCCTGGGCCGGATCAACCTTGACGCCCAGTACCGTTACAACGCGATCGTTGACTTCTACCCGTCCGGCTGTAATCAATTCTTCGCATTTGCGGCGGGATGCGATGCCCGCTTCAGCCAATACTTTTTGCAATCGTTCCATGAATGGAATTCACCTCATGCTAATGATACCTATCCTCGGGTGAAATCACAAGTTGAGACCAGGGAAATTTCGGTCCCGGACAAGAATTCGAATGCGGGAATACGTCCTGCGGCTGAAAATCGTTTAATTCGGCAAGGCGCAGCACCAATTTGTTCAGGATAAATATCTGTTCTTTTTGTTCGGCACTCCAATGATTTCGCGGCTGGGAGAAGTCTCCTTCGAGGCAAACATGAATGTAAAGCGGATCGGTTTGTTCGGAAGAAGGGATGATTGCACCGGCTTTGGCGATAAAGAAATCATACCCTTTTCCATTAATGGAGTAACATGCGGAATGATGAACGACGACTCCGTAGTATGGCAAGCAGCTCACCTCTTTGTCAAGGGTTTACTGCTACAATATATGTGCGGGGCAAATGGGGGGTGCAACCGGGGGAATTTATCCAAACACCAGGTAACAAATCACGATGGATGCGACGAAACCGACGGCGTCGGAGATGAGACCGACTTTCAGCGCATAACCGGCTTTGCGAATGCCGATCGCGCCGAAATACACGGTAATGACATACAGCGTAGTGTCCGTGCTGCCCTGAATGGTCGAAGCGATGCGACCGATCATCGAATCGGGACCGAATTGGGAAATCAAATCGGTCGTGAAGGCGAGCGATCCGGCTCCCGTAATCGGACGAAGCAGCGCGAGCGGAATCACTTCGGTCGGGACGCCGATCCATTCGCAGACCGGCTTCAGCCAGCCGACAAACAGCTCCATCGCTCCCGACGCGCGAAATACGCTGATCGCCACCATCATGCCGACCAAATGCGGGATGATGCGGATCGCGGTGTCGAAGCCGTCTTTGGCCCCGTCCACGAACGATTCGTAGACGGGGATTTTGCGGTACGCGGCATAAAGCGGAATAAATACGATGATGACCGGTATAGCCCATACCGATATGACATTCACGAAGTTGTACATCGGATTCATCCTTTCCCCGGACCGATCGGCGTATTGCGCTTGCGGTACCACCTGTCTACAAATATGGCGGCCAGCGTGGATACGAACGTTGCAAGCAGCGTCGTACCGACGATGTCCGTCGGACTCGCGGAATTATAGCTCATGCGAATCGCGATCAGCGTTGTCGGAATCAGCGTAATGCTGGCCGTATTGAGTGCAAGCAGCGTACACATGGCGGGGCTTGCCGCTTCTTTGTTCGAGTTAAGGCGCTGCAGCTCCTGCATCGCTTTGATGCCCATCGGCGTCGCGGCATTGCCAAGTCCGAAGATGTTGGCGCTCATGTTCGACATAATGTAGCCAAGAGCCGGGTGATCCTTGGGAACGCCCGGGAATAAAAACCGGACGATCGGCTGCAGCAGCTTCGCCAGCTTCTGCAGCAGTCCCGCGTCTTCGGCGATCCGCATGATGCCGAGCCAAAACACCATAATGCTGATTAAGCCGAAGCAGACCGTTACCCCGCTCTTGGCCCCGTCAAAGACAGCCTCCGTCACTAGCTCGACCTTGCCTTGAAAAGCGGCTACGACAAAACCGGCAACGATAAAAAAGAGCCATATGAAGTTCACCATGCGCGAAGTCCCCTTCCTCTAATCGATATGTCCGGTGAACATGACCCGCGCGAGCGACTGTAAAATGTAAAGCCACTTGTGAATGCGGGTTCCGCTGTAATCCGTTTCCACAAAGGAAAAGGATGTTTTGTCTTTCATTTGCAGCCTTGGGCTGTCCTTCGGATAAAGCGGCACGCTGCCAACGACTTTGCCATCCAGCGACAGCTGCAGCTGTCCCGCTTCGCCGAGCCGGTATCCTGCCGACGCCGGGTCGTTCAGCACCGTTTTACGGGTAAACCGGCTGTTTTCGGCTTCCAATGCGGCGTACCGGAACGACGCCCCGGCCACCAGCTCCGTTCCCTCAATCGGTTCGCCTTTCTGCACGACGGAATGCAGCGGATAGTTTCGGAAGCCGTAGTCGAACAGTCTCGCATGGTCCACCCAATCATCCGGATCGTTCAACGTAACGACCACGAACTGCTGCCCTCCGCGGGTCGCGGAGGAAATCAGGCAGCGCTTGGCCAGTTTCGTATAACCGGTCTTTACGCCGTCAGCCCCTTCGTACATCGAGAGCAGCTTATTTTTATTGACCCATGTATAATCCCATGATTCATTCGGATTCGGCACTTTTTTGACTTTCGTTTTTACGATTTCCTGAAAGACCGGATTTTTCAGCGCATAGGCGGTCAGCTTGGCCATATCGTTCGCTGTGGAATAGTGCCCTTCTTCGTCGAGTCCCGAAGGATTTTTAAAGCTGGAGTTCGTCATCCCGAGCATGCGTGCCTTCTCGTTCATCAAATAGGCGAACCCCTCTACGCTTCCTCCTACGTGCTCGGCAATCGTTGTGGCCGCATCGTTACCCGACCGCAGCATCATTCCATACAGCAAGTCCTTTAAGTTCATTTCTTCGCCCAGCTTCAAATAAATGGAAGATCCTTCTTTGCCGAATGCATTTTTGCTTACTTTGGCCGTATCCGACAATGTGCCGTGATCGATGGCGACAATGGCGGTCATCACTTTGGTCAGGCTTGCGATCCGCATCGGCTTGTCTCCTTTGGCGCTGTACACAATGCGGCCGGAAGTTACATCGATCAGCGCGGCCGCCTCGGCGCCTGTAGATACCGCGGGGGCGGCATACGCACCGGCAGGCACTATGACCCCTGTCCAAACGAGAAGCAGGGCAAGCAGTAATTTTTTCATGTTCATCCTCCTACAGGCTACAAGGAAAATACAAAACCAAGACAAGCTCAAACCCATCTTGTACATGTATATGCTTGTCAAGCCGGGTTATGTCCGGTGAACATCACAAAGACCACTGCTCCGCAAAAGCCGATTCCACGCAAAAAAAGCGCCATCGCAGCTACGCTGTCAATGCGCTTAAAATAAAAGGAGCTTCACGATTCGCTACAAGACCAACGGCTCGATGCAGTCCGGCGCATCGTATTGCACGCGGCCGACCTTCGGGTTCACCTCGTACATCCGCATCTTATCGGCCGGGTACGGCACAAGCAGCGGCAAAAGCTTGCGTTCCTCGCGTATTCCTCGATCCAGCCACAGCCGTTCTCCCTCACGATCCAATATAACCGGCATGCGTTCATGGATGCCGCGAATCAGCTCGTTGGCTTCCGTGGTCAATATGGTACAAGTATGCAGCTTCTCGCCGGCCGGCATCAACCACGTATCGTATAACGCCGCCATCCCGAACAGCCCGCCGTCTTGCAATGTAATGCGGAACGGCTGCTTGGTCGCTCCGGAGCGGCTCCATTCGTAGAAGCCGTCCGCCGGAATAATGCACCGCTTCGACTTGAGCAGCGGACGAAACGACGGCTTCTCGCCGGCCGACTCCGATCTCGCATTGATCATCCGCGCAGCAGACTTATCGTCCTTCGCCCAGGAAGGCACAAGCCCCCAGCGCAGCTCACCGAAACGGTTGAGCGTCTGCTGCAGCTCCGAACCTTCCCGGATGGAACCGATAATTGCAGGAATCCACTGGCCCGGCGCCACATTATACCGGGGCGCATACTTGGCCGATCTCCGATCAAGCAAAAAATGCAATACAAGCTCATCCCAACTGACGGTTATCGTATACCGTCCGCACATGACATCCCCTCCTTATATCTCTTGCACCTTCGTTACAAATACGGTGAGATGCTTCGATAAGTCGACTTCGTACGGTTGGGAAAACCGCTCTCCGCCCGGTCCGGTCAGCACCCGCACAACCGGACGCTGCGGAGCGGTCGGATTGACGCCGACGACGACGCCGGTTTCCCCGGTGCTGAGCGATACGGTCAGGCCAAGCGGGTAAATCGCTACATTGTCGCGAAACAGCGCCACTTTTTTTTGCTCATACAACGATCCGACCCCTGCAAACAGCACTTCCATCGCCTGATGCGGGAGCATGGCCAGCCGATGAGCGCGGTGCGTTGTCATGGCGTCGTAGCTGTCGGCTACAGCGATCCATTTGGCATATTCATGTATATCCTTGCCGCCTATGCCTCTCGGGTATCCGCTGCCGTCTTCCCGTTCATGATGCTGAAACGCGCAGTGTGCCGATAGCAGAGGCATATTCGGCTCATCCTTCAACAAACGATAGCCGATCTCCGCATGCTTCTTTACTTCCGCGAACTCTTCCGCCGTAAGACGGCCTTGCTTTTTAATAATATCCTGGTTAATTTTCGTTTTCCCGATGTCATGCAGCAGCGCGCCGATGCCGAGCGTCATGATATCGTCCTTGGAGTAACCGTTTACCATTCCGAGCATCGTCGTATAGATACACACATTCAAGGAATGCTGGTATAAATAGTTATTCAGCACGTTCATATTCATCAGCATGATCAGCGTTCCCTGCTTCTCGCTTAAATCATCCACGATCATCTTCATCACATTGCCGAACGCGCGCCCCAGCAGGTGGCTCTTGGAAAACTTCGACCGACTGTTCGCTTCCATAAACTGGCGATAATGCGTTCGAATTTCGGAAAGCGCTTTAAGCCGCGTTTCATCGGAAAGCGGATCTTCTATTTTGACGTCATCGGTCACATCGTCTTTAATATAAAGAAAGTCGACGCCATATTGCTTCAAACGTTGAATCAATCCTTGCGTCAGTTCCACATTTTCATTAAGAAGAACTACGCCTTCTTCGCTATGAATGCTTTTTCCAAGCCGCATACCGGGCGTACAGGATCTAGTTGGCAGCAGCCTCACGCGAACCACGCTCCTATGACATAAGTCCTATATCTGTTTCTAAAAATTAATATTAAGACATCGCCAACGAAAGAGCAATGCAAATGTAACGTTTACGCATAAAAAAGCTGCCCCGGATAGAGCAGCCATTGTTTATAAGCTAAAGATCGTTACACGATAAAGTTCTGGTTCTCGATATTGTTCGTAACCTGCGTTCCCGATCCCGAAGTCGATCCCATAGTTGAGCCGCTTGTTCCGGATTGCATAGTGCCCTTCATCATCGTTTGGATCTTATCGACGACCTGAGGCGCGGAGTCGATCAAGCGCTCAAGAAGATGCGTTTGGTTATCGAGCGGAACAATTTTGACGCCTTGCTTGCCTACAACAAGAAACGCAATCGGCGTAATCGAGACCCCTCCGCCGCTTCCTCCGCCGAACGGCAAATGAACTTGCGCGTTCATCGCGTCATTGCGTCCGTTAACGGACGTATCGTCGGTAACAAACTCGCTGCCGCCCGCGGCAAAACCGAAACCTACTTTACTGATCGGCATAATGACGCTGCCGTCCGGCGTTTCGACCGGATCGCCGACAATCGTATTGACGTCGACCATTTCTTTGATGTTTTCCATGGCCGTCTTCATTAAACCTTGAATCGGATGATCTGTCATCGCTTTTGCCCTCCTGTGCTCATGGTGTTAAAGGCGTTACCCATTCGTTAGGCTTCCCACGCGCCGCACCCGCTATTCAAGCTGCCCGTTTTGCGGATCGCATCACAATGGTGCGCCATGTTTTCCATCCGTCTTTCACCTTCAATATGCGGATGAGGAGCAGTATTCCCGCTTTTAATGCAAACGCGAAGCGTACATAGGCTTCAATCACGGCTTCCATTTCAAACCGCATCTGATTAAACATCGGCATCACTTGCAGCTTGGGTTCCGTTTCCAGATGGACGAACCGGAAAACGTAGCCGAGCAGCGAAGTTTTGAGACCCCATAGCGTCCCGACGGAAATCGCCGTATTCGCTGCATCGTCAAGCCCGATCGATGTTTTCCAAACAAATCGGTCGCAATGTACATGCGACAAGCCCGCTTTTAGCCAATCATGAAAATGAAAGCAATGCTGCAAAAGCAGCTGCACGTTGTGAAAAGCGCGTCTTACTTTTTCTATGGTTATGTGTCTGTGCTGATTTCCGATCAAATGCCCGGCGTTGGCATTTACCTGCTCCGTCTTCAGTTCGAGTCCTTCCAGCATCCCCTTGAATTGAAAAACCGGCATCGAATAACGCAAGTGAATGAGGCCGAACAACGCGCTGACGTCGATTAACAGATCGTCGTTCGTGTCCTGCCGGTTAAAAGAAACGCGCATGCGAATTTTGCTGAAAAGGATAATAAGCAGCACAAAGCACAAGATGCCCGCAACCCAAAGCCAGATCATAAAAAATATCACCCTCCCGCGCCACAATCGGCCAAAACGCAAAAAACTTCCAATTCGGGAAGCTTGCAGCTTCGATTCCTTGGAAGTTAGTATAGCCCTGATTTGTAAGATCATGCGTTCAAGGTTCGATCTCGCCGGACGCAGGGATGTCCTCAAAGGTCATCTGTTTACCGTCCAGTTTCTCGAACAGCAGCCTGGTTTCCTCTTCAAGATTATCGTCATTTTCAAACAATGAAGTTTCCGGCAAGTCTTGAATCGATGCCAGTGCGAAGTAATCCAAAAATGCCTTGGTCGTACCGTATAAAATAGGACGCCCGGGCGCATCGGCCCGATCGACCTCCTGAATCAAATCTTTGGCGACCAGCGTCTGCAAGGCGCGATCGGACTTGACGCCGCGGATTTCTTCAATATCGACTCGCGTGATCGGTTGTCGGTATGCAACGATGGCTAGCGTCTCCAAGGCGGCTTGCGACAGCGAAGCGCGGGAAGGCGAATGCGCCAGCTTCTCAAAATAAGGCGCATGCTCGGGGATGGTCGCCAGCTGAAATGTACCGGCCAGCTCGACGATTTGGAGCCCTCGCTTTTGCCGTTTCAAATCGCTTTGTAAGTCTAGCACCAGCTCGGCCGTAAACTTAGGGTCCTGCTCCAGTACTTCAGCCAGCTGCTTGGCGTTCAGTCCTTCGTCACCCGCCACGAACAGCAAGCCTTCAATAACTGATTTCATTTGCCCAAAATCCATTGGCCGTTCCTTCCTCCCTTGCCTCGATCACGATATCGTCAAATAGCTTATGTTGAAAACAAACGATGCGCTTCACCTTCATAAGCTCCAGCATCGCTAAAAAGGTCACCACAATGGAATCTTTCGTCACTTCCGCATCCAGCAGCTTGGAAAACATCATTCTCCCGCCGCTGCGCTCCAGCGCATCGACCACTTCCAGCATCCGGTCCTTGACCGAGATTTCATCCTTGCGGATTTTGGCGATCGTGTTACGGCTTTGCATGCGGCGCATCGCTTTGCGAAACGCTTGAACGAGATCGGAGATATGAAGCCCTTTTACCGGATTCTCGGGAACCGTCGGTACATAAGGCGTCAAATCTTCCGGCTCGCGCGTAAAAATGAGACTGCGTTCCACTTCTTTGTCCCGCAAATGTTCGGCAATTGCCTTATATTTGCGGTATTCGATCAGCTTAGCCACGAGTTCGGCGCGCGGATCGTAGTCGTCATCCATCATGTAATCGTCGAATTCCATTTCCAGTACCGGCGGCTTCGGCAGCAGCATTCGGCTCTTGATGGAGAGCAGCGTAGCGGCCATCACCAAAAACTCGCTCGTTACTTCAAGTTCCAGCTCCTGCATGGCATCAAGGTATTCCATGTACTGATCGGTAATTTCTTTGATCGGAATATCGTAAATATCGACTTCCGCTTGATCGATTAAGTGCAGCAGCAAATCAAGGGGGCCCTCAAAGGTATCCAGTTTGACTGTGACTTTCACGTTCTGTATGTTCCCCCTTAACTGTCATGAAGCTGCTTATTTGGAAAATTGCTTGGACAAATTCGCCATTTCTATGGCCGTTACAGCCGCTTCCCAGCCTTTATTCCCGGCTTTTGTACCGGCGCGTTCCACGGCTTGCTCAATGGAATCCGTCGTAAGTACGCCGAAAATGGTCGGCACGCCGGTTTTCAGACCGATCGCGGCAACGCCTTTGGCCGCTTCGTTGCAAACATAGTCGAAATGTGGCGTCGATCCGCGAATAACGGCCCCAAGCGTAATGACTGCGTCGTAACGTCCGCTCTCTGCCATCTTTTGCGCGATTAAAGGAATTTCAAATGCGCCGGGAACCCAAGCGATTTCAACCTCGTCTTCCTGTACGCCGTGGCGTTTCAATGCATCCTCCGCGCCACCCAGCAGCTTATGCGTAATAAATTCATTGAACCTGCCTACTACGATACCGTATTTCAGTCCTTGCGAAACCAAATGTCCTTCGTATACTTTCGCCATTTGCACTCTACATCCTTCCGATTTGTCGAATTTTTTTGTGAAACTTACTTATTGAACTCGAGCAGATGCCCCAATTTCAGCTGCTTCGTATGCAGGTAATTCGTGTTGTCTTCGTTTTCTTCCATTTGGATCGGCACCCGCTCGACCACTTCCAGACCGTAGCCTTCCAGACCGCGGATTTTGCGGGGATTGTTCGTCATGAGGCGCATTTTGCGGACGCCTACATCTTTCAAGATTTGCGCACCGATCCCGTATTCCCGCAAATCGGGGGCAAAGCCTAGTTTCAGGTTCGCATCGACCGTATCGAGGCCCTGTTCCTGCAGCTTATAGGCTTTCAGCTTGTTGATGAGACCGATGCCGCGGCCTTCCTGCCGCATGTACAGCAGCACGCCGGAGCCCGCTTCGTCGATTTGCTTCAGCGCCGCAGCGAGCTGTGGTCCGCAGTCGCACCGGTGCGAATGAAACACGTCGCCGGTCAAGCATTCGGAATGGACGCGAACGAGCGTCGGACGGTCGCTGTCGATTTTGCCTTTGACCAGAGCGACATGCTCCTTCTGGTCTAAGACATTCGTGTAGGCGATAGCTTGGAATACGCCGTAATCGGTCGGCATCCGCACCTCGACTTCGCGCTGAACAAGCTTCTCCTTATGGTTGCGGTATTCGATCAAATCGCGAATCGTGATGATTTTCAGCCCGTGCTTCTCGCTGATCTGCATCAAATCCGGGACCCGGGCCATCTCCCCGTCCTCTTTGATCACTTCGCAAATGACGGCGGCCGGATAAGAGCCGCACATCCGCGCCAGATCCACCGATGCTTCGGTGTGGCCTGCGCGGCGCAGAACGCCGCCTCTTTTGGCGATCAGCGGGAAAATATGTCCCGGACGGCGAAAGCTTTGCGGCTTCGTCTTCGGATCAATGATCGATTGGATCGTAAGCGAACGTTCCGCCGCGGAAATGCCGGTCGTCGTCTCTACGTGGTCGATGGACACCGTAAAGGCGGTGCCGTGGTAGTCGGTATTGCGCGCGACCATCGGCGGCAGATCAAGCTCCTGCGCCCGTTCCTCGGCAATCGGCACGCAGACGAGGCCGCGGCCTTCCTTGATCATGAAATTGATCACTTCCGGGGTCGCTTTCTCCGCAAGGGCCACAAAGTCGCCTTCGTTCTCGCGGTCTTCGTCGTCCACGACGATAATGACTTTCCCCAGCATCAGATCGTAAATCGCTTCCTCAATCGAATGAAATTTCAAATCGGACATCTCCACTCACTCCTTCTCTGTGTATTCAAAGCGGCGTGCGCTTTACATAAATCCGTGATCCGCCAAAAACGATGCCGTCAGCTTGCCGGAGCTGCGCGATGACGCGCTGCCTGCGACCGTTCCATGCGTCAGCAGCCGCTCGATGTATTTGCCGAGCACATCGCACTCCAGGTTGACTTCATCGCCCTGTTTCTTATGCTGCAGAACCGTTTCGGCGAGCGTGTGCGGGATGATCGACACGGTGAACGTAGTCTCTGATACATCGACTACCGTTAGGCTGATGCCATCGATCGTAACCGAGCCGTGCGGAATAATGTATTTGAGTATATTCGTCTCGCGAGGCGCTATCCGAAAAACGACGGCATTCTCCTCCGGCGTCCGGCTTTCGATGATGCCGGTGGCATCGACGTGCCCTTGCACGATATGTCCGCCGAACCGGCCGTTTGCCGCCATCGCGCGTTCCAGGTTGACCGAAGCGCCGACGGCCAGCCGCGACAAGTTCGTGCGACGGAACGTTTCCGGCATCACGTCGACCGTGAACGACTGGCCGTCGAAAGCGATGACAGTGAGGCATACGCCGTTCACTGAGATGCTGTCGCCGAGCTTCACGTCCGTCAATATTTTGCGGGCGCCGATCGTCAGCACCATCGCCTGCCCTTGCTTGTCGATGCGGCGCATGGCGCCCATTTCCTCAATTATGCCGGTAAACATCGGCTTACTGCACCTCGCTTTCATATCGGGGGTATCCGGTGATGCAAACATCGTCGCCGACCTGATCCACGCTGACACGCTCCAGGCGGATCGCTTCCCGCATGGCGTCGAAGCCGGCGAAGTCGAAATTGCCGGGAGCGAGCGCGCCCCCACCGATGATGCGCGGCGCGTAGAACAGCACCAGCTTATCGGCCAGGCGCCGCTCCAGCATCGCGCCGCTCAGCTTGCCGCCGCCTTCGACGAGCAGCGAGCCGATCTCGCGCTCGCCGAGCCGCTCCATGGCGGCGTTCAGATCGACGGCCGGCCCCGGGCCGCAGTCGATGACCTCCACGCCGAGCGCTTCGAGCTCGCGGCGGCGCGCCTCCGGCGCCCGTTCGGTCGTCAGCACGACCGTAGGCGCCGCCCCGTTCCGCACGAGCTTCGCATCGTGCGGGATTCTCAGCGTCGAGTCGACGACGACGCGGATCGGGTTCAGACCCGGTACTTCGAGCCGGGTCGTGAGCGCGGGGTCATCGGCCAGTACGGTTCCGATGCCGACCATGATCGCCTGATGGCGGTGGCGCAGCGAGTGGACCCGCGATCGCGCAGCGTCGCTGGTGATCCACTTGCTGTCGCCCGTCTTCGCGGCGATCTTGCCGTCCAGCGTGCTGGCGGACTTCACGGTGACGAAGGGCCGGCGGGTGGTGATGAACTTGTTGAATGCTTCATTCAACAAGTTCGCCTCCCGCTCGAGCACCCCACTTGTCACCTCGATGCCGTGCGCGCGCAGCCGGTTCAACCCGCTCCCCGCGACGAGCGGGTTCGGGTCGGTCGCCGCGACGACGACCCGCTTCACGCCTTCGCGGATGAGGCGGTCGCTGCAAGGCGGCGTTCGGCCGTGGTGGCTGCACGGCTCCAGCGTGACGTACGCCGTGCTGCCTTCGGCTTCTCGGCCCGCCATTTGCAGCGCGTGAATTTCCGCGTGCGCTTCGCCCCGCTTCAAATGCGCGCCCATCCCTACGATACGGCCGTCTTTCACAAGCACGCAGCCGACAACGGGGTTAATCCCCGTTTGCCCGGCAGCGGCGGACGCCAGCTGCAGCGCGAGCCGCATGTAATATTCGTCAGTCAACGGCTCCATGCCACTTCGTCCTTTCTCTCCGGTTGTATGCAAAAAAAGCCCGCTTTTTGAAAAATCAAAAAGGGGCTTGGAGAATTTTGTCGGAATGCAGCGGCGAAACGGTTTCGGTTGTCATCCCTTGGCTGACAGACTTCAATAAGCCTAAGCATATGCGTTATCTGCACGCATCAGGAACCAAACCGTGGGACGCCGTTCAAACCGCAAGCTGCAGAATGCCATCGGCATTCGGAAGATATGCTGAATTGGACAGACGTACCCGGTCGATCCTTACATGTGAAAATAAGCACATATGAGGATACGAACTGAACGTTTCCCGCTTTCCCTTCTCCCATCCAGACTATACTGTCGGTCTCGGAGTTGCACCGAGTCCACCGGCGGCTGCGTTAACGCTTGATGCAGCCGCACGGGTCACGGACTGATCCGGCAGCAAGCTGCCGGAATCACCGCCGGTAGGGAATTTCACCCTGCCCCGAAGGTTTAGCTTTTATTGTAAAACAGTATAACGTGTGTTTTGCGCTTTGTCTATAGCTGCCTCAAATCAAACTTCTTTCACTTCTACGGATTCCATCTTGTCGCGGCCTTTGAACGCATCGACATGCTCCATGCCTTTGACTACTTTGCCAAAAACGGTATGCTGTCCGTCCAGATGCGGCTGCGGCGCATAGCAGATGTAGAATTGACTGCCGCCCGTATTGCGTCCGGCATGGGCCATGGCGAGTGTGCCGCGCTCATGCTTGTTTGGGTTGATTTCACAGTTGATCGTGTAGCCGGGACCCCCAGTGCCTGTCCCGCTCGGGCACCCGCCTTGGGCTACGAAGCCCGGAATGACGCGGTGAAATACAAGCCCGTTGTAAAATCCGGAGTTGGCGAGCTTCTCGAAGTTAGCGACCGTATTCGGCGCGTCCTTGTCGAACAGATCGAGCACGACTTCGTTGCCGTCAGCCAATTTGATAAATGCTTGCTTTGCCATAAAGTATGTACACTCCTTTAATGCATCGGTTGTCGTTAACCTCATTATTTTACTATGAATCCACGGGATATACAAATACCAGCCGCAATTCCTTCGATGCAGCAAGCTGCGCTGTTCGTATGCACACGCGAAAAGAACCCTCCGCCGCAGTCGCTCACGCTTCCGGAGGGTTCTTCGTAATTCGCATTTGTTAAACGAGGTTCTATGAGAGCCCCCGCTTTGCCATCTTGATTATACCGTCCTGCTTACTTGCTTCATCCGTTCCGGTACAACGTCGTTGCCCGCGATATCTTCGAACGATTCGCGTTTCACAACGACATCTGCCTGGCCGTTTTGCACGAATACGACGGCTGGCCGGCGAATCCGGTTATAGTTGCTCGCCATGGCATAGTTATACGCGCCAGTACTGGCAACGGCAAGCAAATCGCCGGTCCGCACTTTCGGCAATTGAACGTCCCAAATCAGCATATCGCCGCTTTCGCAGCATTTGCCCGCGATCGACACCAACTCTTCATTCGCTTCCTTGCCGCGATTGGCCAGCATCGCTTCGTATACCGCCTCGTACAGCGCCGGACGCGGATTGTCCGTCATCCCGCCATCCACCGAAACATATTTGCGTACGCCCGGGATATCCTTGTGCGTGCCGACTGTGTACAGCGTCGTGCCTGCTTCGCCGACAATGCTGCGGCCCGGCTCCGTCCAAATTTCCGGGAGCGGGTATCCGGCGCGGCTGAAATTCGATATGACCGCATCCGTAATAGCTTTCACATACTCGGATACCGGAAGCGGCGTATCGCCTTCCACGTAACGGATGCCGAAGCCGCCGCCCAAATTGACGACCGGGAACACCACGTCCAATTCATCCCGTACTTTGATCACGAATTCGGTTACTTTGTCGACGGCCATCCGGAAACCGGCGGTTTCGAAAATTTGCGAACCGATGTGCGAATGAACGCCGAGCAGTTCAAGCTGCGGAAGCGCGGTCGCTTGCTTCACCGCTTCGAACGCGGCACCGTTCTCCAGGTCGAAACCGAACTTGGAATCGGTTTGACCCGTCGATATATACTCATGCGTATGCGCTTCGACGCCCGGCGTAATGCGCAGCAGCACTTTAACCTTTTGCCGTTTTTCATCGGCAATCGCATGCAGCATGTTCATTTCCACGAAGTTGTCGACCACGAAGCAGCCAATTTTGGCATCGATCGCCATTCCAATTTCCTGCGGCGTCTTATTGTTACCGTGAAAATGAATCCGTTCCGGCGGAAAACCGGCTTGCAGCGCCGTGTACAGCTCGCCGTCCGATACGACGTCGAGCGACAGCCCCTCCTCTTCTACGAGCCGGCACATCGCCATCACGCAAAACGCCTTGCTCGCGTATGCCACTTGAAATTTCAAACCGGATGCGCGGAATGCTTCTACGTATTCGCGGCAACGCTGGCGAACCAGAGCTTCGTCCATTATATATAAGGGGGTTCCGAACCGTTCGGCCAATTCCGTCGTATCGACTCCGCCGATTTCCAGATGCCCCCGCTGGTTGATTTTGCTTGTTCCGTGTAAATACATCGTCTGTTATCGCCTCTTCCTGAAAAGACATTACAAATAAAGTACCATACAACCGCATAAGCTGACAACAGCAAAAAGAACCGTTGCAGCCTATTTGCTGCAGCGGTTCCCGTAGCGGCGCTTTATTGCGGCTGGCGCGTGGAATCTGTCGTTTTAGTCAGGCTCAAACGGCGTGTCATCGCCAGAAACGGACGCCGAACCAACAGATCGTACATAGCTTTGGCGTTAAACGGAATGAACGGCCACATGTAAGGCGTGTTATAAGCGCGCTGCAGGGTTAGGAAAACAAGCCATACCGTGCAGCCGATTACAAAGCCGGGAACTTGGAACACGGCCGTTGCGATGAGCAGCAGCAGTCTCGATATGCGGTTCGCCAAACTAAGCTCATAGCTTGGTGTCGCAAACGTGCCTATGGCCGCTACGGCAAGATACAAAATGACCTCATTGACGAACAGCCCCGTCTTCACGGCTATATCTCCGATCAATATGGCGGCAACCAGCCCCATCGCCGTTGCCAGTGGAGTCGGCGTATGCACGGCGGCCATCCGCATAAGATCAATGCCTAGCTCGGCTATTAAAAATTGTCCCAGCAGCGGGATTTCCGCGATCTTCTGCGGTCCGAGAAAATCGAGTCCCGCGGGCTTAAGACCGGGCATGCTTACGATCAAATACCATAGCGGCAGCAAAAAGATAGACGCAGCGATCCCGATATACCGAACCCACCGCAAGTAGGATCCGACCAGCGGCGTTTGCCTGTATTCTTCCGCATGCTGCACATGGTGGAAAAACGTCGTAGGCAAAATCATAACCGAAGGCGACGTATCGACGAAGACGATCAGATGGCCTTCGAGCAAATGCGCCGATACGACGTCCGGCCGCTCGGAATACCGCACCATCGGGTACGGATTCCAGCCTTTGCCCATAATCGACTCTTCCAGTTGTTTTTCCGCAAGCGGTACACCATCGACCTGCACCTGCTTGATTTTGTCCCTTACCGCCTCGACTAAACTCAAATCACATATATCCTTGATATATCCGATGCACACGTCGGTTTGCGTCCGCGCGCCGACCTGCATGATTTCCAGCGTCAGCTTCGGATCGCGGATTCTGCGTCGTACCAGCGTAACGTTCGTGAGCAGCGTCTCTACGAAACCGTCACGCGAACCGCGAACGACCCGTTCGAGATCCGGCTCTTCCGTCGAGCGGACGGGGAATGTTTTGGCATCGACGAGTACGGCCTCGTCTTGTCCTTCGAAGAAGAAAGCCGTACCTCCCATTGCCACGTTATCTACCGCTTCCTTCAGCTTGCTTGTCCGCTTGACTTGAATGTGCGGAATGAGCGCTTCATCGAATAGTCCGATGACGCCGCGTCCCCGCGCGCCGCTGTCCGTATCCCTTTCATTCTCTTCTGACCGCTTGCTTCTATCTTCCACGTTTCCGCCATGCCGCGATCCTGTCCTTAGATCCGCGTAATGGTGTTCATCCCTTTTTTCCGAACTGCGCTCCCCGCTCGCATAAGAGAGCCGCGCCAATATTTCGGTCAGCACTTCATCCTTCGCAAATCCGTTGTAGTAAAAAATGCCTGTCTTTTGGCCGCCAAAAACCATTTCGCGAAATACGACGTCAAAGCTTTGGTTAAAGCCGACGGTTGCTTCCAGCGATTGCTTCAACTCATCGAAATTATCCGGGATTACGGTATTGTGATCCAATTTCCGGCCGGCTGCGTGTTTCGTTTGCCGCTGCTGCTTCGGATGCTCATCCGGTGCTCCGCCTCCTTGATCATCCTGCGCTTTGGCATGCACCGGCTTACTTTGTTCCCCGATAATGTTGCCTTCGGCGTCAATAATGAGCGCAGTCTCCTTGTCCCGATCCGGTTGCGAAACGGTTTTGCCTTTGACGAGTTTGGCCCGTTTCATCTGCTTGTACATCGTGTCCTTCCTCCTATCGTTTATTTCTTTAACCCAGCACGCCGAGCCAATCGATAATGGAACCGATCACTTTGCCGAAAATCATCGCCATCAGCATCCAAATCATGTAGGACTCCATCCCAATTCGTTTGGCAAGGATAGGTAATACGTTTATGACTTCCGTCAATGCGGCGGCGAGCATTCCGACAAAGCAACCGGCAAAAACGCCGAATAACGCAGCCGACATTGGAAACAAGGCGTATGACCAATCGAAGAAATCCGTAAATGTAAAAAACAAGGAGCCCAGTACGACGGCACCTTCATAAAAACGAATATATCCGTAAGACTTTGTCGTCTGGGCCAGCCTTGGAATCACGTCGAGCACAACGAGAAAAGCAACCATCCCGCTCCCGACGGCAAGCCCGCCGCCAATGCCGATCAAAATCTGCAGACACCCGCTTACGATTCCCACTACTTCGCCCCCTTGCTTTCTTGCTCGGCTTTTTCGTGAATTTTCCCGTATTCTTCGGTAATGACGTAATGGTTTACGTTTTCTTGATACATGAACATTTCTACTTCCAGCGGGCTCGGCTCTTCGTTGAATTTTTTCTTGAACAAATGATTAAAGAACACGATCATCCCGATGCCGATACCGATCGAGTACGGAATTTGCAGAAGCAGCGGGTGCTCCGCTTCTTTTCCGGTAAGCAGCCGATAGATGCGCCTATGCACTTCCGCCATGCTGACATCGGCATGAAAATTCATAATCGCCAGCCCCGAACCGATAAACAGCAGCACGCACACCATGGTAATGAGCAGCAGCTTCGGCGGTTTCGGCGAGTCATACACTTCGACCAGAATATGCGGTTCGCCGTAATGCTCGATCTCCAGTTCGGGGTACAAAGCTTTGACTTTCCGGACAATCATCATCATATCGATCAGTACGAGATTGCCGTCGTGCTGTTCAGGCCGAAACAGAAGAACCCGTTTCAATTCGTTCTCATACTCCGGGTCCACGATGAGCTGGGCGATATCGCCGAGCAGGACGCTTTCTCCTTTGCGCACCCGCATTCTTTTGCGTAAACGAAGATACAGGGTTGGGATCGATGCTCGCGACATGTAACCGAATCCTCCCTTGCAAAGCATTTATTCCGTAGTATGGGTAAAATTTATCGTTCGATACGACGGTGCCGTGTGGCAAAAAATTCTCGGTTTTTTATGCATAAAAAAAATGATTCCGACACACCGTATAACCAAGTACAACAAATACCAATATCATCACAAGGAAGGTGTCAAGCATGGCGAAAACAGCATTAACGCTTGTTATCATTGGGGCACTGAATTGGCTGCTTGTGGGATTGTTCGAATGGGATTTGGTTTCGGCATTGTTCGGCGGGGACGCGCACCGCGAGTCCTCCGGTCTCAGCCGCATCGTGTACACGCTCGTTGGATTAGCGGGGCTATACTGCATCGGGTTCCTGTTCCGGGACGACGTTCGCAGAGCCGCGAGGTAATATATCTCCAAACAAAAAGATCGCTCACCCGCCGCAAAGGCAAGGAGAGCGATCTTTTTGTTATTTTTTGGCCGCTGCTGCCGCTTCAAGCTCCTGAATTTTTTTGTTGGCGCGTTCTGCGGCTTCTCGGAGCAGCGTATTCGTATCTTTTTTGTTTACAATCGCATCCCGGATGCCCGTATTCAGCTCTCCGCTCGCGGTAGCTGTATACTTGCTGTAAGCCCCGAGCAGCGAATAATTTTCCGGTTGAAGCGCTTTCACATTTTTGCCTTTATAAAGCGAGTTCTCCGTACCAAACTGCGCTCTAATCGATTTATTGGTCAAAGCGCTAAGGAATTTTCCGTCTTTCACGTTTTTGAGCTGAAATTCATCGGATGTCAGGTATGCGATCGCTTCGAACGCATCGTCCCGTTTCTCGGCTTGCGAAGTAATGTAGAAGTAGGCCGGATACGGCTGCGGACCTGCTTGAGGCGCGTCTTTGAAGACTGGGAATGAGGCGATATCGAAATTCATGTCCTGTACTTCCTTCTCGTTATGAAGGGCCGTCGTCGCTAGGAACATCGATATATTGCGATTTTTGAAGAAGCGGTTTCTTTCAGCCGATTCGGACAGGTCGCCCGTTTTGAATACCTCAAAGCCGGGTACTCTGTAGAAACGGATCAAATTGTCTACAAACGTTTTCCAGCGTTCGTCCTTATCGAAGGTAGCCGTTTTGTCCGGCCCGACAAGGGGGATCGACATTTGGTTCATCGTCGCCAGATGGCCGTACGACGAACCGAGTCCGTAATACTGCGTGCCGCTGTCGTTGCGCGTCATCTTCTTGCTGAGCTCGAACAATTCGTCCCAAGTCATGCCGTCCTTCGGATAAGGAACGCCGAACTTGTCGAACAAATCTTTATTATAATAAATAGCTGATGGCGGCACATACACCGGTATGCCGTAAATCCCTTTTCCACCGGTTACTTTGCGCGCGGCATCCACCATTGCCGGATCGAGCCGGCTTAGGTCGAAGTTAAACTTCTTGATTTCCGGACTGATGTCGGATTCCAGACCCCAATCCAGTAAATGAGCCTGCGAAGCCCCGATCGATGCGTACACGATGTCGATTTTTTGCCCGGACGTTATGAGTTCCTGCGTTTTGCCCGAGTTAATGAATTTGAGCGTGATATGCGGAAATTTCTTTTGAATCGGATCACCGAACGTTTTAAAAAAGTCCTCCTCGGGCCAGTCCGCCGGAAACGGATGGTATACTACGAGTTCTACAGGATCTTTTTTTACATTGCCGCCTTCACCACTTTTACCTGGTGCGTTTTGCGTGGAGCATCCGGTGATGAGGAGAGTAGTCACGAGCATGGATGATACCGTGAAACGGTACATTGTTGTGCCGATCATCTAATTTAACCCCTCCGATTCAATTGTCAAATATCGTTCACATTTTGTATTATCTCATTTTATGCACACGCTTTCAATACATATAATGGATATTTTATATATCCATTCTTACTCTCGAAGCGCCTCCTTGAGTTTGCTTGACATTCGTTCCGGTGTGCTGGAATTCCGCAATTTCCGCAGCTTGGCCAGCTCGCTGCGCATGCGATCCGCGCTATCCTTCAACTGCTCCAGGCTGCGGATCAGTTCCTCATCCGTGCGTCCGGTTTCCTGGAACAATCGCTCCAAACCGGATTTTAACGTTTCGTAAGACGATTGATATGAAATACTCATGTTGGTTCTCCCCCAGCTGATGCCATTATGTTTCTATCATACTATCACAAAAAAAGAAGACCAGCACAGCTATTGAGCTATCTGGTCTTTGATCGATTGCAATATTTTCTTCTCCAATCGGGATACCTGCACTTGGGAGATGCCGAGCCGCATCGCCACTTCCGACTGTGTCTGATCGCGGAAATAGCGGAGATAGACGATAAGTCGTTCCCGCTCGCTGAGCGTCCCGATCGCTTCGTTCAGCGCCAGTTTGTCAAACCATTTGTCCTGGCCTTCGTCCGATATTTGATCCATGAGCGTAATCGGGTCGCCGTCATTTTCAAACACAGTCTCATGAATAGAAGAGAGCGGTTTGTTCGCCTCCTGCGCGAAGACGACGTCCTCGGGTGAAATCCCCAGCTCTTCGGCCACTTCCTTGATCGTCGGAAGACGGCCGTTTCGTTTGGACAGCTCGTCCTTCGTCTTCCGTATTTTGTTGGCCAGTTCTTTCAAGGATCGGCTTACTTTCAGCGTCCCGTCATCCCGCAAGAAACGCTGTATTTCACCGATGATCATCGGCACCGCGTAGGTTGAAAATTTAACATCATACGAAAGATCAAACTTATCCACCGATTTCAACAAGCCGATACAGCCGATTTGAAACAGATCCTCTGCCTCGTACCCGCGGTTCAGAAAACGTTGTACCACCGACCAGACCAAGCGGATATTGCAGCCCACAAGCCTTTCCCTGGCGAGATTATCGCCGGATTGGCTCAATGCGATGAGTCTTTTGACTTCAGAATCGTCCAAATAGCCGTGCGACGCGTGTTTCAAATCTACATCCATCTGATCAGACCCCTAATTGAACAAAGCTTTTTTCGATTCGATTCGCTTTTTCATTCGAATGGTGGTACCGGTCCCTACAATGGTTGTAATCTCGATTTCATCCATGAAATTTTCCATAATCGTAAAGCCCATCCCCGAGCGCTCCAGCTCCGGTTTGGAGGTGTAGAGCGGCGTCTTGGCCAGCTCCAGATCGTCGATGCCGGCTCCGCGGTCCTCTACCGAAAGGAACACGGTATCCCCTTCGATCTCGGCGGTAATGGTCACAATCCCGTCCGGGCGGTTATCGTAGCCGTGAATGATCGAGTTCGTCACCGCCTCGGAAACGACGGTCTTGATGTCGGTTAGCTCGTCGAGCGTCGGATCCAACTGGGAGACGAAAGCAGCAACGGTTACCCGGGCGAACGCCTCGTTCTCAGAACGGCTGGCAAATTGAAGGGTCATAAAATTTCGTTCGCTCATGATACGACCTCCAGACTATGAAGCGCTTGTCTTTCATTTTCTTGGATGGACAAAATTTTGAACAGCCCCGACATTTCAAACAACCGGTATACGGCAGGATTCACATTGCAGACGACCATTTTTCCGCCCTTCGCGGTGATCAGCTTGTATCGCCCGAGAATGACGCCTAGACCGGAGCTATCCATGAACGACAAATCTTTCAAGCTTAAAATGATATGGCTGCTGTTCCCCCGCATGATCGCCTCTTCCATACGGGTTTTTACCGACTCGGCCGTATGATGGTCCAGCTCGCCTTTGAGCCGCACGATCAATGCTTTGCGGTAATGCTCCAATTCAATTTGTAAACTCAAAGCTGTTCACTCCTTCCATGTTGCAACTGTTACTCTTGCGCAGCTAGAGAGTCAGTTGTCAACTGATTGCAACTGTTACTCTTGCACAGCCAGAGAGTCAGTTGTCAACTTCTTGCACACTCATTTCTACAGCAGGGAAACCTTTTCCTGCCCCCCGACAAAACTAGAAGAAATGCGCTACAAATAGAAGAAATGCGACACATTACGCAGATGTGCAGGGACCCCGAAAGATGCTTCGATCTTCGGGGTCTCGCTGCCTGAGCCTAAGTTGTGCCATTAATCAAAGAAAAACATTTTCTTGGCGGTCCGCTTCGTCAAAGTCCACCAGCCGGCTTTTTTTACATCGACCGGCGATTCGAGCGCGAACTCGGTCAATACTTCATTGCCTTTATATACAACGATTTTGCCGATCGGCTGTCCGACCGCGATCGGCGCCTTCAGATTCGGCGCAAGCTGCACCTCGTGGCGTATTCCTTCCCCGGCCTCTCCTTTTTTCAGCAGCAGGCTGTAGGAATGTTTGGCAGTAAGCGGAACGACCGGAACTTCACCTTTGCCGATCTTCATTTCTCCCAGTGCATCGCCCTTCTTGTAAATCGGCAGGTTCGTGTATTGGGAGAAAGCATAGTCGAACATTTTGGACACTTCCGCGTTGCGCGTTTTCGTATCGGGCTCGCCCATGACGACCGAGATCACGCGGAAATTATCGCGCTTCGCCGTAGCGGACAAGCAAAACTTCGCTTCGCTCGTATAGCCAGTCTTCAGCCCGTCCGCACCAGTATAGAAGCGCACCAGCTTGTTCGTATTGACAAGCCAAAACGGCTTCGGCGTGTCTTTGCGGAGATAGTCCTGGTACGCTCCCGTAAACTGCGTAATTTCCTCGTGCTTGAGCAGCTCCTTGGACATTAGCGCAATGTCGTAAGCGGAGGAATAATGCTTGTCCGCCGGGAGACCGTTCGGATTGGCAAAATGCGTATTTTTCATCCCGAGCTGCGCAGCGCGCTCATTCATCATCCGTACGAATGCTTCTTCGGAGCCGGAAATTTTTTCGGCCATGGCAACGGAAGCGTCATTGCCGGAAGCCATGGCGATGCCTTTCAACATATCCTGAACGGTCATTTCTTCGCCAGGTTCCAGAAAAATTTGCGATCCGCCCATGGAAGCGGCATATTCGCTGGTACGAACTTTTTCGTCGAGTTTGATCTTCCCTTGATCGAGCGCCTCCATGACCAGCAGCATCGTCATAATTTTCGTGATGCTGGCCGGCGGAAGCTTGGCGTCTTTATTTTTCTCGAAAATGACGGTACCGGTATCCGCATCGATGAGGACCGCCGAAGCCGCATTCGGTGTTATATCCACCGGTGCCGGAGCTTTCGCTTCTTCTGCATATGCAGCCGGAAGCGCGAAAAGCAGGAATAGCTGCGCAGTCATAGCGACTTTCAATATTTTGCTGAACATCACCTTGTTCTACCCCTCCTGATGGATTTGTAAGAAAGTTCTGGTAATCAGTGTTGACGTTTTTGGAGGTAAATATTCTTGCGTCCGCAAAAACAAAAACCGCAGCGCCCCTGGAAGGGCTGCTGCGGCTTAAACATTAATCAATTATAATATTGTACGCCTGAACGGGTGACGACGGCGTATATAAGCTTCGGCTTCACCGTCTGTTCCGGACGTATCGCAAAAGCCGATGCGGCTCTTTCCGTCATCTGCCGGACCGTATCCGGATCGTCACTGCTCATGTACAGCTCCGCGATCGTCTCGCCTTCGCGAACTACATCTCCGACTCGCTTCGCCAGCTTCAAACCGACGGCAAGATCGATCCGGTCCTCTTTGGTCGCGCGGCCTGCGCCGAGCAGCATGGCTGTCAGCCCGAGCGATTCCGCGTCGATCGCAGCCACGTTTCCGTCCGATGGCGCCGGCACCGCGACGCGAAAGCGCGCCTCCGGCAGCCGCTTCGTGTCGTCAACGACACCGGCATCCCCGCCTTGCGCCGCGATCATCTGCCGCAGCTTCTCCAAAGCGGCGCCGCTCGCCAGCAGCTCCTGCACTTGGCGCTTGCCTTCCGCAACGTCCTTCGCCTTGCCTCCGAGTACGACCATATGTGCGGCAAGCTCCAGGCACAGCTCCGTCAGTTCAGCCGGCCCGCGGCCTCGGAGCGTCTCGATCGCTTCGAGCACTTCCAGTGCATTGCCGATCGAAGGTCCAAGCGGTTCGTCCATATTGGTAATGACCGCAATCGTCTCGCGGCCGACTTCCGAACCGATCGCTACCATCGCTTCCGCCAGCTCCACGGAAGCTTCCAACGACTTCATGAATGCGCCGCGGCCTGTTTTCACATCGAGTACGATGGCGTCTGCGCCGGATGCGATTTTTTTGCTCATGATGGAGCTTGCGATCAGCGGCACCGATTCGATCGTGGCCGTAACGTCGCGAAGACCGTACAGCTTTTTGTCGGCCGGCGTCATATTACCCGATTGCCCTACGACCGCAAGGCCGATCGTGGTCACTTGCTCCAAAAACTGCAGTTTCGTCCGCTCCGTCTGGAAGCCGGGAATCGCCTCCAGTTTATCGATCGTGCCGCCCGTATGCCCGAGACCCCGGCCCGACATTTTGGCAACCGGTATGCCCGCGGCCGCAACAAGCGGAGCCAGAATCAAGGTTGTCGTATCGCCGACGCCGCCGGTGCTGTGCTTGTCGACTTTCACGCCGGGGATGGAGCTGAGATCGGCCTGATCGCCGGAGCGGGCCATCGCCAAAGTCATATCGGCCGTTTCCCGCGCCGTCATGCCATTGAAAAAAACGGCCATCGCCCATGCCGACATTTGGTAATCGGGTATGGTGCCGTTCGTATAGCCGTTAATCAAAAATGCGATTTCTTCTGCGGTCAACTGTCCGCCGTCTCGTTTTTTATGTATGATATCTACTGTTCGCATCTCATGCACTCCCTCGCTTTCGGTATGCCCTGATGAACTGATATCAAGTATTATATGCGCCGCTGGGCAAAAAGAAAAGAAAGCTCCCGGGACTCCCCAAAAGCTTTCTTCAACAAATGTCTGTTATTGAACAATCAGTTTCGTTTTCATTTCCGCATGTCCCGGTCCGCATGGAAGGGCACAGTGAACTTCGTACGTGCCTGGTTTGTCGAACGTGAATTCCATCGACTTCGTATTGTTGTCCAGTTTCACGCCAAGACCAACAATTTCAAGTGCGTGCAGCCCTTCCTTGTTTTGCAAGGAAACGGTCATTTTCTCGCCGGCTTTTACCGTATATTCCGGTTTATCGAATTGATAGTTCGTCGCAACGAACTTCAGTGTCGGTCCGGCTGCCGCTTCATGAGCCATCTCCGCCTGACGAGTCGCGATGTTTTGGAACAAAACGCCCGTGCCGAGGAGACAAGCGATGATGAACAGTGAAAACATGATCCACTTTTGCATAGGTAATCCCCCCTTACTATTTAGCCGTGAAGACGCATAGTCTTATTGTACAAAATACATGAACATTTACACATGCCCTTTGGCGTCGATCCCGTGAAAACTTTGTGACAAATTTAAACAGGAGCGGTTGCCTCATTGATATCCTTTGACATTTTAGCATAAGTTAGTCGTTCAACCAAATAAAGGCCGTGCAAAAGAAAACCTCCGCGCCAAGGCGGAGTTGTCAGTACCTCTCTAGTATGAAAAATGTTAGCGCGTGAGCCGCTCCCGAATTTGAAATCCGATGCCCCGCTCAGGCTGCTGGTGCTTCTCCGTCTGGTCTTTTAATTTATTGATCTCCGAGACGAGCCTGATACGGCAATCGCCGCAGAGATGATGCTGGCGAATCGGAGCACTGCAGGAGTTGCACGGATACGTAATATGCGGGTAACTGATCAGCGGCAGCCGATTATCTTTGATAAAGATATGGATGTCCTGCGGCGATACACCGGCTGCACCGGCCAGTTGTTCCGTCGTCGCTTTCCGATTAAACCGCAAATGAGTCAGGCAATCATTCAATTTCCCGTCATAAGAACGAATGCATTCCTGGCAAAGATTACGCAAGTTGTTCTGATATACCTTTCCGCACTGCGGACAGTTGGAAACCTTTAACATCGTCATCCCGGGTACCTCTTTTCGCCTGCCTATGATCCTTTAGAATTACGTTTATAGTGCCTTTTGCCCAATTATATCATGATACCCTTAGTTCGAATAGTTATTTTATGCTAAAATTTTCTGAATTTTAGTTCTTTGGATGCAAACGGTTTTGGGTTGACTACGGCTCATGCAACCATCGGATCAAGGCAATACTATGAGCGAAACAGCCCATATTTATTATTGCACCATTCGATATGGAGGTGAACATCATGGCCAAGCAGCAGGGTCACGCCAATCAAAATACGACGACACGCAATAGCGATAAAGGTTCCAAGAAATCGAAGTAACGCAAATAGCCCTTAATGCTACGCACTAGAGCGTTAAGGGCTTAATCTCTCCTTGCATGCCTTCAGCTGTTTTCATCGATCCTTCCGATCGACAATACCCGGTACTGCAGCAGAACGAGCCGGAGTTCATGAAAGGAGGCTTCCGTGCAGCGGATTATAACCACCAGTTCGGGAAGAGGGCCTTTTCCCGGATTCTCGTTGCGCAAATAATGCCGCTGTATCCAACGTGTAATGCCCGTACCCAGCGTAAACCCGAGCAAAGCGCTAATGATGCCCCAAAGAATCGGTCCCCATTTTAACACGAAACCAAAGCTGATTCCGATTACGGAAAAAGCCGTTGCGGTCGCCATGCCGATTTCGAATGCGAGCGTTTTTTTATGCGGGTACCGCGTTGCCGTAACATCCGAGAGTCGGCTGCTCTTATCCATTACGACCGTCATGATCGACTTGCGGGGAACTCCCGACTTTTCGAGAACGGACAATGCCTCTTCCACCTCTATCGAATGTTCAAACGTACCGATAATTAGCATCATTTATTCCGCCTTAGGGAAAATATCAATCTCAAAATGCGGATAGCGTTCACACAGATACTGTATTTGTTCCGTTCGGAGCAATTGATTATTGTCATGAGCCGTCATATATGCGTCATACATTGCTCCTCCGATCACCGAGGGCATAAATAACAACCAATGGGGTTTGAGTATCGTCTTAGACTCTTCAAGACGACCCAGGATCAGCAATATCAGCGACTCGTGCGAATGCGAAAACGTCATATATATCGTCCACCAGATTACCCCATAAAACCCAAGCGATAGCCTGTTATTATAAAGTTGTCCGAGACCCGGAAAAATGAAAGAACAGTACAAAGCGGACAACGGCCTTTTCTTGGCGATGTATACAATGTTAAACGTCTGGATGCGAAAGGCCGTTAATCGGGCTCCTTCCAGTTTCGCAAGATGATACTGCTGATTCGCATCGACTGCTTTTATGTAGCTGTCCCAAATCGCGAAGAGATAAACGATCAAATATGCCAACACCCACTTCGGTTCCAAGACCGCCGTAGCCAACTCGAATCTGCCGCTGAATGAATAAACGATGGCCTCGTTCATATGAGTTAACGTATTGATTATCACTTCCCAGAAGGACAACACAAACCCCCGGATATACTGGTGCAACAGGAAGTGACCGAATCCCGGGAAAGATATCGACCACCATGCCACAATGTACGGATTTTGCCAGCGCAAGTATGTAAACCCATCTTGACTGATCAGAGCTTGACGTCTTCGGACTCGGGCAGGAAAGGATTTGTTAAATGTTTTCAAGCTTAAGCTCCTCTCCCTGCTTTATTACAGACCAATGATGGTAAAGTTAGTATGCGGTACTCGCTGCCGAAAAATGCAGTTTACCATAACCAGCGAATGAATCAGAGCTTAACAGCATTGGCAAAACACAAAAAGACCGCGTCAGATCGATAGCGGCATATCGAACGGATACGGTCAATCTATGGGACATTTTACATAGTACCAGCTCGGCTGCGGAGTGATTACAGCGCACTTTCGCGTATAAACCTGCACACCAACCGGGTAAATACCGGCTTCGTGCGATTCGCCGCTTCGACTACCTTGCTGCGTTGTTACAGTCGCGGTAAAATCCCCAAAATCAACTGCAAAAATGTTTGTTTTACCCGCTCGGTCGTCTCCATTACTTCTTCATGCGACAGCGGTTGATCCAATATGCCGGACGCCATATTGCTGATACAAGAGAAGCCAAGCACTTCAATGCCTGCATGTCGCGCCACAATGACTTCGGATACGGTTGACATGCCTACGGCATCTGCTCCAAGCGTGCGCATCATGCGGATTTCCGCCGGCGTTTCATAGGTAGGTCCAAGCAGCCCGATATATACGCCTTCCTGCAGCTTGACGCCCTGTTCCGCCGCTACGGCCTTCGCCACCTCGCGCATCCGTTTGCTGTAAGCTTCGGACATGTCCGGAAAGCGGACGCCGAGCTCGCTTACATTCGGTCCGATCAAAGGGTTGCGGGACGTAAAATTGATGTGGTCCTTGATCAGCATCAAATCTCCAGCTTCATAGGACGTATTAATGCCGCCTGCCGCATTCGTAACGAGCAGCTTGCTGACGCCAAGCTCTTTCATGACGCGCACGGGGAACGAAACCGTTTCTACGCCATACCCTTCGTACATATGAAAGCGGCCCTTCATCAGCACCACTTGTCGTCCGCTTACAGTACCAAGAAGCAGCTCTCCGGCATGCCCTTCCACGGTGGACACAGGAAAATGCGGGATGTCCGAATAAGGGATCGTTACTGCGTTCTCTACGAGCTCCGCAATGACGCCCAAGCCGGAACCGAGAATTAATCCGATTTCCGGTTTCGCCGCGTACTTGCTGAGAATATAGGCCGCCGCTTCTTTGATGTTTTGCAAAATAGGATGTTGATCCATCGGTCTGACCGTCCTTCCCAATATATGATGCTATTTCAATTGCTGTAAAAAGCTGTTCCCGTTACCGGTCGAGCCTGCTTGAAAATTGTCGGCGACCGTCGCGCCGAGATCCGCGAACGTCGGTCTGATTCCTAACGAACCCGGCTCTTGAAGCGACGGGCTGTAGACCAATAACGGGACATATTCCCGCGTATGGTCCGTGCCCGGATGCACCGGATCGTTGCCATGATCGGCTGTAATGATCAGCAAATCGTCCGGACCCGTCTTCTCCATCAGCTTGGGCAGCCATTCATCGAACTCGTTGAGCGCGCCGGCGTAGCCTTCCGGGTCTCTGCGGTGGCCGAATAACGAATCGAAATCGACCAAGTTCGTAAACAGCAAACCTTGAAAATCATGATCGAGCAGCTCAAGCGTTTTGTGAATGCCGTCCAAATTGCTTTTCGTCGACGTTGCTTTCGTAACGCCTTCTCCGTCAAAGATGTCGTTGATTTTCCCGACCGCGATCACATCGTATCCTTCATTTTTCAGCATATTCATGACGGTAGGCGCGGGCGGCTTCACGGCGTAGTCGTGCCGGTTCGGCGTGCGAACGAAGGCGCCGGGCTTCCCGACATACGGACGGGCAATGACACGGCCCACGGCATACGGGTCTTCCAGCGTCAGCTTGCGGGCAATTTCGCAGCCGCGGTACAGTTCGCCGAGCGGGATGATTTCTTCATGCGCGGCAAGCTGGAACACGCTGTCTGCCGAAGTATATACGATCCAGGCGCCGGTCTTCATCTGTTCTTCCCCGAGCTCAACCAATATTTCCGTTCCGGAGGCCGGTTTGTTGCCAATCACCTTGCGCCCCGTTTCCTTCTCGAACCGCTCGATCAGCTCCGGCGGAAAGCCTTCCGGGAAGACGTTGAACGGAGTCGTTACGTCAAGTCCCATAATTTCCCAATGGCCCGTCATCGTATCTTTTCCAACCGATACTTCCGCCATTTTTCCGTAATAAGCTTGCGGCCGTTCTACAGCCTCCACCCCATGAAGCGGCGCGATTCGCCCTAACCCGAGCCGTTCGAGGTTCGGCAATCGAAGCGACGGTACCCGCTGTGCAATATGTCCGAGCGTATGCGATCCGGCGTCGCCGAACCGCGGCGCATCGGGAAGTTCGCCGATGCCGACGCTATCAAGAACGATCAAGCATATCCGTTTATATTTCAAGTGAGTTCCTCCTTACCGGATGACGGGCTTATCTTTAGTTTACCGCTATTATCGCAAAACGGATGGTTGTTTGCAAAGACGGAAGCCGATGCGATAGTTGAAGGAATGAGCCCGCTCTTCAGCTAAGAGCGGGCTCCCTCGGATCGGCTATTCTATTTTGGCCCGGGGATGTGTCCGGTCATACACTTCTTTTATTTTGCCGCGGGCGACTTGCGTATATATTTGCGTTGTCGATATATCCGCATGGCCGAGCATTTCCTGCACGGATCTTAAATCCGCTCCGTTCTCAAGCAAGTGCGCTGCAAAAGAATGCCTCAACGTGTGCGGCGTAATTTCTGAACGAATCTCAGACTCCTGCGCGTACCGCTTTATGATTTTCCAAAAACCTTGCCGCGTAATGCGCGTCCCGAGATGGTTCACGAACAGCGCGTTTTCGATTTTGCCGGGCTTGAGCAGTTTTCTGCGGACGGTTTCCGTATATGCGATGACGTATTTGGAAGCGACCTTACCCAGCGGAATCACACGTTCTTTCGTACCGTTCCCCGCGCAGCGCACGAATCCGAGCCCCGGATTGACGCTCTCCAGATCCAGCGAGATCAGCTCCGATACGCGTATGCCGGTCGCATACAGCACTTCAAGCATCGCCTTGTCTCTCATGCCGCTTAACGTCGTTGTTCGCGGCGCTTCGAGCAGCTTCTCCACATCTTGAACGGACAAAATAATGGGAAGTCTTTTTTCCAGCTTCGGCGTTTCGAGCATCAAGGTCGGGTCGCTATCGAGCCGGCGTTCCTTCACCAAATACTGATAAAACGAACGAATCGATACTGTGCTTCGCGATATGGTCGCCGTTGCCCTTCCGAGCTGCTTCAGCTTCAGCAGATAGCTAGCAACATGCACTTTCCCGCTATCTTTCAGCAGATGTACGCCGGATTGCTCCAAATAATCTATGTATTGCGTTAAATCTCGTTTATACGAGTCCAATGTATTCGGGGCGAGTCCTTTTTCCTCTGTCAAATATTGGATGAATGACTGCAGATCCATTTTCATGCGTCAACGATCCCCTTCTATGTTGTACAACGGTCAATTTGTAAAGCCGTTACATAAATATTCCACATCAAGGGGCCATTTCCTGCCGAAATGCAAAAAGCTTATTCGCCGATTCGATAAAAAAGCTTGAGCCGCTCTCCCATGCTGGTATTAGAATCGGGAAAAAGGGACGGCTCGCTTTGGAATACTTTTACCGCATGACCGGCAGGCTCTTTGTATTTGTGCGCAGGTTCGAGAAAATGCGTAAGCAGCAGCAGCCCGTGATAGAGCATAAACGTCAAGGCGATAAACAGCAGCATGAAACGAAACCGTTCCATCCACTTGCGGGCGTGAATAATCATAGCCTGTACCTCCTATGGTGACGCCGCTGCGATTCGGCTTATAGACCGAGGCATAGCGGCGACCTTCGTCTGCAGCGGTCAAGCGACCGATACCGATTTTAGGTCCTTTAAAGTAACACTATGATTGACACACCCGATTTATGTCCGCCCCTGTCCGACACAGCTTGTCGGCTGCCGCATGCGGCAAGCGCCGTTCGGATCAGCTGAGCGGCAGAAGCGTATCCAGCCCGGCAAAAGGCAAACCGACCGCTTCCGCCACCGCCGGATGGGTGACATGCCCCTGAAACGTATTGACCCCTAGCCGCAGCGGAGGATTGCTGTACAGCGCCCGGGTTACTCCCTTGGACGCCAGCTCCAAAGCATAAGTGATCGTTACGTTCGTCAGCGCCAAGGTTGAGGTTCGGGGAACCGCTCCCGGCATGTTGGCGACCGCATAATGCAAAACGCCATACTTCTCGTAGGTAGGTTCGCTGTGCGTCGTCACGCGGTCCACGGTCTCGATCGAGCCGCCTTGATCAACCGCTACGTCGACGATCACGGCTCCCGGTTTCATTTGCTTTACCATGTCCTCCGTGACGAGCTTCGGCGCTTTCGCTCCGGGGATGAGCACCGCACCGATCAGCAGATCCGCCTTCTGCACCGCGTTGGCGATATTGTAGGGGTTCGACATCAGCGTTCGAATGCGCCCCAAGAACACGTCGTCCAAATACCGCAGCCGTTCCGCATTACGTTCGATGACCACTACGTTCGCTCCAAGACCTAGCGCCATCTTCGCGGCATTCGTCCCGACGATCCCGCCGCCAAGTATGATGACATCCGCCGCGGGAACGCCTGGGACACCCCCGAGCAGCACACCTCGCCCTCCATAAAACTTTTCCAAATATTGCGCTCCAACCTGCACCGACATCCGCCCGGCCACTTCGCTCATCGGCGTCAGCAGCGGCAGACTTCCGTTCGGCAGTTGGATGGTCTCATACGCGATGGAGGTCATTTTATGACTGACGAGCGCTTCGGTCAGCTTCGGCTCCGCCGCCAGATGAAGATAGGTGAACAGCGTCAATTGTTCGCGAAAATAATCGTACTCGGCGGGGAGCGGTTCCTTGACCTTCATAATCATTTCCGATTGAGCCCATACTTCGGGAGCACCGGGTACGATCGTCGCTCCCTCCTGCGCATATTCTTCGTCGGAAAATCCGCTGCCCGCCCCCGCTCCGGCTTCGATCAGCACTTGATGGCCTGCGGCCGTCAGCATCGCGGAGCCGCCCGGCGTAAGCGCCACCCGGTTTTCATTATTTTTAATTTCCTTCGGTATTCCGATAATCATACGGTAGCCGCCTCCTGTTCTGGTGCGCATAATATGCTTAGTTTTGGCCAAAACGCCGCCAATATAGATGTGAAGTGCAGGAAAAGCAAAAAACCTTCTACTTGATCATACTCAAGTGGAAGGTTTTGTTGAATATTATCGGATTAGGCTTGTTCAAGTCTTGCTTTTGTCCCGGCATCTGTGGCAAATACCCTGGAAGTCCAATCGGTGATCCAGTACCTGAAACCGGTATTCCCGCTCAAGCCGTTCTTCCAGCGCCAAAAGCCAATCTTCCATAATTTCATCCACCGCGCCGCACTGCACGCAGATCAAATGATGATGATGGTGATGAGTGCTGTCGTTGCGCAAATCGTATCGAGCGACACCGTCGCCGAAGTTCATCTTTTCAAGCACATGCAGTTCGCTCAGCAATTCCAACGTACGGTATACAGTAGCCAAACCGATCTCGGGCGCTTTATCCTTTACAAGCATGAATACATCCTCTGCGCTCAAATGATCTTCTTCATTTTCGAGCAGCACCCTCACGGTCGCTTCCCGCTGGGGCGTCAGCTTGTAGCCTTGCGATTGCAGCTGCTGCTTTATTTTTTCAATGCGAGATTCTTCCATGCTTCTCCCCCTGAGGGCTTTGCAAACAAAGCACAAAACCGCTGCGAAGTATGATTTTATTATAGGTTGAGGCTGCAGGGAAAGTCAAACCTTTTCAATTTCAAGATAGATGAAGCGAAGCCAGCATCGGAGTCACCCATTTCATCATGACGGGGGACATATAGGCCTCGAAAAAGGAAACGCCGATGAATAATACGGCCGATGCCACACTGACGCCGCAAAAACGCATAAACGGTTCATATATCGAGCCGTTGCGGGAAACGAAACGATTTTTCACCAAATGAATCGAAAACGCCATCGCCGTTACGCTGCATACGATGAGCGCCGGTATGATAAGCAAGTTTTGCGGAACGATCGAAACGAGCGCGAACAGCAGCCCTTTCCATGACATCGTGCCGACCAAATAACCGACCGTAAATCCGACCAGTACGCCTTTCAGAAAATCGAGAATAAGAATCAGCGGCAGTCCAATTACCGATAAACCCAATATCCAGATGAGCAGAACCCATTTGATATGCATAGAAAAAGAGTCTTTGAACGATCCCGGTATATCGCCCTCCAGCGCTCCTTGCTGCACCGAGGCAAAAAAATTGCCCAAATATCGTGTAATTTCCTGTTTCTGCTCGATGGACAGGGCATTCACCATAACAGCCCCAAAGACGACACCCGTCACGAAGATGACGCCGACGAAAATATAGAACGACAAATGCTCCTTCAAATACAACTCCAGCGTTCGGTTCCGCATCCTGTGCTTCGCCCCCTTGTCCGAATAGTACAACTTATGACAAGGATTCGCGCTTTATGCCTTCACTTTCCCGTATTTGCCTCCGCCGCCGGTTTCAAGCTGCAGCGTTCCTTCCCGTGCCTGAATCAGGTAACGGGCAATCGCGTCTCCTGCCGTTTCGGCAAGTTCATCGTATGATGCGCGATGAAGCAAATTCATTTCCGTGCCGAAGCGCTCGATGAGCCGCTTGAACGTTTTGGGGCCGAGCTTCGGAATATATTCCAGCGGCACTTGGTAGTAATATGGCGGCCTGTCGGCGGGAACCCTGGGCTCTTCCCTGTCGGCGAGGCTCCGAATGCGGTCCATGACGCCGCGAACGATTTTCGCATGGCCGCAGTACAAGCACCGTTCCACTACAGTAGTATCCTGCTCGTCCAAAATGCTACCGCACTTGTCGCAGTAGGTCCGGTGGTATTTGCCGAGCCGCGGATTCAAGCCGTAATTCGCCAGCACCTTTCGGCCGTCCTCGTGCGCCAGCGCTTTGCGGAACTCTGCAAACGAGGGCCGCTCCAGCAGCAGCTTATTATATTCCCGGCCGATTTTCGGCAGCGAATGGGCATCGGAATTCGTTAGAAACGTGTACCGGTCCAGCTCGCTGATGTAACCCGCCATGACCGAGTCGGCGCTGAGACCGAGTTCGACGGCCGCGATCGCATCCAGATCGAGCAAATGCTCCATCCGGGTCGAGCTGCTGCCGTAAATACTTTTGTGCGGCGTAAAGATGTGCGCAGGGATGAGCAGGCCTCCGCGGTCCAGCACTTCCTGCTGCAGTTCCCTTGCTGTCACGTAGATGCGCTGAGAGCTGAGCTGAACGTTTTTCATATGTTGCTTCAACCAGGCCGTGAATTGCTGCATATCGCCAAGAGTTGGCATATACGCAAGCAAATGCGCGGCGCCGCATCCGGGATCCCGCACTTCGATTTCGCAGCCGAGCAGGATGGTCGTATGATGATACAGGATGCCGCCGCCCGGAAGCTCTTCCATCTCGCCTTTGTCGAGATAATGCATCATCTCCCGCTGCACGCCAGGAGAATGGCAGTCGATAATGCCGACGATGTCCATGCCTTTTCGTTCCGAAGCTTCCTGCGCAATGTTGTAGAACGTCAAGTTGTTAGCGGCGCTAATCTTCACCGCCTGTCCTTCTTCGGTTCGCCCGATGTGGATATGCAGGTCTGCGTAGTAGGCTTGCATCGTCAAATCGTCCCTGTCAGCTTATAAACTTGCCAGGCATATACCGCCATGATCGTCTTGGCGTCACTGATTCGGCCTTCCCGCATGTAAGCTTGCGCCTGCTCCAGCGTAATCGCCTCAAGCTCCAGAAACTCGTCCTCATCGGGGTTCGCTTCTCCTTTGCTCAACTGTTCGGCGGCGTATAGATGCAATATTTCATCGGCAAAGCCAGGCGAAGTGTAGAAGGAGCTGATATGACGAAGAGACGCGCAGCGGTAGCCGGTTTCTTCCTCAAGTTCCCGCTTAGCGGCATCAAGCGGGTTTTCTCCCGCATCCAGCTTGCCGGCCGGTATCTCTACTTGGCTTTTCTCCAACGGCTTCCGATACTGCTCTACGACAAGCATCCGCTCGTCCTCCGTCAAGGCGAGCACCGCTACCGCGCCGGGATGCTTTACGATTTCGCGGGTCGCCGTGGCGCCGTTCGGAAGCTGAACCGTATCCACCTGCAAGGAAATGATTTTTCCCTGAAAAATCGGTTCCGTGCTCAAAGTCACTTCTTCAAATTTTTTAGGATTGGATGAGTGCATATCTATGATCCCTTCCTTTCGAATGTTGGTATTGATACTGAAGCTCGCGGTCGTATACAGTCCATTATAACATGTTCGCGAACACATTTTGATTTTCGCTCGAGTGAGGCATAAGTGTACTTGCCCTTACATAGGCTTGAACTATATGAATCTAGCGAAAGCGGGGATCTTCCTATGAAAACTTATTATGCTTCCAATCATATCCGCCTCGTCGGCAAAGCGCGCGAAATCAAAAACTATATCAAATCGATGCTGCAAACGGCGCCTGAAAACATGACTTTGTCGGAGTTCATGCAGGGTAAACGCAATAAAGACGCAGCGGATCCGATCCTACTGCGTCAAGCGCTTATCGATCGGCGGCAAAAAGCTTCCCGAGAGCCTCATCGGCAGCCGCACACACCGAAGCAAAAAATGGCGGATCGTCGCGTAATCCCCTTCCCATCGAAGTAATCGAGACGCCGTATGCCTGCATCGCGGTTTCCATCCGGTCGAGTGCGGGCGCTTCGCGCCAGACGATCTCATGTTTGTCCATAAGCCGCGATGTTGCCGTTTGGCTGTCTACAATGCCGGATTGCGCCGGCGAGGAAAGTATCGGCAGCGGCACGACCGCTCGCGCGACGGCAGCTGTCTTCAGCGCCGTTATCGAGTGGTGGCTCAGTCCGCGATGGCGCTCTCGCCTGTCGCCGAAGCTGACTCTGGACATGAATATGGGGATGCCTTCCAGCGCAGCGACGGCATTAACAAGCTCGCCCGTTTCGATCCCGGTGTAACCGTACGCTGTTCCGGTGCCGACGATGCCGGGACCCATCGTGACGATAGCGATGTCCGCCTGAAGCACATGCTTCGCGGCTAGAAGCGCCGTATATTTATTTACGGCTTCGTGGTCGCCTCCGTATGCGTGTCCATATGTAATCGTTCCTGCGAGCCAGCGGAGCTCATTCAACCGCTCCACATGCTGGCTTATCGCTATGGGCAGCGCCGCTCCGTCTGTCATTACATAAGCGATTCGCAACGGACGCTCGCCGCAGGCTTGGTATCGCAGCCAGGACACGGCTGCCGGCAGCATGCTGTGCAGCTCGCCGATCAGGACAGGCATTCGCTCCAGCGTGTTATTTCCGGCCAGTTTCTCTTGCGCGCCGCTCTCCGCTTCTTCCACCGCCAACACGGCTCGCTGCAGCGCGGTATACCGCAGCTTCATGATGTGGCCGGGCGGCAGCGCTCCTCCGGTCGAAAGCTCCGGCGCAAGCGGCGCAAGCACGAAGTGCGCCCCTCCGGTTCCTAAGCCGAGCGTGACCGCTGTCGTGTTCGCCAGCACCTGATGGCCCGGCATAAGCGGCGGAAACGCGGAAAGATCGTGATAGGCGCGGCAACTGCTTCCGTCGGCCATCTCCAGCACGATTTCCTGCAGCTTCGCGCGCACCGCTATAATTGACTTGACTGTGCCTGTTTTCCATTCGATCCCCACTCACGTCACCCCGCCAGCAAAAAAATACTGCTTCACCGCATTGCAATCGCAGGCATTCAGCCGGCCGGCAATGACGGGAAGCAGCATATTCGAATAAATTAGCCTTTCGCCACTTCTTTAATGATGGCGACAACCACTTCGGTCGTTTTTACAAGGTCGGCTATGGCAATGCGTTCTTTCGTCGTATGGATGTCGATGTAGCCGATAGCCAGATTGACGGTAGGGATCCCCATTCCGTTGAACATATTGGCATCGCTGCCACCGCCGGTGTGGAATGTCCTAGGCGTGCAGCCGACCTCGGTCAGCGCCTTCATCGCCAATTGTACGACCGGCGCAGTTTCGTCATGCATGTATGCGGGGTAAATGACGTCGCTTTTGAATTCCGCCTTCGCGCCCATTTCTTCCGCCACTTCTTCGCACGCTTGACGCATTTTTTCCACTTGCGTATACATTTTTTCGTTTACGATGCTTCGCGCTTCACCTTCCAGCTTCACGCGTTCAACCACGATGTTCGTCGCGCCCTCGACGCCTCCCTCGAACCGACCGATATTGGCCGTCGTTTCGTTGTCGATACGGCCGAGCGGCATACGGGCAATCGCTTTGCTCGCTACGGCAATCGCGCTGATGCCGTCTTCCGGGTTGACTCCTGCGTGCGCGGAGCGCCCCCAGAACGTTATGTATATTTTCGCCTGCGTCGGCGCCGCCACGGCAAGGTCGCCGATCTTGCCGTTCGAATCGAGCGCATAACCCATATCGGCATCCATCCATTTGGCATCCATGGCGCGGGAGCCACGCAAGCCCATCTCTTCGCCTGCGGTAATAACGAACTGGATTTGGCCATGCTCGATGTTGTTTTCCTTGAGCACCCGGATCGACTCGATCATCGCGGCAAGTCCCGCTTTATCGTCGGCCCCTAAAATGGTCGTGCCGTCGCTGCGGATATATCCGTCCTCGCCGATTTGCGGCTTTATCCCTTTACCCGGCGTTACGGTGTCCATATGGGAAGTAAAAAACAGCTTGGGCAGCGCATTGGCAGATGTCGCCGGAAGCGTACAGATCAAATTGCCCGAGCCGTGTCCCGTCACCGCAGCCGAATCGTCTTCTTCCACTTTTAGTCCAAGCTCCGTGAACTTCTGCTTAAGCACCCGACTGATTTCCTGCTCATGCTTCGTCTCGCTGTCGACCTGCACAAGTTCCAAAAATTCATTTACCAAACGATTTTGCTGTATCATAAGCTTTCCTCCAATATGCCGCATGAGTTAATATATAAAAGAAAAGCTTCTAAATCAAAGACCAGGCCCTCTAGGCAAAGGTCATTCGATAGTAGATGAAGCTTTTCTTGAAGGATCCGAAAGACGAACCATCGGTTCGGAACGGTGCTCTTTCCGATCTCATAAATATAAGTATTACCATGAAGAGGAGCTGAAACGCATGCAGAACAAGCTGATTTTTAAAATCATCATCTACGTTATGATCGCTTCCATGGTGTTATCCACTTTGCTGTTCACGGTCAATTTGTTTATCTAGGACAAGCTCCTAATAAAGCTTCGTGTCCTGATTGTAAGATTCCAGGTTTTCTTTGACCCGCTGCATGAACCGCCCGCAGATTACGCCGTCAAGTATCCGGTGATCCAGCGACAAGCACAAGTTCACCATCGATCTTACGGCGATCATGTCTTGAATGACGACAGGCTTTTTGACAATCGATTCGAAAGTCAGAATGGCTGCCTGCGGATAGTTGATGATCGGGTAAGACAAGATCGAACCGAATGATCCGGTATTGTTCACCGTGAACGTACCGCCCTGCAAATCGTCGAGCGTCAGCTTACCCGCTCTGGCTTTCCGGGAATATTTGTCGATCTCGAGTGCGAGGCCGGCAATATTTTTTTGATCGGCATTTTTGATGACAGGCGTTACGAGCGAATCTTCCGTGCCGACGGCAAGTGAAATGTTAATGTCCCGTTTTACGATGATCTTATCGACGGCCCACACCGAATTCATGATCGGGTAATCTTTAATGGCGTTGACGACCGCTTTCAGCAAAAAGGCTAAATACGTCAGGTTGATGCCTTCCTGTTTCATAAATTCGCCTTTCAGTTTGCTGCGGAGCAACACCAAATTGGTCACGTCGACTTCGATCATCATCCAGCCATGAGGAATTTCGGTTTTGCTTTGCCTCATGTTTCTTGCGATCGCATTGCGCATCGGCGTGACGTCCATCAAATACTCGCCCCGGCCTTCCAGCGGCTGGCCGACCACTTCGATATTCGGAAGCGGCGGATTTTGCGACAAATGAATTCCTGTCGAGCGTACGGACACTTTCGGCGGCGAAGATACAAACACGCCTTGCTCCGCGGCGGCAGCGGAAACGGCCCTATTTACTTCGTCCACCGGTCGGGAAACGACCTTATCTTTACCCGCTCCCGCCGCTATATAATTCTCCACGTCTTTGCGCGTAATCCGCCCGCCTAAACCGGATCCTTTCACATTCGCCAGTGTTATGCCATAATCAGCGGCGAGCTTCAGTACGGCCGGTGAATATCTCCCCTGCATTTCTCCGCCTTCTTGCCGCTGCGTGCCGTCCGCAGATGCTGATGCGGCTGCTCCGCCTACCGGAGCGCCCGCAATCGCAGACTCCGCTTGCGCGTGCTGCGGTTCGGCAATGATACAGATCGCTTCGCCCACGGCCGCCGTCGTTCCTTCCTCAACCAACAGCCGTACAAGCTTGCCCTCTATCGGAGAAGGCATATCCACTGTTACTTTATCGGTGATAAGCTCACACAGCACATCGTATTGCTCGACATAATCACCCGGCTGCTTCAGCCATTTGGCCACCGTCGCGGAAACGAGACTTTCCGCCAAATGAGGAACAGTGACTTCCGTACCACCCAATGTTTCGCTCATGTTCTCGTCCCTCCCTAAAACAGCGCCAGCTTGCGCATAGCGTCCTTAATTTTATCCGTATTGAGCAGGAAAAACTTTTCCATCGGCGGATTCATCCCTACGGCCGGAACATCGGGTGCGCACAGGCGCATGATCGGAGCATCCAGCTCGAACAGCAGCTCTTCCGCGATAATGGCCGACACTTCCGCGCCTACGCCGCCGGTTTTGTTGTCTTCATGAATGATGAGCACCTTGCCCGTTTTCCCCGCGGCCTCAAGCACCGCCGCCGTATCGAGCGGTTGAATGGTCCGCAGATCGAGAATATGCGCGCTGATGCCTTCTTCCTTGGCCAATTCTTCCGCAGCCCGAAGCGCATATTGCACGGTCAATCCGTAAGAAATGACAGTGATGTCGGTACCTGCCCGTTTCACGTCGGCCTTGCCGATTGGAACGATATAGTCGTCTTCCGGCACCTCACCGGTTACGCCAAGGTAGCACTTCTTGTGCTCGAAGTAGAGCACCGGGTCGGCATCGCGAATCGCCGCTTTCAACAGGCCTTTGGCGTCGTACGGATTCGAAGGCGCCACGATTTTCAACCCCGGCGTCCCGAAAAAGACCGATTCCGGACATTGGGAATGGTACAGCGCGCCGCCGCCGGTGGCACCGTAAGGCGCCCGAATGACAATCGGGCAGCTCCAATCGTTATTCGAACGGTAGCGGATTCTGGCCGCTTCGCTGATGATCTGATTCGTTGCCGGAAAGATGAAGTCCGCATACTGCATCTCGGCTACCGGCTTCATGCCGTACATCGCCGCACCGATTGCTACGCCGGCGATCGCAGATTCCGCCAGCGGCGTATCCATGACGCGTTCCTCGCCGAATTGGTCGCGCAGCCCTTTGGTTGCGTTCATGACGCCGCCTTTGCCAACATCTTCGCCGAGCACGAATACGTTCTCGTCCCGCTGCATTTCTTCTTGCATTGCTGTCCGAATCGCTTCCAAATAAGTAATGACAGCCATGTTACACCTCTCCTTCCTCGGCGAATACATGCCGAAGCGTATCTTCCGCCGTAGGGAATGGAGCGAGCTCCGCATATTTCGTCGCCTCTTTGACTTCTTCCAGTAAAGCAGCCGCCAGTTCGGCATCCTGCGTCTCGGTCCACAGACCGCCATCGATCAAATATTTCCGGAACATCGGCAGTCCGTCCTTCGCTTTATTCTCCTCGACTTCCTCCTTCGTACGATAAAGCATATCGTTATCCGAGGTGGAGTGAGGCGGGATTCGGTACATGACGGCTTCAATTAATGTCGGTCCTTCGCCGCGAAGCGCCCGCTCTCTTGCTTCCTTCACGACGCGGTACACTTCAAGCGCGTCTCTCCCATCCACTTTGATGCCCGGAAATCCATAGCCGATGGCCCGCTCCGCGATGCTGCCGCTCACCTGTTTGTGCAGCGGGATGGAGATGGCGTATTGATTGTTTTCGCACATAAAAATGACGGGCAGCTTGTGAACGCCGGCAAAGTTACAGCCTTCGTGAAAATCGCCCTGATTGCTGGAACCGTCTCCGAACGTAACGAACGATACGAAGTCTTGCTTCTTCATTTTGGCCGCAAGCGCAAAACCTACCGCATGCGGTACCTGCGTCGTAACCGGACTCGACCCGGTGACAATATTCAGCTTCCGGTGGCTGAAATGGCCGGGCATTTGCCGACCGCCGCTATTCGGATCTTCCGCTTTGGTGAAAACCGAGAGCATCAGCTCACGCATCGTCATGCCGACGGTGAGCACAAAGCCGTAATCCCGATAATAGGGAAGGAAGTAGTCTTTTTGTTTATTTAACGCGAAAGCGGCGGCCACTTGAGCCGTTTCCTGCCCGATCCCGGATACATGAAAAGCGATTTTGCCGGATCGCTGCAGTACAAAGCTGCGTTCATCGAAGGTTCGTGCTTTCAGCATGTATGTGTACATCTCGATGACCTGCTCATCTGTCAATCCGAGCTGTCTGTGCTTCAATAGTTGTCCGACGGACATGGGGCAGCGCCTCCTCTTGATTTACATTAAAATACGCTTTGACAAGCAATGGATCTTTTTATAACCAAACCTTAATACCTGGTGCTAATACTTAGCACTATATATATTATAATCGGTTTCGATTATGAACACAATTTTTATATGCTGATCGCCTTTCCATCCACGGCGAGCATCGCTTCGCCCAATATTTCCGACATGGTCGGGTGCGGATGAATCGTTTGCCCCACTTCCCATGGCGTCGCGTCGAGCAGTTGAGCCAGCGCCGCTTCCGCGATGTAATCGGTCGCGTGCGGTCCGATGATATGCACGCCGAGCAGATCATTCGTCTCCTCGTCGGCGACTACTTTGGCGAAACCGTCGCTCTCGCCGTATACAAGGGCTTTGCCGAGCGCTTTAAAATGCACTTTGGCCGTTTTGACCTTGTACCCCCGCTCTTTCGCTTGCGTCTCCGTCCAGCCGACGCTGGCGATTTCCGGACGCGAGTAAATGCAGCGGGGCACCTGGTGCGGCGCATAACGATGCGGCTCCATCCCGCTCATATGCTCGACCGCGACGATCCCTTCATGCGCGGCTGCATGCGCAAGCTGCAGCCCGCCGATGCAATCGCCTACGGCATAGATATGAAGCTCCGCAGTTTGCATCGAATCGTTGACGCGAATGTAGCCGTTATCGATTTTGATATCGGTATTCTCCAAACCGATTCCTTCGATGTTGGCCTGACGCCCTACGGAGACAAGTACCCGCTCGACTGTAATCGGCACATGCCGGTCTTTATGTTCAACCGTCAAAGCAACACCTGTTTCTTGCTTTTGTACCGTCTCCGGCATCGCTTTAGCGCCCGTCATTACTTTTACGCCGCGCTTTTTGAGCAGCCGTTCCAGCTCGCGGGATACGTCTTCATCTTCTCCGGGAACAAGCCGCGGCGCGTACTCGATCAGCGTGACGTCGGTTCCGAAATCGCTGAGCATCGAAGCCCATTCCACGCCGATGGCGCCGCCGCCGATAATCAGAATCGATTCGGGCAGACGATCGAGAACTAACGCATCGTCGCTGTTCATAATCAGCTCGCCGTCGCGTTCCAGACCCGGGATTGATCGCGGTCTGGAGCCTGTCGCAATCACGAGCCGCTCCGGAACCAGCGTCAAAATCTCGCCGTCCTCCTGCTCCACCGATACGGTACCGCTGCGCGGAGAAAAGATGGAAGGGCCTATAATTCTACCGAGGCCCCGATATACGGTTATTTTATTTTTTTTCATTACATATTGAAGACCGCTATGAAGCTGTTCCACAACGGCGCTTTTGCGGCTCATGATTTTGCCGAAATCGATATGGACGGATTCGGCCTCGACGCCGAACCGCTGGCTGTCTTTCATCAGTGCATATACTTCAGCAGACCTCAGCAGCGCTTTACTTGGAATGCACCCTTTGTGCAAGCAAGTGCCGCCGAGCTTGTCCTGTTCTACGATCGCCACGCTCTTGCCGAGCTGCGCGGCGCGAATGGCTGCCGTATAGCCGCCGATTCCCCCGCCGAGGACGATCACATCATATGCTTGGGTCATATTATTTAGATTCCTCCTGCCCTCTATGATTCTCTTATTTTAACCATATTTGCCCTAAGAAATATAGTCCATTTTGTGAAATAGAATGAATTCGCTTTAATTTTATGGTAACGTAGGATCGAACAATTGTACAAAAAGGAGCACATATGAAAGCGATCGTTTCCCGGTTTATCGCCATTCTCCTTCTCGTCGTACCCGGCATCTCCGCGACGTACGGCTTTCTGGCCATGAAAGATTCGCTATTTACGGTATTTGATCCGGCTTCCGCCGTGAGCGGTTTTCCATGGGGCAAATTTATTCTCGGCTTTATCCTGTTTTGCGCAGGCGTCGCCTTCATCGGCGGCTGGACTTTTTTCCGCGATCGCAAACGCAATTACGTCGCCCCCCGTTTTCGGGCCAAACGCAAAAAGAGGTAGGCCCCTGCTGCAAGCCTGCCTCTCATTCCTGCATTCAAATTCGCTCCCGGCCGATACCGTCGATGAAGCTTAACCAACGGTTACCCTCGATCATCCGGGTAAGCGATCGTTTCCATGTCAATGCGTGCAGCCCTAAAAGCAGCAAAATCAGCGTCATTTGAGCGGCAACCGACGCATACCATACCCATCCGCACCCGAGTGTAAATCCGAGCACATTGGCCCCGGTATCCCCGAGCATCGCCCGCCCCTTTACATCGGCATACGTTAATACCGCCGCTCCGGCCGTGATCGGAAGCAAAAACACCCATCCGAGCCCCGAATATAGTGGATCCACCGCGCTACTACCGAAACTTGCCGCAGCCAAGAGCAGTGCTAGCTGCAAATAATAAAATTTGAGCGCCCTTCCAGGCCGGACATCCATCAAATTGACTGCATTGGTCGTTAATAGCAGCAACAGCACATGCAGTATCATTTCGATTGAAGAAGCAGCGCTCCCTGCAAATAACAAAATACCGGCTGCTCCGGCCGCCGCAGCTTTGACCACCGCCGTACTCGGCATCCCCCTCTGCAGCCATGCTCTCCAATGATTCGCGATGCCTTTCGTCTTTTTATCTCCGATCAGATCATCGAGCAGCCCGGCAACTCCAACCAATACGGCTGCCAAAACAAACTCCGCCTCCGACGGAAGCGTCGTCCATCCCGTCAGCTTCTGCAGCAAGTAGCCGATCAGCAGCACAAGCAGTAAGAATAAACCGCAGGCGGTTGGTATCGATTCCCCGCGATAGTTGACTTCTACCAACCGATGCTCCTGCATGAATCGCAAGTAACCCGGCAGTAATACCGTTCCCGCGGCCAACAGCAGAATCGCGGTTAGTGCGGCATCGATCAGCATACCGGCTTCCTCCAACACTGCCACAAGGCCTGACCAACCGCATAAAACTGTTTTCCCCGGTGCAGCCAGCCATGTACATCTCTGCCCGTTTCGCGATGCGAAAACGGCACCAGTAGCTCGCTCACGCGATATCCCATCTTTACCGTATCTACGAGCATCCCTACTTCAACACCGAAACCTTTGAAAGAACGTCCGCACCGTTCAAGCACTTCCCTCCGAACGGCCCTTTGTCCGGAGAGCGGCGCAACGGGAGTGTGCCCGCACAACGCTTGCACGCCGTGCTTTGCCAGCTTCCTGACGAGCCCGATACCTCCGCGCTTGACCGCCGGAGGAAGTGCGGCGATGACCAAATCGGCTTCTTCGCGAAAAAGCGGCTCGAGCAGCAGTGGAAATTGATCGGCCGTTTCCGCCAAATCCGCGTCGAGGAACAGGATAATGCTTCCGGAAGCAGCTTGCCATCCGGCATGCATTGCCGCTCCTTTACCTTCGTTTTTCGGCAATTGCAGCACCAAGTCCGCCCACGGGTGCGCGGCCATGCTTGTTCCGTCCGTGCTGCCGTCGTCGACGACGATGACTTCGTAAGCCGTTTCCGTCCGCTCCTGGCGGACGCGTTGAATGGCAATGAGCGTGCTGGGCAGCGTTTCTTCTTCATTCCAAGCGGGAATGATGACGGAGATGAGCGGCGCCATGGATTTTCTTCTCCTTCCGCGAAAAAATGGAAATACGGCGGCATAGCTCGAATAATGTACGTGAGGCTGTGCCCTTGCTTCTATCTTGCAAGTCGCGCCCGTGGCGATCATACTGCGCTAAAAACGGGTACAATGTACTTAGACCTCTCGCATCAATGAGCCGATTGCCAACTTTCATCAGCACGAGCCACGTACTGCCCATCCCGCTTCGTCCTTTGGCTGCGAAATCATGAAGGTGACTGTGCAAACCGACCGTCACGATCCGTTCGCATTGATGATCATAAGCAAGAAGGAGCGCCAAATCTTCGCTTGTTCCGCCTACCGCCAGCTCATGTGCGTCTAGTCCCAATTTCTGTAGACGCTCCCTTCCCGGTGCTCTGCCGTCCCGGTAAGCATGAACGATCAGTTCAGCGCCGGAATGAAGCGCCCGGTCGGAGACGCTGTCCATATCACCGACGATCAGATGCGGTATATAGCCTTGCTCGATCAGCGCATCCGCTCCGCCGTCGACACCTACAAGGACGGGGTTCACGCCGGCAATATACGGTTTCAAGCAAGCTAAATCTTCCACGTAGTTTTTCCCGCGCGCAACGATGACGACCGACTTGTCTTCAAAGCGTGTCCGTATTTGTTGCGCTTGTATCGGCTCCAGCATGAAGCGTTTTTCCAGTTCCGCATGATGCAGCGTATTGTCAACGAAATCGGAAAGACAAGCCGCTTCTTCCGCTCTTGCCGCTTGATACGCTTGATGCCAATCTTCCATACCAAAGCGTCTGCTAGGAATCCAGGCGGAAGGCAAACATATGCCGCGCTCGGCTATGACGATTTCATCTTCTTCATGGATTGCCGCAAAATCATTCGGCTCAATTTCATACAGGAAAATCCCACGCTCCAATAAGAGCCGTACGGCTGTCGAAGCCAATCGCCCGCTCATCGTCCGTCCAGCGTTGACGACGGCTTTTACCCGCGCTTGCAACAGCCCATGAACAGCCAGCTCGTCCAGATCATCGTGCGCGATAACTGCGATCGCCCCGGATCTTATACGACGCAGCAGCATTTTGGTGCTGCGGTCGACTTGCACGATCCCTTTGATCGGTTTGGTTTTGCTTCGGGATAAGCTCAACTTGGTCATCGTGACGTTCAACCCCGATTCGATTTTCTTTTCTTAACCTAACCAAAACCAGATGGGAACATTCATCGAATGCGCGTCTTATCCTGTATTTGCATTCGCAGCTTCGGCATTAGTTCACCCTTGCTTACCCATACTAACAGATGATTTCAGCCGATGATGGAGGTGTCTGTCCATGATTAATCAATTGGAAAGCAACTACGATTGCTCCAATGCGGGCAACGACCTAAACCAATTGCAAGACGAGCTTCAATCTTTACAGCAAGCTTCAGGAAGCAATGCGGACCAAGACTTGCAGGAACGACGGAACCGCCTCGAAAATCAAATTAGCTTCATTAAGAACAAATGTGAAATTCGTCCTTAATGCAGCAAGCTAAACGAGCCGGGTGCAAAATGCACCCGGCTTTTGACGTAAATATATCTGGAATCATTTTTCCAATAATGTTTGCCATCTCGCAAATAAAAAAGTAATATATTACCACTGGACAAATGGGATTTGTTTTATAATATGCATGTAACTACTCATTAAGGGAGCTTCTTCATGACAAGCGATTTATATTATTACTGCTTTATTTGCGAAAAAGTGGAACCGATCCATACCGCAAAAAAAATTTTTAAAACAGGCTTCAGTCGCATCGGAAGCGATAATTATCACGTTGGGTATTGTAAGGAAAGCAAAGACAACGAATCGAAGTGGAGCTCGTTCAACCGTTCCTTATTCAAGTCGGATACTTAGCATACCTAAGTAAAACGTCACTGCTGCCAATTTTCATTCAAAGCAGTTTTTTCTGCAGTTTGCTTAATATATTCGTTCCTTTGGACAAGGAATTTTTTCATATAGTTTTCCAAAAACAGTTTATCGGCCATACTGCCCAGCATCCCTAGCGGCGAAGTATAATCAAACACATCAATCATCAAGGTGCCACCGGCTGCTGACTTAAATTCATGCATATGCCGGAACCGCTTGAAAGCACCGCTTACCATTTCATCGACAAAATACCAAGGTCTCTCGAATTCTGTTATTTTCGCCGTGAGCCGCTGCCTGATTCCGAAATGAACGGCTTCCCATGTAACCGATTGCCCGAGTTCAATAAAGCCATGGGTAATTCCAGCCACCGCCTTTTCCCGCGTTTGCGCTGTCGACTCAGCATGGATATCGATGCTTCGAGCAAGGTCAAAACATAGCTCCCTTGGTGCCCTGATGTACAGTTCGGTTCGGATGATCGGCATGGACCATTGCAACTCCTAATGTGGATGAATACATTCGATTTTTTCACCGCGCTCGAACCGAATGACTTGATTGATCGGCATCATGCAGCTGCCGTTCCAATGTAAAGCGCTGCCATTCGGCAATGCATAGATGGGACGTCGATCGGATAAGCCGTACAATTCTTCATCAATCGCCTGCTTATAGTGTACTTCCACGCTAAATTCGACGATGCCCAGCCCATTTACGACTTTCGTTTGCGGATAATCTTCATCTTTCGTAATAATACAGTCTTTGCAAAAGGCTAGTGCGCCGGCGCTAAATCCGATCAGTATGCCGGAATGAGCTTTTATCGCATCGACGATTCGTTTCTGTTCCAACCTCTCGAGCAGTCGATCCGGCAAACCTCCTGCGAAATACAACACTTGTGACGACTCCATTTTTCGGATCATCGTCTCCGTGTTTTCATGGATGCTTAACAGACTGAGACGGTTAATGCCTATTTGGGCAAATGGTAATAACACACCGTCAAAACAAGGCTCATAACGGCTTATTTCGGTCGCAAAAGGAATAACGAGTACGTGATCCGACGGTTTTATATATCGGGCCATCGTTTCATATACCGATTCAAGCTCTTGCGCCGAACCTCCCCCTATAAAGAAGACAGCTTTCGCAGTCATGTGCTCTTATCCTTTCAAGTTCTCAATGGCTTTTTGGACTTTCTCGCTTGGTTCGGTGAGTTCTCTTGCCTCAAAGATCAGCACATTTTTGACTTTGTAGATTTCGGACAATACCGCTTTTACGTTGACCGTTTGCGCCTCGAAATCTTCCAGCGCGGCGGGAATCATTTCGGAAGATTTGTAAACATAAATGGCAAAAGCGCTTCCGTCGGCTTCAAACATAAAAGGTTCTTTTCCGTAAAGCGTAAAATAGGTAGCGTCCGGCACCGGTGCGAGGGGAATTCCGGCTTTTTGAAATGCAGCCTTTATTTCATACATCGCAAGCCCTTGACTTTCTTTTCCTTTAGACCAATCTTGATACAGTGCGGTAACAATGATTGCAAAAACAAGCACATACATTATTGCTTTCTTCATCTGTTGTTCTTCCTCCGGCTCGCGTAAAGTCGTATTGAATACATTTCCAGCATAACATGTGGACACGGAATATAAAAATAAAGCCCAATAAATCGTTTCGATTTATCGGGCGAGTTTGGAACACGATCGTCGTTCCGTATAATTGCACTAATCCTTACCCTTTCACGACACTTTATGCTCGATTCTGAGCTTGTCCGCAACCATGGCGATAAATTCGCTGTTCGTCGGCTTCGCTTTGGAAATATTGATCGTATATCCGAATAAATGGGAGATGCTGTCGATGTTACCGCGCGTCCAAGCGACTTCAATCGCGTGGCGAATCGCGCGCTCCACGCGGCTCGGCGTTGTTTTATATTTTTCGGCGATGGCCGGATAAAGCGTCTTCGTAATGGCGCCAAGAATCTCGATATTGTTGTAGACCATCGTAATCGCTTCACGCAAATATTGATAGCCTTTAATGTGCGCAGGCACGCCGATTTCATGGATGATCGTTGTAATGTTGGCGTCCAGATTTTTGCCTTTAGGCAACTGGACGACGTTCGCTTTCAACATATTCGACGAAGAAACCATCGGCATCGATTGGTTCGTACCAAAGAGCTGACGAATCCGATTGGTTAATACTTCCATATCAAACGGTTTTAATATATAATACGATGCGCCCAACTGAACGGCTCTTTGCGTAATGTTTTCTTGACCGAATGCCGTGAGCATAATGATTTTCGGCTGCGGATTCAAATCCATCTCGCGCAATTTTTCAAGGACGCCCAATCCGTCCAAATGCGGCATAATGATATCTAAGATGAGAATATCAGGCACTTTCTGGCTCTGCTCTATTAAGCGGAGAACGTCGTTCCCGTTATAAGCAATCCCAGTTACTCTCATATCGTCCTGATCGTCGATGAATTCGGATAGTAAATTTGTAAATTCACGGTTGTCATCTGCTAATAGAACTTCAATGGTTTGCAACGTTAAGCTCCTCCTTCGATTACAAGCAAAAATCATTAGCATTATTTACCTATAATACAATTTCGACATGGAATATAATTTTCCTTCTGTCGAATATTATTTTTCTGGATTTTTTTTTGTTTTTATTTTATAATGAATATTTCTATCCAATATAATACATTATTCGACAAAACCAGTTCCATTCCACCAAAAAAATAAAGAACTGAAGGTTAACTCGCCTTCAGTTCCATCGCTTCATTCTTACCTGACGTGCGCAGCATAATTCCGGCATCCTGCAGCATCCATTCGATAAAACATCCGTAACCGCTGGTCGGATCATTCACGAATACATGGGTGACGGCGCCGATCACTTTATCGTTTTGCACGATCGGACTACCGCTCATCCCCTGAACTATGCCCCCGGTTTTTTCCAATAGCCGCGGATCGGTTATTTTAATGACCATCCCTTTGGTAGCGGGATAATCTTGTTTCGCCACATGAACCACTTCAATATCGAATTTCTCAACCTTCTGACCATTGACGACCGTATAAATTTGCGCAGGTCCCTCTTTCACTTCTTCCGCAAAAGCGACCGGCAATGCTTTATTGATCAGCGCATGATCCGGCGCATTGAACATTTTACCGAAAATGCCGAACTGCGTATTTTTCTCGATATTTCCGATCGCTTTGCTTTCTTTTGAAAATTGGGCTCTCTTCTCTCCCGGCTCACCGTTCTGGCTCTTGGAGATGGACGTGACGTTAGAATGGACGATTTCACCGTCTCCGACTACAATGGGGGTCTGAGTATCCATATCGGTAATTACATGTCCCAGCGCACCGTAAACGCCTTGATCCGGAGCATAAAATGTCAACGTACCGACACCCGCCGCGGAATCGCGAATGTATAATCCGAGCCGGTAAGCTTTATCCGTAACATCGTACGCCGGCGTAATGGAAATCTCAATTGTTTCTTTATTGCGGATTACGGTCAAAACAATCGGTTTTTTACTTTCTCCCGCCGCCTTAACCAAATCCGCCACTTTGCTGACATCGTTCACCGGCTTGCCATTCATTTTCATAATCAAGTCGCCAAGCTGTACTTTCGCTTCTTCGCCAGGTGATATTTTCTTGTCATCCGACACGGCAACCAAATGATGGCCGACGACCATAATTCCTGCAGCTTTGAGTTTGACGCCGATGGTTTGGCCGCCCGGGATGATTTTCAGATCCGGCACGACGTTGACTTTTACGGTTTTCAGCGGAATTTTACCAAAAAGCTTCAGTTTCATTTCCGCTTGGCCTGCCTGATACGATTCGAGTGAAAGGGGATGATTCAAGTCGACTTGAAATGAGTGCTCAGCCAATCCATTGACTTTCAATACTTCCGGGTGGTTTACGATGACCTGCGCACTGACCGGCATTGCTAACTGCAATCGGGTCTGCTGTCCGGTGAATAACCGGAGTTCCTCGGGGAATGAGGCAAAGCTTCGGAAAGGGGTAGTAAAACATCCCAAACAAACGAAGAGGACGAGCATTAATCCAATCAATCTTTTTCTCTGGTTGGAACTCAATTCGCTCACGCTCCCTTGCTTCCTTGGCTTGGCGGCAGCCGGTTTAACTGTAAAAATTACGTTGGGCAGCGGCCCGGTTTCCGGTATAATAAGCTTTCGGGCCTTGCGCTGTAAAGCTTAACCGCCGTTTGTGTACCTTTAAGTTAACCCCTGACCTTTTGTTTTATAACTCCAAAATGCTCCCACCCACGTTGCAACTGAACATCCAAGTTACGGTGATGACCAGTTGTCAACAAACGTTGCAACTGAACATCCAAGTTATGGTGATGTTCAGTTGTCAACAATATCTCCGAGGTACCACTGTCGTCAAACGTCCTTTATCCAACACCTCATGCTTTGGTTGATTCGCCTAAAAACCCGAGCCTGCCTCGATGTTCATTTCTTTCCGTACAGTCTATAGTTTTGGCAATGCAGCACCGATCGATGCCTTCTTATCATTCGCCAATGTGATCATTTCTTGGGCGTGCTGCAGCGTCTTATCGGTTACTTCCACTCCGCCAAGCATCCGCGCCAGCTCGTGGATCCGCTCACCGTCGCTTAAGTCGTCAATATTCGTATAAGTGCGTTCGCCATCCGTCATTTTATGAATTCGGTAATGAACATCCGCCATACAAGCCACCTGTGGTAAATGGGTAATCGAGAATACTTGGCAGCCGCGGGACAGCTTTGACATTTTCTCAGCGATGGCTTGCGCCGCGCGTCCGCTGACTCCGGTGTCGACCTCGTCAAACACAAGAACCGGAATTCGGTCGACTCTTGCGAAGATTGACTTGAGCGCGAGCATCACCCTCGAAATTTCGCCACCCGAGGCGATTCTGCTTAACGAACGCATCGGCTCACCGGGATTAGCCGAAATGAGAAACTCCACTTGATCGGCGCCGTCACGGCTCATCTTATGAACATCAAGCGCATCCATCTGCACTTTAAATTGCGTTCTTTCCATATGAAGCTCCCGCAGCTCGGTTACAATTTCGGAAGCCAGCCGTTCGGCTACAAGCCGGCGCTGATCCGTAAGCTTCTTGGCCCGTTGATGAAGCTCGCGGATCGCGGCTTCCTCTTGCTGCTGCAGCTGCTGCAGCTTTTCGTCCTTGTTCTCGATCAGGTCAAGTTCTTGCTCGATTTTCTCGACATGAGCCAAAATATCGGCGACGTTCTCGCCATATTTCCGGCGAAGCGACGAAATCAGGTCGAGCCGCTGCTCGATAAAGTCCAGCCGGGCAGGATTGAATTCGATCTCATCCCGATAATCACGCATTTGATAAGCGGCGTCCTCCAGCTGGTAAAATGCGTTCTGCACCTGCTCGGCGAGCGGCTGTAGCTTGGCCGGATCGATCGCGGCGATATCCTGCAGCTTTTGCGCGGCACGCCCGATCGCATCAAGTCCCTTGCTCCCGCCATACAGCAGGTCATACGCATCCGCTGCGTTCTGGAACAGCTTTTCGGCGCTGGAAAGTTTGCGTCTTTCCTCCGTGAGCTGCTCGTCCTCTCCAGGCTTTAGCTTGGCGGAACGAATTTCCTCCACCTGAAAACGATACAAATCCATCATTTGCAGCGCTTGCTTGCTTGTTTCCTGAAGCTCGCGCACCTGCTTCCTTATCGACTGGTACTCATCGTAAGCCGCTTGATACGCTTTCTTGACCGGTCCGATTTGTGCATCGCCGAACAAATCAAGCCAGCGGACATGCTCTTCCACTTTAAACAGCGATTGATGCTCGTGTTGGCCGTGAATATTCACCAGGCATTCTCCGACTTCCTTGAGCATGGCTAAATTGATCATTTGTCCGTTAATCCGGCTGGCACTTTTTCCTTGCGCCGTAATTTCCCTGCGAATTATAAGATGCTCTTCTGCGTCGCCTTCTATTCCCAGTCGCGACAAAATCGTCCAAACGGGGTGATCCGAACCTACTTGAAACGATGCTTCGATGGTCGCTTTGTCGCTGCCGTAGCGCACCAAATCGGAAGAGCTACGGCCTCCGGCGATCAAGCCGAGCGCATCGATGATGATCGACTTGCCGGCGCCCGTTTCACCGGTTAGTACGTGAAAACCGTTTTTGCAATGCAATTCCACCTGCTCAATAACCGCTAAATGACGGATAGACAACTCTTGAAGCATACCGACACCTCTTTAATATTTTAACTGAGCATCCCCAGAATTTGATTTACGATATGCCCGCTGTGCTCTTTGTTACGGCAAATAATCAGAATCGTATCATCGCCGCATATCGTCCCCATAATTTCGTTCCATTCCAGGCTGTCGATGAGCGCGCCGATGGCGTTTGCCGTTCCCGGAAGGCTCTTCAGCACAACCAAGTTTTCCGTATAATCGATATGGACAAAATGATCGTTCAGCGCACGCTTGAGCCGGTGCATTGGATTATACCGCTGATCCGCCGGCATCGAGTACTTGTATCTGCCGTCATCCAGCGGCACCTTGATCAGATGCATTTCTTTAATATCCCTCGAAATCGTTGCCTGCGTTACATGAAATCCGGCTGCCCGCAGCTGTTCTACAAGCTCGTCCTGCGTTTCGATTTCGCCGTTTGTGATGATTTCCCTTATTTTAATATGTCGTTGGGCCTTCATGGCATCCTCCCTGGTAAGTCAATCCTGCTTATTTATTCATTCGCCCTTGTCCAAAACAAACACAAAACGATCAATTTGATGCTCAAGCACGTCCACGTAAAGAACGCCGGACGTTTGCGGGTAAACGAGCTGGTAGACGAGCAATCGGTCGCGTATAGCGCTTCCCGCCATGTCCAGAGGCTTATGCTCGCTCGCAAGCTTGACGGTATAATATAGGCCATCCTTCTCTACCATATAATCGATATACAAGCGGCTGTGCAGTTCCTCATCATCGTTCACAGAAATAGTGATCGGTATTCGTTTCTTACCGGATACGAGCCTATACCCTTCTTCCTCCAGCAGAACCGTCGCATCGTCTTCCGGAACGTCCTCTTCCTCGATTAAATCCAGTGGAGCCGGTTGCCCGACCGTGCGACGCAATTGTGCCCGAATGTAAAAGTAAAGCCAAGCGCCGATCAGGACCACGATCAAAAAAATAACGAATCCGTCCCCGCTTTGCATGGAATCACCTCAACCTACCTATTCGAGCAAAACCGCCCAAAATCCTCTAAAAAAGGCAAAAAAACTCATCCTAGACAGATGAGTTGTTCATGTTTTGCGATGCTTCAACGACTTCAACAATCGCACGGTCGATGGCGGCATCGTCCCATCCCGGCTCGCCAGCAAGTTCCAGGCAGGTTAAAAATTCAATATTCCCTTCCCCGCCTTTAATGGGGGAATAAGTCAATCCTTTAACCGCAAAGCCGGTGTCAACCGCGAACGCCAAGATCGCTTGCAGCACTTCCTTATGCGTAGCGGAGTCCCGAACAACGCCTGATTTGCCCACTTTTTCCCGACCTGCTTCAAACTGAGGCTTAATCAAAGCAACGACTTTGCCTTTTGGAGCCAATAGCTCCTTAAGTGGCGGCAAAATCAATTTTAGCGATATAAAGGATACGTCAATGGAAGCAAAGGAAGGCTGCGGTCCTTTCAAATCGCCCGGCTGCATATACCGGAAGTTCGTACGTTCCATTACGCTTACGCGCGGATCTTTGCGCAGCGACCAGTCAAGCTGATTGTAGCCGACATCGACGGCGTACACATGAATGGCACCGCGCTGCAGCGCGCAGTCCGTAAATCCGCCGGTCGACGCTCCGATATCTAGCATGATGGCACCGTCCAGATCGATTTGAAACAAGTCCAGCGCTTTCTCAAGCTTCAATCCGCCGCGGCTCACGTAAGGATGAATCGCGCCTTTTACTTGAATTCGGGCATTTCGCGAGATCTTCGTCCCCGCCTTGTCGGCGGGCTCGTCGTCGACGAGCACAAGCCCCGCCATCAGCGCGGCTTTCGCTTTCTCTCGCGTTTCGAAATGTCCCAGCTCAACGAGTAAAATATCCAGTCTTTCTTTTTCCGTCTTCTCTCCAGCCATAACAATGAATAGCTCCTAAGTTTCTTTAAGCCCTTTGTCTTTTGCGCGGGACTAACGCTTGCAGTTCGGACACAAGCCGTTCCACCGTAAATCCGACTTCATGACGCTGCTCGGGTACGGACCCGTGCTCCACGAAATAATCCGGAACGCCGATAATTTTGACCCGCATCCCGTGTAAATTTTGACTCGAATAGTATTCCAAAACTCCGCTGCCGAAGCCGCCCATCTGTACGCCTTCTTCGAGCGTAATCAGCGGCAAGTCTTCTTTCGCCAGCTGCAGCAGCATCGCCTCATCCATCGGTTTAATGAAGCGGGCATTGATGACGCGCACCCCGACGCCTTCCTTGCTCAGCAGTTCCGCTGCCTCCAGCGCTACTGGAATCATCGGCCCGACCGCAAGGATAGCCGCATCTTCTCCCGGTCGAAGCACTTCCCACGTTCCGATCGGAATCGTCTTCAGCGGTTCGTCCATCGGCACGCCTAAGCCGTTAATCCGCGGATAACGGACGGCAATCGGCCCGTCGTTATATTCGACCGCGGTCTTCAGCATATGTCTCAGTTCATTCTCGTCCTTGGGCATCATCAGCGTCATGTTCGGAATGCTGCGGAGATATGCGATATCGTAAATCCCTTGATGCGTTTCTCCGTCCGGTCCGACGAAGCCGGCACGGTCGATCGCAAACGCAACGTTCAAATTGGCGCGGCATATATCGTGAACGACCTGGTCATATGCGCGCTGCAGGAATGTCGAGTAGACGGCAAAGACCGGCTTAAGCCCTTCCGACGCAAGTCCGGCCGAGAACGTGGCTGCATGCTGCTCCGCAATCCCCACATCGAACATCCGGTCCGGAAACGTGTTCGCAAATTTGATCAGCCCCGATCCGGACGGCATGGCCGGCGTAATCGCAACGATTCGTTCGTCCTGCTTGGCAAGCTCAATGAGCGTATTGCCGAACACTTCCGTATACATCGGAGGCCCAACGGCTTTGATCATTTTTCCCGACTCGATCTTATATGGACTGGCGCCATGCCAGTTTTGCGAATCGGCTTCGGCAGGGGAATACCCTTTGCCTTTCCGCGTGATGACATGCACAAGCACAGGTCCGATTACTTTGTCGGCCTGTTTCAACGTTTCAAGCAGTAACGGCAAGTTGTGACCGTCGACCGGTCCGAGATACGTAAAGCCGAGCTCCTCGAACCATACGCCGGGGACAATCAAATATTTGAACGAGTCTTTCAGCCGCTCGGCGGTTTTGGCAAGCGTGCCGCCGATCGCCGGAATTTTTTTAAGCAAATATTCGACTTCTTCCTTCGCCTTGACGTAATGCCGGTCTGAACGGATACGGCCCAAATAGTTATGCAGCGCGCCGACGTTCGGAGCGATCGACATCTCGTTGTCGTTCAGAATGACCATCAGATTACGCTTCTCGTGACCGATATGGTTGAGCGCTTCAAGCGCCATTCCTCCGGTTAACGCCCCGTCGCCGATCACGGCAACGACCCGGTTGTTCGCTTTCTTCAGATCTCTGGCCACCGCCATCCCCATCGCCGCCGACAAAGACGTACTGCTGTGTCCCGCTTCCCATACGTCATGCTCGCTTTCGGAACGCTTCACAAAACCGCATAATCCTTTATACATGCGCAGCGTATCGAACCGGTCTTTCCGTCCTGTCAAAATTTTATGAACGTACGATTGGTGCCCCACATCGAATATAAACTTATCGTCAGGACTATCGAACAAATAATGAAGTGCAATCGTTAACTCGACAACACCAAGGTTTGGTGCGAGGTGTCCACCTGTGACCGAAAGCTTTTCGACAAGAAACTCGCGTATTTCCGCCGCCACTTGCTCCAGCTGTTCCGTTGTCAAATGCTTCAAATCTTCAGGCTGATGAATATGATCGAGCAGCACGTTTGTCCCCCCGCTTTCCATGGTTGATTTTTTCGCTTGCTTGAAAAAAATGTATGCCGAGACGATGCTCTCATATGTAGTACAGCTTGTTTTGAAAAGCCTTCCAATCATATGGGCGTGAAATGGTCCGGCATGGCCGAACCGTAATTTATTTGTATTCCGTTACCATTCCATCGCAATCGAAGTGCACTATAAATGAACCGTCGTATTCGGGCATCATTCCTGCATGACACTTGAAGTCATTATAGCATACGACCAAAAAACGCTCAAATGAAACACGATTTGCAAATATTAGACAAGTTTAGCCTTTCCCAGCGGAAGCGATTAATAATCGCGCTTCACCAAATAGTCCGCGAGCTGCAAGAGCCTCTCCGGATTCGCAAAACCTGCGCCGGTGATGGACAGCTTGGCTTCGGCCGTCAACTCTTCAACTTTCGCCCGCGATGCCTCGATTCCGATGAAGTACGGATACGTTACTTTTTGCTGTTTAATATCGCTTTGCACCGGTTTGCCCAGCTTCCGCTCATCGCCGATCAGATCGAGAATATCGTCCTGAATTTGATAAGCGAGCCCGATGCATGTCCCGAACCGCTCCAGTGCAGCGAGCTGTTCCGCATTCGCCCCTGCGATGCGCCCTCCCGCTTTCAAGGAAAATACGATCAAATCGCTCGTCTTGTGAAGGTGAATGTACTCCAGCTCCGACAGCTTCGTCAAGCCTTGTTCTCCTTCCATGTCGGCGGCTTGTCCGCCCACCATCCCGGGAGCGCCCGCAAGTCGTGCGAGCTCTTCCACGATGTCGGCCACGACGCCGGCCGGCACGTCATGCGCGCGCGAAGCCTGCACTATGGTAAAAAACGCGTGGGTCAGTAGCGCATCGCCGGCGAGAATCGCCATGGCTTCCCCATACATCTTATGATTGGTCGGCTTGCCTCTGCGGAAATCGTCATTGTCCATAGCCGGCAAATCGTCATGGATGAGAGAATACGTATGAATCATCTCGATTGCCAATGCGACCGGCATCGCCGATTCCGGATTTCCTCCGAGCGACTCGGCTGCCGCGAGCACGAATATAGGGCGCAGCCGCTTGCCGCCGGCCATCAGCGAGTACATCATGGCTTCCCTTAAAGTCTGCGGGATGTTCCAAGCGGAAGGCACGGATTCCAGCAATGCGCTTTCCACCTTAAGCGTATATTGCTCTAGATACTGTGTAATGCTGCCGTCTGTAACGCTCATCGGTTGTCCCCTTTTTCTTCACCCGGCTGAAACGGTTTCTTCACCATTCCGCCGTCCTGTTCCAGCAAAATTTCAATTTTTCGCTCAACCTGTTCCAGCTTCTGGCCGCAAAGCTGGGAAAGCTTCATTCCTTCCTGAAACAGCTCGATCGCCTTTTCCAGAGGAACGTCCCCGCTTTCGAGCTGCGCTACGATCCGCTCCAGCTGATCCATCGCTTGCTCAAAGCTAGGCGTCGCTTCCTGATTTGTCATTATGCTTCTCCTCCATTGACCAAACATGACAATCAATACGTCCGTCCATCATACGCAGTTTCACAATATCCCCGATCTGAACCTGCTTTAACGATTTGATCAGATGCTTTTCCTTTTCATCGTACACGAGACCATACCCGCGCTGCATGATCTTTAACGGACTCAGGGCATCCAATTGGCGGATGGCCGAGACAAGCTCCTGCTTTTTCCGCTTCACAATCGTCGAGCTGGACAGCTCAAGCCCACGGCTTGCGGCTTCCAGACGCTTCCTCGAATAAACGATTTGCTCCTTCGGATTGAAACTGGCAATCCGCCGCTCCGACCGCATTAACCGCTCCTGAGACTTCGTCATACGGCTGCGCATTTTATATATAAGCTGCTCGCGGACGCGATCGAGACGTTCCGTTTGCTGCAGCAAAAGCTGCCTTCGCGGATTGGTCAAATATGGCGAGCGCTGCAGCCTTTTAAGCCTCTCTTTGCCGGCGGCAAGCTGTTTGGACAAGCCGGCGTACAGCTGCTGCTGCAGGAAGCTGAGCGTCTGCTTCAACTCGAGGTGATGCGGTACCGCCAGCTCTGCGGCCGCCGTAGGCGTCGCAGCGCGCAAATCGGCCACGAAATCGGCAATCGTAAAATCCGTTTCGTGGCCGACCGCGGAAATGACCGGAATCGCCGAGCGAAAAATGGCGCGGGCGACCGCTTCCTCGTTAAACGCCCACAGTTCCTCGAGCGAGCCGCCGCCGCGGCCGACGATTAGGACGTCGACTTCGCCGCGCGCGTTCATTTCTTCAATCGCTTTGACGACGGAGGGCGCCGCCTGGGCCCCTTGAACGAGAACGGGGTACAGCAGCACCGGTACCGCCGGATGACGTCGCTGCAGCGTAATGATAATATCGCGCACGGCAGCGCCTGTCGGCGAAGTGATTACGCCGATCGCCCGCGGGAATCGCGGAATCGGCTTTTTGCGGGCGGCTGCGAACAGCCCCTCGCCTTCAAGCTTTTTCTTTAACTGCTCGAACGCCAAATACAGGCTCCCGATGCCATCGGGCTGCATTTGGGTGACGTAGAACTGATACTGCCCGTCCCGTTCGTACACCGAAATATTGCCGCATGCAAGTACTTTGGAACCTTCTCGCGGGATAAAACCGATACGCTGATTGTAGGACGCGAACATAATGCTTTTCAATCGGGAGTCCGCATCTTTCAGCGTAAAATACATATGTCCGCTGGAATGGTGCGTGAAATTGGATATTTCGCCGCGAACCCATACATCCTGCAGCCGGTCATTGCCTTCGAGCAGCATCTTGATATACCGATTCAGCTCTTTAATCGAGTAGATTTGCTGCTTTGCTTTCATAGGCTATACAGTGACGCGCACGCCGGCCGCACGCTCTGCAGCCTCAAGCGTGTTGCGCAGCAGCATCGTAATGGTCATCGGACCTACGCATCCAGGCACCGGCGTAATATAGCTTGCCGTATCCAGCACATCGTCAAAATCGACGTCGCCGGCCAGTTTTCCGGTATCCAGTCGATTGATGCCGACATCGATAACGATGGCCCCCGGCTTCACGTGATGGCTCTTGATCATCTTCGCTTTGCCGACTGCAGCAACCAATATGTCCGCCTGACGCGTAATCTCTTCCATATTTTTCGTGCGGGAATGGCAGACGGTCACCGTTGCATGCTCGCGGAGCAGCAGCATCGCCATCGGCTTGCCGACGATATTGCTGCGTCCGATCACAACCGCATGTTTGCCGGCAATGTCGGCCCCGATTTTTTTCAAAATTTCAATGACGCCAGCCGGTGTGCAAGGCAGCGGACCTTCCTTGCCGATCATCAAATTGCCCACATTGACCGGGTGAAAGCAGTCCACATCCTTGCCCGGTGCGATCGCCTCCACGACCCGCTCTTCGGAAATGTGCTTCGGCAGCGGCGATTGCACCAATATCCCGTGAACTTTCGCGCTCTGGTTCAGCTTCTCGATCAGCTCGATCAGCTCTTGCTCCGGCGTGTTTTCCGGCAGCTTATGTACTTCGGAATACATGCCCGCTTCCTCGCAGGCTTTAGCCTTGTTGCGCACGTATACGTGCGAAGCGGGATCGTCGCCTACGATGACGACGGCGAGTCCCGGCTGAACGCCTTTGGACTGAAGCGTCGCGACTTGCTCTTTGATTTGGGCTCTGTATTCACTTACAATTTCTTTTCCGTTGATGACTTGTGCCGACATAAGGCTCGCCTCCCCAAATTTGCGTTTTAAGCTTCCGGCGACTTTTGCCGGATCGCATCCAAATCCTTGATCATTTTCCCCAAAACCCCGTTCACGAACTTGCCCGAATCGTCGGTACCGAAATGCTTGGCCATCTCGATCGCTTCGTTCACGACGACTTTCGGCGGCACATCGTCGCGAAACACCATCTCGTACGTGGCAAGCCGTAAAATTTCCCTGTCGACTCTCGACAGCCTGTCCATTTGCCAGCCCTTCAAATAATCGAGCAGCAGCCCGTCGATGGGTTGTTTGTGCGATAAGGTGCCTTCCACAAGCTCCGTAATATGCTCCGGTGAGATCTGGTCGCGTTCCCGGGTTAGCTGTGCTTCGTCATCCGTACGTGCTTCCTCCACGACAATCGATACCGCTTCCGCTGGAGTGACACCGTTCATTTCAATCTGGTAAAGGCTCTGTAGCGCAAGCTCCCTTGCTAATCTGCGTCTCATTGTGAATACGTCCTCCTGCTCTCCTTGCGCCATGAAAAAAATCCTTGGGATTCTCCAAGGATTTACCGGAACAATCTCCATTTGTCCATGAGCTGGCGCCAAATGTCTTCAACGGGAAACGCCGGCTCGCCCCGGTCCAATCTTTTCCCTATATAATATCCAGTATATACGATTAGGGCAAATATTAACATATGCCAGAAACCGAAGAATAAATAAATGATGCCCAGCACCGCGCCGATCCCCAGCCCCGCTGTCTTTCGCGGGTGCCCTTCCCACAGCTGCTCCAACATCCGCTTCCACATCCGGGGAGCTCACCTCTATTCCACGCGACTTTTGAATGTCGGAGTCGATTGTTGAACATTCGCGATAAACACGGAGACGAATGCAACCGGGATGCCCGTAATTTCTTCGACATGCCGCTTCACATTGGACTGCATCTCTTCGGTCAATGCAGGAATCGAGCTTTCGCCGTCGACAATCGCGCGAATAACGATCTCCAGACCCGCCTGATTTACTTTCACCCTTGCGCGCAAATCTTTGACGCCGCGCGAACGGTTCGCCGCTTTCAGCGACAAATTTTCCACCGTATCCATCGAGATCCGGATATCGCCGATTTCGGTGCGCTGATCGATCGACGGAGCAGCCGCTTTCCCGCGGCGGACGGAAACGTATAAAAACCGGATGCTGATGAGCGCAACAATGATCGTCACGGTAATAAAGGGAATGGCCGCATCCTTGTCATAATAAACATCATGAGCAAAATTGTTCGTCGCATCGAGCGGAATGAAACCGAATGCAGCAAACAGGAGAATGACGGATGCAATCAATATGACGATACTAAAGAGGCACAGCAGAAGCTTGTCCAAAACTTTTACCACGAATGCATTCTCCTTCCATATATGGAGGAAACCCCCTGACGGTATGCAGGGGGTTCAACCGAGCGCTTTAAGGTTTGTTTATTTAACGCGTTGCTGTGAGGCGGGTTCCACCTCTTCGATTTTTTCCGGCCCTTTGAAAATGACGTCATGGATATGAACGTTGACCTGTACAACGTTCAAGCCGGTCATCGATTCAATCGCATTTTTGACATTTTGCTGAACGCCGCTTGCGACTTCCGGAATGCGCGAGCCGAACTCGATCACAATGGATACGTCAATCGCCGCTTCGCGCTGACCGACCTCGACCTTCACGCCTTTGGACATGTTCTTGCGTCCGAGCAGTTCCGCTATGCCGCCCGCGAATCCGCCGCTCATCCCCGCAACCCCTGGTACTTCCACCGCAGCCATTCCGGCGATGATTTCGATTACCTCAGGGGCAATCTGAATCGCGCCCATCTCGGTCTTTTCATAATCCGCAGCTATGATACTCATCGTTTAAGGTCCTCCTCCAAGTTATTGTTTTACCCTCGGAACAATAACTGCATCACGCGTTCGACGCTATCGATTCAAAAACTTGTCTTACAGTATACTATACCATTCTCATATAAATATGACAATGAAGTGAACGGTGTTACGAATTCGGGTCGTTCACGTCGTGTTCTTCCAAAAATTTGATATCGAAATCCCCGGCCAAAAACTTTTTATGCTCCAGCAACTGGAGATGGAACGGGATTGTCGAATGGATGCCTTCGATGGCGAATTCGCTAAGCGCTCGTTTCATCCGCTGCACCGCTTCATCGCGGTCTTTGCCCCATACGATCAGCTTGGCGATCATGGAGTCGTAATGCGGAGAAATCGTATAACCAGGATATGCCGCACTGTCCACGCGCACCCCAAAGCCGCCCGGCGGCAAATAAAACTGGATTTGGCCGGCCGACGGCATGAAATTGCGGTTCGGATCTTCGGCGTTAATCCGGCACTCGATGGCATGGCCGTTGATCTGCACCTCTTCTTGCGTAAATGAAAGCGGCTCTCCTTCGGCGATATGGATCATTTCCTTAATGATATCGATCCCGGTAACGTACTCGGTCACGGGATGCTCCACCTGAATCCGCGTATTCATTTCCATGAAGTAAAACTGTCCGTCCGGACCGAGCAAAAACTCGAGCGTACCCGCTCCGGCATATTGCACGGCTGCGGCTGCACGAACGGCAGCTTCGCCCATCTGCTGGCGAATCTCCGGCGTCAACACCGGGCAAGGCGCCTCTTCAACCAGCTTCTGGCGACGGCGCTGCACCGAGCAGTCGCGTTCGCCGAGATGCACGACATTGCCGTGCTTGTCCGCCAAAATTTGGATTTCGACGTGTTTCATTCCCGTCAAATATTTCTCAAGATAAACGCCCGCATTGCCGAACGCCTTCTGGGCTTCCTGCTGGGCCGTCGTGATCTGCTGAATGAGCATCTCTTCGTTGTCCGCAAGACGAATCCCTTTGCCGCCGCCGCCTGCCGTCGCTTTAATAATGATCGGATACCCGATCTCGCGGCCGAGACGGATGGCCTCGTCCATATTTTCCACAAGCCCGTCGGAGCCCGGAATGACCGGCACGCCGGCGTCCTTCATTGTCTGCTTCGCGACCGATTTATCGCCCATCTTGCTAATCGCTTCAGGGGACGGGCCGATGAAAGCGATGTTGCAGCTTTCGCATATTTCCGCGAAGTCGGCGTTTTCGGCAAGAAAACCGTATCCGGGATGGATCGCATCCGTCTCGGTCAATGTGGCCACGCTCATGAGATTCATATAATTCAAATAGCTGTCCTTGGAAAGTGTCGGTCCGATGCAATAAGCTTCATCGGCAAGCCGCACATGCAAAGCGTCGCGATCCGCTTCGGAATATACCGCAACCGTCGAAATCCCAAGCTCGCGGCACGCTCTGATGACGCGAACGGCGATCTCTCCGCGGTTGGCGATCAATATTTTTTGAAACTTCAAGTGTGTTCTCCTCCTAAGGGCTTTCCATTAGGAAAGCCGACATCGAAAGCATCCGCTGGGCTTTCCGTTAGGAAAGCCGACATCGAAAGCGTCTGTCGTTTTCAAACGCTGGCCGGGCATCGGAATCGCCGCGCCCGTCAAGTTCGGATTACTCCGGCTTCACCGTAAATAAAGGTTGTCCGAATTCAACCAGCTGTCCGTTTTCCACGAGAACCTCGACGATCTCGCCCTTTACTTCCGCTTCGATTTCGTTCATCAGCTTCATCGCTTCGATAATGCAGACGACCGTTTTCTCCTTCACGTCGCTGCCTTTGGAAACGAACGCCGCTGCGCCCGGCGACGGCGCTTCATAGAACGTGCCTACCATCGGGGAGACGATTGTATGTAAATTGGACGCCGGTTCAGGCTTAACCGTCTCAGCTGCAGGTGCTTGTACGGCTTGTACAGCCGGAACTTGATGCGTAACCACTTGCGGAACAGCCGCAGAAACGGCACCGGAAGCAACGATAACTTGCTCGGTTTTATTCGGTTTACGGATTAAAAGGCGGGAGCCTTCGCTCTCGATTTCGAGTTCTTGTAAAGAGGTTTGATCTACGAGCTTAATCAGCTCTTTAATTTCGCTTAGTTTAAACACTTGGGTTCACTCCTTTAGGCATCATGCAGACAATAAACGGCGCTTTGCGCCGGAAACAAAACAAACGACGTTGTTATTATAACATAATCTTCATTTAAGGAAAGTGTTTCTTCAAATGAACCGATGTCGTACATTTTGTCATCATTTGTCCGTTCCGGCGGCCGCTTATGGTTATTGTCGAAACATTGCGATGGATGAGGAACCCGGAAAACAAGCCGGAGCCCGAGCTAAGCCCGGGCCCCGTTTCGCACCCTCTCTAACTTAAGGAATGTACTGGATCGAGAGGTGATCCGCAGCGATGCCCAGTTCTTTCATTGCTTTGTCCGCGATGCTCAGCGCCTGGCTTCTTTCCAGCTTCGTCGCCTGCACGGTTACCTTCCATTTGGTTGCTTCCTGTGTAATGACGGCCTGCTTAAAGTCTTTCATCAGCACTTCTTCGAGGTTCGTTACTTTCGCTTCCGTATCTTCGATCTTCCGCATATCTTCCTGCGCTTTAGCGGCCGCCTCCGCCGTTTGCTTCGGATCGGCGATAATATTCACCAGGTTTTCCACTTGCTTCGCCAGTTCTTCGTCCCGTTTCATTTGCAAGTTTACGAAGTAGTCGGCACCGGATTTAGCTTGCGTCTGCATTTGCTGAAGCACTTTCGAATCTTCTTTGCTGATTTGGCCGCTGGAAGCTTTGGAAGCGGGTTCGCCCGCCGCCGCGCCAGATTTGGCGTCCGGTTTCGCCGAAGATGGCGTATTGGTTTTTATGCTGCTCTCTTTCGGTTCGGATGTTTTGGCGCCGTCTACGGGAGCGGTTTGTTTGCTTGCATCCGTCGTAGCCGAACCGGACTTTGCGTCCGTTGCCGAAGGAGTCGTTTCGGTTTTTACGTCGGTCGCTGCCGGTTGCTTCCCGTCAAGCTGCCCGCCGGTGATGCTCATTTCTTTCGTAATCGAGCCGGACTGGCCGACCTCGATCGTACTTGCATCCTCCGTAAACAAGTAGTACGCCGATAATACGACCATCAAGCTAAGCATAGACACGAGCCAAACCGTTTGTCTTTTCGAGTTCATTGTTATTCCTCCTCAAAGTTTTCGTAGAAAACTTGCTTCGTAAGCATTTCCTTAAAGTTGTTCAGTGATTAATCCCAGGTATGAAGCTTGCTCATTGCTTTCGCGGTAAAATGGAGATGCGGTGCGCCGGAACGTCAAGTCCCCGTTCCACCGCTTCGGCGATCATCTTTTTCACCGTCAAATTCTCGGCTCCTTTGGCAACAACGACGACGCCCCTAATTTTCGGCTTAATATATTTGGTGATCAGCGGCTGCTTGCCGCCCGATACTTCGTAGATCACCACTTCTCCGCTCCGAGTCACATCGGTGATATGCCGCGTCGCTCCCTGCTGATCTTTTTCATTCGTCACCTGTTGGGTTTCCTTCGTATTTTGCTGAACAAGCACTTCTTCTGTCGATTCAATGCTCACCAGCACTTCCACTTCGCCTACTCCTACAATTTTCGTCAATATCTCTTTCAGCTGCGATTGATAACTTTCCTCATATTCCCGGAACGAGCTGCGTTCCTTGCTCCCGGAGCCGAAAGCCGGTTTCGTCTGATCAGGAGGGGAAGCCCGGCTTGCTTCGCCGACCGGGTCTACGTCTTTCACCGTAATGAAAGAGTTGAGAATCATGAAGGCTACGCCGACAAGTCCCGCAATCAGCAGCCACCGGAAGGTTTGCATCCGCTTTGTCCCACCCGGACCGCCGCTGAGCCAATTGCTGAATCCGTTCCACTTCTCGCCCATCCGGCGGTCACCTCCCTTGTTCTATCGTAAGCGCGATCTGGGCTGGCGACAGCTGCCAGTCCTGCTCCAGCATGAGCTGGATTTGCGTTTTCTTTTGGGCCAGCTCCGGAGGCAACAGCTCCGCGTTTCCACCCTGCAGGCGGGCAACCGGGACGGCCTTCGAAGCGTCAGATCCGACTCGTATGTCCGGTGCCGCAACCGGTTCGACCGGCTTGACAGGCTCCATGGCGGCCACAGGCTTCGTTCTCTTCTGATCCGCAGCCGATACCGGCGTTACGGGCGATTCCGGATAGAGTGCGATCGATACGTGCTTGATCACCCACTGGCCCTTGTCGTCCGCAGCCGTTTCCACCTGAACCCGCTGCACTTTCACCCCGGCCGTTTGTTCGATCTTCCGCTTCATCAAATCGGCCGCTTGCGTTTCCGCAAGGCGTCTGGCTTCCTGCTGCTGCCGGTTTCGCAGCAGTTCCGCGCGTTGTTGTATTGCCGGAAGCGACTCCAAGGATGAAGCATCCCCGGCGCCGGTACCAAGCAGCAGGCTGCCTTCCTTGAACAGCGAGCCGCTCAGCGCCTCTTCAATTTGCGTATGCTTCTCAAGGAGCGACAGCAGCGGCTGCAGCAGCGTTAGAAGCAGGAACAAGCTCATGACCGTTTTCACATAACGCTGCATCGTATGATTCGGGAGCAGCAAATCGACGAAGGTCGCCAGCAGAATGACCAGGATAACCGTCTTCAGCCATCCGCTTAACCATTCCAAGTCCGAGTGCCTCCTTCCATGCCGCTAGCGCATCATAACGGAAACGTTGCCTGCGGCGATCATCACGGTGATGGCAAGAAAAAACATAAATCCGATGACGGCGAGTGATGCGAATACGTAGAGTAAACTTTTCCCGATCGTTTCCAGGCAGCCGATCATCGGGTTATCTCCCAAAGGCTGCATGATCGCGGCGGAGATATTATATATGAAGGCTAGCGCCATTATTTTCATGGCGGGAAACGCACAGATGATCAGAAGCACGACAACGCCGGCAAGCCCGATCGTATTTTTGACCAAAAGCGAAGCGCCGATGACCGTTTCCGAGGCGTCGGAGAACAGCCGGCCGACGATCGGCACGAAGTTGCCTGCAACGTACTTGGCCGTTCGGATCGCGACCCCGTCCGCAACGGCGCCGGATGTGCCCTGCACCGAGATGACCCCTAAAAAGACGGTGACGAATATCCCCAGACAGCCCAGGCTGATCATGCGGAGCAGATCCGCCAGCTGCGTCACTTTGTATTTATCCGAAATGCGGCTGACGATATGCAGTATCGCCGAGAAAAACAGCAGCGGAAAAACGATGAAGTAGATCGCCGTTCCGACGGCATGGATCATAAAGATGATCAGCGGGTGCAGCACGGATACCGAAACGACATTGCCCATCGAAGCCAGCAGCATCAGCAGCAGCGGTACGACCGCGATCATGAAGTGAATCATGTCGTTGATCGCCGATTTGGCGTATCCGATCGCGACGCTGAACGAATTGACTGCCATTATCATCAGCACCATAAATGAAATGGCAAAGGCGATCTTGCTCACGGCATTTTTCTCAAACGAGCTTTGCAGCGTTTCCAGCAGCATACTGAAAATGGTGATGATGACGATCGACACAAGCAGTTTGCCGTTATAGAGCAGCTCGTGAAAGAAATACCGGAACAGTCCGCTGACGATCGAGCGAAGTCCGATTTCCTTATCGCCCATGATCAAATCGATAAACCGGGGCGCCGGACCTTCCGGAAAATAACCGCCGTACTGTTTCATAAGCTTGTTCCAAAACTGCTCAATCTGATCCGTCGGCAGATGTTCCACCTGCCCTTGGATCAACTGATCGATCGGCGCCGCCGCGTAAACGGCGGCACTGCATCCAGACGTGCTCCAACAGCCGGTTCCCGCTCCTGCGTTGAGCAAAAGCGCCGTTAGCAAAGCAATCCATAGCAGTAATCCGCAAGTTCCGCCCTTCCGCCATTCGGCCAGCTTCATGACATTCACCTTCTTTGCCGCATCTGGGCTTCATTCGTTATCGCTTCGGCTGCCTCTGTGGTGTAAGGCTCAAGCCGGGAGCAGCTTGACCACCGTTTCAATGATGACGGACACAATCGGAATCGCCATGACCATGATGAGAATTTTGCCGGCCAGCTCGATTTTGGAGGCAACGGATTCTTGCCCCGCGTCGCGAATAATTTGCGCTCCGAATTCGGCGATATAGGCGATGCCGATAATTTTCAATATCGTTTTGAGAAAGATCATATTGATATCCGCTTTGTTTGCAAGCTCTTCAAGCACGCCGATGATGGTCGAGATTTTGCCGATCAGAAACAGAAAGATGGCGATGCCGGTAAACGCGGTCAGCAGAAAGGCGAACATCGGCTTTTGTTCTTTGATGATCAGCACGAGAACGGTTGTGATCAATCCAAGGCCGACGATTTGTATAATCTCCATGGTCAGCACCCACTCCTATTGAAACAAGAAGATGGTCTTTATTTCTTTGAACAAGTTATCCAGCATGCTGACGACCATGAACAGCACGACCACAAATCCGATCACCGTCACCCAATGCGCCATGTCTTCTTTGCCCATCTGTTTGAGCACGGTATGAATCATCGCGATAATGATACCGATGCCGGCAATCTGGAATATCGCGTTTACATCCACATTCATTGGCGGCACCTCACCCCAAACCCTTTTCCAGCTTTGCCTGCGCGACTCTTCCTTGAGCAGGCTAGTACATTAATATGACGACGAGTGCGCCCATCAGCACACCGAGACTTTTCCACATCCGTTCGTAGCGCTGCTGCTCCTCTCTGGCATTGTCCGACTCGGTCTGCAGCTGGCTGGCGGCAAGCCGGAGATGCTTTACTTGATCTTCTTTATCCGTCAGACCAAGTGTGGAGCCGATTTGCAGAAACACTTCGCGCTCCTGCATTTTCATTGCAGTGTTCCGCCACTCTTCGGATACCGATTCTCGCCAAATCATCTGTACGGAACGTCCTTCGGCTCGTCTCAGTTCCTCTGCCGCTCGGAGAAACAATCGGCCCGCCGGCGTGGAACAGCTCCGGCCCGTAGACGCCAGCGCTTCCGGCAGTGGAGTAAACCCATACACAATCTCGGTTTCAAGACGCTGCAGCGAGCGGATCAACTCGGCAATCTGCTTCGGTCTGCGGGCGAGCAGCGAAGCCTGGTAAAAGCCGAATAACGTGCCTGAAAGCAATATGAGCATTGCACCGAGCAGCTTCAGCATCCGGGACTTCCCCGCCCTTGCTTGTACTTATGCACCGTGCCGTTCATAAGGTCAGCCCCCCTTTCAGCGCCAGACGCTCGTCAAGCCGTCTGCCCTGCTTGTCGTATACCGCAAAGCCGGGTCCTCCGTTCGGCGTTTCTCGCCTGCGTTCCAGCACGACGAAACGTTCGAACACTCCCTCGCTCAGCAGCCCGCGCAAGATCGGCCTTCGCTGCACGTCGGCCGCATTCCGGCCGTGCGCTGTGGCGATGACACTAATGCCGGCGTGAAGCGCTTCGTGAATCGCTTCTGCATCCTCGACGCGCCCGATTTCATCGGCAATAAGCACCTCCGGCGACATAGACCGGATCATCATCATCATGCCTTCCGCCTTCGGACAGCCATCCAGCACGTCCGTTCTCGGACCGACATCGAACCGGGGAACGCCCTTCACGCTGGCGGCAATTTCGGAGCGTTCATCGACAATCCCTACCTTGAAGCTTCGGCCCGAACCGGTGTGGCCGGTCGCCTGCTGGCTTCTTTCGCTGCTGAGCAGCCGGGCCAAATCGCGGATCAGCGTCGTCTTGCCGAGCTGCGGCGGCGAAATGACGAGCGTGCGGTATACTTGCTCGCCTGAAGGATCTATCAAGTAGGGCAGCACGCCGGCGCCCGCTTGTTTCCATTCGCGGGCAATCCGGAAGTTAAACCCGCTAATGTCTTTCACATATTTGACCTTTCCTTGCTCGACGACGGTTCTGCCGGCCAATCCTACGCGATGGCCGCCGGCAACGGTTATAAATCCGCGTCTCAATTCTTCCTCGAACGAATACATGGAATGCTGGGTAAGCTGCTCGAGTAAATTGGCGCAATCTTGCCTGGTCGGCCGGTAAGCTTGTTCCAATTCGCGGCACAAGGTTCCGCTCGCGGAAACAAATCCGCTTCCCGATCCCCAGATCACTTCGAGCGGCCGATGTTCCCGAATGCGAATCTCTTGCAGCTGTTCCTGAATCCGCTTTGGTAGAGTTGATAGGATGTTTCGCATGGTGCCGGAAAAATAGGGCAATATCGATGAGATCAACGGCTATTCCTCCCCAAGCTGTCCATCTTTTCGCGGGTACAGCATGTTTAAGCTCGCTATATAATGATGTGTATGCCTCGCCTAGTGAATTATGACAGATTACTTTTTTAAGATTCCGATAAAAATGCAGCTGACTCCGATGAGCACCCACAGCATTTTTCCGAAAGACAGCTTATCCGCTAGTCCGACAAGCCCGATGGTCGTCGTAGTCAACAGGACGAGCGGTCCGACCAATGCCAATCCCGAATTGACAATGAGCGCCTTATCGATTTGATTCAGCCTGAGCATGACCAGCGCCGCGATAATTTCAATAGTGCCGGACATCAGCCGTAGCGAAGCCATACTCAATACGATTTTGTTTAGCAAGTGGCACACTTCCCCTCATAGCTTGGATTTATTTCATCCTATGCAGGCTCGTCTTCATTTAGAGCAGAAACCGGCAATTTTGCAGGCAGTTTTATGGATATCGGCCTTCAAAGCTTTGTCGGGTGCGGGGCAGCCAGTTGATTCATGCCGGAATGTCCCTGTGCGCCCTAACTACCGATCTTTATTGAAGACGGATGATCCATCATTTTAGTGCGATACCGTGTTTGCTATTGGAACGGCAACCGTATCTGCAGTTATACCCGGATAACCGTAGCAATTTGGTGGGCACACCCCTAGTCGAAAATGCATATGATGACACAGAAATCCTACATTTGTAACAGCGAGGCGATAGATGATGGAGGGTAGACCACCACTGCAGTGGAGTCCGCAGCTGAACGATCCTACGGGCTGCCGAACGACCAAACCGCGAAACCTGGGAAAGACGATGGTCATTGACAAAGGACTTGGGCTTCATGCATTGGAAGATTTGCTGGAAACGGCAGGCGCATACATCGATATGCTGAAAATCGGATTCGGAACTTCACCGCTGTATTCAACGTCTTTTTTGGAGAAAAAAATAGAAATGGCCAAAGCAAACCATATTACCGTTTACCCCGGAGGAACGTTTTTGGAGGTGGCGATTCGGCAAGGAGCGATCAAAAACTTTTTCGACATGGTGCGCGGGCTTGGATTTAACGGGTTGGAAGTTTCCGATGGCACTATCGAAGTTTCCCGCAAGCTTCGCAGCGAGCTGATTGTGCGCGGTCTGGACGCCGGTCTGACGGTCATAACGGAATATGGCAAAAAATGTTGGGGCTCGACGATTGAACTGGGCGAATTGATTGAAACGGTCACGGTCGACACGAGTCTCGGCGCGGAGCTGGTGACGATCGAAGGCAGGGAATCCGGAAAAGGCGTAGGCATCTTCGATGATTCCGGGGCATGCAAAGATGCGGAGATCGAACAGGTGCTGCGCGAAGTGCCCAGTGCGGATGTCCTGTTGTGGGAAGCCCCGCACAAAGAGCAGCAGGTTCATCTGCTTCATATGCTCGGCACCGATATTCATCTCGGCAATATATTGCCGGGCGATGTCATTTCGCTCGAAGCGCTGCGCCGCGGCCTCCGCTCGGATACGCTGTTGCTCGGCAAGGAACGCAAGCCGGAATCGGTCGATTCGCTGACATGGGAAATATAAGCAAACGTTAGGAAAACAAAGAGAGCTTGTGAGAAGAATGGGAAAGGAGGCACACCAGTCATGAACGTCCAGGTCATATCCAGTGTGAATGAAGCAAGGGCGGAAGATTTGAATCAAAAAACGGTCATCGTGATCGATGTACTGCGCGCCACCTCCACCATGCTGACCGCGCTGGCGAACGGCTGCCGCGAAATTACGCCGGTTGAGACGGTAATACAGGCCAAACAGCAGCAGGAAACGGGCGCCCTTCTGGGCGGAGAGCGAAATTGCAAAAAAATTCCGGGATTTGATTTCGGCAACTCGCCTCTGGAGTATACCGGACCCCATGTGGACGGAAAATCGCTTGTCATTACGACGACCAACGGCACCAGGGCGATTCAAAAAGCCGGAAAGGCACACCGCATCTTGATCGGCTCGATGCTTAATGCAAGAGCTTGCGCCGAAGCTGCCGCCGCAAGCGGAGAAGCCGTCATCCTTTGCTCCGGTACGAATGACGCATTCGCGCTCGAAGACGGGTTATGCGCAGGTCTCATCGCGCAGGAGCTGATCGATTGCATGCCCTCCGGCAAGCAAGTCACATTGAACGACTTCGGCCTGTCCATGCTTTACGCCTATGGGAGCGTGAGAGACCGTTTGACGGAGACGCTGCTGTCCTGCTCGAACGGAAAAAGACTGACCCGGCTCGGCTTTAGGGAAGACGTTCTCCACTGCGCGCAGGTCAACATTCTGCATTTCGCTCCTGTCGTCCAGGACGGGAAAATGGCTGCGTCTCCTGCCTATTTTTAACGAAGCAAGCTTGTATGCCGGACGTTTCTCGCCGTCCCAAAGCTTAAAAAAGTTCTAAAACAAGCCCCTTTTCATACAAATAAAGAGAATCTATAAGGACAAGGGGCATAAGAGATGAGCGGAGATCTATTATTGGTCGCATTGATCGTGATCGGGCTGCTGGGCCGTTCCCATATTATTACGACGGCAGCCTGCGTCCTTCTTGTCGTGAAACTGCTCAGCCTGGACCGGTATTTGCCGACGATCGAGCGCAGAGGGCTTGAGCTTGGCCTGTTGTTTTTGACCATGGGGGTGCTCGTTCCGTTTGCAAGCGAACGTATTTCCGTCAAGGACGTCACTTCCATGTTCACGACGTGGCCAGGCATTCTCGCGCTGCTGGGCGGAGCTATTGCAACTTATATGAACGGAAAAGGGCTGGAACTGCTAAAAATAGACCCACAAATGATTGTGGGTCTTGTTATCGGTTCGATCTTCGGTATTATTTTCTTGAAAGGCATTCCTGTCGGGCCGCTTATGGCAGCAGGCATTACTGCATTTTTGCTCAAGGTGTTCACGTTCATGTTCGATAAGATTCGCTAACCGTCTCGCTGTTACCTTACCTTCTCTCGGAAGGTCCGCCTACAAATACGGTGGAATCGGTATCGAGGCCGTAGGCCGTGTGCAGCGCTTGAATCACTTCGTTCAAACGGCCGTTTTCAATGACGCAGGATGTCTTGATTTCGGACGTGCTGACCATCAGGATGCTGATGCCCAGATCGGAAATGACTTCGAACATTTTGGCGGCGACGCCCGGCGTGCTCACCATGCCTGCGCCGACGATCGATACTTTCACAAGGTTGCTTTCGGAGGTAACCTCACGGAAGCCGACCGTGCCGCGAATGCTTTCGATGACGCTCTGCGCTTTATCCGCATCGGACAGCGCAACCGTAAAGGAGAAGTCGGCAAGTCCGTTCAATACGCCGCTCTGCACGATAATGTCCACGTCGATTTGTTCTTTGGCGAGCGCGGTGAATACTTTGGCCAGTTGACCTGGCTTCTCTTCCACACCCAGAATACTGATTCGAGCCACATTTTTATCGTAAGCGATACCGCGTACCACGATGCCTTGTTCCATCGCTGCTTCCTCCTTCACATTCGTACCTTCGTTATGATTGAAGCTGGATCTGACGACCAGCGTCACGTTATAGTTTTTCGCGTATTCCACAGCTCTCGGATGAAGTACCGCCGCACCCAGATTGGCGAGCTCCAGCATTTCGTCATACGAGATTTCGTTCAGCTTGCGCGCGCATTTGACAATACGCGGATCGGTGGAGTACACGCCGTCCACATCCGTAAAAATTTCGCAAACGTCCGCATCGATGCCGGCGGCAAGCGCAACGGCCGTCGTGTCCGAACCGCCCCGTCCGAGCGTAGTAATTTCGCCTTCCTCCGTCATCCCCTGAAACCCTGCGACAATCACGATTTTATCTTCAGCAAGCGCCTTCTTCACGCGATCCGGCTTCATGTCCGTAATCCGCGCCTTCGCGTGCACCGCTTCCGTATATAAACCGGCTTGCCATCCCGTAAAAGATACCGCAGCGTACCCTAAGCTATGTATAGCCATAGACAAGAGCGCCACCGATACTTGCTCCCCGGTCGACAGCAGCATATCCATCTCGCGAGCAGGAGGCGTTACCGTACATATTTGTTTCGTCAAGTCAATCAGATCGTCCGTCGTGTCCCCCATGGCGGATACAACGACAACGCATTGATGTCCTTCACGCTTTCTCTCCACGATGCGGTTTGCCACACGCTTCATCCGCTCTGCGTCACCGACAGAGCTTCCGCCGAATTTCATAACAATAAGAGACAAAGCTGTTCACTCCTAACCGATACTTTTGCATAACAATTGTTAATTATAGCATATCCCCTAGTACTCCGAAATAGAAAAATGTCGAAAAGTTCATACGGGGAGCGGAACGCTCCACCGGCTTAGCCGTTTGCCTCTTCCAGCGCTTTGCCGGCCCCCGGACGAACCAGCCGCTAAATGCGCCCGATACGCCTGCAGCGTGCCTTCCGCGGTAACGATAAAGACGCGCGACTTCTCCAGATTGCGGCACCATGCCAAAAACCGTTCGGCATGCTGAGCGAACAAAATCCCCGGAAGCGTATGAATGCCTTGCAGCCACAGGTGCTCCGGCAAATGGGCCGGCGGCAGAAACTCGGGAAAGCCAGTGGTGATCCGCTCGGACTCCATCGGCCATTCACAGGGGGGCGTTCGAAAATCATAACGGAACGGATGTTGTCTCGGGCCTGCAAGCGGATGAACAAATCGGGAACACCCCGTCCCCTTCGACCACAAGTCCGCCGTTTGCAGCAAATAAAGCACCGGGCCCGCCACGATTGCATCCGACTCGCTAAGCGGCTCCAATCGGCTCAGTCTGACAGCCTCCCGCTTGCCCTTATCCGTAAGCGGCGGGTCTTGGGCATGAAGGCGGCTCCCGCCGCCCAACTGATGCATCGCTTCTCCATGCTGCACAAAAACGATTTCCATATGCCTCACCTCGGCAAGTGATGTTTTATCATTTTATGCGCATCCGGCGCGTCCTACGATAGTTTTATGAGAGGGCTGTCAACCTGCAGGACGGCATGGCAAAAAGGCGCAGCCGTTCCTTCCTCTCGGAATGGCGCGCCAGATCGATTCTATTAACGTAATCCGATTCTCTACGAATCTAGCTTTTGAACGAAATATTAATGTCGTGCTTTTCTTTCAACTGCTTGGAGATCGCTTCCCGCATGGCCGCATGCTTCGATGCCGTACGGGGGAACATGAAATAATCGATCATCTCCGCACGCAGCAAATCGTACTTCGTTTTTTGCTTATCGTACTGCGTTGTGAAATAATTCATCAAATAATAGGATGAGATCAATCCGAGCAGCATGGAAAATAGCAGTTTATTGTTCCCGAAGGAAGCCAGAATGGTTATCATATTTTTTTGCGACGGAACTAAAACATAGTTATAGAAATAATAGGAGAAGAATAAAAACAAGCAAACCGCTGCCCAGGCAAACCCGATTTTCAACCGTTTGTAGCGGTCCAGCTTTTGCTTTCTTGCAATCAATTCGCGCATTATCGCCTGGACATCCTCCGAGACATTCATATCTATCCATGCCATGGACTTCCCCTCCTTATAAGGAGTGTATGCGCATGTCCACGAACTTTAGAGCATCCCGGCGATAATTATTTTTCGTTGGCACTGCCGGCGTTCAACAATCCCTCAACCCAAGCGTAGCACCGCTCCAGCTGTTCGTCCGTAATCGCATCGGATCTGTGCTCGAACAAAATGTTCACGTTCGGATTCCGTTCCCGAACGATGCCCAGGTACCGCGCAATCGGCGCCCAGCCGTCGCCCGGGTCAAGCTCAGGCAGCACGGGATAATGATGACATTGTACCCGATCCGTGAACTGCGTATTGGATAAATGGATGAGATCCGCATAAACCGCATACCGGCGGATCACTTGGGCGGCGTCAAAGTACGGATCGAGTTTATGCTGTAAAAATAATCTTCCGGTATCCAGACAAAGCCGAATATCAGGATACCGCAGCAGCAGTTCCTCGAGCATATCGGTTGCATATACATAACGGTTCAGCGCATCGAATTCGAGAACAGGCGTAAACCCGTATTCGCGGCCCCGATCCGACAGCCACTCAAACAGCGCTTCGCTCTTCTCCTTGCATTCTTCCAAACGATAAGCGCTCTCATAGACGAACTCGCTTGCATCGGCAAACCGCCAATGCTTCCAATCGACCCGGTCATCCAGTACAACGGGCTTCGGATAATGAAACAAAATATAGCTCGGCTTCACTTTGGCCATATAGTCGAGTTCGTTAGTGACATAGTCGTATGCCTGCTGTCTGACCGCATCGTCCGGAGACAGGAATAGTGCGTCTCTTAGCTTCGACCGCCCTGCCCGCAGCGGAAAATGGATGCCAACCTGAAAGCCTCTGCCGGTTGATTCTTCGATTAATCGAGCAGTATGTTCTTCATTTTCAAGCAAGCACGCTTCGATCCCGTAAAAACCCGGCTTGAAATCTCGCTTATATTTGCGCTCATCGAAACGCCCGTGTTGTCCGATTAAAAAACGGTTCATGCTTTCCCCCTACACTTATATTCATACTATTGAATTACTGTCAGCCGGCGTTTCCCGATTCAAACCGTGCCGCTTTATTGCGCATATTTCATTCGGATCATGGAGAAATTTACAGTGGAAGACAAAATCGCTTCTTTTAATGGAAATAAAGACGGTGTTATGCGAACTTCGATATCAAGGCAGGTCAAGCTGTGCAGCAAGTCATCCATCCGCTCCACCGAGACCGGCTGTACCGTCTGTGTCGAGGTGTAGTACCCGGCGTTCGCTTCATACAGCGAAAACTGATCCGGAGCAAATTCGTAACGATAGATCGCGGCCGATTTTACACGCTCGAACCATCTGGATTCGATGGCGACCACCCGTTTCGTGACGGAATGGCCGAAAAACCGCTGTATGTCCGCTTCGGTCGTGTCGTCGCTCGGCCATATGCATACCCTGGGACAATCGCGGGGGAAATAATAATGCGGTGCGTGAAACTCGTCAATCGTCCATACCATCGCAGGTTCGTTTTGGCGGTAATCGAGTTGTCTTGGCGTAAACGAGCGAATGTCGGATTGCTCGCTGAAATGATATAACTTCATTGAATCACGATCCTTCACCTGTTTTTGATCCTCGGCTTAATCCGCACCAGGCAGCCGGGCTTATGGAGCAGCGAATATTTTCAGCAGTTGTTCCGTCACGTCCCCGATCTCCTTCGATCCGTCGATGACCCGCAAGCTTCCTTCCGTCTTGTAATGATCTGCAAGCTGGTCCGTCAGCGCCTTATTGATGTTCAGCCGTTCTGCTACGGTATCCGCCTGATCATCGTCTCTTTGAATAACGACCCCTCCGCAAGAGTTGCAACGCCCTTCCACAGCCTGCGGTTGATACGCAATGTGATACGTTGCGCCGCAGCCGCTGCAAACCCGTCTTCCCGTTAATCGCTCGAACAATAACCGTTCATCGACTTTTACATAGATCACATGGTCGATGGCTTTGCCGCTTGCGGCCAGGTAACTTTTCAATGCATGCGCTTGATTCAAATTTCGAGGAAAGCCGTCCAGCAGGAACCCTTCCTTACAGTCCGATTGCGCCAGTCTGTCCTCGGCGATCCCGATCGTAATCTCATCCGGGACGAGCTCGCCCGTGTCCATGTACGCCTTCGCTTTTAAACCCAGCGCCGTACGTTCCTGAGCGGCTTTGCGGAACAAATCGCCCGTGGAAATATGCGGAATGTGCAGATGCTCCACGATTATTTTCGCTTGCGTTCCTTTCCCTGCTCCAGGCAGTCCTAGTAAAATGATATTCATGAGACACCCCCATGTTTTTCATCAGCTTTCTGTCCGTCCAAAAAATGCATTACGATCCGATTGAAATGCTCTGGACACTCCATATTCGCCAAATGTCCGGCGTTCGGGAATGTATATGCGGTGCAATGCGCTATTTCGTTCGCTAAGTGCTCCCCTACATGTTTGAAATCCGGCAAATCCAGCTCTCCTGTCAATATAAGGCAACGCTTTTTCAACTCGCCAAGTCGATCTATCGCTTTTTAGATTCGAACTGCAGTTCGGCGGCCGCGGCCTCAATGTGTTCATACACTGCGTTCAAGTCGCCGCTCGCAGCGCTCGGCCTGTAACCGTTCAAGGCCGAATTCGAAAGGATGAGCGAAGATACGCATTCCGGGTAATCCAAAGCAAAATCGAGCGCGATCCCGCCGCCCATGGAGATTCCAACCAGAGCCGCTTGTATTATCCCGATACGGTCCAGTAACCACTTCAAATCGTTTTGATGGGAGTATGGTTCCTTTTCGGGCATGGTAGATTTCCCATACCCCCGAACATCGTAACGGATCGCCGTGTATTGCCGGGAAAACGGTTCGAACTGATCGTCCCACATGCGATGGTCCAATCCCATCCCATGAATGAAAATGATTGCATACTCGCCTGAACCGGCCGTTTCAAAATAAAGCCGCCCGTCGTGAAGTTCGGCATATCCCGAACGGATCAACGGGTCGACTATCATTCTGACACACCCTTCGGGTCCGCCGCCTGCCGCAAATATTGCCGCAGCTCGGCCATATCGCTAATCATGCCGAAAGGGGTCGCCCCCTCCGGAACGGATGCCATCTTCTTGTTATACCAAATCGAACGCATCCCCGCTCTCATCGGTCCTATAACGTCGTTGTTCCATGAATCGCCCACAAATAATACTTCCTCCGGCTTTACGCCAAAATAGTGCAATGCCTTCCGGTATATTTCCGAAGAAGGCTTCTCGAAGCCGACTTCGTCGGAAATAAAGACGGCTCCCGGCTCGAACAGCGTTTGAATCCCGAGCGCTTCAAGCTTATCCCGCTGCCACCGGCTCGTTCCGTTCGTCACGATCCCAAGTTTATAGGTCCCATGCAATTCCTTGAGCAATTCGAGCAGCTCGGGGCTTGCTTTCATATAGCGCTTGCTGATATCCATATGCAGCATATTGAAATGTTCCGCCGTCTGCTCTGCCATCTCCTCCCCGACACGGGACATCGCATGCATCAGGCGATAGTTGCGGAACTGCCGCAAAGTAATTTGCTGTCTGTGGTACTGATCTTCAAATATTTGATTCATTTCGGAAAGGACGCCGAACAATCGTTTGGGGTCGTACTCTTTCGTAGCCGGGTGACGGCGCAGCGTCTCCAGCAAGCTTTCCTCCCAATAATCGTCAAAATGAATGAGCGTATCGTCCAGGTCAAATACCACGACTTTAACGGAATGCATCCCATCTCCCCCATCCTGCTATACCGGGCTCTAAGCCCGCATGTCTTTGCTCATTACGTACCAGCTGTCGGTTCCCCCCGGATAATATTGCTGTTCTAATGTTTCATAGTGAAGCCGCTCATAGAACTTCATATTTTCCGGTACGGAAAGCCTGACCTCTAACCGCGTCTCGCGGCAAGAACGGCGCCTCGCCTCGGCTTCCAAATAATGAATAAGCCGTTTTCCCAACCCGCTCCCTCTATATTGGGGAATGACCGCTACGCGGCCGATATACATATAGCCGTCTTTAAAATAGTACTGCGCAGAGCCTGCAGGTTCATTATTGTTCCATGCAATGATCGCCCCGCCGCCACCCGATATTTTGCGCTCGATATCTTCCATCGTCTCTCTGAGCGCCCCGGACTCCGGCTGCAGTTTCCCTGCATATTCCTTGAAGGCTTCTCGCATCGTTTCATGCACGACGTTCAGTTCGTTGCACTCCGCTTGCCGTATGCAAAATTCCATCGCGATCACCCTGGCCTGAATTTGTTAACACAAGATTTCATTGAATCGTGTGGAGCATCCGTCCCAAATATCCATGCAGCTTCAAGGATGGATGAAGATCCGTCCAACGATAATTGTAAATCCAGCCGTTATCTTCGTCATTGCTTTGAACGATATGCGTAAATTGCTCGGCGCAGTCGGCTTTCGCCTCGAAGTAATAACGCCTCGTCTCCGCCCGGTTCACTTCCGAAATATAACAATATTCGCCGAGCGGCTTGATGTCGTGAGGCGTGATTCCCGCTTCTTCACTCAGTTCACGGATTAAAGCCTCTTCCAGACCTTCGCCGCTTTCCACCGTTCCCCCCGGCACTTGAAATCCAAGGTGCTCGAATCCGTTTTCTTCAAAAACGAGCAGCTGCTTCACTCCGTTCATTTGCCGCGTAATGTAAGCGGTCACTTTTACGATCGCTGTTTTTTCCATTTGGAAACCCCTTCCTTCTATGTCTCGTTATCATATTATATTTGCTGTAAGTTTGGCTATCCTTATTATTTACATTTCCTTCCACGCTCCGGTTATTCCCCTACAAATGAAAAAAAGCCATATCCCGTTACAGGATAAGGCTTTCGTTGCGTTGTATCGAATTAAGCGCGCGAAATGTATTTGCCTTCGCGGGTATCGATCAGAAGCACGTCCCCTTCGTTAATGAACAGAGGCACTTGCACGTTCAGGCCGGTTTCGAGCTTGGCGTTCTTCGTTGCGCCGGTAGCGGTATTGCCTTTAATGCCCGGCTCGGTTTCGACCACCTTCAACTCGACGCTGTTCGGCAGGTTGATCCCCAAAATTTCGCCTTGGAAGCTCATGATATGAATCATCATGTTTTCCTTGAGGAAGTTGAGCTCCCACTCGATTTGTTTGTTCGTCAAGCTGAATTGGTCATACGATTCCGTATCCATGAACGTATGGTCTTGACCGCTGGCATACAAGTATTGCATTTCACGGTTTTCGATGTGTGCGCGGCTTACGTTCTCGCCGGCGCGGAAGGTGCGCTCAACGGTGTTGCCGTTGCGGATGTTCTTCAATTTGGAGCGGACGAATGCAGCGCCTTTGCCCGGCTTGACGTGTTGGAAGTCAATGACGGTGAATAGATCGCCTTCTACTTCGATGGTTAAGCCTGTTTTAAAATCGTTTACTGAGATCACTACAAAAAACCTCCCTGAAAATGTGAGCAGCCGGCATTCTGAGAAAAAAGCGATGGTTCGTCTTATTTCATAACAGTGTTACCGCCACAATAAGTTATATTCCTTTATGGAAGCACAATCAAGTCTTTGCTTGATTGCGTTAACCTGCGATTGCCTGTCTCCGTGATGACAATGTCGTCCTCGATGCGAACGCCGCCGAACCCGGGCAAATATATGCCGGGCTCCACCGTAACGGTCATGCCGGGGGTCAGCACGATATCGCCCAGCTTGGAAAGCCGCGGCGCTTCATGCACTTCCATCCCGAGCCCGTGTCCAAGACCGTGACCGAAATGATCTCCGTATCCGTAACGTGCGATGATGTCTCGGGATACGGCATCCGCTTCCCGGCCGGTCATTCCCGGACGAATGCGTTCCAAAGCGGTGAGCTGCGCCTCAAGCACGATGTCGTATATTTCACGATGCTTATCCGTCGGCTTTCCAAGCACGACCGTCCGCGTAATATCCGAGCAATAGCCTTTATAGTACGCTCCGTAATCGAGCTTGACGAATTCGTTCGTGCCGATCACCCGGTCGCTGGCTTTGCCGTGCGGCAGCGCAGAGCGTTCCCCGGAGGCTACGATCGTCTCGAACGAAGTGGAAGCCGCCCCGTTCTTGCGCATGAACATTTCGATCTCCAGCGCAATGTCGAGTTCCTTCAGCCCCGACTTGATCACGCCCAAAATATGCGTGTAGGTGCGGTCCGCGAGATCCGCCGCTTCCTGCATCACGGCGAGTTCTCCCGCATCTTTGATCATGCGCAGCGTTTCGACGAGTGCGTCGGTCGGAACAAGTTCGATCCCGGACAGCTTCTCCGCATAAGCGCGATACGAGCCATACGTCAAGTCGTTCTGCTCGAAGCCGAGCTTCGTAATGCCCGCTTTAGTCAGCAGCTCTTTCACGGTTTCCATCGGGCTTGGAGCATGCTCGATCACTTCGTAACCGGCCGCTTGCTGAGGCGCTTGCGTCATATAGCGAAAATCGGTGAGCAGCACGGCGCGATCTTCCGTAATCAGCACATACCCCGCTGATCCGGTGAAGCCGGTCATGTATAAGCGGTTTGTCGCATTCGTAATCAGTACGGCTTTGAGACCCTTCTCATGCAACAGCTCGCGCAAGCGGCGAATTCTTTGTTGCTGCATCATTATCCCTCCAACCGTTCAAGATGTTGAACCAACGCACGTAAACCAAGCTCGTAGCTGTCCGCTCCAAATCCGGCGATTTGTCCGAGGGCGACAGGAGCGATGACCGAAGTATGGCGAAACGCTTCTCTTTTATGAATATTCGAAATATGTACTTCGACCGTAGGTATGCCGACGGTGCTGATCGCATCGCGAAGTGCGTAGCTATAGTGCGTAAAAGCACCCGGATTGAACAAGATGCCGTCCTTCACACCGAATGCGGCATGAATCTTATCGATCAAACCGCCCTCATGGTTGGACTGAAAGCTTTCGAGCTCGACGCCAAGCTCATTCGCCGTCTTTTCAAGCCCGTCGATGATCGTTTGAAGCGACAGCGAACCGTAAATCCCCGGCTCCCGAATGCCGAGCATATTCAGATTTGGACCGTTTAGCAGCAATATTTGCTTCAATCGTGGAACCTCCTACCTTGCGACAAAAAAGCACATGCTCAAATATTTTACCATAAGTTTCCCCGATTTGAGAACTTTTTTTTGCAGCGCATCCCATGATCCGGCGTCACTTTGCCGTTTTTTTGTAAGGCTCCCTAATGCGCTCATCCGTAAATTCAAAGGAGATGGAGTACCCGATAAACAAACCCCATACGACGAATAAGCACAGCTCGGTTATGATCGTGTTCCAATCCATGATTCCGATCCAGTTCGTCATGCCCGATACGGGCCCGATCAGCAAAAAAATAACGCCCCACCAAACAAGCCCGTATACGATGCCGACCCACGGCCCCTTGGCTTTGGCCAAAAAAACGGCATACAGCAGCGCGGCAATAACGGACATGACGATATATGCGAGCCACCCCATAATATAACCGTGCGCCGTCATCAAGTAATGATGCAGAAAAAAAGGCTCGATTAAAAACCCGGGCGAGAGCGACGTGAGGTGGAAATAGTTCTCGATCATTTTGATTCCGCCCCAAATGAACCCCGCAAAAAAGCCGATATATACCGCGAAATTCCATTTGTTCGTGTGCGGTTTTTCTTCCTTTCCGTTTCGGAGCATATTCACTTCTCAATCCTCCTCTTTCATGCCAAACGTACTCGACAAATCCTTGCCAGGCGCAATATTATCAATAGTTGGCGACGCTGCCATATCATTGTCAACGGCAATAATAGTATGCACAAAACTTTGTACTATAAACGGTGGCATTATGCTTACGGATTCGTTACAATAAGATCAAGCCCACATATCGATCTACTCATATTCATACCAGAAGAAGGTGCATATACTTGTCCGAAAATCAACAGTGCGCGATTTATGGCGGCCAGGCAGTCATCGAGGGCGTCATGTTCGCAGGGCAGAAGGTTCATGTTACGGCGGTCCGCCGAAAAGATAACGAAATTCAATTTCTCGAAGTGCCAAAAAAAGAAATTCCTTGGGTGCAAACGCTCAAAAAAATTCCGCTCATTCGAGGCATCGTCGGCATAATCGAGTCAAGTGCCAAAGGAGCGCAGCACCTCAATTTTTCAGCGGAAGTATTCGCCGGAGAGGACGGAGACACCAAACAAAACGAGAAAGAATCGCTGACCGGACGACTGACGATGATCCTAGGCGTTGCCGTCGTTGGGGTATTATCTTTCATCTTCGGCAAATTCGTCTTCACGCTCGTTCCGCCGACGATCGAACAACTGCTCTTCGGCAAGCTGTTTACGAATCAAATCGGCCATAACTTGCTGGAAGGATTAATCAAAATCATCCTGCTCGTAGCATATATTTACTTTATTTCGCTGACGCCCATGATCAAACGGCTGTTTCAATACCACGGAGCGGAACATAAGGTCATCAGCGCTTACGAAGCGGGGCTCGAATTGACGGTGGCCAACGTGCAAAAATTCAATACGCTCCACTATCGTTGCGGGAGCAGCTTTATCGTCTTTACAGTCATCGTTGGCGTAGTCATTTATTCATTCTTCCAATACGATTCGTTCGTAGAACGGATCGTGCAGCGTCTCATCCTGCTTCCGCTCGTCATCGGGGTATCTTATGAAGTGCTTCGCTTCACAAACAGCCTTCGCGAAGTGCCTGTGTTGAAATACCTAGGTTATCCTGGGCTTTGGCTGCAGCTGCTGACGACAAAAGAACCGGACGATTCGCAAGTGGAAGTTTCGATCGCTTCGTTCAACCGGATGCGAGAGCTTGACCGGCAAGCATCGAACATGTAAAGAAATTCTTTCTCATCCAAGGGGGAATTTTTGTGAAAAACCGTGATCGCACCATCGGCTACATCATTTTCGGATTGATCGCAATCGGGCTCCTCTCCAGTATTTTCTCGAATCCCGGCGCGTACATCATTCCTATTCTGGTGTTCGGCATCGTGTTTTGGCTGTACAAATATCCGCCGAACCGTTGGCGTTATAACCGGACGACACCGCCGCGATTCGGCAAAGGGAAACGCCGCAACGCGACGTTCCGCGTCATTAACGGCAGCAAAGACGATTCCGATGATACGCCGAAATACCATTAAACAGAAAAGACAGCTTCAGCATATTGCTGCAAGCTGTCTTTTCTGTTTGGGATTCGGCCGGACAGAAGCTTACGCATCCGCGGTTTCGCTACACGTTTGACCTTTGGGTAACGTAGGTGAGATACTTTTGCTTATAATCGGTAAGCTTCCACTTGGCGAAAAAGGCGTTGGTCGCTGTTTGCCCTGATTCGTACAGCCCCACGCTTTGCTCTTGGGTTAAATCAAAGTGGGTGTTGCTGATTCCGAGCGTCGGTATTTTTACGGTACGGAACCGGTTCGGCTCTTGTATGTACCGTTCATCGTGAGCGTCGAGCATCGTAGAAAATAATGCATGCAGCATACTGACGGGGCCGTTGATCACATTCGGATTGCTGTTGCCGCGGCCTACAAGCTGAAAGCCGATCGTCGGCACCAGTTGGTCAAGGGGCGGCATGACTGACGAATCGAACAGCCATAACGGGAAGTTGCTGAGCAAGCCGCCGTCGACGATATAAACAAACTGGTCGGGAAATTTGCTCCCCGCCTGCTTTAAATGCGCCGGTTTGCGGATAATGACCGGGTCGAAAAAATACGGAATGCTAGTGCTCATCCGTACCGCTTTGGCCACCAAAAAGCGATGCGGGTCAATGCCGTATTGGGCAATGTCGTCGGGAAGCACAAGCAGCTTCCGGCCGGAAATATCCGAAGCGATAATGCGCAGCTGGTCTTTGGCCAAATCACCGAAAGTGCGAATGCCTTTGGCGAGCAAAAGCCGGTATATCCAATGCTCCAGCGCTTCGCCGGAATACAGCCCTTTTTTCACAAACAACCGTAAGAGCGGGCCGATCACTTTCGTATCGAATACCGGAGCACGCTGCAGGAAAGTATGGAATGGAGTGGCTTCGAGCACTTCTCTCAATTCTTCTGCACGATACCCCGACGCCACAAGCGATGCGACGATGGCTCCCGACGACGTTCCGGCAACCTGATGAAAACCGATGCCCAGCTGCTCCACGGCCGATACCGCACCGACAAGCGCAATTCCTTTGACTCCTCCGCCTTCGAATACCGCGTTGATTTTCACCGGATCCCCGCCCCCGTTATAAACTCTACTAGAGTTGTATGACGGAACGGATTGTACATATGTCCGAACTGCAAAGGTTCGGCTCGGCCGATAAAGAAAAACACCGGCTCCTATGGAAGCCGCTGTCCCGTATTTTCGTTATTAAGACTCTTCCAATTCTTTTTTCAACTGCATCAAATCATCCATCCGGCCGGCATCGCGTTTGAAATACTCGACCAGCGTCTCGATGCAAGTAATGGAGTCGGAGCTAAGATGATGCTCAATGCCTTCCACGTCTTTATATATATTTTCATCGGATACCCCGATGATCGTCAAAAATTGTTCCAGCAATTGATGGCGGACGACGAGCCGTTTGCCGACCTTTTGTCCTTTTGTCGTAAGAACAAGTCCCCGATATTTTTCATAAATGAGGTAGTTGTCCTTATCCAGCTTCTGAATCATCTTCGTCACAGACGACGGATGAACCTCAAGCCCTTCGGCAATGTCGGAAACGCGCGCATAGCCTTTTTCGTCGATCAGTTTATATATTCGCTCCAAGTAGTCTTCCATGCTTGGCGTTGCCATCCGCGTACCTCCTGCACTTCCTTGATTTCCATGACTGTCCTGCCCGTACATGACGCAAACTATGTTACGATAAGCGCAATTTAATATATCACAGCCATGCCTTGTAAGCAAGTCTTGCCACTTAACACCCCATTGGAATGGTATGTACCGTATATATACATGCAGGGAGGAAACATGTTGTGACAAATACGGGATTAATGGCTCCCCCGGCTCGCGATACGAGCGTATTCGTGCCGGAACTCGTCTATTTTGAGCCGGATGCGCTACATTATCCGAAAGGCCAAAAAATTCACGAATGGGCCAAGCAGCAAGGGCTCCCGATCCGCATGACGACATCGCACAATCGGATTACGGATCTTCCCGGCGAGACCGATCTGGAGAAATACCGGATTGCCAAAAGAACGCTGGTCGTGGGCATCCGCAAGACGCTGAAATTCGATCAATCAAAGCCGTCTGCGGAATACGCCATTCCGGTAGCGACCGGCTGTATGGCGCATTGCCATTATTGTTATCTTCAGACGACGCTTGGAAAAAAACCGTATGTTAGAGTGTATGTGAATACCGACGATATTTTGCAGCAGGCGAGGCGCTATATCGAGGAACGGGCGCCGGAAGTGACCCGCTTCGAAGCGGCTTGTACGTCCGATCCGGTTGGGCTCGAGCATATCAGCGGCTCGCTCAAAGAATATATCGAATTTATGGGCAAAGAGCCGCTGGGCCGGCTTCGCTTTGTTACCAAATTTCATCATGTGGAGCCTTTGCTGGATGCCAAGCATAATAAGCATACGCGCTTCCGTTTCAGCGTGAATGCCGATTATGTCATCAAAAACTTCGAACCGGCCACGTCGAGCTTTTACGAACGCATTCAGGCCGCGGGCAAAGTGGCTCATGCCGGCTATCCGCTCGGTTTCATCATTGCGCCGATCATTTGGCACGAGGGCTGGGAAGACGGGTATGCCGAGCTGCTCGCGAAATTAAAAGAGACGCTCCCGCTGGAAGCCGTCTCCGATTTGACGTTTGAATTGATTCAGCACCGCTTTACGAAAACGGCGAAAAACATTATCGAGCAGCGCTATCCGAAAACGAAGCTCGAAATGGATGAAGCGAAGCGGAAATACAAATGGGGCAAATACGGTCAAGGCAAATATGTATATCCCGACGAGCAAGCGCAGGCGTTAAGAGAATTTATTACCGAGCAGATCTTCTCCAACTTCCCTGAAGCGCAGATCGACTACTTCACCTGATCATCGCAAAACTACACTAACATCCAGGCGGGGGTTATATTTTGCAGCCAGATCGTGATTCTTGTCATTTGATCGGTATACAAGAGTACGGCGATGACCAGCATGACTCCCCCGCCGATTTTCATCATTGCCGAGGAATAGCGCAATATCCATTTGGTCGAGCCTATGAAGAAAGCAAGGACGAAAAACGGTACGGCAAAGCCGAGCGAGTAGGCCGAGATGAGCGGCAGCCAAGAATCCGGCTGTGTGGTGGCCAGCATCAGCATAGCGGACAAGATCGGGCCGATGCAAGGCGACCAGCCTGCGGCGAAGCCGATGCCGATCAGTACCGAGCCGAGGTAGCCGGCGGGCTTGAATTTCAGCTGCAGCTTGCGTTCTTTCATTAACCATTGCGGCTGGAAAATGCCGAGCAGGAACAACCCCATCGCGAAGATCAGAATCGCGGAAATTTGTCTCAGCAGATCGCGGTAATCGACGAAAATGTTGGCAAGCACGCTTGCCCCAAGCCCCAAGCTGTAAAAAATAATCGAAAAACCGACGATGAATGCGAGCGTATGCGAGATCAGCTTGAAGCGGACCTCCCTGGCGGATTGCTCATCCTTCAGCTTGTTGACGGACACGCCGGTAATGTAAGATAAATACGAAGGGTAGAGCGGCAAACAGCAGGGCGATATGAAAGAAGCGAAACCTGCCCATAAAGCGATCCATACGTTGATTTCCACGAGTTCGATCCTCCTCCTTACACACCATCTTAATGCCGCAAGCCTCTTTTTACAAATAATATGCCGATCAGCATCGCAATTAACACAAGCACTACCGTGGCGCCCGGGGCCAAATCCCATAGGCCCGCCGAAACAAGGCCGAGCACGACGGCCAGCTCCGAAAACAGGATCGCCCAAAATATCGAATGCTTGAAGCTTCGCGCCACGAGCAAGCTGCACGCGACAGGAATCGTAAGCAGCGATGAGACGAGCAGCGCGCCGACGATCTTGATCGCTACGCTGATGACGAGCGCTGTCAGCATCGTGATCAATATGTTGTAAAACCGCAGCGGCAGACCGCTCACCCCGGCGGCATCCTCATCAAAAAAAAGCAGAAACATCTCTTTATAATTGACGAACACGGCGGCCGAGACGATGACCGCTACGCCGGCTACGACCCATAAATCGGTGTTGTCGAGCGTGTAGATGCTGCCGAAAAAATAGCTCATGACATTGATGTTAAAGCCTTTGCCGATCGTGAACAAAAACGTGGCGAGCGCAACGCCCCCCGACATAATGATCGCGATCGACAGCTCGGCGTACGTTTTGTACGCTTTGCGCAGTTTCTCAATGGCGAATGACGCCAGCAAGGCAAACACGAGTCCTACCCCGACCGGGTAAACGTTAATGAGAAATCCGAGCGCCACGCCCGCGATGGAAACGTGCGCCAGCGTGTCCCCGATCATGGACAACCGCCGCAGCACCAAAAATACGCCCATTAGCGGAGAAATGAAGCCGATCAGCAGTCCGCCGATCAGCGCCCGCTGAAAAAAATATTCCGAAAAAATGTCCAAGCGTGTTCTCTCCTATTCTGTCCCTGCCTCCATACGGGAAGGCTGCTCACCGCTCAAGGTAAAACCTCGAACGTTTCCATCTCCTGCTGCATCGAGTGGGTCAAATCGGTTTCACGGCAGTTCTCTGGCGCATGCGTATGCTTCACATAGAACGAAAGACCGCCGCTCTTTTGCAGCGGCTGCTCGCCGAGATACGATTTCATCATGTCCATATCATGGGAAACCATCAGGAAGGTGATATGATGATGCTGATGCATGTGGCGGATCATTTGGAAAAAGCTGTCCTGCGACTCCGCATCGATCCCTACGGTAGGCTCGTCCAAGATGAGCAGCTCCGGATTGTTGATCAGCGCTCTGGCGAGAAATACGCGCTGCTGCTGTCCGCCGGACAGCTGCCCGATCCGCCGGTCGGCCAAATCTTCGATCCGCATGGCGCTGAGCGCGTCGTCCGTCTTTTGCAGCTCGGCCTTGGACAGCCGTTTGAACATATTTTTTTTGCCGAACAGGCCCGAGTTGACCACTTCCCGTACGGTTGCCGGAAACAGCGGATTCAGCGCGTTCTTCTGTGGAACATAGCCGATGCGCTCCCAATCGCGAAACTGGCCTATCGGTTCTCCGAACAGACGGATTTCGCCGCGGCTCGGCTTCAGCAAGCCTACGATCATTTTCAGCAGGGTCGTCTTCCCTGCGCCATTCGATCCGATCAGTCCGACGAAATCGCGTTCGAGGATCGAAAAGTTCAAGCCGCTTATAACCGGTTTGTTCTCATAAGAAAAAAAGACGTCATCGATCGAGACGATTTGCCGATGACATCCGTTGGATTCAGAAATGTTCATAGTGCGATGCTCCTAACACAAAGGTCTCTCTTCTATTGTAATGCTTTTATCAAATTATTCAAATTGTTGTCCATCACCGATATATAATTGGCGCCAAGTTTCGCCTGCTCCTCCGTCAACCCTTCCACCGGGCTAAGGACGAGCGTCTCGACGCCCGCATCTTTAGCCAGCGTTTTGGCAAGCTTGTCGGAAACGAGTTCTTCGAAGAAAACATATTTGATCTGGTTGCTCTTAATGAATTGCAAAATGTCCTTCATGTCTTTGGAAGTCGGCTCGGCGTCCGGGGACAGCCCCATGATCGGTTTTTGCGTCAAGCCGTATTGTTTGGCCAAATAGCCGAACGACTGGTGCGTAACGACGATTTCTTTTTTCGGCGTCTTGGCCAGCTCCGTCTTGTATTTATTGTCGAGCTGATCGAGCTGCTCGGCATACTTCTTATAGTTCGCTTCGAAATCCGCCTGATGGGCGCTGTCCGCCTTGATCAACGCTTCTTTGATATTCAAAGCGATTTGCTTCGCGTTTACCGGACTCAGCCATACGTGCGGGTCGTATTCGGATTCGTGGCTGTCCTTCTTGCCCTTCTCCTCGTGGTCATGGTCGTGCTGCTCCGTGGCCGGCAGCAGCCCAATGCCCTTGCTCGCTTCGACGACGACGGTCTTCGAATCTTTCGGCATGCTCTTCAGCGTATCTTCCACCCAGCCTTCGAAGCCGGCGCCCAAGTAAACGAACAGCTCCGCCCTGGTCAAATTTTTCATATCGCGGCTTTTCGGAGACCAGTCGTGCGGCTCGACGCCAGCCGGAACCAAGTTAATGACGTTCACGTGTTCCCCGCCGATGTTGCGGGCAAAATCGTAAAGCGGGTAAAAGCTTGCGACGATATTGATTTTACCGGAAACAAGCGTGGCTTGGGAACGACCGCCGCAGGCGGAAACAAATAAAGAAAGTATCAATACGGCAATAAGCGGCAGGATCATTTTTCGAGATAAAGCAACAGACATCAATAACGCTCCTTTTCATACGCGACTATTAATCGTAATTTTTATTAACAAGCACGATTATACGTCCCGCCCATACAGATGTCAATCGATTCAAGGCGCTTTATCGGAAATTTTACAAATAATTTTTTTCATGTTAAGTTTAATATACCCTACTATACGGATAGGGGATTATTTATTTTGGAGGATGGTAACATGCCTGGCATTGCGAAAAACTTGACCGAACTAATCGGCAATACCCCTATGCTGGAACTGGGCTCCTTCGGCCAAGAAAACGGGCTGCAAGCCAACATTATCGCTAAATTGGAATATTTCAATCCTGCGGGAAGCGTGAAGGACCGGATCGGCTACGCGATGATCAAAGACGCCGAAGCCAAAGGATTGATAACGAAGGATACCGTCATCATCGAGCCGACAAGCGGCAATACGGGTATCGCCCTCGCTTTTGTCGCCGCTGCGTTGGGTTACAGATTGATCATCACGCTGCCAGACACGTTCAGCGTTGAACGAAGAAACCTGCTTGCCGCTCTAGGCGCGGAGCTGGTGCTTACTCCAGGTGCGGAAGGCATGCGGGGAGCGATTGAGAAAGCGGAGCAATTGGCCGCGGAAATTCCGAACGCATTCGTCCCGCAGCAGTTCAACAATCCGGCGAACCCGGAAATTCACCGCAGGACGACGGCGGAGGAAATATGGCGCGATACGGAAGGCGCTGTCGATATATTCATTGGCGGCGTCGGGACGGGAGGCACGATCACCGGTGTCGGCGAAGTGCTCAAGCAGCGGAAGCCCGGCGTGCAAATCATTGCGGTGGAGCCTTCCGATTCGCCGGTGCTATCCGGCGGCAAGCCCGGGCCGCATAAGCTGCAAGGACTCGGTGCCGGATTTGTCCCGCAAACGTTCAATCCGTCCGTCGTGGACGAAATTATTCAAGTCTCGGCGGAAGATGCGTTCACCGCCGCGCGCCGGTTGGCGCGTTCGGAAGGACTGCTTGCCGGCATTTCCTCCGGAGCCGCCGCTTTCGCCGCTGTGCAAGTGGCGAAAAGGCCGGAGAATAAAGGAAAAACGATCGTCGTGCTGCTTCCGGATACAGGCGAACGATATTTGTCGACCGACTTGTTCCAATAACCGCTTGCTGCATCCTCTTCGGATAGGTCATGGCCTCAACCATAACGGGTATCGGATCGCCGCCGGCGACTCGATACCCGTTGTTGTTTGCACCCGCAGTACGCAGCATTTGCCCGTACTGTTCCGTTTTTACTCTTGTGGTGTAAAACAATAAAGACCCCTTAGTCAAGGGGGCAGCCCATCGTGTTGAACCGTCTCATCCGGACATCTGCGGGATATCCTTTTTCAAGAGTTCAATATATTTCATTAGCTCGGCGATTGCCTCATATTTCCTCGTCAGTTGATGGTTTAGATTTTGCAGTGCAAGCTGGTACGATCGATCGATTTTTGAGTAATTTTGCCGGTCCAGGTCATTTAATAGGTCTTTCATATTTTCAATGTAATATATTGTTTTTCTTAGGCTGCTAATGACTAATATTTTTCTCAATTCAGATACCGTAAACATGCGATATCCATTTTCCTGGTCTCGTTCCGAATGAATTAACCCCTCCTTTTCCCAGTGTCTTATGGCAGAACTGTTTACCCCGGCAAGCTCCGCTGCTTTTCCAATCGTCATCCTATTCGTTATTTTGCCATTTCGTGATTTCGCAAAATCCACATTTTTAATCATCGCAAGCATCTCTTCCACTCTTTGTTTTTCTGCTTGCATTTGATACAGCTGATGGTTTAACAACCAAAGCGCTTGATTGATATCTCCCTTCTTGATGCTTCTCATTGCCTCATAAACTACGGGTATATCATATCCGCTTAATAACGATCGAATGGCAATAAAGGCTTGAACATGTACGGACTTATAGTATCTGTGATTGCCTGTTGTTCTTGGGACATCGGGAATTAATCCTTGCTCTTCATATCTCCTTAAAGTCGTCGTACTTACATTCATTTCTTCGGCAACGTATGCAGGTGAATATGTACGGTGCATTTCCCCACTCCTCATTATTGAAGTGAAACCTTCATGTGCTGCGTTAACATTTGAATCGAAAAACCGCATGTATGATCGGCATATCAACAGTAGAAACCGAAATATTGCATGAATGTTGTATGGTAGTATTATAAACAAATGAGGAGTGAATGCATTGAAAAAGTTCGTAACATTACATGACGGCTCACAATTGGAAGTCGGGTTAACCGGAAATCGCTCCGGTAAAGCCATTATGCTGCCGGTAGCAAAATCATCCGTCTACGGCCAAAAAGCCGAATATTTGAAAGCATGGGGAGTGGATCCTGAGTTAGGTAAGCATTTTGTTGAAGGGCTGTCCGACCCATTTCAAGTGTTGTACTTTGATTATGAAGGGCATCGATTTGAAAATCCGCAACCGGATCATCTCACACCAGAAACCATCGCAAATGATTTATTACGCATTGCCGATGAAATGAATATTGGGCCATTCAGTTACTATGGCTACTCTTGGCTCGCTCTTGTCGGGCTGCAATTGGCTATCCGAACGGATCGGCTGGAAAGCTTAATTATGGGCGGTTACCCGCCTTATGAAGGACCATACAATGAAATGCTGATCGTAACCGAAAAGACGTGCGAGCAAGCACTCAAAAATGTAAACGGATCTGAATCCCAACATGAAGTAAACAGCAGCCCTGAAGAAGTGGATTGGGATAACATCCAAGTGAAAGTAGATCCGAATCTTACGAAACAATTTTACACGATGTATAGAAGCTTAATGGAGTTTGATGACAAAGCGATTCAAGCCAAGTTAACCTACCCTAAACTAACGTTCGCGGGAGAAAAAGATACGATTGTTTATGGCGAACCGTTTGGAAGCGTAATCGTTGATATCGTTGGGTTATTACAGAAAAATGAAACCGAATTAAGACACTTTGGGTGGGATGTAGAAATAATAAGGGGAAAAGACATGGATCATACCAAAGCGATGCAGCCTGCTGCCGTACTCCCGTTGATAAAACCTTGGTTGACCGCTAATTTATTGTAGTTATGCCCGGAAAAAAAATAGGAGATTAAAAAAAGCCCCATCCCCGATCGACATTCGACCGGGAACAAGGCTAACAGGCGGTGTTGAAATTTCAGATCGCCGTCTATTCCACGCGTACCGCTTGCTGCTGGGCTTTGAGGCACAATTCCGCCGCTTTGAACGCGTGCTTTTGCGTCATGGCGTTTTCCGTACGGTTGATGCAGTCCAGAATCAACTGACCGAAGAACGGATAGCCGACTTGTCCTTTGACCGCAAAATGCTTCTCGCCTTCATGGTTGACCAAGTAAACGTGATCCCCCTGCTTTTCGCGGGCGATATCCGTATATTTGCGCAGCTCGATATAGCCGTCGGTGCCAAGGATAATCGTCCTTCCGTCGCCCCAAGTGCCGAGACCGTTCGGTGTCAGCCAGTCGACGCGGAAGTAGAACGTGGCCCCGTTGTCCCCGACCAGCGTCGCATCGCCGAAGTCTTCGAGCTCCGGATAGTCTTTGTTGTTGTAATTGGCAATCCGCGCGCTCGTAACGGTGGCGTCTTTGGCGCCGGTATAGTAAAGAAACTGTTCGATTTGGTGGCTGCCGATGTCGCACAAAATGCCGCCGTATTTCTCATGCTGGAAAAACCACTCCGGACGGGACGGCGCATTCAGCCGGTGCGGCCCCCAGCCCATCACTTGAACGACACGGCCGATGGCGCCTTGCTGAACGAGCTCGCCCGCGAACATCGCGCTCTCCACATGAAGCCGTTCGCTGTAGTAGACCATGTACTTTTTGCCGGTTTTCTTCACTGTCGCCCTGGCGGCTTCCAACTGCTCCAGCTTGGTGAACGGCGTCTTGTCGGTAAAATAGTCTTTGCCGGCCTCCATAACGCGGATGCCGAGCGGTCCGCGTTCCGAAGGAACGGCCGCCGCGGCGACGAGCTTAATGTTCGGGTCCTGCAAAATTTCCTCCACGGATGCAGCCGGTCTCGCTTGCGGAAACTTTTTCACGAAAGCTTCCACTTTTTTCGGGTCCGGATCGTACACCATGACCAAATCGGCGCCGGCTTCGATGAGCCCGTTGCACATGCCATAAATATGGCCGTGGTCCAGCGCCGTGGCGGCAAAAGCAAATTCGCCCGGCCCCACGACCGGATTCGGTTTCCCCTGCGGTGCGTAGTTCATTCCGTCGCTTGTCTGCATGAGTTTGAGCAGCCTCCCCATATCGGTGATCTTCAAATTGTTAACGTGAACAAACCTTATTTTACCACAGAACCATTAGGAATTTCATCAGAAACTGTAGCTAAAGTTAGCTGATCTCCTTGGGAGGCGGCTAAAATCATGCCCTGCGACAGCTCGCCCCGCAATTGGACAGGCTTCAGGTTCGTGACGCAAATCACTTTGCGGCCGACCATCTGCTCCGGCGTGTAATATTTGGCGATGCCCGAAACGACCTGGCGCTGCTCATTTCCAAGATCAAGCTGCAGCTTGAGCAGCTTGTCGGCTTTCTTCACCGGCTCGGCCGAAATGACCTGCGCGACGCGAAGCTCGACCTTGAAGAAGTCGTCGATCGAAATCTCGCCGGCCCCTTCAGCCGCAGCAGGCTCGGCTGACGCTTTCGCTGCGGTCGCTTTGGCTTCCGGCTTGGCCGGCTCCTCGGCCGCTTGCGCTGCGCCACCGCCCATGGAAGCGGCGATAAAGGCGATTTCCTTGTCCGCTTCCAGCCGCGGGAACATCACTTCGCCTTTCTCCACGCGCGTGCCTGCAGGTAGCGTGCCGAACGCATGCACCGTGTCCCAGCCGGTAAACGCGCTATTGTCGATACCGAGCTGCCGCCACATCTTCTTTGGCGTCTCCGTCATGAACGGCTGCAGCAAGACCGAGGCGATGCGCAGCGATTCCACCAGGCAGTAGAGCACGGAGCCGAGCACCGGACGCTTCGCTTCGTCTTTCACAAGCGCCCAAGGCTGCGTTTCGTCGATATATTTGTTCGTGCGGCTGATCATTTGCCAAATCGAGGCGAGCGCAACGGAAAATTCCAGCTTCTCCATCGCTTCTTCCACTTTGGCGGCGGAGGTGCGAACCGTCTCCAGCAGCGCAGCGTCAAATTCCGTCGCTCCTTCGATGTAAGGCTGCACCGTGCCGTTAAAATATTTGTCGATCATGACGACGGTGCGGCTGAGCAAGTTGCCGAGATCGTTCGCAAGGTCGAAATTGATCCGTTCCACGAAGCTTTCCGGCGTGAACGTCCCGTCCGAGCCGAACGGCACTTCGCGCATCAAATAATAGCGAAGCGCATCGAGGCCGTACCGGTCGATCAGAACGACCGGGTCGACGACATTGCCTTTGGACTTGGACATTTTGCCGTCTTTCATGAGCAGCCAACCGTGGCTGAATACTTTTTTCGGCAGCGGCAGCCCGAGCGCCATCAGCATGGACGGCCAAATGATCGTATGGAAGCGGACGATCTCCTTGCTCATCAGATGGACGTCGGCCGGCCAGAACTTGCTGTATTTCGAATCGTCCTCGCTGCCGTAGCCGAGCGCGGTGATGTAGTTCGAGAGCGCGTCGATCCAGACGTAGATGACATGCTTCGGATCGCCCGGAACCTTGATGCCCCAGTCGTAGGTCGACCGCGAGACGGCCATGTCTTCCAGCCCCGGCTTGATGAAGTTGTTGATCATCTCGTTGCGGCGCGATTCCGGCTGAATAAAGTCCGGATGCTCCTCGTAAAACTGAATGAGCTTATCGGCGTACTTGCTCAAGCGGAAGAAATAGCTCTCCTCCTTCACCCACTCCACCGGACGGCCGCAATCCGGACAATTGCCGTCCACTAGCTTGCTCTCAAGAAAGAACGACTCGCAGGGCGTGCAGTACCAGCCCTCGTAATGGCCGAGATAAATATCGTCCTGCGCCTTCAGTTGGTTGAAAATTTTCTCGACCGCCTGCTTATGGCGCGGCTCCGTCGTGCGGATAAAATCGTCGTAGCTGATGTCCAGCTTTTTCCACAAGTCTTTAATGCCCGCGACGATATCGTCGACGAACTGCTGCGGCGTCTTGCCTGTTTCCTGCGCTTTGCGCTCGATCTTTTGCCCGTGCTCGTCCGTTCCCGTCAAATACATGACGTCGTATCCGCGCAGCCGCTTATACCGGGCCGTTACGTCTCCCGCCACCGTACTGTAAGCATGGCCGATATGCAGCTTGTCGCTCGGATAATAAATCGGCGTCGTAATGTAATAGCTTTTCTTCGTTTCACTCATTGGCTTCTTCCTCCTTCAGAAAATACAAAAAAGCTCTCATCCCTTTGGGACGAGAGCCTTGCGCTCACGCGGTACCACCCAACTTCCCCCATACTTGCAGCAGCTTTATGCCGGTAAAATACCGGATGCCGCCGGGGCTTAGCAGCCGGACGTTCGCCGCAACTGTTACATCGCAATTCAAGAGATGTCAGTTGTCAGTTTGCTCCGACCTTCCGTTAACGCCGGAATTGCGATGAAGGCTTGCCGCTAACGCCGTGCCGGACCGTGCCCGCACCTGCGGCTTAGCTGCCGCTCACCCTCATATCCTCCAGGACCATCTTCCTTCGCGTCCGCCAACCGGTTCTCAGCTCCCCCGGCTCTCTGTATGGCTTTCATGCCGGCACGGACAAAGCGAGTTCTGCCCAATCCGTGACAGCGAACGAAGTACTTATCCGTTCACAGGATGTTATGCACAATATATCGAATCTGACCAGACGTGTCAAGGCACATGGTCTACGCCGCCCGGATGAAACGGATGACACTTGCAGATCCGCTTCACGGCGAGCCAGGAGCCGCGCACCGCCCCGTGCCGCTCCAGCGCCTCCAGCGCGTAGGCGGAACAGGTCGGGTAAAATCTGCAGGTCGGCGGCTTGAGCGGCGAAATCACCTTCCGGTAAAAAAGAACGCCGCCCTTGAGCACTTTATTGATCAATACGGCCCACCGTCCTTCCCTCATCCTTCTTCCATGTTCTCATCATGCCAAGGTGCGGCCCGAATGTCAAACGAACGGGACGCAACCGGAAAAAGACCCGCAGCGCCGGTCTCCTCAGCCCGGGAACGAGTCTCCTTCGATATATGTCCTTTTTCATATCTTCTCTATGAACTTACGAAAATATGCTTGAACCTGCGCTGCAGCGCGCTTACCGGCTGGATCAGCTCGACGCCGAGCGATCGTTCCACCCGCCGCGCGGCCTCCGTCATCGAAAGCTGCGTCACGACGACTTTCTCCGATCGGCTTCGGATCAATTCTTGAAGAAAAGATTCCACCTTCTCATCATATGCCTCTGCACGGCCCTGCAGCAACAGCTGGAAACAATGATCCGCCACCGCCGCCACCGCATTCAGCTCTGCGCCTTTGGCGGCCGCATGCTTTCGCAGCCGTTCCATCGTTCCTTCCACCGTCGCGGGATTCGTAAACGCCAGCACCGCTTCTCGGCTGTTGTCCAGCAAATCGTCAAACCATGGTTCATCGATCGGAATAACAGGTATGGAGCTCCGGTTATGTTCCGCCGGATCCGGGGACGCATCGAGCAAGGCGATATAATTCGTACAGGTAATGATGATCGCTTCCACGCCGCTGCCTTCGATCCAGGCAAGCTGTTCCTTCACTTTGGCGGCCGCCTCCGCCATCCCGGCCTCGCGTCCGGTCAGTCGGTGGATCAGTCCGGGATCGACAAAGTGCAATAGCTCCGTTCCTTCGGACGTTAGCGCCTCCTCCACGTAACGAATATTGGAATGGTGCGCGTGCAGGCATCCTATGCGCATTTGCTTCCTTTTGTTCATAACGATCAGCTCCATTCGGGTACAGCGATCTCTCTATCATATGTTTACCGGAGGCTGCAATGCAATACCGCTACGAACAGGAACGCCGCATGAATGGATCTGGCCGCCGCAAGCGGCGAAACTATTGCGCCGCTTCCACCGAATCCGAGCCGGTAGGCGACGACCCGCCGTACGGGAACCGATCGCGCTGCGACTGTCCGGCGCGGTAATCCAGCATTTGCCCCGCTCCGAGTGCCGTGCAATCCAGCGGATGCTCTGCAAGGTGAACGGGGACGCCGGTTTCCAAGCGGATGCGGTCGTCCAGTCCGCGGAGCATCGCCCCGCCGCCGCAAAGCAGAATGCCGTGCTCCACTACGTCGCCGGCCAGCTCCGGCGGGCACTGCTCGAGCGTAGAACGGATCGCCTCGACGATGATCCACAAAAAATCGTCCAGCAGGCCGAATATTTCCGCCGACGAAATCGTGACGGAACGCGGCAAGCCGGTGATCAAGTCTCTGCCCTTAACATCGATGGACGGCGCGTTGCGGTCCGGCTCAACCGCCGTGCCGATCCGCTTCTTGATTTCTTCGGCCGTCCGTTCGCCGATCGCGAGGTTATAGGCGCGCTTCACGTAGTCGGCGATATCCTTGTCGATAGACATCCCTGCGCGACGTACGGTATGGCTGACGACGATACCGCCCAGCGACAGCACCGCCACCTGGCTCGTTCCTCCGCCGATGTCCAGCACGAGCGAGCCGACCGGCTCATCCACGGGCAAACCGGCTCCGAGCGCCGCGGCCAGCGGCTCTTCGACCGCTATCGCCTTCTTCGCCCCTTTGTGCACAACCGTATCTTCTACCGCGCGCTTTTGCACATTCGTAATCCCGCAAGGAACGGAAATGTACACCTGCGAACTCCGGAACCACGGCGTTCGCCCCTGAATTTTTTTAATAAAATATTGCAGCATTGCCGACGTCACATCGAAATTCGCAATGACGCCGTCTTTGAGCGGATAGATGACATCGATATTTCCCGGCGTTCGCCCGATCATCGCCTGCGCCTCTTCCCCGACGGCTTTAATCTCGCCGGTATCTAGACGAACGGCCACAACGGACGGCTCTCTCAGTACAATGCCTTTTCCTTGCTGACATATCACCGTATTGGATGTGCCCAAATCGATGCCGTACAACGCATCCCATCGTTTTAACATGTTTTGTTGCCTCCTTCATTGTTGTAATCGCCGGATGCGGACGTCGTACCATGCAGCAGCGGAAGCCTTACCTCGAAGCTCGTTCCTTTCCCGAACTCGCTTTCCACCGTGATATCCCCTTGATGCAGCTCCACCAGTTCCCGGACAATTGCCAGTCCTAAACCGGTGCCGGAGTTTTTCTTCGAGCGCCCGCGGTCTACCTTGAAGAACCGCTCCCAGATCAATTCCTTATCTTCCTCGGAGATGCCGATTCCCGTATCGGATACGGAGAAATGCAGCTTGTCTGCGCTGCTCCACGCTTTAATCGTAATCAAGCCGTTTTCCGTAAACTTCACGGCGTTCTTTACCAAATTTCTAACGATTTGCTCAAGCCGGTCCGGGTCCGCATATGCATACGGCAGCGACTCATCCACATGCAATTCAATCTTGGTGTGCTTGTCCGCCGCTTCCGGCTGCAGCGTAAAAGCGACGTGATGAATGAGCCGACTGACGTTGACAGGACTTGAATGCAGCGCAATTTCGTCGTTCTCAAGCTTGATCAAATCCATAATATCGTCGACCAGTCTGCTCATATGCAGCGTTTCTTTATAAATAATGTCGTAGTAACGAGGCTTGGCCGCATCGTCGATCAAGTCGTCCTGCAGCGCTTCGAGAAAGCCCTGCATGGCGGTAAGCGGCGTGCGCAATTCATGGGAAATGTTGGCCAAAAAATGCTGCCGAATTTGCTCCAGCTTGCGCTTCTCCAGGTCGATCCGCTCCAGCTTCCCCGCCATCTGATTGATTGTCGCGGCAAGATCGCCGATCTCGTCCTTCGACGGGATGTCGATGCGCTCTCCGTAGTCGCCCATGCCGATTCGGCTCGCCGCCCGGTCGATTTGCCGCAAGGGCCTGGAGATCGACCATGATAAGTACGAAGCGATCGCCACGGAGAAGACGAGCCCGAACAGTGTGACCCAAAGAATCGTCTCGCGAATGTTGTTGATCGTTTCATTCATCCCGATGACCGGGGCATGCAGCACGATGCCGCCGTATACCTGGTTATCTTTCCCCCAAGGCACAACGACGGACAGCATCGACTCCTTCAGCCCCTCGAACTGCAAATTGAGCACCGCATCGTCGCCCTGGGTCACTTTGCGAACGATCGACGCATCGACGGATTTCCCTACGGACACCTCGTCCTTGCTTGACGTCGCGACGATTTTGCCTTGTCGGTCAAAAATCCAGATCCGGTTATCGAACGACTGGTCGTAAAACAGCAGCAGTTCCTTCAAGCCTTCTCCGCCGGGCGCAACGTTTTGAATGGAAAGATTGATACGCTTTGCTTTGCGCAGCAGCTCCTCCTGCTTCGAATGCACGATGTAATCTTTCGTCCAATACGACATCAGAAGCCCGGCGAAACAAAGTCCGAGAAGCACCGTGATCATATAACTGAACAGCAGACGGCGAAAAATGCTCCGATGCGTACCGAAAATCATTGCTGTACCTCGAACTTGTACCCGACCCCCCACACGGTGTGGATGCAGTCGTTCCCGAGCGGGTTCAGCTTCTCGCGCACCTTCTTCACATGAACGTCGACGGTGCGGATATCGCCGATAAAATCGTAGCCCCATACTTGCTCCAGCAGTTGTTCTCTTGTGTAGACCGTCCCGGGAGACTTCGCCATGTGCGTCAGCAGGTCGAACTCTTTGGGGCGCAAAATGATTTTTTCCTCCCCGGCGAGCACTTCGCGCCGATCCGGAATAATCGTCAGTCCGTCAAACTCGTAAATTTGCTGCGTTTCCTGGTCGCTCCCGCTTCGCCCTTTCTGCATTCGGCGGAAGATCGCCTTAATCCGGGCGACGAGCTCTCGCGGGCTGAACGGCTTCGTGACGTAATCATCCGCTCCGAGTTCGAGACCAAGCACACGATCGAACTCGTCGCCTTTGGCCGTTAGCATAATAATCGGAATATCGAATCGCTTCAATATTTCCCGGCACGCTTCGTAACCGTCCATATTCGGCATCATGACGTCGAGAATAATAATATCCGGCGATTCTTTCTCCACCAGCTCCAGCGCTTCTTCACCGTCCTGGGCTTCGATCATTTGAATATGCTGCTTTTCGAAATATAGCCGGATGATCTCCCGTACGTTCGGATCATCGTCGGCCACGAGCACTTTCCAAGGGTTCATCGATACCGCTCCTTTAGCAAATGGAGTACTATAGTCTTCTCCATTACCCTCAAGTTTGCGGGGGGAAACACGAAAAAGGAAGCCATTTCCTTTTTCCAAGCCGGAAAAAGAAAGCGGCTTCCCCGTATATTCGTTACTTCGTTGTGCTTGGACTGGTCGTACTGCCTGCCCCGGTGGTTCCTCCACCCGCCGATGATGATGGCGCCTTGGTCGAACCGCTATCCGCGCCGGCCCCCGTACTGCTGGAGCTGGAAGAGCCTGTGCTGTCAGAACCCGCAGAAGGCTTGCTTGTGCTTGACGAGCCAGGGCTGCTGGAGCTTGAAGCACCCGGCGTAGTCGAGCTTGACCCGCCCGGGCTGCTGGAACTGGACGATGAACCGGAAGTGCTGCCGCTGCCCGTTGAGGACGAGCCTGCGCCGGCTCCTGTACCGCCGCTTGTGCCGCTGCTTGATCCAGAGGTCGAACCGCCCGGCGAAGTCGTATCCGATGAAGATGGAGCTTTGCTGCCGCTGTCCTTCGGTGTCGTACCGGCAGGAGCGTCCTGAATCCCCCCTTCTCCGCTGGAGCAACCTGCGAGCAATCCGGCAACCAACACCCCCGATAACATCATTCCTGTGTACCATTTTTTCATGGACATATTCATTCTCCTCTCCGTTATGGTTCGGTTATGATCTTACACAACCAATCTACCCTAAAATGATGATCATCCTGTGGGTATTCCGTAACCGAAAGGTTAAAAAAATATGATCATTTCATGAATCGTCCAGCAAACGACAAAAAACCCTACCAAAATCATGCTTTGTGTCGAATGATTTAGGAAGGCGTCTCCACGACATGCGGGCGCCGAACCATGTTTTTTTGAAGGGTGTGACGTCCGTGAGCAATTCCAAGCAATTTATGCAAGGCCAGCTGAGAAGATGGAAATCCGCCGCATCGCAGCTGATTTCTTCCGGCGAGCCGACATACGAGTTGGAGAATTTGGAGCTGGAAAACGACATTTATGACAAATGCAAGCAGATGGCCGAAGCGGAGCAAACGACCGTATCTGCGGTAGTCCATTATATTCTTGAGCAGTATTTTGCGGGAAGATCCCATGAATTGATGGTGCAGGCGACGATGGAGCAGAAAGAGAAAAATCCGCTGCTGCAACTGGATGCGCTTGTCAAACGCAATGAAAAGTTTCGGGGGGAGGAATCCGGCCTATGAGCGACGATCACGTGAATTACCCGCAAGCTATCTTTTTGGAGCAATCGGCTCTGACCGCGTTTATGAACCCGGAGGATCCGTATTATTTGAAAGCAAGATCGTTATTCTTCGATCTGGACGATATGGACAGACAGCTCGTCACGACCAACAACGTTTTGTTCGACACGCATCAATGGCTGCGCAATCATTTTGATTATGCGGATGCGCAGTTTTTCCTCAATACGATGGACAAAGCGGTGCAGAAAGGCGTGCTTACCGTCATTTCCGGACGGCCCGAACTGGAACAGGAAGCGAAGCGGCTCATCCTCGAATTCCCGAACTACCAATTCTCGCTCACCGAGGCGTTGATCGCGGTCGTGATGCTGACGTACCAGATGAAGCGCATTTTTACATTCAATCCGAATTACGCCTTTTTGTCCAAACTCGACCGGGAAATCAAAGTCATCCCGAGCGTATGGTAAACAAACGCAAGCGAAAAAACCGGCGGTTCCTTATACGGAACGACCGGTTTTGTTATAAGAGCAGAATTTATAAGTTTTCAGCGGAGCTGAACAATTCTGATCTTTCAAGAGCTTCCGCTAAAACACGTATGTATCTTCATCGAACGGCTTCGATTAGAAGCTTTACTTATTGTGTCGTCGGTCAGCGAACCCGCTCCAGCCGGTGCTCCTCGATAAGCTCCAGCGTCCGCGAGCGGTTCGCCGCGTAAGCCAGTATTTGACTCGCAATGTTCGGATACAACACGATCTCGTGCAGCTGCCGCAGCGGAACCCACTTCACGCCGCACTGATTCTCATCGGGCCTTGAAGGCATCCGCGGACGCGACCCTTCCTTGATGCGGCAGTCGAACATAAGGCTCAGGCTGTGTGTATCGCCGTACTCTCCATGGTTAAAATGCGGCGCATATTCATAGACGAGGGCAATCGGTCCGACTTCGATATCGACGGAAGCTTCTTCTTTCGCTTCGCGGATCACCGCCTCCGTGACCGACTCTCCCGGTTCGGCCCCGCCGGCCGGCAAATTGTAATGGATGCCGTTCTCGTCCTTGAATTCAATGAGCAGCACGGCATCGTTTTCTATGATGAGCGCGCAAGCTCTTACCCGAATATGATAGTTCATCGATTCTCGCCTCCCTGCAGCGATTATACCATAATATGGGTGATCGGGAGGTGGTTGTATTACACACGAAGATGCGGCGATCGGCGTCGGCTTAGACCTTTCTCTCTCCCGGCTTCCCTTGATCTTTTTTCCCATACCGATTTGATATCGGTAAAATTGACGCTCGTCGTTTCGACCCGAATGAGCACCTGCCCGGCGCCAATGCGGGGGTATGTCAACGTCGCTGTACGCCATCGTTTCCGGACCGCCGAATTGTGCAACGAGAATGGCTTTCATAACAGGTTCCTCCCAACGTCTGATTCAAATGGGCATTATTGCCTTTGCAATGCCGCTCGCACCATCTCCAGCATTTGCTCCAGCCGATCCGGGTGGCAGGCGATAATATACGGCTCCGGATTCATCCCTTCGAACGGGTTCCCGTCAAAATCAACAACGGCCGCTCCCGCTTCCTTCGCCATCAAAATACCCGCGTACAGATCATCGCCTTCCGAATTGTACAAGACGATGCCGTCAAGATCGCCTCGGGACAGCATGCACCACAGCAGCGCCGGCGCCCATATCCGCAGCACACGCTTACACTTTACGTCCAGTTCATGCTTGAGCCGCATCGCGCGCTCGTCTTTTTGCACCTTGTGTCCTTGAATCCATCCTACCGTCATCTTCGCTGCGCCGGCGCCGGGACGCGCGATCAGCGATCGGCTGTTCATTAGCGCGCCTTGTCCTTTCTCCGCAATGTATACATGACCCAAGTGGGAATCGTAAATGACGCCGAGTACAGGGTCTTTCCGGTAAAGCAACGTGATGGACACGCCGTAAACGGGAAGTCCGATGGCATAATTATTCGTTCCGTCGAGCGGGTCGACCAGCCAGAGCCAGTCCCCTTCCACGCCGGACCAGCCGGTCTCTTCGCTGCGGATTTGATGGTCCGGGAAACTCGCCGCAATCCTGCTCAATATTTCCCGTTCCGCAAGCAGATCAACTTCGGTAAGCAGGTCACCGTCATCGCCTTTGGACATAATTTCTTTCTCTTTGTCAAAATATTGTTTCGCCAACTGCCCCGCGATCGTGGCCGCTTCCACTGCGACTTCTCTTGCCCTGCTCAACAAAGATTGCATTTACCTTACATCCTCCCACTTGGTCCACATCGATTCGGGGTTCAGCTCGTATACTTCCTGTTCCCGAAACATGAAGTGATGCATAATCCATTCACGACGAATCGTTGCAAAGTCGTCGTGAAACTTTTTGATGAATTCGTTCAGTTCCGCTTCGGCGTACTTTTTCCCTTGCTCCAGTTCGGAAACGATCCGTTCCAGCACGATCAGCTTCTTCTTGTACTGCGCCGGAAGATGCTTCAAACGGCCATCCTTGGTAAAAAAGTTTTTCAGCACCGACGCCTTTAATTTCTCGTTCTCCACGGCGTGTTCCTCCTTTTCCTCCGGATGCTGCTCGAATAAAAATGCAACCGACGCTTTCGCGTTTTGCTCGAGAAAATAGCGGTTTAACTTGAAATAAATCGTGTTCTTGTCCCTACGCTCATGCAGCAGCGCGGCTTCCCTCAGTTTCATCGCATGGTGGGTGACGGTAGCCGGGGAAAGCTTCAAACGATCCGCCAGCTCTTGACCGCTTAACTCTCCGTGGGACAGCAAAATAAGCATCCGGATTCGGGTCGGGTCTGCCATTGCCTTGTGGTATTGGACGATTTTATCGAGTTGAATCATGGAGCCGTTGATCCTCCTTCGCAATAAATCATAATTCGAACGTCATCTAATTAGATACTATTTGAAACAAAATGAAATGTCAATGGATTCAAAGGGCTGCCTCCGAATCATCAAGGCCCCCCTGTTGTGACATTCCCATATCAAGTTTCGCATTAATGGGACTGCTCCGGCTCCAGCGTATAAAAGTCGAGCCACTCGCCCGTATGCGCATCCAGCACGGACTTATAAGCCGACTCTGTCGTCGGGACGAGGCGGTAGCGAATGGAAGCGGACGGGTTCGTCAGCAGTACGCTGTCGCTGGCGTAATAAGCTTCAACGCGGTAACGGCCGAGCATCAGCTTCCGCACCTCCTCCTTGGAGATGAGCGATGGTCTGCTCTGCGGGTAGGCGGCAGGCATCAATTGATTATCAAGTCTCATCCATTTCCCCGTTACGGGACTGATCGATACGGTCACCTGCTGCCGGTCTCCCCAAATGCCGTCGATGCGGCGCTGATACGTAAACAAATACTCCGGATTCGAGACCGTAATGCCGTCCGTAAGTCGAAGCTCCGATCGGACCCGGTATAACTGATGCGTATAGGAAGGCAGCAGATGCCTGAGTGTTTCTTCCGCCGACATTTCCGCCTGAGCTTCGCTGATCGAGGGCACGGTGATCCAGGAGAACGAGCCGCTGTTATCGGTCGTGCATTGCACGATGTCCCCGGACACGGTACTGACTTCAACGAAGTAAGAAGCGGCCCTGTCTTCGGCTTGGGGAGGAACTTTCACCTGGAACAGCCATGACCTGCTGCCTTCCCTGGCATTTTCCACGGCGACGTCTGCCGGCAGCCCGAGCTTTGCACGTGCGGCTTCGACCGCTTGTTCGAGCGATAAATTCAAGTTCTCACCCGGCATCTCAGCTAGCGGTTTCCATGTAACCGGACCGCGGACCTCCATCGTACCGGAGCTGTCAATCCAATGGCCGTCCATCGCATCCAATGTATCGTACAAACGGGGGACAATGGCGTGTACAGGTGACATTTGATCGCGGGAAACCGGCGGTGTCCTATAGATGGTCTTGGCTAAAAAAGCATCTGCAAAAGCAAGTTCGGCTTCTTCCTGCGTCATCCTTTGTTCCTGTTCTATTCCGTTGAAACGCTTGTTGTCGCTCCAGAGCAAATCATAGGAAATTTCATCGCGGTTTGGATGGACGGTTACCTGAAAGTAATTATCAGGGAAGGGCAGTCCGTTCACCGTCCGGATGTAACGGAAGGAAGCTGAGGAGCCATCCAGCCTGTTCCACCGATTTTGTAATGGATTGGCCGGCGTCTGATCCAGCATCCACTCGGCGTCCGAAGCGGGCGAATGGTCCGCGATCAAGCGCTCCATCCGTTGTTTCAGCGCTGCCGGATCGTTCGCGAGTTCCGAAAGTCCGGGTACGATGACCGTATCCCGTTTGGTAAACCAGTCAACCGTCCCGTCGCCCGCGCTTAAAGTAATATCGCCAGACCCGACTACCGTACCGTCTTGTTTCTTGTAAAAAATGACGCTCCATCGCTTAGAGCTGACATCCGTCCTCAACAGATGGACGCCTTCCAAGGCATACTCTTCGGTAAACCCGAGGCGCTGCCGTGCAAGCTCGATCGCCTTGCTTTGGCTGATAGACACATGCTCGCTGCCGTTAGGCTGCCGGTCTTTGTCGTCTTGATGGATATAAACCCAACCATCCCCGAAGTCCCCCTGTAGATGGTGCCATTCGTCTCCCCGCTCAACGGGCAGTATGGTTTGCGGATCGATTACGCCGACTTCGCCGGAAAGCCCAAACGGATATTTGTACAAGGTCGCTTTGGTATCGAGCGTTATTGGTTCTTCAGGCGGCCGGAGCCGCTCGGGTAATGCATAGGCGGGATTAATCCATTTGTCGCCTGTATGCGTGCGGATATGGTACCAGGAACGCCACTTTCCGATAACGTGCAGGGGACCGGATAGCGTCTTCCCGGAATTGAGACCGATGAGCGGGGCATCGAACAAGTACACCGGAGCATCAGGTACAAGTTCCGTCTCCACCGGTTCGACGTTATCCAGCACACCTTCCCTCGGGCGAATCCATTTGTCGCCGACCCACGTGGAGACAAGAAAAAAACCCGTATCGGCGGAAAAGCCAAGCGGCGCGATCGTTTGCGGAGACAAGTACAAGCCGGTTCCAGCATCGTCGCTGGGGCGATCATACAACTGCTCGCTGCCGATGAGCGTCATCTCGCCGGACGGCCTCAGAGCGGAGACGGCATTATCGGAAGGTGCAGCCGACTGCGCCTCGGCGGCGATTGCCTGTGCAGCTACCGGGTATTCGGCTGTTGCACAAAGCGAAGCGGCTAATGCTATTGAACATGCAAGTCGTTTCTTCATAGCTATGGGAAATCATCCTTTCCGGAACCAAATGACATCAATGCAAAGGATTGAGGCTCAGTACTGATGTAACGAAGTCCGATGCCGAATTGTTCCACCCGAGCATAGAACGTATATAAACATTTTATCGCGTACGCGCCATAGCACAACACAAATTTGTAAAAAAGATCCAATGCAAAAATGCAGGAAAAACACACTTCGTGTTCTCCTGCATCTTTAAGATGATCCTATGGCCTATTGCTGACCGTGTTGTTCTCGATGACCGTACCGGTTCCTGCATCCTGCTTGATCGCCTCCGCATGACCGACCAGCGTATTTCCGGTAACTTTGGTGTCTTGCGGATCGCCGGCGCCAAGCCCGTTATTGCTCGGGTCGCCGTTATCGTGGGCAAGCCATATGCCGACAGACTTTTCTATCGTCTCGTTGCGAATGACGTTATCCCGCACAATCGTTCCGATGGCGTGCTTCATTGTAATCCCGCTGCGCATCGGGGCTGCATCCGGCTGCCCGGACACCGATTCAATCTCGTTATGCTCGATGAGCGTGTTGGGCGTGCCCATGATCACGACGATCCCGTCCATCGAATTGCGAATCACATTATGGTGAATATGGTTATACGGACCGGCAGCGCTGTGATTGTTCGGCGGCGTTCCGCCGGTGTTGCCCGCGCCGATGCCTGCGCCTTTTTGCGTGCCGTACACATGGTTGCCGTATATTTCGTTATACGACTCCCCGTCGCCGTGCAAATCGATGGAATCGAGCCGGGTACGGTCGAACGTGTTGTTGCGCACCGTATTATGATGGGCCGCATAGCCGAGCAGCGCGCCGTGGCGCAGCGAGACGCTGCCGTCGAACTTGCTGTTTTGCACTACGTTATAGCTTGCGTCTTCTGCCGGCCCTTTGGCCCCGAATTTCGGCGTGCCGATGAACGTTACGCCGTAGCCGGCGCCGCCGCCGCCCATATCCGTCGCTTTGCGGAAGATGCAGTCATCCACGACCACGTCATGCGCCTTGCTGATGCGGACGCCAGTTCGCTCGAATTTCTCGACCGCCACCCGCTTGATCCAAATATTGGACGGCGCCGGCCCCGAACCAGATTTGTCGATGTAAATGCCTGCTTTCGGGCCTCCCCGTAGTTCGCTGTTCTTCTTGTGGTCCGTTGGAAACGTGCCCTCCCAGGACGAGCTGATCGTTAGATCGGATATCACGATGCCACTGCGGCCCGTCATATCGATGACGGCAGAATTGCTGTGGGTGAGCAGGCTTGCGCCCCCCGGCTGCGCACGGTTGTCGAAGTCCGAGTCAAGTACAACCTCGTCCCGGCTTTGCCCGCGCAAATTCACCCCGTTTTTCATGATCAAATGGGCGGCGCGATTGACTGAATCGACGCTTTTCAGCGCATACACGCCTTTGGGAAAATACACTTCATCTCCCGGGCGAGCCGCTTGCAGCGCACGCGCAACCGCAGGGCGGTCGTCCTTCCCGTCATCCGCCGGATCGGCGCCGAAATCGACGACGTTCAGCGTCTTGCCTTTGACCGGATTCGGATCGGGCAGCTTATGCTCCGTCCCGTCCGGGTTCACAAGGCCAGCCTTAACCGACGACATCGGCATGGCCGGTTTCGACGGCTCCTCTTTCTTGGCCGCTGCCAAGCCCGGCGCCTCGGCGGACTGGCCGGCTTGTTGCGCCCCTTGAACAGGCGCAGGGAGCGGATTCGCGGGAGCAGCGGTTTGGCAGCCGCTTGCGATAAACAAGAAGGAGGCGGTCAACAGCATATGAAATCTCATCAAGGAATTCACCTCGGCATGAAATTTACGGACAAGGCACCGCCGTCCGCCGCGGAATGGAGCGTGTATACCCATGAAACGTCTCCAGCGTTCACTTGAACCGCCTGCTTGCCCGCTGCGTCGCTCCCGAGCCAGATCAAATCGGCATGCTGAGAGCCGGCGCGATAAACCGTGATGAAATCGGCTCGGTCTCCCGTTTGCCGATGGAGCAATCCGGCATACGGAATCGACGGATCTTCTGCAGTCCCCGGGACGCAGGTCAGCCGCAGCTGCGAAGCCGGAAATAACAGCGTCGACATGGCGACCGCACCTCCCGGTTCGCCGCGCATCAGCGTATGGCACAGTTCTCCCGTTTCCCCCGAGAACACGGATTTCCTATTGACATAGGCGTACGGACCGCTATCGCTAAAAGATCCCTCCTCCGCAGTCCACGACCCGCCTTCTTGCGGATCGAGATGACGGCTGTGCATCCACCAATCGATCGTATTCGCTTCCGTCAGCTTCACTTGAAACCAGTCGAACAGCAGTCCGTCCGTCAGCAGCAAATGGCGCTCCATCTCGCAGCCATCGTAAGCCCCGGTCGTACGAAGCTGGCAGTAGGTTCGGCCTTCCGCTTCTTCGAACCGGACGCACTCCCCTTCGTGGGCACGCTGTGACAAGCCGCCGATCAGGACGGTGTTATGGCTGGCCGTCGCCGCATACCACTCCTTGCGCATCGCGGAGCCGTAAGGCACCATGCCCATATCCGGCGCAATCTGGACGCCGTCGCATTCAAGCGATATATGCAGCTTGTCGTAATGTCCATGCGAGCCGCCATGAGAACCGAAATCCGTGCAGAACGACAGACTGCCCCGCCCTCTCCCGACAGCAAGGCCGGATTCCTTGAACAATACGGACGGACGGGCCGTTGAGGTGACCGGTCCGCCCCAGTCGCCTTCGCCGTACAACAGCGCCTCGAGCCCTGTCCGGACCGGCGCTCCGTTTAGCTGCCGATACGCTTCCGACAGAACCTGTTCGTACTCCTTATTGCCGAACCGGCTCATGCCTGCCTCATATACTTCCACGATTTCCCGGGCGTATGGCCCCCGACGGTAAGGCCCGTCGTGCAGCGCCGGCAAAAAACCGCTGTCGTCCGCAAGCAGAGCAGCCGCATCCAGCATGCCGCGCAGCGACTGTCCCTGAGCCCCGTGCAGCCCGGCCAGATCAATGCCTTGCCGCAAAGCCATCTCGGCGGTAATCCAATACGCCCGCAGCACGAAAATATGGTAATAAAGGGTTCCCTCATACTCCAATTGATCCGGCTTGACACCGATGGTCAGGTGACGAATATAACCGGCTTCGCCGTCTTGGACAAGCTCGGCCATGCGCTCGCGGTCGCCTGTCGCCGCGTACACGCTGGCAAGCGCCGCGTTGAGCCACGCAGTGTAATTGCTTTCCGGACTTTTCCGGTCGACGACGAGCACCTGCCGGGCGCTGCGCATGTTGTCTCCCAGCAGTTTGAAGAACGTCTGAAACGCTGCGTCTCCCTTTTCCGGAGCATACCCGTGATCCGCAAGCAGCAAATAGGCGCGAATGAACGTCGTCGCCCAAATCGCCTCCGTCAGCGCCTGGTGGAACGCCCGCCCCTTCAACATCCACGGCTCGGCGTCCGGATGAACCGGAAAGCGCGGATACTGCAGCGCATAGCGATGCAGCACGCTCGCGCTCCACGCCGCATACCTGGTCTCACCGGTGCCTGCATATACCGCCGCCGCTTGCAGCGCCAGCCGCACCAGCGACTGATGCTTTACGACGAGCCATGCGCCGCGATAGGGCTCGCCCGTCAGCGTGCAGCCTTTCGGGCAGCGGTAGCGCGTCGCGTCGCTCTCCCTTTCGTCAAAGACCAGCTCCGTATGATGCTCCGGGCATACGTATTGATGCCACCAGCCTCCCGGTTCCTCCGGGATATGCGTCTCTTCCGACAGTAACGGCTCTAGCGCGGCCTGAAGCCGTCGCAAGCTCTCCTGCGCCCATGAATAACAGGCCGTTTTTTGTTGAATGTTCATCCTATAGCTCCCCCTGTTTGCGTTGTTCTCTGAGCTGCTCGGCTACAGGCCGCATCATCTCGGCCAAACGCTCTCCCATAAGCATATGCCCGTAATCGGAAGGATGGATCAAATCGCTGGTCAGCGCCGTAAAATCAGTCAATATATCCGCACCTTCCAATAGGTGAAGCTGCGGGTGCGCTTTGGCCGCCGCGTAGTTTCGCAGCACATCGTTGTACCGTTTTTCATGGTCGGTCAGCGCATGCTTCGTTTCGTTGAAATGCGTAGCCCGGTTCGGATATATCGTGGTCAGGAACACCGGCTTGTCGGGATTGCGCTCAATAACCCGGTCAAGCAGATAAGAAGCACGGCTCTCAAATTCCTCGACGGTAAATACCGAGCGCATATTGACTCCGATTTCGAGAAAAGCGAAATCCCAGTCGCCCCGCGAAGCGATATGATCGGCCGCCGCTTTCTCGCAAAGGCAGGAACCGCTAAGTCCCAAATTCAACACATCGGCTTCCAGTCTGCGGGCGGCTTGCTGCACATAGCAGTTATAATGGCTGACAGCACCCACGCCCTGCGTAATCGAAGAGCCGTAAGCGACAAACCTCAGCTTCGGCAGCTCCGAAGCTTCCGGCGGCCGGACTTCGTGACCGAACGCATCGATATCATGGAAGACGGCGCCGAACCGTTCGAAGAAGATACGCCATACGTTCGAACCGAACGCCCGGTTATTCAGACGGTCGGGAACGACTTCGGCAAACCGTTCCGGCTCTTCCAGTGAGAAGGTTTGCATCACACCAGCCTGAAGCTGATGCGCCGAATGGAAGAAGTCGCCTTTGAAGACCCCGATTTTGCCGCCGGATTCTACGGATGACAGCGTTACCCTGACTGTCCTGGCGTCCGTCACGAAGCGCATTTCGCAGTTGTTGGATTGTACCGCCTTCGTCCTACCTTTATCCCCGAGTCCGTCGCGCACCTCTTTCGGGAAGCGCTGCAGCCGAAGTCCCGGCAGATGCTCTCGCTGCTCCAGCTCACACACATTATGAAATAGCACATTTTTGACAATCATGGTTTTCCCTCCGCCGATCCGCCTATTTTATTTTTTCTGCTCTGCGGCAATCGCTTTGTCCGCTCGTTCCGCCGCTTCGCGCAGCGATGTGTTCAGGTCTTTGCCTCCGGCTACGTCGACGAGAGCGGCGAGCATTTCTTTATCCGCGATCGCTTGATATTTCGTCTTTACCGTCGGCGCCGCGAATTTGGCGGGAAGATACGATTTAATGTTTTTCCCTTTCAAATACGGCTGGTTGGCTCCGAAGCTTGAAGCCAATTTGCTGCCGTCCTTCAAGATGGATGAATTGCCGCTCTTCACGTTAAATTCCTGGAACTCATCCGACGTAATGTAGGTAAGCACCTGGAACGCCGCATCTTTATTTTTGCTGCCTTTGGAAATATAGAAGTAGTTCGGGTACGACTGCGGGCCGACGCCCGGTTTGTCTTTAAACACAGGCAGCTGTACCATATCCCAGTTCATCGTATCTTTCAACGTATTGGCCGTCGTGCTCAGCGATGCATACATGGCGACATTTTGTTCTTTGTAAAAAGGATCAAGCTGGCTGGCCTGGCTGTATTTGTTGTTGACAAGACCGTTGCCGGATATTTTATAAAAGCGGGCCAAATTATCGAACGCCTGCTTGAATGCATCGGACGTGAACAGCGCCTTGTACGTCTTGTCGTCAAGGTGAGGCGCGGACAGCTGATTGAGCAGCATCAGATGCTGTACCGACATCGTCAAGCCTTTGTACTGCTGCCCGCCGTCGGAGCGGGTAAGCTGCTTCGCCAGCTCGTATACTTCATCCCACGTCATGCCTTCTTTCGGATACGGCACGCCGAATTTATCGAACAAGCTTTTGTTGTAGAACAGCGCGGCCGATGTCGTATTGACGGGCAATCCGTAAATTCCTCCGCCGGCGAGCTGCTTCTGAATCTCTATGGTCGACGGCTCAAGCCTCGCCAAATCGTAATTATATTTCTTGATCAGTTCGGAGATGTCGTACTGCATATCGTAAGCGAGCAGGAAGTTGGAGGTCAGCCCGATCGAGCTGATCATAATATCGACGTCCTGTCCTGCGGTAATGATGCTTGGAAGCGTTTGCGGACCTTCCTGCGGAATAAACTTGAGCGTATAATTGGGGAACTTTTTCTTGATCATGCTGCCGTACGTTTCCATGAACTGCTGTTCCGTCCAGCCGTTGACCGTTACATAGAACGTAAGCTCGGCCGGCGTTTCGCTTATTTTTTTCGCCGCGTCGCCTCCTTGAGCCGAAGTGTTTCCCGGTTTGCTGCCGGGCGAATTTCCGTTGCCGCTGCATGCGGCAAGCGATGACGCGATCATAAGAACCGATACGGCGGCAGACCATTTATTGAATCTCATTGCAAATCCATCCCCTCTTTATTGACTCGTATCTAACTCGTAAATAAATATAACCCACGTTTGGAAACGCAGTCAATATGTATTTATGCATTTTACGAGTCAGTAACGAGTTAGTGATATGTGTAGAGGATAAAAAAAGACGATAGGCGGTTGTCCAATCCTATCGTCCGATGGTTTGACTCTTGTCTAACTGTGGACCGGGTGAACCGGTTTTAGCCCGTTCAGCACGGCTTCCACGTTTTTGCAAAGCGTTTCGCTCTCCAGAAACCCGGAAATATAAAGCAGCACTTCGCGTTGGATCTCTTTCAACTGCCGGTTTTGCAGCCCGAGATCCTGGATGAGCCGGAACGTCGGAATAATTTCGCGGTACATGAAGAAGCGGGACGGGCGGTATATTTGCTCCTCTCCCTGCCATTCGGACACGAGGCGATGCGCCGGAATATTGAGCGTCGTGCGGCGAATATGCAGCTGCGTTTCGTAGGAGGCCAGAAACTGCACAAGCAGCCGCGCCGCTTCCTTATGCCGCGACTTGCTGTTCACGGCCAGTCCGCTGATCACGAGCAGCGTATTGGCATTGATAAATCCGGGCAGCGGCGCCACATCGAACGACGGCTTCGCCTTCTTCAGCTCGTTGAGAAAAAAATACGTCGTCATAATGACCGACACTTTTCCTTCCAAAAAAAGCGCCTCCACGTCGGCATTGCTCTCCGACAGCACCATCGGAAAAATATCCGTCTGCGTGATCAGCTCCCTGCACATTTCCAATCCGTTGACGAGCTTCGTACCGCACATCACGTATTTCCCGTCTGCATCGGGGGTGAATGACGCGCCGCTTTGCAGCATAAATACCGGCCAACGGTTTCTTGACGGCAGGTGAAAATAAAATCCGAACCGCTCGTTTTTGACGGCCAGCTTGCTTGCCTGACGGAACAATTCCATCCATGTCCAGCTGCTGTCCGGCTCAGGCACTTTCATCTCCCGAAAGTGGTCGCGGTTATAGCATAGAATGACCGGCGAAAAAATAAACGGCTGAATGAGCGTCTCTCTGCCCGACTGAAAAGGCTCCGTCAGAAACGGGTAATATTCGTCCGATACGGGGAGCGGTTCGAGCAATGACGTGCTGTCGTTTTCCACAAAATCTTCAAAGTTATTATTGTTGATCATGACAACATCAAGCATTTCCGCTTCCATGTACTCCATGATCGCGTGGCCGTAGCGGCTCGTCGGCAGCTCGAGCGGCTGCACCTGCACATGCGGGTACTGCTTGTGGAATTGCTTCAGCAGCTCGTCCATTCCGATCTGGTTGCCTGCATTGTTCTGGTAACCGAACCGGATGGTCGTTACTTGCTCGGGCGCCGGGCTCGTCACCCGATTGCCGACGCGGGGAATTTTCACGATCAAACCTTCTTGAACGAGAACTTCCAGTCCTTTGCGGACCGAGCTGTTGCTGAGCTGAAACCGACTTTCCAGGTCGCTTTCGGACGGCAAGTACGTATCGATCGCAAGCTTGCCGGATATAATGTCTTCTTTAAGCGTATGTATCATTTCGTCCAGCCGCTCGCGAAAATGTTTGCGGCCCCGTTTCTTTTGCATACGGAAAACATCGCACCTCGCATTCAGGTCATACTTTCTGTAATCATAAGCATATCGGAAACAAGCCGACTCCACAAGACATCGAATTCATAATAAAGGACCGAACGTCAGGCGGAATCGCCCCGTCGGTCCTTTATTTACCGATTAACTGGAATACACTTCGAATTCGTCCACATTCGCTTCATCGGAGGCGGAATTGACATACAGGCGGATGTACCTGGATGTTACCGGCGAGAACGTAATGGTTTTGGACGCGCCGATGGTCGTGCCGCTCGTAATATCGGTAAAGTTCGTTCCGTCGCTCGAAGACTGGAGCTTGAACGATGTAATATTGGCGAATGACGTTTCCTTGATCAACACTTTGCCGTAGGTTTGGTTCGAACCGAAGTCGATTCTAAGCCATTGCCCGCTGCTCGTTCCCGACGCCGATGCCCATCTGGTGCCTGTCGATCCGTCCACCGCCTTCGCAGCGGCGTATGTAGCGCTCCACTCCGTGGATGCGGCGGCCGATTTGTTAAGCGCCAAATTGACCGCTGTTCCCGTGCCGTACACGGCTCCGCCTTCGCCGCTCCACGTCATTTCCGTAAAGGAAGAAGGGCTGGAGGAAGTGGCCGTATTGGAGCCCGACGCGTACAAACCGCCGGAGACGCCGGTCATCGTGTAATCGGTAAACAATTTGTTCGAAGTGTAATTCGTATAGATCATGGCTCCGGCCAAGTTGACGGCGGAAACGCCCTTGAGCTCCAGATTGCTTCCGTACGATATTCCGTCGGATGCCGTTATTTTGCTTGTGCGGAACGCTTGACCGGTCCCCGCATTGTTCTTAACGGCCGTATTGATGACCTGGACATTGTTCGCACGCATGAACAATCCGTTGTTGCCTACGGTCGATTCCGGAACCGTGTTTTGAAAATCGATCGTACTGCTTACGACTTTAATGTGATGCGTACCCTCTTTAAAGTCGAACCCGTCGTTTTTCGTTTGAATGGCACTGCAGCGAAGGAACGTGATGTAGCCGCTTTGATCCGGATTCGGAGCGGTCGTCCAGTTCTGGTCAGCGTCGCCGACATAGAAGCCTTCGCCGAACTTGCCGCTTTGACCGGTGTTTTGCGCCGTACTGTCGCTAATCAGCCAATATTGGCTGTTTTTTCGGATTTTGAACCCTTCGGCCAGCGTGTTTTTGACCGTTACGTTCGTAACATTGCCGTGAGACGCCTCGATGAGCAGCCCTTTGTTCGATTGCGAATTGGAATTGATCGTGAGATTTTCAAGCTTGTAATAATTGTGTTTGACATGAAAGGCGGCATTTCCTGCGGATGCGGTAAAGTTGAACGTCGCGCCGCTGCCTGTGCCGCGGATCGTAATATAATTGCCTGCTGTCCCGCTAACGCCTGTTGCGATCGTTCCGTCGGACACCGTAAAAGTCCCCGATACTTCAATAATGTCGCCGGGTTGGGCACCGGCAAGATAATTGCGCAATGTCTCCAGGTCGCCGGCCGGAACCGTCTTCGTTGCTGCATACACGGCCGGTGCGCCGTAAAACAATGGCATGGCAATGAAACATAACAGCAGCATAAAAGCTAAGGCGAACGATCCTTTTCTTATCATGGGCATCCTCCCTCATTTGGAACATAAATGGGCGAATCATCGATTCCCGATCTTATTTGGTAATATGAAAATCGGCAAATTGCATTTTAGCCTCGGTCAGTCCGGAATATATTTTGCGGTAAATGCCCCATTTCGGACGATTGAAATCGGCATCTTGCCGCCAGTTGTCTTTGTTCCCGCTGTAAGACATCAGCGTCGTGCCGTCCAGCTTCTTCAAGCTCATCGTAATGGTGCCGCTGTCCGTATTCTGCACGGTGACCGTCGCTTCCACCCACTGGCCTTCCACATTGGAGAACGCCGTTTGCGCCAGCGTAACGACTTGGCTCGTATCCGCTCCAATCGGATTGTGGCGGAATTTCAAGTAGCCGTTATCAAGAGAAAACGTTAAAATCGGAGCTCCGTCGTCTCCGCCGGACGCTTTGATTTGGAAAATGTGGTGGAAGTTGCCGGACGGCGGCATCGGATACGGAGTCATCGGCCGAAACTTCCAATTGTAAGTAACTGTCTCTCCTTGGAACGCTTTGACATTGCTTGGCGAGCTGTTGTAGGCTTTCATTTCCACACGCTGCCTGTCGGTGTTGGAGCCGTCGATCACCGCGGTGTCGGAAGCGTTGCCGGCTTTGAACACAAACACGTTGCCGACATAGCTGGAAGTGGACTCATACAAGTGACTTGCGTCCGTCGGTCCGTCGACGGGATCGGTGCCGAGATATTGCTGGAAAATTTGCAGCGCCGACTTTCCAGTATCCGGGCCGTCGGAGCTGATAGTAACCGTTCCGGCGAACACCGTTACCGTACCTAACAGAATCGTAGTTAACAGCGATAAACCGATAGCAGTTTTCCGGGTTTTCTTCATGATACATCCTCCTTTACTAAGTTCTTGCAGCCGTTCATTGTTTCCGTCTCGCCTCTGGCAGAAGCAACCAGCACCTCCCGGATATGAAATGGTACAAGCAGGTTAAAGCGCTTACAAAAATAGATTATCGCATTCCCCGTGTTTCCGATATGCCGAATCCTCACCAGTTTTTTGTGGAAATTAATGTATTTATATCCATATAAAACATGTTTTTCTTTGTTATCTACGTTTGTCGAAACTTGGTTTGTCCAGCCTGATCGGCCGCTGAATCTCCGCGTAATTTTCCTCGATATCTCTCGTAATCGATTCAAGAAGATGCAGTGCCTCACGCTGTTTCTCCCCGTCGCCCATCGATTGAATCAACGATTGCAAGTAGTCGAGTCTTGTTTTCGTAACGAAACGCATGCCGTTCTCCTCCCGTCTTCGCAAGCTGTCTCTACCATAACGTTCGTAGACATACGCGAGTTTCAGGCATGAGACGCGCTACTAGTGCTTCGCAAGCAGCCTTCTCGGCTTTGCCTCCGTCCGGGCGAGACTGTATCACAAGCGGCGCATTGCGCTTATGACACAGTCGTCCGGATCGGAGCGCTTAATGCGCCGATTCGCGAAATCTGATGGAAATCACTTTCTCCGTAGACGTTTCGAAGCGGATGTGGACGTTAACGCCGAATTCGCGGCCGTTCTGCACAAGCCATAGCTTGAACTGCTCTTCCGTTATACCCGCACCCGGTTTACTTCGTCCGATGTATCGATAATCCTGGATGCGTGCTTCTTTATACCGATTGGCCGTTTCCTGCATGGCCAGCCGTCCCCACTTCGCATACGGCGGGACCGTTTCCTCCGCAATTTTCGCCGCTGTGCTCCGTGCGGATACGGCCGGTTCGTACCAAGCGAGCACCGACTCCCAGCTCCACGATTCGTAATAGCCGGAGCCCCCGCCAATGCGGGAAATGTAGCGCTCCGCATCCGAACCGTCCACCCGTGCCGTCCACACTTCCCCGTGTTCGCGGTCCGACCGGATCCATGTAAGCCGCCCGGAACGCGGCAAATACTGTGGACTGAAATCGCCCGTATTGACGGGAGGCGACGTCAGCTTCACTTGGCTTTGCACATGGCCTTCGGCGCCTTTGACCGATGTGTCGATGCGGTACAGCGACGGCAGCGGCCGCAGCTTCGGATCGTTGTTCCACTCGCTTTCCACCGAGCGGGAGACGATAACCGTGCGGTCATCCACCCAAGTAAGTCCGCGGTCGACATAGCCTTTCGGCGTATAGCTTTGAGGGAGAAACGAAGGCAGCGCTTTGATCCGCAGCCGCTTGTTTTGGGTTGCAACGCGCCCTTCTCCCTCGATATAGCCCAGCTCGCTTCGCTTGGGAGCCCACTTGAACCATTCTTCGTTCCGCAGCATATGACCCGCCGTATGAAAGACACGCGCATCGGAAGAAAGCAGGCAAAGCGTGTTGCTGTCCGCCGACCACGAAGCGGTCGGTTCCGCTATAAAGGCGATCCACTTCCGGTCGGGCGACCATTTGAACTGGCTTGTCGCTACAGCGAAGAAATCGTTGCTCTCCGGGGGAAGCGAGAAAAGCAGCTTCATCTTTTTCCGGTCGAGCTTCGCGTCCGCCGGCACCTTGTACAATTTCACGCCTGTCCAGCCGGTCGGGAGCAGCTGCGCATCCGACGAAACAAGGAAGCCGCTGCCGTCGGGAAGCCAGGAGAAGTTGCCGACCCCAAGCGAAACATTGACGAAGGCATCCGCCCCATCGGGGCCGACCTCGGACGTATTCAACACCCGGTCGATCTGAAAGGCAATGGTGTTCCGATTCGGGGCCCACTCGTAATGATAGCCTGCGCCGCGGTACACCGAAAGCTGTTTATTTGAGCGCAGCGAATAAATTCGAAGCTCCCGCTGCTCTTCTTCGCCTTCCGTGTAGGCGATAAACTCTCCGTCATGCGACCATTTCGGACTCGATGCGCGGCCTTCCGATGTCAGCTGCCGTTCCTCGCCGCCTTGCTTCACCCACAGGTGGCCTTCCCGAATGAATGCCGCTTTGGGCGATTCCGGCTCGGCATCCGCCGACGCGCCAAATCCGCAAAAAAGCATCGTGCATAATAAAACCCAAATGACGGACCGCAACGGTTTCATCAGGATAAAATCCTCCTTTCGAAGATATGGTACAAGGCTATTTTTTCCTCGAAAGGCTCACACTATGAAAAAAAATCCCCCTGCCAAAGAAGGCAGGAGGAGACGAACACTGACTTTGCAGCGTCCAATGATCACGCAGCCGATTTTTCGAAATCGGGAGCGAATTTTTGATATAATGACGGAGTGGCGCAGCAAATTCCCGTGCGAAACTTCGGGTATGCCGACGCTGCCGCAAGCGTAGGGGGATGAACCTCATGAAATGGAAAATAGCCGCTTTTATTATTATATTGCTGTTGTACCCGCTCTTTTTAAGATGGGTTCACATGACCGATCTTCGAGCGATCCCGATTATCGTACCTTATTGCTTAGCCGCCTTGTCCGTTATCATTATCTTCTCTGAAATGATCGGGGCGATTGCGGCCTTGCTGAGCAAAAAGAAATCTTAGCCCGCAAGCGCACCGCCCGCAGCCCCGACCAGCACGACAACCCATGGCGGGAGTTTCCATAACGTCAGCATGCCGTACATCAGCAGCACGAGTGCAAAATCGGTCGGCCTCGAAACGGCGCTAATCCAAATAGGCTGATACAAAGCGGCAAGCAAAATACCGACCACTGCCGCGTTTACGCCGATTAAAGCACCCTGGATGCGCGGATTGCTCCTCCAGGCGTTCCAAAACGGGAGCGCACCGACAATGAGCAAAAAGGCCGGCAAGAAAATCGCCACTGTGGCAATAAGAGCTCCGGACAAGCCTCCGGCGACGGCTCCCAAATAGGCGGCGAATGTAAATAGCGGCCCAGGTATCGCTTGCGCGGCGCCGTATCCCGCAAGAAACTGCTCTTTCGACACCCACCCGGCCGGCACGACCTCCCGCTCCAGCAGAGGCAAGACAACGTGTCCGCCGCCGAAGACAAGCGACCCGGAGCGGTAAAAGCTGTCGAACATTCGAACCCAATCGGGCGCTCCCCACCGAACGGCCAGCGGCAAACAGGCAAGCAGCAGCACGAACAGCGCAAGGCATGCGATTGCGGTCGATTTATTGACCGTAACCGGAGCCGCAGCGACCGGAGCGTCATTGCGGCTTTTATACAGGAAAACGCCGACGAGACCGGCCAACGCGATGAGCAGCACTTGGCTGAGCGCCGTTTGCCACAGCAGAGCGACCGCCGCAGTCCCTATGGCGATCGCGCCACGAGACGGTCCTGCCGCAAGCTTCTGCCCCATTCCCCATACCGCCTGCGCCACAATGGCGACCGCTACCAGCTTCAGACCGTGCATCCATCCGGCCGCTTCAAACCCCCAACCCTGCATCAGATACGCAAAGACGACCAGCGCGATAACGGACGGAAGCGTAAAGCCGAGCCATGCCGTCACGCCTCCCGTTAAACCTGCGCGAAGCAGCCCGATGCCGATTCCAACCTGGCTGCTCGACGGCCCAGGAAGAAATTGGCACAACGCGACGAGATCCGCGTAATCCCGTTCGCCGATCCAGCGGCGCCGCACAACGTATTCCTCATGAAAATAACCCAAATGGGCGACAGGCCCGCCAAAAGAAGTCAAACCAAGCCTCACGGATACTTTAAGCACTTCCAACAACGATTTCCATTTCACAGGTACGGGCATATACACATTCAGTCCTTTGCATCCGCTAGTTTCATATAGGCAAACGTAACATACGCGTGCCAGAGAAGTAAACGATTCATTGCTTCTTTACATAAAAAATAAGAGCGGAATCGTCAGATCCCGCTCTTATTGACCTTGCCGCTATTGCTGCAGCTTGGTCACAAGCCGTTTGGCCGTACCGGTAGCCGTCTGCATCGTTTCGTATACATTCACGGTGATCGGATAGCTGAATTGATCCGACTTGATCTCCGTAAAGTCGAACGTTTGTATGCCGTTCACCAGCTTATTGGTGCCCTGAAGCGTTTGGGTCATGCTGCCGAGCACCCTGTTCTCTTTATCGACAAGCTCGAATTCCAGCGAAGAGAACGAGTCGTCCACCAGCACTTTCGCATCTTTGGCGATGTCCAGGTTCATTCGCAGCTTATACGAATATTTGCCGCCGGTATAGTAGGTCGCCAAATCCCAATTTAGGATGTTAACCGTGTACGGATAGAGCGATACTTTGCCCGACATTAGAGGCGTATCCTCATCGGTGGAATGAACGGCCACCTGATAGGCGGCAATCGGAAGCTTCAGCTTGCTTGAGCTCGTTTCCTCCAATATGCTCAGCTTGAAAGTGCCTTTCGCCGATGGCGGCATCAAATAGGAGTAGCTGTACACGTAAGCCGACTGTGGAATCAGCTGCTGCAGCGCGGTTGTCTGTCTCGCACCGGGATACGATGTGCCTGCGGCGTCCTGCATCTCCGTAGAGAAATTCGGAAGATCCAGCGTCTTCGTGCTGTTGTTCAGGAATTTGAACTTGGCTACAACCGTTTGATACCCGTTCTGCGCGTTCGTATGCGAAGTCAGTTCCACGAGAGATACTTCCAAGTTGGAATCGATCGTGTTATTGTCCGGCGTGAACGCCATCGGTTGGCCGATTTCGTAGTTACCGGCCGATGCGAGGCCGCTGCCGGCGGTCAATCCGGCATCCAGGTCTACGGCAATGACCGGAACGCCGCTCGCTTGCGTCGAAGTTCCGCTCGACTGCGAACTATTGGTACTCGCATTGGTGCTCGAATTGGTATTCGCATTGGAACTTGTGCTTGTATTGCTGCTCGTATTGGAATTCGTATTCGAGGTTGATCCTGTCGTCCCCGTTCCCGATGTCGAAGTGGAAGACGACGATGTCTTCTGATCCGACGTTTGCGTCGATTTCGTTTCCGAAATAAAAAATTCGTACGTTCCGGAGACGACTTCATCTGGGAGCTCCACAATAAACTGATATGTCGCCGTTTTGCCCGCCACCAAATATTTATCCGTATCCACGACGGTTTCCGTTGCGAGCGAGATGGCCTGCTCCTTTGATACGAGAATACCCGTCAAAGCCGGATTGGCGATCGTCCGTTTGCCGTCGTTATGCAGTTCCGCCGTAACCAGCGCTTGCCGTTTACCGGATTGGTTGATTTCCTCCGCTTTCGTGACCGCAATCGAGACCCCTTGCTTCCCTACGCTGTTGAAAGAGCCTTTTTCGCCCAATTTTACGTATTGAAACAGCGATCCCAAATCGATCTTGCCGAGGTTCGTGACGGCTGCGTCGTTTTTGTTCATATCCAGCGTAAGCTTCTCGAGCTCAGGCTGCGTTTCCAGCGTTGCCGTAAGCAGCAGATCGGTAGTGGTAGCTCCGTCCACCTGCGAGCTCTCCACGGTCGACGCTTTTAACGGGAATGTTTTTCCGCCGCCCACATTGAGCCCATAGTTCAGATTGGCCGGATTCCAGTTGTCGGTTCCCGACACTTTCACTTTCGTCTGCAGCGTAATTTTCCACTGATTATCGCTCGGGATCGCGAATGCTTTTACGGCTTGCACGGATACGAATGTATTCCCCGTGTAGCTCTCGTCCGCATCGGTCAAGTTAAACACGAACTGATGATCGTTTTGCTGGAACGAGATCGCTTTCTGTACCGAAAGCGCGCCGATGTCGGCATTTCCGCGGCTTCGGTCGAAAAAGTCCACCAGCAGTTCATCGGATGTCAGACCCGGAGCCAGCTTGGCGATAAAAGCGTAAGACTTCGACGTTCCCGGTTGGACCACGGCGTCGGCCTTTTCGCTCAGGCTAGCGTAGTAGCTTCTGCCGTCGCTTGTCATGACTTTGACGCCGTAGTTGTTGAAGTTCAGCGCGGTTTCGCTGTCGTTGTTGAGCATGACGCGGAACTGCATTGACTGGCTGTCCGTTCCTTTGGACAAGGCGACTTCTTCCAGCGTAAAGTAGGCGGAGCCGTTTACGAACACGCCTTCTTTGCCCGCATAGGAAACGCCGGGAACCAGATTGTACGCGAGCATGCAGATTAATGTGAACACAAGAGCAATGGCCGTATATTTCATGCGGTTATGTTTGCGGTTGCTTCGTTCCAGATTCAAGGGGAGTACCTCCTTATTTATGTCCTCTCATGCAAGCGATGTGCGTTTAATCGGTGCGCAGCGCGTCAATCGGACGCAGCTTGGATGCTTTGTTGGCTGGATAAAGACCGAACACAATGCCCACGCCCACCGAAAATAAAAAGGCGTAAAAACTAATGTCCCACGAGATGACGGTAAGCTGCTTCGAATTGAAATGCGGCCACGCCATCGAAAGTCCGACGCCGAGCATGAGCCCGATCAACCCGCCGAGTCCGCTGATGACGACGGCTTCCACCAAAAACTGCATCAATATGTTTTTTCGTTTGGCGCCGATCGATTTCCGTATCCCGATCTCCCGCGTTCGTTCCGTCACCGTCACAAGCATAATGTTCATGATGCCGATCCCGCCAACCAAAAGCGAGATGCAGGCGACGGCGACGAGCTGGCCTGTCAACGTGCTCGAAGCTTCTTTCCGCGCTTCCACCAGCGAGTCCTGGTTCATGATACGGAAACCGTTGCTGCTTTTGAATTTCATCGTCAAATAATTAGTGAACGTCGATTGGGCTAACGAAATTTGGTCTTTGCTCGACGCTTCGATATAGGTCGTCCGGATGTTGCCCATCCCCAGCTGTCGCTGCGCCGTCGGCAGCGGGACAATGATCGATTCGTCGACGGATGCGCCTCCCATGCCACTGCTGCCTTTTGTTTTCAGCGTTCCGATGACCGTATACTCGAAGCCTTTAATATTGATCCGCTTGTCGATCGGGTCGGTTCCGCCGAACAGTTCCGACACAACGGTGCTTCCAAGTACGGCGACGTTTGTACGGAAGCTGAGATCCGATTCGGATAGAAACCTTCCCGACGCCAACTGATTTTTGGTGATCGAGGCATAGCGGTCGTTCGTCCCGACAATCGAATACGATTCCTGCGTCCTGTCGTACTTTACGTTGCTCGAGGAGGTGACGGCCGGCGCAATATAATTAAATTCCGGCAGCTGTTCAATCTCCATCACTTCATCGTAGTCCAGCTGGGTGGCCCGTCCCTGTCCGAGGATATTGACCGTCAGCAGATTGGTGCCGAGATTTTCGTACTGCTTCTCGATTTGAGCGGAAGTCCCCCGTCCGATCGACACGAGGGTCACGACGGAAGCAACCCCGATAATTACGCCGAGCATGGTGAGCAACGTTCTCATCCAGTTGCCGGTCACCGTTTTGAGCGCCATGCTCATTAATTCAGACGCTCTCATGCGTGCACCTCCGTCAAAGGAGCGGATGGGACAGTGTCGTTCCTTTTATCTCCAATAATGAGACCGTCCCGGATCGTAACGACCCGCTTCGCATGATCGGCAATATGTAGATCGTGGGTAATCAAAATGATCGTGTTGCCCGATGCGTTCAGTTGAATCATAAGCTCCAGCACTTCTTTACCCGTCGATGAGTCCAGCGCGCCTGTCGGTTCGTCGGCAAGCAATATGGCCGGTCCGATGGCAAGCGCCCTTGCGATGGCGACACGCTGCTGCTGGCCCCCGGACAGCTCGCTCGGACGATGGTGGGACCGTTTGCCCATTCCCAGGTTTTCCAGCATGAGCATACCGCGTTCCCGTCTTTCTTTCTTCGGCATGCCTGCATAAATCATCGGAAGCTCCACGTTTTCGATTGCGGTTAGCCTCGGCAGCAAATTAAACTGTTGGAAAATGAAGCCGATTTTGCGGTTTCGCACTTCCGCCATCTGGTCGTCTCTCAACTTCTCCGTCGCCACCCCGTCCAGCATGTACGATCCGGATGTGGGCACATCGAGCAGCCCGATCGTATTCATCAGCGTCGATTTACCGGAGCCGCTGGGCCCTACGATCGCTATGAATTCACCCTGCTCGACGGTTAGATTGACCCCTTTCAATATTTGCATCTCTTCTACGCCGCGTTTGAAACTTTTCACGATGTCTTTTAGCTCCATCAAGCTCATAACCGAGTTCCCCCTTCTCCGGCATTATCGGTTTCCGCCGCCACCGCCACCACTAGGGAATATCATCGTGCCGCCACCGCCTGCGCCGCCGCGTCCTTGCTGAAACTGCTGACGCATTTGATCTGCCTGCTGCTGGGTCAGGTTGCTCTGTCTCGATGTCCCTTGAATGACGACCTGATCGCCTTCGTTCAAGCCTTCCGTGATTTCCACCATCGTACTGTTATTCGAGCCGACTTTGACTTCCTTCTGCTCCGTCGTACCGTCTTCCTTCTTAAGCATGACGGTTCGTTTGCCCACTCTCGTCTGTACGGCTTGTGTCGGCAGCTGCAGCACGCCGCGTTTGTCTTCCACGATGATGTCCGCGCTCGCCGTCATTCCATATTTCAGCTCAGGGCTGCTTTTCAAGCTAAGTACGACGGTGTACGAGCTGACGCCGTTGGAAGTCGTGCCGACGGTAGATACTTGCGTTACCTCGCCTTGGTACGTTTTACCGGATATCGCGTCGACGCGAATTTCCGCCTTTTGCCCGGTTTTGATTTTCGGCAGATCCAGTTCGTCGACGCTGATCGGCAGCTGAAGCGTATCGAGACTGGCCACCGCACCGAGTTTTACGTCGCTCTTGATCGTCGTTCCGACCGGATAAGAAGTGAGCACGTTCTTCTTCGGATCGGCGAAGTCCGTGGAGAACACGCCGTCAAACGGTGCATACACCTTCAAGTTTTGAACCTGTTCTTCCATGTCTTGTATCGATTTGGTCTGCTGTTCGATTTGCTGCTGCTTGTTCGTAATGTCCTTGGACAAGCTGTCGTTGACGATTGTTGCAATCAATTCTCCCGCCTGCACGTCCCGGTTTTCCTTAATTTCCAGCTTGTTGACCGTACCGCTGGCATTCGCGAACACCGTCGTCGTCGTTTTATATTGAAACTTGGCTTTGCTCATCGATTGGATTTTGAGTCCGTTAACCGTAATGTTGCCTTGCGCCGTAAGATCGGCATCCATCGTGCCGTCATTGTCCACCCGAACGGTTACATCAGCCAGCCGATTCCCCTTTGTATCGGATTTGCTCCCGGCAGCGACCGATTCGACGGTACCCGTCTTCGAAAGCAAAAAACCGTCGATGGCAAGTTCCATCGTATCCCCCGCTTTGATTTGCGCCGCCTCTTCCTGAATAAACGGCAGCGTGACAAGCAATGTACCGGGGTCTGCAATCGTAGCGACTTTCGTCGTTTTCGATACCGAAGCGCCTTCGCTTATATTTGTGGATAAAATCAATTTTCCGCTCTTCGGCGCGACGGTCTTTAAGGCCCCCTGCTGGGACAAAAGGTCTTGCAGATCCGTTTGGTACTGGTTCAGCGTCTGCCTTGCCGTAGCCAGCTTTTCGGTAAGGGTCGAGTCCGACAGCTCCAGCAGCAGATCTCCTTCTTTCACGTTCTGATTTCGGCTGAGATTGATCGTCTTGATCACGCCTTCCTTCGGCGGTACGATCATTTGCACCTGCTGCGCTTCGAGCTGGGAAGTACCGGTAATCGTGGAACGAATGTTGCCCTTCGTCACCTTAACCGTGGTTTGTTGCACATTGGCGGCCGTGTTTTTCATATTTTTCGAACCCTGCATGTAATAAACCGTAGTACCTCCCCCTGCGGCGACCAATGCAGCGATCACAATAATGGCGGTCTTTTTTTTATTCACTGGCGACGTACCTCCCGACATGACAATCTGTTAATGGCTTCTTAAGGATACATGCCTTTTGTGAAACGTAGATGAAACGAAACTTAAAGCTTGCTGAAAATTTCACATCATTAATCAATGTGATAAAATGGCGATAACCCTTTCCACTGCGCATCTAACAGATCAAACTTGACGCCTGCCGCTGGCAAATTACAAGACAAAAAGTAATGCTGAAATGAGGGAAAATGGATGGATCCGAAGGAATACGAACGAAAAATGATTGCCAGCATGAAGTCGCGAACCGGCAAAACGCTGGAGGAATGGGTCGAGGAAGTAAAGGACAAGCCGATGCCGGAAAAGCACCGCGAGCGGATGAAATGGTTTAAAGACAACTACGGCCTCGGGCAAAATTCGGCAGGCCTCATTTTCGGCGCGCTTGCCGGCGATGTCGGAATCGGACGTGGCGACAGCCCGGATTCCGATCTGGTCGATCAGCTGTTTGCCAAGCATGCGGAACTGCGTCCGCTGCACGATTGGATTACGGAACAAATCGAAACTATCGGGCAGGACGTGCTGGTGCGACCTTGTAAGACGTACGTGCCGTTCTACCGCAACAAACTGTTCGCCATGTCGAAACCGCATAAAGGGCAGCTGCATATCGGGCTCGCGCTCCCGGAGTCGACGGAGTATGCAAAGCTCGATTCGGCCAAAGGTCTCGGGGCGTCCGCCCGCATTACGCGGAAAATCTCGATCGTTTCGCGCGAGGAAGCGGACGACGGCTTCTGGAAGCTTGTACGGGCCGCATATGATTTAAGCTAAAAGACAAGGCCGGATGCCGATGAGCACCCGGCTTTTTTAGCGCAAGCCGTCAGTCGAATCTGCTTATTCAACGGCTTCCCTCACAGCTTCATGCCCTCCGCTGCTTGTCATTCGTTCATTCCGAACATCCGGAAAGAAACGTAAGGATAATTGCCGTAGCGGACAGCCACTTCCCGTTCAAATAACGTCATGCGCTCGATCGTCCGATTATTGCAGAGCCTCCCGCCGTCCCAGACGCGGAAAGGAGCGGGTTCGATCAGCTCCATCACGGTCCGTTTCGCCTCTTCGTCATTTCCGGTGACGTATACGTCGCTTCGAAGTCCTTGATGAAGCGGCTCTTCGAGCACCTTGAAAAAGGTGTTTTTAAATGCGCCGACGACTTTCGTATCAGGCAAAAGCTTTTGCAGCTCTTCCGCAGCGGAGGTTCCCCAGTCCGTAACAAAATCGTTAAAGTCTTCGGTAAAAGGGTTCGCAATATCGACCATAATTTTGCCGGACAATTTGTCCCGGTTCGCCCGTGCCCAAGGCAATACATCCCGAAACCAGAACGCATGAATAATGACATCCGCTTCTAGCGCTTCTACGTAATCAACCGGAACAATCTTTGATCGGTATGCATGCCCCTGGATAAGCTCCGTAAGTCTTTGGACCGAGCGCGATCCCCATCGCAATTCCTCCAAATGGGGAAGTAAATTGTTGACGAGCCCTTTTCCCATTCTTCCTGTTCCCAATATGCTTACTTTCATGTTCGTCAGCTCCTTCTCCTCTAGGGGAATGAGGCTATAGTAAAGCGATCTCGGGCGTTTCGGAAGAGCGAAACGGTTACAGAGCTGTAACTAAAAGTTTCATCTCATTCCTTCCATTATGCTATGATGAACAATGTCGGTTAAAACGCAAAATGAAGGAGGCCGCGCAGATGAACTTGGAGTTTATCGCCAATTTTATACAGACGGCGGATCACAGAAGCATCGCCAAGGCAAGCGAAGCGCTTAACTTGACGCATCCGGCGCTCGGCAAGCAGATCCGCAAGCTCGAGTCTTATTACGGGGTCACGCTGTTTTACCGCTCCGCGGCCGGCGTACAGCTAACGGAAGCCGGAAGGGTGCTGTATGAGCGGCTGTCTCGCGTTCTGGGGGAGCTCTCTTCCATTCGCTCCGAAATGGCGACGTTCAGCGTACATGCCGGAATGACAACGGTGCTTAAGGTCGGGACACTGCCGAGCTTGGCTGCTTATTATATGCCGCATAAAATGGTTGAAATGGAGCGAAAAGGTATCCGTCTAAACGTCTCCGTGCAAAATACATCGGAGCTGCTGCTTCAGGATGTAGCGGCAGGCGAGCTTGATGCGGCCATGATCGACGATAATAAAACTTCGCATATGGTATGGAGCAGGAAACTATTTCACGAGCCTTACTACATCATTGTGCCGGATAACCATCGTTTCTGCGCGGAAACTTCCGTCTCGATCCGCGACCTAGCCGCAGAGCTCTTCGTCATGTATCCGAAAGCATGCAGCATCCGCAAGTGGGTAAACGATATGTTCCACAAGCAAAGACTGGATTCCGTTCGGATCCAAACCGAAATTCCGTTCGGCGATTACATTCCCGGGTATGTTGCAGCCGGAGCCGGAATCGCCGTCGTACCGCAAATGACGGCCCAACATTTGGGGCACCCGACTCTGAAAGCGATCCCCATCGCCGATCCGGAGGCGGGCAGGACCATCACACTTATCGCCGCTGCGGAAACGGTAGGGAAACAATTATACTCCCATGTTAGAACATAGTGCATCTGCCCTCACCATACCCACGTCCCCGGCTTCCCGCCAGCGCCTTCCTTCACCTGCAGCGTAAGCCGATGAGGCTTTCCTTGCTGCGGGTCGAACGGATGCCCGTCTTCATCCCGAAATTCGCTGAGCGGAATACTGCTTGCTCCCCGTGGCAGCAAAGCGGTCACATAGCGAAATTTATTGTTTATTTCCATGCTCGCGTCTTTCCACACAAAATCGTTCCCATTATCGATCATTACATGCTTTCGGCTGAACGACAGCTTGACCATGAGTCCGGGATCGCCGGGCGGCGACGATTCCGGACCGGAACAAGCTGCCAAAAGGAGCAGCACGGACAGCGCCGCCGGCGTCAGCAGCCGTTTGAGGCGAGCGTTCGGAACGTTTGTCGGCTTCATGGCGCTGCCGCCTCCTTTACCGTTGTTTTGCCGGACAAGCTGGCGTCGAACCAGAACTCGGGCGATTCCGGGTGGCTCGAATGCACTTCCACGGCGATCGTATTGATCCCTTTGACCAGAACATCCTTATGACCGGTCAAAGCATAAGTTTCAAATCCTGCATTCTCATGCGGCGACGCGAGAGACCGGTAGTCGACCAGCCCTTCGCGGATCGAGTCGCGCGCCACTTCCGTGCCGTTCAAATAAGCGATAAATCCGTCTTCGAAAGCGAGATGCAGCTGCCAATCCGAATAGTTCGCCGGATCTTCCTCCAAGACGAACGTCTTGCGGAAGTAGTACGCCGGCGATTCCGGCTGCGCGGGCAGCGCCGTGCGAATGCCGCTGCGCTCCGCGCCCTTCCGCGACCGCCCGAACGGCGAGGGAGCCCATGTCCAGTCCGCGTCTTCATACGCCGGACTGCGCCAATCGCCGGGCGGCAGCGTAAAGCGCCCCTCAATCGGCCGCTCGCCCGCAGGGTCGAGCTGCGGCGGAACAACGGCGCGCACCGCGGCACTGCCCGCGCGGTAACGCCACGTGGCACCGATGGCCACCGGCGCCCGCTCCTGCACCGCCGCCGTATGGCGCAGCCCGGCGGCGTCCAGCGCCAGCCGGCCCGCCTCGCGGCTGGCTGAGCCGTGCACCGCGGCCGCGAGGCGGCTGCCGCGGCCGTCAATCGTGAGCAGCGGTGTCGTCGCGGCGCCGCCGCTGCTCACGGTCCATTCCGCCCACCCGCGGTGGGCGGAGCTGCGGTAACCGGCCGCCGGCCGCTCGGTTACTGCAGACTCGGGCGCGTACAGGCGCGGGCCGATCAGTACCAGATCGACGCCGCTTTCCGCGAGCCCTTGCCATAGTTCCGGCTGCCCCGGCTCCTGCGCCAGCAGCACGATCCGATGCGTCTGCGGATTCACCTCGGCTGTCCGCTTCAGCCATTCGAGCTGTACCGTTGGCTCCGACGCCAGCCGCCCCGCATCCATAAACCAGAACCGCGCTTCGCCGAAATCGACGAAGTAAGCGGATCGGCCGTATCCCGGCAGCTGGTCTTCCGGGATATGCGGAAACCGCGCCGCGTTATCTGCCGCGGACCAGCCGGCGGCCGGCACGGGGAAAAAGCTGCGCGGCGCCGGTTTCGCCGCGGAGACATCGCCTGTCACCGAGAGCTGCGCCGCTCCGGCAACGAAAGGCAACTGCGGCAGCCGGGCCATCAGCTCGTTCAAGGCTTCGGCCGACGTACCGCCGATGTATCCGAACGTCCAGGCTTTCCCCCCGGACGTGTCTCGTTCCGCTATGCCCTGAACCGGAGGTCGGGACAAGCCAAGCGATACTCCAAGACCTATAAAGAGCAGTACCAACAATGTCGTCATTACATATTTGTTCGCCATAACATCCCCCTACACCGGCCAGCCGTAGATCCGGTGATATACCGGAGGCCATAGCAGCAGCAGAAGTACAAATACGCCGGCGAGAAAAACGTACATCCAAGGCTTAAGCGAAAATCGATGCCTCCCAAAGAGCAGCAGCAGCAGCGACCAACTGCCCAGCCAAACGGCTAATGCAACCAGTTCCTTCCCGCCGTAAGGCCCAATGCGCCATCCGTTCGGCAGCCAGGAGCTGTAGCGTAACAGCGTCATATTCGCTCGGCCGGGATCGGCGGCGCTCCACCAATGCGCGCCCGTCAGCGCCGCCATGGCGAAAACAAGCGACAGTAGCGCGGCGACCACTTCCCCGGAACGGCGCAGCTTTGCACCGTGATCGGCGCTCCTGCGCAAACTCGCCGCTCCTTCCGTATCGCCGGATTCCTCCATCACTTGTTTTCCTGCATCCCGGCTTCGTTTGTTCCATTTCCGGTGCTTCAAGACCGCATTCCTCCTGCCGCGAACTGTTATACCATTTTCCATTTAGCGAGCATGAGCCCGAACGCAAACCCGACCAACAAACAAAACCAAAGCAAGGTGAGCAGCATTCCGATGATATAACGGAATACTTCCGCCTCGCCTCCGGAAGTTTCCGGCATACGCCACAGCAGCACGCTGGCCGCCGTGCCGAACGGAAACGCCATCAGCGCGACAAACTCTTTGTATTCCATGAGAACCCAGTGTCCGGCGGGAGCGTGCAGCTTAAGCCATTCCGAGGCCCCGTCCGGCGCCTGATAGTCGGCATACAGCCAATTGGCCGCTACGATGGTGCATAGGGTCAGCACGTTGGTCAACAGCAGCCTGTTTTGCAGCTTCGTTTTTGCTGCGGCGTTCCCTTTGGCGTACCCGTAATAGGCATGCATCGCATACGTCGAGAGCAGCATCGTCAGCGCGGCCCCCAAGCCGTGGAGCATCGAGGCCGTCCGCTGGTAGCCGGGCCCGAAAATGTTGACGAGCGGAACGAGCAAAAAAAACAATAACGCCATCATGCCTTGCGCCACGGCCACGTCCTTGTAGAAGGGTCTGTCCTTCTTCGTTTCAGGACCGCTCATCGCTCGACCGCGAACGAGTCGATCTCGTTCCCCTGCAGGTCATACACTTTATGGAGCGCTTGACCGCCTTTCACGTCCACGACCATGTAATGGTAACTCGCTTTCGGACCGATGACGACCTGCTTCGTTTCTTTCCCTGCGGAAGTAAGCGGCGCCCCGGCTCCGCCTAGCGTGACTTGGAAGATCGTGTTTTCAAAATGAAACCCGTTGCCGTCAAAAGCGCTGTCAACTTTTCTCCGGTTATAATTATGCTCGTGTCCTACCAGTACGGTCGTCACCTTATAGCGGTCAAACAGCGCCCACAACGCGTCGCGGGAAGCCGGGTCTCTGTCCAGCGAATCGCCGAGATGCGCCCCGACCGGATAGGCAGGCACGTGAAACTGCACAAAAATGTGGCGTTTTCCCGCCGTTTTCAGCTGCTGCTCGAGCCACGCAAGCTGCTCTCCGTCGATGGCGTAAGCTTTGGCTTCGTTTCTGCGGTCGGAATTGAGCGTAATGAACCGCGCGTTCTCATAATCGAATGAATAGACGGTCTTCCCGAATCCTGGAAGCTGTTCCTTCGGCAGCGCCGGGAACGCTTCCGTAAACACCTTCTCATTATGCTCGTGATTGCCGAGCGTAGGATACACCGAAGTCATGGGCATATAATCGTCGACGATATTTTTCCAGGATTCCAGCTGCCCCGCAACATCCGAGCCTCCGGTTACTTGATCCCCGGTAAATAACATGAAGCTTGGAGGCGGCGTCAACGACTTCACTTTATCGAGCAGCGCGCGAATCGTCTTTTCGTTCGTCCCGTTCGAGGACCCGCGGCTATCGCCCATGACGACGAATCGAAATGGCTTCTCCTCCGCGGCCGTCTGCTTGCCTGCATCCGAACCGGGCTTGGCGGCCCCCGGGGAAACTGCGGCCTGCGCTTCGGCCTTTCCCGCCGTTCCGGTTGACGATGCCGGCGGCGCCCCCCCGCAACCGGCGGCAAGCATCATTACGGCGACCATCCACGCGAACGTCTTCCCACTTTTTTTCCAGCGAAAGATTCCCTCCAGGGTCATCCTTGCTTCCTCCTCGCAGCTTGAAATATTCCATAATTAACTTATTTTTCTATCGTTCTCTTCTGCAAGTCTAGCAAATGAAACCGCTCCTGCCAATGGGAATTGTGCAAAAGACGACCGGCTGTTCCAGGCTGCTGGCGGTCGTCAAGTATTCCCAGTCGCCTAAGGTACAAAAAGCCGCCAAGCGTTACGAATCATATGTCAAACGGCATGACGCAATCCGGTCAATGACAGCACTGTTAATCCCGGAATGCTGCCGATTGTTTGGTCCTGATGGCATGTCTGCAAGTCGTTCGCCGTGACGATGGTTTTTTTTAGGAAATATTTAAATTCTATGATATTATGAATATAAATACGAAAAAATAGAAGCGTTAGGAGCATAGGCATGGATCAGAATACGACCATTCAAGAAAAATTCCTTTTCCTATACAAATTTCTAAGTTCGCCCAAACAAATTGGAAGCGTTACCCCTAGCTCTTCGTTTTTATGCAAAAAAATGATTCATGCCGTACCCTGGGATCAAGTCCAAAACGTGGCGGAGCTGGGCTGCGGTACTGGGGCGTTAACCCGATATATCGCGCAAGCGAGAAGACCCGGAACCAAAGTGCTGCTGTTCGAAAAGGAAGCTCATCTCCAATCGCAAATTGCCGCCCGTTACCCGGAATTTCCGTGCTACGGCGAAGCCAGCCAGATTGACGTCGTCCTCCGCAAAGAAGGAATCGAATCGCTTGACTGCATTCTCAGCGGACTGCCTTTCTTTAATTTTCCGCAGGAACTCCGGGACGTGCTCATGAAGCAGATTCACGATAACTTGAAAAAGGACGGCCTGTTTATCGCTTTTCAATATTCGAAGCAAATGAAAAAGCAGCTCTCGGACCTGTTCGACATTCAAGAGATCCATTTCGTCCCTATGAATATTCCGCCCGCTTTCGTATACGTTTGCCGCAAGCGATAGAAAACTCGATCCTCCCATCGCCTATTTTATCTGGATTAGTATCCCGGATTTGGCGCAGCGCATAGTCTGTTGTATCAATACCCCACAACTATGAGCTGAGAGGGAGACGTACATGAGCAAAGAAGAAACCCGTTCTTACCAGTATCCTTCCGGATACTATCCGCCCTATCATCATTATCCATACCCGCACTATCCGCATCACTATCCTTATTTCCCGCATCATCACGGTCACTATTATCCGGGTTATCCCGGCTATCATCCTGGTCATCATGGTCATCATGGTCATCCCGGTTATCCCGGCCACTATCCCGGCGGTCAGCACGGGCCATATCCGGGTCATCATGGCGGCGGACACTTTGGTCAAGGCAGCCAAAGCAGCGGGCAACGAAGTGGTCAACGAGGTGGTCAACGAAACGGACAAAGAAAGAAATAAAACGCAAGAAGACCCGCTGGCGGATTATGCCAAGCGGGTCTTCCTTATGAGTGAAGCTTACAGGCCGAAATCGAAATATTCCTTTGCGTTGTTGTACGAGATCGCTTGAACGATTCCTCCGAGCAGCTCCATATCGTCCGGCGCTTCGCCGTTTTCCACCCATTCGCCGATCAGATTGCACAATAATCTGCGGAAATACTCGTGTCTCGTGTAGGACAAGAAGCTCCGGGAGTCGGTCAGCATGCCGACGAAACGGCTGAGAAGGCCCAGATTCGCCAGCGCTTTCATCTGATCCAGCATACCGTCGAGCGTATCGTTGAACCACCAGGCGGAACCGAACTGGATTTTTCCTGCAACGCCGCCGCCCTGATAGCTGCCGATGATCGTGCCGAGCACATAGTTGTCTTTCGGGTTCAGCGAGTATAAAATCGTCTTCGGCAGCGCGTCTTCGGCGTCAAGCGCATCCAGCAGGCGAACCAGCGGCTGCGCGATCAAGCTGTCGTTGATCGAATCGTAACCGGTATCCGGTCCGAGCTTGCCGAACATCCGCGTATTGTTGTTCCGGTGCGCGTTGATGTGGAACTGCATCGCCCAGCCGAGTTCGGCGTACAGCTTGCCCAGGAACGTCAGCGTATACGTCTTGTATTGCTTTTCCTCCTCGAGGCTAACCGTTCCGCCTTGCAGCGCTTTGTCAAAAATCGCCGCGGCATCCGCTTGGGTAGTCTCCGCATACGCGACATAATCCAGCGCATGGTCGGATACGCGTCCGCCGACGGAATGGAAAAACCGTACGCGCGATTCCAATGCCGTCAGCAGCTCGTCGTAGCTGCTAATTTTGCCGCCAGCCACTTCCCCAAGCTTCTCCACCCAAGGCAAGAACGTAGACCGGTTGATCTCAAGCCCTTTGTCCGGACGGAACGAAGGCAGAACCTTGCAGTCGAAGCCTACGATGTCCTTGATCTTGATATGGTATTCGAGCGAGTCGGTCGGGTCATCCGTGGTGCAGACGACCTTCACGCCCGACTTCGTGATCAAGTCGCGAGCGGCAAATCCTTCGCCGCCGAGCTGCGCATTCACTTTTTCCCAAATCGCCGGCGCGTTCTTTTCATTGATCAGATCGTAGACGCCGAAGAAACGTTGAAGTTCCAGATGGGACCAATGATACAGCGGGTTTCCGATCGTCATCGGCACGGTTTTCGCCCAGGCCAGGAAACGGTCGTAATCGCTCGCCCCGTCGCCGCCGGTCACGTACTTTTCTTCCGCGCCGTTCGCTCTCATCACACGCCATTTGTAGTGATCGCCGTACAGCCATGCTTCGGTAATGTTTTTAAACCGCTTGTTCTCGTAAATTTCCTGCGGGCTCAAATGACAATGATAATCGATAATCGGCATTTGCTTCGCGTATTCGTGGTACAGCTTCTCCGCCGTGTTGTTTTTCAGCAAAAAGTTGTCGTCCAGAAACTTTTTCATCGGGGCACCTTCCTTTTCATAATAAGCATCAGAACGGCAATGCAGCTGCGTTCATGCCGCTTGGAGCGGAACCTTGATTTATTTACCGAGCAAATCCAAATGTTTGCCGATATGCGAGATCAACGATTGCGCATATGCTTCTTCCTGCTCGCTGAGCGTGCGGAAAAACTCGTCCTTGAACAGCGAATTTCCTTGCGCGTCCTTCGCTTGCAGCAAAATGCCGTAAGTGATATGAATCAGCTGGCGCGCATTGTCCTCATTCATGTATGTGTCGGCCAAATCGGCGTCGGCCACTTGATCGAGCGGAGCGATTTTGCTCAGATCGGTTGTAACATGATAGTAAGCGGTCGCTTCTTCGAAATGCTCCAGTGCATATTGATGCATGCTGCGGTACAGGGACGGCTTTACTTTCGCAACCGTACGAACGGCTTCGAGCCAGTTGGTGCCGGCTGTTTTTACATGGAAGCGGCCTTTCGTATATTTACCGATAATCGGGAACACGCTGAACTTGTCGCTGCCCGAATGAATGCTCAGCTTGTAACCGAAATCGTCGGCAATGCCCGCATGAATGACAAGCTCTTTCTCGAACTGGGCGATATCGCCGATATAGTCGATGCCCTTCTGGAATTCGCCGCAGAAACGAGGCGCCATGCTGTAAATGGTCAAGCCGCGGCTGTACAGCTCTTTGGCTACGAAGAAGTGGGATTCCGGCGCTGTCGGCGTCATCGTCTCGTCGATCGAGATTTCGAAGTCGACCTCACGCTCTGCGTTTTTAATGTACGTTACATAAATATGCTCCATGAAGTCGATGGCCGCTGCATAGATCAGTACGTTTTTGATCAGCGTCTCGCGGTCGAACGCGATCGTCGAGCCGGCTACCGGGAACGTCTGATTCAGGTAGCGGGACTCGTAATGGCTGCGAACGGATTCCGGCAGCTGCGCGTACTTCGCTTCTTGCTCTGCGGCGGATGTGCCTTCCACGTTGTTGTCGATTTTCTCCGAGCAGTCGAGCGTCAGCATCGTAAAGCCGAGACCTAGCGCCAACTCGATGTCGGCCTCCACTTTCAAGTGGTCGCCGTCCGCGCCGAAGCCGTCCTTGTATCCTTCCTGGAATGCGGCGTAGCACGCGGCGTCTACGACCTGCTTGTAGTCGCGCCCGGTCAGGTTCAGCTCGCGGATGCTTTGCTGCGCCAAAATCGGTCGAACATTCCGGCCTCTTACGGTACGAATATGACCCGGGGACGCGATGCCCAGACGGTCGCCGAGACCGATCGTTGCGATCTGCGTACCGAATGCGCGCGGCACCGTATATTCGAAGTATCGGTTTAATACGAGACGGTTTTCATGTGAAAGCGGACACAATTTTGCCCCGTCCTGTACTTCGCCGTGCAGCGCATCGTAGAGCGGACCTTTCCCGACGGCTGCAATATATTTGACATGGCTGTCCAAGTCTTTTACCATGACCAGCTTCGTTTCACCGGACGTTTCCAATGATGGTTCATATACTTTCACACCGCTGCCGTTTACATTCGAAAGCGTGCCTGCGATTAACGCTTCTGCGATCGGTTGGAACTTACCCATGAGCGAGACCTCCTAAGTTTATTATCACCTCTATCATCATATCGCAATAATAGTTTAGTTTCTCTACCGATCTTGCTCTATTTTATATTACCTATGCATATTTTGCTGTAAAGCTGGAAGGCGTTCTGCTACAATAGGGATAGTAAAGCGGAAACTTCGGATGATGTGCAAAGGAGACCACGCGAATGAGCGAAACGATAGAACTGAATTACGGCGCGGAAGAAGACGACTTTTATATACAGCATGTCAAACGAACGGAACCGTTCGAACGGACGAATCATTTTCACGGAACATACGAGGTATACTATTTAATAACCGGCCAGCGAACCTACTTTATCAAGGACCGGTCCTATTTAATCTCACCGGGCGATTTGGTATTCATCAACAAGCTCGACCTGCACAAAACGTCGGATGTCGGCGAGCCCGGCCATGAGCGAGTTGTCATCAACTTCAGCGACCGGTTTCTCGGCAGCGATCATCCGCTGTATACGCCTGCGTTGTTTGCGGCTTTCCAGCACCCGTCGCACGTATTCCGGTTGAAGCTGCAGGACCAGTTGTTCGTTCAACAAATTCTGAAGCGGATGACCCTAGAGCTGAAAGAAAAAGCAACGGGTTATGAAACGTACGTGAAGCTGCTCCTGATGGAGCTGCTGCTGTTCGCGGGACGATGTTCGGAACGGCAGGAAACGGTATCTTTCGAGCACCGGAGCCCGATGCACAAAAAAATTTCCGAAGTCGTACGCCATATCAATGGCAGCTTCCACGAGCCGTTGACGCTGGCGGGATTGTCGGAACGATTTTACATGAGTCCGTTTTATTTGAGCCGCGCCTTCCGCGAAGTGACCGGCTTCACCTTCGTCGAGTATGTCAATACGACACGAATCAAGGAGGCGCAGCGGCTGCTCAAGGAAACGAATATGAAAATCATCGAAATCGCAGATAGCGTCGGCTTCGAGAATATCGCCCACTTCGGCCGCATGTTCAAGAAGCTGGCGCGCCTGACGCCGCTGGAATACCGGAAATTGAACCGCTGAGCCCGGGAATTCGTCTATACTGACGAAACACTGATATCTTGCTGTAAACTTCTTGAATCGCTGTGCGCCTGTGATATACTTTTGTTATCGCGTTTCCAATTCATAGGGCTCTGTATGGAGGGATTGTTATTATTTATTTCGCCGCTTTTCTGATGTCCTTTCTGATTGTGCTGTTTCTTATACCTCCGTTGCGAAAATTGGCGTTTCGCATCGATTTTGTGGACAAGCCCAAACAAGATGTCGAACGGAAGCTGCACCGGGAGCCGATTCCTTTGACTGCGGGTTTCGCCATCTTCCTCGGGATCGTATGCACGAATCTCGCTTTTATCAAGGACGATTGGAAACAGACGCTCGGCCTTCTGTGCGGCTCGCTTCTCATTTTGGCGATCGGTACGATCGACGATTGGTACAAGACGCACGGCAAGGAATTTCCCGCGCTTCCGAAGTTCGTCGTGCAGCTTTCCGCTGCCGTTATTGTGTACTATTCCGGTATCGTGTTTTACGGATTTAACAATCCGTTTACGGGACAAGATATTTTGCTGCCGGTATGGCTGCAGTTTTTCTTGACGGTCACGTGGATTTTCGGGGTGACCACCGTCATTAACTTCTCCGATGGCATGGACGGACTGGCGGGAGGTTTGTCGGCGATTGCGGCTGTGACGCTGTTCATCGTGGCGGCAGCCAAAGGGCAGTCGGAATCGGCGATGATGGCGATCATTCTCGTCGGGGCGGCTCTTGCGTATTTGCGTTATAACAAACCGCCGGCGAAAGTGTTCATGGGCGATGCGGGGGCGACGCTATTCGGCTTCCTGCTCGGCGTTATCGCGCTTGACGGCGCATTCAAGCAGGCGACGGTGCTGTCGCTGCTCATCCCGATTTTGGCGCTCGGCGTGCCGATCTTCGATAATTTGTTCGTCGTCGTCAAACGGCTGCTGAACGGAAAGCCGATCTATCAGGCAGACGCGAGCCAGGCGCATTACCGGCTGCTGCGCACCGGGCTGAGCCCGAAACAAGTCGTGCTGTTTCTATGTTTGATTAACACGTGCTTCGGTTTGACGTCGATTATTTTACTCTTGTTAAACGTATAGGCCGCGTACCTGGGGTACACGGCCTCATCATTTGCCGGTAGTTCGGCGCTCCATCCTGGTGGACGAATCCTCAGCACACCCGGCGGCGGAGCATATGCAATTGGAATATTTATCATTATGATACATATCGTCGTTATGAAATTTGCGTGCCTTTCTTTAGCGATTTCTGATCGGAGTTCGTGTTAACGAGCAATGGAAGCATCTTCATGCCGCGGACCATCGGAGCATGGCATTGCCAGCAAACCGGCGCATTTTCAAAAGCGAAATTGTCCCTCATCCAGCCTTTGCAACCTTCCGTTTGACAATACCAAATCGCGGTGTCCTCCTGAGGAAGCTCCTCCGCTGATTTTTTCCGAAAATTCATGCGTACCCCTCCTTTTTGCGCTAAAAGAAAAAGCTGCCCCTAACCTCGTTAAGGGCAGCTTTTCACTTGTCGAATTACAGCTTTACAACGTTCTCCGCTTGCGGTCCGCGATTGCCTTGAACCACGTCGAATTGAACGCGTTGACCTTCGTCAAGTGATTTGAAGCCGTCGCCTGTGATCGCGCTGAAATGTACGAATACGTCTTTGCCGCCTTCTACTTCGATAAAGCCGAAGCCTTTCTCTGCGTTAAACCATTTTACTGTACCTGTTTGCATGGAATTACCTCCAAAAATTTAAATTAATATGTTTTTTTATTTGGTTAGCAAATAAAAAATTCACACATTGTAAAAGGTTCCATCACTCAAATGATAACCCTTTACAACAAGTGAATCAGGTCTCTAAGATATGACTGTTTTAGAATACCACATTTCGAGCCATAAGGCAAGGAGAAGAGCAGCCTATTATATTGGGCCCGGCGCTCCCCCTTCTATAGTCAGCTCTCCCCTGTCTTGAGACGTCCCTTCAGCGCCCATCGCAGGAAGTACGGCACGATGAACAAGATAAACAAAATGCGAAACATCTGGTAGGCGACGACCATGGACACGTCCGCATGGACGGCCGACGCGGTCACGCCCATTTCCGTCATGCCGCCAGGCGAAGTACTGAGAAAGGCAGTGACGACGGAGATCGGCTGAATGAGACTGAAGCCGAACGACAGTGCGAGCGAGAAGGCAACGATGGCCACGCCGCCGGCGAGCGAGTACGGCAGCAGCCGCCGCCAACCGGCGAGCGCGCTGAATTTGATGCCGAGGCCCAGATAAATGCCGAGGCTCCACTGCGCCGCGAGAATGAGCGGCGACGGCAGGTGCGGCGGAGCCCAGCCGCAAATCGTCAGTACGGCCGCGACGGTGATCGGGCCGAGGAACCACGGCGTCGGCAGCTTCAGCTTCACGGCGAGCCACGCTGCCGCAAGAACGAGCGCGGCGATCAAGATGGCCGTCCACCATGAGATAGAGGCGAAGATGGCGGCACCGGTTTGCGGCGGCAAGGCGCCTGTCGCTGCGCCGCCGGCCAGCCCGTGCACGGCCAAGAAAGGCACGACGAAAATGACGCTCAGCAGCCGGATCGTCTGCATGAAGGCGACGACGGTTTGGTCGGCGTTCTCGATCTCTTCGCTCAGCACGACCATCTGCGAGAGACCGCCAGGGATGCTGCCGATGATGCCGCTCGGCAAGCTGATCCCACTCCTGCGCGATATCGCATACGCCGACAGCACGCTGAATCCGATGGTCAGCACGGTCGCCGCAAGCATGGACGGCAGCTGCGTCACGATTTGCCGCGCGCTCTCCGCCGTGAACGCAAGCCCCATGCTGTAGCCGAGCAGCACCAGCCCGCCGTTACGCAAGCCGACGGGCCATGCCAGCGTCCGCTTCGTAAAACCCTGCCACAGCAGCACCGCCGTCAGCGGACCGAGCATCCAACTCAGCGGCAAGTGCAACAAACTAAATAGTATTCCTCCCAGGAAGGTGACGATGATCGTCTCCAGCAGCTTCCCCATGATGTCAGGACCTCTTTTCCGCTCCAAACGTGTAAGATGACAAAATAAATACCGGATCAAGTCTCCTCTTTTTAAGGATAGTCTTGAACCGGTATTTGTCAACCTCAAACCGTTATGTTTCCAAATTGACGCTTGTTTGGGTCTTCTTAAGCCTATGGTTTATTGCCGTCTTCCGACAGCTACTCGACTAGAAACGGACGAGATCGGCCACTTGAACCGGCAGCCCGGTTCGGATCGATCGATTGCCCGCGATGCCTGTCAGAATCGACATGGCGCCATCCACATGGGATGCGGCCCGGTTAAAGCGGTCGTAGTCCGGCGTGCCGAACAAGTCGTTCAGCAGAACAGGGTCGCCGCCGCCGTGTCCGCCCTTTTTCTCCTCCACCTTTACCTCATAAGGCGGCTCGAAAATCGGATGAACGAGAATTTTCTTCCCTTTAACGGCGCCTTCCAGCGCCTGATCGCCGCCCGAGTTCACATACGAAGCCTCGACGACATCCATTTCGATCCGGCCTTTCGTGCCGTTGAACGCCACGCGGAAACCTTCCCATGGCGCATAAGCATACAAGTTGTACGTTAATAATGCCTTATTTTCGTACCTTACCATCACGCCCATCGTATCTTCGATGTTAATGCCGTCGCCGAATACGCTTTGGTCGCGGAAATAGCCGTCCTCATGCTCCGCGTCCAAATACATCGCTTTGAGGTTCGGGTTTTTGTCCATATGCAGCGCAAAATGATCGTTCTCCGCTGCCTTGCTGCCGTAAGCACGGGAATAAAATTCCGTCACGCCTCGCTTCTCCGCGTTCTCCCGACCGTAGAACATCAGATCGCCGAGGGCGAATACGGTTTTCGGTTGGGTGCCGAGCCAAAAGTTCACCAAATCGAAATGGTGCGTCGATTTATGTACGAGCAGCCCCCCGCTGTTGCGTTTGTCGCGGTGCCAGCGGCGGAAATAGTCTGCGCCGTGCTTCGTGTTCAGCAGCCATTCGAAATGGACCGAGTGCACGTCTCCGATCGTGCCGTCCATGATCAGCTCGCGGATTTTCGTATTGTGCGGCGAATAGCGGTAGTTGAACGTCACCCGAAGGTTTTGTCCCGTTTCTTTGACGGCGTCGAGAATCGCCTGGCACTTCTCTTCGTCGACGGTCATCGGCTTTTCCGTAATGACGTCGCAGCCGAGCTGCATTGCGCGGATAATATATTTATGATGCGTACGGTCCACGGAAGTGACGATGACCGTGTCCGGTTTCATCTCCTCGATCATTCGGTCGAATTCGTGCGCTTTGAACGTAGGCACCGGCTCTGCGCCAAGCTCTCCGATCACCTTGTTCGCATGGTCCATCCGCGTCTGATTCACGTCGCAAAACGCGATGAGCTGCGAAGTTTCTTTGAACGTGCTGACAAGCGCTTTATAAAAAAACGATGCTCGTCCTCCTGTACCGACCAGGGCATAAGTTTTTCGTCTAGACATCTGTTGATCCTCCTCAAGAGTATGGTATAGTGGCAGTATATCGCAATATATACATGTAAACAGCACATAAATTGCTTACATTTTTATTTTTTCTACAAATATTGCCCTATCGATCTATCTTGAAAGGGGAGGCGTTTTGCGCATGACTCAAACCGAACCGAACCGTCCGCCGAAAAAACCGTATTTGCTTGAACACGCATCGCGTTCAGGCAGCTTCAACATGCCGCAAAATCATGCGCACGATTCGTATGAAATCTATTATTTGAAAGCGGGAAGCCGCTATTATTTCATTAAAGACCGTTCATACCTCGTCCGCGAAGGCGAACTTGTATTGATCGAGCCGATGGTGCTGCACAAGACGACCGAAGCGTACAGCCCGCATCACGAACGGGTGCTGATCAACTTCAAGCCGTCATGGCTCTCGCAAATGCTGGCCGAGCTCGACGTCGACGCGCTGTCCGCGTTCGGCGTCAGCCCGGTTATCCGGCCGGAGGGCCGCGATCAGGCCCACGTACAGCAGTTGATCGCAGCGATGCTCACCGAGCAGGACAACAAAGAGCCCGGATCAGAAGGCTGCATAAAGCTGCTGATGACCGAGCTCTTGTTATGGCTGTATCGTTATGTTTCCAAACAGTCGGCGGAACAAGGATGGGAGCGCGCCGACCATCCCACGACCTTGCACCGCAAAGTTTCCGATATGGTCAAACATATTAACGAGCATTACCCTGAGCCGTTGTCGCTCAAAGGAATATCCGAGCATTTTCACATCAGTCCGTATTACCTTTGCCGTATTTTCAAGGAGGCGACGGGCTTTACCTTAATCGAATACATTCAACGGCTGCGGGTCCACGAGGCGCAAAAGCTGCTGCAATCGACGCAGCTGCCCGTATCGGGCGTAGCGGAACAGGTCGGGTTCGACAGCGGAACGCATTTCGGCCGCGTCTTCAAGTCCGTCAGCGGCATGTCGCCGCTGCAATACCGCAAAACTTTCGGTACGTAACCGCGCGTTACTTTTTGAACCTTAGATTAAATTTTCCGGGTTCAACTGTTCGAGCTCCGGAATGACGAACTTGCCGTCCTTGCGAATCAGCACATCGTCGAAATAAATTTCGCCTCCGCCATACTCCGGCCGTTGAATGAGCACCATGTCCCAATGAACGGAGGAGCGGTTGCCGTTGTCCGCATCGGTATACGCGTTGCCCGGCGTGAAATGGATGCTGCCGTCGATTTTTTCGTCGAACAATATATCTTTCATCGGCTTCTTGATGTACGGATTGACGCCGATCGCAAATTCCCCGATAAAGCGCGAACCGTCGTCGGTGTCCAAAATGTTATTGAGCCGCGACGTGTCGTTGCCGGTCGCTTCGACGATTTTGCCGTTCTCGAAGCGCAGCACGATGTTTTCAAACGAAAAGCCGTTGTATATAGTAGGCGCGTTATAGGAAATGACGCCGTTCACCGAAAGTTTGACCGGTGCCGTGAATACTTCGCCATCCGGAATATTGTTTTTGCCTGCGCATTTGATCGCCGGAATGTCTTTGATGGAGAAGCTCAAATCCGTACCCGGGCTGACCAAGCGCACCCGATCCGTACGCTCCATCAAAGAAACGAGCGCATCCATCGCCTTCGACATTTTGCTGTAATCGAGATTGCACACCTGGAAATAAAAGTCCTCGAACGCTTCGGTGCTCGTATTCGCAAGCTGCGCCATCGAGCCGTTCGGATAGCGCATAATGCACCACTTCGTATGATTGACTCTCTGGTCGATCACCGGGCGCTGGTACTCTGTAATGTACAGCTTCATCTGCTCATCCGGCACGTCGGACGTCTCGGTAATGTTCTCGCCGCTGCGAACGGCCAAATACGCCTGCATCTTCTTCATCCGGTTCAGCTCGATATCCGCCATGCGCTGGAACAGTTCCTTCGTACCGCCAAACATTAGGGCGCGCGTCACCGAAGGATCGCGAAATTCGATGAACGGGTGACCGCCGGCTGCATACACTTCTTCTATTAGACACTTGGTCAATTCATGATCGCGAAGCCCGATCATTTCGATCAAAATATTTTCTCCCGGCTGCAGGTCAACGGAGTACCTCACCAAATTGTGCGCAAACTGTTTAAGTCTTGGATCTCGCATTCATCTCTCTCCTTTAGCGGAAACATGGAACAATCTACATTCCAATGTACCCAATTTTCGCGGAAAGTTCAAATCACGTTACAACATGTCGGAACATCGGTTCCATATTGAACTTGGAAAATACAGGAGGATGCAGTGTGTGCGCTGATCGCCTAGCTTCGGAGCAAATAATAAGTGCCGAGCAGAGCCCACCCGGCCATATGAACGACCAGCATAATGCCGAGTACCGGCGCCGCGGTCAGCGGTACGCCTAGAAACAACGCGAGAAAAAGAGCATAGATCCCGAATAAAGTGAGGATCCAGCTTTTCGCCCGGGCCCGCTCCCATACACGCACATATCGTTCATCCAGCCCGCGCTTCCCTTGGATGGCGCGCCGTCCTCCCCACCAGCCGAGAAAACCCATCAATGCTCCGCCCAACAAACCGAACCATGCCCAAAAATCCGTAACCATTCGATCACTCCCCTTCGAAAATGAAAAGCTCTTCAATCGTGCTCTGGAACGCCCTGGCGATCTTGAAGGCCAACTCCAATGAAGGATTGTACCGGCCTGATTCGATGGAAATGACGGTTTGTCTCGAAACGCCAATCCTTTCCGAGAGCTGCTCCTGGGTCCAATTTCTACGCGCTCTCATCTCTTAAAAGCGGTTGTTCATTCCTTCCCTCCTTCGTCTTGCCCGCCACCAATGTAAAGCCAGCTTTACGTAAAGGTTACTTTACATTTTCAATTATGTCAAGCAAGCTTTACATCAGAAAATGCAGAAACGAAAGACGGCGTTCGGGTGCGTCGAAAAAAAATCATTCCAGCCTATTGGACCGGAATGACCTTGTCAGTTACAGTATTGAGAGGCAGACCGACCGGATAATCGCCGGTCATCAGCTCTTCCGGCCGGAAGAAGTTGGAGATCTCCCGATCGGCGCTTTGCGGAGAATCGGAGCCGTGAATAATGTTATTGCCGGTATTCAGCGCATAATCGCCTCGAATCGTACCCGGCGCCGCGTCAAGCGGATTCGTCTTGCCCATCATCGCCCTGGAGAGCGCCACAATGTTGTCTCCCTGCCACACCATCCCAAAGACCGGTCCGGAAGTAATAAAGGCCACCAGTTCCCCGAAAAAGGGCTTGTCCTTATGCTCCTCATAATGGTATTCAGCCTGTTCCCGAGTCAACCGGAACATCTTCGCACCGATGAGCTGGAATCCTTTTTCCTCGAAACGCTGCACCAGTTTGCCGATCAAATGCCGCTGAACCCCGTCCGGCTTCACCATCAGATACGTTTTTTCCATACGCAGCCACGCTCCCATCCAAGCAGAAGTTGTTGTGTTATGTCGCTTACAGCATGTCATTATGCCCACTTCCTGCCTTTTCCATAAGCCGGCGGTCCGATGTCATGACCGATAAGGCCAGTGACCGCAGCCAAAAAAACCGTACCCTCCGCAAGGAGAGTACGGTAACAACGTTATTTTCATATTAAAATCCATTCATTCCGATCGCCGGACGACCATCCTGATCCGTTTCCTGTTCCATCAGCGAAAGATTCGCGCCAAGCGTACGGAAGCTGTCGATCAAGTCGTCATAGCCTCGCTCCAAATGCTCTACGCCGGTTATGCGTGTGACGCCTTCGGCTGCGAGTCCGGCAAGCACCAGACAAAAGCCTGCACGAACGTCCGTCGCATGCACCCATTCGCCGACGAGCGGCCGGCCGCCTCGAATGAAGGCGGTCTCTTTCCGCACTTCTACGTCAGCCCCCATCCTGCGAAGCTGCGGCACATGGTTGAACCGGTTCGGAAATACACGTTCGGTGACAATGCTCTTGCCTTTGGCCTGCGTAAGCAGCGCCGTCATCGGCTGCTGCAGGTCGGTCGCAAACCCCGGGTACATCGATGTGCGGATGCGCGTCGCCTTAATGGGGCCAAGACCGTAAGCCGTAATGCTGCTCTCATCGGTTTCGATCCCCAATCCGACTTCCTTCAGCTTGGCCAGGCATGAGCCGAGATGCTCGGGGATGATGTCCTTCACCGTCACCTGCCCGCCGTTCATGCCGGTCGCCATCAGGAACGTCCCGGCGATCAATCGGTCCGGAATGACGGCATGTTCCCCGCCGGTCAAGTACGGCACGCCTTCGATACGGATACGGTCCGTTCCTGCGCCGAAGATGCGCGCGCCAAGCCGGTTCAGCAGCGTAGCCGTATCGACCACTTCCGGGTCGACGGCCGCATTGTACAAATTCGTCCTGCCTTTTGCCCTGCACGCCGCGAGCAAACTGTTGATCGTCGCCCCCGACGTAATCGTATCGAAGTAAATGTCGGCGCCTCGAAGCTCCGCCGCTTCTACCATGTAATAATCTTCGCGAAATTCCACTTTCGCGCCCAATGCCTGGAACGCTTTGACGTGTTGGTCGATCGGTCTGGAGGAGAAGTCGTCCCCGCCTGGAAACCCGATCGTAACCCTGCCGAATTTGGCGAGCAGCGCTCCTGCAAAATAATACGACGCCCGATACGCCGCTGCTTTCCCCGGATCGATGACAGCGCTATGTATCCAGCGCGGATCAATGACGATATTGCCGTTCTCCATTCGCCGCAGTTCCAGGCCGATATCCCGTGCGATGCGCGAGACGACCTTCACATCGTCGATGGCCGGAATGCCTTCCAGCGTCACCACATCGTCGGCGAGACAAGATGCGGCAAGCAGAGCGAGCGAGGAGTTCTTGGAGCCGGGAATTCGAACGGAGCCTTGAAGCGCCCCGGCCGGTTCCACTTGTATATATCGCATGCAATCGTACCCACTTTCGGAAGTTCGCTATTTGGAGTCCATCTCCAGCACATAACCGCTGCCTCGGACCGCGCTTATCACAAACGTGTCCTTGCCGTATTTTTTGCGAATTCGATAAACCAGCGCATTCAGCTCGTCCATGCTTACATCCGGCATGCCGTCCGCTCCTGTCGTTCGCTCCGGCCATACGTTGTGCTTGATTTCTTCGATAGGCACCAGCCGGTTTGCGCGATCGTACAACAATTGAATCAACAGGAATTCTTTCTCCGACATCGCAATCCGTTTGCCGTCCACCACGCATTCGCGCTTCTCCCAATGAATCTTGAGCGGCTCTGCCGGAATCGTGATACGCTGCGTAATGCTAAGCGGCTCGAATTCCAGCGTCTGATCCGCGAAAATATAGGAAAAGTGCAGCACCGTCATTCCTTTCGCCAACTTAATAATATCGAACGACTGCAGCGGATAAGGCTTGTTCGGTACGGCCCGTTCCCCGTTGATTTCGGTGCCGTGCGTACTCCCAAGGTCATACAGAACAGCCTTCTCGTCTTCCTTGCGTATAAGAAAATGCTTCCGCGATACAAAAGCGTTCGTAAAAGCGAAGTCCGGCGAAAAATGATTCGATGCCCGGCCGACAACGGTTTCGTCCGCCGATAGATTCAGGCAAGTGCCCGGACGGAACGGTTCGCCCCGGATTACATATAGACAAGCGAATGTTTCCAGTTTCTTTCCCTCCGCAACCGGTTAGCAGCCCCTCAGAAGCTGTACTTTTTAGAAAATGAATCCAATACCTTCATCATATCGCATTTTCAGTCCGAAGGTAAATACCCTAACAGTAACATCTCCCTTATAACTCAGTAACGATTTTACCATTGGTTAATGCAGGAGAAGTCATATTTTTTGCTTATTGTCCGCGCTCCCGTTATATCCCCGCTCGCCGTAAGGGTGAAGCTTCTCGAGCCAGGTCGCTTCCATTCCGGCCAGCGTCTTCCGCACATCCTGCATGCTGCCTTCACGGCCGTTCAGCTTTTCCAGCACCTCGAATTCAAACCCCGCTTCCCCGCCGTCGTTCCAATCCTGCTGAAGCGACGGATCCCGATGCCGCCCGATGGAAAGCTCGAATTTGATGCGGTTGATGGCGCCTTCGATGTTCGGATTCGAGCCGATTCCGATTTTGCCGTTCCGCTTGTTGCGAAGAAGAAAGACGCCTCCCGTCCGCTCCTTCTCCTCATACGCAGCGATCAGCTCTTTGCGCCGTTGCTTGCTCGTATCGGGTTCGTTCACGACGTCCACGCCATCAACGCCGTTCATCCCGCTCTCGTCCGGAAGCCAATAGGCGCTCCCATCATCCTTACGCAGCAAGTAACCGTATTCGACCATATACCGGCGCAGCACGGCATAATCCGGCCACACTTGCTCCAAAATAGCGTTGACCTCCGGCTCCGTGTACGTGGTTCCGTGCCGAAAGCGGCGCTGCAGCGATCCGGCAATTTCTTTTCGCTTGCTTTCCTTGTTCGGCCACTGCTGAAGCGGCCCGTCCGACGCTTCCGGTGCGTCCTCACCGTCAACCGTTCCCGGATGCTGCCCCTTCGCCGTTTTGCTTTTCGAAGCGCGGTCGGTTTCCGATCCGGTCTTCTCCTGAAACAGCTCCATCAGAGCCAGAAACAGCCTCGCCTGCTTCTCTTTCTCCCGCAGAACAAACCGGTGATTGCGAATCGTCGATGCGCTGCCTGCCCCTGTCCGGCGAACAACATCCGCGTCGCTGACGCCTTCATAGAACAACAGCAGCAGCTGCCGCTGCAGGTGGGAAAGCCCGGTTCTTTTTTTATCCAGCGTCAGCAAATAATGAAACATCGATCCGTGCTCCGCCGCAATATGCTCCTTCATCTGCTTCTCGGCATCCCGGTATCCCGACCCGTCGGGCGCCGCGTAAATGACGCCCTGCTCGGTCTCATATCCGCAAACCAAGCAAAAATACCGGTCGCTCTCTTCGCTCAAGCCGTACCCGCGTTTCAACTCCTGCATGGAGGAAACGAATAACGGATCGATATTATGATCTTGATTCATTTAAACATAACCACCATTCATCTTGTTATATATAGATATTTTATTGTTTTGTTTGTTTTATGTCAATTTGCTGCCATCATCTAATCAAAGCCCAGCACCTTTCGTCCGTACCGACTCTGTAACGCAACGATTCGGACAACCTGCCCTTTCTACCATTATGCCATAAAGTAGACAACGATAGCATGAATGATATAATACAGTAGTATACGATTAAACGCTTACACCTACAGGAGAGTTTTATGCCGCAACTCATCCGTTTGATGTTGACGGCCATCTTGACGATGGTCCTTCTGACGATACAATCGTCCGAATTCGAATTGCTTATGAATGAACCTACGCTGCCCGTCATTGTGCCGAAACCACCTACCTGGACGGAGGAGGAGCTCAACAAGCGGCAGCCGAACATTATCGTCGTGCTCAGCGAGTCGTTCTGGGACATTACCCGGCTGCCCGGTCTAAAATTCAGCCGCGATCCGGCGCCGTTTTTCCATTCTTTGCAGGAACAGTATACGCATGGCACCATGCTGTCCCCCCAGTTTGGAGGAGGCACGGCCAATGTCGAATTTGAAGTGCTGACCGGACATTCCATGCGCTTTTTCCGCGAATGGGCGATTGTTTACGATAAATACATCCACCAGCCGACGGCCTCGCTCTCGAGCATTTTGGCAAGCCAAGGCTACCGTACGACGGCGATCAGCCCGGTTGAACATTGGTACGCCAATTCGTCGCAGGTGTACAAGTACCTCGGGTTTTCGCGCTTTATAAGCCAGGAATATTTTAACCCTGATGATTATGTCGGTCCGTACTTGGGCGACCATTCGGTAGCAAGACGGATTATTGAAGAAAGTCAGCGAAACGAAGGGCCGGATTTCATCTACGCGGACACGATGGAAAATCATTACCATTATTGGCCGGGGAAATTCAAGCGTAACACGATCACCGTTCAAGGAAACGTATCGGATACGACGATCGGCATTGCAGAAACGTATGCCCAAGGGATGTCGGGCGCCGACCGCATGCTTCAGGAGCTTGTGACGTATTACAATCAATCGAAAGAGCCGACGATCATCGTATTTTTCGGAGATCATCTGCCCTCTCTCGAACAATATTTCGTATACGAAGACACGAAGTACATCACAGGCGAAGACGATCCGGAGTTTTTGGAAAAAATGTACCATGTACCCGTGCTCGTGTGGAACAACTATTTGCCGCCCGAAGCGAAGGATGAACTGCATATCAGCCCCTCGTTTCTCAGCCCTTATATTTTACATACCGCACAGCTCAAGGGCAGCGATTATACGGACTACTTGTATCAGCTGTCGCAAAAAATGCCGATCATACCGCCGGAGGACCATTATGAAGCGATGCAGATCGACAAACGGCTCGTGGACGAGTACGAGGCGCGGCAAACGCATATTATGGAGGCTGAACGAACGGCACCGCCACCGCCGGAGTCCGAATATATTCTCGGCTACGGCGATCCGAGAATCGACAAAATTTCGCCCGACACGGTGCCCGTACCCGTACGCGGCGGCGCTTTCGGCAAGACGCTGCTGAACATCAGCGGCGGACGTTTCGGACAAGGCAGCACCGCATTCATAAACGGCAAGCCTTATGAGACCCAGTGGCAAAGCGAAGGCACGCTGGTCGTGTCGCTGCCGAAAGAATCAATTGCCGCTCCCGGAAGTCTGGATATCCAAGTGAAAGTGCTTGATTCGAATAAGAAGGTACTAGGACAATCGCGGATCGTCAAAGTGCCTGTAACCGATAAGCCTCCGGGCAGCTGAAACGGACGGAAACAAAAAAACGATCATACGGCAGCAGTGCTGCCGCCATGATCGTTTTTTTGTTGAAGGCTGTCGAGGCGTGCGCTTGCCCGGGAAATAGACGGCTGGCTCCCGCTAGTCTTCTTTGTGCCACAAGCTGCGCAGCTCCTCGTTCGTTTCCAGCAGCTCCTCCAACTTGCCCGCGGCATCCACGCGGCCGTTCTTCAGAACGACGATCCGGTCGGCCCGGGCAAGCGCCGCTTTGCGATGGGAGACGACGAGACAGGTCGTCCCCTGCCGCTGTTCCTCGAGGCGCTCCCACAGCTTCCGCTCGGTGTCGACGTCCAGCGCGCTGGACAAGTCGTCGAACACGAGCAGCTCCGCCTCGCGGACGAACATGCGTGCCGCGGCCGTACGCTGCGCCTGACCGCCGGACAGCTTGACGCCGCGCGGGCCGATGACCGTCTCGAGCCCCTGCGGCAGCCGCTCCAGGTCGGTTTCCAGCACCGCGGCGCGGATCGCTTGCCCGAGGCGATCCGGCTCGGCGCGAAGCCCGAGCAAAATGTTATTCTCCATCGTATCGCTGTACAGCCGCGGAATTTGCGGCGTGTAGGCGCTGCGCGGCGGAATGAAGAAATCGCCGGGCGCGTCGACTCGTACCCCGTTCCAGCGGATGTCTCCCGTCTGCATCGGGAGCAGTCCGAGCAGCGCGCGCACCAGCGTCGTCTTGCCGGAGCCGACACGGCCCGTCACGACCGTGAACGAGCCGCGCGGCAGCTCCAGCTGGACGTCCTCGACGCCGCGGCCGGTTTCCGGATAGCGGTACGTCAATCCGCGCACCTCGAGCCGGTCAAGCAGGTCCTCTCCGCGCATTGAAGGTGCGGCCGGCTCCGGGGGCGCCCCGCGCAGGTGCAGCGGGTGATACTCCGTCAGTTTCTCCGGAGAAGCGCCTTGCAGCAGCTGCTGCAGCCGATCTTTCGCCACGGTGGACTGTTTGAAGTAAGTTAGAAATTTTCCAAAATTTTGGATAAATTGGGTGACGAAGGTTAAATAATAAACGAATAGGGCAAAGTCGCCTACGGTAAAACTGCCGTTTCGCATCGAATTCGCGGCCAACAGCAGGATGAGCCCTGTCCCGATATTGACTGCATTCGAGAAGATCGAGTCAAGCACGGAATTCACCAGCTTGTCTTTTAGCATCGCTTCCCGTCGTTGGTCGTTCAATGCCTTGAAGCGGCCGATCACCCGATCTTCCGCACCGGCTACCTGGATCGACTGCACGGTGCTGAACATTTCGCTGATCGCGCCGGTCACTTGACTCGTCGCCTCGCGGCTTGCCGCGCGGTATTTTTGCAGCAGCGTCGTAGACAGCTGCGCAATCGTAACGACGACGACGAGCGGCAAGAACACCCACAGCGTCAACTCCGCATTGATCCGCACCAGAATGAAGCAGGAGACGGCGGCGAATATCGTCATGCCGAAGGCGTCCACCGACCAGCTGACCGTTTCTTCCACCTGATCGACGTCGTCGCGGAACGAGGAGATTGCTTCCCCGGGCGAATACGGAATCGCTTTGGCCCCAGGTTCCTTGAGCACATGACTCAGCATGTTCCTCCGCAGCAGCCCCCCGATGCGGAACCGGAACTGAACGTCGGTAATGAACCCGAAAAAGATCAGCGCGGAGCGAGCGATAGCCGCCCCGATCAATAGCGCGATCAGAGCGCCTACGCCCAGGCCGTAAGCCGAATGCCCCGTCAGCAGGTCGAAAAACTGCTTCGTCAACAGCCCCGGCAAGATCGGCGCCAAATAAATCAACGTCCAGGCGAACGCATTGAGCCAATAACGCCCGGCCCGGTAGCAGGTCAGCTTCCATAAGAATGAGAACGTCGTCATACCAGCATTTCCTCCATTCCGACCTGAAGCATTCGGCTGTACCTTGATCTGGCATCCGCTCCGAGGAGCACCCGTTCCCCGTACTCGGCGATCCGCCCGTTGTCGAGAATCAAAATGCGATCCGCCCGCTGTATTGTAGCTAGCCGGTGAGCGATAATGATGCAGGTGCGATCTTGCAGCAGCCGGCTGATCGCCAGTTCAATGCGCTGCTCCGTTGCCGGGTCGAGACGCGAAGACGCTTCGTCGAGAATGACAAGGCCCGGATCGGACAAAAACACCCTCGCGAACGATAGCAGCTGTGCTTCGCCCGCAGACAAACCTCCGCCGCCCGATTCCAGCATCGTCTCCAAACCGTTCGGCAGCGTGCCGACCCAGCGCTCCAGCCCAAGCTCCGATAGCACTTGCATGATTTGCTTTTCGCTGACCATGTCGTCAAAAAACGTCAGGTTGTCGCGCACCGTCCCTTGGAAAATCTCGATGTTCTGCGTAACCATGCCGACGCGGCTGCGCAGCTCGTGCAGCTTCGCGTCGCGCAGTTCCGTGCCGCCGAGCCGGATGCTGCCTTCCTGCGGATCATAGAAGCGCAGCAGCAGCCGGGCGAGCGTCGTTTTGCCGCTGCCGGTACGTCCAAGCAGGCCAAGCACCTGCCCCGGTTCCAGGCGAAAGCTGATATCTTCCAGCGTAGAGCTTATATCGTCATACCCGAAGCGAACGCCTTCAAATTGAACCGTCAGCGCTCCCTTCGGAATGGGCGTGCCGGGGCCGTCCTTGATTTCCGATTCCGTCTGCAGCAGTTCTCGCACCCGGACAATGCTGGCGTCCGCTTTCTGCAAATCTTCCATCTGCGTGCGGATTTTTTCAATCGGTTTGGCCATCAGCTCCGTGTAATAAAAGATCATGTACACCGTTCCAATGGTTATCAATCCTTTGTGCCACAAATAGAAACTGAGCGCAATCGCGACTGCGTTTCCGATCGCAAACACAACCAGCGTCGTAATCCACATCGAAGCCCAGCCCAGAAAAGCGCGCACCCGCAGCGGCAGCCATTCTCTCAGCAGCCGGTGAAACCGATGCATGACATAACCGGTTGCACCGTTCGACCGCGTGTCCTCCGTGCCTTCCAAATGCTCGCCGAGAAAACCGTAGAACGTCGCGCTGATCTGCCTTAGCTTCCCCCAATGGGGAACGGCAAACTGGCGAACGTATTGGATAGCGTACATCGCGAATACGACAAACAGCAGCATGCCTGTTCCGATCAGCCAATTTTCACGGAACAGCAGCACCAGCATCCCTACTACCAGCAGCAGGTTGCTGAGCAGCGTAATGACGAAATTGGAGAAAAAGTTGGCCAGGTTGTTAATATCGCCGTCCACCCGTTCGATAATGACGCCGGACGTTTGCGATTTGTGAAAACCCATATCCAGCTTCATGCAATGTGCCGCTACATCCCCGCGCAGCTGGTTGGTGGCGATCCAGCCGACATTCTCGCCGATGTACGCCGCTACCACGGAGACGACCTGCTGCAGCAGCGTCACCCCGATAAACAAACCGGCGGCATACAGCAGCGGCGAGGCGCTTTCCTGTGATTGCGCCGTGTCGATGAAATACCGGATGATCTGCGGATTTACAAGCTGCATTCCGATGCCGACGAGCAGCAAAATGCTGAGCGTGACGATACTCGCCCGCTGCGTCTTTAAGTAGCGCCTTAGCAGAACAGTATATTCGCGAATCGGTATTTTTCTTTTTTGCGCAGTGTTGCTCACGGTACCGATCCCCCCATGTTATGAACAATAACAATGTCAATAACCATAATTTCAGAAACAACATGGATCTATTATCACGGTTCATAAAAATGAAAGCAAGCTAATTTCATACCAAGCTTAACGTTCCGTCCTTCTTTTATTCCGCGGCTAGTTGGGAGGGATCTTATCACCCGCCCCGTTCACTTATCGCTATCCCTCTGCTCCTCATTTATATGAAGCATATGCCGGAGTAAAGAATAAACTCGAAGACGTGAAGTTGCTCGAACCGTAAAATGACTCGTGAAAAACCTCCGAATCCGCGCTTCAAAGCGGGCTCGGAGGTTTGGTTTTCATGCACGACCGGACCGGTGTCATCGGCGGACCGTCGATACCGTCTCGTACGTATCCTTGTTCACTGCCGTAACGAACGGACTCGCTTCTCCGAGCGAGTACAAGCGCAGCGTATGCATGGCCCGCGTACATGCGGTATAGAACAGCTTGCGCACATCTTCCGTCCGGTATTGCTCGTTCGAAGCGTTGTAGATGACAACGGCATCGAACTCCACCCCTTTGGCGAGGTAAGCCGGTATGACGAGCGTCCCTTTCTCGAAAGACGGCGAACTCTTGGTAATAAGCCCAAGCGGCAGTCTGTCTTTCAGCGCATCGTAGACTTCCGCGCTTTCGCCAGCGGTTTTGCAAATGAGTGCAACGGACTCGTATCCATCAGCGTACAGCGCTTCGATATCCCGAACGATTGCGTCATGCAGGTCATCCCGGCTCCCGGTCAGCGTCAGTACCGGCTTCTCTCCGCTCCGGTTGAACGGCTCGATGGCGTCTCCGCCCGGCACCATGCCGCGGGTGAACCGGACGATTTCCTGCGTCGACCGGTAGCTGCGCGTCAAGCGAATCACTTCGGTTTGATCGGCCCCGTAGAGCTCCGTCAGCGGATCGATTTCATGCAGTACGGAAGCATGGACGTAGATCGCCTGATTCAAATCGCCGAGCGCCGTCATTCTCGCCTGAGGAAACAGCCGCTTCAAAAATTCGAGTTGGAACGGGGAGTAGTCTTGCGCTTCGTCTACCAGAACGTGACGTACGGATGTATTCGTCTCGAAGCCGAGCAGCAGCTCCCGCAAATACAAGTACGGCGTCGCGTCCTCGTAAGGCAGCTCCAACCGATCCAGTCGCTCCAGCGTTTGCTCGCAAACGAGCGGCCATGCCTGCGGCAGTTCCTCCCCGCCCTGCAAACCCGCGATCCGATCCGGGTTTTCGAACAATTTCCGGTACAATCCGAGTACATCGACATACCGAAGCCGTTTGATGCGCTGACGAACCAGCTTAAGCTTTTCGTTTACGACCATTCGCGCGAGCAGCTCCCGCTCCTTGTCGAAATCGTCGAAAGTAAAGTCTCTCCCTCGCTTACTGCGGCGCAGCTTGCTGTAAGCCCGGTGATAATCTTCGTTGCTCAGCAGCTCGATCTCATCTTCCACCCAATGCTTCTGCCATTCCGCCTCTTCGAACTCGGCGATTTTCTCCAACAGCCACTCGCGCATGAGCACGATGCGGTTCGTAAGCCGAATCGACGGATCATACTCGTAGAACCGCTCAAGCAATTGTTCGGCGGATACGATGTCTTCTCCTCGGAAGCGAATAGCCTTGAACAGCATGCCTTCGTGCTCCAACCGTTCTTTGTAGGCACGAATCGCCTGCAAATAACCGAATGACGATTTGTAGCGAATCCCGCTCACTCTCGCCGCTTGATTCAGGTCGTCCGCTCCCGTAAGCAGCGATTCGAGCTGCGCGAACGGGTCCTCGATCTGAAATTGCTTACCGAGTCGGTGCTCCAAGTATTCCTGAAAAGTCGTTTGCTGCATGTTTTCTTCCCCAAGCTCGGGAAGAACCGTGGAGACGTAGCTGTTGAACAGCGGGTTCGGCGAGAACAGCACCATCTGATCGGCCTTTAATTGTTCCCTGTGCTTGTAGAGCAGGTAGGCGACCCGCTGCAATGCAGCCGATGTCTTTCCGCTCCCGGCGGCGCCTTGCACGATTAGCATGCGGCTGCGGTCGTTGCGGATGATCCGGTTTTGTTCCTTCTGGATCGTCGCCACAATCGTCCGCATTTGCGAATCGGAAGTGCGGCTGAGCACCTGCTTCAGCAGCTCATCACCGATCGTCACGCCGGTATCGAACATCAGCTTCAATTCGCCGTTTTGGACGGCATACTGCCGCTTCAACAACATCTCGCCGGTTATCTCTCCGTGAGGCGTTGCGTAAGCCGCCGGACCGGGCGGGTAGTCGTAATAAAGACTGGAGATCGGCGCGCGCCAGTCATAGATCAAGTACGTTTCGCCGTCATCATCGGCAAACGAAGCGATGCCCAAATAAATTTGCTCAGGCCGCCGCATGCCAGTTTCGGTGAAATCGATTCTGCCGAAGTATGGAGAGACGGCAAGCCGCTTCAGCTTGCGCAGCGTTTCAGCGGCGTGACGGTAGCTTCGCTCCCGTTCGGACAACACCTCGACCTGCTGCTTCATGCTGAAATACGTCTCGGTTATATCTTCCGCCGTGCTGAGGTTGACCGTCACCTCATCCCAAAAATGTTTGCGGATATCGACGACTTCCGCTTTCGATGTTCCGATCTCGCTTTCCAGCCGTTCGATGCGATCCTTGATTTTTCCGGTTACCGAATGTACCCGTTCCTGCTCTGCTTTCCAATCTTGTTCCGTAATACTCATCCTATCGCTCCTCTTCAAATGATGTGACGATCCACAACCGAATTTCACGTTTGACAATGAGGGTTGATGGTGCTATAATTATTGTAGGAAGATACTGCAAAGATAGTTTTAATGCGATGCAGACACCAAAACATATTGTACCACCGGAAGCTGCCGAAATCAACGGGGCTTTTTTTATTTGCCTAAGCAGTCGGAACAAAAAACGGAGGATTCCCTCCGTTTTCTGATGGCTATAATTGCTTCCTCATCCGTACATGCCATATGCCGGCATCCAAGAACGGTTCACTCGAGATCGTCTCGTAGCCCAGCTTCCGATAAAAGGCTTCCGCCTGCGTCTGAGCATCCAATATGACGGCCGGTACGCCGCCTTCCCGAATATCCGCTTCCATCGCATCGATGATGATCCGCCCGATCCCCTTGCCGCGATACGACTTCAGCACGGCAATCCGCTGCAGTTTTGCCGTCAACCCGTCGTACATCCGCCAACGCGCGGCAGCGATCGTCTCTCCGAGATCATTGCGTACAACAAAATGCCGGCATGCCTGCGGCGAAGCGTCAAACTCGTCCATTTCGAGGTCGCGGGGAACGTTCTGCTCCTCCACGAACACCGCGATTCGGACGGATAAACCTTCCTGCAGCTGCTCATCCGTCTTGACCTTGATGATTTCCACTACCAAAGCAGCTCCTTTATCGTCGATTATATTGTCATCTTTTCGCCCGGCGAAAGCGATCGGCCGCCAATACCTTTTTCCGCCAACCGGCTTATAAACTGCTCTCCGTTTTGCGCAATCGGCGGGAAGGTGTTGAAGTGAAGAGGGACGACCTTCTTCGCACCGAACCATTCGGCAGCGGTAACCGCATCTTCCGGCCCCATCGTGAACAAGTCGCCGATCGGCAAGAAGGCGAGATCGACCTGATTGCGTTCCCCGATCATCTTCATGTCGGAGAATAACGCTGTATCGCCGCTGTGCAATATCGTCATCCCGTCCCACTTGATAATAAATCCGGCAGGCATTCCGGCATATACGATTTTACCTTCCTGGTCCACAATGACGCTGGAGGAATGGAACGCTTGAATCATTTGCACTTCGGCAAACCCAAGGGAAACTTTGCCTCCGAGATTCATTCCGAGCGCTTTGGCCCCCTGCCAGCCCATATACGTAGCGAGCTCATGAATCGCTACGATGGTAGCGTCATTGTTCCTCGCAATCGGGAGCGCGTCGAGCGTATGATCCGTATGCCCGTGTGTCAGCAGCACGTACTCCACTTTGATATCCTGCGGTTTGGTTACAGCCAGCCCGTTCCCGGATATAAACGGATCGATAATCAGCGAATGTCCGCCATGGGTTAGTTGCACGCAGGAATGTCCGTGATACCAAATTTCCAATTCAAATCCCTCGCTTTCCAAAATGATCACAATACTATGTTTGCGCAAGCAGCTTAATACCATTGTACTATCCGAATGCGCCAAACTCCAAATTTCGCCGATTCAATCGTTGGCGAATCTCATGTTACATACGGACCTGGCTGTCATCCGGCAAAAGCTTTGCGGAACGCCTCCATGACCCGCTCTTTATTGAAAGGCTTGACGATAAAATCGCTTGCCCCCATATTTACGGCCTGAATCAGCAGCGCCTGCTGTCCCATCGCCGACACCATAATAATTTTTGCGGAAGGGTCCATTGTACGAAGCTTGCCAAGCGCAGTGATTCCGTCCATCTCCGGCATCGTGATATCCAGCGTCACCAAATCCGGTTTGTGTCGTTCATATAATGTCAGCGCTTCCAGACCATTGCTTCCTTCCGCAACGGTTTCGTATCCGAGCTCTTGGATCACGTTTTTCAGCATCATTCTCATAAACAATGAATCGTCGACGATTAATATTTTTTTCACGTGTTCCGAGCTCCCCCCCACTAAACGTAGAAAAGCCCCCCCAATTGCAAAAGGGAGGCCTGTTATCTCTTATATCCTCATGTCCTTCGGCAGCTGGCTGACATTGTTTACACGTTAGTCCCTTTAGCTTTGCGTCCTTGGCTTTCACCAAGTTTGCTTTTATGTACCGACAAAAGTATTTTCCAGTTGTATTATAGCATCCCTTCTAGAAAATACAAGTAAAATGATAGATTAACCCATTCATTGCTCCCTAATACTGGTATAATGAGTTTATACTGTACGTCAACAACCATCGGAGGGATGATCATAATGAAGGAAATCAGGTGGGGGATTATCGGGTGCGGGAACGTGACGGAAGTCAAAAGCGGCCCCGCTTTCCAAAAAGCGGAAGGATCGCGGCTTATCGCTGTCATGAGACGGGACGGCGCGCTTGCGGAAGATTACGCCAAACGGCACGGTGTTCCAAAATGGTACGACCGGGCCGAGGCGCTTATTACCGATCCCGAGGTCGACGCCGTCTACGTGGCGACGCCGCCGGCCTTCCATAAAAATTATGCGATCGAAGCGGCAAAAGCGGGCAAGCCGGTCTACGTGGAAAAACCGATGGCGATGAACGCCGCCGAATGCGAGGACATGATCGCTGCTTGCCGTGAAGCAGGCGTACCGCTCTTCATCGCCTATTACCGTCGCGCGCTGCCGCGGTTCCTCAAGGTGAAACAGTGGCTCGACGACGGCGCGATCGGCGAGGTACGCACCGTCATCACCACGCATCTGGCGAAGCCGAGCGCCCATGACTTGAGCGGAAGCTCCACGGCATGGCGGATTAAACCGGAGTTGTCCGGCGGCGGGTACTTCTACGATCTTGCCAGCCATACGCTGGATCTGCTCGATTTCTTGCTGGGACCGATTGAGCGGGCCCATGGCTCGGCCTCGAATCAAGCCGGGCTGTACGAGGCGGAAGATATCGTTACCGGCAGCTACACGTTTGCTTCAGGTGCCCACGGTACCGGAACCTGGTGTTTCACCACCGGTTCTCGGGTAGATCGCAACGAAATCGTCGGCAGCAAAGGCCGGATCGTCTTCTCCACCTTCGGGGAAACGCCGATCCGGCTCATCCGCGAGCAAGGAGAAGAGGAGTGCGTCATTGAGCATCCGGCCCATATTCAACAGCCGCTCATTCAATCGATCGTGGGTCAACTGCTCGGCAAGAGCTTTTGCCCTAGCACAGGCGAAACCGCGATGCGAACGAGCCGCGTCATGGACGCCTTAACGGGCGGCCGCAACTTGTAATGGAATACGGGGAGGCAGCAAGACGATGCAGCCGCCTCCTGGTGAAAAAGCTGCCGGGCCCCCGGCAGCTTTTTCGCTATTGCTATGCTATACAGCCGTATCCGCTTGCCCGGCTTTCGGTTTGGCCATGCCGCGCTGCGCGGTTACGAGCTTGTAATAAATTCCTTTCTGCTCCATCAGTTCTTGATGGCTTCCGATTTCCGCCAATCGCCCTTTATCCAGCACGACTAGCCGATCGGCGTTACGCAGCGTCGTTAGCCGGTGGGCAATGGCCAGCGTCGTACGATTTTGGGTCACCCGCTTGAGCGCTTCCTGAATCGCCGTCTCCGTCTCGATATCCAGCGACGCCGTCGCTTCATCCAGGATCAGGATGCGCGGGTTGTTCAGCACCGCTCTGGCGATGGCCAGCCGCTGCCGCTCGCCGCCGGAGATGTTGTTCCCGTTCTCCTCCAGCTTGGTGTCGTAACCGTCCGGACAGCGGATGATAAAGTCATGGGCGTTGGCGATTTTGGCCGCTTCAATGACCTCCTCGAACGTGGCATCCGGCTTGGAATACCGGATGTTGTCGGCGATCGTCCCGCTGAACAGAAACGTTTCCTGCAGCACGACGCCGATTTGTGACCGCAGCTCCTCCTGCTTGATATCCCGGATATCGATGCCGTCTATGCGAATGCTGCCTTCGGTCACATCGTACAAGCGGGAAACGAGATTGATCAGCGTCGATTTGCCTGAACCGGAATGGCCGACAAGCCCGATCATCTCCCCCTGCTTTACATCAAATTCGATTTTTTTGAGCACCGGCTCGTATGACTTGTAGCCGAACGTAACGTCATGGAACGAAATGGAGCCCTGAATCGAATGCTTCTTGGAATGATGCTTGTCATACACTTCCGGCTGTTCGTCGATGACGGAAAATACGCGGTCGATGGAGATGACGGCGTTGGCTACCCATCTCGGCATGAACATGAGCCAGGCGATCGGGCCGAAAATCATCGATGCGTACATCGTAAACTGGACAAGCTCCCCCAGCGTCATTTCCTTGCCGATAATCATGCTGCAGCCGATCATGAGCACGAGATATTGTCCCATTTGAATCAAGTAGTTCGTGACCGGCGATAAAATGCTGAACAGCTTTTCGCTTTTGATCGAAGCGTCGGCAAAATCACGGTTGAACTTAATGAACCTTCTTATTTCCCGCTGCTCCTTGCCGAACGCCTTCACCACGCGAATTCCGCTCAGCACGTCATGCAAAAACGAGCTCGCTTTGTCATATACGCGCCATTGCAAATGAAACAGCTTCCACAACACGTGCTTCCAAATGTAAACATGCAAGTAGGCGACAATCGGAGCCGGAAGCAGCACGACGCAAGCGAGACGCCAATCCGCATGAAACAGCAAACTCGCTGCGGAGACAAGCACGATCATTTGATAAATCGCGGTCGTGCACAGCTCTTGAATCAACTGCCGGATTCGTTCCGTATCCGACGAAATGCGGTTCATCATGTCTCCGGCCCGCTGCGACGTTAAAAATCCGAGCGACAGCTGCTGCAGCTTGTCGTACACCATTTGTCGCAAATCGGCGGCGATCGACGAGCTGACGCCCGCCATAATCCGGCCTCTGGCGATGCCGAGCAATTCGCCGAAGAGCAGCACGGATAACATCCCGCCCAGCGCAAAGAAGAACATCTCTACGCTAGCGCTCTGACCTTCGGGCGGCTGCAGCGCGGAGTTGACCATCACCTTCTGGAAATACGGGCCAAGCATCGCGAGACCGGCGGAGACGAGCAGGACGGCAACCCCGAGCCCGAGCTTTTTCCAGTGGGCCTTGGAGACGAGCAGCAGCCGTTTTAAAGCCGCCGCCTTGTTCATGCACTTCGGGCAAACGCGCGTGCCGGAAATGTACGGGCCGCCGCAATTGGTGCAGATGGCTTCCTCTTCGTTGTTGTAAATTTTCACCGGGCTGTTCTCGGCCTTATCGTTCAATATTTTGGCCATGTAGCCATAGCGGGCCGCATGCTGCATCGTCACTCTGGCGACGATCCGCTTCGAGCCGTTCTCCGTCGCTTCCAGAACGGCATTGCCGATGAGCGGCACGATTTTGTAATCTCTCGCTTCCGCAATCACACCGCTGTCCAGCGTCTCGCCATATTCGATGCTAGCCCACTTTTCGTGTCCAATGACGAAATAGCCTTGCGTCCTCATGCCGCCTAACGTCAGATCGGCAGGCACGCAGTATTCGATATGCTCTCCGACGGCATGCTGCGCTGCGAGTAAATCGCGTTCGGAGAGCGTATAATGTAAATTCATCGAAACCTCCGCTTTCTCCCATGTACTGGCGAACGATTACATGCACATTTCGACCATCCGGTATTCTTTGTCACTGAGCTTCTCCAGATCGGGAATAACGAACCGGTTGCCGTCCACATCCGTAACCAGCAGCCGGTTCTCCCCAACCAGCTTCGCGTTGCTCCCACCGCTTCGCACCGTAAAACGGCAAATGCCCGAGGTCGTCTCCGTTTCCCAGTAGGAGTAGCCGAATTCATCCTTGATCTTGATGACCCTCGTAATTTCCGGTGCGAAATAGCGGACCCGCACCTGCTCCTCAAGCAGCACGGCCACATCGGGCGGGAACTCGTCAAGCGACCGGATCATTCCGATCTCTTTGTTCTCGAACGTCCGGATGGATAAATAAATGCGCTTGTTCGTATGCGGAAAAGAACAGTGCACATAGACGGAATCGGTCTGCACGCCGTCAATCGTTACGTTCAGCATCCGGCCTTCCGTGATGTCAAATTTCGTATTGGCCGGCGTCATATAGCGGATTTGCGCTGCCCCGGCGAGATCCGACTCGTTGTTCCGTTCGCTGCCTTTCTCCGTCCCGACCGGCATCGATTTTTTCTCCGGAGCGTTTTCCGTTTCCGTAACCGCTGTCGTCATGCGATGATCCCCTCTTTCATTTTGAGCGCTTCGTCATGCTTTTTCACGAGCTTGCAGTATTCGCCCTCTTTGCTCATCAGCTCGTCGTGCGTCCCGGCTTCAACCACTTTGCCCTGGTCCATCACCACGAGGTAATCGGCGTTGCGAAGCGTGGACAACCGGTGTGCGATGGCGATGGTCGTTCGGCCTTTGATGAGCGAATCCAGCGCGTCCTGAATTTGCAGCTCCGTCTCCGTGTCAAGCGAGGCGGTCGCTTCGTCGAGAATCAGTATTTTCGGATTGTACAAAATAGCTCGCGCGATCGACAGCCGCTGCTTCTCACCGCCGGACAAATTATGGCCGCCCGTTCCGACAATCGTGTCGTATCCGTCCGGAAGCTTCTCGATGTAATCGTGAGCGTTGGCGATTTTGGCGGCGTAAATAATATCGTCAATCGTACAGTCGGGATTCGCGTAGGCGATATTCTCGGCAATGCTGCCGGAGAATACATACACATCCTGCGAAACGATGCCAATATTTCGCCGCAGCGAGGCGGTCGTCAAATCTTTGACGTTGATGCCGTCGATCCGTATTTCGCCCTCCGTCACGTCGTACAATCGCGAGATCAGGTTGACAAGCGTCGATTTCCCCGCTCCCGAATGTCCTACGACGCCGATCATCTGGCCGGGCCTCGCTTCCATGGATACGCCCTTCAGTATCGCTTTGTTCGGCTCGTAGCCGAAGACGACGTTCGATACGCGAATCTCGCCTCTCAGCTCCTCCAGATGAATTGCGTCGGCTTTTTCCGCTACGTCCGGCACCGTGTCCTGTATTTCGAAAATGCGCTGGGCCGCCGACATGCAGCGCGACCACCAGTTGACGATATTGTTCATAAACTGAATCGGACCGTACAGCATGTGCATATAGCCGACGAACGTCATCACCTGTCCGAATGAAAATTGGCCTTTCATGACCATCCAGCCGCCGAAAGCCCAGATCAGCAGCCCGCCCGTTTGGGTCAGCAGGTTGAGCACCGGGAACACGGTGCCGCCCAGCTTGTTAACCATCTGTTCCGATTCGGAGAAGGAGACGTTCGCTTTATGAAACCGTGCGATTTCCTCCTGCTCTTTGCCGAACGATTTGACGACACGCGTCCCGCGCATCGTATCGCTGATGATCGAATTGAGCGCCGACACCTTCCTGTGCCTTCTCCAGGAAAGCCTCCACAAGCGTGGGAACACTTTCCGGACGATAACGAAGACGAGCGGCATCGGAAGGAAACAGAGCAGCGTCAGCTTCCAGTCCATGACAAGCAGGACGACGGTTATGCCAATAATGTTCATCGCGTTCACGATAAAATAGGACATGCCGTCTACGAAAAAATATTGCAGCTCGGTCGCGTCGTTGTTCACCCGTGTCATGAGCTGGCCCGTCTGCTTGCGCTGGAAAAAGTGAAGAGACAACCGCTGCATGGCGGAAAATACGCTTGTTTTCAGGTCGAAGGAAACGTTGGCTGCCAGCTTCGAAATCATGACCCCGAAAAGGACCCCGAACAACAGCGACAGTGTACGGAACGCAATGATGAGCAAAATGACGAGTCCGATTTTACCTGCGAACGTCCCTTTCCCGCCCAGCGCCTGATCGAACAGTACGGTTCCCTGCAAATACGGGATGACCAGGCCGGTCGCCGAATTAAGCAGCATGAACAAAACGATGAAAAAAATCGAAGTTTTGTAAGCGCCCGAGAACGAGAGCAGCCTAAGGAAAATGGCGTGCTTTTTCAAACATTTCGGGCAAATTTGCCGGCCTTTTTCCGGGTAAATCATGCCGCATTTGGGACAGGATGAGGTTTCCTGCGATTCATCCAGCTCCTGCGGGTCAAGCGCTTCGTTCTTCTTCAGTTTCTTGAATGCGGAAGCCAGCTTCGCCGCCCGGGCCATATGCCCGTTCGTAAAGGCGGCAACGATCCGCTCACCCTCCTTTTCCTTGATCACGATCATCCCGGACGCGACGAGGTTGACGACTGAGATCGCTTCCAGATCACTCAGCTTCATCGTCTCTTTGGACCACGGACCGGTTGGGACCGGGGTGGCGGCCTTTTGTTCCTTCTTCGGCACGAAGAAGCCTTTGTAGTTTTTCTCAAGCGACGGCGGCCGCCCGCTGGAGACGATGACGAGCGCTTCCCGGCCGAGCAGCAAATACGTATCCGCAAAGCTGCCGTCCGTGCTTCGATCGCAGACCATCCAGTAGATCAGTTGTTCCCGATCGAGCCCGTTTTGCTGCAGTACCGCTTCCACTTCCATTGGCAACGTTTTCATCTTTACTCCATTTAGTAAGAAATTGGGATTTTTCCGTGCATATTACCAATAATAATGATTATACCGCCATCTGAAAAGGTAAAAAATGATTGAAAAAACGGAAGAAACCGCATGAATTCTCCAAATACCCTTCGAATGCCCGACGTTTGAAATTGTTTTGCAATCCGACAAGATGCACAGGATGCATTGGCTTGATTTTGATACACCTCCAATTTGTGGATCTTACTCCTAGTATATAGGAACAACCGTTCCCGTTCAAGTCACAATAATAGCGTTTCCATTTATGACTTAAACCTCATGTCTTCTACATGAAGAAAAGGAGAGAAAGATGACGTGCGGTTCTCGTCTCTTTCTCTCCTTCTGTACACTTCAATGTCGAATTAATTATGCCGTTACTTCTCCTTGAGCGGAAACACCATATTCCATGTATTCTTGGCGTCGGAAAATCCCTTGGTTCCGTCGGACACGGCGGCGAACAAATGCGTGGGCTTGCCGTCCTCGCCGAAGAGCAGGAACGGTCTTTCCATATTGCCGAGCGTCGTCGACGTGCCGTCGTCCCATACGATATTGCGGGAGTAAGCATGCGGCTCGTCCGAGACTTCCCATTTCAAACCATCGGCAGAACGCGCGTGAATGCCGCCGTATTTCTCTCCGCAAATATTGCCGTCCATATCTTTCGCGATCAGCTCATAGCCGTCTTTCGTCCTCCAGATGAACGGGTCTTCCAGATGGAACTGCTCCGGCGGGAAAACGGGCTCCTCCTGCAGCACCCGGTAAGGTCCCAAATAATGGTCCGCTGCAGCCGCGCCGATCGTCATTTTCCCGTGCACGTTGCCCTCGTATTTGCGCGCCTTGTATATGAGCAGCACCGATCCGTCCTCCGCCACGCTCGGCGCCGGATTCGACGTAAGGAAGCTGTCGAATCGGCCGGAGCGGGTCGGCAGGACAGGCGCATCCAGACGCGTCCATGGTCCGAACACGCTCGGTGCGGTTGCGACGCCGATTCTTTTGTTTGACCGAGCGACGATGGTTACCGGGTCCTGCAATCCTAGAAAGCTCTCCGTGTCCGGATCGGACAGAGGATGGGTGGAGCCCATATAAAACAGTACGTACGTCCCGTTATGCTTTGTGATGTGCGGGTTATGCGTGCTGCGTCCGTCCCAGTATTCGGCGCCTCTGGCAGGCAGCACGACTTCCTGGAACGCATACGGCCCTTCCGGCGTATCCGAAACCGCCCTCACGACCTCCGAAGCAAATAGCCAGCCCGGATGCATCGGATAACGTTTCGGCCAACGCGATGCGAACATATGATAATTGCCGTCTTCTCCGCGTACGACCGATCCGCACCATACCCAATATCCTTCCATGCGGAAACCGCCTTGCTTCGGAGCTGGTTGAATGTTCCATTTCATAAGATGACAACTCTCCTATTCCATATATCTTGTAGTTTCGTTGCAAGCAAATCATGAGGATTCGACAAGGAAACAACGATTTAAGCTATGTTTTCTTCGTACCGGCAAGTCTATAATCAAACTATACCAAAGAATCGCAAACGGAGGAACCACCTTTGAACCTGCAAGGTAAAGCATATTTCATCGTTCAATCGGCTTTGCTCGCCGCCCTTCTATCCGGATGCAGCGGCGGTGTGAAGCAGACGGGCACGCCGGCAGCCGCGCCTTCCGCATCGGAAGCGTCCAAACCGGAGCCTTCCGGACAGCCGTCTGCCAAATCTTCGGCCGCACCGGCAACGTATATTATGAACGGCGCCGTGCTCAGCGATATTCGCGCCAAGATCGCAGCCGGCAACGCGGCCGAATACAAAGCTGCGCTGGATCAGCTGAAGCGGGAAGCGGATGCGGCACTGAAGACGCCACCCTTCACCGTAACGGCTAAAACATCCGTACCGCTGAGCGGCGATAAGCACGATTATATGAGTATGGCGCCCTATTGGTGGCCCGACCCGGCTAAGGCGGACGGCAAGCCGTACATCCAGAAGGACGGGCAAACGAACCCGGAGCGCGATACCGAAAAATACGACGCCGTCCGGTTCGGCAAAATGGCCGGAACGGTAGAAACGCTCGCGCTCGCTTATTATTTGACGGGCCATGAGCCGTATGCCGTGCAGGCCGGCAAGCTGCTCCGCACCTGGTTCCTCGACTCCGCCACGAAGATGAACCCGAATATGAACTTCGGGCAAAGCGTGCCGGGCCGGGCCGACGGGCGCAAGGAAGGCGTGCTCGATTCGCGGCACTTCCTTGCGACTTCCGACGCCGCCTCGCTGCTGGAAGGCTCGACCGGCTGGTCGAAGCAGGACCAAGACGGCTACCGCAGCTGGCTTTCCCAGTACGTCAGGTGGCTGAAGGAAAACCCGCTCGCGCTGCAGGAGAAGAAAGCGACCAACAACCACAGTACGTGGTATGACGCCATCTTGACCGGCCTCATGCTGCACAGCGGCGACCGCGAAGGCGCCGCCGCTTATTTGAAAGAATCGGTGCCGGGGCGCATCGCCGCGCAGATCGACAAGGACGGCGGACAGCCGGAGGAAATGAAGCGCACGCGTTCGTTCCACTATCCGGTGTTCAATCTGGAGGCGTTCTCGATGCTCGCCCTCTACGGCCAGAAGACCGGCTTCGATCTGTGGAAGTACGAGACGGCCGATGGCAAAAGCATCAAGAAAGCTTTCGATTTTCTTGTCCCGTATTTCAACGGCAAGCCTTGGCCTCATGCGCAAATTAAAGCGGAGAACGAAGCCGATTTCGCCGCCTATCTGCGCGAAGCCGCCATCATCTACAGCGACCGCAGCATGGCCGAAGCGGCGGACAAGACGCTCGGTTCGGCCAAATCGAGCTCCCGCGTCAATTTGATCGCGCCTCAACCGCCGAAGGTCTCGCCCTAACCGCCATGGTTAGGGCTTTATGCCTTGCGGCACGATCGCGACGGCCTCGCTCTTGCCGAGCGTCAAGCTTATGGCGCGCATCCGCACGGGAATGGAGGGTCCGAACGGAGTCAGCCCATCGATGCCGATCCGATACGCTTCCACCGTTTCGCCTTCCGGCCAGTCCGGCGGAAGCTCCCATTCCATCCCGCTGCATCCTTCTTCGCTGAACGCGATGATTTCCGGGTGGCTGTGCTCATGCCATAGCGCCGGAACGAACAAATCGCCTCCACGCCGAATCCATCGGTCTGCCTGACGAATCCATAACCGGTCGCCATCCATTCCGCTGGTCACATCGCTCGAGAACGTAACGACGCCGTCTTTATCCTGCAAGCGTTCCAGCCGGTTGAGGAAATACCAGGGCAGCGTCGTCGTGCAAAATTCCTTCAAAAAACCCTTCAGCTTCTCCGGGTCTTTCTTGATCAAGCCTTGTCCGAGCATGCTCACGCCGAAACGCGCATCCCCGCCTTCTCCGCCGATGTAAACGGAAGCCGGCACCTGCATCAGATCGAGCTGGCCGAAATGCCAGGCGAACGGCTGCAGGCCGATCAGCGGATCTTTTCGGTACCGATGATCGAATTCGGACGTTACGTCAACGCCTTTTTCCATCCAGTAACGGATGATCTTGCACTGCGTTTCGAGCTCCTCGTCCGTCGTAATCCCGTGATACGGACTGATCGGTTCTTCTCCGAAGCCGGGAATGTATTGATGGAACGCGTCAATATGGATCGTGCCAGCTCGGGCGAGCGGCAGCATGTCCGTAAGACGGTCGATGCGCCGCTGCGCATAGCCCGCATTCCATTCAAGCGTATAACTGATCGGATAGCCCCACTTGTATTTGCGCAAGCTGCCGTCGGGATTTTTGGCGAGCAAATCCAGCTTCACATATTCATCCCACACAGGACTGTCTTCTTGTGCGTCAAGCATATTGATATGCAGACTAACGGCGGTGCGGTATTGGAACGCTTCGGACATTAGCCACTTTAGGCTGTCCAGCGCGGTTGCGTCTTCCGCACGCTTGATGCGGGGATTGACAACATCCATTGCCGGATATCCCGTATCGTGCCCGTCATACTGCCAGCCGACCAAGTACACGATTTTCGGAATTCCGCGCGTCAAACGGTCCAGCTTGCGTATAACCTCCAGCGCCTGCTCGCAGGTCAGCCGCTGCTGCCCGCCTTTTTCGCACAGTGTCATTTTCATTGTAAGCGTCTGATGATAGCGGTGTTTAAAAGACAACATCGGCGGCACGCCTTCTTTCTTGTATATTCATCGGCACATCGTGTCTCAGCGGTTCGGCAGCCCGTACAGCTTCCACGGCTTGTGCCCGCCGAAATATCCGCACAGGTGCGGCTGGGCCGGAAGCGGATGCACATCGAATTCTGCCGGCAAAGCGCCATCCGGATACAATACGGCTTCTTCCCCCTGCTGCAGTTCGACCGTCAGCCATCCGCTGCCGTCCATGCGGCATGCGCCCGGCTTGCTGCATGCAACCGGGGCATCCGGCTCCCAATCCGTCCGTAGACGGCAAGGTTCCCCGGCCAAGCTGCGAATCCGAATCCATGCCGTCCGTCCACGCTCCCGTTTGGCGCTGACGAGAAAGCCGCCCTCCGCCCGCAAATCGTGAAACACGACGTCCGCCCATTCCGAAGGAACCGCAGGAAATACGCGGATGCCGTCTCCCCAACTTTGCAGCAGCAGGTCGTGCAGCGACTCCGCGCCGGCCAGCGGCGATTCGATGACCGGCCCTGCTTCCTTATACATCGTATTCGGCTTGAACAAATGCAGCATCGTGCGAATGTACTGCAGCGCTTCATCCCCCAGTCCGATCGCGGCGGCTACGGAAGCCGCGCTCGTAAAGCTAAAGCCGCGAAGGTCGCCTTCTTTGCCTATCCAATGTCGCAGCGTACGGAGGATGAGCGCTCGCTCCTCGTCCGTCTCCCCACTGACGATATGGAGCGGGAATATTGCCTGCAGATGGCTGAAGTGGCGGTGTCCGAATTCGAGCGATTGCCCTTTCCCAAGAAGAAAACCTTCTTCCGGGTCGGTCGGCAGCGGAGTCAGGCGAACCAGCACGTCGTCCCACTTCGAGTGAAGCTCGTCCTGCACTCCCAGCCGTTCGCAGATGCGAATGAGCGTACGGCACCCCCAGGCAAGGAGCGCCAAATCGTAATGGCAATCAGGCACGGTCAGTTGTTTGAAGGAACCGTACTCCGGCGATACGGAAGGCGGCAGATGAAGTTTGCCGTCTTCCCCCTCCTCCAAGATGTGCAAATAAAAGTTCACACTCCGGCGCAGCAACGGATACAACAACTCGCGCAGCAGCTCGTCATCCATCGAATGGCGGTAATGCCGCCACAAATTATGGCATACCCACGTTAAGTTGCCGGTCTCGTCGCCCACTTTGGCTTTCAGGTCGTAGCTGCAGCTCCGTCCAAGCCCGGCGGAATCGTGGCGGTACGCTTCCGGCACGTTGCCGATCAGGTTCGGCATTTGCTCCCGGAAGCTCTTCACCAGTGATTCGCCGATCGACAGCCGCCCGGAAGTGTACACGGGCGAATAACTCATCTGCACGTTCATATTGAACCAGACTCCTGCCCAAGGCGTTGGAGCGAGCCACGGCCCCTGATTGTCGATGATCTTCCCGTCCGAACGGGTCGCCGAAGCCAGCTTATACATCTGGATCCAGTAAAACCCTTCCAGCCTCGTATCCGGCAAGGAGACGAAGCTTTGCGGGTAATAGGCATGCCACCATGCACGGTGAGATTGGACAAGCTCTTGCCAAGGAAGCTTTCCTGCGGTTGCCAAATCTTCCTGCGCCTGCCGCACTTCCGCGTCACCCGCTCCGTTTCTAACGGTAAGCAGGAACTTGCAGGTCAGCGGCGTATCGGGGACAACTTTCCATGCGGTAACACAGCCTTCCCCGGACGGATACCGCTGCACGCCGAAGGACATGCCGTTCGTATCCCATTTGTCCACTGTCGTATCGGGAATGTATTGGTTCAGATTGAACCCGTCCGCATTTTTCAGCACCGGATCGACTTCCGGGTTCGCGTACCAGCGAAGAGCCGCGCCGCGCTCCTCCTCCGTCGTTGTCAGTTCCACGCAAAGCACAGGCCGGGTGCTGTGTACGAAAGCGCGCAGCGACACTTTGCCGACCGTCGTCATAATTTCGGCACGAAGCTCGGCGTTCCACAGGTCGAGACGAAGCGTCGTCGGCTGATACAAATGCCCCACGAGCTCCAAATCCAGCTCGCCGATCGGCACGCGCGGGGGAAACCCGCTGCCGGTCGCTCTCCTCGCCGTTATGTCCGTATGCCCGAGAACGAAGCGAAGCACGTTGCGCTTGGCGCGATGCTCCTCCGCATAAACCATCGCGCCGATTTGCCCGTTGCCGAGAAAAGCCCCCTCGTCCCACGAAATCGGTTTTACGACCCAAGTCATGTCATGCCGGGCCAAAAAGGAACCCCAATCGATTTTATTCGTTATCATAATGTCTCCCTGTTCCTATTATGAAGTTTTGATGCCGTACTTCCGTTTGCGATACTGCGATGGGGACTCCCCTTTGCGTTCATGAAACAGCCTTGAGAAATACGAGGTCGTCAGCCCTACGCTTTCGCTGATTTCGGTTACCGTCATGTTCGTCTGCTCCAAAAATTCCATCGCCTTGAGAAGACGGATTTCCTGCAAATATTGAATCGGGCTCATGCCGATGCGCTGGTTAAACATCTTGATGATGTAATGGGGGTGAAAACCGAAATGCTTGGCCATCTCGCCCAGCGTTACTTTGTCGGAGTAATGTTTGCGAATATACTCCGCCATTGGAAACGAAATGCGATGCTGCTTTTCTCTTTGTTCCGGCATCATGTCCCGTTCCGTTACATCGCCGCCCAGTGCGGTGTGAGCCAGCGACAACAATGTCGTCTTAATCCCCGAGTCGATCCGGTAGCACGTAAGCGGATGGGGACCTTTCTGTTCCTGTTCGGCGACCCGAATCCAATGCTCCAGGGCGTTCAAATCGGCGGAACCGCATGTTCCCGTCGCCGGAATGCCGCGAATGATATTTTCCAGCTCATAATCCTGCAAAGTAAAACAACAAGCGATGACCGAACCGTCAACCGGCAGCGTTATATTGTATGTGAACGGGTTGCCAGGAAGCGCCAAGTAATAGCAGCCCGCAAGAAGCGGGTATGCCTTGCCGCAGCATTCCACGTTACCTTTCCCTTTGTGGGCAACGATCAACAAGAAGCCGTCTCCCCCGTCGAAAGGAGCCATTACGCTCTCTCCCGGGCCTTCTAGTTTACCGATCCAGCCGGTCCTTAGCTGCGCATCTCGGAATACATTTGTTTCGTGAAAACGAATGCCTCTCATCCGTGCGACCCCCTCTTATCGAATAGTCTCCATGCGCCGTGATTGAAACCGTTTTCCGACGAAACCGTCACCTCCTGCGATGGCCGGTCGCAGCCCGTTTTCGTTTCGGCTTCAACGTCCGGATTATACAATTCCCTATGTTCATCTTATACGGTTTCTTCCCGCACGTAATTGCGTTTTTTTATGATCACATGTTGCTTTTTTGCTATAAGGAAATGCAAACAAGGCTGTCATGCGGCAGCCCGGGCATGGATATTTACTTGTTTCCGCTTCTTTTCGGGCACATATCGTTATCCATTCGATACGAAATGTACGCCCTGCACTGACTTCCTGAATTGATCCGGCGATACGCCGACCTGCCGCTTGAATACCCGGCTAAAATGCGAAAGATGCTTGAAACCGACTTTAAAACAAACATCGGTAACGGTAAGTTCGTCGCTTTGAAAAAACAATATTTTCGCTTGATTCACTCTTCTTTTATAAATGTAATCAAATATCGTCATCCCGGTACTGTCGCGAAACACTTTCATCAAATGATACCGGCTAATATGAAGCTCGTCCGCGATGCGATCCAAATCGAGGTCTGTCATATACGCACTTTCGACGAAATCGATAATTTGCTGCGCATAACGTTCCCGATCCGATTTATAACGCGGCCGGCCGCCAATCTCCGCTCGGCACTGCTCATATACAAACATCAGCAAGTCGTAAAACGCCATCAATAACCGGTGGTGAGGTACGATATCGTTCAGGCGATAAAACCGGTCGATTCGTTCCAATATGTTTTCTAAATCAGCTTGCGCATCGGGATTCAATCGGATGTGGTGATTTCTAAGCGTTTCGAAAGGCTGTAAGGGGCTGCATTTTAACAGGGCGGGGCCAAAAATTTCAACGAGGCAAGGGTCAAATGAAAACATAGTGCGGACGTATTCCGACGACCGATCCACCTTGGGGCAATGCTGAGTCATTCCGTTCATGATGATCAGATCGCCTGGCTGCAGCGGGATAACCCGATCCCCGAGCACATAGCTGCAGCTGCCGCTGTGGAAATACAATATTTCGTAGCGCGGATGCGTATGTAGGGTGAAACGGCTGGGAAGCATTCTCCACTTGTAATAATAATCGGTAAAAATGCGATAAGGATGCGATTTCATCAACAAAGAATCACCGACCCTTTCTTATGCCAGGTAGGAATTGCGTCCGTTTCTTCCATTATATAGCGCAGGGGACAGAGGTTCAATCGAATTTCGGCGACGGCCGGTATCGATTGTCGGGCCCTGCATCTCACCAGCAGTCAAATCAAGGCGCAAATACCGCACCTCCATATCATGAGTAGTATGCTATCGTTATTTAATATGAATCGGAGGGACGGTGGATTGCATGTCATATAAACGAACATGCGTTAGCATGGCTGTTTTTGCGGCGATCGCTTTGCTTTACGGTTGCAGCGCAAACTCTCCCGGCGGCGCCGAGATCGATCGACCGTCTCCGAAAGCGACGGATGCGTATACGGGCGGCCCGGTCGAGCTGCTTGTTCAGGACCGGAATACGGGGATTACTGAAGAGGAATTCCAACAGTATTTCGCACAACCGGTCAAAGCGAAAAATCCGGATATTACAATGAAGCTGACCAAAGAAACGAGCATCGAGAAATTGCTTGCTTCCGGCACGACGCCGGACCTTGTCGCAGTTAGTAACACACAATTGGGCGCTTATATCGAAATCGGCTACCCCGAAGATTTGAACCCGATGATCCGGCGTTTCAACGTCGATGTGAGTCGCATCGAGCCGGCCATCGTCGAAGTGATACAAACGGTAAGCCGGAACGGAGCCATGTACGGATTGCCCTTCGGCATGAACCATGGTGCGCTGATGTACAACAAAGATTTGTTCGATAAATTCGGCATTCCGTATCCGAAAGATACGGTGACATGGGAAGAGTATCTCGATTTGTCCAGACGGCTTACGCGCATGGACGGCGGCGTGCAATATATCGGCGGAACGCCCAACAATGTGTTGAACCTGATTCGACAATACGGCGCATCCAATATCGATGCCAAAGACGAGAAAGCCGTGTTTACGACGGATCGGCACAAAGCGGTGTTCTCATTACTGCAGCAGTTTTTCACCATACCCGGTCTCGTCGTCGGCAATACGTATTTGCCGATCAATCTTAACGGCGGCACGCTCGCGATGAAGACGGATTGGATCGCCTCCATCTCCTCGTCCGTCGTCAAAAGCAAGCCGAAGTTCGAGTGGGACCTTGCTGGTTACCCGACGTTCAAAGAGCGTCCGAATCTAGGCAACCCGGTTGATTTTCATATGCTCACCGTATCGAAATCGACCAAACATAAAGAGGCTGCCTACCGTGTGCTGCTCACGATGCTTTCCGAAGAGGCACAAACGGCGCTCAGCAAAAACGGACGTCTGTCCCCGCTTCAAGATCCGAAAATCAAAATGAGCTTCGCCGTGGATGCCAATGTTTTTGCGGGTAAAAATTTGCAAGCGATCTTCAAAACGTCTCCTTCGCCGCTTCCGGACTATTCCATCTGGAAAGCGATAGCCGATCCGTTCCTGAACGACGCGGCCAAAGAGGTGGCAGTGAATAAAAAAGATATCAATACCGCATTGAGGGAAGCTGAAGAAAAAGCGAATCTGGCGATCCAAAAAGAACGTAATGCGAAACGGTAGGTTGACTTGCGCCTGCTTCTTGCTGTATGAAAAAGCTCCCGGGCTAAAGGCCCGGGAGCTTGCCGTCGTCACACGACGAAGGGATATGAAAAAGTATACGTCCCCGATCCGAGACGAAGGCGGACATTGCCCTCTGCTTGCCGGCAGGAAATAATGCCTTCCGCGGTCTCTGCCCGGCGTCCGTTTTCCTGCACTTCCGCAAGCAGCGCTTTCGGAAGCTCGACCGAAGCGGTCGTATTCGGCGGCAGCGTAATCTCGACCGTCAGTCGCCCGTCCGGCTGCTTCCGCCAGCCCGATTCAACCGTGCCGTACATCGTCACAAGCTTTGCGCGCACCCACTCGAACCCGTCGCTCGGCTGCGGGCGAATCTGAAGATGCTTATAGCCGACCGTTTCGCGATCCGTATCCAGACCGGCCAGCACTTGATACATCCAATCGCCGATCGATCCGTACGCGTAATGGTTGTAGGAGTTCATCGCCGTACTCCAGAAAGAGCCGTCCGGCTTGATGCCGTCCCAATGCTCCCACATCGTGGTTGCGCCCTTCAGTACCGAATAGAGCCACGACGGATATTCCTTTTGCAGCACAAGCTTAACTGCCGTCTCGTGGTAACCGTTCTGCGATAGCACATGGCATAAATACGGCGTGCCGACGAATCCGGTCGTCAGACGGTCTTTGTTTTGTTCCACCATTTTGGCGAGCGTACCGGCCACGCGCCGCCTGACCGCGCCGTCCACCAGATCAAACATGAGCGCGAGCACGTGCGCCGTCTGCGTCGGCGCGGCCAGACGCCCTGCCGGCGTCACGAATTCCTTATTGAATGCTTCGACGATCCGGCGGTGCAGCAGCCGGTACTGCTCCGCGTCCTGGGCGTTGCCTAGAATCTCCGCCGTCTTCGCAAGCAGGCTGGTCGAATAAGCGTAAAACGCGGTCGCGATATAATCATTAGGCGTTGCCCCCCGATAGCTGCCTTCTTTGGCATCGAGGCCGAGCCAGTCTCCGTAATGAAAGCCCGTGTTGCGCAAAAACTCGTTATCGCCTTGGCGGCGCATATATTCCACCCAGGCTTTCATGCTGTCGTACTGCTCTTCCAAAATGCGCGTATCCCCATAGCATAAATATACGGTCCACGGGCAAATGACGGCAGCGTCGCCCCATGCCGCGGAACTGTGCGTATGGTCGGCAGGAAGCGCATCCGGTATTACGTGCGGAACGGCTCCATCCTCAAACTGATCGGCTTTCAAGTCCCGAAGCCACTTCGTGAAAAATGGCGCAACATTCATATTAAATGCCGCCGTCCGGATGAACACCTGCGCATCGCCGGTCCAGCCGAGCCGTTCGTCCCGCTGCGGGCAATCGGTCGGGATGTCGAGGAAGTTGCCTTTTTGCCCCCACAGAATGTTGTGCTGCAGCTGATTGATCAGCGGATCGGAGCATTCGAAAAATCCGGTGTGATCCATATCCGTATGAATGACCCTGCCCGTAAAGCTGCTCAAGTCCGGCTCGCCGTCCCAACCTTCCACCTTCACATAACGGAAGCCTTGGAATGTAAAATGCGGCTCGTACGTTTCCGCATCCCCGCCCTTGCATATATATTCAATCCGCTGCTTGGCCGAACGCAAATTGGCGGTGTAGAAGTTGCCTTCCTTATCCAGCACTTCCGCATGCTCCAATACGATCCGATGTCCTGCGCTGGCATTGACCGTGAAACGCACCCAGCCGACCATGTTTTGACCCATATCGATAACCGTTTCGCCCTTAGGCGTGTGGATCACGGCAATCGGCTGAATGTCCTCCACTACCCGTGTCGGATCGTTCTCTTGGGCAACCAAGTGCCCTTTAGGATGATCCAGCACTTCCGCAAGCGTCCAGCTTGAAGCGTTGTAATCGGGGGAACTCCAGCCCGTCAGCTCCAACGTGGCATCGTACTGTTCACCATGATACAGCTCCGCCATCCGGATCGGACCGGATGAAGATACATGCCACGAACGGTCCGTCGACCATACCTGCTCGCTTCCGTCCTCGAATTTCACATGAAGCTGCATCAGAAAAGCGCGCCGGTCGCCATACAGGTTGCGCACACCCTTCCAGGCCAAATTGCCTTTGTACCATCCATCGGCAAGCACGGCGCCGACAACATTCTCTCCTTGACCGATCAAGCCGGTGACGTCGTACGTCTGGTACTGCAGCCGCTTATTGTAACTTGTCCAGCCCGGCGTGAACAGGTCGTCGCTGACACGGCGGCCGTTCAAGTACAGCGTATACAAACCCAGTGCAGTCGCGTAAATACGGGCGGAACGAACTTTTCCCGGCGATGTGAATGGCTTTCTTACATAATCGGCGGGTTCTTCCGCCGGCTTGTCCCCTGTGCCGTCCGACGGTTTGCGGGAAGGCGATATCCACTCCGCTTTCCATGCGGACGTCTCCATCAATCCGGTTTCCCAGTAAGCGGAACTGCTCCATTCCGAACCGGTCCCCTGGTCGTCCCACACGCGAACTCGATAATAGTAACGGGTTCGGGGCTCAAGTTGCGTTCCCTCATAAACGATATGGACGGATTGGTCGGAATCGATCGTACCGGTGTCCCATACGAGTGTGTTAAAGTCCGGATCTTCCTTCGATACATGTATCCGGTAAGCGCTTTGATTCGTATTTCTGCGGCTCGCCTCGATGTTCCAGCCGAGTCTCGGCTTGCGTACATCCAGTCCGAGCGGATTGTTCTTGTACTCGCATTTCAGTCGAACGACTTGCAGTCCCATGTTTGTCATCACCTCAGGCTCGATTTTCCTTCATTGTAGTATGAATGATTGCGATATTTATGGGTTGTTCCCGACATTTATATAGGTCTATAATGACATTACAATCACAAGGAGCGAATGATGACATGACTATTCGAAAAAGCATGCGGACGTTAAAGGGGAAATCGTATTTCGAGCCTGATTTTCCGGTGTATGTCAATCGCGCCGTCGAATCGTTCTCGCTGCTCGAGCACGGCCACGATTTTATGGAGCTATGCTACGTGGCCGAAGGCGGCGGTTATCAATACATCGGCGAGCAGACGCTGCCCGTGAAGCAAGGCGACTGGTTTTTTATACCGGTAGGGGTATCACATGTATTTCGCCCTGCGCATGCCGATACCCGCAGCCGGCTGATCGTATACAACTGCATATTCTCGCCGGAGATGCTTGACCGAATTACCGAGAGCCAGGCGTGTCTTTTGCCGGAGGAAGAACTGTCCGTGTTTCGCCTTCTCCGTCAAGAAATGCGCTGGCTTCGGGCCAAAGAGCAGAGCAACGAGATTCACACGCTGATGAGCCGGCTTCATCTGGAGTATACGCTTCACAAGGAAGCGCGCCGCACCATGATCGTGAGCTGTTTGACCCAACTGATCGTCGCGTTTGCAAGATCGGTTTATTCGGAAGAGACGGCAGCGGCGGACAAAGGGGAGACGAGATTCGACGAAGTGCTGCTGTGGATTGAACATAACTCGGAGGCTCCGCCCCTTCTGGAAGAAGCCGCCGCCCGGCTCAACGTTGGCAAGCGGCATTTTCAACGGCTTTTCGTGAAAGCGACCGGACAAACATACTCCGATTACATTCAGACGATCCGGGTACACCGGTGCTGCGAGCTGCTGCGGACGACCGATTGGAAGGTGTACGCGGTTGCCGAACGGGCAGGATTCAAAGATATGAAGCACTTCTACGCGCTTTTCAAAAGGAAGACGGGAATGACTCCCGGCGAGTTCAGGCAAAGCTGATCCGGCTATGACGCGTACTCCCTCTATCCTACTCATGCTGCAAGGTAGAGCCCATCGCGAAAGTCAAATAAGCCTTGATCCGTCATCGCGAACGACCTACAATGATAGGCGCTGGCCGAACCGGGTTCGGAATGAATTTGGTCGCTGGGATTCCAATCCATAAATTTGAACAATTGCGGGTGCCCCACTCATTTCCTGATTTTACCTCGAAGCCTTTAGGTGGGCGTATTTCGTCCGATCAAGTCTAAGACAGAAGGAGAAAATCAGTGAAGAAGAAACAATCGGCAAAAAGGCTCAGACGTCTTGGAACGATGGTACTTGGGCTCGTCATCGCCGGACAAACGTTGGCATGCTCGCCGCTTTCCGGAGCAGGCGGTTCTATCGCCAAAGCGGCCGCGCCGGAGCAGCAGGCAGTCGTCAGCACCTGGATGTGGAATCCGTACTTGATCACAGACAAGGACAATACGTTGCGGCAGTTGGCGGAGAAAGGCGTGAATCGTCTGTATTTGTTTATCGACCCGGATTTCTCGGCAACGTATTACAAGGAGTTCATCCGCGCGGCGCATGCGGGCGGCATCAAGGTACATGCAATGAGCGGTGCGCCCGATTGGGTGCTTCCCGAACACAACTACAAAATGTACAAATTCATTTATTGGGTGAAACAGTACAACGCCGGCGCCCAAGCGGAAGAACAGTTCGACGGTATCCATCTGGATGTGGAACCGTACGTGATGCCGCAGTGGAAGCAGCAGTCGGACGCAATTATCGGCCTGTGGACCGATACCGTGAGCGGATTTGTACAGGAAGTGAAGAGCGACACCGATTTGACCGTCGGCATCGATATGCCGGTTTGGATTGATTCCTACCGCGTTCGCGACGGTTACGGCGGCATGACGACACTTTCGGACCGTCTCATTCGCATGGTGGAGCAGGTGACGCTCATGGCTTACATTGATAATGCCAAAGACATTATCGATTCGGTCAAGAACGAACTGGCCGAAGCGGATCTGGCTGGCGTTCCTGCGTTGATCGCGGTGGATACCGTTGACAGCGGAGAACCGGGCGGCAGCTTCTATACGAAGGGTTACGTTTCCATGAACGCAGAGCTCGGCAAAATAAATGAAGCTCTCGGAAGTCATGCCTCCTATAAAGGAACAGCCGTTCACGAATGGGATAGTTGGCTGAGGCTCGGGAATTAGCGTTTCATCCGCCAGCGGGTTGCAGTGGACCCTGAGCATAAGCGGTACGGAGACGACGGTTAATTCCCAGGTTTATAGCAAAAAAAGATTGGCGGGATTCTCACAAAAGACGCTCCCGCCAATCCTCAGCAGCCCATAACCTGTACTCACTGGAGTCCGCCACGAAGCTTTACTTTGGATATGAAGTTATCACGTTTCCCAATGTAGCGTATATTGGTTCAATTGCGGATCCTATTAGCGCAGTTCCAACCGGCCGGGTGGGCATTCTCTTGATGAATAAGATAAAAGCTCCTCCGGAACCGCATTCGGCAGCTCGTCGATGTCGCCCCCATATGCACATGAAAAAGGCACAGCTCCGACTGAGGAACGCTGCGCCTTTTTGCTAATTTGCTGATATTTGATGATATCGGTTGTCCAGTTGATTGATTTGGGATGTCAGCCGTCTCAGCGACGAATTGATTTCTTTGAATGATTCTCCGATTGCCGTAATTTCCCGGCCCGCGTGACTCATCTCCTGCAGCAGCCGGTCGATATCCGACTTGGTAATGGTAGCCGCTTTCAATTGAATCCCTCCTAATTGCTAACATAAGTTTAACGAATCGTTGCTGATTCGAATTTTTCTTTCGCCTACTATACTGTTCGCAGACCGACTGCATTTTGGGAGGGAAGCACTAACATTTGTTTGCCTCTCCATTAGGGAACAATATAAAAATGCTTTCCAGCCGCGCTGGAACTGGACACGACATGACGATCCCCGCTGCCTGGCGGGTTCGAAGAACGCGTTACCATGCCTTGCACGAACAGGTGATAATAAGAAGGCAGCTCCAGTTCTTCTCCCGGGGACAGCTTCGTCATGTCTGCTCCGCGAACGAGATATGACGGATCCTGCGGAGCTTTAAATTTCCCGTAATAAATGCCGGGAGGAACGACGACCGTGAAATAATCGAATACTCCTTCGGGCAGCATGTCTTGCATGCGGAGACGGTCCAGCTGAGTAAAGAGCGTTATCACCGGCAACAAGCTGTTAGGAAACGGAGGCGGCTGCCGGTTCATCGGCTTACCTGGCTCCTTCGGGTATTCTTCCGTATACCGGATTTGATACTGCCGCGAATCCGGGCGAAGACTGACAAAGTAACCTGTGGTCTTTGAACCCGTCATTGTCATGCGCAATTCACGCAAAGCGCCGTCCGGCTCGAAACTGAATGAAAAATCGCTTACGGACAAATATTCGCGAAGCGTTCCGGCAAGCCGCCGTTGATCTTTCTGCCAGCTCATGCGATATACGTTGTCGTTGGAAACTGGCAACTCGACCGAACGCTCCACGCGCCGCATATCCGGCAGCAGGCAATAAATGAACATGATGGCAAACACGAGCAAACCGAGATACGCCGCTTTCCTTTTGACTGCCGCATTGACGGCCGGCCGAAAAAACATCCCGTAAACGAAAAATCCCAGCGGAATGCCGAATTGATTGATACGAAACGTAAAAGCGCCCAATATCACATACCCGACCAGTTTGAGTCCGAGCACCGGCTCGTCGGCTTCGCGTTTGTTATGCAGCGGAATCAACAGGAGGAACGGCAGCACGCTGACGATCCACAGCACATATTTGAGCCAGGGAAATTCGTACAAAAGCATTCCTCCATTCCTCGAAACCATCCAATATTGCTTGCCGATCATTAAACGAAGCGGCACGGCCAAATGTTTCAAAGCCGCTGCGTTTTATAAGACAAATAAAAAAAGCTCCCGCGGGGGAGCATCGCAAAAAAGCACAAGCCTTCGTAAAAAAAGACATGTTTATCATCAAGGAACAACTGTAAGATAGTGGATATCCATTTTGCGTAGGCAGGAGAATCGTATGCATCGTTTAACCGAGCAGCAGTTATTGCACATTATTCGTCAAGCGGACGCCATCCCGTTCGAGAAGGAATTTGTCGATTTGTTGCGTCAAGAGTTAAGCCGCAGAAGCATGAAGCAAACTTCATCCGTTGCAAGCCAGCCCGGAGAAAAGCCTTTCGTCCTCATGGGTTCAAAGTCAAATTAAGATTGAAGCTATTCATTCGTCAAATATTTGGCGATGACGCTCTCGTATACGCTTTTCGGACGCAGTCCGACCAGCTTCTCCACCGGTTCTCCATCGTGAAACAAAATCACGGTCGGCATGGACATCACGCCGTAGTCGGATGCGGTTCTCGGGGAGTCGTCGCAATCGATTTTGGCGATGGACATTCGATCGCCCATTGTCGCTTCCAGTTCCTCCAAAATAGGCAGCAGCACTCTGCACGGCGGACAATGGACGGACCCGAAGTCAATGAGCGTTACCCCCTGCTTGCGAATTCCATCGCGAAATGTATTGTCATCCAGTAACAACATACGAACCATCCCTTTCCTTGTGTGCTTGCTGTTCGTGCATGATGGATTGAATCCGTTCTTCCAGATTCGACTGAATGTGCTGGAGCAGCCGGATTTGCCCGTTGATTTCTTCCAGCTTTTGCCGATAGACAGGAAGCACTTCCTGACAAAACGCTTCCTTGTTTTTGATAACGCAGTGCAGGAATCCGGCGATTTGCTCGGTCGATAAACCGAGGCTCAAGTAAAATTGAATGGTGCGCACCTGCTCTACCGCGAGCGGGGAATAATTCCGGTACCCGTTATCGTGGCGGGAAGGTACGAGCAAGTTCTGCTCTTCGTAATAGCGCAGCGAGCGGATGCTGACCCCTGTTCGTTTCGAGAGCTCCCCGATTTTCATATGCGTACGTCTCCTTCCGTTAGCGGCTGTTCATTCATTATAAACCATAACATTGATGTGAGAGTCAAGAAATAAAAAAAGACCGGTTCGCGGCCGAAAACCGGCGAACTGGCCTCTTTCATGTCGTCTACGCTTAAATATGCGCTTCAATAATGCGAGCTACGCCGTCTTCCACATTCGTCAGGGCAATGACATCCGCTATCGCCTTCACCGTGTCCTGGGCGTTCCCCATCGCCACTCCCAAGCCGGCTGCTTTGATCATCGGCACATCGTTCAGACTGTCGCCGATCGCGATCACTTCGGACATTTGAATGCCGAGGATGCGGCATACTTCCTGCAAGCCGCTCGCTTTGCTGATGCCCGGTGCGTTCAGTTCGATATTTGTGACGTCGGAGTTGCTGATTTCGAAGGCATTCCACGTCTCCAGTTCGCTGCGGATTTCTTTCAGCAGGTCGATATTTTTGCTGCTGATGCCAAGCTGCAGCCAGCGAAGCGAATGAACGTCATCCGGCAAATTCGTTTTGTTGACGCGACCTTCCACCGTATGCGACCAAAAGTTGACCTGTTCGGCATAGGCCGGAATCACTTCGGTCAATAGGCGCGAGACGAGATTCGAATCGATCACATGTCTGGCATGAAGCTTGTCCGGCAAGCTCCACACTTCGCTGCCGTTATTGATTACGAGAGGGGTCTCGAGCTGCAAATCCTGCGCATAGACGGACGCATCCGAGATCGGCCTGCCGGTTGCCAGCGTCACACGAACCCCCGCCTCGATGGCGCGCCCAATCCATAGCCGATTTTGTTCCGAGATTTGCTTTTTGGGGTTGAGCAGCGTTCCATCCATGTCCAGCGCAATCAATTTATAAGTCACGTTTGTTCCTCCGTTCCGATCCGCATCGGTTTTTTCTGTATAATTATCGTCGAAGAAGGGGACTCCTCCCGCTTCCTGCTCTTACATATTGACAAAACAAGACATATCAGTCAATTGTTTTCTTCGTCATACGAACAACTTTTTTGGGGAATAATCACAACAATACCCATTCCTTGTTTTTGAAACGTCTACAAATGAGGTGTTCGCCGGTGACTTATATTTGCGAAGTATGCAATGGATTGGAATCGTTGTCGAGCAGCTGTCCCACATGTCTTCAACCCGCCGATGATCAAGGAAAACTAAGCGACTTTTACGGCCCATACTCTCCTTACAGACCGATCGACGATCTGAAGGCGACAAACGGATTTGACGATGCAAGGCAGCACCTGTGCATTCATCTGGCTTACTGCCCGAACTGCTCCGCATCGTTTCCCGTCTCCGTCCATGAGCATGCGGGAATGGAATAACGTACAACGCAAAAAAGCGGAAATGCGCCACCTCGGCCATCTCCGCTCTTGAAGTTATGATCAACGCTTCGGCGCGAGTTCGATCGCTTGCCGGATCGCTTCCTTCATGCTCTGTTCGTCCGCAATCCCTTTGCCGGCAATGTCGAATGCCGTTCCGTGGTCCACGCTCGTTCGAATGATCGGAAGACCGACCGTAATATTCACGCCCGCTTCGAGCCCCAATACTTTTACCGGTCCGTGCCCCTGGTCGTGGTACATGGCCACTACAATATCGAAATCTCCCCTTGTCGTCCGAAAAAACAAAGTGTCCGCTGGCAGCGGGCCGACCACTTTAACGCCTTCCCTCTGCGCGCGCTCTACCGCCGGAATGACTTTCTCCTCTTCTTCGCCGTAGCCGAACAGTCCGTTCTCTCCGGCGTGGGGGTTAATGCCGCAGACGGCGATACGAGGCTGATCGTAGCCCGCCTTTTGCAGCGTTTCGTGCGCAAGCCGGATCACCTTGTATACCCGTTCCGGATTGATCATGTTCACGGCATCGATGATGCCGACATGCGTTGTCACGTGAATGACTTTCAATTTCGGCGCCGACAGCATCATGGAGTAGTCCTTCGTGCCCGTTAACTCGGCCAATATTTCCGTATGCCCCGGATATACATGCCCGCCTTTATGCAGCGCTTCTTTATTGAGCGGCGCCGTACAGATCGCATCGATTTCTCCCGAATTCGCCAGCTCGATCGCTTTTTTCAAATACATGAAAGCGGCATATCCGGCTTCCGCCGAAACTTTTCCGAAGGACAGGTCCGCAGGCAGCAGATCCAGATCCAAGCAGTCTACAACGCCGTGAGCGTACTGAGCTTCTTTCGGAGTGGAGATCGTTCGTACGGAAAGCTTGCTCTTCAGGAGGTTACCGGCTCTTTCCAGCATCTTCGCGTCCCCGATGACAAACGGACGGCAGCTATCGTAGACGCCCCTGTCGTCCAAAGCCTTCATTATGATTTCCGGGCCGACTCCTGCGCCGTCCCCCATCGTAAGCCCTATAATCGGTCTGCTCATCGTCATTCTTCTCCTTTCAAGCTTTGCATCGCATGCCACAGCGACTTCTTGTCGCCGAAAGCGCCCGCTTTGGTCACCGTCATTACATTTTCCGATCCCAGCAGTCTTCCGAGCGGTATGCCCGGCTCAAGCTCCCGGACCAGCTCGATCCCGTGAACGCCCATATGCCGGCATACTGCCTTGGCCGTATCGCCGCCGGTAAGGACGAGTCCCTGAAGACGATGCTTTGCCGCAATGTTCGCCGCGATGCCGCCTAACGCATCTGCAATCCGATTCGACACGCCGGAGGAATCGAGTCCTATGCTTGCACCCAGCTCTTTGGCGGAAGCGACCTGCTCCGGCGATGAACCCGCGTGGAACGATACGTCGGCTCCGCGCTCCAATGCCGCGGATATCGCGGAGAGGCAGCGCTCTCCCACGAGTCTGTGCCGCTCCGGAGACGCAAGCAGAGCGATCGGGTCCAATTCGACATCGGCTACATCGTTTTGCGCGTTTACGTAACCGACCTGCTCCCGGGTCACCTTGGAAATGCTGCCCGCCACCAGCATGACGGGACTGCCGTCCCGAACCGCAGCCACCGGCCGCGAAGCCGTCTGTACTTCCACCGGCAAGTGTTCGGCCAAACCGGCGGAGCCCGCCCACAACACGCGGCTTCCAAATAACGGTACCAGCTCCGCAATGCGTTGCATATCCTCGTCCGTCTCTGCATCAAGCACTAGCAGTCGTTTTTGCTGTTCGAGCATTTCCTTTACCATCACGACCAAGTTCGAAATTCCGCTTCGAACGGACGAAAGACTTAAACAACCGACAGGATGCCGGGATTGGGATGCGAGCAGCTTGCATACGTCCGACTCCGGCACGGGAGTTTTCGGATCTCTTGCAATTTCGGTCTCGCTGACCGGAACACCGTTTAAATAGTGAATGCCCTCAAGCGTCGTTCGGCCGATTCTGGGAAAAGCCGGAACGACCACGGCGGCTTCAAAGCCGAACGCATCCAAGACGGCGTCGATTTCTTGTCCCAAATTTCCGCGTAAAGTCGAATCCATCTTTTTATATATAAAGTCGAATCCCTCGCCTTTTAACGCTTCAGCAGCGCTGCGGACGCGCCGGTACGCTTCCTCGCCCGGAACGGACCTACTGTCCGTATCAAGCACGATCGTTTGCAAGTCTTCGGAATTTCCTGAAAGTCCGTTCCAGTCAAAAATAACCTGCGTATGCAGTCCTTTTCTAGCAAGCTGTACGCCGGAATCGGACGCCCCCGTCAAATCATCCGCAATTATAGCTAACCTCTTCAATACTACTTCCTCCCCCAGGCGTTTATAAAGGCGGGCTTTCTTACAAAACGGCATGTCCGTCCCGGCACCGATTGTACCAGGGCATCCCGCTTTACGCCCGTCAGCGGACCACGCCGACCCGTTTGGCCCACCAAGCGGTTACGATCGGCACCAATATAGCCGTAACGATAACGCAGGAGGCTACAAGCGCGGTTGCTGTCGGCACCACAGGTGCATATGCGGCGTTGGCGGCTGCAACCGCAGCGGGAACGCCCGCGGCATTGCCCGCGGTAGAGGCGGCCGACAAGCCGGCAACCCCGTTGCCGCCCGTCAGCTTATCCGTAAACAGCAGCGCGATGCCCGTAATCACAACTACGGAAATGCCTAGCAGCACGCCGAGCAAACCCGCCTTCCATACATTTTGCAGATTCAGCCCTGCGCCAAGCGCAAAGGCGAAGAACGGAACGAGCACAGGAACCGCTTTACTCAAAAACTCACGCATCTCTTTGTCCAAATTACCGAGAATCATGCCGACAACGAGCGGTAAAATCGCACCGACCAGCGTCTGCCACGGGAAAGCGGCGAGACCGGCAACGCCGAGCGAAATCATCGTCAAGAACGGTCCCGATTCAAGGCTCATGATGGAATACGCGCCGACATCTTCTTTCTTGCCAAACTGCCCCATAAGCGCCATATACAACCCACCGTTCGTATCGTTCATCGCGGCCACGATAGCGAGTACGGACAAACCTGCAAATAATCCGCTTTCGATCATGCCTTCCCCGATAAATTGAGCGGCGATCAAACCGACGATCATCGCGATTGCAACTTTCGTAATGAGCAGGGTGCCGCCTTTTTTCAAAATATACGGCGTCGCTTTAAAGTCGATCGTCGAACCCATGCAGACGTAAAAAACGGCCAGTATCGGCAGCGAGCCCGTGAGAAGCGCTCCAGTAAACGAACCGAAAGTTTTAGAGGCTGCCGGGAATAACGTATTGACAATGGCGCCGATCAGCAGCGGCACGATCATCATTCCCCCCGGAATTCGCTCGATGGTTGCTTTAATTTTCATGATGATGCCTCCCTTTAATGCGTTGTTTATTTTTGCAACATTATTACATGATGTAAGCGTTGCATTTCATATTATACGCGCAGGAGCTCTTTTTACACAACGTTAATTATGTTTCATTTTTAAACAGTTTATTTGCTTTTCTCCATAATGTCGTGCGATTGATTCCTAGCCTTTTACAGGCCTTAGACTGATTTAGCCCTTCTTCTTGAAGAACATGCCACAATATACGCGCTTCGATCTCTTCGAACGTACCGCTCAGATCGATCTGGACATACGACTCGGCTTGCACCCGACTACCGTCCGGCCGCTCCAAACGTTCCAGCACCTCTGCTGCATCGCCTGATTCGATATAGTGTCCTCTGGTTGTAATTAACATCTCCTGAATCGTATTTTCCAATTCGGCGATATTGCCGGGCCACTCGTACTGAACAAGCCGCTCCAGCACCCGGTCCCGGATACCGACAATTTGTTTTCCCGATTCCGAATTGTAATCCGCGATCATCACCCTGACGATCTCCTCCAGATCCTCGGGCCGCTCCCGCAGCGGCGGAACATTCAGTTGCAGCTCTGCGATCATCGTCAGCAGCTCAACGCTATATTCCGTTCGATGCTGCAGCTTGGTCAGCGGGACGAGGGAGGAAGCGACAAGGCGTACATTGTTGCTGCGCCGAAGGGCATGCAGCCACTTCGTTTGCGCAAAACGCGTCAACCGGTCGGCATTTTTCAAATAAAGCGTACCGCCGAATCCTCCCTCGAACAACCCGGGCGCGTGAGCTGTGCCGGACAACAGCATTTCCGTCTGCTCGTCCGTCATTTCGTCGCAGGCGATCATATAAAAGCCTTGATCCCGCCGCTTGCTCGCCGAATGAACGGCCTGGGCGAACATCGATTTTCCGGAGCCTTTCTCGCCGGATATCCATATGCTGCGGTCCGATGCCGCAAATTTTTTAGCCCGGCTCACGGTCTTTTGCAGAGCGGAGCTGGAACCAATCAACTGATCAAAGGAGACTACCCGCGGCGGAATGCGCACCGGGTTAAGCTGATCGATCCGCCACTGCTCTACCGCCTCCAGTCGTACGAGCCAGCCCTGTTTGCCGTCCACCCGATGCCTTATCGCGTTCACCCGGAACTGCCTTTCCTGCATATGCACATACTGCTCCATCTCCGTCTGCATGGCTTCCTCCGCCTGCTTGATGAGTCCCGCTAACGAAGGCGAGGAGAGGATGAGGCTGCTTCCTTGAAGCTGATCCTCCTTAGTCCCGAGAGGCCGGCATGCCGCCTGATTGGCATAACGAATCGTTCTGGTCTCATCCAGAACGACGATTCCGCGTGAGTCCGCAGCCATGATTTGTTCATAAAAACGCATTTGTTCCCGCCCCCGGCGGTACACCTCGTACACCCTGCGAACGAGATCCAACGCTTCCGTGACCGACTCCCGGCCGGAGGTGATCAGGATTCCGTGATAACCCATCTCCTGGGCCGTCCGTACGGTGACGACGTCGCCGAGCACGATTTTCACCCCGGAACGAAACGCTTCCCGAAGCGCGCCTTCCACCTGGGATTCATGGTCGACAACGTATGCCGGAATATCGATGTCGAGCAAGCTCGAAACGGCTGCGCCCCCATGGCAAACGTTCGGGAAACCGATGATTGCCACTTTGGAGTTGGCATTTTTGATCAGCGTCAGCACGCGCAAAATATCGTATCCGGAAACGGGAATATCGACAACCGGCAGCGCGGTATGCTTTCGGATTAACGTTGCGGTGCCGCCCCTGCTGACAATGATGTCGTACCCTTTCCGTTCGGCCTGCTGGGCAAGCGGAATTGCTTCCTGCAGATCGGCCGTCTCCACATCCATATCGATCGAGCCGTCATCCCCAGCCATATCCACCAGCAGGTCCTTTAAACCGGGATACGGCGCGATAGCCAGCACTCGGATTTTCATACTATAGTCCTCCCCTTGTTGCAAAATGAATCAATTTAACCATAGTATACTACAAATGGAGCAACCTTCTGCAAAAGAAGTGGATCCCCATGTTGATAAAAGAAAAAGCCCCGATCGTTTCCGATCGGAGCGTATATCGATTTTTATGGAATATTTCAGAGTAAAAGCAAAGGGATGTTACGTCGTTTCCAGCTCTCCTACGAGACGATCGAACAAGGACAACAAATCGGTGATCGGCTCCGGTGTCAACAGATCGACGCCTGTATTGCGGAGCAGCTCCAGCGGGTACTCCGAGCCGCCGCTCTTCAGGAACGTCAAGTACGACTGGACCGTTTCCTGATCCCCGTCCAGTATCCGCGTAGCGATGCTGATCGCGGAAGCGATGCCGGTAGCGTATTTATATACATAGAACGCGTTATAAAAATGTGGAATGCGCGACCAGCCGTATTTCAACTCGGGATCGAGCACCACCTGCTCGCCGTTATAGGTGCGGAACAACGATTCATACGTTTCGCTGAACGAATCCGCGGTAAGCGCTTCTCCGCGCATCGCCTTCTCGTGGACGATTTTCTCGAATTCGGCGAACATGACCTGCGTGAAAAAGGTACCTTTGATCGTATCGATAAAATGATTGACCAAGTATCGCTTCAGCTTCGCGTCCGCCGTGTTGTTCAAAAGATGATGAATGAGAAGCACTTCGTTGACCGTACTCGCCACCTCGGCTACGAAAATCGTGTACTGCGCGGAAATTTTCGGCTGATTGGCGTCGGACAAATACGAGTGCAGCGCATGCCCCATTTCGTGGGCAAGCGTAAACATGCTGTCAAGCGTGTTGTTATGATTGAGCAGCACATACGGATGCGTGCCGTAAGGCCCCCAGCAGTATGCCCCCGACCGCTTTCCCTGCGTCTCCCGCACATCGATCCATCCCGACGTTTTCGCCTGCTTCAAAATGCTTATGTATTCTTCGCCAAGCGGCGCAAGTCCGGCCAGCACCGTGTCGTAAGCCTCCTCATACGGCTTAACCAGCTCAAAATCCTCTACGAGCGGCACGCTCAAATCGTAGACGCGCAGTTCGTCCAGACCTAGTCTTTTTTTCCGATAGTCGACATATCGGTACATCGGAGCCAAATGATCGCGCGTCGTCTGGATCAAGTTTTCATAAACCGACACCGGTACGTTATCCGCAAATAAAGAGCGCTGCAGCGGCGATTCGTAATTTCGCATTTTCGAGAACAGCACGTTGTTTTTCGCCGAGGCGCCCAGCGTGGCCGCGATCGTATTCTTCAAGCCGACGTAAGGCTTGTAGTACGCTTTGAACGCTTCGGCGCGGCGCTCCCGGTTATGGCTCTCCAAAATGCGGGAATACATCCCCCGGGTCAGCGTCACTTTCTTTCCGTTCTCGTCGGTTACTTCGCCAAATTGAATGTCCGCGTTGTTGATCATGCCGAATACCGTTTTGGGGACGGACATTACTTCGCCCAGTTGCGAAAGCACTTCTTCCTTCTCCTTGCTCAACACGTGCGGTTTATATTTAAATTCCTCGTACAAATCTTTCTTGAAGTAGTCGAGTCCCTGTTCTTCCTCAATGTACCGGTCGAGCGTCTCCTTCTCCATGCTGAGCAGAAACGGACGGAAGAAGGACGTGGCGGATTTGATCGTAACGCCCAAGCTTCTGGCCTTATCGACAAACGCCTGCGCTTCGGTTACCCGCGTATCTTCGTCCTGTTTGAGCGAGGCGTAGACGAACAGCTTCTCGTAAACAAACGATAAGTCCTCATTCAGCTTCAAGAAAGCAAGCAGTCCGGCCGCATCGTGAATGTTATCCTGAAAAGCCTCAATCTCTTTGCTTAATGCCTGTGCACGGTCATAGTCTTCCTCCCATTGTGACGTATCCGCATAAATATGCGTTAAATCCCATTTTTCGTGTGCTGAGACATCCGATCGTTGCAGTTGATCGCTCATCGGGGGAACACTTCCTTTTTTATAATAGTGGTGGTATAACCTATCCCATTCTTATGATATTCGCGGATTTCAATTGAAACCCTTTATTTTCCACCATTTCTCGTTTACAGAAGTTTAATGCAATAAGGATTGACATTGAATAAAGCAGATAATAAACTTATTTGTGCAAATACAAGCGTATTCAAGCATAAAATCGATACATACAAACACAAGCACGGCGGTCCAACCTGCCGCTTCGCCTGAAGCGGTATGAAACAGGAACATCTACAACGTAAAGGAGTGATTCCTATGGGCAAGCAGTTTCATGATCATGATCACCTCGACCGGCCGCAGCTAGAGTCGAATGGAACGCGAATCAGCCGCAGAAAGCTGATCGCTTCGCTCGGAACGGTAGGCTTGGCCAGCATGGCCGTATCCGCCGGCGTCTACAGCCAATCGGTGAGTGAGAGCGTCTACGGGCCGCCGGATGCGCCCGATTCCCCCAATAACAAGCGGCCTGCCGTCAGCACCACCATAGCGGCGCTGCGTGCGGAATCGCGCCCCTTGCATTCCGACTTGTTCTACGTCACCGACCCGAAACGCGAAGGCTTCTTCGTACACGACCCGAACGATCAGATTACGGCGGACAATAACGGCACCGTCCTTGTAACCGCTTCCGGAGCGAGGCTGAAGCGCATCGTGGAAGGAAATACCGTCTCCGCGACTTGGTTCGGCGCCATCGGCGATGGAACGCATGACGATACGTCCGCCCTTCAGGCCGCATTGAACGAAGCCGTCAACCGGTCGTATACGATCGTCACTATTCCTTCAGGCACGTACAAGCTGACGCAAGAGCTGTTTCTGGTCAAAAACACGAGCGTCGTCATGGAGCAAAAGACCGAGCTGCTTCGCAGCCATGGAAATAATATATTTCGCAACTACCGCACATCCGACGTCTTCAACGGCTACGAGGGCAATGGAAACATTACGATCGAGAACGGTATCCTGAACTGCAATGCGCTGCAATATCCCCATATCGCAAGCGGGATGGCGTTCGCCCATGCCGAGTGCGTTACTTTGCGCAATGTGACGATCAAAGATCTTCCTTCGGGGCATGCCGTGGAGCTGACCGCGATGAAGAACGTAACGTTCGACCGCTGTTCGTTCCTCGGATTCTCCCATGACGGCTCCAAATATTATTCCGAGGCGATACAGATCGAAACGGCGACGCAGGCCGGTTTCATCGGGTACTCCAAAGATCATACGACGACTCGCGACGTGACCGTCCAGAACTGTTATTTCGGCAACAGCAGCACGCCGGGCATGGTTCCGTGGCCATGCGGCATCGGGGCGCACGGGTCTTCCTATAACGGCTATTACGACCGGATCCTCGTCGTCAACAATACATTCGACGGTTCCTCTTATTGGTCGATCCGTCCGTTCAAATGGACGAACTCCGTTATTACGGGGAACGTCATGAACAATGTCAGCGGCGGCATCTTCGTCACGATGCCTGCTCCCGGCTCCGAATCGACGAAAGACGTGAACGGTGTCGTCCAGCCAACGCAGCCGGCCAGCAGCGTCGTGATCGCCGACAATATTATCAATACGGCCAGCAACACCGGCATTTACGTCGAAGGGCAAATCTCCGTAAATATTCATAAAATCATCGTTACGGGAAATATCATACATAAGACGGGCGGACATGCCGTCAACATCAAGGCATGCAACAATGGGATTATCGCCGACAATATGATCGAAATCAGCAGTAAAAACGGCTTCATTGTGGCGGATTGCAGTAACACCGTATTCAGCGGCAACATCGTCCGGGACGTCACATTTTACGGTTTCAACGTGAGCGGCTCCTGCAAAATGCTGACGATCGAAAACAATAAAATTACGAATGCCAGTCAAACCGGCAACAACGTCTACGACGGCATCATGCTGACGGGCACCGGCTCGGATTTACGCATCATCCATAATGTCATCCGTACCGATCTGGGGAAAGCGAGACCGAGATACGGCCTCAATATTCATCGAACAAACGAAAAAGTCGTCCGCTATGGGAACGACTTGAGATGCGACGCGGTATCGGGCGCTTTGAGCGACCTCTCCCCTGCTCCCGTCACGAGCCAGGAAGATTTATTGTCCTGATACGGTCATATTGATTTTCGGCTTTTTCACGGGATCGATGATGCCCAGAAGGCGAACCAGATGTTCGTAAGCCACGGCGACGCAGCCTAGTGTCGGCGTATCGCCGCTCTTCCAGCGATGAAGGAATATCGCGCTTCCTTTGCCTTTGACGACCGGATCCTCATTATACTTGATGATAATGGCGTGGGTGTAGAGCGGATCGGTTAGCCGCTCGAATGATTTCCAACGTTCCGAAGCGTTTCCTTCGTAGTGCACCCAGCGGTTATAGTCATCGGACTCCGGATCGTCGACCCAGTAATCATGCTCGGTCACGATCCGGTAAGGGAGAGCCGTGCCTTCCGGCGCAGGCGATGTCCCGAACGCCTCGCCCAATTCGTAAAGCCCTTGAGGCGTTTTCTGATCGCCTTCTACTTTATGAGCGTCGATGCCGTGCTTTCCTACGACGGCGGGGATGTTTTCCATCGTCTGAACCCAGCCCGCCCCGTCGTTCTGGTAAACCGCAAGCACGGCGCGGATGGACGTCGGGCTCTCGCTTTCTACGGTAATCAACTGCCGGCAAATCGCTGACGTATCGCTTACATTCGTCATCGCGTACCTCCTGATATTCGTTTCTTGTTGCAGCACACGCAGAACCACCTCCACTGCATCGTCAAAGGGCGATGCAGTGGAGGTGGCTTGTCAAACGCATTCGAGCAGTTCTTCCATACGGTATAGCACGTGAGTGGCTATATAGTCCGGCGGAAGCGGAACCGCGGCAAGCGACGGGCTCTCCGCTTTTAATTTATTCTCGCAGATCGCGATAAATTCTTCACTCGCCGAACGCTTCTCGATCGGAAGCTTCCGCAGCGCTTCCGGAAGGTCGCGGTAAATGAACATGGACGGAACCCCGAGCCGGTTGGCCAAATAGACGTCGTGATCGAGACGGTCGCCAACATGCGCCACCAGCTCGCCGGATTGCCGCAGCTCACGCACCATGTCAATGTTCGGTTTGCCGCAGCCGACCTTTTCCGGCGTAATGATCTCGTCGAACCATTCGGCAAGTCCCAGCTCTTTCATTACGGGAAACTGGTATTTATAAAATCCGTTGGTCGCTACCGCTAAGGAATATCCTTTTTGTTTCAGTTTCTCGAGCGTCGTCAGGATCGTATCTTCGAGCAAATAGATTTTCGGCTGCACCGAATGCTTGAGCACCAACTGCTCGATATCGATATCGAGCTTTACGTTCAATTGCCCCATCAACTGCTGAAGCATCTCGTCCCAATCGTAAGCGGCGACGGTTTCATTGCGATCCATGCGGGACTCATGCTCACGGACGAGCGCCTTTCGGACTTCGTAAGGCTCGCTCAAGCCGGCGGAGACAAGTGCTTCCACCTCCGGAAAAATCCACTTGCCAAACGGGTTTTGCATCAGCGTGCCGTCCAGATCAAACGTTATCCATCGTTTCATTACTTCACCGCTCCTGACGTCATTCCTTCAATAAGCTGCTTGGATGCTAGCAAGAAAGCGATAATCATCGGGAGCGATGACAGCGTCAAGCCGCAGAACAGCAAGTTCCAATCCGTATCGTGCTCGCCGAACAAGGTCAGCATGCCGAGCGGAATCGTGTTTAATTCCGAGCTTTTGATAAAAATAAGCGGGTAAAAAAAGTCGTTCCAAATGCCGATCAAATCGACGATGCTGACGGTTGCCAGCGCCGGGCGCATCAGCGGCAGCACGATTTTGTAATAAACCTGAAAGTCGTTGCAGCCGTCGATCCGCGCGCTTTGGTCCAAATCTTTCGGCAGCGTCCCGAAAAATCCATAGAATACGAACACCGCAAACGATATATGACCGGCCACGTAGACGATGATCAGCGAGGCGTACGTGTCGAGCAGATGGAGCTTCAGCATCATCATGTAGAGCGGCGAAATCGCCAGCTTCATCGGCAGCATCAGACCGAGCATGAAGAAGAACAGCAGCGCCCCGTTCCAGCGGAACGAATAGCGGGACAAGTAAAATGCGGCCATCGACGAGACGAGCAAAATGAACAGTACGGAGACCACGCTGACGAATACGCTGTTTAAGAAATTATCGGCGAAATGGATCTCTTTCCAAACCATAATGTAGTTTTCGAGCGAAAACCGGCTTGGCAGCGCGAGCGGCTGCGTCGTAATTTCTTGCTTCGTCTTAAACGACGAGGCGATCATCAGAAATATGGGATAGATCGACACCAATGCGAAAAATGTCAGGATGATGTATTTTAAAGATTGCTGCAGTCGCAGAGCCATGTCTAACCTCCAAGGATGAATCCCGGGTCCTGCTTTCCCATACCCGAGTTTGGCAAATTTTCTAGTGCTCGACTTCCTTGCGTTTAAAGAAGAACATCGAGATGGCCGTAGCTCCTGAGATCAAGATAAGCAATACGACGGCCAGCGCCGAACCAAGACCGATCGAGTCTCCTCCGCTTACGGAACCGAAGGCTAAACGGTAGAAGTATAGTCCCAATACGTCGGTTGAAAAATACGGCGAACCGGACGAGCCCTGCATCGCAAAAATAAGCTCAAACGTTTCGAATGCCCCGATAAAGGTCAGAATGGTCATGATCATGATGGACGGCATCGCAAGCGGAATCGTGATCTTGAAAATCATTGTCCAACCAGATGCTCCGTCAATGCGGGCCGCTTCGTAAATTTCAGTCGAGATCGCCTGCAGGCCGACAAGGAAGATGAGCATCGCAAAGCCAAAACCATACCAGCTGTTAACCAGGATGATCGAATTCAGTGCAGTCTTCGGATCTCCGAGCCAAGGCCTAGCCCAGCTCTCCAGGCCGATGACGGTCAAAATTTGATTGAGCGCCCCGTAAGAGGGATTCAAAATCAAGCTGAACAAGTAACCTACAACGATGACGGACAATAATTTCGGCAGGAAAAAGAGCGCCTTGAACAGTTCTTTTCCTTTGATTTTGCTGTTGATCATCATTGCAAGCGCAAACGCGATAACGAGCTTGAACACCATCGTGCCGACAAAATAGATGACATTGTGTCCCAAAGCCCGGGAAAACGTTTCTTTAAATGGCGATTCGGTAAACAGTCGAATAAAGTTTTGCAACCCGATAAAGTCGCCCCGCACAAGCCCCTTCCAGGAGAAGAAGCTGTTTAGCAGTGCCTGAAAAATCGGGTAAACCATGAAACCTACATAAAACAGAAGCGACGGAAGCAAAAACAGGTGCACCAGATGCTTCGTAAATCGTTTCTTTTTCGCTGCTTTCGGTTTCAGTGCATCGAGTTCCTTGGCGCGATCGATAGCCGTCATAAGCTGCTCCTTTGCTTTGCAGTATTCGCGTAAAGATGTAATTAAGGACTTTGCGCTTCGCCCGGCGACGGAAAAAGCGCGGCGGCAATTTCATCATGCAGTGTGCGGCGCAGGTGGCGAACCGGATTGTTGCGACCGAAATGCACCGCATTCGTTAAAAAGACGACCGCGAGCTCGCGGACAGGGTCGATCCACAGGCTTGTACCGGTAAACCCGGTGTGACCGAAGCTGCCCTTGGTCCACGTGGCGCCGCAGCTGGCGGGAATTTTATCCGGATCCTGCCATACTTCCCAGCCGATGCCCCGGTTTTGAAACGGATCCTGAACGCATTCGCGAAGAAGCTCGGGCGGAAGAAGCGCCGCTTTCTCCGGATGCAGCCAAAACTGCGCGTAACGGGTCAAGTCCTCCGCCGTTCCGAACAGGCCGGCGCTGCCGGAAACGCCGCCGAGATGCAAGCATTTCTCGTCATGCACTTCCCCGTGCACATAAACGCCGTCCACAAGCTCCGTCGCGGCAATCCGCGGCTTGAGGCTTGCATCGGGGTTAAAGCTTACGCTGTCCATGCCAAGCGGCTCGAAGATGCTGCGCTGCACAAAGCGGTCGAGCGGCTCGCCGGAAACCCGCGCAATGATTTCTCCGGCCAAAATCATGCCGAGGTCGCTATACGTGACCTCCGTTCCCGGCGGGGCGACCGATTCCTGCTGCAATACTTCGGATAAAACATCGCGTCCTTGAGCGGCGCGGTTTTTGTATGGTAGATCGGCGCGCAGGCCTGACGTATGCATTAGCAAGTGTTTTATCGTAATGTCCGGATACGCGAATTCGGCAATAAATTGGTTAACCGGATCATCCAGTTTGAGCTTTCCCTGCGCAACTAACGTCAGCATCGCAGGAAGCGTGGATACGACTTTGGTCAAAGACGCAAGGTCGAATAACGTATCGAGTCCGATTGGATTATCACGAATTCCGTCGGAATACGAACCGTACGCTTTTTGAAATTGAAAGCGATTGGCCACGGTGACGCTTAACACGCCACCGGGTATTTTATGCTCACGAACCCATTCGTCAACCAAAACGTCAAAGCGATACATGCGTGTTAGCCCCTTATCCATTACATTGATGCTGCATTATGTCCAGTATCGTCTCGATGTGCAATGTTCTTCAGCAAGCCGGAACCCGCTAAGTTCAACGAGCTCCACGGCACCTTTCGAATCCGGCGAATGCAGCATCCGGTTCCCGCCGGCGTAAATACCGACATGGTGAACTCTTCCTTTTCCTTTGTCATGCGCGAAAAAGAGCAAATCTCCCGGCTCCAGCGATTCGTTCGCGATCGCCCGACCTTCACGGGCTTGATCGGAAGCGTCCCGCGGAATCAGAATGCCTTGCGACTTGTACATGCTGCAGGCGAAGCCGGAGCAGTCGTAACCGAAAGCGGACATGCCTCCCCATAAGTAAGGCAGCCCCAGAAAACTCATTGCTTGATCGACGATGCGGAACCCGGCATGCAGGTGTTCCGGTGCCTGTTGCCCGATTCCGTCGCCAATGATTCGCACATCCTTGGCGGCGAGAACCCCGATGCCGTCGTCCGGTGTACGGACGATGATTTCTTCCCCTGCCGTTTCTATGACCGGCAAACGCGTCAGATAGCTGATCTGAATCGGAGCCGCCCCGGAGCGGGATTGCAATCCGGCCCGCGGTGAGACCACTTCAGCCCAAATGCCACCCGTTGTCGTGTCCGGCGCATGCGTCAATTGACGCTTCGGCAGCCAACCCGGGTAGCCGAGCATATTTTTGGAAGTGAGCTGATCCGGAATCCGGACACTGACCCATTCACCCTTTTCTTCCGTAACGGTAACTTCCGAACCGTACAGCAGCTGCGTCTGCACCCGATTCGCATCGCTCAGGTCCAGCTTATCCTCCAGCGTCATCGATGCCAGCCAGCCTTCGATATTCGCCGGGTTTGCCGTTGCAGGCTCATCCAGCGGTCTGGGCGATTCGGGAGAAGTCCATACGGTTGCAACGGACACGGCTACCTGCATTTTCCTCGATCCGCTCATCAAACGACCTCCATGCCGAATGTGTTCACCACATCTTGAATGCCGAGACCCGGTGCCTTAGGAAATGTCATGAAGCGGCCGTCGTACTGTACCCCTCCGATGACGGGATCCTCTCGCAGCATCAGCGGCGCGTCGAGATCTACTCGCGTAATATTGCGTTTGCTTGCTGCCAGATGGGCAGCGGCCGTCGCGGCAATGCGCGATTCGATCATGCTTCCCACCATGCATTCTACGCCGTATTCCTCCGCCAACTGATTAATGATCTGCGCTTTATAAATGCCTCCGGCTTTCATCAGCTTGATATTAATCATATCGGCCGCGCGGCGCCTTAGAACCTCGAATGCCTGCAAAGGTGAAAATACCCCTTCGTCTACCATAATGACCGTTTCGACCGAATCGGTCACGTATTTCAATCCTTCCAGATCATGCGCCTTGACCGGCTGTTCTACAAGCTCAAGGTCCAGCCCCATCTCTTCCATGCGGCGGATCGCTTTCACCGCTTCCTTCGCCTGCCAGCCTTGATTCGCATCGACCCTGATTTTGATCTCGTCCCCGACGCGGCGCCGAACTTCTTGAATTCGCTTGATGTCGTCCTCGATCCGGCCTTTGCCAACTTTTATTTTCAATACGCTAAAGCCGGCCTCCACATAACGCTCGGCGTCCTCGCCCATTTCTTCCGGCGCGTTCACGCTCACCGTATAGTCCGTTTCCAAAATCTCCTTGCTTCCGCCGAGAAATTGATACAGCGGCAATCCGCAGTACTGGGATACAAGATCGTAAATGGCCATATCGACCGCCGCTTTCGCGCTGCTGCAGCCGACCATGGCATGGTGCAAGGATTGCAACAACGGCTCGTAAGCGAGCACGTTTTTGCCTGTCAGCAGCGGTGCGAACACTTCCGTAATCGCGGACTCGATGCTCGCCAGGCTGTCGCCGGTGATGACCAGAGTAGGGGGGGCTTCCCCCCACCCGACTCTGCCGTCATCCGTTACGATCCGCACGATGATGGAATCGGCGCGGTGTACAGTTCGAAGCGACGTAATAAACGGCTTTTTTAAAGGAACGGACTGGCGTATGACTTCCACTTTTTGAATTTCCAACTGGGCCGCCCTCCAAAGCGCTGTTTATTTTTGAGGCTTGAACCATTTGTCGGCGGATGCTTGCGTATCTTGCGCTACTTTATCCACCGTCAGCTTGCCGATGTACATCCCTTGCAGCGAATCTTCAAATGTTGTTTTCGTCGTCGGCGTACCTTGACTAAAGTTCGTGAGCAGCAAGTAAGGCGTGCTGCTTTTCTCGCTGAGCGTCGCCATTCTCTTAAGCAGAGGATGTTTCGGCTCAACGCCTTTGATCGGGCTTACCCGGGTAAGCTCGTCGCTGAACAATTGACCGAACTGCTTCGAAGCGATAAATTCGATGAACTTCTTCGCTTGTTCCGGGTACTTGGAGCTTTTCGCAATAGCATAGGAACCGTCAACCCAAGTTGCGATTTGCGCCGGCTCGCCCTTCTTGGCGGAAAGCCCAGGGATAAAGTCGATCGGGAAGTCCACTTTGTTCGCTTCGAATGTCTCGATCCGGTGGCTGCCGTTGATGTACATAGCGGCTTTGCCGGTGTAAAACAATGCTTGTGCGTCCTTATCCTCAAGCGCCACGAAATCTTTAGGGAAGAACGTATCGAGTTGCTTCATCCGGTTAATGGAATCGACAAATTTGGCATCGGTAAATTTCGTTGTCCCTTTAAGCAAGGCTTGTACATAATCGTTGCCACCGTAAGCGCTCGGTCCGATAACGGTGTGCGTCATAGAGAGCAGATAAGCCGCTTTGCCCGATTGCGCGATCGGAACAATGTTTTTGCTCTTCAGCGTTTCGCCGACTTTGACGAATTCGTCCCAAGTCTCCGGCACTTGAATGTTGTTGTCTGTGAAAATTTTCTTGTTGTAGAAAATGACCGCATTGTTCAGCATGAACGGTACGCCGTATACTTTATTGTCGCTGCCTCTGGCCGCGTCCAAGTATGCGCTTGGAATTCCATCGAGGCCTTTTACGCCATCGACAGGTACCAGGTAATTCGCATCCGCCAGCGCTCTCGCGCCGTCATACGGGCGAAGCTGCAAAATGTCGACGCCGATGCCGGATTGCAGCGAATTGGCCAAAATCGTGTTGTACTCCGTCGATTTGAGTGGTTTGAAATCCACTTTGATGTCCGGGTTGTCTTTCTCGAATGCCGCAATAATTTTTGCGTAGCCTTCTTTGTCTTCCGGTCTCCAGCTGTACATCGTCAGCTTCACCGGATCCCCCTTCGGTTTGCTTACTTCGCCCCCTGCTCCCGCTTTTGCATCATTTGGTGTGGAAGCGTTTCCACACGCACTTGCCAGTGCAGTAGTCAACAGAAGCATCGAACTGAAAATTAACTTGCTCCGTTTCATTTTTACGTCCTCCTCGGAAAAGTCGTCCTCTTCAACTATGATTATATAAAATTATGTTTCTTATTGTAAACAGTTTCGTGAAATTTTGTTTCTTGTTTTTTTCAATCATTTCCATAATTCATTTACATAACGGAATTATAACAAAAAAGACCGACCGCCAATACGGGGTCGGCACATGCAATATTTTACTGTTATTCGTACCACGGATTAATGTGAATTAACACTTCATCCACGTCAGCGTGCCTGTCGGTAATTGCCTTTTTGATTTTCCTCGAGATGTCGTGTCCTTCTTGAATCGTCTTGTCGCCCGGCACGCTGACGCGAACGTCCACCAAAATGTAGTGACCGTGCTCTCTTGCGCGCAGCCGGTCGATGCGTTTGACTTCGGGCACCGACATCACAAGCGCCGCGTATTGCTCGAGCTTCTCTTGGCTAACCGCCTTCTCCATCAGCACATCGGACGCTTCCTGTCCCATGTGGTAAGCCAGCTTAAGCACGAGTACGGATACGATTATACCGGCGAACGGATCTCCGTATGTCAAGTAGTGCAGCCCGTAATGCTCGCCGATCAGGGCGAGCCCGATGCCGGCAACCGCCGCGAGTGATGCATACACGTCGGCCAGATGGTCGTAAGCGGTCGCGATCAAGCCTTTACTGTTGGCGCTTTTGCCTATGCGAATCGTGTATACATACAAAATCTGCTTCCATATTAGCGAAACGACAGCGGCGATCAGCGCGGCTACGCTCGCCCTCGCAGGCTCTTCGAAAAATGCGGTGACCGATTCGTATGCGATATACAGCGCCGCGATCGCGAGTATGATTGCTACGATGCCCGAGCTGAGCACTTCCGCCTTGCCGTGTCCGTAAGGATGATCTTCGTCCGCCGGGCGCTTGGAAATGCGCATGGAAGTGAGCGATGCCGCCGTCGCGATGACGTCTCCCGCGTTATGAACGCCGTCGGCGAGAAGCACCTGGCTGTTGAATATAAAACCTACGACCAGCTTCATGACCGTTAATACAATATTGCTGATCAGACTTATCCACGCCGCAATCATCGACGCATTGTTACCTTGACCCATCTTTTATTACCCCCGCCAGAACTTTTTCCCCAAGGAAACAAAAAACCTTGACCGTCTCCGGTCAAGGTTTGGTAGCCATTGGCATTGTATAAGTTCGAAATGTACACCGTGAATTATTCGCACGCACTATCCATCACCACATTCATAATATAAGCGTTAGATCAATATAGCATACATTCGTCGATACGGCAAAGTGTCTTTCGCATATTTTAGAAACGACTGCGTCGGGGGATAGATCCAATTTTCGCGCGAGACCGTGGTAGCCCGCTCTCCTTATTCAGCCGTGCCGGCGCGGTTCGCTGCCATCGGCGCACGCATATACGTTGCGAGCGGCTCGATTCCCGCTTCCTGAACGCATTCCGCTACCAGCCTCGCAATCTCGATCGCCCCTCGCTCTGAAAAATAGGTGTTGTCCTGCAGCCCCTCCGGGAAGTTTACACATTCGCCAGGCGCTGCCCAAAGGAAAATGTGTTTCGTCGCATCCTCGCCGAGCCGCTCGAAATACGTTTTGCTTCGCGCCGCCAAATCGATATACGGCACACGCTCCGCCTCGGCCAGCTGCTTCATCGCTTCGATATAATCGCCATGCGTATTGCGGATGTTCCCTTGCTCGTCGAAAAACCGTCTGTGCATCGGGGATACAAGGACGGGATAAGCGCCGCGATGTCTTGCCCCGTCGATATACAATTTCAAATGCTGCTGATACGTCGAAAACGGCTCCGTTCCGCCGTCGTTGTCTTTCTCGTCGTTGTGGGCGAATTGAACGAGCAGCACATCGGAAGGCCTCAGTTTCTTCCATATTTTATTCAGACGGCTTTCACTAATGAAGCTCTTGGAGCTTCGGCCCGAACGGGCCTGGTTCGATACGGCGATATCGGATGTCAAAAATAAACCTATCATTTGTCCCCAGCCGGAATATGGATACTGGCCGGAGGGCTGATCCGTCACCGTGGAATCCCCGGCCAAATAAAGCGTCGGCAGGACCGGGGCCCGTTCGATTTCAACGGATCGGATCTTTGGCGCGGCGCCAGCCACTGCAAGCTTGAGTTGTCCGTCTTCCACGTGAACGGCGAACGACCTGCGAACCGTTTTGCCCGGCGGCAATGCGAAGTCTTTCAACAGGATATGTCCTAATCCCGCTTTCACCGTCGTATCCGATGCCGATTCTTCGCTCCCCAGCGTGATCGTTACTTTATAGTTCCCGTACGGGACGTCGATAAGCAAAGTGGGTACCGGCTGATCGAAGTAGTCGCCGGGCCAGGAATCCCGCAAATCCTCGTTCTTCGAAGCTTCCGCAGCCACGGTAAAACCGAATCCCGAAACCGGATCGTACGGATCGTCAAGTGCGAGCCTGGTCCATCCCGGTTCCTCATCCCGCTGCGCATCGTTGATCGCAAACTTCCACTGTATGTTCATATTCATTTTCCTTTCGCGCAAAGGCGTAAACTAAAAAGACCACCAGCCAAGGCCGATGGTTGAATCGGATCGATTCCGTTCATTTCGCTTCCGCTAGCTTCTGATTCGCCTGCTCTTCCATTTCGCGCGCCACCGTATTTACATCCTTAGAGCCGGTAGCAAGCTCCTTTCTGGCATTGTCCGGAAAGGCGCGGATCAAGTTTTCGTTCTTGGTGATCAAGTAAGGCGCCCCAGGCTTCGTCTTGAATAACGCCTGGCTGTTCTTTCCTTTATATTGCGCCACTTGCGTCCCATAGCTTTTTTTGATTTCTTCGTTCTTCAACACGCTAGGCGTCCCGAGTTGGCTCATTTTCATCTGAACTTCATCGGATGTAATCACTTTCAGCACTTCCATGGCGGCATCCTTGTTTTTACTGACGCTGGAAACGGCGAGCATATGAATATCGACCGAGCGGCCCTGGCCCAAACGCTCCTTGAAATTCGGCACCGTTACCATATCCCAATTCATGCCCTCCAGCTCCTTCTGCGCATTCAGCACCTGCAGTGCCCAGACGGGAAGCATCGCTACCACTTTGTCTTTCACAAAACCGTTCATGCCGTAATCGAATTTGCCGTTCTGTACGTAGCCGGGAGCCGAATATGCGTTTTTGAACTGGGCGAAAATACGTTTCCAATCCTCGTTATTGAACAGCGACTTGTTCGCCTTTTCGTCCAAATAAGTCAAAGAAATGCCCGAAGCCATATTCGAAACCGTCCCCGGATCAAATCCGATGTATTGAACGCCATTGTCCACACGCGTCAGCTTGCGGCCAAGATCGGTGACTTCGTCCCAGGTCATGCCGTCCTTCGGGTACGGCACGCCGAAACGGTCGAAAATATCCTTGTTGTAGAGCAGCGCGCCATAATTGGCCGAGAACGGAATGCCGTACATCTCCCCGTTGTTCCCGAACAGCTTGATCGCATCGGTGCTCCACGGCTCAAATCGGCCTAAATCGACGTTATGCTTTTTAAATAAATCGTTCATATTGTTTTGAAGATTCATCGTTAAATAAGAAATAAACCCTACGTTGCTGCCGTAGTACAAATCAGGGAACGAGCCGGCGGCAACGAGCTCCTCGAGCGTCGAGCCCTTCTCGTGCTTGATCACTTGAAGCGTTACATGCGGCAGCTTTTGCTTCAGCGGCTCGATTAAAAATTGCTGGATGCGGTCTTCGGATATATTGTTGAAGTGGTTGTACATGGTGACGGTGACCGGCTCTTTCGGTTTGTTATCCGCGGTTTTGTCCGTAGCGGAAGGATTGTCCGCCGTGGCGCTCTCTTTGGCGCAGCCGGCAAAGACGGAGGCCGTCATCGCGGTGACAAGCAGGAATGCGGTGAGTTTCGTTCTACTTTTCATCGTAGCTTTTCCCCTCTCGCTATATACGTCGGCTTATTGATTTCGCAGGCAACCATTTCGTTTCGTTTATCCTTAACATAACAAACCGTGAAGCCCAAAGTCTTTGCACGATGTTTCTCATTATTTGTACGAGGAATAACACGATGATCTCCATTATTTGCACACCTGCCGGTCATTCGGAAAAAGCCTTGTTTGCGAAAAAAGGAAAGCAGGATGCCGAGCAGCCGGATACAATCCCGTTGCCGCTGCGGCAGCCATGCGTATGAAAGAAGTGGCAGCCTTTGTGGGCGGATGCCTGACGAAAGAAGAGTATGAAGAAGAAGATGCCGCCGCTTGCACCGGATCAATCTCTTGGCGGCAACAGCGCGAGGCGTTCCTTGAAGCTGTCGCGCATTGTTTTATTCGTAGCCTGTAAATCGAAGCATATATGTAAGCCCGGCGCCAACTCGGTGCCGGGCAGCTTGGAGCCGACATCTCAAAGCCGGCTTAAGCGGAGTATATGTGCGGGTTCTGTCTGCGGCATTCCTCCATGACCGCCATCTGCAGCCTGACCTGCTGCGGCGTCACTTCGAGCGCTGCTCCGTCCACCATCGAACGGTGGAGCATCCGGTAAAATTCACCCGTCATGAAGTCGAAGGAAGATACGCCCGCAGGGAGCGACAATTCCCAATTGTCGTTATACCATGTAAGCGTTTCTTTGCAATACGCCGGATTTCCGTTCTGGTCGAACAACGGCTCCTGCGTAAGCTGTTGAGCCGGTGCTTCTTCCGGCTTGAAATATTTCCACTCCAACTTGTTCGTATTGCCGGTAAGCCCGCCGTTCGTTCCTTGAATATTGAATTGCGGTCTCGAATACGAGCAGCAGGACGAGATCTCCAGATCAATGACCGGTCGTCCCGGGGCGCGCATGATCAGTTTCACGTAGTCTTCGGCATCGCCGAACGTATTGGCGCGATCCATGACGCAGAGCACCTGCGGCATATCCGGCCCCAGCAGCTGCAGCGCCTGATCGACCGGGTGCGGGCCCGTGTTAAGAAGGTTGCCTCCGTTGTTGCTTTGCAGCGTCTGCCAGTCCCATCTGCGGGCGAATCCGTTGTTCGCAAAATCGACCTGCACAATGCGGCCCAGTACGCCGGAGTCGATCACTTTACGCAGCTGCACGTAAGCCGGCATGAAGCGGGATTGCTGAAAGACGGCGAGCATTTTCCCGGATTGCGCGGACGCCTCGATGAGCCGATCCACTTCTTCCGGCGTCTTGGCCAGCGGCTTTTCGCATAGCACGTTGAAGCCGCGGTTCAGCAGCTCGAGTGTGCTGGAGAAATGCAAATGGCTCGGGGATGCGTTGACGACAAGATCCAACTCTTCTTGCTCAACCATCTCGTTCCATGTAGCATACGCATTGCAGCCGTATTCCTTCTTCGCCCGCTCGCGCCGGTCCTCCAGACCGTCAGCTACCGCAGTTATTTTGAATAATTCCGGCCATTTGATCAAATTGTTCCCGTGAATGTTCCTACCGCTACGTCCTTGTCCGATGATCCCGACCTTCACCACGCGACCGCTCATTGAATTGTTCCTCCTCTTCGCCATTCCCGTTTAATGATAAGTACAAGTTCCCCTGATGATACTGCCACCTGTTCGTAACGGTTTCACCGTAAAATTCGCCGAGCCCGCTATCAAACGACTGGTAGTTCATTTCTGGTTCATATCCATAATAAGCGGTTTCATTCCATCTTGTAAACACTAGATTTCGTCAATTCAAAATCTCTTCGAGTCTGCTGCACACCGTCTGCTCCGACGACAATCCGGACCAATACAGCTTCGCTTCGCGCAAAGCAGCATTGAGCTGCGACTCCTTCAAATTCAAATCGGTGTACAGACTAAACGTCGGCGCAATCTCGCGATACAGATGGAAGCGCGACGGCCGGTACATCGATTCTTTCCCGACCCATTCGGCTGCCGTCTTCAGACTCGGCACACTTAGCGTATGCTGCCGGATCAGCAGTTGAGCGCGATACGAAATCAAGTAATCGATCAAAATTTGCGCCGCTTCCTTCTTCTTGGAATTCGAACAAAGCGCAAGCCCGATTGTCAGCATCAGCGTCCTGGCTTGGTTCAAATACGGAATCGGTGCGATGTCATAAGGAAACGAGGCGCCGGACAACCGGTTCAGCCGGAAGTAGTTCGTCATAATGATCGATACATGCTCCTCCAGAAACAGCTTCTCGGCTTCCGCTTCATTTTCGAAGATCGGCGGTATTTTGAATTGCTGCAGCAAATCTTTGCAGACGCGCAGTCCTTCAATGCACGAAGTTCCGGTCACCTGATAGCGCCCGTTTTCTCCTTTTTGAAACCGGTAGCCGCTTTGCAGCAAAAATACGGGCCATCGGTTATTCGAGAACAAATGCACGTAAAAGCCGAGCCCGTCATTTTTCTCGCTCAATTTCAGCGCGTTATCGATCAAGTCTCCCCATGTCCAGCTGCTGTCCGGTTCAAGCAGGCCCGCTTCGGTAAAATGCTTCTTGTTATAGCAAATGACCAGCGGCGAGAAAATGAAGGGCTGAACGAGCAGCTCGCCATCGCTGGAGAACGCTTTATTCAAATACGGATAAATTTGCGGACTTGGCTCCTGAGGCTCCAGCATATCCAGCAAATCCGCTTCCATGAACGATCGGAAATTGTTGTAGTTGAGCGTCACCGCATCGAGCAGCCCCGCTTTGATGTACTCGTCGATGCTGTTGTTCTGGATCGGGACGGGTACGACTTGAATGTGGGGAAACTGGTCGTGAAAGTCGTTGAGCAGCAAGTGCAGCGCCGCTTCTTCCAGCACTGTCGGATGATACCCGAACCGGATCGTAAATTCCGTATTGCCCGGAGGGGTTACAATTTTGTTGCCGACTTTCGGAATTTTCTCGATCAGTCCTTCGGCGAGCAGCACGTCGAGCCCTTTGCGGATCGAATTATTGCTTAAGCCGAACTGCCCGCTGAGCGCTTTTTCCGAAGGCAAAAAATCGCCGACCTGGCGTTTCCCGGAAAGAATGTCGCTTCTTATCGATTGTATAAATTGTTCTAATTTCACCCGAAACTTCGTTCGGCCGCTTGGATTCGTCAATTTTTATCCCACCGCATGATACGATTTTTTTGATAAGCCCGATACTCCCGTGACGACTCGTCATGGAAGGCTCAAATTCTAGCATATCGCAATGGTCATAACGTTGCAACAAGCTTGGGTATCGGGATGATCTCGGGCTTAGGCGCAATCCCTCGAGCAGCAGGAAAAGGAAAGAGCGATTGCGGCCCTTTCCATCATCATGCGTATTCATTCATTATGCCATCGTCTCCAGCATTTTGAGCGATACCCGGTACTGGAGCGCTTCCTCCTGCACATATCTGCGAAATTCATCGATCGCGTATTTGGCCATACGCTCGACTTCCGTTTGGTTGCTGCCCGCGATATGCGGAGTCAAAATGACGTTGTCCAGCTTCAGCAGCTCGCTTTCCGGCGGGACGGGCTCCGGATAAGTGACGTCGAGTACGGCGGTTCGGGTAGGTACGTCGCTAAGCGCGCGGATCAAATCGGTCTCAACCACCTGTTTGCCCCTGCCCGTATTAATAAAAGTCGCATACGGGAGCATCCGGTCAAAATGTTCTTTGTTCAGCATCCCTACCGTTTCCGGCACATTCGCCAAATGATTGGAAATCGTCTGGCATTGCGAGAAAACGTCAATCAGACCGGTCTTGGCGACATTCAGCCGGGCGGCCGTTTCATCGGGCAAGAACGGGTCGAACACCCAAATTTCAAGCTGATACGGCTTCAACATCTCGATCACTTTACGTCCGATCATGCCCGCGCCGATGATGCCGACCTTGGCGTTGTAATTGCCGGGAAACGCCCTCGCATACCGCGCCGCTTCCTGACGGCTTTGCTTGTTCAGGAGAGCGCTTTGAAAGTAGCCTTTGTTGGCAAGCACGATTTGCGCGGCCGCATACTCAGCCACGGGGACGGCGTTGGCAGCCCAGGCGCTAACGACGGTGACGCCGCAATGCAGAAAAGGCCGGGCGAAAGATTGCACGCTGCCCGCCGCATAAAATAGCGCTTTCAAATTTGGCAAATAGCGCCGTATTTCATTCTCGGTCAGTGCCGGCATGCCCCAGGTGGAGAATGCGACTTCGATCGATTGTAGTTCGGAGGCATGTTCCTCCAACTGTTCCCTGCTCACGATTTCCGGATAAATGTCCGCAAGCTGGTAGAGCTCATTTCGTATTTCGGGATTGTATACCATCTGAATGCTTTGCGGCCTTCCAATAAACAACGCCTTTTTCTTCATTGAACCTATCACCCACCGATCATAGCATCGTATGACAGAGCTCGGTCTAAGCTGGTTCCCATCTAAACGATTATAATTATAGATCAGGCGGTTTGTGATGTAAATCATTCCTTTGATTCCTTTTTTCCTATGTAACGCCGATGATGTAACGCAGCGGATCGCTGGCGCTCACGATCCGAAGCCGGGTTCCCGACTCGATCTTGGCTACGAATTGGCCGCCGGCGGTCTGAACATGAATGTAATCGGTTCCCGGTCTGAAGCCTTCCGCCTGCCAGCCTCTGGCCGTTTCATGACGAAGCTCGCCGGAGGAAACGGCTCCGGTCGCGACGATAACGATTCTATATTTCGAAATATCGTCGAGCAAATCGACCGTTCCGGCGGAAATATTCAAAGTCCCCGTGAGCATCGTCTCCCGGTTCTCCGGAGCGATCCGTGTATCAGCCGCTTCGCTGCGAACCGTGCCCGAAGCGCCTCTCGCCATGTAATTGCCGCTCGCCGTGGTTCCCGCATTGCCGGCAGCGATATACAAGGCGTAACCGTAAAGCTTGTCATACCCGTCATTGCTTACGTGATTGCCGCTTGCTTCCGTGTCAGTACAGCCTTCAAGACGAATGGCGTTGTACCCGCCCGCCTTCTCCTGAGACGCCCCGCGCAGCACGTTGCCCTTCACCGTGAGCCGGCGCGTGTCAGAAATAAAGACGGCTTCCCGGTTTGCGGCCGCGCTGCAATTGCCCGACAACGTAATTTGATCGCCGGAAATGACCCGAATCGCGCTGTATTTCACATTGTGAATCACGTTGTCCGATACGCGAATGTGTACGGACGGTTCTTCAAAACCTCCGTTTACGCTTTTCCGTGAGACGGCGATGCCATGCTGCCCGATCTCGCGAAGCACGTTGCCGCTGATGAGCACCTGATTGCAAGAGTACAGTGCGATCCCGGCGCCGCCGGTTTGCTCAATCGTATTTCCCGTCACGACGGCATTTCTGTAGCTCTCCGGCTTGATGGCGATGTCGGCCAATTGTTTGAAGTGGTTGTTGACGATTCGAATGTTTTCATGAAACACCTGCTTGCCGGAAGCGTCATACTTGGAGCCGTGCGTACCGACTCCCCTATGGCCGTTCGTAAACGTGCATCCTTCAATGAGCACGTCGCGGCACGGCGTGTCGTCGAAAGCGCCGAATGTCGGGAAAGCTTCCTTCGATGCAAAATCGATCTGCACCATCTCATATTGCCCGTCCGAAGCTACCTTTTGATCCTGGAATACGCAGTGAAGCAGTTTGACGTTCCGGCTTGAGTTGAATTCGATGATGTGCCCGTTATGCCCGTTGATGAAACGAACCCGTTCGATATGGATACGGTCCGCATGGGCGATGGCAAACGCTTGAAAGTTTTTATTCGGATCTTTCGGCGGATGCGTATTGCCGCACAGATCGATCGTCCCGCCGATCACCGTAATGCCGCCGTCGCCTTCGTATCCTTTGGCATATTGGTCGTTGCCGACGTCGCCGTTGACAAACAGCTTCAGGTTCGCGTCGGGCGATCCCATCTTCCGCAGCACCGCGCCTTCTTCCATTCGGATCGACGTATTCCGATACAACCGAAGCACCCGCGTCACGACATACACGCCGGGCGGAACGTACATGGTCCCGAACCCGTTCCGTTGAATTTCGCCAAGCACGCGCTCAAAAGCAGACGTGTCATCGCTCACGCCGTTTCCGGCCGCGCCAAATTGTCTCACGTCATATACCGGAGCGGGCGTGGTGTTGCCGTTTTTTTGTCTGGACACATCGTCGGCCGCTGCCGACGTCTGCGAACCGTCTCCCCGGGCATCGCTCGCGAGCGCAGCCGCAACGGAGCCGACCGCCATTACCGTCCCGACAGCACCGAGCGATTGAAGCAGCTTTCTTCTGCTGAGCAGCCGCTTCGAAGTGTTATTGCCATGATCGGACATGTACGCTTCACCCCACCATCAATATCGTTCTACGCGACGCATTAACATGTATGCAGCTATTTCAGCTTAGCCTCGATGTCTTTATTAATCTTCTCCTCCGCTGCCCGCAAAGCCGAATTAACATCCTTACCTTTGGTGAACATTTCCCTTAACTCGGCTTGAATGGCGCTCATGGCAATCGTATCGTGCAAGGTCGGCGTATAAGGTTTGGCTGCCGACGTTTTGAACGGAGCGGCTATGTTTTTACCTTTGAGGAAGGCCAAATCTTTACCGAACGCGGTTTTGAACTTGCCGTCCTTCATTACGCTCGTTTTTCCTTGTCCCGCCATATCGAGCTGCACTTCGTCGGAGATTACCGTCGTAATGACACGATATACATCGTCCTTGTGCTGGCTTGTGCTCGTCGGAACCAAGATGTGCATGTCAGGGCCCATCCCTATACCCGGAGCATCGGGAAACACAGGGTAAGACGCCATATCCCAATTGAAATCGGGCAAATCCCCGAAGCGTCCCGTAGCGATAATATTCACATCGGCATGCATCGCAAGTGTGCGGTCCTTTACGAACAGGTTGATTCCCGCCGTTTTCCATGCATGCTTGCCATTGCCGGGAATCGTATAAATGTCCGCCGCCTGCTGCATCACTTTTTTCCACTGCTCCGTATTTACAAGGGCGCGATTCGTTGTGGCATCGACCAGCGGAACCGACAGCTGCGACCCCATGCGCTCCGGTACGTTCGGCTCCAGACCGCGGTATTGCACGCCTCCGTCCACCTTCGTCACTTTTCGCGCAAGCTCCGCCGCTTCCTGCCAAGTCATGCCGTCTTTCGGATAAGGAACGGCGAATTTATCGAAGATGTCTTTGTTATAGTACAGCGCGCTGAAATTTTGTGTATAAGGCAGGGCGACCAAATCATTTGAACGCGTTGCCGCTTTGATGGCCTCGAGCGCTTGCGGCTCAAAACGCGACAAGTCGATGTTATGCTTCTTGATGCCTTCCGTCATCGGTTCGAGCAGCTTCATTTCGCTGATGATCGGAATGCCGTTTACGTTATTCGTAATGATGATGTCCGGCACTTGCTTTGCCGTCACTTGCTCAGGCAGCAGCTTATCGTCATAGGCAGTCTTCTCTGCCGTAATCCATGGATACTTCTTTTTCACCGGCTCCGCGATAAACCGTTTGAATTCCTCGTCCGTTAAATAGCCGCTTGCCTTCACGCCGACCTTAACCGTCACCGGCTCCTGCTGCTCCGTCGTCTTGGTTTTGGACGCGTCATCCGGCGCATTTCCGTTTCCGCAGCCGGACAACAGCGCGGTTATGAATACGGCAGGTATGCAGAGATACGTCGAAACTTTGCATTGGGGTGATGAGGACGTGAAGCTTTTGAATCTTTTGTTCATGGTTAGGACTCCTTTTCAAAAATAGGATGAGTTTCGTAATCGATTACATTTTTACATATAAAGGTCGACCGGCATTTATCGTAGCAATCGGCTGTTAAAACCATACCCGAATAGTGTAAACTTGCGATAAAAAGGGTTCGTTCGAATTACCGCTGTTTTCTAATAAACGTTTCCATGTCGGTCATCCCGTATAAACTGATTCCGTAGAATGTGATCGTACGGCCTTTCATTACCGTCTCGAGACGGCCGTGCAGTTCATCCACTGCGGCTTCCGCCAGTGCGCCAAGCTCCTTATTGGCAAAATATCCGATCGATACGTGCGGCCTGTATTCCGTCGTCGAGGTGGCAATGCCGTACCGCTCAAGGAATAGCTGATTCAGCTTCGACCGATTGTCCTCGATCCGTTCAAGTCTGTAAACGGATTCATCGTTGGCCGGCTTGATCCTGGCGACAATCGAGCTGTTGTTCCACTTCTCCAGTTTATCGTACTTAAATTGGATAGGAGTGGTTTGTATCGTTAGAGGTCTCGCATCTTCCATGAACAAGATGGAGCGGTCCGTCAACATCGTACCCGGCAGCCCTTTCAATAATGCGGCTACTTGAGTCCGGTCGCTTTCCCGCAATTTGTTGACGTTATAATCATTGAGCCCATCCCATACCGTCACATGGTACGAATGCAGCGGCAGCGGACAAAACAAGTACTTTCGTTCCATATGGCCCGTTTCCTTCGCCTGTTCCCATAGCGTCTGGTAAAAAGACAGCTCCTTCACTCCCGTCCGGCAGCATAATTTCTCGAGACCGTCCGTTCTGGTTATCGGGCAATAACTGTCTCCCTGATGATCGAACAGCAGCGAGAAACCGTAAAACGGAGCCCATACGGGCTGAAATCCTTGCACTTTTCTATTTGTAATGGTAATCATGTTCCGAATAGACCTCCTGAATGTATCCTTGCTCGCGTGTTAACGTTTAGTGCTCTGATCGGTCTTAGCCATGAACTTTCCTTGCTTTCTCGAATTCGGCCCCCGCTTTCCCGACAGCTGATCGAATGATTTACATAGGCAGCGCCACCTTTCGTAATCGATTACATTTTTGTCCGACTTAAGGATGCACACAAATCTCCAGGCGCGCATTTCCCTCGCTGCAAGGCGGTCGGTTCAACCCTACAGGAGCTCCTTATAGTCCGGCTTCATGTCTCTCTTATGACCAATTCATGCGGCAAAATCACAACCCCTTGCGGCGCTTCCGCCAGATCGTTCTGAAGCTTCAGCACCAACTGGTGCACCGAAGTATAACCCAGGTCATACAAAGGCTGCACGATCGTCGTGATGCTCGGATTCGTAATTTCGGCGATAAACGTGCCGTCAAAGCTGATCAGCCCGATTGAAGCTTCGAGCGGGATCAGATTCTCTTTGATACCCTTCAATATATACGATGCCTGCAAATCGGAGTGAGTTATGACGCCGTCGATCCCGAAGCCTTTGCCGAGGATGCCGTTCATCGCCTCCGTGACGTTTTCGAAGTTATTTTTGGAGCCGGCAACGAGCTCCGGGTTGTACTCGATTCCCGCTTCGATCAGCGCCTCTTTGTATCCTTCGATTCGTCCGAGAACGGAGCTGGATTGTCTGTTGCCCGCAATATAAGCGATAGACCGGTGTCCCCGGCGCAACAGCTCCCTCGTCGCTTCATACCCTGCCTGCTTGTTATCGATCGATACGCACGTAGCGCCGATTCCCGGGTAGTTCTCGGTGCACAGCACGATAGGATAATCGCCCACCAACGTTTGCAGGAGCTCCCGGTCTGCGCTGGACGATACGAAGATCATCCCTTCCGCCAAATTCGTTTTTAACAAATTGACGTAGGTGTCCAATATCCAGCGTTTCGACTCCATCGTACCGATAATGATATGGTATCCGAAATCGTACGCCGCCGCCTGCGCTCCCCTGGCGATTTCCGCAAAATATGGATTGGACATCGCAGGCAGCACCATGACGATCGTTTTGCTCGCTTGCTTTCGTAAATTTTTGGCCAATAAATTCGGCTTGTAGTTCATTTCCTTAATGACTTCGAGCACTTTCTCTTTCGTTGACTGCTTAACGACCGGATCGTTGTTCAAAACCCGGGATACGGTTGCGACGGAAACGTTGGCCCGTTTTGCTACCTCTTTTACCGAACTCATGGTGGCGGACCTTCCTTTTACTCAAAATGTAATCGATTACGAAATGATGCCGCAAAAAACGACTTCGCTTAAGCCGTTTTTTAAAACGTATCACAACCGCTCTCCGGATTCAAGCTTTTATTGTAAACGTCTCCGTCCCGGTTTTCTTCCCGCGTTCGGATCGCCATCACCGCTTAGAGCCTGATGCGCAGATCGCTAGCCAGCTCGTATAATTCGGCCAAATCCGGCCTGCCTGTTTCGATAAAACGCGCCTTCGCTTCTTGAAGAGTCATGACTTCAACCGCTGAGACCTTCTCTCCACCGTCAGGAACGGTCGGCGCCGAGACGATCTCGACGTTCCCGTATCCGACGAGCCGATAAAATAGCGGATGCGGCAGATGGGGCTTGTACGGCTTCTCGGCCGTTGAATGATACTTCCATGCACCGAAAGCGATAAACGGCGAAACGAGCCGCGCCCCCGCTTCCTCGATCAGTTCGCGACGCAGCGCCGTCACATAATGCTCTTCCGGCTCCAGCGTTCCGCCGGGTATTTCCCATTGGCCGTTTTCCAGCCTGATGACAACACAGTCGTCGCCCTGGAAAGGAACCATATTTACGTTGCTGATCAGCGATTCGGACGGCACGGCGTCGAACAATTCAAATTGCGAAATACGGTTGGTCCAATGATGCGGTTGAAATAAATGGGGATACTTCGCTTTCGCATCCAGCATGCTCATGCCTATTTCCTCCTCTTGAACGAACGATTTTCTCTCTAATTGTGATTCGCGTGATTGATGTCGTACGAGAAAGCAAAGATTTCGTCGTATACATCGCACAGTTCCGGTCACGAATGCGTCTCGAACGACTCGTTGCCCGAAGTTAAATTTTACCTATGATATCATCATCCGTTCCTATGAAGCAATAGTGAATCAATAAAATAAACCGCCTTCATTCGAAGTCGGCTGAAGTATCATGATTGTGAATCAATACATTCAACGATAAAGGCTATTTACTTGCCGAGCACGACGATTTCCGATAATCCGGTACCGGCGCTGCCGGATGCAAGCGTTTCGTTTACTTCGAATCTCATCCATTTGATCTTTTTGCCGTCTCGTCTACATGCAAGACGGCTGCCGCTCCCGGGGCGTTCGGCAATTGTACTTCCGTTGCCTTGTTTCCATGGCTGATCGTGACTTTGCCGGATTTCAACGCTCTTTGCGGATCTACGCTATCATAGATCCATATGCTGTCGACTTCCGTATTTTATCCCATTCCAGTTTCACCCACGCGCCCGTCGTTTCGCCATCGGTGACCCAACAATAGATACAGCATGTCCATCTGTCCGTCCGTCAAAAATAAATAAGCCTGCCGCTGTATGGAGCGGCAAGCCCATGCGTTCTATCGCTATGCGATTTTATGTTATTGCGATTACTCCGTATCGATCATCGCCAGGACGGCGTCGCTGACTTCCATCAGCTGCTGCAGATCGTCTTCCTCCAACTGCACGTTCGCCGCTTCTGCATTATCTTTCAAATGGGATATGCTTTGCGTGCCGACAATGGCTGAAGTCATAGCCGGCCGGTGAAGCAGCCAGCTGATCGCAAGCTGCGACATGGATATGCCCTTCCGTTCGGAGATATGCTGCATCAGGTTGATCAGCTGCGTCTCCGCTTCCAGATGCTCCGGCAGGAACAGTCTGCGCGTCGCGCGGAAATCGTCCGTTTCGAGCTTCTTGCCGCCAAAGTGGAACGCGCCGGTCAAGATGCCTTTTGCGATGGAGCTGTAGCTCATAATGCCGATCTGCTGTTCCAGACAGTAAGGGATTATTTCTTTTTCGATTCCGCGGTGGAGCAAGCTGTATTCCGGCTGAATCACATCGATCTGGGCATACTGCGAAGCTTCCTTCAACTGATCGATCGAGAAATTGGAAACGCCGATCGCGCGGATCTTGCCTTCTTCCTTCAGTTTATTAAATTCTCCAAGCGTCTCGGCGACCGGAATATCATAACTCGGCCAATGAATATAATAAATGTCGATATAATCGGTGCGCAGACGCCGCAAGCTTTGTTCCGCCGACTTGCGGACATTGTCCGGAGCGAGGTTCGCACGGCTTACTTTGGTGGAGATGATGCAATCTTGCCGGCGGCCTTCAAGCGCCTGACCGACGATCTCCTCCGAATGTCCGCTGCCGTAGCCTTCCGCCGTATCGAACGTCGTGATCCCTTCATTCAAAGCAGCATGAAGCGTCCGAATATTGTTTTCGTCACTTGTAAATTCCCAAGGGCCTCCGCCCAGTTCCCAGCAGCCGAACGTTACCGTAGAAATAGAAACGCCTGATTTTCCTAAAGGTCTATGTTGCATGGCAGTTCACTCCTTCTTATTGTTGTAACCACAGCAGCGGCTCGCGAATCGCAATGTTGCGGCGCACTTCCGCGTCCGTCGGATCGGGATCGAGACGTTCCCACAGCGCTACGTATTCAGGCCTGTCCAGAGCAAGCCCGGCAAAAAGCAGGGACGGCACCTGAGCGGGCCAGCCTTCGTCATGCTCGACATCGGGCGGCAGCGGCCAGGAAGCTTTGTCGGTTAAATAAGGGAATAAATAATCGAAGCCTTTGCGAATGCCCCGGCCGTCCGGCAGCTCGTAACGCCACAGATCGTCTTCCGGGGAAGACAGAATGTGGCACAGCGTCGTCATATTGTCCAGCACGAAAATGGAATAGCCGTATGGCTTCGTACGGGCGAGCTCTCTGGGGAAGCTTCCGTCCGGCGCCATCTGATCGGGCAGCAGCGACTCCTTGTACCGTATGCGGCAAAAAGCGAGCATCTCCCCGTCGCCGGTAAACGCCGCAAAGGCCGCAGCCTGCACGAACCAGCATACCCCGTGGTTATTGTCCGCGTTCATTTCCTCAATGCCGTTAGGATGCGTGCTCATCCACTGCAAATAGTCCGCAAACCATCGCTTCAGCCCTGAATAGACCGGTTCCGTCATGGCGGCGGATCGCTTCAGCGCTTCGATCGCGTAAGGCACATCGATCAGATGCAGCGTATCGATAATGCCGATGCCGCGGCCCGCGCAAATGCCCGGGATCGCTTGCGCATACAGCAAATGAGGATTCATCCTTGTCGCATCGTCCAAAAAAAACTCCCGCAGCCATTGCACCGCTTTATCGGCATAAGCTTCCTTCGACGTCAATGTATAGGCCGCCGCCAAGTGAGCGACATGCGTCCTCATCGTTCGAAGCATTTGCCGGTGGCTGTCGAAATTGCCCGGGTTACTCTCACCATCACGGCGAACGTAAGGAAGCCCGTCCGGCGTATTCGGATTGGGCCACCAGTAATCGCCGTTAGAATAATAATCGTGAATACCGCCTTCGCTCATCGGAGCGACGGCATCCGTAATATGGACCGGGCTGGCCGCAAGAGCCGCGTCGGCATGGTTCAAAATCCACTCGCGGTCAATGTATTTCATGTCAGTCCTCCTCGCGCAACGTGAAAAAAGCCGGATATCTCCATTATATCGGAGCCTGCTGCTGCGCAACATGGACATTCTTCGTTTGTTTTTGTTCATTCTTCAGCTTTTGCCATTATCGGTTACTGCTTTTTTTGCCGCTACCGTGCGTCATATTACATGTCTTCCGACGTTTCAATCAGCATCTCGTACTGCCGCTTCGTTAACGTAAGCTCGCCTTCCGCTTTACGCTTGGCCGTCTCGAGTTGATCCGTAATGCTGCGTACCTCGCTGCGCTTTTTCCCCACTTGCAGGAGCGTATCCTTGATTTTCCCTTGCACAATCCAATCCGACACCAGGCCGTCGAAAAAATAATCGGAGAACTTCAAAAAACCGCTAATGTCGATGCGAATATGGAGCGTTACCCGAACGTCCTTCAATTCCTGTTCGAACCGGTAAAGACTGTTTTGGGCGCGGCGTATCGAATCCATTGCATCGTCGATACGGCTATGCTTTATTCGGGTGGACATGTAACCGCCGCCAAGCATATCGTAGGTCCCCCAGTTTTTGGCGGACCCCAGCAGCTCCAGCGCATTATTCAAATAGACCAGGACGGAAACGCCTTCGCTCAGCGCCTCCGAAAGCTCCTTTACGCTCGCCTGCAGTTCCGTCTTCCGTTCCGCCAGCGCAAGCAGTTCCTTGCTTTTCCCGGTGCCGGCTTCGCGGATGCGCCGTTCTTTTTCCTGCAAAATCTCTTGAACGTCAAGCTCCCATCCCTGAACGTCCTGCAGTTTTTGTTCCAGCACGGCTATTTGCGACTGGAGGTCAAGCACGTTCGAACTTGCCTCGTCATGCTTGAGCTTCGCTTCCAGCACCACCTGCTGCTCTTTCGCCAGCTTCTGTTCCTTTGATTGCAGCAGCGTATATAACACGGAAGCGAACGAAAGCCGTGTCAGCTTCTCGACATCCCGCTCCTCCATAGCCAGCTGCTCTTCCCAGAGGCGCTGCTTTCGCTCCTCCGCTGTCAAATCTTCCTTCAGCCGCCCGAACCGTTCCCGCCATACGGTTTGCAAACGTCCTTTTTCCCTGGTTTCCGCCAAACGATCATTCAGTTGTTCGAACATGCGCCGCTCCCCTCCGACTCCTCAGTTGATATATACAACGAATCGGCGTCGGGAAAGTTTCGCTTTCCCGCCTACATGTCGAGCGGTTTCTTCTCCCCCGCTTTGAACAGCTTGTTTGAGGTAAACCATAGAACGGGAGGTACCGCAAAAAAACCGATCACCAGCGCGCCGCTGAACCCCGCAGTTCCATACATTTCGCCAAACCACATGCACGCCGCTATCCAAATGATCAGCATCAAAACAAATACGCCGCACAACATACCGATCTTTTTCAACAAAGGGACCGCCTCCTTGAGCATGTCGGTGACTTTTCCGAGCTGAGCGTAACGAAACTGTTTTTACCGTTCGGAAAGTTTGACAATCGTCCTGCCTTTGCCTGTTCCGCCGAGCGTTCGCTCGAGCGTCTTGGGGAGCTCGTCGAGCGTAATCTCCTGGCTGATGCCTTCCAGCAGCCCTTTCGGCTTTAAATCTCCAGCCAGCCGTTTCCATAACGCCAACCGGGTATCCATCGGGCAGTAGACCGAATCGATCCCTAACAGGTTGACGCCGCGCAAAATAAAAGGATACACCGTCGTCGCAACGTCCGCCCCGCCGGTTACCCCGCTCACCGCTACGGAACCGCCATACCGCACCGTACCGAGAACGAAAGCCAGCGTCTTTCCGCCGACCGCGTCGACGGCACCGGCCCATCGCTGCCGCTGCAGCGGCGGAATGGCATCGGGGGTCAACTCGGAACGATGCAAGATTTGACCGGCTCCAAGCTGCCGCAAATAGTCATGCTCCGCGTCTTTCCCTGTGCTTGCCGCAACTTCATAGCCGAGCCCCGTCAGCATCGCCACCGCCAGACTGCCGACGCCGCCGGAAGCGCCGGTGACCAGCACCGGCCCGCTGCCGGGAGTAAGCCCGTTCTGCTCCAGCCGGTGAATCGATAGCGCGGCCGTAAAGCCTGCCGTTCCAAGCGCCATCGCTTCACGGAGCGAAAGGCCTGACGGCAGCGGTACAAGCCAATCGGCCGGCATTCGGACCAGCTCGCTATAGCCGCCCCAATGCGATATCCCCAGCTCGTAACCGGTGGCGATCACCGGGTCACCCGGTTTGAACCGCGCGTCGCTCGATTCCGCAACCGTCCCGGCCAGATCGATTCCCGGCACCATCGGGTATGCTTTGACTACTTTATTGTTCGGCGAGGCCGCCATCGCATCTTTGTAATTTACGCTGGAATAGGCTACCCGCACGGTAACATTCCCTTCCGGCAATTCAGCTGCCGTCAGCGTCTTTATATCCGCTGACCATGTGTCCTCTGTCCGGTTTACGACAAAAGCCCGAAATGTATCCTGCATCGTCATCATCCTCTAATATAAGGCTAGTACTGTACGGTTCGCATTTGTATTATCGGACAGCGGACAAATACCGTTCTCTGATCACGCGGCAATGATGAAGCTCATGTCCGGCGATCACATAAGCAAGCGCACGCGCGCTTGTTTCCGCGCCGTTGACGTTCCCTTTTCTCAGCCACGCCTCAACGGGCATCCCGTTCAGCAAACTGAGCGTCGACCGGCGTACGACGGCCAGCTCTTCGATCAAGTACTTCAAGGGCTGCTGATCAAACGAAGCACCGGCGACAAAAGCCTCTTCGCTAAATCCCGGCAGCATCGTCTGGTCGCCCCGCGCAACGCGCAGCAGGCGGTAGCTCATCACTCGCTCCGTATCCGCCATGTGGCCGAGTACCTCCTTCAAGCTCCACTTGCCCGGCGCATAACGGAAGCTCCCCTGCTCCTCGGTCACTCTCTCAAGCATACTCTTCATTTGTTCCGACTGCTCGACAAGCAGCTCTACGAGACGGCCCTCAGGCACCAAATTTACGTAAGCGCCAAAATGCGAGGCATACTCGCTCGATTCCGGTTTCCGCAACATCGACATGCCGCTCCCCTCCCTCAATCGTTCTTTGCAAGCACTCCCATTATAACCCATTTATATGAACATTGTTAACCTACGATCATGGTCAATCGAGGGGGAGGAGTGAACATCGCGTGTGGGTGAGCTTTTCGTCTATAGTGTTTGTAAAATGGTGTAACAAGAGACCCAGTGATATTGATGGGACACAGACGGTTTGATCTTAGTAACCTGCGCTTGATGGGCAGCTCCACTTAGCGTCTGAACCACCTACGATTTTCCAATTTTATCCATAATATTCTGAATTAGTTATGCTGTTCGGCCGCAGCTCAGCTGTCTAATATGTAAAAACCTACAATTAATAAGGCAAATCGTATTAATTTCTGTTGATTTTATCCAAAAATCGTATGTAATTGCCCTAGCCTTACTATCCAAAGGACAAACCCTTCGAATAATTCGATTTTGCTTACTCCAGCAGTAGACACGGCTCTTAGACCGTAAATTTAGTTAGATTTAACCTATAAATCATTCGATTTCCCCCACTCTATGCTTCAAGCACCTCATTCGAGCAGCGAGCTCCTTCTCCGTTTGCCTTTCCTTGCTCTGCTCCATGCTGCCTTCCCATGTTGCGTGCTTTACTGCCCAGAGCCTCTCCCGGGCAGCTTCGCTTCCTGCCCCTTAGCCTCTCCCGGGCGCTTCCACTACTCCTGTCCCATAGCCTCTCCCGAGCGCTTCCCTTACTCATATCCTATAGCCTGTCCCGCGTGCTTCCCTTCTTACGAGCTCAGACTCCGCGAACTCACCATCTTACCACGCGTATCGGAGCCGAGATGTGCTCGCCCGCCTCAACAAGAAGGAGCATCCGGAACGAAACTCCGGATGCTCCTCATTCTATCTATGGCTGCTTCCCGTTCCGCTCCAGCACGAGCACATACCCGCGCGTGCCGTCCAGCCGGATGCGGTCGCCGTCGCGGATCAATTCGGTCGCCCGGTCGATGCCGACGACTGCCGGCAAGCCATACTCCCGGGCGACTACGGCGCCGTGCGTCATAAGCCCGCCGACCTCCATCACGAGGCCGACCGCGGAATGAAACAGCGGCGTCCAGCCAGGGTCGGTGAAAGGCGCGATCATGATCTCGCCTTTGCTCAGCTTCGCCTCTTCCGGCCGCAGCACGACGCGGGCGATGCCCTCAACGACGCCTGCGGAAACAGGCGTTCCGAGCAAGGCTCCTTCCGGCGCGTCCTGCTGCTTGCGCCGGCCGGTAACGATTTCGCCCTCGCTCGTCATCAAGCGGGGCGGAGTGAGCGTGCGGTACCGCTCGAACTCTTGCTTGCGCTGGTCCAGCAGGTGTTCAAGACCGGCGGGCCGTTCCCCCCGGGTCAACTGGAGCAGCTCATCCAGCGACAAGTAAAAAACATCCTCCGCGTCTTTCAATACGCCAGACTCAGCCAATAGGCGCCCTTCATCGCACAGCGCTTCGCGAATCATCCCGAAATGCTGCATCATCAAATATTTGGGGTGCTCGCGCAGACCCATCATGCCGCGAAATACGCGGATCCCTCGCGACATCAGTCGGGCTTTCAACCAGCCCAGCGGCTGCGCCCGCAGCCGCGCCAGCACATCGCGCTCCGCCGCCTCCGCCTCCTCAGCCCCTTGTGCAAACTTCGACCGATGCTCGCCGGGCTGCATGCTTCGCAGATGGCTCTCGATGGAAGGGAGCAGCGTTCCCGGATCATCGCGCCATCGCGGCCGCGTCACGTCGATTTCGCCGGGGCTGCGCATGCCGTATTTCTCCATGAGCCGGTCCCACGCCAGACCGAACGCATCGCCGCCCTCCACCTGCCGCAATCTCTGGCGGAAAAGCTTCGGCTCGCTGCTCCGAATCAGCTCAATCACCTGTGGATATGGCCGGGCGATGTCGGCCAAATCGCCGATGATAAGACCCATCTCGCTGGTTACGTTGCCAGGAAGCGATTTGTTCAGCACATGCACGATATCCGGCTCGCCAAGCCATCGATCCGACAATGCTCTGATGATACGCGACGATAGGATTCCCGATAACGGATAAGGCATGAGCTCGAGAAACATCATCCGCAATAGCGCCCCGATCTGCTCCTGGATTCGAGCGACCCGCTCCGGACCGGTAACCCCGCTCAGCCGGCTTTTGCCTTGCCGAGCAGAGGCTTCGATATATGCGTTGACCGTCGGATGACCTTTCGAGACGGGCGCAAACAGCAGGTTGCGGGCTCCGCGTAAAAGGATGCGTCCGGCAAAACCGGCCACCTGCTCTTTCAATCCAGGCACGCGGGGCAAATGTCTTACAAACGAATCCCGCTGCACAAATTCGGCGACGCCGCTCCCAATCATTTCGTCAATACCGCTTACCAGCTTCGGGAATAGGATCCGCGCCAGCTTCAAAGAAAGCAGCGGCGTTATATCGATGAACATGCGCCCCCCGGCTGTCACCGTATATTTGCTCTCGGCGCGCACCGTCGATTTTCCAAAAGGAAACATCGTCCGCAGCAGCGAAAGTCCCATCGGCTTGATCGCATCGGTCATCATCTGCTGATGGCCGAACGAAATGAGAAGGTGCGGGCTCTCTCCGGGAGGAGCGGATACGTGTGCGAGCGGATAAAGCGACGTAATCGGACGGCTCTGGACAATATAAAACCGCCCCTCCGCGAAGCACCATTCGATATCTTGATCCGAACCGTAATGCCGCTTGATCTTCTCTCCTAGCGCGGCCAGCTCCATAATCTGCGGATCGCCGAGAGCCTGGCGCTCCTGTTCTTCGGGCGCAAGCTCCCGCGTAATCGTGCCTCCCTCGGGCAAGCCAAATATCGCGAGTTTTTTGCGGGCAATTTTTTTACTGATAAGTTCCCCTGACCGGACTTGATACAAATCGGCGGAAACCAGACCGGAGACGAGCGCTTCTCCTAACCCGAAGCTGGCATCAATCGTCAACGTACCTCTATGCCCGCTTATCGGATCGGCGGTGAACATAATGCCGGACACTTCCGGGAATACCATTTGCTGTACGACAACGGATAACAGAACGGCGCGGTGATCGAAACGGTTTTTGGCCCGATACGAGATCGCCCGGTCGGTGAACAGCGAAGCCCAGCATTTGCGGATCGCAAGCATCAGTTGCTCTTCTCCGCAAACATTCAAGTACGTGTCCTGCTGACCTGCGAACGACGCCGTCGGCAAATCTTCCGCCGTAGCGCTGGACCGGACGGCATAAGCCCGCTCTTTGCCCGACCTTCGCAAACCATCGGCGATGGCGGAACGAATGTACTCCGGAATAGGGAGCGAAATCAGATGCTCGCGAATCGCGCTACCCAACGAGGCGATTTCTTGCAGCTGATCCTCCCGGACCAGGTCAAGCTGCCGGAAATATCCGGCCATCTCCGCACTTTGTCCGATAAAGGCGGAGTAAGCTTCCGTAGTTACACAAAAGCCGGACGGCACGGGTAAACCGGCCTGCGTCATTTCTCCCAGGTTGGCTCCTTTGCCGCCTACAAGCGAAAGGCTGTTCTTGTCGATCCGTTCGAAATCAAGCACCATACCGTTCATCTCACGCACGCTCCTTTACATTTTCCCGTCCGCACGGAGCCCTTCCACAAACAATACGAATAACGTATCCGCTACGTCCGGCATCGTAAAACCATGCTTCGCGGCATAATCCGGCCGCACCATTCGCTGTATGCTATCCATCATCATCGCGGCCACTAGGCGGGGGTGGACGTCCCGGATTTGTCCGGCTTGCTTCGCCCTCGTAAGCAGCTCCTCGATAAACACGAGCTGGCGGGCACGAAATCGTTCCAACCGTTCCCACAACGCAGGTGCATGCTTCTGGATATCTTCCAAAAAAATCGGGTGCAATTTGACGATCTCATTTTTAATGCTTCGGAACGTTTCCTGCAATACGCCGAGCGGATCGCCGTCACGCTTCATTTGCTCAGCTACGAAGCCCGCGATCGCATTCATCGTTAATCCGAGCACCGCCTCGGCGATCTCTTCTTTCCCGCTGAAGTACAAATAAAGCGTCTTCTTGCTCATCCCCAGCCGCGCGGCCAGCTCGCTGAGCGTTACGTTTCGGTATCCTTTTGCATTAAACAGCTCAGCCGCTTCTTTCACTATGCGCAATCTGACCGTTTCTTCCATAAGCTGACCTCCAAAATGTTAACCAAGGAAACCCACGAGGTATTTCTGGTTTCCATTCTACGCTGTTCCGCTTCCTGCGTCAATCCTGCAAATACATCATTTCCGAAATCATGGCATCGTTTGCGGATAGGAAACATTCCACAACATAAAAGATAAATGCAAATCCCCTTCGCTGCACAGCTTCGTTTGCAAAAACACAGGAATGCCGATTCCAGTCCGTTACTTATCTTCCTTCTTAATTTCGGCGTTATCCCACGTAGTCGGTCGGAACAGCGCGACAAAAAAAAGAGCCCTCCAGCGGCTCTCTCAACCATGAAACATGATTATGGGGTCAAACATGATATTTCCCAACTGGTTCGTTCAGCACCCACTCCAGCAAACCTGCCAGCTCTTCCAACTGAGCGGACTGGGCTTCCAGCGATTTGATATCGGCTTCGCGATCCGACTCTTTGGCGGCAGCCAAACGTTCATCGACGTATTTTTTCAGCTCCGTCAATTCATTCAGCTTTCTTTTGATTTGATTTTCCGTTCGCATGCATAATACCTCCGGCTGTGTCAATTGCTAGATCGTATTATATGAAAACGGCCCAAACACTTCAACATTTCATGCAGCCGACCTAACAAGCATTTAATGGTGCGCCTTAGTAAGAACGATCATTATTCCGCGACATGACGCTAACCGGACGCCAGCTGCGGTCAGGAAAACGTATTTATTTTTTTCTTCAACGACTCCGATTGCTTCACCAGAGCCTCCAGTTCCTTATGCATTTGTTGAAGGTCCTTGAACATTTTCTTCATATCTTTATCCTCGGTCAAAATTTTGAGCGACTGATTGAACATTTCTTTTCTCACCGTTCATCCACTCCTTTCCTACTACAGCATACGGGCTGGCAGGCTCCTTCGCGTCCGCCTGTGTCCCCGATAAATAAATTCGGGCATCGCGAGAAATAATACAAATGCTGTCAAGATACGGTGAAGGAGGAATAGGCATGACAGGAACGAACAGCGGCGATACGAAAAGCTTCGTCGAAAAAATTCATGAGAATCAAGCGAAAGACGAGAAAAACCGCAGCTCGCACGGAGACAATCATCCGGAAAAACGTTTGCCTAACAAGCAGCACTAGTACCACCGCGATCGGACCTATGCCCCGCGAAGTTATAGCATTGCGCCGCCGGAAGCCGGCAATCGATGCGTCTTCCATCATACGATAAAGGCCTCCACCCAACTGCGGGTGCAGGCCTTTCCAACTTAGTTGCGCTTATACACCAGCGGGTTGAGCGGGCTTGCCGCGAGCTCCCCCGGCTGAACACCCGGCAGCCAGCGGTTCAAATCGTTCCGTCTCGCATTGCTATCCGGTTCCAGCGCACGGGTTCCGTCGGCAAAATAAATGACGGTCATCACCTCACGCATCGTATCCGTCGGGTTGCCCGGCGCCGAATGAAGCGTCCAGCCCGAATGAAACGTTGCGTCCCCGGCCGACAGCGCTCCGTAATTGACGGTTTCGATCGTCTTCGCTTCAATATAACTGCCGAACGTCCGGTGTGACTCATCGGAGATCAACTCCTTGCTTAGCGAACCTGCCCGGTGCGTAGCGCTGGCGAACGTCATCGATCCGACTTCCTCAGATACCGGAACGAGCGGCATCCACATCGTGATCGTATGCATCGTATCGAGCGGCCAATAGATTTGATCCTGGTGCCACGGCGTGTGTCCGCCTCCCGGTTCTTTGAACAGCGCCTGATCATGATAAATCCGCACGCCGTCCACACCCATCAGCTCGGCTGCGATTTTGGCGAATCTTCTTGCCAGAACGAAACGTTTGGCCGCTTCGCTCATTTCCCACAAATTGCCGACCTGAATAAACGCTTTCCCGTACGTATTGCGTTCATGAACCGGCCTCGTATGCTGATTATGCTCTTTTACCAAGGTTTGAATGACCGGTTCGTAGCGATCGACTTCCTCGGGCGAAGCGACGCCGCGCAGCGCGATATGGCCGGTTTGCCGGTATGATTGTATTTGTTTATCCGTTAAAAGGTACGTGTCATCCAGTTTCGGCAAAGAGTCTAATACAATGTCATGTTTCATTGCACTGCACCTCTTTCGATTTGATAACTCCACCCATGAGCATAAGGCGGGAGCATTCCTTTCTTTCTAACGCAATTATACGAGCACCGTTCGGGAAAAGCTTTGTTCAGGAATACCGATCCGTTTGTCAAAAACAACTGGGGTATAGCTGCCCTCCATGGTAAAATAACAGTAAAAAAAATAAAACCGGGAACCTTCCGTTCTTATGAAAATTACAGCGTAAATTCCATCTCTTGAAAAGCCGGACACAGATCGGAGGTGCTTCATGTATTTAGCGGAGCTAATCGAGAAACAACCGCTCCTGCCCTTTATCCGGCAAAGCAACTTCGCCGTACGGTCTCCGTGGTCTACGGCGGAACGCAGGCTGCTGGACTATTTGATCGTGTACATTCAAGAGGGGGAGTGCGTGTTCCATATCGATGGCGAGGCGTATGAATTCGGCAGCGGCGAGTTTTGTCTGATTCAACCGAACAGCGTCACTACGCTGGAAGGCCGAACAAACTCCATCACGCCTTTTGCCCATTTCGATATGTTCTACCATCCACAGCGAGAGGAGAGCTTCCCGACACGCGCCGGACAGCTTGATTTATCGGCTCACCTCCACCTGATGCAGCCGCGGTTGAACGACTTGCAAGGCGTGCATGTGCCGGTCCGTCTTGCGCCGAAACGCCCCGTACAACTCCGCGATACGTTTCTGGACATGGTAGAAAGCTGGCAGCATCGCGAGACGCTGCCCCAACTGAAGGCGCAGACGCTGGCGATGGAACTCGTTCTGACGATTCTCGAGGATCATACGGCTCCGGGCGCTGCCTCCGCCAGTCATGCGCCGCAATCGCTCAATTGGATTACGTCTTTTTTCTCGTTTCATCTGTCCGAGCCGCTGTCGATCGAAGAAATGGCTCGCCGCGCCAACTTGTCCCCTTCGCGTTTCAGCGCCGTGTTCAAGCGGCAGTTCGGCGTTCCTCCGCATCGATATTTGCTCGACTTGCGCATCCGCCATGCCGAAGAGCTGCTCGAAACGACGGCGCTGCCGCTGGAGGAAATCGCCTCTTACTGCGGTTTTGCCGACATCCATCATTTCTCAAAATCGTTTAAGCGCAAAACGGGCGTATCGCCAGGCATGTATCGGCATATGAAAAGACCGCATTCCTGAAATGACTTTCAAGGATGCGGTCTTTTCACTTGCAGTCTCCTAGCGAAGGCGCCAGGCGATATCACTCCAGCGCAGGTCGCTGCGGAACGATTGCGGGGATGTATGCTTGCCGATCACAGCGCATTCGATGCCTGCCATTTCCGCCCAATCCGTCAACTGCTCCGCCGTAACGGCGTAAGAGAAGCCGGTGTGATGCGCGCCGCCGGCCAGAATCCAGGCTTCCGCCGAATCGCGCAAGGACGGCTGCGGCTTCCAGAGGACGCGCGCCACCGGCAGCTTCGGCATCGGCTTCTCCGGCTGCACCGCATCCACTTGATTGACCAGCAGCCGGAAGCGGCTGCCCATGTCGATGAGCGACGCGTTGACGGCCGGGCCGCCGCGTCCGTCGAATACCATGCGCGCCGGGTCGGCCTTGCCGCCGATTCCGAGCGGATGAACTTCGATGCGCGGGCGCGTCGCCGCGATGGTCGGACATATTTCCAGCATATGAGCGCCGAGTACGAGCTCGTTGTCCGGCTCCAGATGATACGTATAGTCCTCCATGAACGACGTCCCTTCCCCGCCGGCGATGATCTTCATGATTCGGACGAGCGCCGCCGTCTTCCAGTCTCCCTCGCCTCCGAAACCGTAGCCTTCAGCCATCAGCCGCTGGACGGCAAGGCCGGGAAGCTGCTGCAAGCCATGCAAATCCTCGAACGTCGTCGTGAACGCCCCGAACTCCCCGGCTTGAAGGAAAGCCTTCAGCCCCAGCTCGATCCGTGCCTGATAACGGACTGCATCCCACACGGAAGGCGTATGGCGTACATCGGACGCAATCTCGTACAGCTCCGCGTATTCGTCCAGCAGCTCATTCAACTGCGCATCCGTCACATCGGTCATCAACTGGACGAGATCTCCTACGCCGTAGCCGTTTACCGACCAGCCGAATTGCATTTGGGCCTCTACTTTGTCGCCTTCCGTTACGGCGACTTGTCGCATATTGTCCCCGAAACGGGCCACTTTCAGCTTGCGGCTTTCCGTATAGGCGGCAGCAGTCCGCATCCATTCGCCGATCCGGCGGCGCGTATTGGCATCCTCCCAATAGCCGACAACCACTTTGCGTGCGATGCCCAGCCGCGCTCCGATAAAACCGAATTCCCGGTCGCCGTGTGCGGCTTGATTCAAATTCATAAAATCCATGTCGATGCTATCCCATGGAATATCCCGGTTATACTGCGTATGGAAATGAAGCAGCGGTTTTCTAAGCTCCGACAAGCCGGCAATCCACATTTTGGCCGGCGAGAACGTATGCATCCAGGTGATCAATCCGGCACAACGATCGTCCGCATTCGCTTCGAGACAAAGCCGGCGAATTGCATCCGGTGTCGTTACGACCGGCTTGAACACCACCCGGAATGGAATCGCATCGTCGAGATCCAGCCCTCCCGCCATTTGTACGGAATGCTCTTCGACTTCTTTAAGCGTCTCCGGGCCGTACAAATGCTGGCTCCCGGTTACAAACCAAAATTCGTAAGGCTGAATAAACAACATCGAATCTTTCCTCCCATGTATATGTATGCGATAAAGGGCAATACTTCGGAACGAATCAAAGACAAAACTTCATGCATACCGGCTTCTTGGCGGACTGACACCTGACTCTCAAGCATACTCGACGCAGCGCAAAGCCTCTGCAAGTGTGAAGCTTGCGTCAGCTTCAATTTCCGAACATTCCGAACGCACCTGCAGCATCTATGCGCACAGGTCACGGTTGGAATCATCCGCGACGGTTACGCCTGCAGCGCGGTTTCTTTAAGCGCCTTCAAGCGCTTCATCACGTCGTTTCCGCCCCGGCCGAAATAATCGTGCAGCCGGTTGTATTCCACATACAGCTTATCGTATAACGCTACATGTTCCGGAATCGGCTTGAACGTCTCCTCCCGGATGCGGGCCATCCGCTGCGCCGCTTCCACGATCGAATCGTAGCCGCCAGCCGCGCTTCCCGCCGCAACCGCACCGAACATCGCCGCGCCGAGCGCGGGCGTCTGTTTGGAATCGGCGATCTTGATCTCCCGGTTCGTCACATCGGCATAAATTTGCATCAGCAGCCGGTTGCGCTGCGGCAGGCCGCCGCAAGCATACAACTCCTCCACCGGCACGCCGCTATCGTGGAACGCTTCGACGATCTTGCGCGTACCGAATGCCGTCGCTTCCAGCAGGGCGCGGTACACTTCCTCCGGCTTCGTGAGCAGCGTGTATCCGACGATCATTCCGGTCAAATCGGTGTCCACCAGGACGGACCGGTTGCCGTTCCACCAATCGAGCGCCAGCAAGCCGGTTTCGCCCGGTTTATATGCCGCAGCCCGCCGTTCAAGCCAGTCGTGAACGCCGACGCCTTCCTGTTCTGCCGCTACCATCACGTAGGCCGGAACGCCATGTTCGACAAACCATGCGAAAATATCGCCGACCGCGGATTGCCCCGCTTCATACCCGAGATAGCCGGGAATGATGCCGTCCTCCACGACGCCGCACATGCCTTCGACCTGCTTCTCCTCCGTCCCGAGCAGCATGTGGCAAATCGAGGTGCCCATCGCCATCACCAGCTTGCCCGGCGTGACGACGCCGACGCCCGGTACGGCCGCATGGGCGTCTACATTCCCGACGGCGACCGCAATCCCCGGCTTCAGCCCCATTTGGCCTGCCATCGCCTCCGACAAAGTCCCAGCCTTCGTGCCGAGCGGGAAAATATTGCCGCGGAGCTTCGTATCGGCAAGCGATTCCAGACGCGGATCAAGCTCTTTGAAAAAAGCAGCGTTCGGAAATCCTTCCCGCTTGTGCCAATTCGCTTTGTAACCGGCTGTACAGCTGTTCCTTGCGACTTGGCCGGACATCTGGAACACAACCCAGTCCGCCGCTTCAAGGAACAGATCGGTGCGCTCGTAAATGTCCGGCGCTTCATTCAAAATTTGCCACGCCTTGGCAAGCATCCATTCCGAAGAAATTTTCCCTCCGTATCGCGGCAGGAACGCTTCTCCTCTCGCAGCCGCAACTTCGTTAATCCGGTTGGCCTCGGCCTGCGCCGCATGATGCTTCCACAGCTTAACCCAGCTGTGCGGGTTCGTTTGCAGAGACGGGTCGAAGCAGAGCGGTTCGCCCTGCGCATCGACCGGCAGCATCGTGCAGGCGGTAAAATCGATGCCCAGACCGATCACCTCTTCCGGCTGTACCCCGGACAGGCGAATAACTTCCGGAACCGAACGACGCAGCACTTCCAAGTAATCGCCCGGATGCTGCAGCGCCCAGTCGTGTTCCAACCGGATACCGGAGCCCGGCAGCCGCTCGTCGATAACGCCGTGAGGGTACGGCGTCACATGATCCGCCACTTCCGTGCCGTCGGCCAAATCGACCAGCACCGCGCGCCCCGATTCCGTGCCGTAATCGACGCCGATCGCGTATTTTTTGGACATAAACCATCCTCCTTCATCCATTCACAGGCAACCGCGTGTTCAGGCGCTACTTTTGCCCGTAATACGCCTTCGCTCCGTGCTTTCGCAAAAAATGGCGGTCCAGCAGTGTACGATCCATGGCCGGGACGCCGGGCCTCAGCGCGAACGTATGAAGCGCCATCTTCGCGACTTCTTCCAGTACGACGGCGTTATGCACGGCGTTATGCGCATCCGTCCCCCAGTTGAACGGCGCATGACTGTGCACAAGCACGCCCGGAACTTCTAACGGATCAAGCCCGGCAAACGTCTCAACGATCACGCGTCCCGTCTCCGCTTCGTATGCTCCCTGAATTTCAGCTCCTGTCATCGCCCGCGTACATGGGATTTCACCATAGAAATAGTCCGCATGCGTCGTTCCGAGCGCCGGGATCGCCAGGCCGGCTTGCGCCCAACTGGTCGCCCATGGCGAATGTGTATGTACAACCCCCCCGATGGCAGGAAAAGCTTGGTACAACACCACATGCGTCGGCGTATCGGAGGATGGCTTGAGCCGGCCTTCGACAACGCTTCCCTGCAAGTCCACCACGACCATGTCGTCCGGTAGCAAATCCTCGTACGGAACGCCGCTCGGCTTAATAACGACAAGCCCTGAGGTACGATCGATACCGCTCGCATTGCCCCATGTAAACGTTACCAATCCGTGGCGAGGAAGCGCCAAGTTGGCCTCCCACACTTCCCTTTTCAATGCTTCGAGCAACAGGACCTCACCCTTCCTGAAAAACAGTCATGGTTAACCGACAAATCCATTATACATTTGTACGTACAAATTTGTCACCATTTTTTTCATAAGGCTTGGTCGAGTCCCGCAATACGATATCCGGAGCGAAAATAATATCCCGGTTTCGAGATGGCGCGCTGCCTTCCATCATGGCGATCAGCAGCTCGGCGGCCTTCATGCCGAGCTCAGCTTTCGGATGCGAGACCGACGTCAGTTTGACTTCCGTGGCCGTCGCAAGAAACGAATCGTCGAAGCCGATCATGGACACGTCCTCCGGCACGCGCAGCTCCGTCCGGCGAACCGCCTCCAGCAGTCGCACCGCCAGCTCGTCGTTATAGCATACGATTGCGGTCGGCCGCTCCTCCGGCTTCTCCAGCATCGTAAGCGCCAGCTCGAAAGGTCTCGTTTCTTTGTTTTCCGTCGCGTAATGAACGACATGTTCGGGACGCAATTGCACCCCGAACTCGCGATGCGCGCGCAAAAACCCTTTCAGCCGCTGCGTCCCCTGCAAATCGTCCGTCTTGAAAAATCCGGCAATCCGGAAGTGCCCGAGCTCGATCAAATGCTTGGCGGCCAAGTAACCGCCGAGCTCGTCATCCACTTTGACGCAAGGGCAATCCAGCTCCGCATAGCGCTCGTTGATCATCAAGTAAGGAATCTTCATATATTCGAGCGCCAAATAACAATCCAGATTCGGATTGCCTTGCGCGCTTTTCGTCGGCTCGATGATCAATCCTTGCAGGGGGCCGGCTTGCAGCATCAGCAGATTGTCCCGCTCCTTCGCTTTATCGTTATCCGTGCTCGACAGCAGCATCAGGCAGCCCTGCTCCCGCAGTACCGACTCCGCCCCGCGGACGATCTGCGGAAAAATATAGTCTGAGATGTACGTCGTCAGCACGCCGATGGTCGGCATATCCGCCGTTCTTCTCTCCGATAAAGCGGCAACGTAAGTGCCGCTTCCTTGTTTGCGGTAAAGCCGTCCTTCCTGTACGAGCGTCCCGAGCGCCTGGCGGACCGTCTGCCGGCTCGTTCCGGACAATTCGGACAGCTCGTGCTCCGTCGGCAGTTGATCGTTTGGCTTATAACGCTCGGATTCGATCCAGGACAGGATCATTTCTTTCACTTGCTCATGTTTCGGTTTCGTTTTTTCGTTCAATGTCGCACCTCATGTATGTAAAATACAATAATCCGTATTATAGCACGTATTGCAATGCAAGCTAACATGTACGTACAACTTCAAAATTGATAGCAATATCCATCGTTTTCGGCTTTTTTTGTATGGTGAGGACTGCCGGATGTTGTTACAATACATGTGAACTTACAATATTGGGAGGGATAAGATTTGAAAATCGGATGGTGCACCTCGATCCAGAACGCCGAACTGCTGAAGGAAATAGGGTATGATTTTATTGAATTGCCTGTCGCTCCGCTTCCGCTGGAGCAGGACTCGGGATTGGCCGATGCCATGAAACCCATTTTGGCCTCGCCGATCCCAACCTCCGCTTTCAATATCTTATTCCCGAAGGATATGAAGCTCGTCGGACCCGACGCGAACGACGCGCGGATACGTCATTATATTGCGCGCGCGGCGGCGGTTTTGAGCGAAGCCCGCGCCGGAATCATCGTTCTTGGCAGCGGCGGGGCCCGCAATGTGCCTGATCATTGCGAACGCTTACGGGCGGAACAGCAGCTGCTTCAGGTGTTGGACTGGTGCGCGGATGAACTGAAAGGCACAGGCGTCACGCTCGCCATCGAACCGTTAAACCGGAAAGAATCGAACATCATAAACAGCGTGGATGAAGCGGTCGAGTATGCGCAGCAAATCAACCGTCCTGAGGTTCGGGTGCTCGCAGACTTTTACCATATGGACGAGGAGCAGGAGCCTCTGGACGCACTGCGAACGAACGGCGCGTGGCTAGCCCACATTCATTTGGCGGATACGGGACGCAGGCATCCGGGTTCCGGGACGTACGATTACAACACCTTCTTCGGCATTTTGAAGGAGATAGGTTATACGGGAATGATTTCGGCGGAATGCAAAGCGGATGACCCGGCGAACGATATGAGAAGCAGCCTGCAGTTTCTAAAGCAGTTCGTGAGCTGACAGGCAGACCGAAGGCAATCATAGATTGGACGAACCGTCCACAGCGAATCGCAAACCACTCGGCCACCGCGACTATCGTCCAAGCCGCAGAATCGAGCTCCCGGAATACGCCGGACGCCGTCGGGTGTCGGGACCATTCCCGGCAACAAGTTCGTTTGCAAAGCTTTCATACTCCGGCGCCTGGACGAAGCGTTAGGGCGCGATGTTCCGCGGTTTTCATCAAACCTACAAGAGGGAGGAAAAGCCCGGCCTGGCTTAGTTCCTCTCTTTTTCTTTATTCCAAAGGCCCTCCCAAGACTTCTTGATCAGCCGGATACCCTCTTCCATCTCTTTCTCATGAACGCCGCCAAAACCCAAATAAATTTGCGGATCCCCGGGTGGACGCGGTCTCATCCGCATCTCTTGCAGATCATAAATTTTGACGCCTTCTTCTGCCGCCAATTTCACAAGAACATCCGACGTTTGACGCGTGTTGACGGTCAGTTGAACGTGAAGGCCGGCATTGTGGCCGGTAATTTGGACACGCTCTCCCAAATGGGTCCGAATCAGCTCGATAAACCGGTGATGCTTTTTACCGTACGTTTTGCGCATTCGCCGAATATGGCGGTACCAGTGGCCCTGCTCGATAAAAGACTGCATGGCCCATTGATCGATGCGCGACGGGCCGTCAAACAAATACTGCACCTGTCTCATCTTCTCGATCAGAATTAACGGCAATACCAAATAATTCATCCGCAACGCCGGAGTGAATGCCTTGGAGAAAGTACCGATATAGATGACCCTCCCGTCGCGGTCAAGCCCTTGCAAGGACGGAAGCGGCTTGACGAAGTAACGGAATTCCCCGTCGTAATCGTCCTCAATGATGTATGCATCTCTCGTCTGCGCCCAGTGGAGCAAGCGTTCACGTTCCGGATACGGCATGACACTGCCGGTAGGAAACTGGTGAGAGGGCGTAATATACACCGCCTGCGCGCCGGAATTCTCCAGTCCCTCGAGCGAAATGCCATTATCACGCACTTCAATCGGAGAGACTTGAAAGCCGTACTGGATGAAATGCTCGCGAACCGGCGCAAATCCGGGCTCCTCGAACGCAATATGATCGATTCCCGCCGCAAACAGTTTGGCCAATATCCCCACGCTGTAATGAATGCCGGTGCCGACTACAATTTGTTCGGGCACGCAAACGACGCCTCGCGAATTTCGTAAATATTCCGCTAAAACGCTGCGAAAGGCATATTCTCCCTGCGGGTCGCCATATTTGTTAATTTTGCCCTGGGAATGATCCAATGCTTCGTGAAGCACTTTTCTCCAGCTTCGCATAGGAAACAACTGTTCATCGACGGCGGAAGGCCTGAAATCGATCCGGTAGCAATCATCCGCCGGAAAAACTTGAAGCTGCAGAGGCTGTTTTGGAGTCGGCAGCAATTCGGCCGTTGATTTAGCCGGTTTCGCCACGCCAAACGGATTGGTTACATAGAGGCCCGATCTTGGCCGGCTTACGGCATACCCTTCGGCAAGCAAAATTTGATAGGCGGATTCTACCGTTGTTTTGCTGATGCTCAGCTGCTGCATAAGCGATCTGACAGAAGGCAGCCGCGAACCGTACGGAATGCCCCCGCTTCGAATTTGATCCCTGATTTGCGTATACAGCTGCATATAGCTCGGCTGGGCGGAACGGTCGGTCAAGTTAAGATTCAGCATTCGGCGCAACAGCTCCCGCTAATCTGACATGAAAAAACAATGCTAAACTGACCCTTTTTCAAAGGTCAGTTCTAGTATAATGTAAACATTAGCTTTAAGAAAGTTACAATGTAAAGTGGGGTATATCGATGTCACGAACATCATCAGTGGAGACAGCAAAACTTCAAGCGACATTGACTTTACCGCAAATCGTCGCCCTGTATATCGGGTCGGTCATTGGTTCCGGCATATTGCTCGTGCCGGGACTGACCGCCGAGATGGCCGGGCCGGCATCGGTCATCGCCTGGCTGCTGATGTCCGTTCTGGTCATCCCGATGGCGATCACGATGGGACTGCTCGCGGCGAAGTACCCAAGCTCGGGCGGCGTCTCCCACTTTGTGCGGCTCGCTTACGGCAACAAGGCCGGCCATCTCGTCGGCTCGTTTTTTCTTCTCTCCGTGCCGATCGGCGGCCCGGTCGTCGCCGACACCTGCGCTCAATATTTGGCCGTATTGCTGCATTGGGGCGACGTTCAGACTTACACGGTTGCATCGCTGATCTTGATCATACCGCTGGCGATGCATGTCTTCGGGTTGCATCTGGCGGGCAAAGTGCAGACGGTGGTCATTTCGTTCATCGTCGCCATCCTGCTTCTGGCAATTGCATCGAGCATTCCGCACGCGTCCGTCGACAACTTTACCCCGTTCATGCCGAGCGGCTGGAAGAGCGTGCTTCAGGCGGCGGGCTTGATGTTCTGGTGCTTCATCGGCTGGGAAGCGGTCACCCATCTGTCGGCCGAGTTCGTCGACCCGCGCAAAAATGCGATCCGCGGCGTCTTATGGAGCGCCGGAATCGTATCCTTGATCTACTTCGCCGTCGCTTTCATGACGGTAGCCACGCACAGCTACGGTGGGTCAAGTTCTGTGGCTGCGCTAAGCGTGATGGTGCAGCGCTCTTTGGGGCCTGCCGGCGGCTGGATCGTGGCCGTCACCGCCATCTTTATTTGTTTCGCCGCATTCAACGCATATTCCAGCGCAGGTGCGCGCATCGCCTACACCATGGCCCAAGCGGGAGAAGCGCCCAAATGGCTCGGCGCGCTGCACCGCAAATACCGTACGCCGATCGGCGGCCTTGCTTTTATCGCCGTCGGCAATGCGATCAGCATGGCGGCGCTGTTGTTCAAGACAGTCTCGCTTTCCCAGTTGATTGCGCTCCCCAATGCAACCTTTATCGCAACGTACATCGGCGGCTGCCTGGCCGGCATTCGCCTGCTCCGCGACACCAGACTTGGCCGGATGTCGTCCTGGATTTCGCTCATTGTAACGTTAGGCTTGTACCCGTTTTTGGGCTGGCCGGCTTTGTATCCTTTGGCCGTCGTCGTTATTATGATGATTTGGAATTTGCGACGGTCGCGTCCCACTGATACTACTGACCGGAACCCATTTACTTCGTAAAACCTTTATTCGAAACCATGTCCATACAGGGGGCACTCCATATGATCATGACGCAGGATGAAATCAAATCGTATTTGAAAAGAATCGGTATTGCAGATATCGAAGCTCCGACGCTGCCATACCTCATTAAACTGCATAAGGCTCATGTAAGCCGCATCACATGGCAAACGATCGATATTTTTGCCGGACAACCGGCATCCATCGACGTAAGGGAGTCGGTGCAGCTGATGATTAACGGCCGAAGCGGTTATTGCTTCCATCTGAACGGAGCGTTCTGCACGCTTCTACGCTCGTTGGGCTACCGCGTTTCCATGCACAGGGCCGGCGTTCAGCCGCTTGGCGAAACGCCGCGGATCAACTCGTTTCACCTCGGTTTAATCGTTACGCTGGAGAATGAAGCGAACGAAGAAGAACCATGGATCATCGATGCCGGGCTCGGGGATTTGCCGTATGAACCGATCCCGCTCAAGCCGGGGGTCTATGCGCAAGGTCCGTTTACTTATAAAGTGGTCCCTTCCGGCGTTGCGGAACGAGGCTGGCGATTGGAGCATGATCCGCGGGCGTCTTTTACCGGCGTTGATTATGCCCCCGAGGTTGTAGAGGATATTGCGGTGTTTCACCCGAAGCACGAGCATTACAGCCGTTCGGCGGACTCGCCTTGGATCGGACTGTTTCTCATTCGCAACCGGATGGCAAACGAAAGCAATGAGCTTCGAGGGTGTGTATGGAGCAAGCAAGACGGCGGCGGCATAACGAAGACCGAGCTGCAAACGAAGTCGCAATGGTTGGCCGTACTGGATGAAGTGTTCGGCGAACATCTGGTGCGGTATAGCGATCTGGAGAAGGATGCCTTATGGCAAAAGGTCAGACAAAAGCATGAGGAATGGCTCCGAAAGAAAGAGCTTTCTCAGCGGGACTAAGCGGGTGTTATAAGAAAAAGAAAAGCACGCAGTTCCGGCGCCGGTCGCTCCGCAATGCGTGGAGTCAAAGGCAGGCAACCCAGGAACGAGCGTGCTTTATTATTTTAGCGGACAGATTGCAGACGATATAACCAGCTCTTGAAATCGCCCTTTACGACCGGCAAATGGACGCCAACGTGCATCAACTCGTCGCCGCCGAACAGCGGACTGCCTTCCAGCTCTTGCTCCGCTGCAAACACGCGGTAATCCCGGTCCAAGTCAAGTCCTCTTAGACGCAGCTTCTGCAACGGCGGGTTCGGCTTTGCGAGCACCTGGAAGTGAGCGACAAGCGCCTCCGATCGGTCTTCCGACACGAACATCCATGCCGTCTCATTGCCTTCAAACGGGCTAAGGAGCCGGTAAAAATCTCCGAACTGAATAAGCGGGCGCAGTTCCTTGTAAATGGCTACCTGCTGCTTCACGGCCGCTTTCTCTTCCTCCGTAAACTTCGTCAAATCCAGCTCATACCCGAAGTTGCCCGACATGGCGACATGGCCGCGCATCGCGATTGGCGTCATCCGGTGCACCTGATGGTTCGGAATCGCCGACACATGCGACCCCATGCTGCTAATCGGATACACGATGCTTGTGCCGTACTGAATTTTCAATCGTTCGACCGCATCCGTATTATCGCTTGTCCACGTCTGCGGCATATAGTAGAGCATGCCGGGGTCGAAACGCCCGCCGCCGCCGGAGCAGCTTTCGAACAAAATATGCGGAAACGCGGTAGTGATCTTCTCCAGCACCTCGTAGAGGCCAAGCATATAGCGATGCGCGGTTTCACGCTGGCGTTCCGGCGGCAGCAGCGCGGAGCCGATCTCGGTCATGTTGCGGTTCATGTCCCATTTGACATACGTGATCGGACAGCTTGCCAAGATGTCGGAAATCACTTTCACGATATATTCGCGCACGTCAGCGCGGGAATAATCCAGAATGAGTTGGGTACGTGCGGTCGTTCTTCTCCGATCCGGCACGTGCAGACACCAATCCGGATGCGCGCGGTACAGCTCGCTGTCCGGCGACACCATCTCCGGCTCGAACCAGAGGCCGAACTGCATGCCGAGCTTCTTCACGCGGCCGACTAAATCCTCGAGTCCGTTCGGCAGCTTGTTCTTATCCACAAACCAGTCGCCGAGCGAGCTCTTGTCATTATCCCGCTTGCCGAACCAACCGTCGTCCAGCACGAACAGCTCAATGCCGAGCTCCTCCCCGGCCCTTGCGATCGCTTCGATTTTGTCGGCGTCGAAGTTAAAGTACGTCGCCTCCCAGTTGTTGACGAGCACCGGTCTCGATTGATCGCGGAATTCGCCGCGGCACAGCCGCGTCCGGTATAGCCGATGATACGTCCGGGACATGCCCCCAAGCCCTTCTGCGGAATACACAAGCACCGCTTCCGGCGTCTGGAACGACTCGCCTGCCTCGAGCAGCCAGCTGAAGTCGAACGGATTGATCCCGAGTACGACACGCGTCGTGCTGTAAGGATCAACTTCCGCCTGCGCAACGAAGCTGCCGCTGTAGACGAGGCTGAAGCCGTACGCTTCGCCGTGTTCTTCTCCGGCGTCTTTGGACAGAAGGGCGATGAACGGATTGAACGAATGGCTGCTAGCGCCTCGGCGGCTTTCAATGACGGCGCCCCCCTTCGTTAGTGGTCGCGTCTCGATATGGCGCTCGCGCGCCCAGGAACCGGACAAATGCAGCATATCGAATTCGGAATGGGCAAAGTCGATGCTCATGCTAAGCGCGCGGAGCAGACGAAGCGTTTGTCCGCCTTCGTTGAGGTAGCGGACCGACCGGGCAACGGCGTTATGGTCGTGAAACACGGTATACGTGAGGATCGCCTTAAGCCCGATCAGCTCGTCCTTCATCACGATTTCAAGCGTCTCGGCTTCCGCTTCATGCTCCACGTAAGTGGCCGGAAGCCCGTCCAGAAGCGGCTTCCCGGGGTAAATCCGATGCGAATCATAGATCAGCTCGCTGACCGTAGACCCGTTCACCGTCTGCACCTGATAAGCAGGAACGCGAAAATCGCTGCTGCCGTACGAGGGCAGCTCTTGAGGCAGCGTATCGAGCGACAAGCTCTTGTCTTCCGGATCGGTATTGGGCGTAAACGAGCAGCGGCCGCGGATAGCCAGAAGCGACGACAAATTCGTGCCGCGAATTTTACGGCCCCAATGCACATGGGCGATATATTTGTTTTTGACGATTTGCATAATGTAACTGGCTTGCTTTGCTTGCAGATGGAACGTTTGCGTCTGAGAATCGAAATGAATGCTCATATGTGTCCTCCCATGAATCGGCTTCGCTTTCCATTATAAAGCCAATCCTGCCGCGGGCATATGGAGAAAAGCGATTTCGTATGGACGAAATTAGTTCAATTTCGGAAGCGCGCGAGTGATTCGTGCGTGCCACGAACTTGCTTTTCTGTTCCGCTCACTTGTTCAGCCCGTGCAACGGCTGCATCATTGGCGGAGTGAACGACCATCGCTTTCGGTCTTGCTCATGAAAAAAAGAGGCTCATCGCCATCCCGAGAAAGGATGACGTGAACCTCTATACTTAAGGATTACTTGCCTTGAAGCACAACGTTATCGGCAACCGCCCAATCGCCGACCGGCGTAACCCGGTACGAAGCGCTCGGATTGAGCTTGCTTCCCGCCGTCAATTCGAACGTGCCCTCCGCCCCTTTGCGGGTTTGCACTTTATATTGAGCCGTCAATGACTGCCCGCTCTCGTCCGTTAACTTGACCGACCTGCCGGAGAACAGCTCGTCCTTCGGATCGGCGGCCAAAGTGATCGTCAGCGTCGTCTCATTCACCGCCTTGACGGATTGAATCGCGAGCGGCGCGATTTCTTTGGCCGTGAACGTGTCTTCTTTCAACGTAAACCAGTCGGACGTTACCGTATATTTGACGCCCGGCTTCAGCTTCTCGCCGCTCGGCAAACGGAATTTCGGCGCCTGGCGTCCGTCGGTCGCCTGCGTATACGGCACGTAATCGACGACGATCGGCTGCCCGTTCTCGGGAGTTAACAGCGCTTGTCGCGATCTTAGCGACGAGATGACTTGATAAGTGACGCCGTTATACGACTGGTTCCCGTCAATCGCGATCTCTTTGCCGCCGCGGCTGCCGAAGTACGATTCGACGAGGTACCCGTAATCCGCCACGCCGTCTTGTTGGCTGGACGTGACCTCGAACGTGTCGGACGTGACTTGCGCCGTGCCGTTCAAAGAAATTTTATTCGTCATCGCCGCGAACGTGCCGGCCGCTTTCCCCTTATACGTGAGCGTATAGGTCGTCCCCGGCTTATGCAGAGTGACCGGAACGATGTAAGTCGACACGGCGCCGTTCTTCAGTTGCGGCACGTTAACGATGGACATGCCGTCCGTAAATACGAAGTTTTTCTTCGCCATTTCCAAATCGACGTCCTGCGCTGTGAGCGGCGCGGAGAACGTCACTTCCAGCGTAATCGGATTGACCGCCTTTACGCCGGTAACCGCCGCATCGGCGGAAGGCTTGCGAGGCTGAGCGATCTGCATCAACGATGCGGCTTGCCCGCGGCTGACCGGCTTCTCCGCCTGGTAACCGTCCTTGAACCACGTTTGGATGATGGCCGACTTCTTAACCAATAGTTTGGACAGCGCATCCGTAAGGTAAGCTTGCGTTACCGGCTTGTTCGGCTGGAACATCGCCTCCTTGCCCGAAATGACGCCGTTATCAATCAGCGCCTCCACCTCGCCGGCATACCAGTCGTTGTTCGCGACGTCGCCAAAGGCCGCGTCCTTTGTTCCGTTTTCGATCAAGTGGAACGTTTTGACAAGCACTTTTGCCAGCTCCGCGTGCGTAATCGGCTGGTTCGGGCGAATCATCGCGTCACCGTAACCGGAGAAAATGTTCTGATTCAGCATCTCCGTCATTGCCGCTTGAAAAGCTCCCGCCTGGGACAGGTCCGTAAACGAGGCTGCATCTGCACTTGCGGTTTGGATATGGGAAGGAAGGAGCGCCGCCGAGCCGATCGCTGCGGCCAATATAGCTTTTATCGCTTGTTTTCTCATGTTTCGTATGCCTCCTATGAATGAATTGCTCTACAACATTCATCTTACCGGAGGATTCTAAACGGGCGAGAAACAAGAGATTAAATAATTATTAAATACTGCCGCCGCTGCGGCCGGAGGCAAAGCGATAACCGGCTCCCCACAACGTTTCGATATACTCCGGGCGCGACGGGTCGGTTTCGATTTTTTCCCGGATGCGACGAATGTGAACGGTAACGGTCGCGATGTCGCCCAGCGAATCCATCCCCCATATTTTCTCGAACAGCTCCTCTTTGCCGAACACCCGGTTCGGATGAAGCGCCAGGAACGTCAGGAGGTCGAATTCTTTGGCCGTCATCGTCGCTTCCTTGCCGCCCACGTACACTCTGCGCGCGACCGTATCGAGAACGAGGCTGCCGGTCCGGATTTCCCCGCTCTTGTTTTCTTTGCCGCCGGTCAACCGCTCATAACGGGCCAAATGCGCCTTCACCCGGGCTACCAGCTCGCTCGGACTGAACGGCTTTGTAATGTAATCGTCCGCGCCGCCCCCCAATCCGCGTATTTTATCCACTTCTTCCTTCTTGGCAGAGACGATGAGGATCGGGACGTCCTTGACGCTTCGGATTTGCCTGCATACTTCCATGCCGTCCATGCCGGGCAGCATTAAATCTAGCACGATCAAGCCGTAATCTTCCTGGAGCGCCTTCCGCAGTCCCTCATCCCCGCTGGCGCAAATGTCCGCGCTGAAACCGTTCAGTTCAAAATAATCCCGCTGCAGGTCCGCAATGCTTGCTTCGTCTTCAATAATTAATATTTTTTTCATGAGAATCTCCATTGCCGTTTGATGTGTACCGCTCCAGCGTAAAATATATCGTCGTGCCCTGTCCGTACACGCTTTCCGCTCCGATCGTTCCGCCGTGTCCTTCGATGACTTGTCTGGCGATCGCCAGCCCGAGCCCGCTTCCGCCGGTTTTGGAATTGCGCGAGCTTTCCGCCCGGTAAAAGCGATCGAAAATATGCGCCGCGGCGTCGCCCGGTATGCCGGGTCCGTTATCGGTAATGCGAACCGTCACATCTTTCTTCCCGGGCTCCGCGCGAACGGTAATATGCTTTTCTTCTTTGTCCATAAATTTGACGGAATTATCGATGATGTTGGTTACCGCCCGCTCGAGCTTCTCCGGATCGATGTGCACATAAACCGGCTCGCCCCCCCATTCGGTATAATGCAATTGAAATCCTTTGGCCTCCAGATCGAACCGCTGCTCCTCCAGCACATCGGACAAAAACCGGTTCAGGTCGAGCTTCTCGAAATGAAAAGGCACCTTCTTCAAATCGAGCTTCGAATATAAAAACAACTCGTCGATCAACCGGTCCATCGCTACTGTTTTGCCGAAAATGGTGTTGACGTATTTATCCATTTTTTCCGGCGTATTGGCGACACCGTCCCGAATTCCCTCGATATACCCTTTGATAGACGAAATTGGCGTTTTCAAGTCATGCGATATGTTCGAAAGCAGTTCCTTGCGGTTTTCCTCGTACTGCTGCTGCAGCTCAAGGGAATGATTCAGCTGCTTGCGCATTTCTTCGAAGGCGGTGGACAACTGTCCGATTTCGCCCCCAGCAGCCGGTTCGATCCGAAAGTCCAGGTTGCCTTCCCTGATTTTATCCGCCGACAGCCTGAGCTTCTGCAGAGGTACAATGATGCTGCGCGTGATGAAATAATAAAGCATGACGTTTGCCAGCAGGAGCAAAATAAACAGGATGGAAATGAGCAGCGGCAGAAGCTTCCGCGTCAGCTCGGCAAAAGGGCTGCGCTCTCTCAGGACGAATACGCTCCCGCTCGATTGATCGCCGAATACGAAATCATATTTCGCATATGAAAAAAAGCGATCCCCGATATTAAACGTGCCCCGAATCTGAATATTGCCTGCATCGTACTCGGGGAGATGCGCCTCGGGCTGAAGCGTCTTCCATGGCGGCGAAGCGTAATAAATGCCTTGGCCCTTCCGGATAATCAGCGTTGCCTGCGCAATGCGGAGCTTGTTATCGTAGTCTTTCAGCAAACCGGCATCGAGGAGCCGGTCGGGATTGTCGTTCTTGGTCATATATTTCAATTCCATGAACAAGCTTTCGACTTCCGGCGATAACGGATTCAGCGCATAATGAATTTTGTAAAACTGCTTGATGCTCTTCATGTCTCCCGTAACCGCCACCGTGATGAAAAATGTCGTGGCTACGAAGATCAGGATCGTAATCAGCAGCGTTCCCGTATACGAAAAAAGCAGCTTTAATCGGATGGACATACATTCCCTCCTTCCGTTTCAATAGATCGGTATTACACAAAATGTAACGAAAGTCGGCGGCGAATTCAATGAAAACGCCGTGATTTAAGGATTTGTTAATATATGCGGATACGGAAAGCGATTGCAGTCGTAGAGGTTCCATCTCCATAAAGCTAGTTTGATACGTTTAACGGCATCTTAGTAAAATACGCAAAAAAGAACACTTCAAGCCGCAGTTCGCCCTGCGGCTTGAAGTGTTCTAGACATATATCGTCTATATCCGTACGGATGTATTGCCCCAAAGGCAAGCTTTCCTACGCCGACTGCCGCATCGCTTGGGTGGCGGCAGTCGGATGGATGAGCAGGACGGCAGCCGGTCACGCGAACGGCTATGCATCCATGCCGTTTCGCCGCATCATTCGCATGCAGTTGCACCGGCTTGGCCGATGCCGCCGGGGAGCATGAGCATGCGTCGACTTGCGGTTACTGCTGCGATATCGTGCCCGGCTGAATCAAGTGCCGCTGTCGCCGGAGCCGGCAGCGTGCAAAGTTCCGATCGCAACCGGCAGCTTGCCGGTCGCTTCCCGCTGTCCGAGCAGCACCTTAGCCGCGCTTCGGAGCGTGTGCGGCCGGCTCTCGTAGGCAGCTACAAAGGTCGAAATGTCGGGAAACGCAAGCAAATCGCACGGGCTGCACTGGGCGACGACGATCGGTTCTTTGCCGACGGCTAGCAGCCCGCGGATCAATTCCGCTTGCGCCGCATCAAATTGGGCGTTGTACGTCGCCACGACGACCTGCTGCCCGTATCGAACGCTTCGCACCAGCTCATGGCGCAGCGCCTCGACCTCCTGCTGCGGCACCAAAAATTCGGTGACCTTGCATCCGAGCTGGCGCAGCGCGCGGCCAAGCGTGAAAGGCGCCTGCGCCGCTTCGGCCGCCTGCAAATGCTCGGCTGTTTCGACCGATATGACATAGAGCGAGCCGTTGGCCGATACGGGGAGGAGCGCCTTTTCGTCCCGGACCCGCGTCGTGGAAGCTTCGCTGATGCGCCGGGCGGTTTCCTTGTGGGCTTCGCAGCCGACCCGCGCTAGCGCCGACACCATCCCGGCATCCGGCTCAAACGCGGCGAACACCCCGTACCGCTCCTTCAGCGCCAAAAGCCGCCGTACTGAGCGGTCGATACGCTCTTCGCTGATTCGGCCCTTGCGTACCGCTTCGATCAACGATTGCAGCGCTTCGAGCTGAAGGTCATGCCGAACGGGCAGCACAATCAGGTCGGCACCCGCTTCCACCGCCATGACGGCGGCATGCTCCATGCCCTCGTCGTTCAGGGCGTCCAGCTCCGGGCAATGCGTTACGATGACGCCTTCGAAGTCAAGCTGCCGCCGCAGCAAACGGATCATCGCCAAATCCGGGTTTACCTCTGTCCGCTTCCCCGGTTCCACGACGGGAATGGACAAAATGGCGTCCACGCCGGCTTCGATTGCCTGCCGGAACGGGCGCAAATGCGCTGCATCAAGCCGCGACTGGCCATCAGCCGAAGCCGTATCCGTCTCGGCGCAGCCGGGCAGTGGCTTCGCCGCTGCGGCCACGCCCGCGTCCTGCAGCCCGCGGAGAAACTGTACGCCGTAGTCGCCGAGATGTTCGGCGCCTTCACCGGCGAAGTGCGCCCCCGTCCTCGGGTTCGCCGGTCCATTACTCTCATGGAGCACCGGCGCAAGGCACATATGGATGCCGAGCGCTTTCAGCTCGCGACCACTAATCGAACCGGCCTTATATGCGGCGGTCTTGTTCCCGCCTGCGGCGATCGCCATGACGCCCGGCATCAGCGCCATACCTTCGGCCAGCCGGGCCAACGCGCCGCCTCCCTGATCGACCGCGATCCAGAGCGGCAGCTGGCCGCATGCTTTCGCTTCAGCCTGCAGCGCCATGCTCAGCTGCGCCGCCTGTGCCGTATCGCAAACGTTCCGGGCGCGATACAACACCCCTCCGATCGCGTGTTCCCGAATGCCGCGGATCGCTTCGGCGGAGGGCTCTGTGCCCTCAAAACCGCATAGGATCATTTGGCCTACTTTTTGTTCCAGCGTCAACTTGCCGATATCCCGAATTTCCGCCAGTCCCTCCATCATTCATTGCTCCTTCCAAGCAATCGAATCATTCGTTACCGTACAGCAGGCATGGTTTGGTTAGCGATACCCATTCCTCCCGCTCCCGGCCGTATGTTTCCAGCAGACTGCGATAGCCGCCCGACTGTCCAAGCTGCTGTCGTACCCGTGCTCCACCTGATAGCAAATCGATGAAATAAGGTTTGTCATTCCGTGTCGGCGGCAGCCACTCGAATGTGTCCGGATACAGCTTTTGGACCGATTCGAGCAGCGCCAATCCCGTTTGTACCGCCCGAAACGTTGCCGCATCCGTTACGAACAGCCTCACGCCTCCGCACAGCGTTCCCTGATGCTTGGAGAAGACGGGCGAAAAATAGACCGGGCAAGCATGCACGCCGGGACTGCCGTATTCATGAAATACGGCGGCGAGGCGTTCCCCGTCGATCCACGGCGCCCCGATCATTTCGAACGGTCGTGTCGTGCCGCGCCCCTCCGATACATTCGTGCCCTCGAACAAGCACGTCCCTGCGTACACCCTCACAGTGTCGATCGACGGCATATTCGGCGAAGGCGGCAGCCAGTAAAGTCCGGTCGCATCGTACTCCATCGCGCGGTTCCAGCCTTCCATCGGGAGAACCGTCAGATTGCAGCCGAGGCGGCGGCTGTCGTTCACGAAACGGGCATATTCTCCGATCGTTAACCCCGTCGCATACGGTATACCGGTTACCGCACCAACCATGGATTCGTATCCGGGCTCAAGCCGCCCGCCTTCCGCCCTGAAGCCCCCAAGCGGATTCGGCCGATCGAGAACGACGAGCCGTTTGCCCCCCGCCGCACAGGCTTCCATCAAATAGACCAAAGTAGACAAATAAGTATAAAAGCGCATTCCCGTATCCTGAATATCGAATAAAACCGCATCGATGCCGCCGAGCATGGCCGCATCCGGCTTTTTTCGCGTCCCGTACAAGCTGTATACCGGAATGCCGAGCGAAGGATGCGTTTCATCCTGGAACTGCTCGCCAGCCTGCCGTTCGCCGCGAATGCCGTGCTCGCACGCGAAGAGCGCGCTCAGTTGCAGCCAGGGCAGTGCTGCGCAGCGTGCCCTGGTTGTTTCGAACCGCCCGTTGATACCGGTCGGATTCGTTAATAATCCTACCCGACTGCCTTGAAGCTCCGGCTTTAAACGTTCTAGCCGATCCGCTCCGACGGCAACCTGCTTTCCCATGAGCTTTCCCCTTTCATTCAAGAAAAAATCGTATTCCGACTCCTTCGATAACCGACCAAACCTGAATCATTGCAATCGTTGGAACCATCTGTTCATAGCTTCGCTAGCGCCCCCCCTCCTATCAGCCCGCATAATACATATTGTCCCGGAGCGGCAAACGTCTCGACATCCGTCCGACAACAATTGCAAGCGTTGCCATTATATCGCAGCAGCCGACTTTCCGCCAGACAAAGAAAGTACAACCAGGAGCCCCGTTTGCGTCGTTCTGCGGCGGCATCGACAGCGTCCTCTGGAGAGTGCAATGCTGATGCGGCAGAACGGTTGCGCCGGAAGGCTTCCCGCTTGTACTTTTTGTTTTTCTTGCTGTCCTATTTCATTGTTCGGCAGCGCCGGTTTGCGCCGCCGGTTCCCCTCATCGCGAAATTCGATGAACCTCGGAAGAGGAATATACCCTCTACATTTTCGCCAAATCGCGAATCGCCGCGCGGCTTTTATCCAAATATTGAACGGACTGCTCGTAACTTCGGCTGGCCACGCCCAGGTATAAGATATCGATGACATTGAGCTGCGTTATTCTTGAGCCCATCGCGCCGCTGCGGATTTCATTCTCGGTGGAGGAGATGCATAAAGGGATATGCGAATAGGCATGCAATGCCGTCGTTCCGTATTTCGTGATGCTGATGGTCGTTGCCCCTTGTGCCTGCGCCGCCTTCATGGTGGCGATCACTTCCTTGGTTTGACCGGAATACGAGATGCCGACGGCTACGTCACGCGGAGTCATGGTCACGGCGGTTACGAGCTGCACGTGCGGGTCCGCAAAGGAGAGGCACGTTTTGTTAATGCGCAAAAATTTGTGCTGCGCGTCAAGCGCGATCAGATTGGACGCTCCCATCCCGAAGAAAAAAATGCGCTCCGCCTTCTCCAGCGCGTCAATCGCCTTGCCCACCATCACTTGATCCAAAATTTTAACGGTGTCCCGTATCGATTGCACATTGTTCGCCGACACGTTCTGGATGATCGTTTCAATGGAATCATGCGGCCTAATTTCCTGATACCCTACACTGTCCGATACCGTTTCCTGCAAATCTCCGGCGATTTTCAGTTTCAAATCCGGAAAGCCTTTCAACCCAAGCGATTTGCACAATCTAACGATTGCGGCCTGACTGGCGCCGCTGGATTCCGCTAATTGCGCGACGGACCATTCGATGACCTGTTTCGGATCGTTCAGGATACATTCCGCAACTTTGCGCTCCGACGGATTCAGCCGGTCGAGCGCTTCTCTTAATCTGACGAGCCCGCCATTCAATCTTCTCACCTGCTCTCGTGTAAGGATCCTGCAGCTTCATATAATAAATGTTATCGCTTTCAGATGATATTTATTATACGAACAATGAAACATTATTTCAATATCATTTTTTATGCATAAAATTTAATTTTACTTCATAAAATTTTTTAGATATACTAAAGTTACATTGTTTGTTAAATAGGTGAGAATATGAAACTAAACTTAGGTATCGACGGCGGCGGCACCAAGACGGAAGCGGTGCTGCTCGACGCCGGAGGACGGGAGCTATCCCGTATTACCGGCGGCTCCACCAACCCGCATGCGGTTGGGTTTGATACGGCGATAGCCGAACTGAGGGCAATTCTCGATCGTTCTCTCTCGTTGACGACAGAGTCTCACTCCCCTCCTAGCTTCAGCATATGCTTGGGTATGGCCGGCGTCAGTACGGACGAAGAACGCCGTCTTATTACCGGTGCCGTTTCGGCCTACTTGTCCGAGAAACGGATCGACGGAGAAGCGTTTGTGACCAACGACGCCGAGATCGCATTGACGGCGACGCTCGGCCGGGAGCACGGCGTGCTCGTTATCGCGGGAACCGGCTCCATCGTCTTCGGCTGCACGCCGGAGGGCGAGCGGTATCGTGCCGGCGGTTGGGGGCACCTGCTCGGCGATGAGGGAAGCGGCTACCGGATCGGGCTCGATACGCTCCAGGCAGTCATGCGCAGTTATGACGGCGTCTATCCGCCGACGGCGATGACCCGCCTCATTACGGATGCCCTCGGATATCATACCATAACCGAACTGAAAGGTTACATTTATCAGCCCGGGATCAAGAAGCAGGACATCGCGAATTTCGCCCGCTTTGCGATCGAAGCTTCCGCATCCGGCGACGAAGTGGCTTGCCAGGTCGTCGAACGCAACGCGCTGGAGCTGGCCGGGCACGCCATTACGCTGATCAACAAACACGTATGGTTCCATCGTGCGGATGTCGTGCTCAGCGGTTCCATTTTTAAACATAGCGCCTTATTCAATGATTCGTTCCGCCAGCAAGTCACCGCCGCTTTCCCGCTGCTCCGTATGCACGACGCGCTGCATACGCCGGCCTACGGCGCGGCTCTGCTCGCCGCCAGACGAACGCCATAATACATTAAGATCAATCATAAGAAGGAGTCTGAGCATGAACTTACAGCAATTAAGCCAGTTGACCACCGAACAGGTGAATGAGCGCACCCGCCAGGTCGATCAATTATCCACGGAGCAAATACTGACGCTCATTAACGATGAAGACCGTCAAATTCCCGACGTCGTTCGCGGCCTGATACCGAAAATTACACAGGCCGTCGATTTCATCGTAGAAGCGTTCCAGCGCGGCGGCCGGTTGTTCTATATCGGCGCAGGCACGAGCGGGCGCATCGGCATTCTGGACGCCTCCGAATGCCCGCCGACATACGGGACCCCGCCTTCGATGGTGCAAGGGCTGATCGCCGGCGGCTTCCAAGCCGTCAAAGACCCGGTTGAGGGCGCGGAAGACAGCGAGGAGCTCGGCGCCTCGGACATCGATGCGAACAACATCGGACCGAACGACGTCGTCGTCGGCATCGCCGCCAGCGGACGTACGCCTTATGTGCTCGGCGCGATGAAGCGCGCCCGGACGCTTGGCGCCAAAGTGGTCGGCGTCTGCAACAATCTCGGCACGCCGATGGCGGGCCTGGCCGACGTACTGCTCGAAGCCGTCGTCGGTCCGGAGGTCGTGCTCGGCTCGACGCGCATGAAAGCCGGTACATCGCAGAAGCTCATCCTGAATATGCTGACGACGACTTCCATGATCCGCATGGGCAAAGTGTACGGCAACCTGATGGTCGATTTATCCCCGTCCAACGTAAAGCTCGTACACCGGGCCAAACGGATTATTCGTCTGGCTACGGGCGCGACGGATGAAGCGATCGAACGCGCCTATGCCGAATCGAACGGCCATGTGAAGACCGCCATCGTGATGCTGCTCGGCGGCGCCGAGCACAAAGCGGCGCAACAAGCGCTCGACGAAACCGGCGGATTCGTCAGCAAAGCGCTGGAGAAGCTGAAAGCTTAATTCCAAGTATAGATTCCAAAGAAGACCACGCTGCTTTGCACTTTGAGGTGCACGGGCCGCGCGGTCTTCTTTGCGTATGCCGATAGTATACGTAAATGCCGCATTGAAATAAGAGTGTGTTCCCGATAGTGCAAAGTAGTGTTATTTTTCCACAAAGTACGCGGACAAAAAAAAGCTTGATTTTGATAATGTAATGGGTAAGCAACGGAATAAAATGAATCGGAGGCTGTTGATCATGCTGAAAGTTGCCATCATCGGGTCCGGCGCCATCTCATCTGCTCACATCGACGCATACTTGAAATTTCCGGACCGCTGCCGCATTGTCGCCATTTCCGACATTTATGCGGATAAGGCGCAGGCGCGAATCGATCGTTACCAACTGAGTGCGGCGGTTGTACAAGACTATAAAGAGCTGCTTTCGATGGATATTGACCTTGTGTCGGTCTGTACGCCGCCTTATACGCACGCGCCGATTGCGATCGATTTCTTGAACGCAGGCAAACATGTTATCGTCGAGAAGCCGATGGCCTCCTCCCTTCAGGAATGCGACGAAATGAACGACGCCGCTCGCAAAAACGGCAAAATCTTGTCCGTCATCGCGCAAAACCGTTATAAAGCGCCGATGATGAAATTAAAAGCGGTGCTGGACAGCGGCTTGGCCGGCCCTATCGTTCATGCGCAAGTCGATTCATTCTGGTGGCGGGGTCACTGCTACTATGATTTATGGTGGCGGGGAACATGGGAAAAGGAAGGCGGCGGCTGCACGCTGAATCACGCGGTGCACCATATCGACGCATTTCTCTGGATGATGGGCTTTCCCCAAGAAGTGCAGGCGTTTATGAGCAATGTCGCGCATAACAACGCGGAAGTGGAAGATTTATCGATCGCCATGCTGCGTTATCCGAGCGGGGCGCTGGCGCAAATTACAAGCTCGGTCGTTCATCACGGGGAAGAACAGCAGCTTGTGTTTCAAGGCACGAAAGCCCGCGTCTCCGCGCCATGGAAGCTGACGGCTTCGGATTCGAAACCGAACGGATTTCCCGAGCCGAACGGTGCGCTAGAGAAGGAAATCCGGCAGTTTTACGATGGGCTGCCGCAACTAGCGTATGAAGGTCATCAGGGACAAATCGATAATGTGCTCATGGCGATCGAAACCGGGGCGCCCGTGCTCATTGACGGCATCAGCGGCCGCTCGACGCTGGAGCTCATTGTCGGAATATATAAATCCGCGAGCACGGGCGAGAAAGTCGTATTCCCGATTCGTCAGGACGATCCTTTCTATACGCGTGAAGGCATTCAGGCGAACGCCATTCATTTTTACGAGAAAAAGACTTCCCTGGACAACTTCCAAGATCTCTCCATCCCGAGCTAAGTCCATTTAGATCATGGCACGGTTACAATGGCGGTTTTGTTCCAATTTTCGGCGGAACTGGTGAGGCGTAATGCCCATATGATGCTTGAAAAACCGGCAAAAGTACGAACAATTCGTGATCCCGATCTCCTCTCCGATCTGCGAGACGGACCTGTTGCTTGTAATCAATAGAAAGGCGGCATGCTGCACTCTCCTGGCCGCGATGTAATCGGAAATGCTGCCCCCGGTACACTCTTTGAACAGATGCGACAAATAATGGGGCGACAGATGAAGCTCTTCGGCGATATGCTCCAGGCGCAGAGGCTCGGTAAAATGCTGCTCGATCCACTTTAAAATGTTTTCCACTTGGTGGTTTTTGCGAGAAGACGCCTGGAGCGCGTCCGTTTCGTGCTCCTCCCAATGGGATCGCAAAAATCGGTAAAAGGCAACGAGAAAAAGCGAAATCTCTTCATATTGTTCCTCCTTGGATATACGGGAAAGCCTATTGTCCATATGTTGAATCAAGCCGATGAGGTCGCACGTTTCGCTCACCCCGTAAAGGCAAGGCGATACAAGCCGGTTCGAGTGGATTTGTTTGAAAAAGGTTTGCAACGACGGCCACTTCTCAAAATAAGATTCGAACATGGCCGGCTCAAAATGAACGATAGACCGTATAAACGGCACGTCCGTGCTAGAATCCAACTGAACATGATGCAATTGGTACGGCTGAAAGATGCACAGCATGCCCGGCCTCACTTCGTAGCTCTTACGGTCGACGGTAATGTTCCCGCACCCCTGGTGAACGAATAACAGTTCGATGCCTTGATGAGCGTGAAACACGCCCTTGAAGATGTCGTGTGCGGCCGTTTTTCGACGATAGGCAAAATATAGCGGCTTTTCATGGAAATCAATGTTTGCCAGATAAGACATACATATTCCTCCCCTTCTACCGATCACAAGCATGGAAGTACCGTAATGAAGCTGTGACAATCCGATCATGTATAGCTTAACAAAAAGAAGCCTGCAGGAAAATTGAATTCTACTACATCATCGCCATTGCGGCCCGCAAACAATTGAAAACCCTTACATCAAGTCGTGACCGTGTGAACGACAATTATTCGAAGCGGACAAGAGCCGCTTTCGTTATGGAGGGATCCTTTGTGAAAAAGAAATTCGTTACCGCCGGCGTAGTATTGTCCATGGTTCTGACGAGCGGATGTCTTAATCAGAAAACCGGCGAGCCGGATACCGGCGGCAGCCGCCCGACCGTTGCCGATATCGGTACGCAACCCGTAACGCTCAAGTTTATGGTAGCTTACGGCGGTTTTACGGACGAAGAATTCCAATCGTATTTCGTTGAGCAGGTGAATAAGAAGTATCCGCATATTACCGTGCAAAAGGTCAGCGGAAAACTGGAAGAGCTCATTACCGCAGGGGATGTCCCGGATATATTAATGGCCGGCTTGCCCGGCATTCCGGCGCTGCAGGAACTGAAAATTATCGAGGATCTGAATCCGTACGTCAAAAAGTTCGGAACGGATTTATCCAAGTACGATACGGTAGCGATGGATTCGATTCAAAGGTTCGGCGACAAAGGCGAACTGGTTGCGATTCCGTTTCGTATGAATCTTCCCGCCCTGTTTTACAATAAAGACATATTCGACAAATTCGGAATCGCCTATCCGAAGGACGGCATGACCTGGGACGAAACGTACCAATTGTCACGGCAGCTGACCCGGAATGACGGAAATACGCAATATCTCGGCATGTCCACCGGAGGGGCGGACCGTATGGCAATGGGGCTTACGTTGCCATATGTCGACAAAAAAACGAACGAAGCCCGATTGGAAACTGACGGCTGGCAGCGGGTGCTGAACCAGTTTTATGCCATTCATTCGGTTCCGGGTTATGTCAAGGACGGTAAAATGGCGGGTGTGTACGGCATGTTTTTGAAAGAAAAAGTAATCGGGCTCTCGGCGTATTGGGGCGCAGATGTGATCGGCGATATCGACAAATTGGAAAAGAGCGGCCAATCGTTTAACTGGGACATGGTGACGCTACCCACCTTCGAGAAAGGAAAAGGCTTTGCATGGCAGGCCGAAACGCATAACCTGCTCATATCCGCGACAAGCAAGCATAAAGACCAAGCATTTCAAGTGCTGTCCTATATCGCCGGCGACGAAGTGCAAAAGTTTTTCAATAAAAGCGGCAGAATGACGATCTTGAAGAAGACGGAAGAAAACAAAAAGGAATACGGTTCGGAGCTGACTTTTCTGAAAGGTAAAAATGTAAGCGCGTTCTTTGCGATTCAACCGGGACTGCATGAGCATACGAAATTCGATCAAAAAGGCAGAGGCTTTATTAACGAAGCGGCAAACGAGATGCTGCTGAAGGGAGTCGACGTCAATACCGCTCTAAGAAATGCACAGGAAAAGCTGAATAAGTACATCAAGGAACAAACCGTCAAGTAAAGCCGCTGCTGCGATTAAACGATCGGAAAACGATACATTTGTTTTGAAAAACCGGATTGGGCGAAATCCGGTTTTTTGTTTTGCGCGCCGGCCCCCTCCAATTTAAATTCAATTTACATTGCTGTCGTATGCTGTTCCCAGATAAAATCGGCCGCTCAATTGGACGCCCAATGCGGGGACCGAATAAGGAGAGTGTGGGAATTGAAACCAAATCCAAATCAAGTGCCCCGGCCGGGGGGCGCCATGTTTCTGAAACTGATTCGCGAAACGAAGCCGCCGCTTGCGATGCTTGCGACCGCCTTGCTCCTGAGCGTGGCGACGACGGTCGCGGGACTCGCCGTTCCGCTGCTGACCAAAGGCTTGGTCGATCAAGGCTCGCTGTCTTCGCTGACGGCGATGCAAATCGGCGGGATGGTGGCCGTCTTTCTGGTGCAAGCGATCACCGGCGCTTTCTCCGTCTATATGCTTAACCATATCGGACAGCGCGTCGTCGCTTCCTTGAGAGAAAGGCTGTGGCGCAAACTGCTCGCGCTGCCGGTCTCTTATTACGACGATCACGCCTCCGGCGAAGCGGTGAGCCGGATGACGAACGATACGGCCGTCGTCAAAGGCTTGATTACCGAGCATCTGTCGGGCTTTGTGACCGGCATCATTTCCATCGTCGGCTCGATCGGCATTTTGCTGTATCTCGACTGGAAAATGACGTTGATGCTGCTTCTGACAATCCCGCTCGCCGTGGCGATCTTTTTACCGCTCGGCAGGCAAATGCACCGTATCTCCAAAAACGTGCAGAACGAAACGGCCGGCCTAACGGCGGTGCTAAGCCGCGTGCTGTCCGAAATTCGTCTCGTCAAAGCGTCGAACGCCGAATCTCGCGAATACGAAGCGGGGAATGCGGGCATTCGCTCCTTGTTCCGGTTCGGGCTCAAGGAAGCGCGCGTGCAGGCATTGATCATGCCGATCATCGGCCTCATCCTCATGCTGCTTCTCGTCCTCGTCATCGGGTACGGCGGATGGCGGGTATCTACGGGCACGCTGACTGCTGGCGCACTCACGGCGTTTTTATTATACTTGTTTCAGATTGTAATGCCCGTCGGACAATTGACGCAGTTTTTCACCCAATGGCAAAAGGCGCTTGGCGCTACGGAGATGATCATCGCCGCCTTGCAGGAAGAAGAAGAGCATCCGGGTGCCGGCGCCCCCATCGGACACTCGCATCAAACGATTTCGATCGAACGCGTAAGCTTCGGCTATAAACAGGACGAACCGGTGCTGAGGGAGATCAGCTTTGCGATTGAGCCGGGCAAAGTAACGGCCATCGTCGGCCCGAGCGGCAGCGGCAAAACGACGCTGTTCTCGCTGATCGAGCGGTTCTACGAACCGGAAAGCGGTACGATCCGGCTCGGATCTACTCCGATCGGCGAGCTATCCCTGAGAGACTGGCGCAGCCGCATCGGTTACGTCTCACAGGAGAGTCCGCTGATCGCCGGCACAGTGCGTGACAATTTGTGCTACGGCTTGAATCGAACCGTTAGTGAGGAAGAACTGGACCGCGCGGCGCGGATGGCTTATGCGGATCATTTCATCCACGAGCTGCCGCACGGTTACGATACGGAAGTCGGCGAACGCGGTATGAAGCTTTCCGGCGGCCAACGCCAGCGGCTGTCGATCGCCAGAGCGATTCTGCGCAATCCGCAATGGCTCATGCTGGATGAAGCCACTTCAAGCCTCGACAGCAAATCGGAAATTGTCGTTCAGCAGGCGCTCGATAACTTGATGAAGGGCCGGACGACGCTCGTGATCGCCCATCGCCTGTCTACGGTCGTGCACGCCGATCAAATCGTGTTTATTGATAAAGGAACAGTCACCGGCATCGGAACGCACGAAGAGCTGTACCGTTCGCATGCCATGTACCGGGAATTTGCCGACCATCAATTGAAGATTCGGGAAGCTTCCGCTCTGGCACCGCTATCCCGCGTTACCGGACGGGAAACACAGCTCATCGAAAACCGTTGAAAGCTTATGGTTACGAAGCAGACATTGCTGACGCAATGCCCTTAGCTGATGCTTACGAAGCAGGCATTGCTGACGCAATGCCCTTAGCTAATGCTTACGAAGCGGCATTGCTGACGCAATGCCCTTAGCTAATGCTTACGAAGCAGGCATTGCTGACGCAATGCCCTTAGGAGGGATCACATTGACACGCATACTGATAGCGGACGACGATCCGCATATACGCGAGCTGGTGCAGCATTTTCTAACGCGGGAAGGCTATCAAGTGCTGGAAGCCGCCGACGGAGCGGAGGCGCTTGAGCGGCTCGAAACCGATTGGGCGGATTTGGCGGTCATCGACGTCATGATGCCGAACATGGACGGTTGGCAGCTGTGCCGCGAGCTGCGCGAACATTACGATATGCCTGTGCTGATGCTGACGGCCAAAGGCGAAACACGAGATAAGGTCAAGGGATTCGATCTGGGCGCGGAAGATTATTTGGTCAAGCCGTTCGATCCCCCCGAATTGATCGTCCGCGTCCGGGCGCTACTTAAGCGTTACCGGATCGCGGCTTCCCAAACCGTTCAAGCCGGCGGTTTGATCATGAACAGAGCCACGTTCGAATTGAATGCGGACGGAAAGAGCTTGACGCTGCCGCTGAAAGAGTTCGAGCTGCTGTTCCGGCTTGCGAGCTGCCCGGGCGTGACTTGCGCAAGAGAAACGTTGCTGGAGCAAATATGGGGTTTCGATTATGAAGGCAACGAGCGGACGCTTGACGTCCACATTAACCGTTTGAGGGAAAAGTTTCCGGAGGATCGGCATTCGTTCCGCGTCAAGACGATCCGCGGCCTCGGGTATCGTCTGGAAGTGAAAGCATGAAACGCAAATGGATATGGAAATTGTTCGGTATCCTCTGCGCGTGGCTCATATTCATGTGGGCCAGCTGGTCCGGCGCATTTTTCGCGGCTCACTGGCTCTCCAGGATCGCAGGCTGGCAGCTGACAGGATACTGGCTTCAAATCGTCGGCAATACGATCGCTCTTCTCTTCATGCTGTCGGTTATTTTTACGATCGGCGCCATCAATCAACCGAAGCGAAGACAGGGGCTGCTTATTATCTTGGATGCTTTACGCCGCATATCGAACGGCGATTTCAACGTAGAGATCGAAAACAAACAGCCGGATCAAGCGTTCGGCGAGCTGATTACGAGCATTAACGATATGGCGGCGGGACTGAACCGGCTGGAGGCGATGCGGCAGGAGTTTATTTCGAACGTCTCGCATGAAATTCAGTCTCCCCTTACCTCTATCGGAGGCTTCGCCCGGGCGCTCAGGGAACAGGATTTGCCCGCAGTTACGCGCGACCATTACCTTACGATCATCGAGACGGAATGCAAACGGCTGTCGCGGCTAAGCGACCACCTGCTGAAACTCAGCTCGCTTGATTCGGAACAGCATCCGTTTGAGCCCGTGCGGTTTCGACTCGATAAACAGCTGGGGCGCATCATTTTATCGTCCGAGCCGCTCTGGTCGGCCAAGGACATTGAGGTAAGCGCAGAGCTCGAAGAACTAAGCGTCACCGCAGACGAAGAGCTGATAAGCCAAATATGGATCAACCTGCTTCAAAACAGCATCAAATTCACGCCTCCCGGCGGTGTCATTACCGTACGGCTCGAGCGCTGCGGCGACCGGGTTGCCGTTGAGATCGCCGATACCGGCGTCGGCATCGAAGAAACCGATCTGGAGCATATTTTCGAGCGGTTCTATAAGGCGGACAAAGCAAGGGAGCGTTCTTCCGGCGGCAACGGCCTAGGGCTGGCGATCGTGAAAAAAATCGTCGACATGCATCACGCGGAAATTACGGTAACGAGCACTCCCGGCCAAGGAACGACGTTTCGCGTCCTTCTGCCGGACTTGCCGGATGCGAAGTAAACGAGCAGGCTGCCGGGGTACGTCAGCCTGGATATGATGCACAGCCTCCCGCCCGCTCGCTCGCTGGGGGGCATTTTTTTTTGGCTCAAAAGGCATGGCGCAATCATAGTGACTCGCCTCATCTTTTATTGCAGCACGTTTGCTTGGTCGAACGAACCGAACGTATCGAAATAAATGCCGTTGCGGGCATTATCGAGCGCCCGCCGGATATAAGGAATTACGTTGGCGGGCAGCTTGTCCACCGAATACCATGCCAGCTCATCGCATTTATTCGGTTCCATATTTATGGGCTCGCCGACCCAATGGCACACCTCAACGAAAAAATCGACGCGCTCGTCGTTTTCTTTTCGGTGCATGATGCCGACGACCTGCACGTCCTCCGGCCGGATCTCAATACCGGCCTCCTCTTTCGCCTCGCGAACGGCCGCAGCGGCCACCGACTCCCCGCCATCGAGATGTCCGGCAATAACGCTGTAATTGCCGTCCTCATAACCGGTATTATGCCGTTTGAGCAGCATGATCCGATTTTCTTCCCGCAAAAAAACATGCACTGCTAAGGGTACGGTAAATCGTTCGCTCAAACTGCTTCTCTCCTTTCAACCATTCTATTCGGTATGTTTTCACAAACTAATGATAGCATATCATTCCGGTTCCTATCGGACTATATTTGAGATAACCGTCCACTCTATGAATCACGACAGTGTCACCGGGTACTTGTAACGATGGAAAGGCCCCTCTCTCACTTCGGCTTACTTCCGTACACGGGACAAGATCACGCTGAGAACGTAACCGGCCAAAGCGACTCCGCCGCTAAGAAAGGGCAGAATGAATGAATCGAATGCGGAAATGACATAACCGCCCGCAAACGATCCGGCCGTAATCCCCGCGTATAAAGCCGTATTGTTCCATGCCATGGCCGTCCCGCGTTTCAGCGGATACTGAGCGGCCAGTCGCGCCTGATACGACGAAAATGCGGCATAACCGGTCAACGCCCACAAAAATAAAAGCAAATACACCCAGTCGCCTGCCGTAAAAGTAAACCCGAGTCCGATTAACGCAGCCGCCAGCAGCAAAAGCGTGGCATTGGATATGTTCACGACCCCGAACTTGTCCGTGAGTTGGCCGCTGATCAAATTTCCAATAACGGCGCCAATGCCGTAAAACGTAACGGACAGCGCGATTTCCGAAGGCGAAGCGCCCAGTTCCGAATAGAGTCCCTCACCCAAGTATACGTACAGCGCATACACGGATATGGCCCACACGAACGTAACGCTGACCGACGCCGCCATGGCAGCGCCATTGCCGGCTGTGAAGCTAGCCTGTCTTGCCGCGGGAGCCGTCTTCCACAATTTCATATGCGTGGCGGATAATACGGCCCCTGCCACGGCCATCAACCCGAAAATAAACCGCCATCCCATTGCATGTTCCAGAAACGATCCGAGGGGTGCGCCGATCCAAAGCGATGTCAGATGGCCCGACACGACGATCGAGAGCCATGTTCCCTTGCGATGGGACGGTGCCATGTCTCCGATGGCTGCATAGATCAGAGGCGTAACGGAAGCGACGGAGAGCCCCGCGAGCACCCGGCTTGCGATGAGCCATCCGTAAGTCGGAGCGTACGCCGTCAGCGCGTTCGAAAGCGCGAACAGCCCCAGTCCAAACACGATAAGTCCCCTCCGCCCTTTTCTGTCCGACAGCCGGCCAAATAACGGTGCCGATGCGGCATACGTAATCGAGAATACCGTAACCATCCAACCGGCCGCTGCCGGGTCAACCTGATACGTCTGTGATATAAACGGCAATAACGGGGAAACGACAAACAGATCCGTACCGATCAAAAATAAAGTGATCCATGCGACAACGAGCACGGCTTTACCGCTGCTATCCAATTTGCCACCCACTTCTACACGAGTTGCTACATGTATATTCGCTGCAGGCTTGATGTGCCTCTCGAGCAAGACCAAGGCACCCTCGATTGCTCTGCCTCCTCCCTCGATCCGGTTGCCGTGCAGGTGCAAACCCGAACAATTCATGTATAATGAAGGATGCATATGTTCAATTAAAGGATAAGGTGATGAAACGATGGAATTCATTCTCGATAAAATCGATACGAAGATCGAATGGTTTGAAGCGTACGATCTGAAAACGCTGGAGAAAAAAATCGAAGAACGAATCGAAATCAATAAAGGCATCCTTCTGGATGTCCATTCGGTGCAGCATCAAGTTGCGTTCAACCCGAATATGAACAAAATGCTATACACGGCGGTCGTTCATTTCAGAGCCAAATAAGCACAGCATTTTGCGAATAAACTGCTGCAACCCGCACCGACCTATGATAAGATTAAAAATGGTAGATTAAGGAAGGTCGGGTGAGCTTGTTTGCGTAAACGTACCATGTCCATTGGATTTCTGGCGGCTCTTACTTTACTGGGCGGCTGTTCAATGCCGGGCCCGGAGCAAGCGAAACCGGCGGATACCCCCGCGCCTGCAGCCGCTGCGCAGCAAAATAACGTCTGGAAACCGGCGATTAGCCAAGCGCTGGAAAAGACGGCAGCAATGATCCCCTACTTTGAAGGCAAATCGTACCCTCATGTAAGCGACAAGTCATGGAAGTACAAGAAGGAATCGTACAACAACTGGACGGCCGGGTTTTATCCGGGCATGCTGTGGCTTTCATACCAGTACACCAAAGATGAGAAATTCAAACAAGCCGCGGAGCAAGCGACCACCCGATTCAAAGATCGATTGAAGAACGCCGGGCTGTCGGATACGCATGATCTCGGATTTTTGTATACGCTTACAACAGCCGCTCAATGGATGGCCGTGAAAGACACCGCAGCCAAGCAAACGACCGTGGAAGCGGCCGACGCGCTGCTGAAACGATACAGGCCGGAAAGCGACCTCATCCAGGCTTGGGGTAAAAAAGGCGATAAAAACAACGGCGGACGCATCATTATCGATACGATGATGAACTTGCCGCTGCTGTACTGGGCAAGCGAGCAAACGAACAACGAAGCTTACCGTAAAGCCGCGATCTCCCAAGCGAACAAAACGTTGAAATATATCGTGAGACCCGACAATTCGTCGTTCCACACGTATTACTTTGACCAAAATAACGGTCAGCCGCTGCGCGGGGCAACGCATCAAGGCTATAAGGACGACTCGACCTGGGCCCGCGGCCAAGCATGGGGCATATACGGCTTTGCGCTGTCTTACCGCTACACCAAGAATGAAGAATATTTGGAAGCGTCCCGCAAGATGGCCCGCTACTTTATTGAGCATCTTCCGCCGGATCAAGTAGCGTACTGGGACTTTAACGTACCCGTTCTAGCCGATACGCCGCGCGACAGCTCCGCTTCCGCGATTGCCGCCTGCGGCGTGCTGGAGCTGCTCGGGCATCTTCCAAAGGACGATAAGGATCGGGCGTATTTCGAGAAATTCGTCAATGATTCGATGACGTCGCTCGTGAACCATTACAGCACAAAAAATGACCCGGATGCGCAAGGTCTGCTGAAATACGGCGCATACAACGTCAACAATAAGGAATTCAACCAGCATACCATTTGGGGCGATTATTTTTACCTGGAAGCTTTGATGCGTCTGGATAAAGGACTGCATGGATACTGGTACGAATAAAGAAACGGGCTGCCCGCCGTCTTGTACCAGGACGCGGGGCAGCCCGTTTCTTTTATTTGTGTCATATTTATACTCGTACCTGTCTAGGGCATGCGCCCCGACCTTATTTGCTTTGCTCCGAAGTTACCTGCTTATCGTTGCGTTCGGCGGCGTCCCGCAGCGCCGTGTTGACGTCGGTTCCTTTGGTTACGGCTTCCAAAGCCGCGAGCAGTTCCTTGTTTGCCGTCGCGTTATATTTCGTTTTCAACGTCGGAGCGGCATATTTCTTAGGGATCATCGCTTTCAAATTTTTCCCCTTAACGTAAGGCAAATCCGCGGCGAAATCTTTCATCGCCGAAGTGTCTTTCAAGATCGTAATGTTGCCGGCGCGGGCGGAGAACTTTTGAAATTCATCGGATACGGTATAGCTTAACACTTGGAACGCCGCGTCGCGGTTTTTGCTTGCGCTGGTCAGAAAGAAGTAGGTAGGGTACGACTGCGAGCCAATGCCCGGCTTTCCTTCCCACGTCGGATAGGGTGCGACATCCCAGTTGACGCTTTCCTTATACATCTTCTCGGCGCCGCTCAACGTCAAGAACATCGCGACCGTTTTATCCTTGTAAAACGGACTTTGCTGATTATCCAAATAATACCGGTTGCCGGGCAGCTCGTTGCCGGCGATTTGGTAAAACCGGGCTTGATTTTCAAAAACTTTCTTTATCGGATCCTGTAAAAACAACGCCTTGCCGGTTTTCGGATCTTGCGTCGGCGATTCCAGCTGGTTCAGCATTAGGCCGAAGTCGAACGCCATCGTCACTCCCTTGTAATTCGTACCGCCATCCTGCCGTGTCATTGTGCGCGCCAAAGCGTACAGCTCATCCCATGTAATGCCTTCCTTCGGATAAGGAATGCCGAACTTATCGAACAAATCTTTATTGTAATAAATAATCAATGAACGCGTCCATGACGGCAATCCGTAGATGCCCCCGGCGGCCATCTTGCGCTGAAGCTCTATCGTCGTAGGCTCCAGACGGTTCAGGTCCACTTTGTATTTTGTGATGAGATCGCTGATGTCGCTTTGAAGATTGTAATTCATTAAGTTCACTCCGGTCGATTCAACCACGATGTCGATCGTTTTGCCCGATGTAATGAGGGTAGGCAGCGTCTGACTGTTGACCTGCGGAATAATTTCAAACGTGTACTTCGGGAATTTTTCCTTCAGCTTGTTACCGTATTTGTCCATGAGCAGCTCAAGCTTTTCCCCGGTCGTATCGTAAATGACGACTTCGGCCGGCTGCGCTGCCGGATCTACCACCGGCGTCTCTTCTTTCTTCTTGTCGGCTGCGCCGCCTCCGCCCCCGCAAGCGGCCGTAAATAAACTGAGAACCAACATCCATACCACGATCGTCCATTTCTTTTGCCGCATGTCCATGACCTCCTTCAGCTCCATTCGATGCTGCGGTTCGGCTCTACTTCAAATACGGGGAGGCGAAGTGCGGAAGGTTCAAGCAAAAAAGGCTGCACTTTTTTCCGGTACTGTTCGGGCGAAAGACCGACATATTTTTTGAACAGTCTGCTGAAATGGGACATGCTCTGAAAACCGACTTCCCGATACGCATCCGTTACGGCGCAGTCCCTGTTCAGAATAAATAAGATTTTCGCCTGATTGATCCGGAATTTGTACAAGTAATCAATAATGGTCGTGCCGGTCAGCTCCCGAAACAACCGCGACATGTGATGCCTGTTCATAAATACATGATGCTCCAGCCATTCCAGCGTAATCGGCTCGCGGTACTGCTGCTCGATCAACGATATGACCTTTTGAACGTTCCGCTCTTTGTCCGTACCGTTTGACGCTTTCTCTTCCGACATCAGTTCCATCGCCGCTTGGCATTCGCCGTAAATAAGCCACAGCAAATCGAAAAAAGCGAGTAAAAAACGGTTGAACAGGGCTGTATTTTCGCTGTAGTAATATTTGTGAATGCGCTGCAAAATGGCTTCAAATTCGGTTTTGCGTTCTCCGCGCAGCCGGATGCGCCGGTTTTTCAGCTGTTCGAACGGGCGAAGCGGATTCAGCGGACCTAATGTTTTGTGAAAAATGCGTACGATTTCCGGATAAAATGAAAACATCGATCTTACGTATTCGTTCGCGCGATCGACGATCGGCCCGTGCAGTGTCATGCCGTTCATAATAATCACGTCGCCGGATTCCAGCTCGAATACTTCGTCGCCGATCAAATAATCGCATTTGCCTTTGTGAAAATAATAAATTTCATACTGCGAATGCGTATGAAACGATTTGACGAACGGTGTCCTGTGCTTAAAGTAATATTCATTGAACAGCGGATATCGCCTCGACAAATTCATCGACTCCCCCCCTCCCCGCAAAGCTGGCCGTTACCTACACGAATACCGTAACACAGCCGAATTTCCAGCGCTGTCCTGACGTTCATGCAGGCGGTTCGTCATTTGACTGTATTTGATTTGTTCATTTATATAAAGCTTCCCGTTTACATTAGCGTAACCTGTCAGCGTAGACGGTTGCTTCCTGCTATCTGTCGTGTAACGCCGTTCCCTGCATGAGCTGCCTCCGGTATCGTTCCGGCGTCATCCCTACTTGCGTTTTGAACAGCCTGCTGAAATGGGAAACGTTTTTGAACCCGACCTGAAAGCAAATATCCGTTACCGTATGAGCCTGCTGCATATAAAACAACTGCTTGGCCTGATGAATGCGTCGGCGGTACAAGTAATCAAAAATGGTCATGCCGATCCTTTCGCGAAAAATTTTCGACATGTATTGTTTGCTGATATGAAGCTCGCTCTGCATCATGTCCAGCGTAATATCATCATTGAATGCGTTTTCAATGAACGCTACTACCCTGCGAACGTGTCGTTCCTTTTCGGTTACGGTATACTTCGCCGCCTTCATCGCCGGCTCGCATTGTGCGTACACCATGACAAGCAGATCGAAAAAAGCCATCACCAGCCGGTTGAACTCGATCCAGTCCGAGCTTGCGCGAAACCGTTCGATCCTCCCCAGCGTTTCTTCGCATTCTATTCTCGCTTCACCTGTAAGTTTCATACGATCATGACCGAGCACTTCAAAAGGCAGCAGCAAATCGATCCCGCTGACGTGTCCCTCCAGCCTTCTCAAGTTGGACGGCGAAAATGTCATCATCGTATGTACATTCGACTCCCGGCTTTCCACCCGCATCCCATGCTGCGTCGTACCGTCCGTAATGATCAGATCGCCGGGAGCAAGCCGGATTACGCGGTCACCGAGCAGGAAATCGCCTGTACCTTCATGAAAATAATAAATCTCATACCGCGGCACACCATAGAGCGGATTGCTCTTCTTGCATGTGCACCGATAATGGTATTCATCGAACAAAGGAGGCCGTACACCCGTCATGCTTCCCACTCCCCGTGCGATTGTATCATGCTATTCATAGTGTACCCGGGCCGCTTGCCCGCTGCCAATCCCTGGCCGTTTCGAAAAATCGTCTATAAAATGAAATCCGTAGGTCATGGGGGATAAGGAGTAGATCCGATAGCAAGAATTTAGGATAGAATGTAGAATCATCAAATAATTGAGGTGAACTCTATGAAACGGGAAGATATCGAAACGATTCTCAAAGAGCAGAAATTGTATTTGTCCCAGCTATATTATGTCAAAAAAATTGGAATATTCGGTTCCTATGCACGTGATGAACAAACAGATATAAGTGATATCGATATTTTGGTTGAATTTACCCGTCCAGTCGGCTTTGAATTTTTATGATCGGACTTAGAAATTTATTAATTCATCAATATTTCGGTATCGATCAAACCATTGTTTGGGAAGTGATAAAAAAGAATCTGCCAGGTTTAAAACCAAATCTTTTAAACATTATTCAAGCAGAAGGCAGCAAAGCTTGAAACAAAAAGCACCCTTTCCCAACCAGACCTTGGTTGGGAAAGGGTGCAGTATAAACCAAGTTACAGTACTCTCGCCATCATACGGGTAAAATCGGTCCCCTTATGCCGTATTGTCAGCCCATCCACTCGAACGCTCTCCGTTCCGTCGCAATACCGCGAATCGGCCAAATCCGTGCTCAAGTAGCGCACGGTTAACTCGTACGACCCCTGCTTCGTATAAGGGGTACAGCCCGTACGATTTTGCAAAGCCATTCGGATGGCGTCTTTGATCTCCGCCTTTACCTTACGCGGCGGTTTGATCAGTGCGCTGTGGCGGCCCCAGGCTGTTTTGGTGCAATAGGTGGCGACGTTCCCCAGTTCCTGCTCCGCTTCCATGCAGGTTTTATCATCCCCTGTAACGAGAAGCACGGGCACGCCGTATTCGCCGAGCAGCAGCCCATCGATGCCGATTTCCCCGATCGGCGTTCCGTTCAGTTCCATGGCCGTATAGCTTCGGCTCGAATACGTATGATCCCTCACCGCCCTAAGCGTTCCTGCCATCGCGTGATAGCCGATCAGAAGCGCGCCGTCGAACGAGGAGTCAATGCCCGGAAATCGTTGATCGGCTTTCGTCGCGCCGACGAAATACGTCGCTTCCGGGTGGAGTTGGTCAATGAGGAAATTGAAGCCGGTGGCGTGAATGTCTCTTACGATAATTTCCGTCGCCCCCGCTTCCAGCAGCCCCTCCACGACCGTATTCACCTCTTCCGTCAGCAGCCGGCGGCCTTCCTGGTAATGATACTCGCCCTGTCTAAGCTGCGAGGGCATGACGATCCCCGCAATCCCTTCCATATCGACGCATACATAGATTTTCATCGTTCCCGCTCCTTTTCCCACTGCTGGCGAATCGTAAAGTCACGAACGATAGTGTAGCAAACTTAAAGCCACGGTTCTTTTCTGTGGTTCATCTATTGCCCGGGGCATTTGACCGTCAGGAACATTTCGTTCATCACTACATAAGGAAAAACCGAAATGGTTCTTTTTCATGTATGTGGAGCATCCGCACATTTTTGTTCCCAATAATTAATGTCACTTAACCCATAAGTTTGCCAGTTATGCATGCTTATGCTTCCAATTTACTGCGGCAAACTTATGCTTCCAAAATGAAAAAGCCCTTGAATTCCAAGGACTTTTGCGGAATAGCCAATCGGTTTTCAGAACGTATCATTCAACTAAAGTACCGTTAGACTGACACAGAAACAGCGGCAGCCTTGGATCGGAAAAATAGTCTGATATGCTCCCCATACGGTAGACAGGTGAAACAATATAAAGCCTGCTACGTGGATTGTGCTTTTTTCGTTTACATTAGCCGAAGAAAGCAATGAAACGTTTTACTTTCGTTGCAACCATATCCCCGGGACCTGCTTAACGCTAAAATAGTAAGAGGCAGGACGTCGGCATGCCTCTTGCTATTTTACTTTTTGTTCAGCTTCGATACGAGATACCTTCGAAGTCTCACCCATACGCCAGTAGACGATGAAGCTCACGGCAATGCAGGCAGCTACGTAGTAGTAGAAGAGTGATTCGGCTCCAATGCTCTTGCACCATAACGCGATGAACTCCGCCGTCCCGCCGAACACCGCCACGGTGACTCCGTAAGGGAAACCGACGCCCAGGGCACGGATTTCTGTTGGGAAGAGCTCAGCTTTGACGATTGCATTGATGGAAGTATAGCCGGTGACGATGATGAGACCTATCATCATGAGTATGAAAGCACCAATAGGGTTCTTCATCTGCTCCAAAAACAGGAACAGCGGCACCGTCAGCAATGTTCCGAGGATACCGAAACTAATCAATAACGGGCGCCGTCCGATCTTGTCGGATAGCGAACCGGCGAGCGGTTGAAGTACGACGAATACTAACAGGGCAGCAAAGTTGATCCAACTGACGACCTCCTTGGGTAGTCCCACCGTATTCACCATGAACTTTTGTAAATACGTCGTATAGGTATAGAAAGCTACGGTTCCGCCCAAGGTTAATCCGACTACCGTTAGCACCGCCTTGGGGTGCTTCATCAGAGCCCGAATCGTTCCTGCTCTCTCCCGGCTTTCCGAACCCATTTTTGAGAACTGCTCTGATTCATCCATCGTGCGGCGCAGCCACAATACGGCCAATGCCCCTATGGCTCCGATGACGAAGGGAATACGCCAGCCCCATGACTTCATATCGGGTTCGCTAAGTATTTGCTGGAGGATGATCTGAACACCTAGTGCCACAAGCTGTCCGGCAATAAGTGTGACATACTGGAAGCTCGAGTAAAAGCCGCGGCGGCCGCTGCTGGCCATCTCGGACAGGTAGGTTGCGGAGGTACCATACTCTCCGCCTAGCGATAATCCCTGGAGAAGGCGTGCGACAACCAGAATAATAGGAGCCAACACCCCAATAGTGCCATAACTAGGCGTACAGGCAATGATAAGGGAACCACCGGCCATGACAGTGATGGAAAGCGTCAGCGCGGCACGGCGGCCATGACGGTCGGCGTAGCGGCCCAGCAGCAGACTGCCTATCGGTCGCATCAGGAAGCCGACGGCGAAGATCGCCGCTGTGTTAAGCAGTTGGCTGGTCGGATCTCCTTTAGGAAAAAACTGGGCCGAGAAATACACTGCGAAAGCAGTATATACGTACCAGTCATACCATTCGATCAGATTTCCAACCGAGCCTTTGAAGATGTTGCTTGTGATGCGTCGCGTGTTTGCACGCTCATAGGATTGAGCCATTATTGAAATCCTCCTTAGAAAGCGCCGGTTTTGCCTCTCCTTTTTTGGCCTCGCCAATACCTGTATGCCATGTGTTCATATTAATTAGGATATCGGACGGAACATGAGACTCTGCTATAGTTTACCAAAAGTCCCTTCCTTCGATACGTCCTCGGCACGGTCCGTCCTTTCCTTCCCTACATACTGAGCTTCGGCAACCCATACTCATTTGGAGGCGGTTCCGTCTTTTTCCGATCGTCACCTCCGCTGAACGACCTCATACACCCTTAAATGATACCGCTTTCATTAACAATCGTGAAGGATTTGACCATATTGGTACTTTTGGTCTTTTTGGTCTTCGCCGTTGTTGTTAATCTTGCTTTATAAACACAGATATTTACTTTCAATAAGTGTTGATAATTATTCAGCCGAACGCTCAGTCGGTTCCAGTCAAGCTGCACAAGCCTACAAGCTTCACTTGAAGCAACTGCTCGCAAAATATGATCTGGCTTGTGCACAGTTGCAGGACGTAGAGCGTGAGATTGTTTCTGTATTAGAACGCATTCACTTCGCTAAGTCCATGCTTGCCGTCAAAGGGATTAGTGCCATTTCGCTTGCCGGTATTCTTGGTGAGGCTGGTGATTTAAGCGGCTTTGTCCATGGAAATGCCCTGCTGCGTCATGCCGGACTTAACCTTGCTGAGGCAAGCTCAGGTAAATGGACCGGGCAAATGAAGATTAGCAAGCGCGGACGCTCCCGCCTTCGTCGATTCCTCTTTATGGCGACCTTGAGTCTTGTGATGAATAATGATGAATAATCCGGAGTTTCGAACCATTCACGCCAACAATGTACACGTAAAGAAGATGAAAAAGATAAGGTCGATTATGAAGCTTTGTGGTAAACTCGCGCGAATTTTGGTTGGTATGGCACGCACCGGTCAGGTACATCCCTCATAAACATTGCCTCTTCAGCAGGCTGCTTAAACTCAGTTATACCGTTTCGTTGCACGTAGATTGGCTGATTCGCAGGATTTCAATAGAAAGCACGGAGTATCGGATACATTGAACCAAAGGGCACCGACCCGTACCGTTAGCAAGTCCGGCCTCCACCCCTTGGACAGGTGTAACGAAGGAATGAAAGGGCTTGGACCCGTTGAGACATGGGAGTGAGAACCTCCGAGGGCGACGTGGAGAATGCGTGCAGCATATGGAAATATCTGGGGCGAGAACCTCCCCCCTTTATTTACGTGCCATTCATGTTGCCAAAGTCTATAGCGGGTCACTTTCCTGAACTTTCATTCCTCATAACAAGGGAGAAATCCTGCGAATTTGCGAGCATTCGTGAGAAAACTAAATCGTACCGAGGGAGTTCAAATAAGTTAAATCTAAATAACATTGGACTAATTGTTAACCACTATTAAATCGAATGATGTCGGTGGACGCAGAACTGTAAAATAGTAGTCCCCAGCCGAGTCCCATCGAAGATGCCAATCCAAATCGTCGGTACCCTCTCTAATATCATGCCTATGGCGGCGAAGTTCGGGTGGTACATCCACGAGAACTGTAATATGGTTAACATTGGATAGTTCAAGGAGGGAGCTATAAATACCATCAAGGATAATTACCTTTGAAGGCTCAATCGTCACCAAGTGCGATGCCAAGCCGTTGCCAGATGAAAAAGAAAAAGGATGATATTGAGCTTTCCTACCTTCTAACAGAGGTAATAATGCTTCATTACGCATACGTTGCCAGTCAATGCAACGACGGCATTTTTGCTCCAATGAGTATGTATCCCAATCGTTGTCAGAGACAGTTGCATCAAAAAAGTCATCGCATTGAATTACTGTTGCACCGAATTGCGAAGTAACCTCAGCAGCAAGCGTAGATTTGCCTGCCCCACTTCCTCCATCCAAGGACACTACTAAAGGATATTTGTCAATCAGACGGTGATTAATTGCAGAAACAATTGACTGAACGGCTTTCAGTGAATTATGTGACAAATGGTTCTTTTCCACATTTAACACTTCCAAACTTTAAAAGAGATTTTGAGGTAAGCATAACTGCTTATCGGTGTCGTCTACAAGTTAAAACTACTTTATTACGAATCGTCGTTGGTTGGTATTTTAAGCATTACTGTCCGTTAGCGTAACGGAGATGCCTATAGATGCCGGCAGCCGCGTTTCATTTGTTTATTAAACTCGTATCGAGAATGTCGATCTGTTTTTCTAATAAAAAACTTTCAATTCCATCCTTTAGCGATGACCAGGTTCTTTTTACTATTAAAAAACCTATTTAATAAACCCAATTCCTTTTTACGTTTGAGATTGAGTTTTACACCTTCGATCAATAGTCTTGATCTTAATTCGTCGCGACGATTTAGCGTGTGTAGCCTCTTTATGAACTGCTCGTCCATATAGACCATCTCCCCAAGTGTTTGTAATACAAACAGGAATTTCTGATTCTGACATAATTACATTATATCTTCGCATCGGAAAAAGTTTGTCACATTGTAGATGAGTACGACACTTGTATTGTCGACAAAAATAGGTAATACAAACAAGCGGAAGTAACCTCCCGGTCTCATTAGCATATGGCACGTTATTTGAGCAAATAAATGGGATCTGCTGCGTGGTAGGCAGCGATCCCATTATTTCACTATCGTTCCACGTTAGCGGAAGAGAACAGTGTCCTTACGAGCAGTAAGACCCGTCGTCAAATACACGTTAATGTTGTCCAATTCGCGGTGGTAGATTGAGCGAATGACAGGTGGAAAAAGAAGCCGTTCTACCACTCCTGCGAGTCCGGGCTTGCTGGGGAACTCTGTCGCCAAATCGACATGGCAATGCCTGCCGTCATTGGATGGCTTTAACGTCCAAGTGGTCGTGACGCCTGCTGTGTCGTCCTGCTCCCGAATCACACGCCCCGGCACTGGTTCCGTGACCGTCATTTGTAAAGACGACCTTACTCCCATTACGTTCATATTTAGGTGAAACACAGTACCGGAGCCGCTTCCGCCTTGTAGCACCTCAAGCGTTTCGAATTGTTTGGGCAGGATGCCGAGATGCACCTTCATGTCGGTAACGACTCTATAGACGGCCTCATGCGGCGCGTCGATCATGCGGGCGACCGCAACTTGATAAGTTTTCATCCCTGTTTCCTCCCATCTTCTACTGTCGCATCCATTATGCTATCGTTACCCGTTAGTTCAGTCTAAACTCCATTCTTCTACTTTTAGTTGCCATTCCGATCGACTCGTAAAAATGGATCGCATCTTGATTCTTCTCCGATACTCCCAATTCAATACTATCAACTTTGAGGCTTCTCCCAAAGTCAAAAACATATTCCATAAGTCTTCTTCCTATACCCTTCTTCCTTTTCGCATCTGCAACACATAAACTATTTACAAATAAGACCTTCCTCGCATTAACAAACGAATTTTCAGGTATTTCTTCTTCCTTCATCACAACAAATCCAATCATTTCTACGCCTTGAGTAGCCACAAAAATATGCTGCTTATCATCAACTAGCTGGTTTTTAAAGAATTCTAGACCAACTGGAGTCGAGTTCTCTTTATACAGGTCTGGTCGTTCGAAAACGTGCAAATCATGCACTTGTCGAAACAACGGTAATAAAGACTCGTAATCATCTTGATCAGCTGTTCGGATAAAAATATCCATAATTTCTCTACCCCCGATATTCGTTTAATGGATATTTTACCATTTATCTAAATAATTGTAATTATCCTGCCTGTTACTTCAACGAACATAAAAGAGGAGCTGTCCTTACGGCAGCTCCATACTATCGTAGACTGCCCTGTTGTTACTGTTCTTCTATCGCAACAAAGAGTGCTTAAGCATCTTCTCTTTTGTTTGATTTAAATGCTTTTCCGCACCATGAGGATGTAGCGGTTCACTCCATGAGAAGCCATCTCCTTCGTATCTTGGTATCAGATGCATATGGTAATGGGTTAGGTCGTTAAATTTACCGCCATTTTGACATATGCTTATGCCATCTGGTTTAAAAGAATCCTTAATTACTCTTGAAAGTTTTTGTGAAGCATCCATGATTGCATAGGCAATCTCCGAATCAATTTCTTCGATATCCAAATAATGTTTTTTAGGAAGGATTAAAATATGTCCCTCATTGAAAGGTGCGATATCAAGCACGCAAGTAACTAAGTCATTTTCATATACAATGTTAAGATTTGGTTCAATACCGTTAGCAATCCTACATCCTAAGCATTCCATGGACAGCACTACACCTTTCTGTATCAACTATATCCATTAAATTCCACATTGACATAGAACTATCCTGCCAGTTACTTCAACGATAAGAAGCAGGTCGCCACGGCACCTGCTCCTGTTCTTATGATAATGTAACGCGGCTGCCGATCCACGCCGGTAGCCGCATTTTAGTTGTTATTGAGCTATCGTTCTCACGTTAGCATATTGCGATCACTGGCAGTGATACACTCCCCCAGTTAGTTCTTCAAACCTACCTACTGGATTGTGGCGATTGACCTCCGAACTCTTTTTTTATGCCCAGTATGATGAAAGCGACATAGATTAGGATGGCAATCGAATCGATTAACGTATCCGTAAGTGCCGAAACATCATAAAATGCCGTTACGCCAAGAATGACCATCAGACGAACGAGCAGAAGTAACACGATCATCCATGCAGCAGACCGGATCTTCGATCGCTCGCTTTGAAATGACAGGATAATGAATACAACGCCGAAGACCAGATTCTCCGCAGTGATAATGTGCCAGACATACCTAAATATTATCCGTGTATCCATGGCTATATCATTCACAAAGAGCTTCGGCAGTACAGCGGATTGCCCGTTCCATGCGTGCGTAATAGCAAACAGTATCGCAAGAACGCCAGCAATCAGATAATAATAATTCTTAATTTTGATGTCCGTCACAATCCTCCTTAGTTATTCCAGGACCCTTCTTGTGTAGATCCCGGTAAATCTCTCGAACGAACACTGCCAGCCGCTGGTCACTTTCATGATTAAAGTCCCTTAACGTTTCAACTGCTACGTCTAGCAACTGACTGACCTTTTCAAGATGTGCAATTTTCTTGCGCGGTTCTGCTTTTTTGGCATTAAGGAATTCAGCGACCTCCTGGCAATAAGCAGAATCTACACTCTGCATTCTGTGAAACTGAAACTTCCCTTTGATTTCTTCTAGAGAAAAGTCCGCATACTGCATGATTTGAATATTCATCAAATTGATGAGGTCATTCTTAGAATACCTGCGGTAAGAATTGTGTTCCCGGGACGGCGATACGATTCCAATACGGTCATAGTAACGAAGCGTATCCTTCGGGATACCAAGTATCCGTGAAACCTCTTTTATAGAATATTGTTTTTCCATACATTAAAAATAACAATGGAGTAAACTCCAATGTCAATACATTTTCACTATTTTTTCACGCGGTATTCAAGCAATCCTTTTAACTATCTGCCCGTCCGTATTGTCAGTTCATAAGGGGGTTATTACGGATGTTTTGATTTAATAACATCAAACAGGAGCTGGCCTTGCGGCAGCTCCTCACTATCGTTCTCCGTTAATGCTAAGACGGAACGCTTTCTATGCATTCATTATCGTTTGATTGCTTTGATCACGGCAGAGGCAATGTAGTCCTCCACCTTCGACCCAGGAACCCAATCTTTAATAAACGTTCTGGATTCCTCCTTCGGCTCGACCACTGCATCCTGAAATCCACTTTTCGTTAGCATCGCTTTCAGCTCGTCAACAGACGAGGCACCGGATATGCACCCCGAATATAAAACATCCAAGTCGTTTTTGATTTCTGCCGGAAGTTCTGCCATCATCACGACATCGGAAACGGCCAGACGACCACCGGGGCGCAGAACGCGGAACGCTTCATGAAACACTTGCTGTTTATCCGGCGAAAGATTGATGACGCAGTTGGAAATGATGACATTTACCGTTTGATCCGGGACCGGTAAATGCTCGATTTCCCCTAGCCGAAAATCCGTGTTCGTGAACCCTCCTTTGAGGGCGTTGTTACGGGCACGACTCACCATTTCCGGCGTCATATCGACCCCGATCACATGGCCGGTTTCCCCGACTTGTCGGGAGGCCAGAAAACAGTCGAAACCGCCGCCGCTGCCGAGGTCCAAAACCAATTCTCCCGGTTTAAGCTCCGCAATGGCTTGCGGATTGCCGCAACCGAGACCAAGGTTTGCACCTTCCGGCACAGCGGTTAATTCTTCGGATGAATAGCCCAACTGCGAAGACACGTCATCGGCCGATCCGCAGCAGCTTGAAGCTGGCGAGCAGCACGAACCTGACTCTACTTCTTGCAAGGCGATTTCCTTATACCGGCTGCGTACATTTTGGCGAATTTGATCGTTCGTTACTTGATTCATGAATCATCGCTCCTTCAAGTTTTTTTATAAAATCAGCAGCAGCTAGGTGTACAACAAGCTGTTGTGTTTGCAATTGTGAGTTGCCGTCTCCAAAGGAACCGGTTCGACAACTCCTTGGGCATTTTCCATTTCCAGGCTTCCCGTGCGGAACGTTCTATTTCGAGCTGCTGTTGTTTCATAAGGTATTCCGCGGCTAACCAATTGAAGTTCATGGGAACTTGCCTCCCTAAAGGTGATATTTCACATAATGCCGTAGCTTGCGAACAACGAATTTCGCGTCCGGCCCCACCCCCCTTAATGTGGCGGAAGCAAAGGAACGCTGTCCTTCCAAGCCGACATAATACAGTCCCGGAACGGAAAGGCTGATTCCTGCTGTCTGTAACGGTTTCCCTTCGGCTTCAAGTGCCCCGATGGGCTGAAGGTAAGACAGATCGGGACGATACCCTGTCGCAAAGATGACGGTTTGTACTGGTTCTTTCGTTCCGTCTGGCCAGACAAGGCCATCGGAGTAAAAAGAGGTAAACATGGCCCGTTGATCCGGATTACCAGCCTCTAATCTCTCTCTGTAATCATTTAAATCGACAACGGTACTTGGACTTGGGGGCTTTTTGCCAAATCGCCAGAATGGAAAGGTGTCCAAGCCAAAGGCTCTGATCCAAAAATGCAGATCAATCCCGAACACTTTTGGTTTCATGAGCTGAACGGGCCGAAGAACGGCGAGCGATGTATGGCTGCTGTCGGCAAGCTCTACCGCAATTTGAACCGCAGAATTTCCGCGCCCGACGACCACCACTCGTTGCCCCCGGTAACGATCCGGATTTCGATACGCGGAAGAGTGGAGGACTTCCCCTTGAAAGACTTCCCTTCTGCTTATGTCCGGCGTATAGGGATTATGAAAGGAGCCTGTCGCATTAATGATCGTTCGCGTCTGATAATCGTCTCCTGCTGCCGTTCGGATCGAAAAACCGTTCTCGCTTTTCTCCACGGCAATAACTTTCTGGTTCGTCCGGATCGGTAAGTCAAAGCGCTGGGCATACTCCTTTAGATATTGAATCACTTCGTTTCGCAATGGATAATATGTTGTAGCTCCGGGTATCCTCATACCTGGCAATGATGACAACCGCGCTGGCGAAAACAGCTTTAAACTATCGTAATAATGTGGCCAAGAACCGGTTGCCTGCCCGCCTGCTTCTAGGATCAAAAATTTCAGGCCGTTCTTCTTCAAATAATATCCGGAAGCAAGACCGGCTTGCCCGCCTCCGATGACAATTGCATCTAAAACCGGTGTCATCTAAAATCCCCCTATGAATATTATTTGCAATTTGCAAATATTTAAGAAAAAAAGATCACCCACAGGGGGTTGAGCAGCATTGGCCCGATTTCGCCATCGCTTCATTCAAAAGCTTGATCGAGCGAATGACGGTATCTTTTTCAAAATCGTTCATGTGCGAAAAGATTTCGTTTAAATAGTCGTTCATCTGCTGGTCAATCGACGCCGCAACATATTTACCTTCCGTCGTTAGGGAAAGCAGATTTACCCTCCGGTCGCCGGGATCGGGGGTTTTCTTCACTAATTCCATCTTGATTAACGATTGGACTTGTCGGCTGAATGTCGTTATGTCTGTCCCTAATGCCTCTGCTACTTGCTGTATGGAAGGCTTATGCTGGCGATCAATTTCGTAAAGGATATGGCTTTGAATTAAGGAGATGTCGCAGCCACCGGCAGAACAACAGTTTTTATTCAGAAAGCCAAAGCGACGAGTCATGATTTGAAATAGTTCACGTACATTTTCCACGGTGCTTCACCTCATGAAACAGTTATACACCATTTGCTTGCAATTTGCAAATATATAATTAGCCTGTATCTCAGAAAAACGGGTTGTGAGGGGGCACAAAATTTCGGTATTGACTTTTTATTATATACAAATAACAATATGGTTATATGGTTTTTTGTGTGGGGTGATAATCATGACAATGGAATTTGAAAAGATAGCGGATATTCTGAAAGCTCTTGCCGATCCGACAAGGCTGAAAATCCTTTCTTTGCTCCGCATTCGCGATTGCTGCGTGTGTGAACTGGTTCCCATCTTTAACATTTCCCAGCCAGCCATTTCTAAACATGTAAGTCGTCTTAAAACGGCTGAATTGGTCCACGAAACGCGAAAGGGGCAATGGGTGTTCTATTCGATCAATGAGAAACGGTTAGAGGAAATTGGTTATGCTTTGTCCCATTTGCCTGATCTATCCGAGGAACTGCGGAAATTGGAGCAACAAGGACTGACGGTTACATGCGAGTAAGGGGGGTACAGCAAGTGAGCAAGCAAGAGAAAAAGCGACTCTCTTTTTTGGATCGCTATTTGACGTTATGGATTTTTGTTGCGATGGCGTTAGGGATTGGCCTAGGCTATGTATTTCCTAACTTTGTCGCCGGTTTGAATGAATTTCAAGTTGGAACCACATCGATACCGATTGCGCTTGGTCTCATTTTAATGATGTATCCGCCGCTGGCGAAGGTACGATACGAAGAAATCGGCCGTGTTTTCCGAAATGGCAAGGTGTTAACCATTTCATTGATTCAAAACTGGCTCATTGGCCCGATCTTAATGTTTTTCTTGGCCATTATTTTTCTCCAAGGCTACCCGGAATACATGGTCGGCCTGATTATGATCGGTTTAGCCCGTTGTATTGCAATGGTCATCGTTTGGAACGATTTGTGCAGAGGGGATGCCGAGTACGCGGCGGGACTCGTTGCTTTCAACTCGATTTTTCAAGTTTTACTTTACTCCGTCTATACCTATATCTTTGTTACGATTTTGCCGGGATGGTTTGGGTTGGAAGGCGTCGTTGTTGACATTACGATGTCCGAAGTCGCCAAGAGCGTGTTTATTTATTTAGGGATACCGTTTGTGGCCGGAATGATTACTCGCTATTCGCTTGTAAAAGCAAAAGGGCTGTCCTGGTACGAAACGGTCTTTATTCCGAAAATCAGTCCCATTACACTCATCGCTTTATTGTTTACGATCATCGTCATGTTCTCGCTGAAAGGCGAAATGATTATTCAATTGCCTTTAGATGTCGTGAGGATCGCGATTCCGCTCTTCATTTACTTTGTCGTGATGTTCTTGATTTCATTTTTCATGGGCAAAAAAGCCGGCGCTGGTTATCCGGTGACTTCTACACTGGCATTTACCGCCTCGGGGAATAACTTCGAGCTGGCGATTGCCGTTGCCGTTGGGGTATTTGGTATTCATTCCGGCGCAGCATTTGCGGCCGTCATCGGTCCACTTGTGGAAGTCCCCGTGATGATTGCCTTAGTCAACGTCGCTCTCCGATTTCAGCGGAAGTATTTTTCAAAGCAAGCAGCTTAATATAAACAGGAGGACTCACCATGTCAGATAACAAAAAACTCGTTTATTTCCTTTGTACGGGAAACTCTTGCCGTAGCCAAATGGCGGATGGCTGGTTGAAGGCTCTCGGTAATGATCGCTACGACGTAAAAAGCGCCGGGTTGGAGGCACATGGGCTGAATCCCCGTGCCGTACAGGTGATGAAGGAAGCCGGTATCGATATTAGCGGCCATACATCGGATGTCATCGATCCGGAGATTTTGAATCGGGCTGACTATGTGATTACGTTATGTGGCCATGCAGACGAACATTGTCCGGTGATTTCGAATAAAAGCGTTGTGAAATGGCATTGGGGCTTCGATGATCCAGCCAAGGTCATCGGCACCGAGGACGAAATTATCGGTCAATTTCGAGCGGTTCGGGACGCAATAAAGTCTCGAATTGAAAAGTTTTTAGTCGAAGGTCGTTAAATTTGCAGGAAAAGCTTTCCTAACACCGAATCAGCCCTACGAATGGTGAGGTTTTTCATTTCAAAAATGGTGTACCAGTAAATAAAAAGCTTTCCCCATCTACATAACACGATATTGGAAGGAACTAGATCATTGTGCAATACGCCAACGGATCGATTGTTCGACTTTTATTATGTTGCGCGTCTTGACGAAACGGTTTCCCTCCTTGTTCATTTCATATTTGCGGGAAACCTTGCGCTGCAACCGGCGCATACGTTTCTCCGTCTTTCTCGTAGCGGAAGACCTGTTGATGTTCTTGAACACCATTCCGTTACTGCATACCGTCAATTCCTTAATGCACACGTCTATGCCGATGGCGGCGTTTGTTCTCCCTGTATTAAGGGAATTGCTCATTTTTCAGAGACTATGATTTACTAAATTTCGTTCAAGAATTCGGAAAGTCTACCCGTCTTATGGCGAAGTATTCTCGCTGTTTTAGGTTGGCTCATCGATAAGAAGGCAGACTGGCGGTCCGCTTTCCGCGCGCCGTTTGCGTCTGATGCTGTAAAATCGCATTGCGGTAGGTACACCCTTAATTTCAAGATATCAGCTCTCTCAGCCGGTATTCAAAATAAGAATCCCCGATATATTGCTCACAATAACCAATCGCTTCCCCAATTAGACGGGCTGATTTAAGGAAGCCGTTATCGCCGACGTGGGTCCTTAGGTCGTCCAACTTCTCCATCAGGTATTGATCATAATAATCAGCAGGTACTGTAAGAACTTCGTTGTCTTGCCAAATTCGCAGCACTCCGGTTTGCTCCGAGATTGTCTGCCATTCTTGTCTCACTCGTGTAAAGTCAGCAATAGACAGCTTGCCGCTGCCGTCTATGCGGACAAGTGCTTCTTGAAGCTTTTTCGTAGGAATTTCTCCTGAGTGCCTATGGTTGATGAAGGCATCTGGGCGGTTGTAAAGCTCCTCACAGACTGCACAAGCATCCCATACCGAAATAGAATTACGTTTGTTACGCATCAGATAAATCGCGTGTCGCATCCATGCGTTGCCACAGGTCCAGACAATCACTTCTGCCTGTTCCGGAATTTGCTCCAGCTTATCAAGAAGCTCATTGTATTCTTCTTCGAATTCAGTATAAGCTTCGAATGCTTCTGTGATATTGTCGCGGAACCAGTTGCTCCGCGCCTTCCGTCCTTCCGGCGAGTCCAGACCGTCGAGCGGACCAATGGGATAATTCTCCCGCAACGTTATCAGCTTGTGCGTTTCCGCCCAGCCGAGTCCTTTTAGTGCCAGTTTCATACTGCCCGCAAAGGAATCGCCCACAACGATATGGACATGGGTACAGGCCGGCATAGGGTACCAGACCGCCTTTTTTTCCTGGAGTCCCATCAATTCGTCATACAGCTCAATCAGTTCGGTAACCGCCGCTTCAAGCGTTCCTTCCTGCTCCTTAATCAACTTGATTTTCGCCAAAATAAGCCTCAGATACGGCTTTAATTCTCCCTCTCCCAAGCTATCGGTCGCCTTTTTGATTGCTAGAATATCTCTCAAATCCGTTCCTCCTATTTCGTATTCGCCTCAGCCAATCAACGAAAGCTCGGTAAATAGTCGTTTGTCGGCCTCCGATCAGCTTTCGAAAAGCTCTCCGGCTGATTTAAATGTTTTATTCCTGCTTATAAATTCTTCTACTTCTGATAATTTTGCTGGCCGATAACCTGCACCGCTGCATCCGCAAGAATGATATATGAACCCATTGTCATATAACAGTTCTACTTTTGTCCATTGCTTCTTATCATCTTGCCTTGGTGCCTTGAAATCATGACCCATATCCTACATAAATTCGCCGCATTGGGGTCATTGATATTGCCTATTTTCCTACAATTGCAAATTCCTATAATTGGCCAATTGTTACTTTACTCAAAAGGTCATTTATTTGACCTTGAATAACTGATATGCTACGGGAACTATATTCGATAATAGGCTTTTGCCAGTTAGAACTTTGCTGTTCTGAATCATCTACCGATGCAATTACCTTTACCGTATATCTTCCTTCAGCTTTACCCGATGGATACCATCCTAAGTCAATAATTCGTCCTCTATAATCACATGACAAGTGTAACAAATCCTCATTTAAGTCCATCCAGTAGGGAAATGAATCGTCAACGAAATCCTCTGTTGGTAGCTCCAGAAAATGGTTGTAACGAATTACCCAACCGGAAGGTATCCTCAAAGGTACAAGTTAACTCCCACTCGTGTCCTCCGTTCTATTGTTTGCCATCCCGTTATCCAACTAAATTATTTCACATTACAGCAAGGGCTTCGCTTGTTCGATTTTATCCACCAGAATGCCGTCGACGCCCATTCGTTTCCACGACAAAATATGGTCGGAAGTAGTGTACCCGACCGTGCCTTTGGCGGAGGAACCCGACATAACCCAAACCTGCTTGCCGCTCGCTTGAACCAGTCTCACCAAGTCTTCGTCCAGCCATTCCTCCCACAGGCGGATGATGTCCGCGTCCGTGTCGATAAATTCCGTTATCTGTTTACGCGAAGGCGCAAAAGCGAGGACTTTGATCTTGTCGTTAAAAGCTTTGACATCGCTAACATCTCCGCTGGTCGTTACGCCCATAACCACCTTATCCTCATAGCCATGGATGCGGATGATATCCAGGATACGGACAAGCCGGTCGCCACCCTCCTTCACATGAAACAAGATCGGAGCAATTCCGCTGACGAGCACATCCTCCAAAGTATGCGGATGGTAATGATCCTTGCATACATATCGAAGAGACACAAACTGCTCCGCCGTCAGGTCCGCTATGCGGGCAGGATTACCAAACAGTTTTAAAGCGTTGTTGTCGTGACTGATGACCGGAACTCCGTCTTTTGCAAATCGAATATCCAATTCTACGTAATGTGCGCCCGAATTCAAAGAGTGACGTGCGGCATCGATCGTTAATTCCGGGAATGAATCCGTTCCACCCCGGTGAGCTATTAGTAACATACTCAAAACTGATTTCCCCTTTATCAGATAATAGATTAGTTCGCCTTCTCTTGATAAGCAACCTCAATTCAACCCCGCGGTGCCCAAAACATGATAGAAACGCTACAATGCAAATAGCGACGCCCAGCCAGTCGTATAGATCGGATGTCTTCTTATCGACAAGCCACCCCACAGAACGGCAAGAACGATAAAAACGCCGCCGCTGCAGCATAGACGCGTCCGAACAAAAGTAAGCTTTGTAGCGTCGGAATGATGCCGTATAAAACGAGTATTAGGCTGCCTGCAATCCCGTACCACCAGGGTCTGGATTTCCGCAACCATACTCAAACCATATAGCCTCCGCCGATTTCAGCGAGTCCGGCCAGCATAAAGATGAATGCGGCTAACAGCATGATGCATGCTCCTATAGCTTCCTACAAGGTAATATCGATTTCTCCTGAATTATTTCGCTGAAGGTGATCGCTGTAAATCCGATCACTGGCGATGCGACGTTCGAACATGACAATGTTTTTTTTGCCGCGCACCATGGCTATCAAGGCTCCGATCAGGATAGCAAAGGAGATTACTTTGATCCCTCCCCCGGAAGAACCCTGCGCGGCGCCGATAAACATCATGATGATCATAAAAAATTGAGTCGTCTGACGAAGTGCTCCAAATCGGAAACGGGGATCTCTGTGTACTCAATGCCTTGAATGAATACGTTATTGGCGGTCTGCAGATGTTGATTGTTCACATACATCACCGTACTATATGCCGTTACTGGCAATAATTTGATTTACTGTTCGTAACGCAGAAGAGATCGCACCTTCAATCCAACCGGGAAAAAGACTTGTATTATCGCCAGCAAAGTAAATTCTACCTTGTTCGGCAGACAGTGTTGGGAGCATTCGAATCATCTGTTTCGGCTTATACCAAGCATACGCACCTCGGGAGTAAGGATTATGATCCCAAGAAAAGACCGTCCCACCTTCATAATTATACGACAATTCAGGAAGCACCTGTTTGATTTCTGATACAGCTGAATTAAAATTACCAGCTCTAGATATTTCTCGCGCCGATTCACCGGAGGAGTACGAACAAATTAACCCCCTCCTTGATGCCGTTTGAGTGAAGGTAGCATCAAGCAACCATCCAATTTTCAGATCTGTATTTACTGTAGTAAAGGAACTTAAGTTGTGCCAGAATCTAGTTCGGCTTTGTATGACGGTACGCGTAACAGAAGTAGAAAGTTGATTTTGAATGACATCATTTTTTTCTTTGCTAAGTGGCGGAGAAAAATGAATTGTACGCAGGACTGTAGAGGGAATGGCCACAATGACCCGATCACAGCATATAGTGAAAACTTCGCCAGAATTATTAAATTGGATAGTTATTCCTTTATTACTATGTTCAATATGCGTCACAGCACATCCATAACTGATATTAGAGCCAATTGTTAGGGCAAGCTTTTTCGGTAATTGATCCATTCCACCTACTATAGTCTGTGTACTTCTTTCGGAACTGGTCATTTTTAGGTCAAGCAGTCGCTGTAATGCAGATACTTTGCGAATACCATCACCTAACATCTGCATATATCCAATTTCAAACAGCTTAATCGCACCCGAAGATGCTCCTTGACCTTTAAGATATTCTTCCATTGTCATTGAATCGAGCTGTACCGCTTGTTTTGTGGGCCAGCCCGGCAAAAAAGGATTACCCGTCGCTTTAAGCCCCGGCTTAAGATACTTTTCCAACATTCCCGCATATCCTAAAATTCTTTCCTCGGCTGTAAGTGAAACAGGCCATAGTGCAGGTTCATCCGGAGAATCTATTATTAATCTCCCATTGATATATGACAAACTTCTATTGGGGACTGGTAAATTTATTAATTGAACCCCGACTTGCTGAGCATAACTCAATGTGAGAAAATGATGCGCTCCAATGAAGGCAGCCCCCATTTCACAAAACATTCCGTCGGCAAATTGATCCCGCATTGTGTATATGCGACCGCCCGGTTGACTATTTGCCTCTAATAGACGCACGTTATATCCTTGTTTCATAAGCTCCAAAGTGCATACCAACCCCGCCATCCCTGCCCCAATAACTACAATACGCTCAGGAAAACGACCTATCACCATAAAGTCCGATTCCTCCAAATATTACTTTTATATACATCATGCGTGTTTATAATCCTTTAGTTCATAGGCACTTCTTATTATCCTATGCTGTCCTTTGCTTCAATAAAACAATAGAGGAGCTGCAGGAGCTTATGGAGTTTTCAACTTTCCGCCGTTGATTGGGAACCGTCAACTTCATACACATGGTCCGCAGCGCAATTTCCCCGGATATTCAAAAACGTGACCGGCCTGCTTCCGAGTCAATACCGCATCCAGTTTCGCGGCGGGAAGGTATAGTACTTTGAGATGAAAAATCCCCAATTTATTACGGGGATCTTAATGTGTCGTCGGACATCCGGCGCGCGCAGCCCACCGAATACATAATTGGTGTGCCCAGTAGCACCGATTATCGCTAATTTCATAAATGCGATACCTCTATCCATTGTTTGATTAAAATGCCTAATAGCTGGCTATACTTTAAAATCATCAATAATCAGAGGTGTAAAATGAACATCGTTTTCCATTTGATTTCTGTTATACAAAACTCCTATTTATTAATTGGGGTTACTATGGCTATTTTTTTCGCTTTAAAGTCTGTTGCTGGATTCATTAAATATAAGATTAAGAGTAAATAGGTCTGAGGTATCTTAATATTCAAAGCTGATCGTCACTTTTTGATATTCGCAGCTAATCCCGAAGATTAAAATTTTGTTGAATATATTTATACTCACAGGGAATTTTAACAACCGCGTTAAAAAACTAAATTATAGGAGTGCGACTAATGGGTATCTTTTCTGGTAACCAAAAAGATGAACCATTACATTACGGGGAAATCTACGATTTATGGCAGTTTTCAATGACGGGAAAAGGTTGTCTTTCTGCAACCCGAGCATACCATTATCATGCTGAAGATAAAGATCTCAAGAAAATACTTGACGACATCATTAACCAGGCTGAGCTTGAAATAAGTGAGTGTGATACTATTTTAATAAATAATGGTATCGTGCCTTCCCCTGCTTTACCTGAAAGACCAGAAACTAAATTAGAAGATATTCCTGATGGTGTAAAGTTCTCTGATCAAGAAATTGCCGCTATGGTTGGTGCTGATACTTCCCTAAGTTTGATCGCTTGTAGTCAAATTATGGGTAAGGCAACACGTGAAGACATCGGAGCTTTATTCGCTAAGTACCATGTAACAAAAGCTGCAATTGGTTTGAAAATCTTGAAGGTGAGCAAGGAGAAAGGCTGGTTGGTTCCTCCACCCCTTCAGATTAAAAGACCAGAACTTGTAGAAGTGTAACTCAAAATGGTGCGATAAGGAGAGGGCAACCTCTTCTTTTTAGTTACATAATATTCATGAATATACATTCATATCCAACGGTATAAAAGCCTATTAATTTTACGTTATGGTCCCTTTTGGGGCCATAATGTATTTCAATATTCAAACCGGTCCATTAATTCAATTTAATACTTTGCTAGCGGTTATATATCGATTACCTATCCGTGTTTAATTTGTTTTTATGCGGGCATAATCGTTAAGGATATACATCAAGGAGGTTATTATGTGCTAGCTTCCTACCATTCTTATGAAGTTGTCCAAAAAGCTCGTGAGTTATTTAGTAAACTTTCGCAGTGGGCCAAAATAGTTGATAAGCACCGGATACACGAAATACTTTTGTTTGGCTTCTTCATAGCCCTATTAGCAGTTTCCTTAGATACGCTAGATATCATTCCTGCGTTCAAGTATTAAAAAAATGCATCGCCTTTTTCGGCGACGCATCGATTTACCTCTCCATCGTCTTCCCGGGCGTCGGCAGCGACCTGGCCAACTGTGGATCAGGCTTAGAATTGGAGATGCACTGTTTCATGACCGGAGCCAAGTCCTCTCCGTGATCGATAAGGGATTTCGCTCTCACGTTAGTGAGCTGCCGTTCCGGTACGCGAGACCAGTCAAGCCGGTAGCCTGCGTTCAAGGCAAGCGTTCGGATAAACTCACGCTGCGAGCGGCCGTTCCCTTCCCGGAACGGGTGCACCTGATTGATCGCCGCCATATAGCGGGACGCCCGCTGCACGAACGCCTCGCTGTTCGGTGCATCTTTCAAATAGCCCTCTTGCTTCAATCTGTCGGATACTTGCCCCAAGGCGTCACCGATATCCTGATGGTGCCAGTAGGTCATATTTCTGCCCAGATTATCGTAATATTTCGACATATCGACCGTTCGGTATTCGCCCGCCCAGTCATACACGTCCTGGAAAATATGCTTATGAATCACCTGCAAATGCTTGGCGTCGAAATCTCCGGGAATCGGCTTGAGTTCAAGCTGTATGAGACGGAGCATCGTATGGTCTACTTCCGCTTTGTGAAGCTGCGCTTGGTCCCGAATGCCGAACTTGTTGCGCATTACGTCGATGTCCTCGAACAGATACGGGTCTCGGAATTCGGCCGCCATCAGTCCGTCTTCCTCGGTTTAATCAATTCCAGCACTTCCCGTTCCGTCAGCTCTCCTCTGGCAAACCGCATCATGATATCCTCGGTTTCGGGCGAAACCTCCATTCCATCCATCTCCAGGCTTGCTTTCGCATTGCCGACCGCGCGCGCGGCTTCGGCTTCTTTGTCCCGCTTTTGCTGCTTTTTCTGCTGAAGACGTTTTTTCTCCATCTCTTCAAAGTGATTGCTCATCGATTTATTCCTCCTTATTGCAACTGTTACAACGACGAAGTGTCGGTGTCAGTTGTCCGTCATTATTTCGGAAGCTTGGCTTCCAGCTCTGTAATCTCGATTTTCAGCTTCTCGATCTGGGCATCGCGCTCCATATAGCTCAGCGATGTATTGACGTAAAGCTCCCCGACGACGGCTTTCTTGACATAGATCATTGCCTTTATGTCTCCGCTCTTTTGCGCGTAATTCCAACCGTTCGCCGTATCGCCAAGGTCGGCGTAAGCCATGGCGACGTTGGCTTGATCCCCTGGCTTGAGCGGGAACAAATCTTTTTGCTCGATGATCTTTTTCGCATCCTTGGCAGCGACCGCTTTGGCAAACCGTACCTGCGCCACAAGCTTGTCGTCGCCGCTCTTCAGCGCGTAGTTGCCGGCCTCATCCAGATTATTTTCCTTCATGAACGCTTCGGCTACGATCTTGCTCCGCCGTTTGTCCAGCTCGAACGCTTTGCGCTGCTCTATAATCGTTTTGGCGTTACCGTCAATGACAGCCTTCTCAAACTTGACGACCGGGGCGTCCAGCTTGATCTGCTTGATCGCAAGCGTGTTTTTCTTGTCGACGAAATCCTGTACGACGAGGTCAATAATCTCCTTATCCGGATACACGTCAAGTGCCATCAAGCCCGCTCCTCGTTTCCATAGGGCGGTGGCATAAGCATATTTGTCGTCATCCTTCAATTCCTTCGGATCGATCTTCTGGAAGAGGAGGATCGCTTCCCTATACTTGCCGCCGGCTCCGAGACGAAGCGCCTTCAGCACGTCCTCCCTCACGATGGGTTCGGGCTCGGGCTCCGCCCCGGCCAATGCTGCGGCATGAGCGGCCGATTTCCCGCTGTTAAATCCCGCTGAATAAATGAATAGCATCAAGCCGACCATCACCACCACGAAGAACGAGGCACCCATCCATATCCATTTCCGGTATTCCCCCAAACCGGTGCGGATTCGTTCTTTTTTCATGGCCGCCATTTCCTTCTCGACCAGATCCATGTGGTCCCGCTGATGTGCCGCCGCAAGCCGCAAATCCTCGAACGATTTGCAGCGCAATATCGTCATCAGAAACTCCTGCGCGCCTGGAGCCGGCTTGTCTCTGGCTGTGCCGATCCCTCTGCTTTTCATCGATTGAAAAGGAACGCTGCTAAACAGCATCAGAATGAGCCGCTTCACCTGCTCGAGAATATCGTCGTCATGAAACCCTGATGAGGGCAATATCGTATCGATCCCTGTGAACGCAGCCTTTACTCGATGTAACGAGTCCACATACAGATTGACCGGCTCCAGAATAATCGTCAGTCCCTGTGTACGGTAAAGCTCCTCCGTATATTCACCGAGACAGATCAACGATTCCACGATGTGCAGCTTCGAATCCAATGGGTTTGTCCGTACCTTTTCAAACGGCCTATAGCCTTCTTCAATGCCGTAATAGAATACATAATCTTGGCGGGAGGCGTCCTCGAATTCCACTTGTTTCAGTGGAAACGTATAATCGCCGGTCAGCTCCTTCAGCGCATCCAACTGCTCCGGCGACTCGGCCAGCGTCACCTTTCGAGGCAGCCGGAATTTGATCACATCCTTTGTAAAGATAAAGGTCCCGCCGTTAAAATCGATATGCCTCGCCATTCCTTCACTTCCCTGTCGTTTCTTCGTAGTCGATAGCAATTCTTGCATACGGGGGGATGTATGGCTGCCGGCTCCGCCCCGAAACCTCCAAATAGCGAAGCCGGCTGTCCCGGTCGTGAAGAACGCCACGGAAAAACTCAAACTGGAACGCTTTCCGTATCCGGATCGGATTCATCCCCGATACAAGCAGCAGTCCTTCCTCCCTGGGCATGCGCATGATTTCGTCGGGCGTCATCAAGGGCCGCTTGGTATAGCTTTGCGACGAAGAGTCGGATCCGTCGGACTTGCGACTTTTCGTGACGGACCGGGAATCCGTCTGAATCGTCGTATCTCCGAGCAGCTCGGAGAACGTTTTGGCCGTCAAGTGATCGCCGGCGCCGAGCAGAAAACGGAGCGAATGGTTGCCGATGATCGCTTCCGCCTTTTCCTTCGAATATTTGTCAATGAGCTGACCGACCGACTGGACGATCGTGCTGCACGAAATGCCATACGACCGGCAGGTGGCAAGCAGCTCCTCGTAATTCGGGATTTTCCCGATATTCGGAAATTCGTCCAGCATGATGTTGACCGGTCTCGGAAGCCGGTTGAAATGACGGTCGGCAAGACGGTATAGCTGCTGAAACAGCTGCGTAAAAAAGTTCGATGTCAACATCTCCCAAGTCGAATCCGCTACAGGCAGGATGACATAAACGATCATCTTCCGGTCCCCAATGTCATCCAGTTTAAAATCGGACACCGCGGTGAACGCCTGTACCGACTTCGAGTTCCATTTCGACAACGTCACGGCGAGCGAGATAAAGATGCTGGAGCGGACTTTGTCTTCCGCCATTCGGACGACCTGATAGGCCATACTGGCCGGATGATCCGATTCCAAGCTGCCGAAAAACAGGTCCATGTCCTCGGGCGTCCGGCCATACGTGGTCAAAATGTACCGGACCATGTCCATATTCGCCGCCGGCCCGCATTCGTATTTCACATAGAGAAGCAGCGTGGTGAGCAATGCGATCTCGGCTTTACCCCAAAAATCCATTTTTTTGTCTCCGCTTTGCGAGTTGAGAAACAAAGCGGTGGCGATTTGCTCGGCATCCGTTTCCCGCTCAATGTAGTCGATCGGATTATAGCGGTCGCTGACATCCATTTCCTTGAAATTGACCAACCGGACTTCATAGCCCTGTTCCCGTTTGACCGCCGCCGTGCTTTCATAGATCTCGCCTTTAGGATCCGTCACGACAATGGAACGATTCCGTTCGTGAATGATGTTCGTCAAAATGTACGATTGCGTTTTGCCGGAACCCGGGCCCCCGACACCGAACACATTTCGGTTCGGAATCGTCGTTTCCTCCGGCAAAATGAGCGGCTTGCCTTGCAGCATGCCGAAGAGGAGCCCGCCCGGATTATTCAGGTTCGGATGTTTCCCGGCATGCTGGGGCTTATCCGCCGCTGCGGAAAAACGTTTGTTCCACGTTTTCCTGACGAACGTCCGGTCGTTGAACACTTCCCCGGTCTCCGCCCATTTGGCGGTTCCGTATGCTCCGTATCGTGAGGCCTCCTGGAACGTCTTGACTTTTCCGAAGCGGATAAAGACGGCAAGGGCAGCCAGCAGCCACAAGCAGAGGGGAAGCCATTGGCTTTCCCAGAAAGAAGGGTGCAGCCGTGCCTCCTTCAGCAGCTCCAAAGGATGCCATACCGACTGTGTGATTCGCTCAAAGTCACGTTCTTCGGCAGGTTTCGACATGGAAGCCAGCGCCGTAATAACGATCCATTCCGCAGCCACAGCCACCGTCAATCCGAGCAAAATCGATCCGGCCATACGTTTTCGAGTCTCCTGCTGCATGAAACACCTCCACTGCACCAAAACCTGACAATTACAAAAATAACCATGGGTTTCTTTATTTTACTACTCCAAAGTCGTGCGTTTTATCGAACAAAAGTGGCATTTTTGTAACCGTATGGTCCCATGTTCAGGAACAGCTTCCACAATACGGTACATACGTAGGATGAATATGGAAATATCGTCCGATTGTACCCCCTCTGGCCTTAGGATAAAGTAATAAAGTTGACAATGGAAAAATAACCAAGAACGAAGTGCGGGGAGGGTAACCGGGGTATGAAGGCATTCAGGTCCATGACGCTTGCAGAAGATCCTTTTCAAACAATAACGGAGTTTCTTGACAAAAAAGTAGTAACCGGATTTCTCAATCTGGCGATTCCGATAGCCGTTCTGTCCATTATCGGCCTCGTCCTGGCCGCTTACATGTCTCATGACGACCACTCCAAGGCCAAATTCAAATCCAGTCTGTTCTATGTTTGCGGCGTCACCATCGTCCTGCTGCTATCGCGCGTCATCGTCGGATGGCTGAAGTTTAACATCAATTAGCCCGCAGAGCTGTTGTCAGAGGTGGTGATCGGAGATGGAAAGACGGTATAAGATTCCTAACCAAGTGGACAGCACGTTTCACATATGGAAGTTCATTACGCTGGTCGACGTATTCATCCTCACCCCGTCCGTGATCTTCTGCATCGCTGTAGTCTGGCTCATGAACGGACTGTTGGAGATAAAGCTGATCATAGGTTTGCTGCCTGTCGTATTGACGGCCGTTGCCGTATTTATTCGCCCGATCAAAGAGCGTCCGAATATAAGGGCATTCCGGTTTTTCCAGTGGAAGGTGGCGTTTGGCCGCCGTCAGCGGACGTTTTTGTTCATGAAAAAAGCGCTCCGGAAGGAGGAAGGAACCGCCGTGGCTAAAAAGAAGCCGTCCGATGCTCATAAGCTCAGTGCTCAGGACCTTATCCCGATCCGCCGAGTTTTCAGCGAAACGATTGAAACGGACGATCATCGGCTCGTCAAAATTATCTCGGTTTCTGCCGTCAATCTGAGCTTGATGTCGCTGAACGAGCAAATCCAGGTGATGGAGGGCTATGAGCAGTTGCTTAACAATCTGGAAGATCCGGTCCAAATTTTGCGGGTATCGGAGCCGATCAATATGAGCCGGTACATTGAGGAACTGCGACGAAAGCGAAGCACGACTCAGAATGTGCATAAAAAAATTTTGCTCAGCTCCTACATCGATTACGCGCAAAGCATCCAACAAAACCGTGAGATGATCCGGAGGAATCGGTTCCTTGTGTTCGACGAGAAATACGAGCCTGGAAAAGAAGGCTCCCTTGAGCAGGCGATGATCCGTCTTCGCGTAAGGCGCGACCACTATATTGAGAGGCTGGAAGACATGCTGTTCCGCCATAGGCTAGATGCGGTGGAGCTGACGAACGAAGAGTTGAAAAAAGCGCTGCAAATTTTTTACGATTACGAGAATGCCCAGCTCCATACGGTGACCGATGAAACGGAGATGGAATATTTGATCGGGCGGCGCAACTTGGTGTCGGCTGTCAAACGGATCGAGGAGCGGGAACGGCTCGCGAACGAATTTTAAAGAGGTAGTGACTTTTGCGGCCGGCATGAAAACTCAGCGGATGCTTTCGATGCCAGTTTTTGCTCACGTAAAAACTCAGCGGATGCTTTCGATGCCAGTTTTTGCTCACGCAAAAACTCTTAAGAGGTGAACACCATGTTCGGAAGGAAAAAGAATCAGCGCGATACCGAGCCCCGTCTAGAGCATCTTATAGACGACAACTCGGCTTTTCTGGATATGCTTGCCCCGGACAGCATTCAGGAGGAGCTTGACCATATTCGGCTCGGACGCAATTATGTCAGGGTGCTTGCGGTTGCGCACTATGCGAACGATGTCCTCATCAACTGGCTGTCGGTCCTGCACGAGACGAGCGGCAACATAACGCTATCGCATCACATCGTTCCACGCTCGTCGGAAGGGATGATTACCTCCTTGAACCGGGCGATTATCGAGCTGAAAGCACGGATCAACGAGCCGAAAATTCAGCCGAAGGATGCCATCCGTCTGCAGAAGGAGCTTGAGGACGCGGAAGTGCTTCTGGACAATTTGACCTCGGGACGGAATCAAAAGATTTTTGACCAGCATATGTACATTATGCTGCAGGCGCGGTCACTGAAGGAATTGGAGCGGCTCACGAGCACCGTCAAAGCGAAATGCGGACGCAATCTGAAGGCGATCATTCCGAATACCCGGATGCTGGACGCGTTCACTTCCTCCCTGCCGATCCGGTCTAACGATCTGCCGGAGATGACGTACCGCAACTTTGACGGAGAGGCGCTGTCGAGCCTGTTCCCGTTCGACGAAGCGGAGATCTTCGCAGATCGCGGCGTTGTCAAGGGTAAAAACCTGAAGACCAATTCGGTTGTCGTCGTCGACCACGATCAGCTGATCAACCGGAATGAAGTCGTGATCGCCACCTCGGGCGGAGGGAAATCAACATATATCTGGGGGGACATGATGCGAAGGTGGATCCAGGGCACGATCATCCGGACCATCGATCCGAAAGCGGAATTCGGTCGGAAATTCGAGCGTCTCGGGGGCATTTGGGTGAAGATCTCCCCCACATCCGACGACATCATCAACCCGTTTGAAATTATGAACTCGTCCATCATGCTGGACGAGGAAGGGAAGCCGGTAGCCGTCTCGCTGCTGCATCAAAAAATCGCGCGGCTAAAAACGATGTTTACTTTGATGTATAAATCACTTGTCAATCAACAGGTCGAGCTCGCGCTGCTGGAGAAAGCAATTGTCGAAACATACCTAAGAAAAGGGATCGAATGGTCCACTGATTTCTCCCGGCTGAGCCGTATGGACTTCCCCATCATGAGCGATCTGTACGAGACGATCCGCCAGCTGATGACAACGGACAAGACATACGAATCGCTGAACGGCTTTTATCAGGTACTGTATCCGTATGTCGAGGGCTCCTATTCGAAGGCGTTCAATGGCCATACGAATGTCGATTTGTCGAACGACCTGATTAATTTCGATATTTACGACCTGAGGTCGGAATCGGATCTCAGGCAGGTGGCGATGTACAATATATTGACGTTCCTGACCGATGACGCCACGATGGACCGGACGAAAATCAAACAAATTTACGTCGATGAGGCGCACATTCTCGCCGATCCGAAAAATCCGACGGCCATGGAATTCCTCAGCTCGATGTACAAATTGATCCGCTCGTTCCAGGGAGGCGTCACCTCCGCCACCCAGCAGGTAGGCGATTTCCTGTCAGCCGTCGACGGCTCCCGGAACCACGGTGAAGCCGTTATTTTGAACTCGGTAACGAAGCTGTATTTGCCCATGACCGCCCAGGAAATTCAGGATATTATGAACAAAACGTCGGAGAAGTTCTCCGAAGCGGAGCAGCGGCTCCTCGTCGTAGAGGATGCGGAGAAGCACAAAAACGCGGGCAAAGGCATCTATGTCGTGGGCTCCAAAAAGGTGCACATTCAAGTGGAGCTGACGCAGGAAGAGCTGCGGCTGTGGGATAGCCGCTGGTACCGTCAAAAGTACGGGGAAGATCCCGATGAGCAGCCGCTTTACGGATTGAAGCGCGAGGAAGTGTTCGGCTGATGGATCCCGGCACGCTGTATCTTGTTTTATCCAAGCTTTGGCACTTCCGGAAGCCGATCGCTTATATGGTGTTCGGCATTTGCATCTTTGTAATGATGGTATTTATCCTCATCTTCGGCGGATCGGTATCGGATGTAGGAAACGGCGGACAGAACGGCGAATTTCCTCCGGGTATGGCCAATGTGAGCAAGGAGGTGCTTCGTTACGAACCGCTCGTCACCCGATATGCAGAGGAATTCGGAGTCACGGGTTATATTCAGATCATTTTGGCCATTATGCAGCAGGAAAGCGGCGGAGCCGGTCTTGATCCGATGCAGGCGTCCGAAAGTCCCGCCAACCGCAAATATTGCAAACAGCCGAATTGTATCACCGACCCCGAATATTCCATTCGCGCCGGGGTGGAGAACTTCTCCATCGTCATGAAGCAAGCGGACGGCGATCTGTTCACCGCCCTGCAGGCATACAACTTCGGGTCCGGCTTTGTCGATTACGTGAAGCGCAACGGCGGCAAATATACGAAAGATTTGGCGCTGAAATTTGCCCAGCAGCATTCCTACGGCTGCCCCGATCCGGACGATTTCCGCGCCAAAGTGAACGCCTGTTACGGCGACTACACATATGTCGACAAGGTGATGCGAAATCTCGGCGGCATGGATCCTTATGCCGTCGCGGCGGCCGGAGGACAAATATTCGACTTCAACGCGGTCTACCAAAGTATGCGCGGCTTTCTCGGCCTTCCCTACAACTTCGGAGGCAATTCGCCGCAGGAAGGCTTCGACTGTTCTTCGCTCATGCAGTGGAATTTCAAGCATGCCGCCGGCATCAACCTCCCCCGGGTAGCGCAGGACCAATACAATGCAACCGCTCGGATCAAGGCCGCAGAACTGTTGCCCGGAGATCTCGTCTTCTTTACGGGCACCTACGATTCCGGTACAGCGGTCACCCATGTCGGCATGTATATCGGCGGCGGAAGAATGATTCAGTCGAGCAGCTCCGGAGTCAACGTCGATACATTCACATCAGGTTACTGGAGGAAGCATTTGTACGGCTACGGGCGGATCGTTCGCAGATAGGAGGCAAGGCATGGAGATCGATGAGAGAATAAAATGGATTGTCATCGGCGTTCTGTTCTTTTTGTTCATGAGCGCGACATTCTGGGGATTGTCCGCCAAACGTGCGGTGTCCGACGGGCAATCCCGCATAAACGCTCTCACGCAGCAGATTACGGAAGTGACGAAGGAGCGGGATGAGGCAAAAGCATTCTTAGCCGGAGATGGCATTCCGACGATTACCGGATTCGCTCAAGCGTTCTTTGCATTCAACCGGCTATCCGACCGGTATTCTCAGGCAAAGTCTTTTTTGACCGAGAACGGATACAAAAGTCTGTTCCCTTCCGGACCGGAGGGTGAAATCCCCAAAGATACGGTACCGATTTCGGGCGCCGTCAGCGATGTCGAGCCGTACTTCCACCGGATTGATGAACGGCGCGGAACCGGGATGCTTGTACTGAAGCATCAGTTGAAGGTAAACAATGTCGCGTCTACTACGCTTACCTATGTCAAGCTGTCCATGATCAGGGCAGATGCCAAGCAAGCTTATTTGATCGATCGCGTGGAAATCGTCCAACAGCAAAAATTGTAGAGTCCTGCGAACAAAGGGAGGAGTTCCGATGAGACTGTTGCAGCGGTTATTTCGAAAAGCAGACAAATTACGGGTCTATTTGCGCCTAAGCACCAAAGATAAGCCGGTGCAGGAAACGATTCGCGAATATTACGGCAAGCTGTCCCGACCGGCGGTTCTGCTACTTGTCATTCTTCTGCTGTTCGCTAATGCGCCTGCCAACCACGTCGTTGCGGATCCGACACCGACGCCGGGTCCGACCACCGCTCCAACGCCGACTCCGGACAAGACGCCTGCGCCGAGCCCTACGCCCAGCCCTTCGCCGCAGGCTCCTCCCGCTCCTCCAGCACAAAAGCAGCAGTCGAAAGAGATTGAAAAGCGGGATTGCGGCTTTACCGAGATCGATTGCAAATTTCAGAACATCCTGATCGATCTTGCGAACCAGGCCTTCAACGTAATGAAGGATATGCTTGAAATCTTTATTCTAAAGCCCGGAGACCTGCTTGAGAATCCTACCGTCAATACATTTTTCAACCTGATCAAGGGCGTCAGTTGGTCGCTTGCCACCGTTTTCCTGATTTATCAGTGCCTGCGGATTTATGTGCTGTCTTTGGCCGACGGAGACCGGAGCGAGCTGAGGAAGCTGCTCCCGAAGATTTTCCTGATTCCTGTGTTCATGATGGGCATGCCCTGGGGTATTGAAGGCATCCTGACGCTCTCGGGTGAATTCAGCCGGGGTTTTCTGTCTGTACCGAGCATCGATCCGGGAGGAGGCCAACTGGTCGGATTCGCCGCCATTTACTTGCTGTTCACGGGCGCAACGTCCAGCTTGTTCATCGTCATTCTCGCGCTCGTCTTCCTTGCGCTGCTGGCGGTCTTCGCCTTCCAGCAGTGCCTTCGTTTCGCCGAGCTCGCCTTTCTTGTCGTATCGGGACCGGTGGCGATCATGTCGATATTGAATCAGGAGTTCAATCTGTTCCCGAGCTGGTGGCGTCACCTGTTGTCGGTCGCCTTCACTCAAAGCGTGCAGTACCTGCTCATTATGATGGCGATCAAGCTGGCGACCGGAACCAACCCGTTCAAAGGCGAGTATATGGGGATCTTCGGATCGATTGGCTGCATGGTGCTCGTGATCAAATCGCCTGCCTTTATCCGGGAGTTTATGTATTCCACCGGCGCGGGCCGCAAGGCGGCAGGAATGGCGGCGAATACCGTCACCAGCGCAGGCCGCAGCTTGGTCAAACTGATCAAATAGGAGGCCGCTCATGAATCGAATACTCATCCTCTTTATGCTCACGTTACTTTTGATAAGCGCATGCTCCAAGCAAAACGATGCCGGCTTCACCGGCGAATGGGAAGTCGCAGCTGACGATAAAGGCCGCTGCCATGACAACTTCACCTTCTACAAGGACGGAACCGTATCGTATTCAAGAACCGGGGGCCAAACGGTCACAGGGACATACAAGCACGTGGAAGGAAATACGTACCGCATCGACTACGGAAGCGTCGGTTCGGATACGATCGAGCTCAAGGCCGAAGGCGATAAGCTTACCACGAAATTCGGCAACGCCGGATCGAAGACGTGCACGTTTTCGAAGAAGAAATGATTGGCGACAGTCGAGGTTGATTCGCTTCATTACACATGACGAGTAACTTTTCACAGAGCTTCAGCCGTCGAATTTCACTGACGGCTGCCTGCTAGCTACGGAGCGGCTTGGTCCTTATCCAGACTGAACTTTCATCAGTAAGTTGTACCTGGTTTGGCTAGGTGCGTGTAGCCTGAATTTGTGTACTTAAATGTAGATCCTGCTTTGTGACCTTGCCCTGAAAATGTAGACAGCTAGAATCCCTCAACACAGCCGTTTGCCTATCGGGTTGTTACCGGTTTTCATACTGAAAAGGTGCCACGTAACCATTAGATGAGTGCGTTCTCCTGCGGTTATAAAATAATTCAATGTACTCGTAGACAGCCTTTTTAGCCTCACTTCTAGATTTGAAATTGCGCTCGTTGAGCCTCTCCATCTTGAGCTTGCCCCAGAACGATTCCATCGGTGAATTGTCATAGCAATTACCTTTTCGGCTCATTCTGCAGACGAATCCGTGTTTCTTTAAAAGCTGCTGGTATTCCTTACTCGCATATTGCACGCCTCGACCCGAATGGACAATTAAGCCTGCTAAGGCACCAGTACGGCCAATCGCCTGCTTTAACGCATTGGCGATTAGTTCTGTCTTCATACGGCTGTCCATGGCCCATCCTACGAGTTTACGTCCGTACAGGTCCATTACACCGGCGAGGTACAGCCATCCTTCCGCTGTTGGAATATAGGTAATGTCCGAAAGCCATTTCTCATTTGGTTTGTTCGTTGTAAAATCTTGGCGGATGAGGTTTTCCGCTACCGGTAGATCGTGTTTCGAGTTCATTGTCGCTTTGTATTTCTTCACAACCTTAGAACGAATGCCGTGCTTCCGCATTAAGCGAGCCACTCGACCACGACTCGCTTTCTTTTCAGGCGGCAGATTGTTAGTGATCTGCGGCGATCCGTAGATTCTAGAGCTCTTTTGTATGAATTTCTTTAATCGTCTCTGAGAGTTCGCGATTCTCCTTGCTTCACTTGCTCTCTGGACGAGTTATGTGCGCATAATAACCGCTTCTAGAGACATTAAGGGCCTGGAACATCTTCGCAATCCGAAATTCGAAGCGTGTTCATAAATAAAATTGAACGTATTTATTTCAGATTTTTCGCGAAGTAGGCCGCCGCTTTTTATAAGATTTCATTCTCTTCCTTAATATCAGCCAACTGCTTACGAAGTTTCCGAAGCTCTTCGTCTTCAGGCTTAAGGTTTCCGCTGCCTGGAAAGGCGCTTATTCCATCCTGCTTGTAGCTCTTCACCCAGTCCCGGACTGTGGTGTAGTGAACACCAAGCTCCTTAGCTGTCACTGAAGCTGTCGAATCTCCGCTAAGAATACGCAGTACCGCCTGTTCTTTAAATGCCTTATCAAATTTCTTCTGCCCCATGTGAATCCCTCCATCATTTATTTTAGAGGTTTTCTATGTGTCTATCTATTGGGGGCGAGGTCACCATACCCAGCTCAAACCACCAAGTCCAAGTGAATACACCATCACTTAGCCATGATTTATTCGACATTTGGACAAGCTGTCGTTGCAATTCTTGTTGTTCTTCATTCATACGCGTTCACCTGAAAGCCCTTCGAAGTTTTCTTGAACCATATTATTTCCTTATTTTGGGCCAGATAACCGGGCAATAAAGAGAAGAGGAAGAACATGAGGGCTTATGTCGGGTAGGAAAAACAAATTGGCCCCTATTCCAAGGGACCCGACCTTAACAACTGTTCATAAATATTGGCTCAGGGAAAGCCGGATCTCATTACCCAGCGATCCCGTCTCTAAGCAATTGTGCAGCAGCATATTCTTTTGTTGGCTGTGAATGGAGGGTTGCTGCTTTCGCCTAGCTACCGGCCGACGCAAGCTCACGGATCAACGCCGGCATCCAATCCCGAATCGATTCGAACCGGTAGCCCGCCGCTCTTGCTTTGGACGTATCCAAGCAGTACGAATCAGGGATGGCAAACGGCGACATATGCTCCGCTTCCGAACCCGTCGTAATGACCGCTTTACGTCCAACCGCTTCCTCCGTCCAGGCAATGACTTCCCGCATCATGACATCGCCGTCGGAACAAGCGTTGACCGGACCGGTCAACTGAGGCACATTCCCAAGCCATGCAAGGAACGATGCCGCTTCGCCCGAATGAATAAACGACATTCGCGCCTCCGGTTGCGGCACGCCGATCGGCAAGCCTCCACGCACATGCTCGATATGAAAGTGCAGCCTCCGGGTATAGTCGTCTTTGCCAAGCACGATCGGAATCCGCACCGCGCATACGGGGAAATCCGCCCGTTGGAAGAACACCGCCTCGGACTGCCGTTTTCCTTCCTCGTAAGAAAATTCCGATCGCGCTCCGAGCTTCACAGGATACGTAAATGGGTTAAAGGCGTCTTCTGCGATCGGCTGCGGGCCATGGTCATACACGCCGCGCGTCGAGACGACAATATACCTGCCGGTTTTCCCTTTGAACGCTTCGCACGCATCCGCGGCGTTTTGCGGGGAATAACAGATTTGATCGTAGACGATGTCCCACGGGCCTGCGTCCGCCGCCGCTTGCAGCGAAACGGCATCTTCTCTGTCCAGAACGAGCCGGTTTACTTGTCCGTCGTGCGGATCGGGTGTACGTCCTCTAGTTGCGATCGTCACATCCACTCCTTCATCCAGCAAGTGCTGCACAAGTCTTTTCCCGAAAAAGCGGGTTCCGCCCATCACTAGCACTTTTTTCATTACCGTCGCCCCCGTTATTTCTTGTTAAAATAAAACGGAGCGCGCGCTATTGAAGCGCGGCTCCTCCGCTGTATGGGTTCAACCGTTGAACGCGGCTCGCATTTTTTTGGCAGCGTCGATATTGTCGTAATAGTCCGGGCTTCCGCTCAGCAGCCAATTGCGGTGACGCACTGCGGTTTCCTCCTGCTCCGGCTCGCCGTTCGTCCAGCTTTCGCCGATGCCCTCCACGTAATCTTTCATCAGCATCAGCAGCGCCGCAGCCCAGTAGCGCGTTTCCCGCACCGTAGGCACGAGCGGGTAGTATTTGTCGTACGCCGCCCGAATCAGCATATGCACCACTTCCTGGTAGACGGCCGGGATTTCCGCCTCGCTTACTTTCGCGGCGAGCGCCTCCGGCATCTCCGGTTCGTCCGTCGAAGCGTGGCTCTCGTATTCTTCCTGCGTTACGAATCCTTGCTGTTTCGCAAGCCACAGCTTCATCCGGTCGAGCGCCGGCTTGTAGGCTACCGGAACCGATACGGTAAGCTCCGGCTTCGGATCGTCCAGATTGATAACGAACGATTCGCCCATCTTGTGAATCCGGGCGTTGCCGCGGACGCCAAGCCAGCGAAGCGCCAGCAGCGCATGGGTCCGCACTTTGCCGTCAAGCTCCTCGTTGCGGCAGACGCGGCGCAGCATCTTCTCGCTTCGCGGATCGGGAAGCATGCAGAGCAGCCGCACACCGGACAGTACCGCTTCCGTGTCCGAGCTCTCGATCCACAGCTTCACCTGGTTAATAATATCATCGAACGACTCTTGCACGAGCCAGTCAAGCTCCAGTCGCCGTCCCGCATATTCTTCAAGAGAAAGCATGCCTTGCGCCCGCAGCGATTCCTCCCCATGGCGCTCAACCAGCTGCTGATAAGAGCGCTCCAGATCTTCGGCGAGTTCGTTCAGCGTCTCTTTATCTTGCCCGGATGGGTTATGATGGGTCACGATTCCCCGCACCCATTCCGAGAGCGCACGCGGATTTTGCTGCCATAGCATCATCGCGAAGGCGATCAAATCACGGTCGTAAGGAAGGCCCGGTTGAAGCGCAAATCGGGCAAGCGCCGTCTGGGAATCCTGCTCTTTCCGCATGAGGCTTAACGAGAGCACAAGGCCGTTCCATGCGTTGCCGTTCTCCTGATCTTCCAGCATCGCGCGGTAAAAGCAAAACGCAGCCGCACCATACGATTCCGCCTGCAAGTATTGGCGGCCAAGCGCGCCGATATCTCCAATTTGACTCATTTTGTGTTCAGCCCCCGTGAAAGTGTCGGATAGTAATAAAGTATAGGACAAGTATACCTTAGAACAAGAAGGAATAAAAACCCTTTCAACGAACTTTCTTGCGAAAAAATAGTTGCAATGGCAACGAATGCAGTCATATAATGGATAGTGGCAAATGCAACTATCGTACGGCCTGAAGGAGGAAGTCATGATCGACCGTAAAAACACGATCCCCCGCTGGGTGTCCCTACTGTACCGATACGGCCAAATGTACGTAGGCGAACGGCTGAAACATTACGATATAGGGAGAGGCCAATATATTTTTCTCAATGCGCTCTACAAAGAAGACGGGCTCAGTCAGGAAGAAATATCAAGCGATCTGAAGATCGATAAAGGCACGACCGCGAAAGCGCTCAAGAAGCTGGAAGAGCAAGGATATATCGTACGAAAAGTGCGAGAGGAGGATAAGCGCTCTTATCGCGTTTTTTTGACGGAGAAAGCGATGCTCATCAAGGACGACGTCCGCTCCGTGCTCGTAGAGTGGCGCAACATATTATCCGAAGGATTGACGGAGGAAGAAAAGCGGCTTGCGCTTGAGCTGCTGGAGAAGATGGGCAGCAATGCGGCGCGATACGAAAAAGACAGCTCCAAATCTTGATCGAAACATGCAGGCAGGTGAACCTTATGAATATTCGCAGCGCCGGAGTCCGGCTCGTCAACAATCATTTTCATGCACTAACCCATAAAAATTACCGTTATTTCTGGTTCGGCCAATGCGTCTCCCTCATCGGCACCTGGATGCAAAACATCGGACAATCATGGCTTGTGCTTACGCTGACGGGATCGCCTTTTTTGCTTGGGCTCGTCGGGACGATTCAGTTTTTGCCGATCACATGCTTCTCGCTGTTCGCCGGGGCGCTTATCGACAAGTTTCCGAAAAAAAACATTTTGCTCGTCACCCAATCGATCTCAATGGTGCTCGCGCTCACGTTGTCCGTCCTCGTCTTCACGGATACGATCAAATACGGTTATGTGCTGACGATCGCGTTCCTGCTTGGTCTTTCCAATACGATCGATATGCCTACGAGGCAGTCGTTCAATATCGAGATTGTCGGCAAAGACGACTTGATGAACGCCATTGCGCTTAATTCCACTACCTTTAATCTCGCCCGGATTATCGGTCCGTCGATCGGCGCCGTTATGATGGCGTATCTGGGAGCCGGCTGGTGCTTCCTGCTGAACGGGCTCAGCTTTATCGCGGTCATCTACGGTTTGACTCGGATTCAGGCGATCCCTTACGTGAGACAAAAGAAAAAAGGCGACGGCATCCTGAAGGAAATCAAGGACGGCATTCAATATATCGCTAGAGACCGGCTGCTTGCGCAAACGCTGCTGCTCGTCACGATCATCGGTACGCTGGCATACAACTTTAACGTGCTCATTCCCGTCTTCACAAGAGATGTGCTCCATCTGGACGAAAAAGCGTACGGCATGCTGATGTCTTGCCTGGGCGTCGGATCGCTGGCCGGTGCCTTGACGATGTCGTTTCGCAGCAAAAGAGGACCGAAGCTGGCCCAAACGATCATTTGCTCGGTCGTCATCGCCTGTTTCTTATTTTTGAACGGCTTGTCCGGGTCGGTATATTTGCTCGGATTGTCGCTGGCGGCAACCGGATTTTTTAACATCCTGTTCTCTACCAACTCCAACTCGCTCTTGCAAATGCACGCCAAGGACGAATACCGTTCGCGGGTCATGAGCGTCTATTCGTTGGTATTCGCCGGTTCGACGCCGGTCGGAAATTTGCTCATGGGTTTTATGGCGGGCAAATTCGGAGCCGACGGCGCCTACTTATGGAGCGGCATCCTTTGTCTGCTTCCTTGTCTGTTCATCATTATGGTGTTTCGCGCCAAAAAAACGGCTGTGGAGCAATCCGAAATCGCCGGAAGTTGACCAAGCATTCATCGTTTCATATGAGGAGAATGGATTCCGGAGCAAGCGCGGAGACGTTCTCCTTTTTTCTTAGTATAATCGGGACATCGTTTTCCGAAATATGGTAAAATAGATTGCAATCGGCTCGATTCGCGAGTGATAGAGAGCTCGGCTATGAAAAAGGGGGCTTGATAATGACATACAGCGGATTTGAGACCTTTCGCCGGTTGGCATTGGCTTTACCCGGGACGGTCGAAAGCCAGTCTTACGGAACGCCGTCCTTTAAAGTAAAGGACAAACTGCTCGCTCGTTTTCATGAAGACGGGGTCTCCTTGGTATTGAAAATGGAGTTTGAAACGCGCGATTTTGTCATGCAGATGAATCCGGAAACCTACTTTATTACCGATCATTACAGAAAGTATCCTTATGTTTTGGCACGATTGAACGACGAGGTTGATTGGGAGCAGTTGAAGGGGCATTTGATCATCACGTGGAAGTCGCTCGCATCCAAAAAGCTGCTGCAGCGGTTTGAAGAAACGAACGGCTGCGAAACGGAAACGCTCCCGAAAAATAAAGTATTAGACTAAATCATCCTTAAATTTAGAAACAGCGGCAGTCATAGACGAGAAAATAAAGTCCTTGACTATCGCTGTTTCATTGCGCCATTCCCGATAATGGGTTTTTACACCAATTTACTGTATAGACCTTTTTTAATACTGATACTCAATATTACAGTAGATGCAGCGAGTAACCAATTATGATTCCAAATCGAATGTACGAAGGCAGCAAAAAGCATTAAACCTATAAAAATAATAGCTGGTTTAACACCAAGTTTTTATTGAATAATACTTAAATCTCTCAGTCTACAACTATATTTTCTCGGACTAATACTTTATTTATCAGTCTAATGTTTTATTTATTTCTAACACCAAATAAAAACATGGCAAAATACGGGTTGACGAAATCTCTGTAGTATTTTTGTTTCACGCTCAAAGTTACATATTGTATCTAAAATAAACATAGATGTATACTTAATGTATCTTCAAATGGGAGGGATTCCAATTTTCATTAAACGTTTCAGAATGGCAACCTGCGCGCTGCTGGTTATGATTTGTTGTATGCTGGTTTCGGTTTTTGCAAGTGCCGCCGAACAACCCGTCAGCCCTCCGTTCTCTTCCGGAACAATGCACACGCTGGCCGTAAGTAATGGCGAAGTATGGGCTTGGGGAACGAATACTTACGGTCAGCTCGGGAGCGGCACAACCTTCGGGCGTGGCGAGCCTTTGAAGGTTGCCGGGATGACGAATGTCCGTTCCGTATCTACCGGTTTCGATCATTCGCTCGTGCTAAAAAATGACGGAACGGTTTGGGCTATGGGAGATAACGCATACGGCCAGCTTGGGGATGGAACGAACACGCGCCGGTTGTCGCCTGTACAAGTTCAGGGATTGGCTGACGTCAAGGCCATTTCTACGAATCAGTACCGTTCCTTTGCGGTAAAGAACGATGGAACCGTCTGGGCTTGGGGGAATAACGACTACGCTTTTCTTGGCGACGGAACGACTACGCATCGTTGGACACCTTTTCAAGTGCAAGGTCTAACGGGGGTTTCCGCGATTTCCGCAGGATTGTACCATACCCTTGCATTGAAAGAGGATGGGACGCTGTGGGCTTGGGGCGGCGGCGGAAACGGCCAAATCGGAGACGGCGAAGGGAAGAACCGGCTTGCGCCGGTTCAGATCCCGGGCATTGCCGGCGTGAAAGCATTTAGTGCGGGCAGATTTCACTCTCTTGCGTTAAAAGACGACGGAACCGTGTGGGCTTGGGGATACAACACCTTCGGCCAGCTTGGCGACGGTACCACGACACAGAGCTTTACACCTGTTCAGATCCAGGGAATGACGGATGTGAAGGCTTTGTCCGGAGGCGGTTTTTCTTCCTTGGCGCTCAAGAACGATGGAACCGTTTGGGCTTGGGGCATCAATGGAGCCGGTCAGCTTGGGGACGGAACCACTATCCAGCGCAATACTCCCGTACAGGTACAAGGACTGACCGGCGTAACGGCAATTTCAGCCGGTTTTTCTTACTCCAGCGCATTAAAATCCGACGGGACGATGTGGGCATGGGGTTATAACGGCTACGGACAGATTGGCGACGCCACAATAACGAACCGCCTGACGCCTGTCAAAGTAAAAGATTTTACCATCGAGTTCCCGGATACGACGGCTCCCGCTTGGCCCATTGCAAGCAGCCTGACCGCTACGGAAATTACCGAAACGGGAGCGCGTCTAAACTGGACGGCAGCAACCGATAACGTTGGTGTTGCCGGGTACCGGATTTATCAGGGCGAGAGCCTGCAAACCGCCGTGACGGGCAATGTCTACAGTGTCTCGGCGTTACAACCGGGCACGGTCTATACGTTCAAAGTCGAGGCGTTTGACGCGGCGGGCAACACGAGCCATGATGGTCCGTCCGTTACATTCACGACCCGGCCGGACGTTACGGCACCGGTAACCGCCGTAAAATTCGCCCCTATCCTGTCACCGGATGGAAAATACGTCACCGGCCTAACGGCAACGATGACCGCTACCGATAGCGGTTCCGGGGTATCGATAACGAAATATCGACTGAACCGCAGCGGATCGTGGGTAATGTACACCTCGCCGCTCTTGCTATTTGCCGCGTCAACGCAAACGGTGGAGTTTTACAGCATCGATCATGCGGGCAACCAGGAACGGACCTGGTTGATGGACTTCAATCAAGGCACTTTGACGCAGCCGTGATTCGGCAGTGTGGGCATCTTAGCATCTTGCCTAAAATTCCACTTTATTGACAAACTATCGCAATGCGCCAAAAGACCGGACATCCTTTTCGATGCCCGGTCTTTCTTCAGACCACCCTTACATCCCCCTATTGCGTGCACCGAAGCCGGCTGCCGATGCCAGCTGTCCGCTCTTGCCGGCTTCCGTCCAGAGCACGAACTCCAGCGAATTGATCTTGTCTAGAGCGTGCATAAACTTCTCCTGATCCTGCGCCTTCAAACTGAAATTCAGTTGGACCGTTGGTCTCGTTTCGCTGCCTTCTTCGGTATCGGGCATCATCTTGACGTTCACGATTTGGATGCCTTGTTCTCCGAACAAGGAAGCGATCGTACCGAGCACCCCCGGTTTATCATCCGCTCTCACGATGACCTCTTGATTTCGGCGGTGCCGCATCACATGCCGTTCCCACTTGTTGAGCAGAAAGAGGCTGATCAGCACCATCAACGTAGCATAAAACGCCGGGAACAAAAATCCGGCACCCACGCACAAGCCGATGGCGGCTACGACCCATACGGACGCAGCTGTCGTCAACCCGCTGATGACGGAGCCGTTGCGGAGGATCGCCCCTGCTCCGAGAAAACCGACGCCGCTAATGACCTGAGCAGCCAGACGGGCCGGGTCGACACGTACGTTCGGCTGGTTGACGAATTGGGAAAAACCATAAATCGATAACAGCATAATCGTGGCGGAACCGAGACAAACGAGAATATGCGTGCGAAAGCCTGCCGCATGATTGCTCCATTCCCGTTCCAAGCCGATCAGACCGCCCAGCACTGCGGCGATCACCATCCGAAGCAGCAGCTCGCCGTGCGTAATAAACCAAATACTTGAAATTTCATTCATGCTGCACACTTCCTTCAACTTCAATGGATGTCAAAATAAATGGGGTTCGTGAATCCGATCATCGTATGTACGCCGTGCATCACGCCGTACATTTCCCCGCGCAGCCAGGTGACGCCGCTGGCATCAATCGGACATGTCGCCACCGGTCGATCGCGGGACAGCTCAGTAGCGGCAAGTTCGCCTCGATTGCTGTTCAAGCGGAACTCGACGGTCCGCTTTTGCAGCTCCCACTGCCCGTCCCGCGCGGCAAAATCCACGGATAGCGATGCAAGAACGGCTTTCCGAGGCTCGCCTTGAGGAATCATGACGGCTTCTCCAATCCCTGCCAGCTCGCGACCGTCTTCCGTTCGAACGGATAACAGCGGAAGCGGTCCCACCGAGACGGAAGCCGCACCATGGCGCAGCGCGTCTACTGCGGCATCGGCCAACGGCTGCGATTCCGGGTTTGCGGCGGCGGCGGAAAGCCCGAGGAACGTTGCCGATACCGGTTCGCTGACCGGCCCCGGCACATGCCAGTCTCTGCCGCTGGTGGCTGCGATGCGGAATCCCCGATTAAGCAAATCGGTCCAAAACGCAAACGCCCGTGCGTTGATTCGTTGGATCGACGGAAACAAACCCGACCATACTTCAATATAATCGATTTGCCGCCAATCCGATACCTCAAATTCCCAAAAGCATCCGGTGCACATCGGGCTTCCGACGCGGAACGGATGAGCGACGCCGGCCAGCCCGCCTTGCCGGTGAACATCCTCAATGCCGCGATGAAGATGAAACGGGCTTAGATTGCGCCAGTCGACATATTCCTTGATCCCCAGTGTTACCATATGTCCGAAAAAAGTCGTCCATTCCAAGCCCGGTATAATCTCTACGCCGGTCTGCCTGCTAACGTGCTCCTTGCCTGCAAGTCCGGTCATCGTATTATGATCCGTCAGCGCCACACCGGAGAAACCGAGCGCTTTAGCCCCTTCCGCAAGCTCCAAAAGCGTTTGCTTGCCGTCGCTGTGAAACGTATGCGTATGCAGCTCAAACGGAAGCCAGCGCTTCTGCGCGTCGTTCATCGCCGTCTCCCCCTTCCCAAACGTGAAGCCGGTAGCCGCACGTTTCGGTTACGATGCAGTGCAGCGAAATCGTAACGCGCAGCTGCCCGCGCGGGAACGATCCGGGAATGAGTCCCGGCGATGCTTCTTCCGCAGCGATGACTAGATGCTGGACCGGATCGTGACGATGCCCGGCGCCCCGGAACCCGTTCTCGTCGTCAAACGAGAGCGTCAGCAAATTTTTCAAGGGCAGGTAGCTCTCCCAGCCGCCTTTGTACGACTCCAAAGACTCCTGCAAAATGTATCGCTGCAGACCTTCTTCGATCAGCGTCTTCGCCTTCGCTTCGTCCGCCAATGCTTTCGGCTCATAGGCGAATTCGATGTGCAGCTCCTCTACCGTATCGTGCAGATGCACCGTATATGTTATATGGCTTTTGGAGCAGCTTGGCGTCACGGTGCCTCCCGCACGAAGCAACGTATTCATCGCCCGTTCCCCTGCCACAACGTTTGCCTCGGCTGTTCTTTCGTCAGCGTCACCGGGGAAGCGCTGCGGATGGCAGGTTGCGGCAAATAGTCCGCGTCCAGAAACATCGCCTTGAACTCGGGCACGACGACCTGTTCCTCGCCGCCCGGCAGCCATACGGCGCATATTTCTTCGATCTCCGCATAACTCGTTCCCGGCGGCAGCTTCACCGTCGTGGAAAATTGAGAATAAGGCCCGTCGTAGGCGCAGCGGAAATTGCCGTGCTTCAAATCACCGAAGCTGCCCGAGAACCAGCCGTTCACGCCTTTCAGCTTCACTTGGATATCGATCGACGTTTTCACCTTCGGATCGTTCGTCCGCTTCGCCGTTTGTACATAAAGATAGTTCCGAAGATCCGCGAGCTGAAACGAATTGAGCGTATGCGGGTTCTCTATCGGGAACTGCCGCAGCATTTCCCAAGCGGTTACCTGATACGTGAATGGATAGGCGTCCATCACCCGTTCACGGGGCTCCTGCTGCGGACGCCACTGGTGAACAGGAGGAAACAGAAACCGGTACGCCGACGTAACGTCGTCGTGCACCATCCCGTTGGCCGTCGCCACCTGAAGCACCGGATGCCCGCCCATCAGCGTGCGGCCTTGATGCGCCGTCGTTTTATGGTGCGGTCCTTGGAATTCTGCGTTCCGCACGTTGCCATCGACGTCCAGAACGACTCGGTACACCCACTCGATATCGGTCGTTCTCCCCCATTTGCTCATGAGCAGCGGAGTCGGCGTCCCTTCATCCTCATGGCTGAACATGATCTGATATTCGATCATTCGGGAATCCTCGGTCTGCTCCGTCAAATAAAACATCAGCAGCGGCGTATCCGTATACCGGCTATCATGCGGACTGTACAAATTGCGCCCGTACAAAACCGGCGCGTGACGGTAAATCTCGTACAGCTCGGAATCGCCGGCAATGAGTACCAATTCGACGGAGTCGATGAAAGCCCTGCGGACTTGAGGCGAGGAAAGCTCCCCGTTGAAATCGAACCGCAAGCGATACGTCCCCGGTTCCAGCGCGCCAAGCAGCCGGGTATAAGTCAAAGCCCGGTCGCCGTAAAACAGCACGCAATCCTGATTGTATTCGCCGTTCAGCGTAAGCCGCAGCACGGAAGCTTCATAATCGGCCACCCGCCAATCGCTCTCCGATCGCGCAACCGTATTCATTTCCACGAAACCCGCTTGATGAAGCTCGAATTCCGCCTCCACCGATTCGCCTGAACGGACTTCCTTCCAGTGTAAACCTGTTAACGAAAATATGCTTCGCTTCATGCCTGTTCCCTCCGCTTTGCTTTGTACAAAACAAGAAACATGCACCTTCCCTAACATTCTTGGGAAAGGTGCCGATTCCTTCAATGAATGCGCTGTCTTTCTGATCTTATCGTCCGTTTCGAAGCGCGGCTTTCCATCCTTTCGCCAGTCCGCGGATGATAACCAAAGGAGTGCCGCAGGATTCCGCCTCCCCTGTAAACGTTCACAAAATAGGGTAAGCGGTTAACCTCTCCATTACCGCTTATTATGGATACGGACTCCGAAGTTGTCAACCGCTATTTTCCTATGAATTAAAAGACGCGGAAGGGTATAGCGCTCACACGTAGTTTAAATTGTTTGTATACACGAAAGGCAGCGGAAAAAGTGACGCAAGCAGCGGTCCAAGGGCATCTCCCGCCGCCCAGGGAGCTCCGCTAAACAGCAGCGTTAAAGCGCCTCTTGCATCGAGAGCTAACGTTTCCTCGCCGTAAGCAATGCGGTATTGTCCGTCCGCGGTACGTGTGCAGTCGAGCTTCCCCGCCGTCTCTGATCCGAGCCGCTCATGTATATAAGGTGCGAGCGACCGCCACACGGAAGCCAAATCGGTCAAACGAATCGTACCCGGGATCGGCTCGCATCGAACCGATGCCCCCGCTGCCGCCAGCGCTTCGCCAAACGCCGCTTTGTCTCCGCCGACCGGAACACGGAGCTTCTCAAGCTGATGTCGCTCCATCACATCGCGAAGCAGTTCCAGTACCGCCTGATCGCTGCCGGCATATTCGATCACAGCCGGGGTCCGAGTCGCGTCGTATCCGGGCAGTCCATACACGACATAGGCGAGCGCCTCTCCATTGCTGCGCCGAAGGGCGATATGTTGATTCATAGCGCTGTTGCTGAATACGGCGGCGCCATGAATCAACCGGGCGAATTGTGCCTTCGTTCGCACATAATGAACGGGTTCGTTATGGACTAAGCGAAGCATGGACTCGAGGTCTCTCGCTTCATCATATTCCACGGTTTCCGCTTGACTGCTGTTGTTATTTTCCGCCGCATGGCGGGCTTGTTCCGCAGTAGGCGTGAAGTGACGGATCAGCCCCGCTTCATAGCAGCCATTCCTGCGGTAGAGCGTCCGATTGCCGGAGACGAGCAGCAAATGAACGCCTTCGCGCTCGCACTTCTCGATCGACATCCTGACCAGCGTTCCGGCATAGTCCTTGCCGCGATAGTCCGCATCCGTACAGACGGAGCCCATACTCAGGACGCGAAGCGTGCACCCGGCGATTGAAATTTCGGACGGCAGCAAGCCGACGACCGTAACAATTTTGCCATCTTCTTCCGCAATCAACATATTTCCGGCGTTCTCGTTCGAGAATAACAGCGAATACGCTTGTCCCATGGATGTCTGGTGCGGCTTGCGGAATACGCGATCCGACAGCGCAACCATGGCTGGAATATCCTCAGGACGAGCGGTGCGAAATTGTACCATCATTGTTCCCTCCCGAAATAACGAATGAAAAAATGAAAATGTAATGCAGCAATCGATCTACATTGTTTAGGGTAAGCGCTTAATCTTTACAATAAGCCTGCTCGAACCTCTCTACACATCAAGCCGTATTCCAATATTTTACTAGAATCCATTCGCGAAAGGAAGCAGCGCGGCAAGAAAAATTTCCTATCGGCATACGGTATTCGGACACCGACTTTCCTGTGAATTAACCCCTGCGACATCTCACACACGGCATATACTCATTGCGGCGCCGCATGGCGTACGGTCGAGTCCGGCACGCTACGATTTTTGATCGAGACAAAGCAATTTACGAACCTGCCCTGGCCCAAAGATCGCCAATCGTATCTCCATTAGAGCGTTGATTGCGTATGATATGGTACGAATCTGACTATGGGGGAAAACGATGAACAGCGTAGGGATTTTAGTTGACGATCTGGTGTTCCGCGGGCTGAACAAGAAAAAACATACGGGCACCGAAAAAATATCGTTCTATAATAAAGCTGCCGCGACATGCCATGTCAAACCGGTCTATCTCAGTCTGAACCGCATGAACCCGGGACAAGGCACGGCGTACGGTTATACGTTCGCTCGCGGGAAATACTCGTATGGCAAAGTAAAGATACCCCGCGTGATCCATAACCGGACATTCCCGACCTCGAGCCGGTCGAAAAAAAACTTGAACGGGTTGAACCGCATTTCCTATGTTTTTAACGGCTGCAACCGTTACTCCAAATACCGCATTCACCAAATGCTTAAAAGCGCTTTTAAAGCCAATATCCCGCGCTCCGTCAATTATTCAAAGTCCAACCTGCGCCGTATGATGAAACAGTATGATAGCCTCTATATCAAGCCCCAGAAAGGCAGCGTCGGCGATGGCATCATGAAACTTTCCCGCGGGCATAGCGGCAAATGGGTCGCCCAACTGCCGAGACGGACGCACGCGGGAACGAAGAAAAATGCGCGGAAAATCGTGCATCAGGCGGCAAAACGGAAACCGTATTTGATTCAGGAAGGAATCTCTCTCGCCAAGTACCGGGGGAAACCGTACGATATTCGCGTAAGCGTTCAGCGGGGCGGCGACGGGAACTGGCATGTCACCGGGATCGTGGGTAAAGTTGCGAGAAAAGGAAGCCATGTGACGAATTTGGCCCGCGGCGGAAAGGCTGTGAAATGCAACATTTTGTTCCAATCATTGAACCATCCGAAGGGAGTTTCCGATTCCGTTAAACAGTTGTCATTGAGAATAACGAAATATTTGGGCAAGCGGTTGAACCGATTAGCCGACGTTGGGCTGGATATCGGCGTGAACCGCCAAGGAAAGCCGTATTTCATCGAGCTCAATTGCCGCGACCAGCGGTACAGCTTCAAGAAAGCGGGCATGGGTTCGACCTTTTACGATTCTTACGCCAACCCGGTCCGTTATGCCAAATATGTGCTAAAACGGCGAGGCCAAGCTTGAGTGTATCCCTTTTTACCACCACAGCGGTTTGCGGAAGCGGCAGCATAGTTATAGGTACAACCTATAAGATTATGCGGAAATATATACTTCACAAAACCGGAACGATATTCCATAATGAAGCCATTCCATAATACCGAAGCGATGAGGTGGTTTGAATGGGAAAACAGTTTCCGGCGATGCTCCCGGAGCATGAAGCGTTTATTAGAAAACAGCGCATTTTCTTCGTCGGGTCGGCTATGGCGGAAGGCCATGTCAACATTTCGCCGAAGGGGCATGATGTACTGCGTATATTTTCGCCAACGGAAGTCGCATATTTGGACTTGACCGGAAGCGGCAACGAAACGAGCGCACACTTGACGAAGCAGGATCGAATCACGCTAATGTTCATGGCTTTCGATGGCGCGCCGATGATCTTGCGCCTATACGGAAAGGGGCGCGTCATCCTGCCTTCCATGCCCGAATGGGACCGGCTCATTCCGCATTTTGAATTGCTGCCGGGCGCCCGCCAAATCATTTATGCCGACATCCACGCCGTGAAAACGTCCTGCGGGTACAGCGTGCCGTTCTTTTCGTACGAGAGCGAACGCGATACGCTATTGAGATGGGCCGGGCAAAAAGGCGAGCAGGGACTGGTCGATTACCACCGGGAAAAAAACACCGTCAGCATGGACGGCGTCGTTACGCCGCTAGGCCGTCAACTGGCGTCTTCCGATCGCATCGATGACTGATTGCGCATATACCCTATATAAGGAACGGACCCTGAGTCTTTTCTGCTACTATGAACTTTAGCTTGACAAGAATATACGTGTTAAAAAGACGCTTTCATTACCGCTTGAACCGTGGTTTTGGAAGCGTCTTTTCGCTTGTTTGAACGCTTCACCCGCTGGTTTGCCCATAGCTTACGGCTATTCCCGCCCGTTGTGGAAACGTTTGCGAAAATCGCCCGGCGTAACGCCTTCAATCCGTTTGAACACTTTGATAAAGTAGCTCGTGCTTTCGTATCCGACCCTTCCCGCCAACTCGCCGATGTCCAGATGCGGTTCGCGATGCAGCAGTTCTTTGGCTTTGCTCAGACGCACGCCGGTGATGTATTCGAACGGCCTGAGACCGAGCGTCATCTGGAACAATACGCACGTATGCTGCGGGCTCACGGAAAGCCTGGAAGCAAGATCGTTCAATGTAATCGCTTCATTGTAATGGCTCTCAATAAAGCGCAGGGCCGGCGACAATTGATCGAAATACTGCTGCTTGGAACGCAAATCCACGTTCGAACCATAGCGGTACAAATCGACGATAATGGCATAAATGATCGACGAGCATTTTACGCTCTTGAGCGGCTCGGCCGAATGAGCGGTAGTATGCAGTTCGTATAAATGCTTGAGCAGCGGATCAGGGCTGGCCACGGTAATGATCCGTGAACTGTTGAATTCGAGCGAACGCAGCATTTCGCCGACATAGGTGCCGTTGAATGCCATCCAACGAACTTCCCACGGTTCGATCTGCGGGTAATACCGATGAGGCACGTCTGGAAACAGGAGCATCCCCTGCCCCGGCTCGATCATATATTTTTGCCCGTTCATTTCAAGAATGCCTTGCCCGGAAGTGCATTGAATCCACTGATAGTCCGGAAATCCATCCGTTCGTTCCAGCGGGTACTGATTGCTCCACTTCCCCACGCACGTTAAATAAACCGGCAGCTTTTTCTCCAGATCGGTAATGGTCATATAGACATTGCCGTATCGAATTTCCATACTGAGCCCCCATTGTCTTAAAATAGTTACACAAAATGAAAATCATTAGATTGATTATCGACATTGTTAAATTATATTCTATTCATATAGTAATATAGCGATTCATGAATACGCAAGATCGGGCGGATACCGGGACCCCCCGATCACTATAATGATGTTATTTAAGCGATTACATCCAAGACCTAACAAGGAGAGCACGATATCGAAAAATTTTTATGACGCGGCTGCTATCGCTTATTACGAAGGCGTCGCTAGCTTGGTTCCACACGTTCGGCCACGCATGCCATTTATGACGGCTTCGTAGTCATTCGGTTCAACTCCGCGTTACAAATGCGGAATATCCACAAATATAGGGGGATTGACTTCAAAGTGAAAAAGAACATGACAGTAACATTAACGGTAATGCTTGCGGCTGCCATGCTCGCAGGTTGCGGCAAATCCGGCGGAAACAGCGGCGCTGCAACAGGGGACAAGCCCGGTGAGCCGGCAAAGCCGCTTGAGCCGGTAACGCTCAAAATGTATCAAATTCAATCGCTCTGGACCGAGGCCGACTTTAATTTGCTGATCGCAGAGCCTGTCAAGAAAAAGTACCCGCACATTACGATCGAGTTCATCCCGAAGGTGGATGTTGAGAAGGCAATCGCGGCAGGCGAGCAGATCGACTTGGTAGCGGTGTGGAACGGCAACATGCCGTACTACAAAGACTTCGACTTGTTCGATAATATTACACCGCTTGCCGAAAAGCTGAAATTTGATCTGGGACGTTTCGATCAAGGCTCTCTCGATTCGATCAAAGCACTGTCGGACAAAGGCGAGCTGATCGGTCTGCCGAATATGCTGCAATTTAACGCGCTCTATTATAACAAGGAAATATTTGACCGTTTCGGCGTGCCTTACCCGAAAGACGGCATGACGTGGGAAGACGCCATTGAGGTGGCGCGAAAAGTATCCCGCAGCGACGGGGGCGTTGAGTACCGGGGTCTCGATCCGGATTATTTGACCCGATTGCTGACTCCGCTTTCGCTGAATATCGTCGACGGGAAAACGAATAAAGCCGTACTTGCCAACGAAGCTTACAAGCGCGTATTCGAAATCGGGAAAAGCATTTACGACGTTCCGGGCAATAAGCCGAAAGATGTCATGAAGGGCAGTGCGCTCGACCGGTTTACAAAGGACAAAAATGTCGCTATGCTGTCGACGATCAACATTTTGGACCGCTTGCGTCAAACGCCGGACTTGAATTGGGACGTCGTGCAATTCCCGAGCTTCAAGGAACGTCCGAACACTTACGGCATGTACGACCTGCATGTCATGACGGTCAGTAAAACGAGCAAAAACAAGGAAGACGCGATGCGCGTGCTTGAAGTGCTGTTCTCCGACGAAGTGCAGCTGCTCAGCTCCAAAACGGCGGGTAAGCTGCCGGTCATGAAGGATCCGAAGTTTAACGCCGCTTACTTGCAAGATACGCCGGAGCTGAAAAACAAACAGATCCAAAGCATTTTCAAAAGCAAGCCTGCCGCTGCACCGGCCTACTCGATGTACTACAGCAAGGCCCGGGGGCTGCTTGTCAATAACTTCGTCGATTACGTGAACGACAAAAAAGACGTCAATACCGCGCTTCGCGAATCGGAAGAAGCGATCAACAAATTGATTGAATCCGAGCAGAAGAAATGATGAAGCGAATACAACAGCGGCTATTTTTCCTGCTGCTCGTTCTGGTGGCGCTGGCCATGGCAGCCGGCTGCGGCAGCACTACGCCCGCGGCCTCTGCCGGCTCCAGCAGTGCCGGCGTGAAGCCGGACACGGCCGCGATGAGCGCCGAAAAACGCAAACAGGCGGTTTTCGCGACAAAGCCTTATAAAGACTTGCTGACCGTTCGCTATCTGGATTTGCAAAATAGCGAAGCAAGCGGCGACAGCATTGTCATTCAGTCGCCGGATGGCCAGACGATGCTGGTCGATGCGGGCATTCCCGCCGTCGGCCCTCAAGTCGTCGGTTATTTAACCCAATTGGGCATCGATAAGCTCGATATCGCCGTCAATACCCACCCGCATCCGGATCATATCGGAGGGTTCGAGAGCGTGTTCCGTTCGAAGCAGGTCGATCAGTTTTATTTGGGCAATCTTCGCCCCGTCGAATGGAGTTCATATACGAGCGCGCTGGCGGCCGCCAACGCCAAACAAGTAAAACAAACGTTCCTTGAAGAAGGCATGGAGTTCCAGTTGGGCAAAGAGGTCCATGTGAAGGTTATGAATCCGAAAAAAGGCGAGCTGCCGGGATCGATCAAAAAATTTGAGCTGGACGAGGTCAACAATCCCTCGATTGTCCTGCTGCTCACATACAAAAACACCCGGTTCCTGTTCACCGGGGACATCCACCGCGAGCGGGAAGTCGAGCTCGTCGAGAAATACGGCGACCAGCTTCGCGCCGATTTCATGGATGCTCCGCATCACGGGATCAGCACCTCGTCGTCGCAAAGCTTTTTGCAGACGGTCGCTCCCAAAGTATCCGTCATCAGCTACAATAAATTTAACAATTTCAAGCAGCTGCTCAACTACCAAAAGAACAGCAAAAGCACTTATGTAACCGCCCTTCACGGTAACGTTCTAATCACATCCGACGGGAAAGAGCTGAATGTCATAACGGAGAAAGATTATCCTGCGAAAAGCGGGACGGAGTCATCGAGCAAATGAAGTGAATCGGTATTTCTCCCCTCGTTTCGTATCCGTACTGCGTTATGCCTACCGGATATCGTATGAGTAATCTCATATATACATAGATACAGTCTTTTCGGGCGGCAGCGTCCGTCCGGAAAGGCTGTATCTTCTTTTGTCCGTGCAGTCTATGCCAAGTTCGCTTGAGCCTGAGTGAACGGGCTTACCGCTTCTTTGCATAACAAATGAGGGTTGGCCGGTTTGCGCTGGGGCTAGTTTTGGCTAATTCCAATAATTAATGGGTATATAGCTTAAAACGCCCTTTAGTGAATTTCTTATTCGCCGCGTTGTCTTCTGGCTGCTACCGTTTCCCCGCCGATCCCGTAATTGTCCATATCGATCTCATCGATCACGACCACTGTCGTTTTGGGACCGCGACCAAGCACTTCCTTCAGCAGATCGGTTACGCCTTGGATTAGGCGCTGCTTTTGCTCCGGTGTTATTGGCTCTTGCTCTTTCGTGACTTTAATATTGACATATGGCATCGGTCATCATCCTTTAAATGTTTTTATTTTGGTCGAAACTCTCCGGCCTGCAGCAAGACATACAATCCCGCAGAAGAGCACGAGCGCCGCGAAGATCAATGAAGAATCGTAGCCGCCGGAACGTGTAATTAATTTGCCTGCGATCGATGGGCCGATCATCTGGCCGATGCTGTAAACAAACGTCATATACCCGATCGCCTTGTTACTATCGGCCGGCATCAGACTGCGCGCTTCGGAAACGGATAACGTCGTAATTCCCATGAACGTAGCGCCGAACAATATGGCTCCAAGCAGTGCGCCGGCCGCGTTAAATATCACGACAGGCAAAACCACCCCGACCATTTGCGTAATAAACGCTAGGTAAAGCGCAGGAGCATTGCCATATTTCCCGGCAAACTTAGCCCACATCACGGATGAAGGGATCGCCGCGGCTCCGACCAATACCCAGCTTAAAGCGCCGAGTGCGCCGAATGAAGGGACGCTGTGCACGATCGCCACAAGGAATGTGCCGCTAATAATATACCCCAATCCTTCACATCCGTACGATACCAGCAGCCAAGGAAGCATCCGCTTTGCATCGGCGTTGGTTGCGTCTCTTGCCCCTGCACTCCCTCCTTCTTCGGCATCTGCACCTGCTCCTGCACCATCGGCCTTTTCGAACACTCCAGATTCGCCTGATCTCGCAGCGGCGCGATCGTAAGTCGGACCATTTTCCGACGACACTTTGTCCTGCAGCCACAGAAACGAAAAAAATCCGATGCACAGAGCAAAGACGCCCAGTCCAATCCACGCCCCCGGCCAGCCGTATTGCTCTGCGAGGAAAGGTACGGCGATGCCTGACGTCGCAATTCCGATGCCGACGCCGCTGTACAATAAACCGGACCAAGCCGGACGATTGGCGATAGCGAACGCATCCAGGGCAATGCTGGAGGCAAGAACGAATACAAGTCCGCTGGTGAGACCGGAAACGAAGCGCAGCAGCAGCCACAGCGAGTACTGTCCCGTCATCCCCATCATTAGCGTAGTCAATATATTGACGCCAAGAAAAACTTTCAGGAAAGCTGACTTTCCTCTGTTCCAGCGAACTGCACCGGCAAGCAAAGCTCCGAGCAAATAGCCCAAATAATTGGAGGATGCCAGGTAGCCTGCCATTTCGCCGGTTACGCCGGCCGCCTGCTGCAAATAAGGCAGTATCGGCGTATAGGCAAACCTGCCGACACCCATTGCGATCACAAGCGCGCCGATTCCTCCGATCAATGCGCGAGTCGGCGGCGGTACATAGTTCATAAGCTCCTCCAAGGTGAAGCGGATTTCGGAATACCACTTCATCATAATCATGTTATAGTATAGAGTAAAACGATATTTCCAAATACCAGCTATTCCATATTACGATACCTGAGCAAGGAGACTACCGTGGATATCGACGATTTGAAATTATTCCGTTCCGTAGCGAAGCTCGGCAGCTTCTCGAAAGCGGGCGACGAGTGGAACTTCGTCCAGTCTACCGTCACCGCAAAAATGCAAAAATTGGAGCAACATTTTAAAACGGCGCTGTTTCACCGCCACCGGTACGGCGTTACGCTGACATCCGCCGGCAAGCATCTGCTCGTATATGCGGATCAAATTACGCATATGTTCTCGGAAGCCGAGAAGACGATTATTGCGCCGGAAGTCCCTTCCGGACCGATTCTTCTCGGCTCGATGGAGACCACGGCGGCAATACGGCTGCCGCCGGCGTTATCGGAATACCATAAAAGATATCCGGATATCGATGTGACCCTAAGAACGGGGACATCGGAGGCTTTGGTCAAAGCGGTGCTTGGCTACGAGCTGGACGGGGCTTTTGTCGCCGGCCCGGTGCATCACCCGGATATGGAGCAGCTTAACGTGTGCGACGAAGAGCTTGTTCTTTTCTCCAATCACCCGCTTCCTTATAAGAACGACGGCGTACTCGATTTGCGGAGCAGCAAACTGCTTGTATTCCGCGAAGGCTGTTCCTATCGAATAAAACTGGAAGACTGGTTGAAGGCCGAGCGGCTGACGCCGGGCACAACGATGGAGTTCGGTTCGCTTGAAGTCATTCTTGGCTGCGTCTATGCCGGCCTTGGCATTTCGCTGCTGCCCAAATCCGTGCTCGCCCGCGCCGATCAACAATATGCACTGTCGTTTCAGGAGCTGCCCGAAACATGGGGCAAAGTACCGACATGCTTTATTCATCGAAAAGATGTAGCGCCGACGCTGGCCGTGCGAAAGTTTCTAGAGATGCTTGATGGGGTAATAAAGGAAGAGCCCGTGCGGGAAAGCGAGAGATAACAGCAAAAAAAGCGGCTTGTAAGCCGCTTTTCGCTTTACTTCACATTGTCTTTTCGCAATCCGCTAAATACAACCTGGCTTGGGACAAACTCATTGGATTTTACTACGACGCTCTCTTTCGAGTCTTTCACGACGATCTCGACTTTGAGCGGGGTCGATCCCGCTGCAGCCGCGGCGAGCTGAGGCGTCAGTACGGCGGTGACTTCGTTCGTGCTGATCCACGTAGAAGCGACGGGCTGTCCGTTGATCATGACAATGCCGTCATGCGGAATGCTGCTGCCTGTAATTTTGAGCTTCGGCTCTTTGCCTGCGGTCTCCAGCTCAACGTTTTGCACGCTCATCTTCCCTAATCCGAGTACATAGTCAGGGTTTTTGATTTTATCTTTCCAATCACTGTAACCGTATTGTTTGCCAAACATGATATCGTATTGCAGTTTCTCGTATATTTTCATTTTTTCCGAGTCAGCCCCGAGTTGCGAGAATTGGTTTTTCGGAGGAAGGACGGGAACGCGCTGATACAAGTCATATAAAAAGTCCGTATAATAAGTGCCTGGTCTTTGCGCGAGCTTCAAAATATATGGCCCCAGAAAAGAAGTGCTCATATTCAGCTGCTCTTTTTGTTCTTTCGGCAAATAATTGTTCCATACGAGAACCGGCACGCGATGCATTTTATTCAAGAAATCCGGATCGTTTTCCTGCAAATTTCCCGTGTCCTTATACGCCTGATAGTCATCTCCCAGGCTTGGCAAATGATCACCGAAAAAAGCGATAATGGTGGGCTCGGGGCTTTTTTCAAAATGCGTAACCAGACGTTTCAGCATATCGTCCGCGCCCAGCAAGCCTTGTGCGTACGTTTCAAGCAGGCCCGCTGAGTTTCCGGTTTGGCCTGTGACCTCGATTGTATTTTCCTTGAATTTTCCGGGATAATAATGATAATGGTTTTCCATCGTATTGGCGAAAATAAATTTCGGACCCGGCGTCCTTTCGCTCGTCTCGATAATGTATTTTGCCACCGCGCGGTCCGCAATATAAGGACCTTCGTAATCCGGCTCGAAAAATTCCTGCGGAATATACTGGCCGAAGCCGAAGTTTTCATAAACGTACTTGCTGTTATAAAACCACGAATGAAACGGGTTGATCGATGTGGCCGTATACCCTTGCCTTGTCAAAATGCTGGCTAGCGAGTCGATCCCCTTGTCGATATATTGATTGTACGGAATCGATCCTTGCGGCAAAAAGGCCATCGAATTGCCCGTCAGCACTTCGAACTCCACATTGGCCGTACCGCCGCCGAATTGCGGGGACAGCATGGAGCCGCTCGTGTAATTGTCCATCAGCATATGAAAGAACGGCAGCGGATCTTTGCTGAACTTTATATTTTTGAGCTTCGTCGCATCGAAGAACGATTCGCTCAGGATGACGATAATATTCGGCTTTTTCTCCCCCGGCACGGCTACGGCCGGTTTAATGTCGGATGCAAGTTCCTTTATTACTTTTTCGTCGTATCCGTCGGGCTCGTTCAGGAACAAAAACCGGATATTCATCAGCGTCGTCAGCAAAAAGCCGTTCGTTTTCACATTTTGCGTCTGATCCCACGCGATGTTCTGGATATGAACCGCTTTTTTGAGCGAAAGCGTGCCGTCGCTGTAAATGGAAATCAGCAGCAGCGCCGAAGCGATGCCGACGATGATGCGCTGTTTCCAGCGCAGCCGCAAGGTTACGCGAGGCAGCTTGTACAGCAGCAGTACGCTGATGGCGATAAATGAAAGAAGTCCGGAAATGACGTTAAAATTTAGCAAACCGCTTACATATTGCGCCATGTCTTTAGTCTCGCTGGTCAGCAGCAAGTCCCACGGAAGAAACGGTACGCCCAGAATGCTCAGCTTGACCCCGCTGATCAGTCCGAACGCCAGGCAAATGGTAGCGATCAGCCAAAACGATGTACGGAGGCTTCCTATGATAGCCGTCAGCAGCAGCATGAACCCGAGAACAACCATCGCGTTGAGCACCACTTCGGGAATGGCCTCCACCGTCCAGTTCAACGCCGCTCCCCAGCCGCCTCGGCTTAGCAATTCAACTAAAAATACGATCCACAGCGACCACAATAACAAAGGCAGGCGGCGTACCGCTTTCATACCTTTGTGAACAATGGCAACCTGCAGCTCCCCCATAAGTCCACCACATTTATTTTTAAATTTTTGTAAATTCCACATAAGTATAACACACATTGGGCGGTGAGCTAAAATCCTTTTTACAGACAAAAAAACCGATGGCCGCCAGGGCATCGGATCCGATCGTCAGTACGTTCATTGTATTAGGAGACGGATTAACATTCCGCCTTTGTCATCTCGTTCGTGAACACCCGTTTATACTCCGCGGGCGTCATTTTGACAGCGGGTTCCGGCGCATAGTGAAACTGCAGCGCTCTTCTTCGTTGATCCGACAAGTTCGGCGGGGTGCCGTGATGCAGCAGGCCGGAAAATACAAGGATGCCTCCCGGTTTTAAAGGAACCATCTCATCCTTGTCCACATCCACCACGGTGTCGCATAACTGCCAATCCCGCACAGCGTAATGCGGTACCGGACCGCTGCGGTGGGAACGGGGAATAACGTGCATGCAGCCGTTCTCCGGCAGCGCTTCGTCGAGTGCGACCCAAACGCCCGCTACCATCCGATCGTATGAAAAGCTGGAGTACGCCATGTCCTGATGCCAAGGCTTTTCGATTCCCGCATCCTTGGAAGGTGGTTTGAGCAAAGCCTGATCCTCACAAAATCTCGGTTGGTCGCCAAGCACCTTCTCCAGCACGCTCCAAATTTTCGGATGATAGCAAATGTGATGCAGCGCCGGACAATAATCAATGAATTTGTGCAGCTTTCTTACCGCATGTTCCCTTTCTTCCGGCGAATCAAAATCAGGGCTGTCTTTCCGCTCGCTTCTCCCCCGGAAATATTGAATTTTCGGTCCGACGATGCGGCCGTGGATGACGTCGGTGATGTCCTGAAGCGCCGCTTCGACTTCTTCCCTCGTCAATACTTCCTCGATTGCAACGTAGCCTAATTCCTTGTAAGCGGCTGCCGTTTGTTCGTTTACTTCCTCCGGCGTACGAATGCGGTGCTCGGCCGTTTTATTATAGCGATACAGCTTCCTTGCAATAGATTGCGGGTCTTCAGCCGGGTTAAACATTTCCATGCCTCCTTCCACTGGATTAACTCCATCATAACCCTAGCGCGATCAAGGAAGGAATGGATTACGGCATACATTGATGTCCTGAACCGTATATTTCAACAATTCCGTTTATTGCGTTCTTTTACGATCCCCGAGCGTGGGCTTCGCGGGGCGCAGCTGCGCGATATAATGCGACGGCGACATGCCGTGCAGCGCTTTGAAACGTTTGCTGAACGCGTATACATCCGCGTAGCCAAGTTCCAGCGCCGCTTCGGTCACGGTCAAGGACGACTGGGCGAGCAGATCCAGCGCATAGTCCAGCTTAATCCGTGCGATGTACGCTTTGAGCGAGCAGCCGGCATATCGTTTGAACAATCGGCTTACATATTGCGGCGACATTTGCACGGTTTCCGCCAATGGCTCGATTTGCACGTCCCTTCCTTTTTGCTCGTGGATATAAGCGACGACTTTTCTTATGTTCTGAATCTGTTTGGCCGACAGCCCGCGGTGATCCTTGTCGCTCCAGTGCTGCCTGTAAAGCGTCACAAAGAAACGTTTCATCAAACAGTCGAACTCAAAATCCTGCCACAGCGAAGGAAACTCCAGTGCTTCCAGCATTTGAGAAAGCATGCTCTCCGCCTGAACGTTATCGTTCATCTGCGTAAAGCGCGGGAACGGGAACGCGGCAGGCCGGCATTCGGGGGGCCGGTTGTCTTCGATGTCAAAGTGCATATAGAGCACGACGAGCCGGTCATTGTCATCCTGCGTCGCCTTCGGAAGATCGCCGGGCCGCATAACGACGCAGCTTTTGCGCGTCAGGTGAAACAGTTCGTCCCCAAGCTGCATCGTGCCTTTGCCCGAAACGACGTAGAAAATATCGTAATCTTGAAACGGGGTCTGATGGTCCCAAAACCAGCCGGGCTCGCACGTTCGTTTCCCACGGCTGCGGGATTTTAGAAATCGCACATGCTCTAACGGGTTTGGCGCTTCCATTGCGTATGCATAGCCCCCCTCGTTGCGGATGAAGCATAACGTTGTATTCCGAATGGCAAACCGTCGGCGATAAAGACGTTTACGAGCCTTCAGGCGCACGGTTGTTTAAGACGTTTTTGTGTTAGTTATTGGTAACGCGGTGGCGCTTATTGATATTCGGCGCACCAAATCCGGGCTTTATAGAAGGCGCCGTTTGTTACCGAAAATGTCTCGTTCGGCGAGAACGAACGTACGGTATCCGTAGTCCACGCATATAGACCGCCCTCTCGGGGTGCGGTTTGTACGACTTGCCCGGACAGCTGGTTCCCGATCCCTTTTACGTGCATCCGATTGATTTCATCGGCTCCAGCATAATTCGTCAAGAACGTATTCGCGGACTTGGAGTATTGGTACACGGCCGAATTCGTCGTGACCCACAGTTTGTCCGCATCGCCGTAAACGGGATAAAGGTCGTGCCCCCACCGGCTCGGCAGCCGAATCTTGCGATCCGAATCTTCCGCAAGCTCCGGATCGCTGGCCGTACCGCATACGTTGAGAGGGACAAGCCAGTCGTCGCCAATCGTCCACAGCAAATTTTCCTGCGGGTCCCATAAGACGCCGTGCGCACCCGGAAGATCATAGTGACTATGTTTCTCCGCGTCCGGTCCTTGAGACGAAGCATACAGCCGCACCCAGCCGCCGGTGCTCGCCGCAATCGCGATGTTGCCGTCCGGCAGCAGCTCTACCGCATGCAGGTTGCCGGGAATGGTCTGAGACCATTGACGCGCATTTCCCGCAGGGTATGGAACGATCGCTGCTAAGCCGTACGAATCGCACACGATCATCGACTCGCCGCCATGAGCGGTGTTTCTGCGAAGCTTGACGTCGGAGGGAAGGCCCCACCCTTTGGGCCCATCGCTGAAACCGTTCAATGCGCTAGGCGACCATGACCATTTCAGCGCTTCAGCCGAGTTCCAGTCTTTCCGTTCGGAATCGAATACGAGAATTCGCCGGGATGCCTGGTCCGTTACCGCGATCCAGCAATCGCCGCCTTGGTTTCCAGTTGAATTATTCATCATGCAGCCTCCTTACGGGCGAGTCGCTCATCCTTTTAGCAGCGGGCCGCCTTCTCCCCGGTACAGCTTGTTCAGCGCCTGCCAATTGTCAGCCAATACGCGCGGATCGGGGTTCCTCACTTCGTACATGAAAGTGCCGCCGTAACCGGCTTGGACCAGCGCATCAAGTACGGCTCGCCATCCGATGACACCGTCGCCGGGCAACCAATGCTTCTCGTCGTTGCCGTCGTTATCGGAAATATGCGTCGTTACGATCCGCGAACCGAGCCGCTTGATAAACTGCTCCGGCGTTTCCTTGAACAAATGGTTCACATCGCAGCAGATGCCGAGAGCCGGTTCGTCGCCGACCAAATATTCCATCTCATCCGCGCTGTTGCCCAGACAAGTTCGCGGCAAACACTCGATGGCAAGCTGGACGCCGTACTTCACCGACTCCTCTGCCAGAACGCTCAGCGTTTCCTTGCATGTTTTCAATCGGCGTGCCCGGTCCTCCGATGCGATCGGTTCCCAGCTCGGATGATAAACGGCCCGGCGGACACCCCATTCCTGCGCAAAAGCGAGCACGGCCTTTACTTTTGCGATAACGTCTTTTCTCATCTCCGGGTCGAGACACGATGGATCCCAGTCCGTCCCGTAGGGGATATGGACGGACCATACTTCAAGTCCGGCCGCCCGGGCCGCGGCAATTTTCGCGTCGCAACGTGCCTTTACCTCCGGATCGAACATGTTCATCTTTTGCCAGGTCAGTTCAATTGCGCCGAGACCTGCCGCCCTTATATCGTTCATATCGAGCGCCGACCTTACGCCCGTGGAAGTGCCTGTAAGCCATCGTTCCGGTCCATCATTGACATGCTGTTGTACCATTACCCGTTTCCTCCCCCAATTGCGATTGCAATCTTATCTTTTTTGATGATCACTTTCATTTAAAATGATGCTTTAAATCATTTAAAAGAAACATTCAATCATTTCAGTCTTATGATACTAGGAAAACGGTGCAGCAGCAATTGGAAATTTGCCAGATTTGCGATCTATTCTGTCTGCGTTCGCACTACCCGCCGTTCCATTTAAAGACATATTAATGACAAGGATGACGCTTTCAGAGAAGATATACTAGAATTAAATAAATGCATGCAAGATCAGGAGGACAAACCATGAGAATAAAGTACGTCGATGTATATCCGCTGCGGCTTCCGATGAAGCAAAGCTTTGCCATCTCCGGCGGCAAAGTCGGCGACCCTTCGTCCGGTGCCCCGCATGTTTATGTCAAGCTCACGGACGAAGACGGCCATATTGGCTGGGGAGAATGCCGGCCAAGCCACAGGTGGAGCTATGAAACGTTGGAAAGCGTCGTATCGACGCTCAATCATTATGTGAAACCGCTGCTTATCGGACAGCCTTCCGAAGATCTGCAAAGCTTGACGGCGCAAATGAACCGGCAGATCGCGGGCGGTCACAGCGCCGGACAGCCGATCGCCAAGGCCGCGGTAGATATGGCACTGCACGATTTGATCGCCAGACGGCGGCAAGTCCCGCTTGCCGGAATATGGCTGTCATCCGGGCACGGAACGGTGAATTTATCGTATTTGATCAGCACCGCGAACCCGGAGGAAGCGGCCGTTCATGCGATGGCCGCCAAGAAGCAAGGCTATCTCGGCGTCGATGTCAAAATCGGCCTGAACCCGGACAAAGATATTGAAATATTGGAAGCCGTCAAGCAGCACGCCCCGGGCCTGTTCTTCCGAGTTGACGCCAATCAGGCGTACGATCTGCCTGCCGCCATTCGGACGGGAAAGGCGATGGAACATCTGGGCGTCGACGTGTTCGAGCAGCCGCTGGCCGCAAACAACTTGCTCGGCCATGCCGAACTGCGAAGAAAGATCGGCATCCCGATCGCACTCGACGAGAGCGTCTGGTCCCCAGGGGATACGCTGCAGGCGATCCGTCTGGAAGCGTGCGATACGATTGTCGTGAAAGTAACGAAAATGGGCGGATTGTCCGGTGCCAAACTGTGCGGCGAAATCGCCAAAGCTTCCGGCCTCGGACTGCTCGGTGGCGGCTTGACGGAGTCAAGGCTCGGTCTGTCGGCCTCGGCTCAATTGTTCCAGCACCTGCAAATTCGAACGCCGGTCGACCTGAACGGTCCTTTCTTTCTGGCGGACGATCCCGTCGAAAGCTACCCGGACCTGGAAAGCGGCACGATCCGGCTGTCGGGAAGCCCCGGCACCGGCTGCGACGTTTCCATGCACAAGATTGATAAGTATACATACGTATAACGATGTAAAGGCGGCTCGGACCTTAGGTCCGATACCGCCTTTATGTTTGATCCTACAACTCCACTTCGCGTCCCAAGCGGGCGGATTCGTAAATGCCGCACAGCATTTTCATCACTTCTACGCCGTCTTCTACAGGGCTTCTGGTTTCCGTCCGGCCGAAGCATGCGCTGACGAAACCGTTGATTTCCTCCTGAAAGCCGCGGGCGAAATCAAAGCCGAGCTGATTGATTTGCGGAGTGATGTTCAAAATCGTATCGTGCTTCTCCGAGACGATCGAGAATTCCGGCTCGACCTCTGCTCCGCCTTTATCCCCGTACAGTTTGACCGAAACTTCGTCTTTTTTGGCATGAAGGGTAAAGCTTACGTCTACTGTCAACGTAGCCCCGTTCTCAAAGCGGATGAACGCCGAAGCCAAGTCCTCGACATCGTTATGTTCGGCATTATAGTCGGCCGCTTTGTAGAAATTGAGGTTGCGAACGTTCGACCTGTTGCCAAGACGTTTGAACGTGCTTCCGCTGATCGTTTTTACTTTCGGCTTGCCCATCAAATACCAGCACAAATCGATAAAATGAACGCCAAGATCGATCAGCGGTCCTCCGCCGGAACGTTCAATATCGGAGAACCATCCTCCCGGATTGCCCAAACGGCGAATGCAGGTCGCTTTCGCGTAATAAATTTCACCGAGATCCCCATTGTCCAAAAAGGTTTTCAGCACTTCGGTATTCGTTCCAAAACGGCGCACGAATCCGACCTGGAGCACTTTCCCGGAACGTTTCACGGCTTCCTGCACCTGCAGCGCTTCTTCGACCGATTTGCATAACGGCTTCTCCACGAGCACATGCTTGCCCGCCTCAACCGCGGCAATGCTGATCGGCGCATGCGAATTATTCCAAGTGCAAATGCTCACAGCATCGATCTCCGGATCAGCTAAAAGGTCGCGATAATCCGTATACGTTTTGGCGACGCCGTGTTTCTCCGCTTTTTGCTTGACGCGAGTTTCGTTGCTGTCGCAAAACGCATGCAGCACGACTTCCTTGTTATTCAAGTACGATTTGATATGATGTTCCGAAATCGAACCGACGCCGATAACGCCTACTTTTAATTTGTTACCCATATGTAAGCCTGCCTCCTAAAGTAAATTCATATTGCGGTAGCTTTCGCGAATTCCGTCCGCTTCAATGCCCTGCCCTTCGTACTCCAGGACGTAGGACCCGCCGTATCCAAACTGCTTTAACAAACCGAGAATAGCGGGGATATCGACGTCCCCGTTGCCTGCCGGTACTCCGTCGAACGTTACGTTCTGGAGCGATTTGTACCGCCCGCCGTCGCTTTTCTTGAAGTCCTTCACATGGACGTGGCCGATATATGGCAACAGCGAGCGTGTGGCGTGAACCGGATCTTCGTCAACGAGCAAAAAGTTGCCGACGTCGAGCGTTGATTTAAGCGCAGGCGAACCGACCGCTTCAATGATGTGCCGGACCTGCTCTCCTTTACCCGCAAGCTTCCCATGATTTTCAAGGCACAACGACATGCCCGCTGCCTCCGCTTCTTTGGCGGCTGCACCGAGTCCATCGACGATCCATTGCCACGCGTCGCCATATTCGATTCCATCCAGCAAATTCCCGGCGAATACGCGAATCGTGCGGGTTCCGAGGCTTAGCGCAACAGGAAACGCTTCCGTTATCTGGAGCAGCGATTTCCGTCGCGCTTCCGGGTCCGGACTTACAAAATTGTTGCTGACGGCATAGCTGACGACGGTAATGCCGCATTGCTCCGCGCAGGCTGCCGTTTCCTCCAGCTCGCGCGCCGCATCCTGCCAAAAATGGGCAAGCAGCTCGACCTTCCGGTATCCTTCCGCTTCGCAAAATTGCAGGAAGTCGATGGCGCGCCACCCTTTTTCCTTCGCTGTCCGGTGCACGCTCCACATGCTCAAAGCCAAGTCCATTGTGTTCGCTCCCTTTCGTTTCCGATACTGTCGATTACAAGATCAAAATAACAAAATTCACCAGACAGTGCTATTGTAAACCAGAGATTTCCGCCGGACAAATCGATTAATTGCCAAAATATGAATACATTCCGGCTCGTACTTACATACGCCCGCAAGAACTCTATTTTGGTCATTTTTTCGTCAGCTGATCCGATTGTATGCGCTCCTGGTCGCTTGTATAATTTTCACAAGACGCAAGGCAAACGTACGATCACTACTTCTTTACTTATGGAGGAATAACGATGAAAATTGCAATACTTCCCTCGACTGTGAGACAAAATGCCGTGTTCGCCCAAGAGCATATCGCCGAATTAAAAACAATGGGTGAAGTCGTATGCAACAAAACGGAAGGCGATCCGTCTAAAGAACAAGTCATGGAAGCGATTCATGGGGCTGACGTGGCGATCACTTCCTGGGGCTGCCCAGCGCTAACCGCCGATGTGCTCGATCGAGCGCCCAACCTGAAGCTGATCGTACACGCTGCCGGAACGATCAAGGGTATCGCTTCACCCGACGTATGGGAACGGGGCATCCGCGTTTCCAGCGGCAATGGACCGCTCGGACAAGGGGTCGCGGAAACCGCTCTCGGGTTCACGATCACCGCGCTGAAAAACATGTGGACGTTGAACCGGTCAACCCATTCTGGCGGATGGAAGGAAGGTCGCGACCGGGTAAGGGAAATGGTAGGCGTGCGCATCGGAGTGCTCGGCGCAGGCAAAGCCGGACGTCATTACATTCAATTGCTCAAGCTGTTCGATGTGCAGGTGCTGGTACATGATCCGTTCTTGAGCGCCGCCGAAGCGCAGCAGCTTGGCGTCACCCTTTGCAGTCTTGAAGAGATGCTTGCCGCCTCCGATGTCGTCTCGATTCATGCGCCGTCGCTGCCTTCCACGAACAAAATGATCAACAAGGAACGGCTTGCCCTTATGAAAGACGGAGCCATTCTTATTAATACGGCCAGAGGCTCAATCATCGACGAAAGCGCCCTCATTCCCGAATTGCAGAGCGGAAGGCTGTTTGCTTGCCTGGACGTCACCGATCCGGAACCGCCGGCGGCCGACCATCCATTCCGTACGCTGCCTAACTGCGTGTTGACGCCGCATATCGCCGGCGCGGTCACAAACGGCTTGCGCCGGCTCGGCCGGTTTGCCGTTACGGAAGTCCGGCATTTTACCGCCGGTCAGCCGCTTACTGGCGAAGTCGAGGCGTCCGCATTGAGCACCTTGGCTTAAACCTGCGCTACGCCTGTTCAGATTCGCAGCCGTCCCCGGCTCTCCGAGGACGGCTGTTCTTATTCATACTAGTATGCTTTCGCCATACATCGAGCAACCGTACCTTTTTGTATGGTACAGACACCTAACCGCTCTAACCTAATATCTTGTTGGTATAACACTTATAGGGGTGAGCCTTATGGCCGTAGTGAAAGCAAGGGACCAAGATATTGCCATGTTAGCGCGTTTGCTCCGGGCGGAAGCGGTAGGGGAAGGCGAGAAGGGCATGCTGCTCGTCGGCAATGTAGGGATCAACCGAATCCGGGCGAATTGCTCCGACTTCAAAGGAATCCGCACCATTCCGCAAATGATCAATCAACCGCATGCGTTTGAAGCGCTGCTGCACGGGCCTTATTACCAGAAGGCCAGAGAAAGTGAAAAACGTCTGGCTCGTCGTTCTGTCAATGGGGAAAGGCATTGGCCAGGCAAATTCTCATTATGGTATTTCCGACCGCAAGGAGATTGCCCTCCGACATGGTACAATCAGCCGCTCGTAGCTCGTTACAAGCTGCACTGCTTCTACCAGCCTACAGCAGAAGAATGCCAAAACATTTATAATACTTTCTAGAGCATATTCAGCATCATTCAAAAAGGCCGTTCCCGGCCAATGAACCGGGACGGCCTTGCGTATTTCAAAGAATACCAACCTCACTATTACTCCCGGTTCAAATTCAAGTTGAACACTTGCTGTGCTTTCACATGTTCATATCCGATGCCTTTATAAAATTCATGCGCTTCCTTTCGTTGCGCCCCGGATCGTACCCGCACGATGCCGTAGCCCGCTTCCCTCGCCCACCCCTCGCATGCGCGCATCAGTTTTTTTCCGATCCCCATGCGCTGATGCCGGTCATCCACGACGAGCCCGCCGATTTCCGCAAACGGATCACTTTCGAGCAAATGTCTGCCATGCACATGAGCCCAACCGACCACCCCATGTTCCTCGTCATCCATCACGTAAACCGCATGGTCGGCATCCTTCAAGATCCGGGAGAGCCGTTCGTGCATTTGCTGCTCCTCTGCGGCGTATCCCAATTGTTCGGACAAGCCGCACAGCTGCCCGGCATCCGATAACTGCCCCTTTCGTACGTTCATCTATACATCACCTTTCTTGATTGGATCGAGAACATATTCAAAGCTCCGGAAGGTTATTTTCCCATAATCGTACCACAATAACAGCTGCAGTCGCATAAGTTTTTTTCCACCAGACCCAGCGCTTCCACCTGCTCGCTCGCGCAAATAAGACGGTATCCCAAATCGGATACCGCCTCTTAGCTTTATTTATTGCAGCACATACTCGCTGCTGCGGATTACTGTGCAGCCGCTCCTGCAGAAGTCTCCTGCTGCTGCCCGTCTTTGTTTTTATGGTTCTTTTTCCCATCCAGCTTCATTTTCAAATCGGCCGTATCGAGCGTAATTCCTTTTTCCTTGGCAAGCTCGGCAACCGTCTTACCTGCTTGCAATTGCTTCACCAGTTCTTCCGTCGTCATACCCAGCTTTTGCGCCAGTTCTCCCGGAGCCGCCCAAGCTTCGTGCCGTTTTCCTTGGCCTCCGTCGCGCAATGTGCTCTGGACTTTTTTCTTGATTCCTTCGGCAAGACCGGACTTCAGTTTATCCGCCAGCTCTTGCTTGATCTTCCCTGCGGCAACCTGCTCATCGATCGTTTTCGTCTGCGCATCGACCAGCTTTTGCACGTATGCGTCAAGCGCTAACCCTTTCGCTTCAGCGATTTGCGCCAGCGTCTTCCCTTGCTTCAGCTCATCCGATACCGCGCTCTCTTCCACGCCCAAGATCGTTGCCGTTTCTTTCACCAGGTTACCGCCCACAAACCCAAATCCCGGACCTTCGGGACGCTGTCCCGGACCACCGAAACCTTTACTCTCCACGAACTTCTTGGTTCGATCCACGAGCCCCGATTTTAGCTTATCCGCCTGCTCTTGTTTAATCTTACCTGCCGTAACCTGCTCATCGATCGTTTTCGTCTGCGCATCGACCAGCTTTTGCACGTAAGCGTCCAGCGCTAGTCCTTTCGCCTCGGCGATTTGCGCCAGCGTCTTCCCTTGCTTCAGCTCATCCTGTATCGCGCTCTCTTCCACGCCCAGGATCGTTGCCGTTTCTTTCACCAGGTTGCCTCCCGCAAAGCCAAATCCATGACCGCCGGGATGATTCTCCGGACCGCCGAAGCTTTTGCTCTCTACCGACTTTTTGATTCGATCGGAAAGACCGGATTTCAGCTTATCCGCCTGCTCCTGCTTGAGCTTCCCTGCCGCAACCTGTTCATCGATCGCTTTCGTTTGCGCATCGACCAGCTTTTGCACGTAAGCATCCAGCGCCAGTCCTTTGGCCTCGGCGATCTGCGCCAGCGTCTTCCCTTGCTTCAGCTCATCCTGCACCGCGCTCTCTTCCACGCCCAGGATCGCTGCCGTTTCTTTCACCAGATTACCGCCCGCAAAGCCGAAACCAGGCCCCCGGCCTTGCTGCATTTTGTCGTAAACGCCCCCGATGATGGAAGACCCTTTTTTCCCGAAACCACTATTGGTGACTTCCTTATTTAAACGCTCGGCAAGGCCGGTTTTCAGCTTATCCGCCTGCTCCTGCTTGAGCTTCCCTGCGGCAACCTGCTCATCGATCGCTTTCGTCTGCGCATCGACCAGCTTTTGCACGTACGCGTCAAGCGCCAGTCCCTTCGCTTCGGCGATTTGCGCCAGCGTCTTCCCTTGCTTCAGCTCATCCATGACCGCGCTTACTTCAACGCCGAGTACCGTTGCCGTTTCTTTCACCAGGTTGCCGCCGCCAAAGCCAATTCCGTGACCGCCCATCCGTTGCCCCTTGACGTCAAAGCCTTTGCCGCGTTCCATACCGGCCTTGCCCTTGCCTGCATCCGACTTTTCTTTTGCAGCGTCGCCTGTGCCTGTATCTGCCGCCAACACTTGGGAATGCACTCCGACAAAACCGGCCCCGATCAAAAAACTCGCCGCAATGGCACTGGCAATTATTTTTTTATTTTTGCTGTTCATATGTAATCCGCCTCTCACCTGGATAATTTACCCTACGCTTTAAATAATAGAATGAAATTATGAAATAGAAATGAATATAAACTTAATGGTTGTTAAAGATTAGCTGAATGCCCGCTGAAAATGCTCCTTCGTTACCTCGCCTGCTTCCTCATTCTCTTTCGAAATTGCAGCGGAGTAATGAACGCCGTTTTTTTGAATACCCGGTTAAAGTGGCCTACACTGGCATAACCGACCATTTCCGCAATGTCGATAATCTTCTCGTTCGTTTCCTCGAGCAGCCGTTTCGCTTCCCTCATTCTGGCCAATTGAACATATTCGACCACGCTGAGCCCCGTCAATTTTTTGAATATGCGGCACAAATAGTACGGACTGATGAAAAAATGATCGGACAACTTTTCGAGCGTAATGTCTTCTTTATAGTGAGTGGAAATATACCGGGCCACCTGCGTTATTTTTTCCTGCAAATTGTCCTGGGAAGGGGCGTCCTGCGAGACGTAGCGTTCCTCCCATCGGTAAATGAGAAGCAACAGTTCCGTGAGCAGCGCCTCGGCATAGAGCTCATAGCCCGCTTGCTTTCCTTTGAGTTCGTCCATGATCCGGAGCATCAGCGTTTCTACAGCGGACTGTTCCTCCAAGTTTAGCCGCAGCACTCCCGATCCCCGGTGAAAAGGGAGCAGCGCCGGCGCTCCGGGGTCGATTGCGGGACGAACGAACGGTTCCGCGGCATTGATCAACAGCCTTTCATGCCCCGGCTCGCCGCGATCCGCCGTGTGATGCAGTTCCTTCTTGTTAATGATGATCAGATCGCCTTTCTGTACGGCATACACCCGATCCTGAATAAAATAATTCCGCTTCCCCGACAGCAAATAATAGATTTCGTAGCTATGTTCATGCAGGTGGCTTTTCTTCTGGTCGTACAATCCTTTGCGGATCAAATAGCTAAAATGGAACGTACGCGATGCGTTGTCATATTGAAAAACTCTTTGTTCCTGCATCCAACCACTCCTTCTTCCATATCGCTGCTATCGCAATATAAGGTAAGAATACGGCAAATTCGGCAATATTGATCCAAGAATATAACACTGTATTGCAATATAATAAACAATATTGTAAGCCTTTTCAAATGGATATAAAGAGGTGAGTTCCTTCGCAAATGAACCTGCACTACCTTCCATTGACGCTTCATAAGCAGTACCTCGAAGATGCGGCCCTGCTGGCCGAACGTTATGGCGGCGTACGCGCGTTTCATCTGAGCCATCGGCTTGTCCACCACGCGGATGATGTGATGAACGACTCGGAACGGCTTGCCCAAGTGCAAGAAATCGTCGGACTCCTGAAAAACCATCGGTTTCAAATTTGGTGCTGGACACATGAAATTTACGATCCTCCGGAAGATTGCGTTCATGACGGCCGGCTGGATCTCGATCATCCCCGGTTACCGCCTCATCTGGAGCGGAAGTACGAAGCTTTCCTGAGTACGCTTCTTACCGGATTGGACGGATTGGTGCTCACATTTGCGGAAACACAGTACGAGGTTTACAAAAACAAGAATGTGGATTCCTTGCATTCCGGCAGCGACGCGTTCATGCGCAAAACCCGGCAATTGGTCGACTGTATGCTTGAGACGTGCAAGCGGATGAACGCTCGCCTGGCGTTCGGGATTTCGTGTACAGGGAAAAAGAGATTGGGGACATGCTGTCGGCCATCCGCTCGCTGAACGATGAAGTGGCTGTCATGAGCAAATGCGTCCCCCATGACTGGCATCCATACTATCCCGACAATCCCGTTTTGGGACAAGTTCGCCCCAAGCAGCAGTGGATCGAGTTCGATCTGGGTCATGAATATGAGATGCAGACCGTGCTGCCCTTCGCCGAACCGGAGCTGCTGCTGAAGCGCATTCAGTGCGCCCGGCAGTCCGGCATCGACACATGCTGTCTCCGGCTGGACCGATACGATGCCGATGCCGGCAACAGCGCTATCTACAAGCCTTGGGGCCAGCTGGAACTGCAAGTTTTCGCCAAATACGCCGCCAATCCGGAGATTCGGCTGGAACAAATCGTTAGCGAATGGGAGAAAGAACATTTTCCCGGAGCTGCGCATCTCCTTGGCTTAGCGACGGAAGTCGTACGGCGGATGCTGTTCCCTCAAAAGCTGTGGCTCGCGAATCATTCCAATCTTCCGGAGCACGACTACGCTCGAACCCATTTGAAGGACGGAAATGCCGACCGGCTTCCCGTCTGGACGTCCGCTTCAAAAGACCGGCTGGCCGAACAGCTGTGCGACCGTCCTACGAAGGAATGGATTCGCATTTTGCAGGCCGATGACGAGAAGACCCGCTTTTATCTCGATGTCATTTTAGCTTATATGGAGCGCCATGCCTCGCAGTTCGATCGTCATCCGCAGTGGCTTCAAGGAATGCACGCGCTGCGCTCCTGGGAAGAGCTGTACCGCTTATACAAAGCGGCCTACTTCGCCATTCGCTTGATTCGCCATGATCCACTCGCCATCACTGTCCAAGACGTACGTTCTAAGATCGACAGGTTGGAAGAGGCGTGCGGCACTTATAAGCAGCAGCACCGTCAGATAAAGCTGTCGGGGAAATACGCTTGGGAGCCGCATCCTAAAGTAATTCAAAGCTTACGCATGCAGCTGGAATAGTTCTTATTGAATCCAATGACCACTCCTAACAAGAGGTGAAGCTAATGTCCAAATTCAACTCTGCCGCAGCTTCCATTGTAATTATAAGCCTATTAGCCGGATGCAGTGCCGGCACCGGGACCAATCCCGATAAACAAAGCCAGTCATTCGATCCGAACGCGCCCGCCGATTTGGTATTTTACTCCAACAGCGGCGATCCCGTCGAAAGTTTCGACGAACGGTTCGGTAATGCGATCCGCAAAAAATTTCCGAATTACAAAATTACGTACCTGCAAAAAACAAAAGAACAAACATTGGACACCTTGATGGCGGCGAATGCCCCGATCGACATATACTGGGAGTCGGTAGGACAATTCGTCGGCGGTCTGATCAAGTACAATCTGCAATACGACATGACGCCGCTCATCCAAAAAAATAAAGTCGATCTGGGCAAATTCGAGCCGACGACGATCGACGCGATCAAGATGATATCCGACGGTAAAATGTACGGGCTGCCTGTTTCCAACAACAATATGGCGTTGTTTTACAACAAGGACATCTTCGACCGCTTCGGCGTGCCTTATCCAAAAGACGGGATGACGTGGGACGATGTGGTCGAGCTGAACAAAAAGCTGACCCGTTTCGAGAACGGCAAGCAGTATTTGGGCTTCGGCATGTCCAACATTCATTACTTCCGTCTAAACTCGTTTTCGCTGCCTTACGTCGATCCGAAAACCGAGAAAGCGACGATTACCGATCCGCGTTGGAAAACGATATACGAATCGGCGATTTTAAAGCCGGCCGAGCTGGATGCGTTCCGTACCAGCATTCAGCAAAGAAACCTGCTGCCGGAAGCGGATGCGATGTTCTGGAAAGATCAGGTTCTTGCGATGTACGGTTATCAATCGTATATGTTCGTGCAAAAAGATTTGTCCGGCCTCAACTGGGATATGGTTGCATATCCGACATTTAAAGAGCTTCCCGGCGTAGGTTCCCAATCGTACCCGACGTTCTTCAGCATCACTAGCATCAGCAAGCAAAAAGATCCGGCTATGGCAGTCATCAAATTTTTGGTTTCCGAAGAGTTTCAGACGGAGCTGTCCAAATCGGGCATTATGCCCGTGTTAACGGATAAAAAAGTGAAAGACGTGTACGGGCAAGGTGGCAATGCGAAGAACAAAAACTTGAAATCGGTGTTTTACAACAAGTTCGCTCCGATTTCACCCAAAGCCGTATATGACGGGGATGCGGAAAAAGCGTTCCGGGCACCGCTGATCGATATGGCGCTCGGCAAAAAAGACATCAATACGGCGTTCCGCGAGGTGGAGGAAGGCGTCACCAAGGTCGTTGAAAGCTCTAAAAAATAAAACGAATGAAAATGCAACAAACACTGACCGCGCGGGTCAGTGTTTGTCTGTTTAATGCCGGATTCCTATGCATGTTTCTTTTTTTACAAGCACAAGCTCGCTTATTGCTTCATCAATTCGGCAATTTTCTTGTCGGCAGCATCCTGTGTTTCTCTGAGCACCGTGTTGATATCCTTCTTGTTTATAGCGAGCTCCGCCCGCATGTTACGAATCAGCGTTTGCACATCTTTGTCATATTTGTTTGGCGGCGGCGTCGGCGTATTTGGATATTTGAAAATGGCCGCCAAATTTTTGTTTTTCAGCAGAGGGCTCTCCGTACCGAATGCTTTTACGAGATCCGGATCTTTCAGGACAGGAATCCGGGAAAACTTACTAATTTGCAGCTGCGACTCTTTGGAAGTGAGCATCTGGATCACTTGCATCGCTTGTTCCTTATGCTTGCTTGGTTTCGTAATGACCAGCATATCTGCCAGCGCATGACGTCCCTTCCCTTTCGCATCCTCAAAGGTCGGATTCGTTACGATATCCCAGTTCGGAGCGCCGCCGGTCTCTTCCGCTTCGAGAAGCTGGCTGATCAATTTCGATACCCAGTCCGCTTCCATGGCCAATCTCTTTTCCTTCATAAACGTAGCCTCTGCATAGGCATACGATTTCCCATTGACTACACCGGGAATGTTGTAGTTGGCCTGGAACAGCTCAAGAATTTTCCTGTACATCGGAATATCCACGAGCGCTTTATTCGTCTTCGGATCTACGAACGGCTGCGTATATGGGCTGATGATATGGTCAGGAAAACGCGGATCCCAGCCGATATATTGAACGCCGTCCGCCTGTCTTGTCAATTTACGGGCCAAATCCAACACATCGCTCCAGAGCATGTCATCCTTCGGGTATGGAACCCCGAACTTGTCAAAAATGTCTTTATTGTAAAATAAAGCTCCCGTATTTCTACTAAACGGAATGCCCTGAAGCTCTTTCCCCTTGGAATCGAGATTTCGGACGGCTTGAATTGTTTCCGGGATAAATTGGTTCAGGTCAAGCTTGAATTTCGCGACCAGATCGGTCAAGTCCGCAGGAAGATCCAGAGCCGCTAGCGGCATGTGCCAATCGTTGTCGGAAAAAATAAGATCCGGTACTTCTCCGGCGACAATAAGCTTCTCCAGGTCCCCTTCGATTTTTTCAAGCGTAATGTGCGGATACTTCTTCTTAAGCGGTTCGACGAAGAACGTCTGGAACTCCACAGGCGAAAGTCTTGTTACATTAACATAAAACTTCAAAGTGACCGGATCGGTAGATACTTTCACTTCGGCTTCCTGCGCCGCTTTGTTTGGTTCGGCAGGCTTGCTGCCTGAAGAACACCCGGTCAATGCGATCATGCCGGCAAGCATGGCCACAGTCATTTTTTTGTAATGATTACCCATGTTTGTACTCCCCTTTTGATGAATGTGTTATGATAGTCAAAAAACGTTAAAGTATACGGCTCATGTCGTCCCGTTCATCCCAGCACTCGGATGCTCGGTATTTCCATCACCTCCCCTCAAGCGTTTGCCTCCGGATATTCATCTTGCGCAAAAACTCCGGCGACAACGGCCTTTAACAGCAGACAAGCTAAGAACCTTTCCTATCATAATTGAGGATTGTTAAAGCCATGTTTGGGAAATGATAAGCAATTGTAAATATTTCCTCCGATTAGGAAATTGGCAATGTAAGTGCTTCCGATAAAATTGATGCGCTTTCAAAATGGCCGCTTCTGAATCAAGCTCCCCCTGCCCATGTACTGCAAAACGAACACCGTCAACGCACTCTTCCACTTACCGCCAATTAAAACGCTTACAAGATGCACTGCAGCCTCCAAAAAACAAGCGAACGCTATTCGAACTGTAGGCCGTCACCGCTTTTGAGAACGTTAACAACGTATAGTGACAAAAAACCTTATCCTAGTAAACATACCCCCGACCCATGACAATGGAAGGATATGATTACGGATAAGGTTTTCTCCAGGACTCAAGCCTTTGCCGTATGCTCATATGATTATAACCATCATATTTCCTAAGTCAGATAATGTCAACTAAAAAAATTTTTACATATAAACCAACTCGGCGGTCCCCCATCCGCAAAATTATGCGACTGAATCGTCCGCTGTATTTTCTCCTGCGTTTCTTCTACTCTTTGGCTCTGATAGCCGCCGATCAAAGTGGCATGCTGATTGAGCGCCACGAACAAATGGTATTTCAACCAAAACTCGTCCGGAATCCGTCCATCGAAATAGCCTTGAACTTGCCCCCGGGCAAACGGTTTGCTTACGCAGCAAGTATATTTGGGAAGCTTGAAAAACTCCTCCCACGGATCGCCCCAATCAAACCGGCTGAAATCGATGATGCCGTTAAGCCGGCCATCCTTAAATATCATGTTGGCGGGATGAAAATCGTCATGTTGAAATCGTACCGGGCTGGACTCGAGCAAATGAAAGTGGCGTTCTATAAACGATTCGATCTCATGCTGCTTGTAGAAGTTCAAATTCAGCTCTCGGAGCACTTCCTTTTTGTTAACGTATTTCCCGTATCGTTTATCCGCCCAACGGAAAGGAACTTTCGGCTCGACTATATGAATGATTCGCAATTGCTTTCCCGCTTCCACGCCTTGCATATATTGTGATTCCGGCGATAGGCCGGGTAGCGCTTCTTCGCCGCTCTGCCCTTCCGTATACGTCAATAACAAATAACAAAGCTTCAGCTCGTCAGCCAAACCGATTGCAACCGGCTTTTGGCAATTCACGCCATGATTGTAATGCCGCTCGAGGTAATCGTATTCCTCTGAGCGGCGCGCAAACGAATCTGCGTCATATACGCGCAGCAAATAGACCGGTTCGCCGGACTGAAAAAGAATGACCTTCTTGGCGTTCGAATGGCCTTTAAGCAGAAATTCATAGTTGTCAAAACTTGCAGTACGCCGAATATCCGACAATAACGTGATCAGATTTGAATCTATGCTAGGGTCCATTGGGGATATCCTCAGTCAAATTGTATTAGGCTGCAATGTGCCGTATTTTGGAATCGCGCAACAAAAATCCATTATGATTCGGCCCGCGATGTATTACAGTGGATGTATTATGCTGCCTGGGAGGAATGACGAAGCGGAGCCGAGAGGTCCGGTATGGTGGACCGATCGGAACGTAATGAATTCGGCGGAGTCAAAGCCGGGAGATGCGGAACTGCAGTCCATGAAGTCCCGGCTGTATGAGGAGCTCGTTCAAGTCACAAAGGAGAGGATTATACGCTCAGGCGTCGCTGGATGCGAATGATGCGTGCCGCACACCCCAGCATACCCCATTCCAACCGGTGGAAGCGGTGCAGCGTACGGTCGGGCCGCTCCTGCTATACAGGCGCGGTGCCAAACAGAAATTCAAAGACGCTCTTCCCCATTCCTCCCTTATCCATGCAGTTTTCGAAGTTGTGACCCGCATTCGGAACGGTTTGGAATCGGTAATCCGCCGTAATCCCTTCCGCATTCGCTGCTTCCTTCATCGCTTGAGCCCATCGCTTTCCCCGTTCGACCCGGGTCAAGCCTTGCTGCGCATCGATCTCGGGGTCTTTCTCCAGCGGATCGTTTCTCGTCGTATCGCGCTCCCCCACCGTAACAAGAGTGGGGATTTTCAGGAATGCGTTCGCATCGAATTGGACGCCGGGAAGATCGGGTACCGATTGGATTCCTTGCGGATAAGGCAGCTTCGGATCGGGAAATGTATACCAACCCGCCGAGCCTACGCTCAGCTTCGCCACCCGTTCCGGAAACGCCATGGCAAACCGGTGGACGAATTGCCCGCCCCCGGAGAAACCGAATAAATAAAGTCGGTCCGATTGGGCGCCGGACAGTTGCCCCGCCTCGGCCGCGATCTTCATGAGCGCCTGGTCGGCGCGGTTCCCTTGCTCCTTATTCCCGAGCTGCTGGTAGCCTGGGAATCGTTTGCTTGAAAAAACCGGAGCGATCAATACGACGCCGTATTGTTCGGCCAACGACGCGAATTTCTCGGCATGCAGGTCGGCGTCTCGGGAAACGCCGTGCACGGTCACGAAAAGTTTCGCGCCATCGCCTCCTTTTCGCGGAACGTAAATATAATATTCCATCGCGGCATCGCCTTGAAGACGCCGCTTTTGTACGGCGCCCGGCGTCAGATCGCTTGCTTTATCAGGCGCGCTCGGCGGTTCTGCAAAGTCGACGTGCTTCTGTACGCAGCCGGAACAAAGAAGACACAACATGAACAACAGCAGCAGCCATTTGCCGCCGCCTGCCGGTTGTCCGTTCATCGATATCACCATGTTTCTACATGCATAAGTGGCGGAGCTTGAATTCACCCATTATATAACAGCGTCCCATATTTGCCCAGATGCGAATCGGCTGTACCTTTAGCGAAACGAATCTTTTACATCCACTTTGACTTCAGCGTGATCCGTTACCGGTTTGCTGTAGGTAGATTGTTCAATAAGACTTTGGAGCGTGCGCTCGAATTCTCCACCGTCCAGCGGAAGGCGAATCTTGCTTTCGCGCAATGCCGACAGCACCATTCCATTGATGATCATCAGCGAGTTCAGGCCTTCGGCCGCGGGAACGAGCGGGGCTCTCCGTTCGAGGATGGCCTGAACGAAGTCTTCCAATATTTGCTCATGCCCCGGGCCCGCCTTTCCGGCGAACTCAAGCTCCTCCACGTGACTTTTCACCGTGCCGAAAGCTCGCTGCGACTGCTGAATATAGTCAAGAGCCGATTCCTCGTTGATATGCATCACGATTTTTTTGTTTTCGTAAACCAGCTTCCCATGTTCGCCTACGATTTCGAGCCGGTCGGTGCCGGGACACTCGGCAGTGGAAGCGATAAAGCTGCCGACCAGTCCCCCATCATGCTGCAGTAGGGCCTGTACTTCGTCCTCGACCTCGATATGGTGGTACTTTCCGAACGAGGCCGTCGCCGTGATCGATTGCGGCAGCCCGAACAACCACCACAAGATGTCCAGGTTATGCGCGCATTGATTCAACAGGACGCCTCCGCCCTCTCCCGACCACGTTCCGCGCCAATTGCCGACGTTGAAGTAAGCCTGCGGACGGAACCAGCCGGTATTGATCCAGGAGTAGCGCATCAATTTTCCAAATTTGCCGTCCTGTATCATCTCCTTGACTTTGCGCCAATGCTCGTTCGTCCGCTGCTGGTGTATGGCGGCGAATACAAGATCGGGGTTGTGCCGTTTCTGCTCTTCATGCGCGGTAATCATGCGTTCTGCGTCCCTTGTATGCGCGGCGACCGGCTTCTCGACGAGTACGTGGATGTTTCTGCGCAGCGCTTCGATCGCCATTTGCGTATGCTGATAATGGGGCGTAGCCAGGATCACCGCATCTACGTCCCCGGCATCCAATAAAGCGATGTAATCGGTATAGCCCTGCACTTGATGTTCCGCGGACAACTTCCTGACTTTTTCTTCTTTCTGGCTCCAGATCGACACGACCTGGCAGCGATCCATCTTGGACAGCTGCTCCATGTACAGCTGCCCCATATTTCCCATTCCGATTATGCCGATGTTGACTTTGCCATTTCCCGGTTTCACCGGAATCACCGCCTTTTTGCTGTCTAATAACGAGCTGTGGGCTCCGGCAGCGGCCTCTCCATTTGCCCGGCGCGGTAACCGAACCCACTGCCTGAAATGCTGTCAAGCTGCACCTTGCCTTGCTGCCTCCGGTATAATCCCGGATGAACTCGGGCTTCGTACCCGGACGCTTCGGGATAAAATTGCATCCCGTTCGTCTCTACTCCCATAATCGTGCCTGCGTAATAAGCCAAGAGAACATGGGGGATTTGCGCCAGCATCGGATTCGTCAAATCTTGAACCATCAGCGTCATCCCATGCGCCTTGGCCCAGCAAAGGCTGAGCAGCGCTCCCGTTTGCGTCTTGCAAGTTTTCAACGCGACGCCGGTCCATCCGAGCTCCCGGCCGAGCTTCACGAGTTCCCAGTCGTGGGCGCTCTCGTCCATAAAGAGCGGTTTCCTGGCGCTGACGCTGCGAACATCGAGACGATTCGCCTCCAAATCGTAAGGAAACGGCTGCTCGATGTACAAAATCGATTTGTAAATAGCCGGATGTTCCAGCAGCAATCGGTCCAATATGTCATTCACGTACTCGCAGTCCGTAACCTGGCAATTGAAATCGGCGGTCAGCCACTGCACCTGTCTGGCAAGGGCAATTTCACCGACCTGAACGAGGCGGGTATAATCCCAAGCCGCATCGTTGCCCGCGAGCTTCACTTTCAAGCATTGCAAGCCGTCCCGCTCAATCCAATCTTCCAGCGTATACGGATACCCGTCATCGCGCTCGTTCCCGGTCAGCTCATGTCTGAACAGCAAGTCTTTGCCGCCGACCAAATGCCAAGCGACCAACTCCTTGGCAGGCGGAGCCGCAAAAAAGTGCTCGGGGTACAATTCGTCAAACCGGATCGTTGACCCGGCTGCCGGTTCCAGATAAGCGGATAAATCCGCGTTCATATATTGGGCTTTGTACGTTTCGTAGACGGGAATCTGATTCGTAACGCCGTAGGCGTCATGCAAGGCGATGTCAAAGGGGGAAAAGCAGACGAGCGCCGCCAAATACGGGATCGGCTCGGGCAAGCCCGAAGTCGCATTAAAGGCGCCAACCAGTTCGGGAAGACGCTGCTTTTGATACGAGTGACCGAGCTCGAACGCATGTCCTTGCTCCTTCCAATCGGCCAAATCTTTGGCGATTAGTTCGCACATGCGTTTGAGCGCACGCTCGCGAACGTCGTAACCCAGCGTGCTCGGCCACACCCATTGTACGCTGAGCGGCGTTTCGCCCCACCCTTCCGCCTGTTCACCGCGCCGGTTTTCCGTTCGAACGCACACTCTGGCACAGGTCACGCTCGTAAGCACTTCAGATCCGAACTTCAAGGGGACGCGCGTTTGCACGGGCAAGTAGTACAGCTCAAGTCCTTTTACCATTATATCATACGGCTTCATCGGCGACCTCCGTTTGCTCCAGCACCTTCGTAATATACCGCACTTCTTCCTTTAATGCGGGAATCAACAGGTCGAGGCTGCCGCTATGGTAGAATGGCTGAAAGTTGAACACGCCTTGAAAACCCGCTTTGCGCAGCGCCTTGGCGATCACATGCCAATTGGTAACCCCCTCCTGGCACGGAGTCCATACCTTGGACCAGCCTTTGTTCGGCAAAGCTGCATCTTCGGGACGAAACCGGAATGTGCCGTCCTTCACGCCCACGGCTGCAGCGTAGCTTCCCAAACCGGCAATCGCCTTGTTCCAGTTGTCCGAACCTTCATGAAATTGGTTGCCTGGATCCGGCATAATGCCAATATATTCGGACGGCAAGTCTTTGATCAGGGCCAACGCCTCATACGTATGCTGGATCAGCATACGATCGCCGTGGTGCACCTGATACACCGCCTTGACGCGAAACTTTTCGCAAAGCTCGGCCATGCGCTGCATCTGAATGCGCGCCTTCTCCATCTGCGCAAACAAATCTTCGTCTGCTTGATATGAAAAATACGACATGCGAAAACTCGCAATGCCATTCTCCGCCATCACCCGCAAAGGCGTATCGTCCTCGGACAGCATCTCCGGCGAATAACCTGTTGTCGCGAACGTGACGTTCAGCTTATGCCGCTGCATCGTTTTGACAAACGCCGCCGCTTCCTCCGCCATACGCTCCGGCGTTACCCAATAGCCGTCGCGTACAACGAGATCCACGGCATCAAATCCGCAATCCAAAGCGATCTCCGCCAGTTGATCCGCACTACAGCTTTGGAAAAACTTAGGGAACAGCGAGTATGTTATCTCCTTCATAGGTCATACCTCCCGAATATGGTTAGGCGAGCCGGTCGAGCATATCCCAGGTGACGACCATTTTCGGCTTTTGCCCGCTCAAATACGCCTTAACGTCTTCCACAACCTGATTGCCGATATGGTAGCTTTGACCGCCGGCCAGATGGGACGTGTAAATGACATTCGGCATCGTTCGGATCGGATTGTCCATATCCGCCGGCTCCGGATCGGAGACATCGAGGAAAGCGAACAGACGGCCTTTTTCCAATTCCGCAATGAGCGCCCGCTCGTCGATGCAGCCCCCGCGCGAGGAATTGATGAATACGGCGTCGTCTTTCATCGCCTGAAATTCCTTAGCCCCCATCATTTGCCTCGTACTATCGGTCATCGGTGTATGCATGGTGATGGCATCGCATTGTGCGCACAGCTCCAGCAGCGAATCGACTTTCGTTGCGCCCAATTGCGCCGCCGCTTCATGCGTGATGTACGGATCGTAGAGCAGCACCCGCGGGCCGAATGGACGCACGAGCTGCAGAAAATACCGCCCGACTTGCGATGCGCCGATGATACCGACGGTCGCTGCCGCCAAATACAGCTTATTCGGCACGGGCGTTCTCCGCTCCGTACGGTTGCTCTGCGCATTCGGAATAATGCGGCGCAGGCCGATAATCATTTCGCCGAGAACCATCTCCGCGACCGTTCTCCCGATCGCCGGGGCGCATGAAGCTATCATGATCTCTTTTCCTTGCAGTTCATCGGTAAAAAAAGCTTTGACCGACCCGGCTGCATGCTCCCAAAGCTTAATCGTAGGACATGCCTCCAGAATCGCTTTGCTCGGCTTCGGCGTTCTCCATGAGCCGATGGACACTTCGCAACCTTGAAGGAATTCGCATGCTTGCTCATCATTCAGTTGTTCGTCCGTTTCATTCCAACGAACATTTGCAACCGCTTCCAGATCGTTGCGGCTAGCTTCGGAAAATATAGCTTTTTGCATGCTAATCGGCAATAACACTCCAATTTGGACCATCTTGAACGGCACAACCTTTCCATTATGTTTTCAAAACAAATATACCATCGCCGGCATATGGAACGAATGGCAAAATCGCTTCATTACTTGTCGTTTTGTATGATTCTTGATATTGTTTAGCTTATAGGGAGGTGGCCTCACGTATGAGCACGAATCTGCTCACTTTCTATAAAACCGTAAGACAGAGCGCCGGTAAAACCGGCTTGCATTCGCATCCTTTCTGGCAGGTGGAACTTGCCACGCGCCGGCGTATCGTCTACACGTTGAACGGTGAGAGCGAGGCACTGAATGCCGGGGATATGCTGTGGATCCCCCCCTATCGAGAGCATCAGTTCTGCTATGACGATCCCGGAACGGCTTGGATCAGCCTGAAATTCGAACGCAGCGGAACGGATATTGCAGGGCCGGGCGGCGTCATCCGGAAGTCGGTGTTTACGGAAAAATTCAGCGCCTCTCTCCAAACGATGGTGACCGGTACCGTCCTGAGGCCGTATGAAAAAGCGTTCGTGGAAGCGCTGATCGATGCGTTGTTCATATACCTTCGCTCGGACGATAACGGCCATGCCGAAGACGATGCGAGCAAGTTGGTGCGGACGGTATCCGACATCGTGAGGGAGAAGAACGGCAAACCGGTAACCGTAGACGAACTTGCCAATCGCTTGTCTTATACGCGCAGTCATTTATCCAATCAATTCAAGCAGCATACCGGCGAAAATTTGAAATCGTTCATCGACCGGGTGCGAATGGAAAAAGTTAAAGAAATGCTGCAGTACAGCGAATTTAATATATCGGACATTACCGAAGAGCTTGGATTCAAAGATATTTTTTCGTTCTCGCGGTTCGTTAAAAGGACTACGGGCGTCGGACCAAGGGAGTTCAGGCGCAGGAGCGACGGTATGTGATCTTCGGCTGAAGATAGGACTGTGTTGATAGGCCGGTAAGTAGAAATCGGCTCGGGGTGGTAGTAAAACTTCCTATTGTGGAGGATTGGTCCATTTGAAAATTGCCGCTATTTCCGATATGCACGGAAACATTGTCGCGCTTGACGCCGTGCTGCGGGATATCGAAACGCAATCGGTCGATACCGTCATTTGCCTTGGGGATATCGCATATAAAGGCCCTGCTCCGAGCGAGTGCATCCGAAAAATCCGCGAGCTGCACATACCTTGCGTCTATGGAAATACGGATTTGTATCTGCTCGAGGCGGCGGGCCATACCTGTAACGGCAGCAGCTCTACGTCGCAGCCCGCGGCAGCGCATCCTTACTTGACTTGGCATACCGACCGGATGGATCAAGCCGACTTGACGTATTTATTGCATTTGCCGATGGAATATCGAATCGAGTCCGACGGCCAATCGTTTCTTTTCGTTCACGGCACGCCGAAGGATTGCAATGCCGCCATTCGGCCTGGCGATACCATGGAGCATCTTGCGAAGCATATCGATGAGGTGCAAGCAGATTGGATCATTATGGGACATATACATACGCCTTTTTTGTTCCGGTCGCATCAAAAAGCGTTTGTGAATACGGGAGCGGTCGGTTTTTCGCTGGACGGCGATTGGAGGGCTTCCTATACGATTCTCGACACCGCAGACGGCTCTCTGTCGTTTCGTAAGGTCGAGTACGATATCGATAAGATCGTTTCCATCGCCAAAGAGACAAAATTTTGTTTTTCGCCGGAGTGGTACGGTGACGCTTTGAAAAAAGGCTGGTGGGAGCCGATCCCCTATGAGCGGCGCACAGCGATTGACCGGTTTCCTTAATCTTGAGGCGCGCTTGCGTTTGCTGCATATGCACGCCAAGGGAGCTACCGCAGCAGCCCCCCGAAATTTTACCTTAACCCATGATTTTCGAGAAATCGGCGAATGATTTCACGTCTTCCGCCACATTCGCAAGCAGCGCAAGCCGATTGCAGCGCAGCGCTTCGTCCTCAGTCATGACCATTACGGAATTGAAGAAGACGGTTACCGGGTCGCAAAGCGAAGACAATGCAAGCAGCGCATCTCCCATGCAAGCCTCGGCATTCGCCCTCATGTATTGCGCGTGAGCCGCCTGCCACGTTTCGTATAGCGCCGATTCTGCCGGGTCCGCGAACAAACCGGCATCCACCCGCCGCCCCTCCGCTTTCGCTGCCAAGCCGCAGACGCGATGGAAACAGTCCAGCGAAGGACGGAACCGCTCCTTGTTGTCCCCCGAAGCCGCCGCTTCCAGCGCCTCGGCCCGAAGCAGCGTTCGCCGCACATCTTCCGTACCCGCACCGAGAACGGCATCGACGATGTCGGTGCGTATGCCTTGCTCGGTTAGCGCGTTTTTGACCCGCAGCGCGAAAAATTCCCGTAAGTCCCGGACGATGTCTGATATCTCCCGAGCAAGTCCGCGACCGGCATGCGCGTCCAGCGCGATGCGGAACAGCTCCGGCAGCGTCAGCTCCAGACTATGCGCAAGCAGCGTTCTGACGATGCCCGCCGATTGCCGGCGAAGCGCATACGGATCTTGCGAGCCTGTCGGTATCATGCCGATCGAGAAGCAGCCGACGATCGTATCGATTTTGTCAGCGATCCCGACGATCGCTCCGACGACGGACGCCGGCGGCTGATCGGCCGCGTTGCGCGGGGAATAATGCTCGTTCACGGCACGGGCTACCGCCTCCCTCTCTCCGGCTAGCAGGGCATAATCTTCGCCCATCATGCCCTGCAGTTCGGGAAATTCGTATACCATTTGGGTGACGAGATCGAATTTGCAAATGTCCGCAGCGCGGCTGACGTCATTGCGCACCGCTTCATTGAAGTGCAATTGCTGTGCAAGCCGGTCAGCAATGGTTCGGATACGCCGTACCTTGTCGGCCATCGTGCCAAGTTCTTGGTGGTAGACGATATGTTCCAGCTTCAAGAGCGCATCCGCGATGACGAGCTTTTGATCTTCCTCGTAAAAAAACTTCGCGTCGGACAGCCGCGCCTGCAGCACTTTCTCATTTCCTTTTGCCACAATGTCCAGCGACTGACTCCCCCCGTTGCGTACGGTCACGAAGTACGACTGCAGCTTTCCCGCTTGATCGAGCACGGGGAAATACCTTTGATGCTCCCGCATCGAAGTAACCAGCACCTCCTGCGGGATGCGGAGGAACGATGGGTCGAACAAGCCGGCGAGAACCGTAGGCGTCTCCACCAGAAACAACACTTCTTCCAGCAAATCCTTCTGGATGTCGATACGCCAGCCGCGCTCCGCAGCGAGTGCCTCCATCCCGGAAACTATCAGATGGCGGCGCTCCTCGACATCGGCGATCACGTGCTGCGCTCTCATCAATTCAACATACAGAGAAGGCTCTCCGACCACTGCGTTTTGTCCGAGAAACCGGTGACCGCGAGTCACGTTGCCAGAGGCTACGCCCGTAATTTCGAAATCGACGATGTCCGAACCGTGAAGCGCGACGAGCCATCGAATCGGTCGAATGAAGCGAAGCTCATGGCTGCCCCATCGCATATTTTTCGGAAAGGCGAGCGATGTTACGAGAGTGGACAGCCCTTCCGGCAGCAGCAGCGACGTCTCGAAGCCTTTGCCGAGCTTGCGCGCATACAAATAGGGTACGCGGTCCAGCTCCCGAAAGAACAGCGCTTCCGGCTCCACGCCCTGATTCCGCGCAAATCCGAGCGCGGCTTTGCTCAGCTCCCCGGATTCATTCAACGCAATGCGCCGCGGAGGGCCCTTCACTTCCTCGTTGATATCGCTTTGCCTGTCAGACACATCCTTGACCCATACGGCAAGCCGACGCGGCGTCGCATAAGCTTTGATCCCGCCGTGGGAAAGACGGCTGTCGTTCAGCCAGTTCTCCGTCTTTTCCTTCAACTGCTCCATCGCCGCGCGTACAAACCGGGCCGGCATCTCTTCCAGGCCGATCTCGAGAAGCAAATCTTTAGGCATGGCGCTGCCCCCTTTCCTTCAGCAAAGGAAATCCGAGCCGTTCCCGCTCCTGCAAGTAAGCGGAAGCAACGGAGCGTGCCAAGTTCCGCACCCTTCCGATGTATCCGGTCCGTTCCGTTACGCTGATGGCGCCTCTAGCGTCCAGAAGGTTGAACGTATGCGAACACTTGAGCACATAATCGTATGCCGGAAATACGAGATGTTCCTTCACCGCACGCATCGCTTCGGCCTCGTAAATCGAGAACAGCCGGAACAGCATTTCGGCATCGGACACCTCAAACGTATATTTGGAATGCTCAAATTCCGGCTGTCCGAATACGTCCCCATACGTGACGCCTTGAACCCATTCCAGATCGAACACGTTCTCCTTTTCTTGAATATAGGAAGCGAGCCTTTCCATCCCGTAGGTGATTTCAACCGCCACCGGATGGCAATCGATGCCGCCGATTTGTTGAAAATAAGTGAACTGCGTAATTTCCATCCCATCGAGCCATACTTCCCAGCCGAGTCCCCAAGCGCCAAGTGTCGGGGCCTCCCAGTTGTCTTCAACGAAGCGGATATCGTGTCGGCTCGGATCGATGCCGAGCCGGTTCAGGCTTTCCAGATAAAGCTCTTGAATATGGTCGGGCGACGGCTTCATCACCACCTGAAACTGGTGATGCTGGTACAGCCGGTTCGGATTGGCCCCGTAACGGCCGTCGACCGGACGGCGGGACGGCTCCACGTAGGCGACGTTCCATGGCTCCGGACCGATCGTGCGCAGAAACGTCATCGGATTCATCGTCCCCGCGCCTTTCTCCGTGTCATACGGCTGCATGACGATACAATCTTGCTCCGCCCAAAACTGCTGCAGCGTCAGCGTCATTTGCTGAAAGTTCATAGCGAATCGCTCCTCCTTGAGAATGAGATTCGGCATGCGTCCGTCCGGAGCGATGGAGCGGTCATGCAAAAAAGGCTCCCGTCCTACGTCCGCCGCCGTGGCAGACGTAGGGACGGGAGCCGAAGCTCTCGCGGTTCCACCCTACTTGGTTCTCCTGAAGAGAACCCGCTCTTTTCCCATCTTCTCTCCGGAGCGCCATTTCGCACGGTCCGCCTCTCCGGGCTTGCACGATCCCCGGCTCGCTGCGCTTGCCGACGACGACCGACTACTTTCTCCTTCATCGAGAGTCATTCAATTACGAAGTATTCTACCCAAACGGACGGACGCTGTCAAACGGCATTTCCCTTACCTGAGCTTTATTTGGGCTGCCAGGCGGCAAACCATAAAACACCACAAGCACCTGACCGTCCGTACGCAGCCAATGCGGATTCGATTTGGCCAAATGGCCGTACAAATAAAATTCGCCGTCCGTTTTGTCCTGCCGTTCCGCATCACTGCTGCCAGCGATGCCGGCAGGATAACGCTAATCAAAAGCGAATATGGAAATGTAACAGGCACAGAGGAGAAAGCGAGGACGATACGAAATGGAAAACGCAAGAACGCCTCACGAGGCAAATCATTCGCCATGGGACTTGCAGAAGCTGTATCAATCGCCGCAATCGTTTCCTGCATACGAAATGAATGATGACGAGATCCAGGCGGTACTTCTTGAAGGAATGCCTTACCAAGGCAGACCGACGCGCTTTTTTGCTTACTATAGCGTGCCGGCCGCCGTTCCCGGCGAGACCGTTCCCGCGATGGTACTGGTGCATGGCGGCGGCGGAACGGCATTCAAGGAGTGGGTGCAGTTGTGGAATGCGAGAGGCTACGCGGCCATTGCCATGGATTTGGAGGGGCATTTGCCGACAGCCAAAAACAGCGACGGCACAAGGCCGCAGCATGAATGGAGCGGGCCGTCCAGACAAGGCGAATTCCAAGATTTCGCGCTGCCAACTGAAGATCAATGGATGTATCATGCCGCCGCCGATGTCATCCTTGCCCATTCTTTTCTCCGGTCACTGGATCACGTCGATTGCGCCCGGATCGGGATTACCGGCATATCTTGGGGCGGCATCGTAACCGGCATCGTCGCGGGTGTAGACGATCGGTTCGCTTTCGGCGTTCCCGTCTACGGATGCGGATATTTATATGAATCGAGCAACAAGTACGGTCAAAGCTTCGCTGCCATGCCTGCGGATGATTCCCAAAAAATCAAAAATTTATGGGATCCGTCCGCTTATTTGCCTCGCGTTTCGTTCCCGATGCTGTGGCTGACCTGGAGCGGCGATCCGCATTTCCCGCTGCATTTGTTCAGCAAGTCTTATGTGACCGCTCGGAACGGGTTCCAGGCCTCCGGGATGAGCATTCATTTCGAATTGGGGCATTCGCACGCCGCAGGTTGGAAAAGGCAGGAAATTTACAGCTTCGCCGATCAAATGACCCGAGGCGGCACGCCGTTACCGCAAGTATTGCGATACGAGAGCGGTGAACGAAGGGCTACCGTCGGTTATAGTTCGGGTAACCCAGTGCTTAAAGCGGAGCTGTACTATGCTACCGATACGTCGGATTGGTTCGAAATGCAGTGGAACTGCACGGAAGCGGCCGTCGACGCCAATGCGTCTGAAATTCATGCGGCCATTCCGGAAGGTACGGCTGCTTATTTTATCCAACTGACGGATACGAAGGAGCAGGTAGTGAGTACGCCCGTTACTATCCTCTCCCATACGCTCGAGGAATAGTTGCCCGAATCGGGCTAAACGACGGAGTTTTGCCATACTGGAAATCGACGTTTCCTCATAGGGGTGCGATGCACTCCTTTTTCGCGTTGTCCGGACATAATTTCAAACGGAATATCCCTTCCGTTTCCACCGTTCATTATTAGCCTCGAGATAACCGCCGACAACTTTAACGTATACGGATTGTCCCAATGCGTTCGGATGAACGCCGTCTACGGAAAACTTGTGAAGCTCGTACCGATCGCATTCCGCCCTGACGTCGGCCACACCAATCTTCAGATCTTCCCCCACCTTGCGCATGATTTGTATGTAGTTGTCGAGCCACGCTTGCGCTCCATTCACGTCTTCGTAAAATGCAGGATCGTGTCTGGTGTAGTACTTGTTTTCGTCAATGTAATTTGTAGTTATAAAGATCGGTTCCGCGCCGCTGTTCCGTACCATCTGCGCCATTGATCTTAGATTCGTTTCATATTGGTCCGGCGAGACGTTGGGTACATTCTTTTTCTTCATTACATGGTCGTTCATGCCAAAGCTGATCAGCACAAAATCCGGTTCGTGAGTCAGTACGTCATGTTGAATTCTGTTCATCGCCTTGCTTGTCGTATCGCCGTTAACTCCAGAGTTCACCAGCTCCCAATAAAACTTTGCGGCAAGCGCATCAAGCCAGTACGTTTTGTCCTGCGCAGCAGCCTCCTCCGTATGAGCCGCTTTATTCGTCCCTAGACGCGTGATGCTGTCTCCGAATGCGACGACCTTTGCATTCATGATTTCTACCCCTTTCATTGTTAAAAAGAATGCTGCATAACCGCGATTGCCTGCTGTAATCCGATTGGGAATACCTTCTCGCGCACGAATGAACAACGACGAAGATGATTTGAAAAGACGATATAAGGAAAGCCGCTTTAAGCTTGTGGCTTAATCGGCGGCCTTTTAAGTGAGGAATAGTAGATTCAACATTTGATTCAAGCTTCGAAAATGCATCGATAAAAATCAATCGTTTCAAAATTCGATGAGTACCGTTTTGATCTCGTATGGCGTGATCGGAAGACGAATCACCGGCTCCGTAAACGTCTCGCCGCACGGGCGCTCCAACAAATCGCATTCCTGCCATGACCGAATTGGAAGACTGCTGGAGATGTCCACCCTTCCTCGACTGCCAGCAAACTCGTGAAGCCGCAGTACCACCGTCTGGCTATCTTCCGCTTTTTTCACCGCATCGATCATTACATTAGCCGCATCCGTGTGGAACAGCGACATTTCCGGTTGTGCGGGTTGTCCAGTCGCATACGTGAGCGGATTGTTAAGCTGCCACGCCTCACGGACCGTATTCCCCTCGAACCAGCCGCCGGCATGCGGCAGCAAAGCGTAAATAAAAGCGTGCTCCCCCTGATCCTGAAGCGGGTCGGGTCGGATCGCGGATTTGATTAAAGTCAGACGCATCGTCTTTCCTTTAATGTCATAGCCGTATTTGCAATCATTCAACAGGCTGACGCCGTATCCGTATTCAGATAAGTCCGCCCACTGGTGGCCGGCCGTTTCAAATTTGGCAAAGTCCCAGCTCGTATTCCAATGGGTCGGTCGCTTGACGTTTCCGAATTGAATGTCGAATGTCGCTTCGGTCGCGCGTATTTCCACGGGAAACGCCACCTTCAGGAGCTGCTGCCTTTCGTGCCAAATGACGTTCGTTTCAAAATCGATCCGCCGGCTGCCGCTGTAAGCGACCATGTCCTGCCGAATGACCGACTTCCCGTATTCCCATTCGAAACGAACTACCGCCCGCAGCGGCCCGGCTTCAATCAGCTCAATGCGCCGGATTCCGTCGATTTCGCGCATCTTTTCCTGATAGAACAGATCGATGTCCCAGGCATCGTGCATGAGAGGCTTATCTTCGAATACTTGGAATACGTTGCCTCGCGCGCCTTTCTCCAGCACATTCCGTTCGGCTTTTTTATCGAATATACGCGTCAGCTGCCCCTGGGCATTCCAATCGATCTCATAATGCGGCGTCGACAATCCGGATTCGCGAAGGGTGAATGGCCCCGTATTCGACTTCACTTTGTCTGCCGAAGCTTCGGCTTCCGTAAAACGAACCTCCGCGTAGCCCATGGAAGGAAGCCCGGTTAGTTCGACCAGCCAACTATCGTCATCGGCGCGCTGCGCTTTCAGCTCTTGTCCGTGAACGTCCGTCCATATGCCCGCTTTCCGATCCTTGAACGCTGAAACCTTCAACAAATCGTTTCGCCGCCAGTTCGCTGAATTGAACACGGTCAATTTGCCAGAAGCGGATTCGCCAGTTGTTACCGATTCTGCTGCGTTTTTCCATTCCCTAACGACAATGGCTTCCGCTTCTTCGTACTCCTCTCGGCTGTCTTCGTACACTTCATGAATGGATGAGCCAGGAATGATATCGTGGAATTGATTGCGCAGCACGATTTTCCAGCCGTCGGTCAGCTGCTTTTGCGGATAATGACTCCAGCTGTTCCCAAGCAAGCCGCTCATCGCACACAAAAATTCGGTTTCCCTATACAGCAGCTCCAGCTTGCGGTTCATCCGTTTATTATACGCTTGGCTCGTCAGCGTGCCGCGATGGTACTCCAGATACAGTTCGCCATCCCATTGATGGACGTAAGCATTCGTCTCCGCAACGGTTTGCTGCAGCCTCTCAAAATATTGATCCGCTCTTCCGATCGTCATTATCGGCATGCCCGGGAGCTCATCGAGACGGCGGCGATACTCCAGCATTTCCCGATTGGCGCCTCCGCCTCCGTCACCGTAACCGAAAGACATGATCAGTTCGCTGTTCAGCTCTTTATCATGATACCGGTCCCATATCCCTTGCGCGGTCTCGGCCCGAAGCACGCCGTTATACCCGTGCCGCGGCACGTTTTTTCCACCCAATCTCGGAGTTGTAATAAAATGGGCCAGCACTTCCGAACCGTCGATCCCTTTCCACTGAAACGTATCATGCGGCACCTGGTTATATTGATTCCAGCTGATTTTCGTGGTCATGAACGTGTGAATGCCTGATTTTTGCAATATTTGCGGCAGCGCCCAACTGTAACCGAATACGTCCGGCAGCCAAAGATATGTACATTCGGCTCCGAATTCGTCCCGCAGAAACCGGGTGCCGAGCAAAATTTGGCGAATGAGCGATTCGCCGGATGTTACATTGCAGTCCGCCTCAAGCCACATGCCCCCGGACGCTTCCCAGCGCCCCTCCTTCACTCGCGCGCGAATTTGCTCGTATATTTCCGGATAATCCGTCTTAATATAGTCATAGAGCTGCGGCTGCGTTTGCAAAAATACATATTCGGGGTATTTCTCCATCAAGCGCAGGACGGTCGAGAAGGAACGGGCGATCTTTTCCCTCGTATGCTTCAGCCGCCAAAGCCACGCCACGTCAATATGCGTATGGCCGACGCAGTGGACGGTCACGGGCGTATGCTTCTCCATCCTGCCGACGGCGGACCGCAGCGATTCGCGCGCGCCCGCAACCGATTCATAGAACGACGGCGATCCCGGATAAGACCAATCCACCAGATTCATCGCAGCGTTCAGCGCTTGCAGCAGCTCATGCCGCTCCGGCCGGTTGTCGCTTAGTTCCTTGACCGTATCAAGCACGGCGGATGCGGTATAAAAAAGATCATCCGCCGCTTCGTCCAGCCAGGCGATTTCCGCCCGTTTCAGCTCGCATTCCCGTGGCTTGGCCGTGTTGGCCGCATCGAGTCCGGTCCAAATGCGAAACCGCAACGACGCGGTCGTTCCTGCGCAGTCCTCCGGAAAAAAAACTTCCTGGTGATTGGCATCTACGCCATGGTACGGCGAGCCGTTGAAATACAGCAGCGCTTCCAAGCCTGCCGCCGTCGCTCCCGGCAAGCCGAAATCAAACAAACCTACGATGGGCCGCCCTTTCCATTCCGACGGGATGCGTACATCCACAGCCAACCACGCGTATACATCGCGGCCTTTCCAACGGTCGCCGATCCGCATTTCGTTCCATTGACCGTCTTCGGGCGGATATGTTCCAATTTCTCCTTTCTCGTCGATTTGAAACTTTAGATCGGCAAGTTTCACCGCATCCCGGTACCTGTGGCCGGCTAATTCCCGAATTCGTAACGCTAGTTTTTCTTCCGTAAAAAACATCTGGCTTTGCCTCCTTAAGAACGAATCCTGTTCGATGATGAGGGCATCGCTTCCGACCGAATGGAAGCCCGCGCCTCTTTCAGCAGGCGATACAAATAGTGTAGAAATTGCCCGCGTGTAGCGGTGCCGCCCTCTTGTTCGCGGAATGTAGAGTCAACCTGCACCTGTAATGCACGTGAAGCGACATTCGCCCACCGGATAGCCATCTGTGACGTAAGGAACGGGTGTGCTTTCCAGTAATCGCGCGGCGTCGGCTCTTCTTTCGGAGACCTCGGGCCCATATCTACGCCAGGCGAGACAATCCGATCCGTTGCCGGTAAAACGGGAAGCTTGATCCCGCCGGGCAGTGCCCTGGACATCAGAATCCATCGGGAAGCGTCTTCCAGCGTTACCGATTCGTCCGGCCTTGCCTCGTAATCCGTCAAAAATCCTTTTGCGCCAAAATATTGAACCGCCTCGCTCTCGCCCGTTCCCGGCTTCACATCTTTAAAATACGTGATGACCTGTTTATCTTTAAGCAATTCGTCCTGAAGCACGTCAATCGATAAGGTACGGACGGACGCCCTTTCGGAAATGCTCAAATCCGCCGCCACGCCCGCCGCATAGCCGATCTGCATCCAGCACGGCTCCATCCGGATGGTGCCGAGTCCCATGTGCGTAGCGGAAACCGCTACCGGAACGAGCAGCCGTTCCATTTTTTGCGGCACAATAATGCTGTAAGGAATTTGATAAATTTCCGTTAAAAATCCGATGGCCATGAACCCTTCGAGTGCTATATTTTGGCTCAGTTCGTTTCGCTTTCGCGTAGCGTGGGAATCGATGCCGTAATCGCCGCAGGCAATGCTGTCGTAATGAATCGCGGATCTGCCCAGTCCCGGCGCGAGCCTTGCGTCATTTTCCGTAAAAACATATTCGCCGTGGATTCTTCTTGCTTCTCTCACATAGATCTGAGGCGGAAAATGATCCGTATCTTCAAATTCATCCGCCGCATATCCCCATTGTGCAGAGTCGTTCCGGAACCATTCCGGCAGCTCCTCGTCATTTTGCAAAAACCACAGCAAGCCCTGAATGTATTCGCGGTGTCGTCGGACGATTCGTTCCCTGACCTCCCGGCTGCCTTCCGGATATTCCTGGTTTTCTTCCGGCAGATCCGTGGAGCACAAGCAGTAATGATAATTGTTCGTATCCGTTTTGCCGTTCGGGATCATGACGGTATTGCACACTTCGCTAAAGCCTTTGATCCTGCCGGCAAAAATATCGTCGATCAAGCTGACGTAATCAAGTCTGTTGTATGCATCGGGCTTCTTGAAAACTGCACGGTTCCCTTCGTTCTTCGTCAGGCAAAGCCGGAAGTTGTACGCTTGAATCCGCTCGTCCCCTTCGCCCGTGCTTCCAACCAATATTTCTTTGGTACGGAAGTTTTGATACAACGTCCCCGCATATTCCTCGTTCCAGTCGTCCCGGGATTCGCGGCCTAACGAATAAGGAACGCCGGCCATCGCGGCAAGATCGCCCTCGTATGTAGCATCGATGTATGCTTCCGCTTCATATACCGTCTCTTCTCCCGCATGATTTCGAACCGTAACCGAGGAGACGGCATTTCCGTCGAGCCCTGCCGCAACCAGCTCATGCTGCAGCATCATTTCCAATTGCGGCTCATTGTTCACCATGCTCCAAAGCACTTTCTTCGCGACGGATGGCTCGAACCGCAAGCCTTTGCGGCAGTGCACAACCTGCTCCGAGTTTTCGCCATACGTATCTGTGTAATGGCGAACAATGTTCGCGGCATACTCGCGGAACACGGATCCTGCGGCATCCAGCGAATGAATATCCGTCACCCCAAGGCCGCTTGCCATTAATCCGCCGATATATTCCGTCGGCTCGATCACAATCGTCTTTCTCCCGCGTCTGGCCGCCGCCAGAGCGGCTCCGATTCCTCCGGGAGTCGCCCCCAAAATGACGACATCCGCTTTTCTTATTTGACGTTTCTGCATACGTCTTCCCTCCTTGATGTAGACATACCGGCAATGATAATTAAACAAGTTTAATTTTTGTTAACTTATATGCTAAACGAATTATACAATACAGTTTATTTGTTGACTACTATTTTTTACAAGAATCAACAAGAAAGCGGTCCCTCTCCGTACTTTATTCTTCCATTTGGTTTACGTTCAGCTCATAACCTGATAGGCGAACTGTACGTCCAAATCCGCTGCCGAAGAAGCGTTGAGTACTCTAAGCTGCAGTTTTCTCGGTTTGCTCATGCCGTCAATCGAAAATGGAGGCGTTATATTGGTTGTCTGCAGCGTCGATGAGGCAGCGACGGGATTGCCGCCCGCACTTGAGCCATCTGCGTCCAGCCGCACATCGCAGGTCCCCGAAGCAAGCTTGCGGGTTACCTTCACGATTCTTATTTGCTGGCCGTCCAAATATAAAAAGCTTTTCAGATCATACAGTCCGTTAGCGACCGCACCCGATAGTTGCGCGCTTAACCAACCGTCGATTTGCTCGACGCCTTTATTTCCGGAGAACCTCGTCTGGCTCGTCGAAGATCCCAAAATCAGGTACGGTCCGGCCGTATTTCCGCTCAGATCATTGCCGCTAACCAGCACATCCGCCGCTTCGTTGACAATCCCGTAATCTTGCCGGGAGACACCGTCCGCAAGCGATCCGACGGCGTTGCCCGCCACTACGACTCTCGACGCGCCCGGCCTGATATGGATGCCGGCGCCGTTCCGCCATGCCGACCCTCCCGATATATAACCGTTGGCAAAAGCCGCGCCCTGCAGATCGAATTGCGTTGGGCTAACGACGGTTACTTTCCATTTGCCGTTGGCCTCCGTAGTGCCGGCCACCCCTTGAACCGTTATTCTGTCGCCGGTCGCCCAGCCGTGCGCCGCTTGCGTCGTTACCCGGATGCCGCCGGAGCCGCTGCCGGCAACGCCGGTAATCGTGCGGGCAAATGCCGTGTGCGCCGTTCTGCCGTTGTTGCCGATCAGACAGCCGGTAATCGTCACACGCGACGAGTCGATGTCGATCCCGTTCCGGCCGCATCCCCGGATGACGCTGCCGACAAAGGTGGCGCTGCCGGTAAAGCCGGACGTTATCCGGACGTTATCCTCCTGGCCGTCGCACGAAATGTATGTATTGGCGAATTGAGCTTGTGCGCCCGCTTCCAGCAATACTGGAACGCCTTCGCCGTTTTCGAATCCGCCGCCCTCGAAATATAAAAATTTGGGCGTCCCTTTTTGTCCCGTCGTATTACGCAACCACAAGCCGTGCCGTCCGAACAAGATGGCAGTCGCAAAAAATTTGATCGAGCCGCCCATCCCGTCAATCACCACGTTATCCGTATTCGGATTCGATCCGGCCGAGATGCCGCACTGCACGAATTCAACAGGATCGGCCCTGGATTCATCGTCCAACCCGTTCAGCAAAATGACCTGTTCGCCGTTAAACCCGCTCCATACGCAGTTTTGAAATCTGACCGTATTGCACGCTCTTAACGTCATGCCGTTATACCCGTTCTTGAAGCGGACATTATAAAAAGAAAGCATATAATTGCCTGTTCCGCCCCGGCGTTCGGTAGCGACTAAGCTGCCCCCGGTCAATCCTTCTCCGCGCAGCTGCAATCCCGTGAAGCCTCCACCGCGAACGCCGGAAAGCAGAAAACCGTGATCGGTGCCCGTGGCAACGATAAATTGCGTACTAAACCCGTCATTGTCCGTGCTTCCGGCGCCTTCGAACACGATCGGCACGGCTTCCACCTTGATCGTCCTCGCAATTTTGATCTTGCCGCTGCCATATTCGATCACGCCCCCGGACACAAGCGTATTCACCGCCGCTTGAACACGTGCGGAGTCGTCCTGCAAGCCCCGGCCGTCGCACCCGAACCAGGCGAGATGGACCCGCGCCGAATAGCTTCGCTTCCAGCGCCCGACCGGCGTCCCGGCGACGGCAAACACCGTTCCGCCGTTGTCCGCTTCCGTGCCGGCCGCATCCCAGAACAGCACACCGCCGCCACTGCCGGGGCTGCCGGCGTAATAGCCCAGCAGGTTCACATGCTGCCCGTCATATTCGCCGGGCGTAACCCGCAGTTGGTCGACGCTTTTCACGACTCCTGCCTTGCCCGCCTTGTTGGCAGGATCGCCCGGCGGCGGCGCCCCCTCTGCCGCATGGACCTCCAGCGGACCGAGCAAGCCCCCGCCTGCAATGGCAACGCCTGCCATGCCGAGAGAAGATAACAGCTTGCGCCGGCTGAGCTTGCCGTTCCGGATGTTCGGGCCCCCTTCGATCCCATCCACCGGCAGGCCTTGTTTCATGAGCTTTTCGTGAAGATTGTCTTCGTACATTGCTACCCTCCATTCTTCGTTTTATTGTTTCAACATTTCTTCAATCTTCTTGTTGATGTTTTGCTCCGTTTCTCTCAGCACTGTATTTACATCCTTGCCGCCTTGATAAATATCGGCCAATCGGGCGTTCAGCTCTGATTTGGCGATCGCATCGTACTTCGTTGCCGGGATGGGTTTGGCGATTTTCTCCTTAAAGAAGGCCTGCAAATTTTTTCCTTCCATGCCCGGTAAATCCGCCGCATACGCTTTGACTGCATTGTCATTGTTGATTACCGGTATTCTGCCTTGTCTGGACAATTGCGTCTGCGCTTCGTCGGACAACATAGCCGCAATGATTTGAAACGCTTCTTCCTTGTGCTTGCTTGTCGGCGGAACGCCAAAATAAGGGGCGTTCAGCTGGGAGCCGATCTCCTTCGCACCGGAAAATACAGGCAGCGTTACCACATCCCAATCCAATCCCTTCGCTGCGGCGGCTGGAATCTGATCGAGAATGTTCGGTCCGGTACGCGTCGCCAAAATTTGTTTGTTCATAAAGTTGTCCTCCACGTTGCCGGCCGGGGCGTTCCCGTTAATTTTGTGCAAGCCGGCCATGACATCCATCCATCTTTTCCATCCATCGACATTGACCGCAGCTTTATTCGTTTTCGGGTCCACAAGAGGCAGCCCTAATTGGTCTTTATACACGATGTTCAAAGAATTCATTTGAAACCCTTTGTATTCTACGCCGTCCGCCGTACGGGACACTTTCTTCACGACATCGTACAGCTCTTCCCAGGTCATGCCGTCTTTCGGATAAGGGACGCCGAACTTATTGAAAATATTTTTGTTGTAAAACAGAGCGGTGTTGTTAAGGAAAAAAGGCATCGCCAGCAGCTGGTCCCCGTTGTCCGAATAAGATTTGACCGAATCCGCGACATTCGGCACCAAACGGTTCATATCGAATTTGTATTTTTGGATGAGCGGCGTCAGGTCGGACAAGAGCTGCAAGTCTTTCAGCGTCCACAGCAATCCGAGCGAGCCCGAGATCAGATCCGGCGTCGTTCCGCTGCTCAGCACTTCCTGAATGCTGCTTCCCTTCGCATTTTGGATCATTTTCAACGTAATATGAGGAAACTTTTCCTTCACCTGCCTCTCAACCGATTCCACGATGCCGGTTCCGCCGACCTCGTTGAAATAAACGATCGTCACCGGTTCCGTCGTTTGCCCGGTTTGTTGTTTTCCGCGCTCATCGCTTTGCTTGCCGGAGCAGGCCGATAGCGAGAAAACGGTTACAGCTAGGAACGGTACAACCCATTTGCGCCAATGGGACATTGTTTTTCGACCTCCCTTTTTGAATTGAGATTGAGATGAATGTACAGCATTACGTTACTTTTTCGACTCGCCTCAATCTGTTTGTTGATGTCTTCCTCCGCTTGCCTAAAGGATGTATTCACATCGAGCTGGTCGGTGCTTACTTTGTTGAAGGCGGAATTCACGGCTGTTTTGGCAATGGCATCGTATCTTGTCGCAGGGGCCGGGGCCGGGCTTTGCCCGATTTGATCGTAGACTTCTCTGTTCCTTATCATCTCTTTCGATCGGCTTCACTCCATTGGTGCAACCGGTCACGGTTATGTCCGGCACAGCCAAGCCTGTCAATTTTGCCGCAATGTTCACCTCATCACCCCGTTAAACAGTTTCATATCCCGGTTAACCGCGAATTTCACAAAGTCGAGAAAAAGTATTGTAACCGTTTTCATAAAAAGTAAAATTGCCGGCTCCCGACTGCTCCTATAGATGGATGTATCACTCCTCACAGTATTACGCTTGACCCCTCCTGCGTCGACACACTTTCAATCCGCTGCGACTCTCTTTTATGAATGCATTCCCCCTGGTCGGTTATGTATTTAACACCTATTCGTATCTCGTTAACATTATAAGATCATTTATTTATATTTTCAACAATTTTTATTTAATTATTAACTTAATTAAGTTAATTATTTTAGCATTCAAAATAATTTGCTGCATGTCATCAGTTACATCGCGACTCTTTCTTTCTGTGTGCTAAAGAAATCGCAACAACAAATAGCCGGAACGTCAATCGGTCCGGCCATCGTTTCCATTGCGCGTAGTGGATTCGCTCGATTATTCGACTCGATCCTGCGCCATGCATGATTTTCTTTCAATAAGCTGTGTAGGAATCATGATTTGTCTCGGGTATTCATTGGTATTGCCCAAAATGTCGGCAAGCAGCTTCGTCGACATGGTGCCCAACGTTTTCTTATCCTGCATAATGACGGACACGGGAGGATCTTCAAGCGAAAAGGAAGGGAAGTCGTCAAAAACGATCAACGAGACCTGATCGGGAATTTTCTTTCCCGTATTTCGCAAATAATGCAGCAAGGTGATGCCTACTCTGGCATTGACCGCAAATATGGCGGTACAATCCATACGATCCAGTTCCCGCCAGCATTCATCCTCCGCTTGATAGAGACTGTTCACCCGGATCACGCGGTAATCGCTAGAGGTCAAACCGGCATTTCGCAGCGCGGCGCAATAACCGTCCACCCGCTCCATTTCCCAATGAGGCGCCCCCTGAGGGATGACCATCGCAATTTGTTTATGACCAAGGCCCAGCAAATATTCCGTTGCCATTCTCCCGCCATTATAGTTGTCCGAAGACACGCAATGCAGCGGGTTGCTGTAGCCGGCGACTTTCCTGCTGCCGACAAATACCATCGGGAACCGCATCTCGAGCAGCTTGTCAAATCCGGTTAGCTGATGGTTATTCGTTATAATAATGATTCCGTCGACTCCGGACTTGATGACTCTGTTCGTTATATTTTCCTCTACATTGTTTTTCCCGTCCATATGAATCCCGATCATCGTTACGTCGAATTCGGATCGGGCGGCTTCTTCGCATATGCCCATAAGGGTATCGCGGAAAAATCCTTTTTCCATGTCGTGGTTGCCGCCGAGATACAGGACGCCAAGCGATACGTCGGTTTTTGTTTTTTCCGAGACGACGGCCATCCCTTTCGCGTATCCGATTTCTTTGGCAATATTGCGGATTTTTATTTTCGTTTCGCTCGAAATCCGCGGATGATCCGTTAAAGCCAAGGAGACGGTTGCTTTGGATACCCCGGCTATGTTAGCAATATCTTGTATGGTAGGCTTCAATCAAATGCTCCTTCACTTCTTTTTTAGCTTATTTACTATTTTAACTAAAAGTTAATTAATATTTCAACTAAATGTTTATAATCGCCAAACACGAAATAAATCGAAAGCCGGTTGGTACCCTTCGGATACCCGATATCGTGAAAATCCGGAACCATCGATTTTGATAAAAAAATACACCCTCCGCCACCGCCATTCTGCTACACTGGAAAAAAATGAGACGTATCCTGCAAATGGGGTGTTCGATGAAATATATACATTGCGTACAACAAGCAATCGATTATATTGAAGATCATTTATACGAGCCTTTAGAGCTGCAGCAGATCGCCGATCGGGCGTTCATGTCCGTACCTCATTTGTACAGAGCCTTCTATTCGCTCACCGGCCATCCGATTAAAGAATACATTCGTAAACGGCGCATCAGCATGTCGGCGATGCATTTGCGGCATTCCGACAAGCTGGTGTGGAATATCGCGTTCGACTGCGGCTTCGATTCGTACCAAGCCTTTACGAAAATGTTCAAAAAAGTAGCAGGCATGACGCCCGGAGCGTATCGGAACGCCGATCTGTATTACACGTTCGAAGCCTTAAATCTATTTGCAGACGTTTCGTATGTGGGGGAAAAAGAGCTTTTCGATCGGTACCCCGACGTATCGGTCATTCGCTTTCCGCCGCTGCAAACGGCCGTTTACCGGCATCGCGCATCGTCGCCGGAAGGGATCGAAGAAGAAGCTTACCGCATTGTGTTCGCGAAGTTGGAACAAGCCGGATGGCCGATGGAGCGGATCCGGTTATTCGGCTCGAACGTCGAGCTCGCTTCATGGGAACTGCCTTACGGCTACGATATCATGATCCCTTTGCCGGATACCGGTGCATGTGCCGCTTCGGACGACTTTCACGTCGCGACGTTTCCCGGCGGGCTGTACGCTGTCGGCAAAAGCGCGGAAACGAGCGGACCGCAAATTGTCGCCGCTTGGGACCGGCTGTTGTCCGAGTGGCTTCCCCGAAGCGCGTTTGAGCTCGGAGACCACTCGTATGTCGAAGAGTTTCTTACTTACCAAGGGCGCATAACCCGCCTGAAGCTTTACCTTCCGGTGAAACGAAAGCCGGAACCGGCGGCTGCGCTCGAAACGGTAACGATCGATCCGTTTGCGGTTGTCGCTTGCAGAGCATACGGGCCGGAAGCCCGGAAACAGGCGGATCACGAGCTGACTTCTTGGCTGATGCGCACGGGCATGACGGGAACGACGGAGCTGCGGCTGTTCATGTCGTACAGCTACGGCGTTGAGCCGGAGGATGGCTATTGGTACGAGCTCAGCGTTTCGATTCCGGAGAATGTGCACAACTCGGTGTGGGTCTCCGAAAGTTTCGCCAAGGCAGCACTACACCCTGATCGCGCTTGTTGCGCATGCGTTGACGGCATTTCCCTCGATGCTCCCCTGCGCTTCCATACGTTAGGCGGCGGGCTGTACGCCTGTCTCACCGCCGGCGCGTACGGGCTGATGACCGGTTTGCTCGACAAAATGCACCGCTGGCTGTATGCAAACGAGACCTACGCGCTCGATGAAAACAGGCAATGGTTTGCTGAATACGTTGCGGGCGATGGAGACGATCTGGAACGATCGACGTCGGTGCGATGCTATATCCCGATAATTGAACAATAAGGAGGCAATACGTATGGGTGAAAATGCTATGAATCGAAATCAGAACGATTTGACGGGTCAAAAAAATACCGACGGCTATAAGCCTGTTGCCGTTCCAAAAGCCTTCAGAGTAATCCAAGGGAACGCGGAAAACGGCAATCAGGAGGCTGCCGTCTTCAGCGAGCGGCAAATCGATGCTTACTGCATACCGAGGGTCATCTATGACGGAGGCACGATTCACGTCCCCAGAGAACGGCACGAATAACGATCGCATGGTTTGAGAAATATGCCGGTTGGAAACGATCCGGCAAACAATTCAAAAGCGACGCGTACATTAACACCGAGCTGCAATGGGGCGTATGGATTTACTGCGACGACCGGATGACGCTGCCGGAGGCGGCACAATCGAATATCCGTTGGTGCTTTAAAGTACGCGATCTGAAAAAGCTGCACAGCGAGATGTCGGAAAACGGCGAGGACATCACGGATATTTATCGCGGTCCTCTGGGACATGGACACAGACATTCACAAAGATGAACGGGCAAGACCGTTCACCTACGTCGAAAAGTCGGCATTTGTGAAATACCGCCGGTTCCTTTCCGAGCAAAACATCGCCGTCGGCGATATCGAAGGCAGCTTGAAGGGGCTCGCGAAGTTTCATCTTTTCGATCCGGACGGCAACCGGTTTAACATCAGAACGTTTTAGCGGCGGCGCAGAAGCGATTGCATGGCGGTCAGAAGAACTACCGTCGCTTGCAAGCAATCCGATTCTCGACGTCATGATGACGGCTGATTAGATCCGATAGGCCCGGAGGGCGGCGCGGCAGAGGTTCCGTCGTAGCCTGCGGCACACCCGGAGACATCGCTGCTTGCGCAGCGTCCCATACCGGCCGATAGTGGAAGCGCGTGCTGGTGAAGGCTGCTGCAAATAACACTTTCCCGGTCTCCCCCGGCTCGCTGCTCATTTTCACGTAAACTTCAAATCCGCTATTTTCCCGCAACCGACAAACCCGATGCCCGCGTACAGTTTGTTGGAGTCGGGATTTTTCAAATCCGCATACAGAATCGGCACCAGGTACTCACTTCGTATGACCGCGCATAGCTCGGCAACAAGCGCGCTGGCGTAGCCGTTCTTACGATGCCGAGGTGAAGTAAACACGCTGTTGATCCGCGCATGTCTTGCAGAACGATGCGCGATGTTCGCCATCGACACGGGAATGCCGTTCACAAGCCACAGGCATAAGTTACCGGCATCAATCATACGCTCGGCCGCCAGCCGCTGCACCGAAGGCTCGGAACGGACCCCATACGCATCCGTAGAGAAATTCGCAAGAAATCCGGCAACCGTCTCCGCGTCTTGCCGCGACGCCCGGCGCATCGTTCCGTTCACATTCAAAGGGCGAATAACCTTCGGACAGTAGTAAGCTTCCATTGCCATATGCGTCCGGAACATACAGCGCCGATCTTTCGAATACGCCGCTGCAAACCGCTCCGCCGTTTCCGGCCCGCTGCATATGCCGGGTATTGAAATGCCGCGCAGCGCGTCAATCAACTCACTAATATAGCGGTTCCTTTCCGGCCCTTCCACGCTATCGTAAATCCAGAGCCATGCACGGTGGCCCGGGGTTTGCGCGAAGATCATGTTGCCGTCCGTCGATTTCCAACCCAATACCTCGGCGTCGCCGCATATCCGGTGCAGCAGATTGTAAGAAACTTCCGCTTGAGTAAACGGGGGCGTGTTCAAAATAGGGTCCACACGTTCAAGCTTGTGCAGCATCGTTAGTCCTCCTTTTTTTTACGGGCCGCTCTAAGGTACCGATCATTCATCACCGGAATAACCGGCAGCCGCGGGCTGCCGGTTTCCACCTGTATATGCCAAAAAACGTCAATGCTCAATCCGCAGCCGCAAGCTCCTGTCTCCCATCGGCACCGATGCCATGTCCGGCTCGCTAACGAACGTTACGCCGGACAACAGCACATTTTCCCGCAGCACATGATCGAATCGTTCCAACGCTTGTTTCAATACCGGATCGACATCGAGAACAAGCATCACCCGCTTCTCGATCGGCAGCTCCAGCTTTTTGCGATAATCCTGAACCGCGCGGACGACTTCGCGAACCATCCCTTCCTGTTCCAGCGCCTCGGTGACCGTTGTGTTCAAAGCGACGGTCATTCCGTAGCCGGAAGCCGCGGCAAAGCCTTCCTTCGCCTGTTTTTCCACAAGCAGCTCGTCAAGCGTAACACGGTGCGAAACGCCGTCGTCGGTCGTGATATCGATGAAACCTTGATCGACCGCTTGCTTCGTTTCCACCGCGGACAACGGCTTCAAGCGGCTTTGCAGCAGTCCGACGTATTTGCCGTACTTTTTGCCCGCTTCCTTCAAATTCAGCTTGAGGTTCAACCGGACGAAGCCGCTATCGCTGTGCTCCATCCGAATATGTTTGACGTTGATCTCGTCTTTTACGATGTCCTCGAATCGGCGCAAATCCAAATCGCGGTCAAACGAAACGATCAGCTCAGACAACGGCTGGCGGGTTCGGATTCCGGTTTCGTTACGGACGCTGCGCGCCAGCTCGACGATCTGCATTACAGCTTCCATGTCGCGCTCAAGGGCGGCGTCGATAAGCGATACGTCCGCTTTCGGATAATCTGCCAGATGAACGCTGTTTTCGCGGCCGAGATTCGCGTAAATATCGTCGGCAATGAACGGCGCATACGGCGCAATCATCCGTGCGAGTGTGAGCAGCACCTCGTGAAGCGTCCGGAATGCCGACATTTTGTCCTCCGTCCATTCGCTGCCCCAGAAACGGTCGCGCGAGCGCCGGACGTACCAGTTGCTGAGTTCGTCGACAAGCGATTCGATCTGCTTCGCCGGATTCAGAAAATCGTTGACCGCCAGCCCCTTCTCCACCTGCAGCAAAGTGCTGTTCAGTCTCGACAATACCCAGCGATCCAGCAAATTGGCGGAAACTTGCGATGGATGCTCTTCCGGCTTATATTGATCGATGGTCGCATAAAGCGCGTAGAAGGCATGCACATTATGAATGGTGTCGACCACCTTCGATTTGGCTTCGGCAACGATGGATTTGGAGAACCGCTTGTTGTTCCAAGGCACGCTGTCGGACAGCAGCGCCCAGCGGAAGGCGTCCGTGCCGAACTCGCCAATGATCTCCCAAGGATCGATGACATTGCCTTTGCTCTTGGACATTTTTTGCCCGTTCTCGTCCAGTACGTGTCCGGTAGAAATGACCGCCTTGAAAGGAGCCGTGCCCTGGTACAAGGTGGAAACGGCAAGCAGCGAGTAGAACCAGCCTCTCGTTTGGTCGATTCCTTCGCAGATCATGTCGGCAGGAAACTGCGCTTGGAACCGCGCCTTGTCTCCGAACGGATAATGATACTGCGCGAAAGGCATCGAGCCGCTGTCAAACCAGACGTCGATCACTTCCGGCGTTCGTTCCATCACGCCGCCGCACGTGCAACGCAGCTTCACGCCGTCAACGTAAGGCTTATGCAGTTCCAGCGACTCATCGAGCGGCTTTGTCGACCGATCGCGCAAATCTTGCCGGCTTCCAGGCGAGTAATCCGCTCCGCACGTCCGGCATTCCCATACGTTCAGCGGCGTTCCCCAGTAACGGTTACGGCTGATGTTCCAATCTACGAGCTCTTCGAGAAATTTGCCGAAACGACCTTCACGAATGTGCGACGGGTACCAGTCGATCCGGCTGTTGTTCTCGATCAAATGTTCTTTGACCGCCGTCGTTCGGATAAACCAGCTTTCCATCGCGTAATAGAGCAGCGGCGATTTGCACCGCCAGCAGAATGGGTAGCTGTGCTCGTAACGCTCTTTTGCAAACAGCAGCCCGCGTTCGGCCAAGCTTTTGACGATATCGACGTCGCAATCTTTTACGAAACGGCCGGCAAAATCCGCTATCTTGTCGTCGTATCGCCCGTTCGAATTCACGACATTGACGAAATCGAGTTCATGCTCGCGGACCGTGCGATAATCGTCTTCCCCATGCGCCGGAGCAATGTGAACGATCCCGGTACCGCTAGCGTCGCTGACATAATCGGCGTCCACAACGACGTGCCCTTTGTTCACGCGAACGTAGCCGAACGGAGGCTCGTAAGGCATTCCGATCAACTCGGAGCCTTTGTGCATCGATAATACGACGTACTCATCCTTAAAAACCTTTTCCGCCAGATGCTTGGCGACAACGTACACTTCGCCGTTCTGCCGAACTTTAACGTAATCGACGTTGCGGTTGACCGCTAACGCCACGTTAGCCGGAAGCGTCCACGGCGTCGTCGTCCAGGCCAAAAACGTCAGCCCGCCCTGCTTGCTCCTGAATTTGACGGTGGCGCTCAAATCTTTCACGTCCTCGTACCCTTGCGCGACTTCATGGGAGCTGAGCGTCGTTTGGCAGTCCGGACAGTACGGGCTTACCCGATGGCCTTTATACAGCAGCCCCTTATGATGAATATCCGATAAAATATGCCATACGCTCTCGATGTAATCATTCGCCAGCGTAACGTACGGATCGTCCATATCGGTCCAATACGCGATGGCTTCGGTCAATTCGCGCCACTGCTTCTCGTATTCGAATACGCTGTTCTTGCACTGCTCCACGAATGCCGCTACGCCATATTTCTCGATCTCCTGCTTGCCGGAGATGCCGAGCTGCTTCTCGACGCCAAGCTCGACGGGCAGACCGTGCGTATCCCAACCGGCTTTGCGAACGACGCGGTAGCCCGACATCGTCTTGTAGCGGCAGACGAAATCTTTGATGACCCGCCCGAGCACATGCCCGATATGCGGCTTACCGTTAGCGGTCGGCGGTCCCTCGTAAAAGACGAAGTTCGGCTTCCCCTCGCGGTTTTCGATCGATTTGCGGAACGTGTCCTCCTGCTTCCACCGGTCAAGCACGCGCAGCTCGCGTGATCTCGCCGTCTCCTTCACATCTACTTTCCTCAATGCTACCACCCTCTCTTCGGTCCAATTAGGCGATGGTTCAGAGGACAGTATCGCTTCGAACAACCGTTTCGAACAACTTCGTCGAAACGCAAAAAAATCCCGCCCCATAAGGGACGAGATTCCATCTCGCGATACCACCCTTGTTCCGCAAGCGATCATACAGCTTTTGACCTGACTTACGGCACCTCATACTACGTACCATCATACGCGTCCCTTGTAACGGCGGGATCCCGGGTCAGCTTACTTCATTGCTTCAGCTTTCCTTCTCGGAGAGGATTTTCGAATAAGTCTTGTACGTTGGCTTTCAGCGCAAGGCCAACTCTCTGGGGAACAAGGGGATTAGCGTACTCGTTCTCGTCAACGAATTTAAGGACTGTTTTCAATTATGTTTAGTTCTACACGAAATTCTGCAAAATGTCAAGGGATGATCTCATTCGCAGCAGCATATTTCCGTAGAAAAAAAAAAAAAAAAACGCAAGCACCCCGTTCAAGAACGAGGCGGCTTACGTTTCTCCATATCTATTTTAACGATCTCAAACCTGAATAACGATAGCTTCAAGGTCTGCAGGCACACTTCTTTGAGCTCTCTGAACCCCATCAGCATTCCTAACTCTTAGGGTATAGGATACGTTCGTTAAAGTAGTAAGATTATTAAATCTTGCAACACCGAAACTGTCAAAGTTTGCTGTTTCGGTTGTATCCCCTCTCGTTAACACGGCTGTCCAGCCGGTTGTAGTAACTGGAACCAGGTTAGCGTTTACCGCAATGACATGAAAACGATCCAACGTCTGTCTGATTCTCCGTCTCCGCACCTTAGGAGCCGTTACACCGATTTTTTTTACCGGCTTTTTCGTTACTGTTTTTTTCTTAACGATTGCCATTCATTTCACCCCTTCGCTTGTGAGATAGTTATAATTAATGCGTTCATTTCTCATGTTGAAACGTCAGATACCTACCACTATGAAATAAGGCATATTTACTAGAATGCATTATCGATTTTAGTTCTTCCGTATCTTCCTCAACTTTTGCATTACCGCACATATACTGCATGAGAAAGAGGTGAGACGCCCGCATGAAAAGAAAGGCCTGGCTGCATAAGTACGCCGTAAAAATGAATCCCCATTTGAGGAAAAAGGTTCGGCGGTCGCACTTATTAAAGCGTAAGCCAGCTTCCCTTCCGGTAATCGTTCAGTTTCAAAAGAAAATGACTTCAGCCCGTCTGCGTTCCTTGCAAAATCGTCTAGGCTCTGACTCTTTGCCGAATCCGCTTCGTTTGCCGCTGATCAATGCGGTCATGCTCAAGGTTACGATGAAGGGTCTGCGGTGCATGTGCGGCTTGAAATCGATCGGCAAAATTTACTTGGACGGAATCAAAAAAGCATCGCTCGATATCGCGACGCCTTCGATCGGCTCTACGGCCGTTCAAAGAAAAAAAGGGCTTACCGGCAAAGGGATCAACGTCGCTGTTATCGATACCGGCGTGTATCCGCACCCGGACTTGACCCGTCCCGTTAATCGAATTGTCGCCTTCAAAGATTTCGTCAACTTCAGGAAATTGCCTTACGACGATAACGGGCATGGAACCCATGTGGCAGGGGATGCGGCAGGAAACGGATGGATGAGTAAAGGGAAATACCGGGGTCCCGCTCCGAAGGCGGGAATCGTAGGCGTCAAAGTATTGAACAGATTCGGTAACGGCTCCGACTCTACAATCATCAAGGGAGTCGAATGGTGCATCGCGAATCGGAAGCGGCTGAAATTACGCATTCTTTCGTTGTCGCTCGGCGGTCCGGCACCCGGTTCTTTGAAAGAAGATCCGCTGAGCCAAGCGGTGGAAAAAGCAGTCCGCGCCGGCCTCGTCGTCGTTGTCGCCGCGGGTAACGAAGGGCCGCGTCCTCGGACCATCGATTCCCCAGGCAATAGTCCGTCGGCGATCACAGTCGGGGCTGTAGATGATCGGCGGACCGTCAAGGAAGCCGACGATACGATGGTTTTCTATTCCAGCCGCGGCCCTAGCAGGAACGGCGGCAAGAAACCGGATTTGGTCGCGCCCGGCGAAGCGATCATTTCGCTGCGGGCTCCCCGCTCCTTCCTTGATCGCAGCTTGCCTTGGCTGCGGGTCGGCAAAGGATACTTCACGCTGTCCGGGACGAGCATGTCCACGCCCATCGTCTCGGGTGCGGCCGCACAGCTGCTGCAAAAAAAGCCGTGCCTTACACCTCTTCAAGTGAAAAAGATATTGAAAAAACATGCGTTCCGCCTCAAGTTTGGCGTTAATGCAGCCGGCAGTGGCGAAATCGACGTCCGGTTTCTGGAAAAGCGATGCGGTCGCTCCCATGCAAAAAAGAAGAGGCCGCCCTCCTCTTGCCGGAATTCCGCCGCCGCCAGCCGCCGCAACGTTTAGTTCAGTCGCTCCAGCAATCGCTTTATAGCTGTGTCGCATTGCTGGAGCACTTCGGTCTTATCGATCGTCGTTACCTGTTTGTTCTCCATCACGATGCGGCCGTCGACCAGTACCGTGTCCACTTCGCCGCGCGTGGCCGAATAGACGATACGGGAGAAAAGATCGGTTTCGTACGACGGAAACGTATGATAGTCGTTCAGGTCGAGCAGCTGCAGATCGGCCTTTTTGCCTACTTCGATGCTGCCGATCTCATGCTCCATGCCAAGCACCTCCGCTCCCCCGATCGTAGCCATGCGCAGCACCGATTCGGCTTTCATCACGGTCGGTCCGTGCTGAACTTTGTGAATCAGCGACGACAGGCGCATTTCCTGGAACATATCCAGATTGTTATTGCAGGGCGCCCCGTCCGCCCCGAGACCGACATGAATATGACGGGAGAGCAGATCCGGGATTTCCGCAATCCCCGAGGACAACTTCAGGTTGGACGCGGGACAGTGCGTTACTTTCACGCCGCGCTCCTGAATAATCCGCTTTTCCTCCTCGTCCAGCCAGACGCAATGGGCGAGCACAAGCCGGGGTGTAGCAAGCCCGATCCGGTCGAGATAGACGACGTTGCGCATCCCCCGTTCCTGTTCGACCAAGGCGATTTCGCCGCGATTCTCCGATGCGTGCGTATGTACTTTGACATTGTGCGCGCCGGAGAGCGCAGCCACTTCCTTGAGCAGCCGTTCCGTGCAGGATACGACGAAACGAGGGCAAAACGCGTATTGAACGCGCCCCCCGTCATATCCGTGCCATTTCTCCATCAGACGCACGCTCTCCGCTATCGATCTATCGGTATCTTCCAGCAGCCCGGCCGGGACGTTAGCGCCATGATCCATCATCACTTTTCCCGAAACGGCGCGAATTCCGCTCCGGGCTATAGCCTGAAAGGCGGACTCGGAATGATGGACCGTTTCCATATCCAGAATGGTCGTCGTTCCGCTGCGCAGCAGCTCTCCGATGCCAAGCAGCGCGGAATAATAGACGGATTCCTCGTCGTGTGCGGCTTCAAGCGGCCATATTCGGCGCTGCAGCCAGTCGAGCAGCTCCAGATCGTCAGCCCGGCCGCGGAACAGCGTTTGACACAAATGAATATGCGTCTGCACGAAGCCCGGCAGCAGCACTTTCCCCCGCGCGTCGATGACGCGTTCCGCCTGCACGTTCAATTCGGGAGCGATGGCGGCCAATCGGCCGTTCTCCACCAGCACATCGCCGTCGACAATGTCGCGGTTCGCATTCATCGTTACGATGCGGGCATGTTTGATAAGAATGGTTGCCGTTGTCATAGGAAGTCTCCCCTCGCAAGCCGCTTATGCTATAAACTATGCAGTCTGCCTTGCTTCCAGTAGTTTTCGTGCACCGTAATCGTCTCCTCCTCGATCTCAGGAAAAGGCCCCATCACCTCAATCGGCTTGCGGCCTCTCGCAAATACCTCGCGGCAAGGAAGGTCCAGGGTCAAGTTACGCGAATCATCGCCCGTCAGCTGAGCGAGTCTTTGTTCCGAAATGCCGTACACGACACGGCCGACATTGCCCCAATAAATCGATCCGGCGCACATCGCGCACGGCTCCACTGTCGTGTACAAAGTACAGTTCCATAAGAACGATTTGGAAAATACACGGGAAGCGGCTTCCATCAGCATCGTTTCGGCATGCCCGGTACATACGTTTTCCGTAATTTCGATATTGCCCTGCTCCAGCAATACGTTGCCCAGCGAGTCTACCAGTATGGCACCGAACGGGAAATTGCCGCTGTTTTTGGCTACTCTTGATACTTGAACGCAGCGGAGCAAGTAGGATACATGATCTTGTTCCGCGTAACTCACCTTCATTTTACCCCTCCGTTCTCGATCTGCTTCTCTGCCTGAATCATATGTTATATTATGCTTTTCATCATTTTGATCATGTCCTTAACGTCTTCCGGCGCATCGGCAACGGCAAACGCGAGCGGTTCGCAATCCGCCATAACCCCTTTGTAAGCCGGAGATAACAAGAGCGCTCGAACCCCCGCATCCCCTTGCAGCATCTTAAAGCTCGGGAACATGCTGCAGGCAAAACCGCCGGCGGCATCGCCTTGCCGTTACAACCGCCCGCCACGAAATCGAGAGCCGACTCGCATCGGAATCGTTCGATCAGGCCGTCGGTCATGCGGTCGCGAACGCTCCTTTGCGCCCGATTATCCGATGCCAGACCCGTCTCGTAACATGTTATTTTTATTAACATGATATTTGATAAAGAGCCAAATTACAACTACTTTATTTTATATTATGTTATTTTATATAACGTTAATATGACACATCTTTATGTGATTAATTTTATTCCCTATACTTGATCCCTGTTTCGCCTCAGAGACAACAAAAAAAACCGCCAGCCTAAGCTGACGGATTTCAAATCACTGCAAAGATGCGAATCCTATGTGCCGAGCACCTTTTTCCCTCTCGGCTTCGTCCCCTTCGGATCCGGTTCCAGCGTAATGCCGATCGTGTCAAACGATCGCTCGGCTTCATCGATCTTGTACGTCAGCACGCCGTTGCCCTGCGCATCGACCCGGAACGTGCCGCCGTTGACGCGATCGCCGTTTTTCACAAGCCATACCTGGTAGGCCTGCTCCCCTTGCAGTTCAGGCAGCCCGCTCGCTTGCAGCACAAGCTGCATTGTGCCGCCCTGCTTCATAAGCCAAGCCTGCCCGCGGGCTGCCGGCATGGCCGGGTCGAACGGCTTCAAATTGTACGCGCCGAGCACATGGGCAGGCAACTGCAGATCCGGCTGCGCCCGTGGATCCTGCTGTTGCCATTGTGATAACTGCAGCCAGCCGGCGTACCCCAGAAGCAACACCAATAATACGGCTGCCGCAGCGTAGCGAGGGGAGCGGCGTCTGATCCGTTCCAATACGGTTTCGGGCCGTTTCACGACTTGCTCATACCGTACCGCGGGTACAGGCTGCGCCTCCGACGGTTCGGGCCGAACCGCAGGTGCCTGTTGTGACGGTTCATACGGTGCCACAGCCTGAGACTGCTCCTCGGACCGTTGGTACTTCAGCCGCTCCGTATGTTCGGGCAGTATCTCGGTCGCAACCGGCTTTCCTTCCGATCCATCAAGTATGGCTCCCAACGTTTCGACCTTCAGCTCTGCCTGCGGTTCGAGTGGATCCATCGAATAAGGAATGACACTCCACGCTTCCTGCAGCTGCATCAGCTCTTCCCGGCAATCGGAACATTCGGACATATGTCTTTCAAATGCCTTTTCTTCTTCCTCCGTCATCTCACCTAAAAAAAACGAAATCAGCTGCTCGCAGCGATTGCGCTCCTCGTTCATTCGAATCCCTCCCCTCTGGCCGGACCGAGATGCTTCCGCAAAATTTTCAAAGTCTGATGCAGTCTGCTTTTCACCGTACCAAGCGGTTCACCGCTCTGCTCTGCAATTTCGCTTAACGTGTAGCCTTCCCAATATAACGCTTGAATCAACCGCACCTGGCTGTCCGACAAATAACGGTATGCTAGCTCGATATGCTGCTTCCGCCATTTGCGGGAGACGATTTCCTCGGGATGCTCGTGCGGGTGATCCGGGAGCCGTTCCCATGCCGAAGGCTCATAAGGCACGACCGCCGCCTGTTTTCTCAATTTGCGCAGCTGATCAATCGATATGTTCCGCGTCACCGTCAGCAGCCAATTGACGAATTGTCCCTTTTGCGGATCGTAACCTTTGGTCGTCGTCCACAAACGGGTGAACACAAGCTGAACGACCTCTTTGGCAAATTGCGTATCTCTGTTTGCTTTCATCGCGAACGAATAAACGAGCTTGGCATAGCGATCGTACATTTCCTCGAGCGCCGTGCTTTGCTTCTCCATAATCATTCGCATCAATTGTTCATCGGAAAATTGTTGCACGATTCAGGCACTCCCCGCGTCGATCAACGACCCATTTAGAATAACGTAAGCGATTTACAAAACACGATCCGGTATATCGATCTTCCTATATCCCGGCTTGTTTTGCAATATGCGGGCCGCAAAAAGAAATCCGGCATACCCGGAAAAATGTCTTCCGGGTATGCCGGACTCGCGACGAGTTCGGGAACAGGTGCAGCGTTATTTCACGATGATTTTGCCTTTCATCATACTTTTATGCGGTGCGCAAAAGTACGTATATTCACCGGGCTTATCGAATGTCAGCGTGAACGTTTCGCCTTTGCCAAGCAGCGGCGTTTCGAACAGCGGCTTGCCGTCCGCCGTCGCATCGGATACGACGTTATGCTTCACGGCATCTTTGTTGGTGAATGTAATGCTGGAGCCGGCCTCTATCGTCATTTCCGGCTGAGCGAAGGCAAATCCGGCGATATCCATCGCGTACGCTTTGCCCGCAGCCGCTTTCGGCTGTTCCGCCTGCTTGCCGGAAGAAGACGGTTCGATGACATACCATACGTTGTTAACGCCCTGACCTTTCACGTCTCCGGCTTTTTCATCTTTTACAAAGTAGTACAGCGGCATTCCCTTATACGTCGTTTGCTTCGTGCCGTCTTCACGGACAATCGTACCGAAATCTTCGGATTTCAGATCGGCGCCGGAAGCGATATGATCGGAGTAAAAAATGGGCCAGTTCGTTTCGCACATCCCATAGCACGCACTCTTATCCTTGCTGTCTTTTGTGTACAAATACAAGGTTCTGCCGCTCGAATCGACCAAAAACTTGCCGAGATCTTCCTGCGAAGAAACGGATACTGTCGAGAAGTTCACAACGTACCATACATTATTGACGCCCTGCCCTTTCACGTCTCCCGCTTTCTCGTCCTTGACGTAATAATAAAGCGGCATCCCTTTGTAGGTTGTTTGTTTTTTGCCGTCTTCCCGAACGATCGTTTTGAAATCGGCACCGTTCAGCTCGCCCGAAACTTGAATGTTGTCGGCGTAATAGATCGGCCAATTGGCGGCGCACTGGTCTTTGCACGTGCTTGTATCCATGCGGTCTTTCGTAAAAAAGTACAGCGTCTTTCCTGTTTCATCGACTAAGTACGAACCGAGCGTAGCGTCTTTCGCAATATTGATGCGGGCGTATGCAGCCAGCGCCGCTTTGCCCGCGTCGATGACTTTCTGCTCGGCCAGCGTCTCCGCCAGCGTCTTGCTTCCGCCTTTTATTTTCGCTTTCAACGCTTCCACCGTCGCCGTCGCGATATGGCCGTTTCTTAATGCCCCTGCAGTGGAAATCTGGTAGAGTCCCCGGCTTTTCGCGTATGTAATCACATCGTTGTAAGTAAAGTCGGTATCCTGCTTGTATCCTAACGTCTCCAGCAGTACTTTATAATATTGCTGTGCGGTTACGCCGGAGAGCGGATCGAATTTGCCTTCCCCCGTTCCGGTCCAACCCAAATTCGGATTCGCCTTCAAATAGGACATAGTGGCTTTGTTGCTGTCCCCGACCGTACCGGCGTCGGCAAAATTGTCCATGCCCTTAAAGGCAAGCGCCGTTTGTTCCAGTCCCTTCAAACGCAAAAACAATATCGCCGCCTGGATGCGCGTCGTCGTTTTGGCCAAGTAGCCCGGGGTCACCCCGCTTCCGTCCCCTTGCAGCACCCCGAGCTCGGCCGCTACCTGCGCATCCGTCTTCACGTTAACCGGCGCAGGCGTATCGGCGGCAAAAACCTGCACACCCGACGACAGCATCATTGCACCGGCCAGCAGCATGACCGCCAACTTTTTATTTCGTTTCTTCATCGCGTCGAATCCTCCCCATCATATATTCGGTTTACTGTTGAAACAGCATACAACGAAGTAAACGAGGATACGAGGTGATCGGTTTGACGAGTTGGCAAAATAATTTTCGGCGGCCGAATGACGAATGCCAAATGCGCCGCTTACTTTCCGCCCTTCTGGATGACCAGCTGCTGAATCGCTTGATTTGCTTCTTCTTCCACCGAACGAAGCGAAGTGTTCAAGTCCATGCCGCTTTTGAACATGTTGTCGAATATTTTGCTCGTATTGACGCTGTAATACACAAGTCCGGGAGCTCTCGGTGCCGGGGGCTGCGCATTTTTGCTGAAGTAGACCGCCCCGGTGTTTTTCCCGTTCAACTGAGGCAAGTCTTTCCCATACAAATCGCGAACGGCTTTGCTTTTAAGCGGTGACACGATGCCTTGCTTGGACAGCTCCGACTGCACCTCGTCCGAGAGAAGATACTGAATGATCTGGAACGACTGATCTTTATATTTGGAATTTTTCGTCACGAATAGCGAATACGTATTGGGCTGCATCCCGGTGTTCGGAACTTCTTTGAACGAAGGCGGCGAGGCGATGTCGAACTTCAAATCTTTGTTGGCGTTGTACCAACTCGTTACTTTCTCCGCGACATGAACGGCGATCGCCGTCTGCCCTTTCGGAAAATCGTCGATGTTCGTATACTCATTGCCGGGAATCTCGTAAAACCGTTTGAAGTTTTCAACGAGCGTTTTCCAAGCATTCGTATTGACCGCCGCTTTGTTTTCTTTCAAATCGAGCGGTGTCAGCGAAAGCTGGTTGTACCCCATCATGACGCCCGGATGAGCCGAAAATCCTTTGTACGCTATGCCGTCGACCGTTCGGGTTAATGTTTTGGCCAAATCATATACTTCGTCCCACTGCATGCCGTCTTTCGGATACGGAACGCCGAATTTGTCAAATAAATCTTTGTTGTAGAACATAATGATGTTGCTGAGCGTAAACGGGATGCCATACAGTTGTCCATCCGGGTTCGCGTTCCGGACTTGAGCGACAGCCGCTTCGTCGAGCCGCCCGAGGTCGAAGTTATGCTTCTTGATCAGCCCTGCGATGTCATCCGCCAAATCAAGCTCTTTCAGTCTGGAAACAATGTTGCCGCTGGACTCGAGAACGATATCCGGTATCGTACCGGCGGCGATCAAATCGGGATAATCTTGCCCGGTCGCCTTATGAATATGTTTGATCGTTACGTTCGGAAACTTCTTCTTGATGTACTGTCCGATCTCGTTCTCGAAGCCTCCTTCTTGTGCATATACGGAATTTTGCGCCGTAAAAAACGTAATTGTCACCGGCTCGCTGCTTGTTTTATTTTGCGGTTCGCCGGATGGAGGAGCCGCTTCTTTGCCGGAGCTGCATCCGCTTGCAAATACGGCTAGTCCCACCGAGATCGAAACCATTTTCTTGTACCATTGTCCCCCCATGCATTTGCCCCCTTTTCATCGATAAACAAAATGCAGATAGCGTGCCATTTATAAAAGCGCTTTCATTTAAGTATATGAAGGTAGGTACTGCATATTAATGCACAAAACTAATGTGTTCTTGCACGATATTCACTTCTTTTTGACCGACAAAAAACCGTCCGGAAACATGACGCCGGACGGCTGAACAGATACGAATGCTATTTTCCCAGTTTCGATATGACTCCCGATATTTCCAAGATCAGCGCCACTTTGCCGTTGCCCAATATCGTCGCCCCGGCAATGCAGTCCATCTTGCCTACATAGGAGCCCATCGACTTGATGACGACTTCCTGATTTCCGATCAATTCGTCCACGGCCAAAGCAAGCCGTTTGTCCGCCGAACCTACAATCACTAGCGGAATATGCTTTTTGCCGTTATGCTTTCTCGGAATTTGGAAATGATCGTGCATCCAGGCGACCGGTATGACTTGGTTGCGCAGCGAAATGACCGACTGTCCACGAACGGTCGTAATGTCACTTGGCGTCACCCTTATAATTTCCGTAATATTGCTCATCGGAATAATGAAGGTTTGCTCATGCAGCCGGATGAGCAGTCCGGTAATAATCGCGAGCGTTAGCGGCAGCTTTATAATAAATCGCGTCCCGGCGCCAAGCTTCGTCTCGATATCGATCAAGCCGTTCAGCTTCTCAATGTGGCTGCGAACAATATCCATCCCGACCCCGCGACCCGATATATCGCTTACCGTATGTGCCGTCGAGAAGCCCGGACGGAATATCAAACCGATCGCCTCTCGATCGGTGAGCTGCTCCGCTTCCGCCTGCGACAATATTCCTTTTTGGATCGCCGACTTTTTCATTTTTCCGGGATCGATACCGGCGCCGTCGTCCTCGACGTAGACGACAACCTGGTTATCCTCGTGAGCAGCGCGGATACGCAGCGTTCCCTTGGCGGCTTTTCCCGCCTGCCGCCTTTTTTCCGGAAGCTCGATGCCGTGGTCTATGGCATTCCGAATCAAATGAATGAGCGGATCGGCAATCTCTTCGATTAACGTCCGGTCCAGTTCAGTATCCTTGCCTTCGATGACCATTTCGATTTCTTTCCCCAAATCGCGGGAGAGATCCCTGATCATGCGCGGGAAACGATTGAACAGCTGCTCGATGGGAAGCATCCGGGCCTTCATTACGCTTTCCTGCAAATCGCCGATAATCCGGGTCAGATGGTCTGCGACTTGCCCCAATTCGCTCACGGCTTCATCCGAATAACGGCGGCTGATCATTCGCTTCACTTGGTGAATCCGGGTTTGGTCAATGACAAGCTCGCCCACCAAATTCATCAAATGCTCCAGCCGCTCCACGCTAACCCGAATCGTCTGGGATTGCGTCTTGGCTATCCACCGATGCTCCCGAGATGGTTCAATCGACGGTTCTAACCTCTCCGAACTAGGTTCAGCAGGCTTCGCCGATATTGCCGGCTCGATACTCACCTGTCCCTCTGCCTGTACGGATGCAGGATCAACGTGTACTTCGGCAACATCGGTCAATCCTGCAACGAGTCGGTGGAGTTCTTCCGCACTTTGTCCTCCCGCATACAAGAATGTGATCGGGAGCAGTCCTTGACATTGCTCATCTACTGCATCCAACTCGGGGTCGCTGAACAGCACTTCTCCCCATTCGCTCAGGTTGGAATGAATGACATACATTCTTGCTCCTTTAATAAAACAATCCGCCGAGATCTGTACGCGAATCCAATAGACCGCTGCTCCCTTATCGAGCGCTTCTTCCATCTTCAGCGTCATATGCAAATTCAGAGCGGGCCCATGACCTGTCGCTGCCGATTCGGGCTGGTTTCCCGGCGTCTCGGTAAACGATTGAAGCTCGCGAATCGTTCCCGAAATCTCCGTCGCCCCGTATCCTTGCCCTTCAAAATCGGACTTCAGCCGCTTCAAACAATCCAGCGATTTGAACAGCAGATCGATGAGCGGACCGCTTACCCCCAGCTTCTTGTTTCGAACCTGATCGAGCAGATGCTCCATCTCATGCGTGACCTGCTTCATCTCCTCGAAACCCATGGCCGCAGAGGAGCCCTTGAGCGTGTGCGCCGCCCGAAACAGGCTTTGTATGACCTGATCGGAGGCTCCGTGCTGCTCCAGCTTTAATATTTCATCGTCCATCAGCTGCAGCTGATCTTGAAGCTCCTCCTGAAAAAGCTCTTTGTATTCGGATAGCACGGACGTCACTCCTGTTCGTGAAGTAAAACTTCATCCATTTTTAAGATGCCGACAAGTCCGCTTTTCGTGAGTCCGATCCCCGTAAACAAATGGCCGTCATTTCCCCCGACTCGCTCCGGCGGGGACTGAATGTCCGAGAAGGTCGTCACTTTATTCACGCGATCGACGACGATGCCGATCTTCTCCTCCATTTGGTGAACGACGATAATGCGGGTTTGTTTGGTATATTGTTGATCTTCTAGGCGGAATAAGCCCCTTAAACTGATGACAGGCACGATCTTTCCCCGGAGATTGATAACCCCCCGAACATAAGGCAGCACATTAGGGATTTCGGTAATATCCTGTAACTTAATAATTTCGTGTATGTCCTGAATGCGAATTGCATAGTGCTCGTTTCCAATGCCAAATTCGATATATTGTTCCAGACCGGTTCCCTGCATGCGTATCCCTCCTGCTCCTTACATTTTGAACCGCGATACGGAAGCCTGCAGTTTGTCCGCCATTTGTGCGAGCGACTGGCAAGTGTTCGCCGTTTCTTCCGATGCCGCTGCCGCCTCTTCGCTCGCTGCGGCGATCGATTCCACCGATTGCATCACTTCGGAAGCTTGCGCGGTTTCTTCTTCGCACGCTGCAGCGATTTCGCCCACTTTGCCGGTGGAATTGCTGACCATTTGAATGATGCCGTTGAACGCCTCCCCGGTCTGGGTCGATTGCTTCATGCTCTCCAAGACGGCCGACACGCTTTGCTTGGTGTTCTCCTGCATCACTTTAATAATGGATGTAATTTCTTTTGTCGCCTCGCTGCTACGTTCGGCCAGCTTCCTTACTTCATCGGCAACGACGGCAAACCCTCTGCCCTGTTCTCCTGCCCGAGCCGCCTCGATCGCGGCATTTAACGCCAGCAAGTTCGTCTGCTCGGCAATATCGTCAATCACCTCGATAATGTCGCCGATCTTGTTGGAATCTTCCTCCAGGCGGGACATTGTCTGATTCACGCCTTGCATTGCTTCGATCGATGCTTTGACGACTTTATCGCCTTGACTGGCGGTTTTCATCGTATCGTTCGCAAGCTCCGCCGCCTCTTCTGCGCTTTCGGCAACCGTATTGATGGCAACGGACAGTTCCTTGAATAGCTCGGCAATCATGGAAGCCGATTGCGCCTGACTTGTGCTGCCGCTCGCAATCTCCTCCGTGCTGGCAGATATTTGTTCGGAGGCTGCAGCTACGCTTTGGGACGATTCGGCGATATCGCCGACCACGACCCGCAGCTGGTCAACCATTTGGTTAATCGATTGGGAAAGAACGCCGACTTCATCTTTCGTATCGATATCCGATTTCTCCCGCAAGTCGCCTTCCGCCACTTTGGCCACGACGGCAACCATTTTACCGAGCGGACGAGCAATCGATTGCGCAATCGCATAGCCGAGAATAATGCTGAACAAGACTGCGATGATAACGATGGTAATGGTCGTCGAGCGAGCCTCTTTATATGTATTGAAAGAGTGTTCATTTTGTTCGCCCGCAAGCTTTACGTTAATCTGAATCAGCTTCACGAGGCTGTCTCTGTATTTGTTCTCCGTTTCGGTCAACGGGCCTTCCTCGAACTTGACAAACTCGATTTGGTTACTTTGATATGCGTAAGCAAGCTGTACGGCCGTGTCAAAAAGTTTCTGATACGCAGGCCATTCCGCATCGTAAACTTTTAGAAGCTCCTGCTCCTCTTTCGTAATGGTCGTATTACGGTAAGTATTCATCTTGTCCGTCATGTCTTGCCGCAAACCGGGAATTTGTTTGGCAATCGCATCCTTGTCTTCTTTGGTAGGAGCGATTGCAATGTCCCGCAGCCGCACTTTCAGTTTTTCATAGTTGATTTGAACGGCCGACAAGTCTCTGACGGAGATGAGGTTATTATTATACATTTCTTTTGAGTTGCTGTTTAGGTCACCCATGTTCTGCAGTGCATAAATCCCGACTCCCGCCAATAGGAGCGAAATGAGTAAGAAAGCGGAGATCAATTTAGCAGAAGTTTTCAAGTTCAAGAACCATTTCATCTTGATAATCCTCCCTTGGATTTTATAATACAAATTCATAAAAAGTGCTGCCGTTTGTTCACACCTTGTTTGTAGCCTTCGAGCAATTTCTCTGAATCCAAGGAAAACGCCCCTGCAAAAAATCTCTCGGCTGTTTCTTACCCCCTTTGTAAAATGAAACTGTGCCACAAACCATCTTAAGGACAGTTCAGCATCTATATATTTCTCCGTGGCGCTGGACAACTAGCCTATGGCCTTCAGTCAGTAGGCCATCGCCTGCTTCAGGAGATCGGTGCCATCTTCAACAGCTTCAAATACTGTTCCGTTTTTTCCGGATGCTTAATGACGACAAACGCAACGAGGTTGTAAATGCTTAATAATTTTATCGTAATATAAGATTCTATTTCCGAATCCGCCAATCCGCGAAAACGGAGATAAGGTGCATATCTTGCCGTAAAAAAGCGGAGCAGCTCGTCGTTTTCAAGGACGGGTATGTTGAATTCGCGGGATCGTGCGACAAGCTTCAACAGCTCCGTCTTTTCTTTAAAATATGAAAATGCAGCCTCGGCAATGAAAGCGATTTCACGATCGAGATCGGGCATGGCCACAAGGGGGTCCATTTGGTTGACGATCTCATTCAATACTTCCGTTAACGTCCTCGAAAGAATTTGATTCAGCAGATCGTCTTTATTATTAAAATACAAATAGAATGTTCCTCTGGCGATGCCGCACGCTCGATTAATGTCCTGGATGCTGATTTGCTCATAACCGAACTGTGTAAAAAGATACGTTGCGGTGTCCAATATTTGATTGCGCCGATCCATAGAGCTGCCGCCTTCCGATTTACACCATCATTCGACATTATTCGATATATTTCAGCATCATTCTAACATGACAGATTGTCATATGTAAAGAATAATTAATGTCTTAAGCACCATAATTTTAGGTATATCGTCTTACGCTTTTGACGAGAACGCAAAAACAGCCCTCCGCTGCTGCGTGGGCCGTTCGTAGGAATTCATCCCGCATATGCGGTCTTTCTGAGCATCCGAAAGATTCCCGAACACTGATCGTCGTTTTTTTACTTTCCTTTCGTAGCGGTGGCGTTACGGCCGTTTTCCTCCGATGGTTACGATCTCCGCCGGACGTATCGCGATCCACTCGCCGTGTCCGATACCGCTTCCTTCCTCTTCCAAGACGTTGCTTCGGTACAATGCTCCGCCTGCTCCGTGCACCTGCTCCACCCGCAGCTGCGCAGGTCGCTTCGTCATGTTAAACCAACGCATCGTCACGTCTTCCGATGACCCGTTCCGCTTGACGGCGGATAACGCAAGCCCATCGCCTGACCAGCGAATGAACTCGTGCTCGGCCGGCAAGCTTCCGGGTTGCACCGACCCTTGCACCGCCGTCCACGGTATTTGTGCTTGATAGGCGGCTGCGTACGATTGTTCAATGTCTTGGCCCGTGCCGTGAGGAATTAACACATATTCGAATGTATGTTCACCAAGGCATTGCGCCTCCGGTGTGTGGAACACTCCCCAATCACCCAGCTCGCGAACCGCTCGCAGTAAAGTAACGGCAATCGTCCCCTGGCCGTCGCGTAATATTTCGTACTCGTTCAGCCCAAGCGTACTGACGGTAAGTCCGCGGACTTCGTCTCTTACGTTGACGAACGTTTGCATATGCTGGCAGTTGCTCGGATTCGCCCATGTCGGCGCCGGGTTCGTCTCCCGCTCCGCCGCTTCAAAGACGGAATCCGCATAATGAACGGGCGAATGAACTTGCGTCGGAAACAGCACCCGCAGCCGGTGGTCCTTGGCCTCGTTCCTCAAGCTCGTTTGCACCTTAAGCTGCGGGACGCCCTGCTCCAAGGTGAGACGCGTCGTGATCGTAAGCGGTACGGTCCGCTCGCTACGCTGCGCCTTCCGCTCCAGAAACGGCACGAATTCGGCGATTTCCCGCGCCAGCGTGTCATCGCCGCTTGCGGGAATGTCCCAGCGATGAACTATCGCGATCACGGTGCGGAACGACGTATGCTCCTCGACGCGAATGTCGGCGGGCATCCCGCGCGTCGTCAGCGGGACGTCGCCGTCTGGCGCCCGAAATATATATTCGTTGCCCACGTCGCCTACATTCTCGTATGTGCCAAGGCCGGTAAAATCGCCGCCATTTCGTTTATCGGCAATCCCGTACGTCCCGTCATCCGCGATCGTAACCGTCAAATATTCGTTTTCCATCCTCCGCCCTTCTGCCGGCGGAAGCGGTCGATCCGGTGCGGCGCTTACGGAATCGTCCCGGCATAAGGCGAATGTCCGGTAACCTAACCCCGGCACGCATTGCGCCAGAAAGTTAACGCGAACGGAACGCGCCATATACGGCTGACGAAACCGGTCCTTCGGCAGCTCGTATCCGAACGTCACGCCTAAATCTTCTACCTCGGCGTCACGCTTGTTGCCGCTTGCATCCTTTACGACAAAGCCATCCAGAGACAGTTCCTTCAACTCGCCGATGACTTGTTTTCGCTTCCCTCCGGCAAACGGAAGCCGTTTGACTTCGAGTACAATACTGACGACCCCGGTGCGGGCCCTACCCGACGTATTAAATACAGTGAAAGGAAGAGACGATGGATCAAATACCGCTTGAGTGTCGATATGCGAGACGATAGCTTGCAAACTATCGGCGGCGACCTGCTCGGCGACTTGATGGCTTTTATCGAATCTCGTCATCATTTCGCGGTGCACTTCATCCACGCTGCAGCCGCAAATGCTGTCGTGCGGATGATTTTGCATCAATGTTTTCCACGCATAAGCAAGCAAATGCTCGGGATACGCATGACCTGTCAACATCGCGAATACGGCTAAAGGCTCGGCTACTTTCTCCAATTGCGTCTGGACCCGCTGATTCGCCTGCTTCAAATACACCCGTGCAGAGGCGGTATTGACCAGCGTCCACCAACCGTTCGTCCGCTGGCTCCTTAATTCTCCGCGAATGGTCGAAAGATTGGAAGGCAAGGCCGCCTTCACTTGCGCAACGTAATCGTCGAAATTGGAATGAACGAACCGCACATCCGGGTATAAGCTTCTCGCCGTGCGAAGCGCTTCCGATAAATTCGTCTGGACTGGCTGGTGATCGCAGCCGTTCATGAATAGAAGATGCGGCGATGAAGCATACTTCTCCGCATCCGCCATTTTCCGCGCCCAATAAGCCGCTGACTCATCCGGAGTGACCGGGATTTCCATGCCGTTGTTATACCAATTGGCGAACAAAATGCCGAGGACGGCGGAACCGTCGGGAGCTTGCCAGTTCATTTCCGAGAACGCGGATTCGTAGTCCCCCTTCGCCTCATTATTCAAACCGACGGGTTTTACCCCTCTGCCGAATACCGCCGTATCGATGCCTGCTTGCAATAAGATTTGCGGGGCTTGCCCCATATTGCCGAACGAATCGGGGAAATACCCCAATTTGCTAATTGCGCCGAATTTGCGGGCGTCGGAATGGCCGATGAGCAGGTTGCGTATATTCGCCTCGCTGCTGGTCAAAAATTCATCCTGCAATATGTACCACGGGCCGATATGAAGCTTGCCCTCGCGAACCATCCGCGTAACGATCTCTTGCTTGTCAGGTCGGATTTGCAAATAATCTTCCAACACGATCGTCTGCCCGTCGAGATGGAAGCTTCGAAACTCCGGATCGTTCTCCAACAACTCAATCAATGCATCCATCAATTCGACCAGCCGTACGCGATGCTTCTCGAATGGCAAATACCATTCCCGATCCCAGTGCGAATGCGATATGACATGGGCTGTCTTTTGTACTGTCATGAATTCCACTCCTTTTGTCAAAGTTGTATCTTTGTTTCTTTATTTCGGCTGGGTCACTTTACGAATGCGACATTTGGTTGTATATTTGTTATAAATTAAAATACAAGGAGAAACACCATCATGTCCCAAGCCCCAAAAAGGGTCCCCATGTATATCCAATTAAAAAATTACATTTTAGACCAGATGAACAAAGGCATTTGGAAACCGGGAGACAAGCTTCCGTCGGAGAACGAACTCGCGGAACAATTCCAAGTAAGCCGGATAACGGTCAAAAACGCGATGGCCGATATCGTGAAACAAGGTCTCATCTACAGAATCCAGGGGAGAGGTTCCTATATCGCCGACGGTGCGTCAGAGCAATGGATCACGTACGAACAGCAGGAGACCGGCGGCGGATCGCTTGTCGCTTTCCTGATGCCACGCTTGAACAATTTGTTCACTGCCAACCTGATGGCCGGAATCGAAGAAGAGCTGTCCCATCATGGCTATCACCTCGTATTCCGGCTTACCCACGATTCGCAGCCTTTGGAAAACAAAATATTGAAAGAACTCACTGGGCTTGGCGTAAAAGGCATTATCATTTACCCGGTGGAAGGCGAGACATTCAATGAAGAAATATTGAAGCTGACGCTGAATCATTTTCCGCTTGTCATTGTGGACCGGTATTTGCGCGGACTCGATACGAACAGCGTAAGCTCGGACAACTACACCGGAGCATATGAAGCGACAATGCACTTAACCCGGCTCGGACACACGAAAATCAGCTTTATCAGCACGGCCGTTGCTGGCACGACAAGCATCGAGGACCGCTTGCACGGCTACGAACGGGCGCTCAGCGATTCCGGGCTCTACATCGACTACCGGCTGCGTCTAAGTTTGAACGCCGCGAGCCCGGTCGAACAGATCAAAACCTATTTGGCCGATAACCCGGATGTGCAAGCGATCGTCGCGACGAACGCAACGATCGGCCAAATGGCCAAAAAAGCGGCCGATTTCTTGAAGATTCGCGTTCCGGAACAGTTGTCCATCGTCTGCTTCGACAACAGCGAGCAATCCGATTTGTTTGAAGTTCCGCTTACGTTCATGAACCAGAACGAGAAAGCGATGGGCAAGGAATCGGCCAAGCTGGTGCTGTCGCTCATACAGGATCCGACGCAGGACCGCCGCAACGTCGTGCTTCCCAATACGCTCGTCATCCGAAGCTCGACGGCAAGCGCCGCCGGCCCCGCTTCCATACCAGCTTCCGCGTCTGGCATTGAAGCGCAATAATCGGCCGGCAGCTGTTGCGCTGCCGGCCATTTCACGATGGAAACTCCGCTGCCGGGACCTATGCATAAGCAGCTCCGGCGGGAGCCTATTTCTTTTTCTTGGCCAGCTCTTGTTCTATGGCTTTATCCGATTCCTCCTGCGTTTCCCGGAGAACCGTATTGATGTCCTTCGCCCCGGTAGCGAACGTCTCAGCCGCCGCATTGACTTTCCCCGCAACGATGACATGATATGGATTCGGCGGCGCCATTTTAGCCGATTTGACTTTTAATGCGCCTTGGATGTTTTTTCCTTTCGTCACCTCAACGTCGGCCAAAAACTGCTTGGTAAGCGATTCGTCGGCCAGTACGGTCAGGCGGCTTTTTCGGTTCATTATATTTTGCACGTCTGGTGAAGCGAACAGCTGAATGGCTTGAAAAGCCTCTTCTTTATGCTGCGACGACTTGGACACGACCATCATCTGCGCGCCGTGATCGATCGTAATCCCCGGTTTTTCCTTGAACGCCGGAGCGCCGACAAGGTCGTAGTTCATCTGGGCCGCCGATTGCTGAATGAAACCTACGGTATCGGGGATCCAATTCAAATACATCGCCATTTGCAAGTCTTTGACGAAATGATTGCTCCCCGCAGGCAGCTTTTGGCCGTCCTGCACCATCCCTGGAATTTGATAAAAAGCCTGTACAAGCTCCATTACGTTCTTGAACGTGTCGTTGTTGACCAGCGCTTTATTCGTTTTCGCATCAACGAGGGACATCGATTTCATGCGGGAGATGAACTCCGGATTCGGGGGAAGACTGCCGCGATACTGCACGCCCCCTTCATTGTAGGTCAGCTTTTTGGTCAGCTCGAAGTACTCGTCCCAAGTGATGCCGTCTTTCGGATACGCCACCCCGCGCTTGTCGAACAAATCTTTGTTGTAGAACAATGCCATTTGGTTGAGGCCGAACGGGATTCCATATATTTCGCCTTTTGTGCCAAGCTCCTTGATCCAATCGATATTCGGGCTGGAAAATTTGTTTAAATCCAAGTTGTACGTTTTTACAAGCGCGCTTAAATCATACGGAATGTCCAGTTCCTGAAGAACGGAAAATCTGGAGTTGGCGGAGTACACGATGTCGGGAGTCTGCCCTGCCGAAACCAGCTTCGTAATATCGTCGCGAACGACTTTCAGACTGATGTGCGGGTATTTTGCGGTGAGTGGTTTAATGAGAACTTCTTGAAACTCCGCGTCGGTCATATTGAGAAAGTACGGTGCAAGGGTAAGCTCTACAGGTTCTTTCGTCTTCATGTCCGACGGCGCTGCAGCCGGTTGGTCCGGTCCGCCGCAGCCCGCAAGCGCTCCGGCAAAGAGAGAACCGATTGTCAATACGAAGGATGCCTTCCTAATCGAAAAAAAGTTCCATTCGGTCATCGATTTACGCCCCTTATTCGCTTTTTTATCCACGCCCGTTACACTACCAGCGTCAACAAGTTTTGGATTCTTGCCGCCTAGACAGACTGCTTCCATGTCCCGTTCTTCCCGCAGCTTAGGTTTCCGGTCTCGCTTCGTATGACTTGCTGCGCATAGAACGGCTTCGTTCGTAACGTCACCTGCCTCCCCTGATTCAAACACTCGGATACAGCGCTTACATTTCCATGTATCTCCTGCGACAGAACAAATCATATCACTGATATTCGAACTTGTAAATATGTTGTATGTTCATTTATAACAAATATATGTTTGCGCAATCAATTTATGATTGTCTGCTCTTGTAACAAAAGAAAACCGAGCCCCGGAACAACATCTGGGAATCGGTCGATTGCTTGCGTTGCGTATATTTGATGAAATTATGTCACGTTATTTGTCTTTTCCTGATTGGTCATGAGGAACTTGGACCGTCGCCGAAGCTATCGTCTGGTTGCCTGCTTTCTCCGTCGCGGTATACGTAATCGTATATATACGTCCGGATTTGCCCGGTCTTTCCGCACGCAGGGCAAAGGAAACGTCGAACGTGCCGTACTGTGCATCTTGAATGTCGCCCGATTCATCCCCGTCTCCCAAGCCGCTGTCCGGCTCGCTGCTCGTAATGGAGGTAAGGACAATCGAGTCGATTTGAGAAGCACTGTCTGTAGCATACACGCTTGCCGTGACTGTAATTAGTTTATGGTTCGGCGGCCAAAGCGTATTTTTATCCAGCGTTACATGAACAACGGGAGAGGTTTTATCTACTTTTACCTCCATCGATTTCAACGATTCCTCGTTACCGGCTTGATCCACGCTTTTGTATTCCAATGTATGAATGCCGTCCGCTGTAATCGTAACCGGCTGCGAATACGGTTCCCAGGCCTCTTGGTTCAGCCGGTATAACGTTTGTTTGATTCCGGAAAAATCGTCGCGTGCCGACAATGTAATGGTCGGGCTGCTTGTATGCCAGCCGTTGCTGCCGGTAGCGGCACTGGCCGCCGCTATCGTCACCGGTGCCGTCTTATCGACGCCGACTTCGCCCGAGTTCATGCTCTCTCCCGCGGTATTCGCAGCCGTAACGACGTAGTAGTAGGTGTTGCCGTCCGCAGCCGCCATGTCGATGTAGCTCGCCGTTCTCAAGTTCGTGCCGATCGCCGTATAAGGTCCGCCGCTCGTCAAGCTGCGCTTCACGTTATAATATACGGCATCGGTTACACTATTCCAGGCGAGTGCCGTTTGTCCGCCGCTGCCTGCTTCTGCCGTCACACCCGACGGAGCTTCGGGGATGGTTACCGTATAGGTACCTTCCACCCGCTTTACCTCCCCGACGGTCCATTTGGCGCCTGATGCGGTTTGGGATTGATCGCCGACGATCTTCACGTAAGCGCGATTCTCGAAAAAACCGGTCGTTCCGGCGACGGTCAGCAGCTTCTGCGGCCACGTTCCTGCCCAGCTGTAACCGTTTCTCCGTTCTCCTTCAATCTCCAGAATGTTATGTTTGATTACTCCGTCACGGCCGGAAAAAATCGGCAGATTCGTCCCGATTTCATAAAAGCGGTACCAGATCGTGCTGTTCGGGTCGGGAACGAAATATACGTTATTCGGATCGCCGGAGACGTATTTCATGCCGCTTACTTTATTCGCGTCGAACCAGGACAGAGCACTGTCCACAGCACGCTTCACCTCAGGTGAAGGATTGGGCAGCGCCATCAAATACTTCATAATGTCGATTGACTCGGAACCCGATATCGACGGATGCTCGTAGGCGCGGGCGCCGCGCGGCTCGTAGGTCACCGGGTCATGCTGCGCGCACCAGGCGGCCGGGACGCCGTCAACGACGATCTGCGATTTCAAAATATAATCGAGCCCTTGATTCAAGCTTTGCTGCAATCGGCTGCGCAAACCGTCGTCGAGGATGTCCGTGTTGAACGGGTACTGCTTCTTCACCGCCATCGTAAGCACGTTCATGACCCGCATCATCGCGTTGTCGTTATAGGTCACATAATCGGAGTAGTTTCCGCGTGCGGGATATACTTGCGCCCAACCGCCGCTCGGGTACTGCATTTTCAATAAAAATTCGACGCCTCTTTGAGCCGCTTCCTTGTAACGCACATCGCCCGTTTCTTTATACATGACGGATAAAAACAAGATTTCGTTCGTTGTCGCATTATTATCGATCGTGCCCAAGTCTTTGCCGTCCTTCGACTTCCAGTCCGCTTTCGCTTCCTTTCCGTCCCACGCTCTCTTGTACTTGTCGCCGCTGAACTTGAACCAGCCGCCGTGATCCATCTGCCAGCCGAGCAAGTACTCCGCCTGCTGAATGTCTTTGGCCCGATCTCCCGAGTAATAAGCTGTGCTTAAATAGGGAACACTTTTCGGATTTTCGGTGACCGGAACGGTAATCGTAGCATCCGGGTTAATGGGCTGATCCGTCTCGATCACAACGACGGTATTCCCTTCCGCGTTCGTTTCCGCTGTCGCCCGCTTCACCGTAAAGTATTTGTTGGACAGATTTGCGTTCAAGCTGTACCACGTGCCCATTGCGCCGCTCAACTCGAAATCGGACGGAACGAACGTCGTCAGCTTCTGCCCCAGCGTCAATTTCACCGTCGTCGGCGCCGTTACTTCCGCTTTCACAATGACGCCGGGCTGAACCGGCTTGGTGCTTGCCTGCGCCGAATCGGCGCTTTCCCCCGCCGCATTACCGGCTGTTACGACGTAGTAGTACGTCGTGCCGTTCATAAGCCCGGTGTCCGTGAAACGGGCATCGGACACATTGGCGATGGCCTCATACGGACCGCCGCTGGCCGTGCTGCGTTTCACCGTATATTGCTCCGCACCTGTCACGTTGTTCCAGGTTAAGCTGATCCGCTTGTCTCCCGCTTCAGCCTTTAGCCCGCCCGGAGCCGCAGGTACGGCGATACCGCCTGGAACGGGTGCGGCAAAAACGCCCGTTAAGGTCGGATCCCAGCTGTCCGCGCCTCCAAGCACGCGCTGTACCGTCAATTCATCAGCTTCGCCCGAAGTTAATTGCTTCGACCAAGCGAACCTTCCTTTCGGATTCGCTCCGGGGCCGCTGCTGGCGTATTCCGCATAGACGGCCGTCAGCTCGTTCGCCGGATTGCCCCAGTTGTCCCAGCCCTGCGGTTTGATGTGCGCGTCCATCCACGTATTGATGTATTTGACGTGGCCATACGGTCTCCATGGCCTCCCCAAATCGACGGTGTTGTTCGTCAATGGAATGCCGTTCGCATCGATATCCCACGACGAATCCCAATTGCCTTGCGCCGTCAGAAAAGATTTCAACGAAGAAGTACCCCGGGTTAGCCTGGAATCGGCAATGACATATCCGTTCGGCATGCCTTGATCCGTTGATGCAGCGGTCGTATGTCCGCCCGCTTTGCCGACATGCTTCAGCTCCGCGCGGTCAAAATAAGCGACCCCGTTGCCGTAAATGTAATCGACGTCACCCTCGATCAACACGTTGTGGAAATATTGCCGCCCGTTGCTTATATACAATGTATCCTGATACCCTAACAGCGTCACATCGCGGACGACGAATTTGTCACCGCTTAGATAGAGCGCCAAAGCCTGACCCGCGCTGAATCCCGGGGCGGGCGCCGTTCTCGGGAACGCCGTATTTTGGATCGTCACCTTCTCTATCGTGGCATTCGCCCCGCGAATATCGAAGCTTTGCACCTGCGTGTTCGGATTGGCGCCCACACTGTTGTCATATGAAAGCACCGTCCCTTCCCGGCTTTCGCCTACAAAGCTGATATAAGGCTTATCCGCTGGAACGACCAGCTTCTCCTTATAAAATCCGTTCCGGATGTAAATCACGATTCGCGTCTTATTGTTCGATGGAATCGCATTGATCGCATCCTGGATTTTGACATAATCGCCCGCCCCGTCTTGAGCGACAACGATCACTTGAGACGGCGTGGCGATGAGCGGCTGCGTGCCTTCGCTTTCTCCGCCGGCAATGCTTGCCGTTACGATATAATAATACGTCGTACCGTTCGTAACCCCTGTATCCGAATAGGCCGTTCCCGCCGTGACGGCCAAGGTGCCGTATGGTCCGTCATAAGCCGCAGCCCGCTTTACTATGTAGCCGGATGCGCCGGATACGGCATCCCAGCTAAGGCTTACACGGCTAGGCGCCGCCGAGATCTTCCCGCCTGTCGGAGCGCTTGGAGCTCCGCTCGGGATATCGCTTGGGATCGCCCTCACTTGCTTGGCGTTCATGCTCTCGGTTTGCCCGCTTTCGGCGCTAACCGTGTAGTAGTAGGCCGTTCCGTCGGACACGGCGGTATCCGTATAGCCCGGTACCGTTACGCCGCTTGCAACGATCGTGTAAGGCCCGCCGGACACGCTGCTCCGTTTGACCGTATATGACACGGCTCCTGCGGCAGGGTCCCACGACAGCGTTACCCGGTTGTGGCCGGCGGCCGCCTTTAGCCCGGAAGGTGCGGCAAAAGGCGCGACCGGCGTAACGGTCACCGGCTCGCTTTCCGTGCCGATTCCGGCAATATTTTGACTGCTCAGCTTGTAGTAGTACGTCGTGCCGTCGTTGAGCCCGGTGTCGTAATAGCTTGTCTGCGAAGACGGTAACGCCGATGAGAGCGTCGAGTATGGCCCTTCGAGCGAAGTGCTGCGTTTTAGCGTATAAGTCGCCGCGTCGCCTACCTCATTCCACGCCAGCGTAACGGCCGAATCGCGTGCGGTCGCCGCAATGTCCGACGGCGGAAGCGGCAAAGGCGTCGCTCCCGTCGGCACAACGGCAAGCGGCGCCGAATCGGTGGAGCCGTACACGTTCAATGCCCGAACGACGTAGTAGTAGGTCGTGCCGTTGGTCAGATGGGCGTCATTAAACGGCGACGATTGGGTAGGCGCCGCAGTCAAGCCGGCTGCGACCGCCGTAAACGGCCCCGTATCCGACGTGCCCCGCAGCAGGTCGTACGTCGTTGCATTTTTCGCCTCCGCCCACCAGATCGCCACCTGCGTATTTCCGGCAATGGCCGTTACCCCTGCGGGGCGATCCGGAACCGCGTTCAAACGGTACACCTGAACGTTATCGAACGCTACGTTATAAGCGCTGGACGAACCGGACGTTGTCGCCAAATAAGATTTTGCTACCGCGCTTGTCGTCGCGGCGTTAAAGAAGGGCTGGTCCAATAACGTTCCGTAGCTCGTCGACGGATCGTCCGGTTTCGTCAAATAGTAATTGACCCGGTATGTACTTAAATTCAGCACCGCCTTCAAATGGTACCATGTCTTGGCCGCGATCGCCGTCGTACTGATATTATGGTAATTGGCGGTTGCCGTGCCTCCGCTGTCTCGCCATGCGATATTGGAATTTTTCAAAGCGACCTCGATCAAGAGGTCGGAAGACGATGACGAGCCGTTCACCGTCCCGAGAATTTGCAGCGGCGTAGAGCCGTTGCCTACGGGACCTTCAAAATACATATCCTGCTCGACGGAAAGCACCGTTCCGGTGACAGCCGCGAAGCTTTTCGTAATTTTCACAGAGCCCGTACCGGTGTCCTTCAGCAGCAACGCCCTGCTGGGGAAAGCAGTAGGCGCCGCCGTCCCGCTGTTGTCCGAGACGGAAAGACCATAAGCGTCGCTCGCCGTGATGGTCGGGGTAAAGCCGGCGACCGTCGTCATCGGACTGGTCGTTCCCGTTACCGGAGGATCGGTTGTCGTTTCGAAATCTTCGTTAATGAACGCTGTATTGCCGTCCGGAACCGTTATCGTTTCCGCCGCCATAACGGCATACGGAGCTTGGAATAAAGCGCTTACAAATAAAAGTACAATCAACGCTAGTTTTAACGAAACGCTATCCATCCGGTACAAACGCCGTCCTGCGGAAGTCTTTGTTCGTTCAACTCGTTCCCTTTTATTCATGTACGTTACGTTCCTCCTTCATTTCTCCATCGTATCCATTTCGCCGTTCATTGCATCGAAATCTTCCGCATTCATCCATCCCAATACCGCTGCAACCTCACTCCTTTCGATACAGTTCATGGTTCGTACGCTTTTTACTTTAGCATGAAGGCAGCGCCAATTCTTTACGCTTCCATGCGCATTTCTTCTGCTTTTTTGTTAAATTTGCTGGTTGTAAAATGGCGGTAAAATCATTAGGATAAATGATATATGTATTTCCCATCACAGGCATGAAGGAGAAGAACAACTTTGAGCATGAAAAAAGCATTGACGATTGCCGGCTCGGATACGAGCGGCGGCGCCGGCATACAAGCCGATTTAAAGACGTTCCAGGAACGGGACGTATACGGAATGACCGTACTTACGACGATCGTCACGATGGACCCGGAGAGTGGCTGGTCGCACGGCGTACATCCTGTCCCATTGTCAACGATAGAGACGCAATTGAAGACCGTTCTCGACGGCATCGGCATCGATGCGCTCAAAACCGGGATGCTCGGCTCGGTTGAAGTTATTGAGCTTGTAGCGCAAACGATCCGCTCCAAATCGCTCAACCGTATCGTCATCGATCCGGTCATGGTGTGCAAAGGCAATGACGAAGCGCTCCACCCGGAATCGACGGTCGCCTTACGGGAACTGCTTGTCCCGCTGGCCGACGTCGTAACGCCGAATTTGTTCGAAGCGGCGCAGCTTGCGGACCGCCCTCCGATCAAAACGCTCGACGACATGAAGGAAGCGGCGCAAGTCATCCACGCCTCTGGCGCGAAATATGTCTTGATCAAAGGCGGAGCCAAACTGGATCATCCGCGGGCGGTCGATCTGTTATTCGACGGAGCAACCTTCGAACTGTTCGAATCGGAGAAAATCGGAACGAGCCACACGCACGGCGCCGGCTGCACCTACTCCGCCGCCGTAACGGCCGAGCTGGCCAAAGGCAGCGGCATCCATGATGCCGTCACTACCGCCAAAGCGTTCATCTCCGAGGCGATTCGTCACGGCTTCCCGATCAATTCGTATGTCGGGCCGACGATGCACTCCGCTTACCGCAAATATCGCGGATAACCGGTTCACCGCAAACAGCCGGTAGCGCCAAGAAAAAAAAGCTTATTCAGTCTATTGAAGAACTGAATAAGCTTTTTTGCTTTTACAGCACGAACCGTGCTTCGTATGCCCAACCGGTCCGTTCGCCAGTGCCGATCCATAGCCTACGTACAAATAAGCTAATATTTCAACACGCGGTCCGATATTTTCGCGGTCACCACATGGCCGCCGTAGACGTTACGGTGCCCGCATTCCGCCGGGGACGGCCCGACGAATTGCGACGTTCTGCCCGTCAGCGTAAGCCTCCCCTCCTCAAGCGTCACCTTCGTATACAACGGCTCCTCGTATGGGGCGGAACGCGTCAATATCGGATATTTCGCCGATACTTGCTCATTGTATCTGATCGTTTCGTATTCTTTGCCCATATAGAAATAAGACATGCTGTTGATATGGACGAAGTAAATATCGTCGATCACCTTCACGCCGTCCAAATGGTTATGGCCGTTCATGCAGGCGATCACTTTACGGAATCCGGCCGATCGGTTCGCTTCTCTCAGCACGGCGAAAAAGTCGTCGCTGTTCTTGATGCCATAGTTGAAATCGTTGTACGGAGATTCCAGGTTATGATGGCTGAATATTATCGTCGTTTTGTCTGTTGCGGCCAAATCTTCACGCAGCCATGCGAGTTGTTCCGGCGTCAAGTTGCTGATCGCAGCGGGATGCTTATGGTAGTTGCCGAATTCGTAATCGGCATATTGCCCATCGAGCAGCAAATAATTCGCATCCAGCACGACAAAATGATACTCTCCTTGATCAAACGAATAATAATTGCGCTCCATGCCGATGTAGTCCATAATCGTCTTCTTGTTGCACTTATCCATGTCGTGATTGCCGAGCACGTGGTATTTCGGCCCCTGAAACCGCTCCCAGACGTTCACGAACGATCGGTTTTCCGGCAGCGGATAACAGAAGTCGCCCAGCTGGATAATAAAATCTACCTGCTCGCGGTTCATGTCTTCAATGAATTGCGAGAGCCGTTCCTCCGCCTGGTACATAAAATCATGATGAATGTCGGCAGCAATGCCGAAAGTCAGCTTTGACTTGCTCATCCTCTTCTCCCTCTCCGCGATCATTTCTGCGCAGGTCTGTCTTTTTCCGGGAAGACCTGCAGCTGCTTGCCATCCGACGTGATCAAAATATTTTTATTAATCCCTGTATTATAAGCTTTCGTTACGCCTCTTTCCAGTCTTTCCAAGAGCGGCATGTTCACCCATATATTGCTGCTCAGCACAGCCGCCTTCGGCGCGACTTTCTCGATAAATTTGGGCGATGACGAGGTGACTTCGCCATGATGCGGCGCATGCAAATAGTCCGCCTTCAGACGGTCGCCGTATTGCGCGTTCAGCTTTTCCTCCATGTCCTTGTAAATGTCGCCGGGGAATAAGAAGGACTGGTTCTTATACGTCAGCTTTACGACAATGGAGTAATAATTCAGCTTCGCGTCGTTGTACGATTGGATGGCATCCGGCAGCTCGCCCTTCGGCGGACCGAACAGCTCTACTTTGACGTCGTTCCCCAGCATAAGCCGGCGCCTTCCTCCAAATATTCGTACGGAATGTTTTTCTCCTTCACGCCTCTACACGTACAACGCTCTTGCATTATTCATACCTCGATCTGTCCGGCAATCCCCCCTGTTAACGATGAGAATCTCTTCACTAGCAAACACTACACTCGTACAATTACAAAATGAATGTAACCCATTACATTAACCTCGTCAATAATCCAACAATATTATAAAATACATGTAATATATACCGATTTTATAACAACAAACACGAAACTTAATGTAACCCGTTACATGCGTCATTATATACCATTGCTTACTTTTCAACAATACGTTCCATTGCATTTACTAAGTCTTTATACCACGACTCGCATCCTGTCTTGATTAGCACACTTTTACCATATTCGGTCGCAGGCTGCCGCAAATCGCGGCGATTGAAAACAAAGTGGCCGTACGATATAATCGAATGTAATGGGTTTCTTACTATTGCACCGTCGTCATATCATTAAATCGATGAAGGGAATTTTCTAGTGAGCAAAAAAAATGCAAGCATATACGATATTGCCAAAGAAGCCGGCGTGTCCACCGCTACCGTATCCCGAACGATCAACACCCCCGATAAAGTAAGCAGCGAAACCCGGACGAAAATTCATTCCATTATGGAACGTTTGAATTACTCGCCTAACGCGCTGGCTCAAAGTCTTGTATCCAGGTCTACGAGGACGATCGGCGTGTTTATCGCAACGGTGAACAATCCTTACTATGCGGAAATGGTGCATGTGATCGAAAAGCATGCCTTTCACAACAACTATTCGATTCTGCTCGGTAACACGGGAAATTGGATTGAAAAAGAGGAAAAATACGTCGAAATTTTCGTGAAGAAACAGGTGGACGGGATTATATTCGTCGGCGGGCGCAACGTGACCGACCCCCACAGCCATCATATTATGAAGACGTCCGAACGCATACCGGTCGTACTCACGAATCATGCGCTGGTCGGGAAAAATATTTATTGCGTGCTTTCCGACGAAGCCGAAGGGGCTTGCATGGCCGTTCAGCATCTCATCGATACCGGGCGCGACCGGATCGCTTACATTAATGGCTTCAACTTCTCCTACCCCAGCGTCGTTAAGAAAGACAGCTATATTAAAACATTGAGCCGCAACCAAATCTCGGTAAATGAGGATTTGATCGTCAACGCTCCCAAAGACAACATGGAGGGCGGATATGCCGCTTGCGAAGCGCTGCTTGAGAAAGGGAGCGAGTTTAACGGCATTTTTGTCGCGAACGATATGATGGCTGTCGGCGTCATGAAAAAACTGACCGAGGCGGGATACGCTATCCCCGGGGACGTCTCCGTAGTCGGCTACGACGATATTCAATTATGCCATTACTTGACGCCCAGCTTGAGCAGCGTAACCCAAAACATATCCAAGCTCGGCAGCATGGCCGTGCAGCTCGTAAACGACGTCCTCGAGGGAAAAGAAGTGGGTAAAATCACTTACTTACATCCGGAACTGAAGATCAGAGAATCCAGCCTGCCGCACTAGCTGCGCACCAGCCGGACCGGCATACGAAAAAAGCAGCCCTGCCGCATATCCCTGCGGCCGGCTGCTTTGCTCACGCCAAACTATTCGTTTCATTTCATCGTGGACATTAAGCCTTTGAACCCGTAACCCTTGTATGCCCTCCGCAGCTCCGTAACCGACTGACCAAGCACCCACGCGCCTGCCGTGATCGAAACCAGAAAGCTGACGATTGCGACGACCTGTAGCGCCGACCATTCCAGAACGGAATGGCCGTTCCACGTCAATACGCCGATCGAGATAAGTCCAAGCACGTATGCAATACCCGTAATATGAACCATGGTCCGGCGAACCGTGCTCTTAAGCGAGGTATACTCCGTTAACCAGGCGACGATCGGTACGGCTTGAAGCGCATGGAACCCGAGACCATGCAGCCAAATGATGTTTCCTTCCAGGCCGGTGAACCGACCTTGATTGACCGAAATCCACACGCCTGCTGCAAACGAAATGACGGTGGCCGCCATGGCGTAACGAATCCCTACCACGATTTCCGGGCGCTGAACGTATGCTTTTCGGCGAAAATAATGTACTGCGAGGAATAGATAACTCAATACGAGCATCAGCGCGACAAAAGCAAAGATGTTGCCGATCGTCTTATCAAAGATCGTACCGTTATGTACGAATCTCGGGTTGACGCCGCGGAAATTTTGCACCGTTTCTGCACCGTAAGAATAAAGCACGAGGATGATGTACGTTACGCGAAAAAAAACTTTGCTCCTCTTCCCCATTGCGGCAAACGGCATAATGGCAGCCGTCGAGAGCAAAAATATGCCGAGTGCCGCATTGAAGGAGATCGCTTTCGAGACATCGCCTCGGGGAGCAACCTCCCCTCCGAACAACAACACCCAAACCGCGCATATTCCGGCAAGCAGAAAACCGAATAATCCCGTTAAATAAAGCCATTTCTCCTCCTCGAAGTGGTGGACCCATGATTTCTTTCCTGCAACCGTACGACTTCTCATCTTATTCCCGCCTGTTCTGTAATTTGTTACTTTAACTATACAGAAAGGAAAAGATATCCAAATCAGTCGCAGGACCAGAACTCCTCCGGTCCCCGGGCGGGAATTGGAACTCGACTTAAGTCTGGCTCACACGAATAATTTACATTGTTCTCCAATTTTAGCAAGACCGTCTTTTGACTGTGCTGGAACTCAGTAAGGGTTATGCTTGCGACGTACTCGGATGCTTCATCCGTGCAGGAAACGAAATAGGATCGCGCGATCTTACGAACAATACATCGCTTTCCGCATAAGGACTGCTCTCCATCCTCGTTGCATGGTCGTCGGGAGTATAGTGAAACACGATCTTTGCGGTATTCGCGCGCGATATTGTGTTCAAAATGCGTTCTAGGTTAATCTCCGTTCTGCTAATGATATCAAACATATCGATTCGTGACGGCTCCTGCTTGTAAAGGACAATGACATCCTCGCGTTCCAAATAATAAATATCGTTGTAAAATACGTTCAAACAATAATACATCAGAATGCCCAGCGTGTGCTCCGTGCCAAAAATGCGGGAAACCGGCCTTCGTGCCGACGCGAATTTGTAAATAAACCGGAGATCCTCACTGTTCTTCCCGTTTAATTTACGAATGCCTTTGTCTATAAAGGCATCGGAACTTTGCGGGGATTCAGGCGATCGGTCCATATAAAATAAAGACTCCTGCATAGCCTGAAAGCCGAATTTAGGATAATAGTCCAATACGTCGCGATTGGCGAAAAGGTATATAAAGTCGCATTGCTCCTCGTACTTCGCCAACACGATGTTCATTAAATCGGAAGATAGCCCTCTGTTCCGATAATCAGGATGCGTCATCACGGTTCCGATTTGCATCGCTTGCGGCCGGTTGCCGTCCATGATGCAATCGAGAATATTCACCGAAACGTTAGCGATCACATGACCGTTGTCTGCGTAAGAATACGGAATATAGCGTGGGCTCCAAAATCCGAGCAACTCAACCTAATTGGGTAAAAAATGGATTGACGTTGACAGAGGGCAAAGCCTTGAGGCCAATTTTTTTCAGGTAGATCAGCCGCAATTCAATTTCATCTATTACTTCACTAGAAATCTTCAAGTCACGATCGTCGAGCGAACTAGGTAAATTTTGAATAAACGGCAGTAATTCCGAAATCGGTAATCTCGTAATAGGTAAACTCTCTGGGACCAGCTCGCTTCCATTACACTCCGGGCACTTAACTTGATGTGAGAAAAAATGGATTGCCCTTAGGTTTCCCCAACTGGTCGTACCAGCATCTCGCATTTGCCGCAAATCGAAAACACATCCGCGATAAAACCCTTTCATTTGCTTATTTTTGTGAATGTATGAAACAGGTTCATTATCGTATCCGTAAAGCAAAATATCGGTAAACCGTTTATCCTGCTCGGCAAGCGGCCTCACAAAGTCAATCCCGATCATCTTTGCCAATTGTTTGATCATCTCAACAGGACCGCAATGCGTACCAGCCCATAAAAGCATGGCTCCGTGTTTAAGTGACAGTTCCGGTACGGTCATGCGGCTTGGATCGATATCGCCGAGGACAGTACCGGTCCCGTTACATGAAAAGCAAGCCCCATCTAGACTGTTTTCTGAAGAATCCGGAGATGTCCAAGACCCGTGGCCACTCTTCCCGACCATTGCATAAAGCAATCTAAGGTATTCCGACACTTCCGTAATCGTACCAATAAGGGCTCCAGGTCTTTTTGCGTTAAACTTTTTTAGGGGGAGCTTCATGCTGTCCAAATCGATAACTCCTTTCGATACTATATTTCTAGATAATCACAATAAATAAATAATTCCCTATAATTTCCTACAATCCTTTTCAATCATTCCATCCCGTTAATCAACGAAAAAGCGCCACCCAACGTCACATTGCCGCCGATGCGCAAACCCGTAAATGCGGACAAAACCAAAAGCCGCACATATGAAGCAATGTACGGCTTTTGATCCTGCAGCATTACGCTTTAGGTGACACTTAGTTAAGGCGCGTTCGGTCCTACCTCCGCCGTCGTCAACGGATGGATCGGGAACGTTGTGGCGCTTGAACGTTCGTCCGCGCCGGCATCGGGAGTCGAGCGGTTTTCCCCGTCCATATCCGTCGTCACAAACGAATACGTTCCTTTCGCATAGTTGATCGCCGGGCTCGTCGAGGACAGCTTTTGCAGCCCGCCGATCGCTGAGAACAGCGGATTTTGATACCAAATTTCGGCTGTCGTTCTGGACTTGTTCGTCACCGTGCTGCCGTAACCGATGTTTCCTTCGAACACAGTGTTGGTCGTGGCGGCTTCGTTGTACAACGTGCCGGTAGAATTTCTTACGATATTGTTCGCTACTCTGCTGTCTTGAGGCGCATACGTCTTGCCGGAACCGACGATGATGCCTGCAGCGCTGTCCACGATAGTGTTATTGACGACTTGAGCACGGTAAACTTTCCATTGCGCCTGCAGATCGGTGGAAGACGGATTTGAAGGATAGCCGCTCGAACCGCCGTCATAATCGCCGCTATCGATCAGAATCGCCTTGCCGGTCAGCTTCTCCATGTAGTTGTTGTAAATTTTGTGGTCGTTTCCGTAAATCCGGATGCCATCCTGCTCCGATTCCACGCCGTCCCCGAGAAAGAAGTTGCCGTAAAAGCTGTTGTTATGGCCGTGTCTCGAGGTTAGTCCTCCCTTGGAAGTCTTAAATGTATTATAACGGACCGTATTGCTGCCGCTTTTGACCGATACGATCTCCGGTTCGCCGTCGGTAATTCTCAAATAAATTGTATTGGATCGTATTAAAGCCGCTCGAGAGTGATACGCTGGAGAGACCGAGACGAATCGTTTCTTTGCCGTTGGATACCCACGGACCGACGTCGTGGAAATAGTTATATTCGATGACGTCGAATTGCGAAATATTGCCGTTGCCGTCTCCCTGGTAAGCTATGAGAGGCGCCGTGTCGGTCTTGTTGCCGAAATCGTTGCGGTCGATCCGATTATGGTGGCTGTTCACGCCGCTGACCTGTAGCCAGATCAGGTCGCCTCCGATAGCCGGCAGCGCAAACGTGTTGCGTGTCACCCGGATATTGTTAGAACCGTTCAGCAGAACCGCCGTTTTGCCGGTATTCGTGAACCGCAATCCTTTCCATCGAGTTAATAAAAGCGTTTTCGCAAAACAGAGTGCGCACTCTACCTCCATAGATTCACAGCCCTATTTCTTCGCAGCCGCTTCGATATCTTTGGCTGCCTGTTCCTCGCCTTTGCGGAAAGACGTATTCGCATCGTTTATACCCTGCGCCAATTCCCGGAATGCCGTTACCGCCTGTTTCTCCACCAAATCGTCATACGCCGATTTCGGGCTGATGGCAGCAGGCTTGGTCGGGTAGAACGCCTTGATGTTTTTCCCTTTCAGCTGCGGGATATCTTCGCCGAACGCTTCGATCAGCTTCGGATTGTTGACTACAGGCAGACCGGTTCCTTCTTTAGCAAACTTGAGCTGCATGTCATCCGAGGTCAAATAGGCCAATATTTCGAAGGCGACCTCCTTGTTCTTGCTCGTGCTGGACACGCTGGCGAACGTCGGGTACATCTGCGAGCCGGTGCCCGGCGCTTCCTTGAACGAAGGGAGCGGAACGGCGTCTACGTTCATGCCGGCGGTTGCCGCGCCGATCACGGTGCTGTTCAAGTATCCGTACATGGCGAGCGTCCGGTCTTTCAGGAACAGGTCGCCTTCCTTCCCCTGCTTTTCTTTCGGCAGTTCGGCCCCCGGAACGCGATAAAACCGGGTAAAGTTTTCCGCCATCTGCTTGAACTTTTCCGTCCCGATCGCCGGCTGGTTGGCTTTCACGTCGACGAACGGAAGCGACAGCTGGTTCATCCGCAGCATATGCGAGACGGAGGTCAGAAAGCCGTAATATTGTACTCCACCGTCTGTGCGGCTCAGCTTCTTCGATACGTCGTACAGCTCATCCCAGGTCATGCCTTCCTTCGGGTACGGCACGCCGAATTTATCGAACAGATCCTTGTTATACGCCAGTACCTGCGCTGTTGTAAAGATCGGGAGCGAATATATTTTGCCGCCGCCGTACTGTTTAATGAAATCCAATGTCGTCGATTCCAGACGCTTCGTATCATACGAATATTTTTTGATATAATCGCTCAGATCGGTTTGCAAATTATAGTTTTGCGTTTGCGGCACGAAGCCGATGGAAAAGATGACGATGTCCAGGTCGACCCCGGAGGTAACGACTTCGTTCACGTTCGTGCCTTGGCCGTACGGAATGAACTTCGGCGTGACGAACGGGAACTTTTCCTTAATTTTTTTGCCCATCAAATCCATAAACTGGTCTTCGGTTGTGGCGGTATTCGGCCGGTAAAACGCAATTTCCACCGGCTTGCGGTTTGCGTTTGCTTCGTTTACTTTCGCTGCATCTCCCGGCTTGGAACTGTCCCCGCCTCCACCGCCGCACGCGGACGTGATCAATAATGCGCCGATGGCGGAGGAACACAGCGCCCGGTTTATTTTTTTCATTGAGTTTGGCCCCTTTTTTCGATATTGGTTAAGCGATATCCTTAACCTTTAATCGCGCCAATCAGCGCGCCTTTCACGAAATATTTTTGCAAGAACGGATAGACGAGCAGAATAGGTACTGTAGCCACGATGATCGTCGCATATTTCAACGTAACCGACAGCATCGCCGCATCCGTATCGGAAGCGCCGACCGCCATCGTGCTCGCTTCGCCTTGCAGCAATATTTCCCGCAGTATGAGCTGAAGCGGATACATCGACCGGTCCTGCAAAAAGATCAGCGCATGAAACCACGAATTCCAGTGGCTTACGCCGTAGTACAGCAGCATAACGGCGATGACAGGCATCGATAAAGGCAAGACGATCCGGAACAGGATGACAAAATCGTTCGCACCGTCCATTTTGGCCGATTCCTCCAACGCATCGGGAATCGATTCGAACGCCGTTTTCATCAAAATCAGGTTAAACGTGTTGATCGCTTGCGGGATGATCAGCGCCCACAGCGTATTGGCCAGGCCGACACCCTTGACGACAAGATAAAACGGAATCAGTCCGCCGCTGAAAAACATCGTAAACACAATAAATAACATAATCTGCTTGCGGTACTTCAACCCTTTTCGGGAAAGCGCATACGCTCCGAGCGAGGTCAGCAAAATATTAAAAACAAGGCCGACCACTACAACAAAGAACGTGTTCGCATAGCCTTTAAGAATCATCGGATTGGCAAAGACGCTGGCATAAGCATCGAGCGAAAATCCGAGGGGCTTCCACAGCAATCCGCTGAACGCCATCAGTTGTCCTGCATCGCTAATGGAAGCAAAGGCTACGTAGATGAGCGGGTAAATCGTCACCATCATAAGCAAGGTCAGTAAAAGCATGTTGCCGAGGTCAAAGCATCTTTCCGATAAAGTCGGCCGGTTCATCCAGGCTCCCCCTTTCCTACCATAGACTCGTATCGTTCAATTTGCGGCTTAACCAATTGGAGCAAAAAAGCAGCGTGAAATTGACGGCAGAGTTAAATAAGCCGACGGCGGAGCTGAAGCTGTAGTTAAAGTCCTGCAAGCCGACCCGGTATACATAGGACGAGACGACATCAGCCGTTTCATACGTGCCCGGATTGTACAGCAAAATGATTTTTTCGAAGCCTACGTTCATCATTCGTCCGATTTCAAGAATGAGCAGAATGACAATCGTCGGCATAATGCCGGGAACAGTGACGTGTACCATTTGCTTCCATCTTCCGGCGCCGTCGATGCGGGCGGCTTCGTACTGCTCCGGATCGATTCCGGTCAAAGCCGCCAAGTAAATGATCGTTCCCCAGCCGATATGCTGCCAAATGCCGGACGAAACATAGACGGAACGGAACAATCCCGGTTCAAGCAAAAAGGTGGACCGTTCGCCTCCAAAAAACGCGATCACATCGTTAATGACGCCTTCGCTGGACGTAAAGTCTTTCACAATGCCGCAAATAACGACGAGCGATATGAAATGCGGCATGTAGGTAACCGTTTGCACCGTGCGCTTGAAGACGGCGTTCTTCACTTCATTGAGCAATAATGCTAGAGCGATCGGCGCCGGAAACCCGAATATCAGTTCGTATAAGCTGATCATGATCGTATTTTTGATCGTTCGCCAAAAATACGCGCCCGTGAAAAACGTTTCGAAATGCTCGAAGCCTACCCACTCGCTTCCCCAAATGCCGAGGCGAGGGGAAAAGTCCTTGAAAGCAATCATTGCCCCGTACATCGGTGCATAGTGAAATACGACGTAATACAGCAATACCGGTAACAGCATCACATACAGCAGCTTGTTCTTGCGAATGTCGAGCACGATTCCCCATGTCGTCCGCTTCTTTTCTATTCGTGCAAAAGTCCGTTGTTGATCGATCGCGGCCATCGTCGTTTCCACTCCATCCTCCCGTCGTTTGTGGCGGGGAACGCCTGTCCGAGTCAGCACGTCCCCCTAGACGGTTATGTTATTATCTCTTGTTATAACGGTCGTAAGCGTCCTGATAAATTTTCGTCACTTTGTCGCTGCCCATTTCCTTAATGCGCTTCGCATACTCGTCGAATTTCTCGATCGGCTCTTTGCCCATGACGAATTTCACGAACATCTCTTCTTTATAGCTTGCGATGGCCGTATTGATCTTCGCCACTTCCTTGCTCTCTTCGACCGTCGGCGTAATAAACAGCGGCAGGACGTGCCTCGCGGCATCGGTTTGCTCCCAAATTTTAATCGCTTCATCCTGTTCCGGGAACGTGTTGAAATTTTTTCTCGGATCGCCAAGGAACGGACCGTTCGGCTTCGTGTACTGGGAAACCATTTGCTGCAAGTTGTACTTCGGATCTTTTGTTATTTTATCCGTAAACGTCGGGGTGCCGTTTTTCATTGCGTAGCTTTCCCCTTCGACTCCGAAATTGAACAGCAAGCTGCCTTTTTCGCTGTAGGCGTAATCAAGCCACTTCACGGCAAGCTCCGGATTTTTGGCTGCAGTGGTCACCGCTTTGCTGGCAGCCGGGTTGTATTTGAAATCGCGCTGTCCGATAAACGCGCGCTCTCCTTTTTTCAAAGTCGGATACGGTGCGGCGACCAACTGGTATTTCGGATCTTTCTTCTTGCCCGCCTCCATCCAGCGACCCATCCCGCCGCTTAGGAGGCCGACCGTAGCACCCGAAGCGTCGCTCATCATTTTGTTGTCGAGCGCCTTGGAGTCGGTGTTGAGCGCAAAGTCTTTGTCGATCAACCCTTCCGCATACCATTTGCGGAGCAATGCGAGTGCTTCCTTAAATTGCGGATCGATCGGGCCGTATTTGACTTTGCCTTGATCGTCGATATAGTAACGGTTCGCCGTGCGGAAAGCTCCGATAAACGCATCCTGAATGTTCAGTTCGTTGCTGTACTGCGCCGTAAACGGAGCGCTCGCACCTTTTTTCTCTTTGAATGCTTTGAGTACCGTGTACCATTCGTCGATCGTCGTCGGGACCGGCAGCTTCAACTCGTCCAGCCAGTCCTTGCGGATCATCGGCCCGCGAAATACGAGCCCGTTGTCCGGACGAATCATCGGGAACACGTAATATTTGCCGCTGTCCGTTTTCAGCATTTTGTCCAATTCTTTGTCCTGCTGCAATATTTTTTTCAAATTCGGAGCCTGCTTGTCGATCAAATCGTTGAGCGGCAGGATGACTTTATCGGCCATCGCTTTCTCGGGCCCGCCCGGATATGCGTTGTTCCAATCGTATTCGATCACGTCCGTTAAATTGTTCGACCCGATCAGCAGGTTGAACTGCTCCTTCGATTGCCCGTCGGCCGGGTGTGCGTATTTCACCTTCACGCCGGTTTCTTTCTCGAGCTGCTTGCCGAACGGCGAGTCGGCCAAATTCGGCACGAACGTCGTTAAGTTCGTGTTGATTTGCTCCCAAGACGTTATCGTCTCCTGCGTGTTGACAGGATACTTCCCCGCCTCGGATAACGGCGTCGCCGACGACTTCGGCGCATTGCCGGCCGTATTGTCTTTGGAGCATGCGGCGAGCAAGCCGGTTGAAGCCAAAACGACGGAAACCGCGATACTGATCGTCTTCTTCTTGGAATGGTTCCCCATGGATTCGAATCCCCCTCTTTCAAATGGCACACCATGCTGCTCGTGTACCTTACCGTTATTATGTAACGAAATGATGCCGGTTCGAAATCATCAAAACCGGAAATCGATCTGTAAAATCGAAAGTGATCGTCTTCAAAATCGGCATTCGGCCTGCAAAAACGGGAAAAGCCGCTCATGGCGGCTTCCTTCGGCTGTATACCTAGGGCTAGACGATTTCTTTGAATTTGCCCGGCGTGATCCCCTCATACTTTTTGAAGATCCGGTTAAACGTGTTGATGTCGGCATAACCTACGCGCCTCGCAATTTCGGCGATCGGCATCGTTTGCCCGGTCAGCAGTTTCTTGGCTTCTTCCAGCCGCGTCTTATTGATGAATTCCAGCAACGCTTCACCCGTATGTGCTTTGAATTGTTTGGACACGTAGGAAGGCGTCAATCCGAATGCTTCGCCGATCATCGTAATGTTCAAATTTTCCGAGCTGTAATGCTGCTTCACGTAGGCGATCACCTGCTCACTGAGCTGGCTCTGGCCTTGGCTGCGATCTTCGAGAATCGACCGGCATACTTGATCCAATACTTCGCCGATTTGGTTCTTCATATCCTTGATCGTCTCACAGCCGATGAGCCGATCGACCGGATTCACGCGGTTGATGAATTCCCGCTTATTACCCGTGCCGATTTCATCCATCGTTTTCAGCAGCGTGCCGATCAGATCGAACATGAGGCACTTGGCCAGCGGGACGGATACGGAAGCGGACGACACATTCACCTCGATAATATCGTCGATCATCGCTTTGGATTTTTCATAATCGCCCGTTTTCACAAAATTGATCAACTGCTGCTCCACATGCAATGGGTAGTAATAACCGGCAGAGCCGCCTCCCGACTCCGAGCTTGGCAGTTCATCGTACCGGATAATTTCCCCGCTTCCCATGACAAGACGGTACTCCAGTGCCGCAATCGCCTCCTGATATGCGCGGGAGATCCCTTCCAGCTCTTGATGAATGCCGCTGATCGCCGCCGTCAGACGGATGTGGTAATGGTCGAGCAAAAACCGTTTCACCTGTTCCGCGATGCGATCCAGATCGGAGGCTTTATGCGTTTCGTCGAAATTAACGATGCATGCCAGCATACCGTCCAGTTCGGCTGCGAAAGCTTGATGCTGAAGTCCGGCGACTTCTTCCGCAACGTTCATCATGATGAAATGCGCCAGCTTCTCTTTTTGCGGCTGCGCGTCACCGGACGACGCGAATTTGCCGTAATGATCGATATGGAACAACAGCACGGCAAAATAGGGCGAAGCGAGCCGGATGTTGTGAGCCGCTAGCGATTCGTGCACGGGGACGTTTTGTTCCAGACGCCCCTTTAACAAGCCCTGCAAAAAATGCGACCGGATCGCGTTGCGATGCCGTTCGAGCCGTTGACCGATCTTTTCCTTCTCGGCAAACGTATTGTTCAATGCTTCCTGCAAATAACCGTATTCGTTCGATCCTTCCTCAAAGGAGATGCCTGATTTTGTCGACAGGCTGCGGATAAGCACGCTGATCGGGTTGTAGTTTTTTTTCAGAAACAGATAAGTCACGAGTCCGCCGATTAATAGACTTAAACCGATGCTCATATAAATGAGGTTTTTCACGTATTTCATTTTTTCATCGAACAGCTCGGCGGGAATCATCGATACATATTTCCACCCGGTACTGTCCGACGTCGTGTAGGAGACGGCCGCCTTCTCACCGGAAACATCGCCGTATAAAAGCCCGTTTTTGCCAGGCAGCCTGTTGTGCGCCAAAAAATCGGGTCGCTCTTCGAATCCGGTGGAAGCAACCATGCGATTATGCTGGTCGAGTACAGCCACCGTAGCGTCATTGGGCGTTCTGATGTTTTCGAGCAGCTTCGAATCTTTAATGATAAATAAGATGACGGCGCCCGGAAGATCGGGATTGTCGAGAATTACGGATTTTGCGAACATGACAGCTTTGACCGGCGGTCCGTCTTCCTGCGTTGTGATCGGCACGTATTCCTGAATGTACCGTTTGCCAAAAAACGCTTTCCACTCCTCGAGACTTTGGTCATCCTTGGCGCCGATCGTCTCGAATAAGGTGCGGCTGTCGATATGTTCGCGCGTCGATAAGACGGTATCGCTGTTTTTGTAATAAACGTAGATTTGCTCGATGTAGTCGTTGGCCATCTTGTACACCCGCAAATCGTTGGCGATGTTGACCAGGTCATAATAATCGTTATCCGTGAGCGGCTTATTGACGTTAATAAAACCGCCGAGCCGTTTGCTCAGGGCCATTTCCATGCTTAACCGCTCGATCCCCCCGAGGTTGCTGTCAATCGCCTGCTCCATCTTTTGGAGAACCGATTCGTTGGCGCGGTTCACTTCCGACTCTACGACGTGCCAGGTTGCTGCATATATAATGCCGCTGATCATAATCGGGACGAGCAGTACGGAGATATAGGAGATGAGCCAGTTGACGATGACGCTGCGCTTGTAAAATCGGATCCGTTGGAGCTTCACAGTCGTTAACCTCCGTATCCCTTCGGTGTAAGTGCTTTCTTCTTATTATACACAAAAGGAAAATGAGGCAAAGCGCTTTTCTTTCGCTGTAAAATGAGAAAGCAGACCGCCGAGGCCGCCTGCTCCGATAAACCTCTACCTATTGTTGTTTTTATCCTTCCAAAATACCAGAATCAGGAAAAATACGACCAGAAGCGCAAGCGCAACGATGACATATTTGCTGAAAATGAGGATTCCGAAAAATAAAGCGCCGTATATGATTTGCCTTACCATACCTCACCCGCTTTCTTTAGCGCAAGGATGTACGTAATCGGACCATTTAGAATGAACCAGGAACGCAGCAATTCTACTTCGCCTGCACCAACTGCACATCGAGATCAAACGCAACTTCCTTGAACGTCTTTTGCAAGTCGGCCGGCGATTCGATCGACGACAGCTTTTTCAAAAAGACAGGCGAACTTTGTCAAATGGCTCACACTCCTAGGATGTACGAATGAAATTCTACACTTCATTACGTATCGAACATCACATCGTTCCAATTTTTTACATTTATTTCGAGCAAATGAATCTCTCGTTTTCAAAAGAAAAAGCCATCGGCAAGGCGCCGATGACTTCGATAGGTTCATGTTCTATAACGGCTGTCGGGAATTCTCGTTGTTTCGTAGCGCTAGGCTAAAGCTTGTTCCAATATCCGCCGATTTCGCAACATCCAGGCCGCGGCTCGGATTCTCCATGCAAGCCCCCATTGCGGGCCGATACTCTCCATTGTAATGCCCGCTTCAACCGCTTCTTCGGCAGCCTCGCGTACAGCGACCTCAATGATGCGGTCCAGCAGCAGCAGCCGTTCCTTCGCAGCCAGTCCGTACGCATCGACGAGCAGACGCACTTGCTTCGCACGGATAGCCGCTGGCGGCAATCCAACCTTCTCCGCCACGTCATCATCGTGAAGCTGAGGGAAGAGCCAGCATACCCTCGCAAGCTCGGCCATCGGGTCGACCGGGCCGGCAAACTCCCAATCGATGAGCGCGACCGGCATTCCGTCCCGCGTTACCATGTTCCACGGCGCAATGTCGCCATGACTGACGATGCGGGACGTTCCGCCCAGCTCGCGTAAAAACCAGGGCTGCCACACGGCGCCGTCAGCCGGAACATATGAAGCAGCGGTATCGTGAAGCCTGCGCAGCATGCGCCCTACTTCCATGAGCGCCTCATCGCTCCACGGTCCGGGGTGGACGAATTCCCCTTCCACATAGCTGAGCATCTCACGTCCGTCTTCATTCATGCCGGAACCGACGACGTCCGGTAGATGGGAGAAGCCGTCACGCTTCAGACTCTTTAGCAAATCATGCACATTCGGCGTCCAAGGACCGGACGGGCGAAGCACGACATTCCCTTCACGGCTCACGGATTTATCAGCGGATAGTACCTCCTGCTCAGACACTACCTGTTCGTTAGTATTGCTCGGATCGTTTACGCCATTCGTTTCCACTGTTCTCGTATACCCCTTTTCGCAGCAGAGGAATCACGCAGGTTTGTCGGGTTATTTATGCGCTGTCCCCTTCCATATGATACCCGAAAAAGATTACATTACTTGTCATAGACAACGCCCCCTGATCAAATATGCAATAGTTTATCATAATTCACCCCGAGTCCGTAGGGGAAAAATCGTTATAACGATACATTGCTCCTATATTGCTCCTACATCTTCAAGAAGCAAGTAGCGAGCGCGCGTTCCTGCGTCGAGAGCCGCTATCGAACCAGCAGCTTTTTGAACATGACCCTGTTACCGCCGCGACCGTCATAGTTAAGGCACACCGGAACACCTTCCAGTTCCTGCTCTTGCGGTTCAATGCTAAACCCAAGCTTGGTATGAAACGCGATCGAATCTTTCTTTCGCGGCACGGTGACGCATCGTATCGTCGTCCGACCCGACGCTGCGGCGCGGTCAAAAAAATTCCCGTACAATGCCCGCCCAACCCCTTGTCCCCGAGCCACCGGATCAACCATCACAATGCGAATATACGCCTCGTCCGGTACCGTCTGCGACAAGAACCCCATAAGAAATCCAATCATGTCCCCGCCTTGTTCAGCCACCAGACATGTTTCCCGAAAATGATGAATGTACCAGCTCGAAAACATATCGCTCGCATAGGTGCTCCCCCACCAGTCGGGTGCCGCCGATATGATCGCTCCGCAATCTTCCGGTTCCATATGCCGTATGATCAACCTAATTCCCCCTGCCGATAATTTTATAATGATTTTTTTCGCAAAATAATCCTTATCTTCTTTACCATTAATCATACTTTACGCATATACATGTAGTGAAGCTAAATAAAGTTTGGAGGTGCTTTATGAAGACAAGATGCCTCTTAACAGCTCTGTTCGGTCTCTGGTTCATGGTTGCGCCTTGGACGGTCGGTTTCGCTGATCATCCCGTCGCGCTCTGGGTGAGCGAAGGATGCGGCGCCGTGCAAGTCATTTGTTCGCTGTGGGCGTTTTATAAACGCGCGGGAGATTCGTTGCCGAATCTGCTGATCTTGCTTACAGGCTTTATCTTTGCCATTATGCCTTTTACCTTTCTGCCTGTTTCCAAAGGGCTATATGTTACCGTATTCGGAATGCTGACCATCGTCTTCAGCTTTCGAAATCTGGGGTCCAAATAACTTAAAACGGACTTGCCCCGTAAAGGACAAGTCCGTTGAGCTTGTTGAGAAAGTGTTCCATTGAAGTAATAAATAGTACGAGGGGGTGGGGTATCCGCTTCCGGTCGCTGTTGTCTGCAGGAAATCTTGAATCGGAGCCGCTTAAAAGCGGTCATCTCCCGCAGACAAAGGCGAACGCTGTCACTCCTCCAACGGATACCCCACCTCCGTATTTATCTATATTCTTTTTAGTAACACTTTTTCAACACTCTGAGCGGACTTGCCGCGTATAAGACAAGTCCGTTTTTGCCGTTTCACTAAAGCAAAGCTGTAACCGGCCTTATTTCTTGAACAGGATCGGTTCGGTCACGACGCGGTTCTTCACATATTTATCCATAAACGCCCATGCTTCCTCGCTAGCCTGAGCGGCTTCTTCTCCCTTAAAGCCGTGGCCCTGGCCGGGGACGATTTTAAAATCAACGACCGGTGCGCCCGCGTCCTCCAGCTGCTTGGCAAACTTCTCGCTATTCGAAAACGGTATCGTCGTATCCGCATCCCCGTGCCGTATCCAAAACGGAGGCGTACTTGGGGATGCATACGTCCCGGGCATAGCCAATCTCGCTAAGTCAGGGACGGAAAGCGCCGACTTATTGCCGAGCAGCGCCGTGAGCGATTTATATTTATCGGCCTCCGGGGTTGTAAAATCTGCCGGTCCGTACCAATCGGCTACCGCTTGCACTTGATCCGAGTATTGCTGCCAGCCGCTGGAGCCTCCCAGATCGATATCCTTCACTTTCTTGCCGTTGTCCAGCGTCACTTCGGCGTCCGGGGTCAAATCGCCGGTCGTTCCAAGCAGCGAAGCCAGGTGGCCGCCCGCCGACACGCCCCACACTCCGATTCGGCTCGGATCGAGATGATACTGCTTGGCGTGAGCCCTCAAATAGCGGATCTCCAGCTTCACATCTTGAATTTGCGCCGGGAACGCAGCTTCCGGCGTAAGACGGTATTCCAGAGATACGCCGATGTAACCTCTCTTGGTCACATACCCGCTGATCGAACGGAGCGCATCTTTCCTGTTGCCGTGGTTCCACCCTCCGCCGTGAATATACACCATAACGGGCAGCGGACTTTCAGGCGGAGTGTCCGGAATGGCGATCGAAGTGTACAACTTCCGGCTTCCTGCCATTCCGATCTCCACATCTTCGAAAAGCTTCACCCCTTTTGGGGCGACAGACACTGCCGGTTGCGCGAGGACAGGCGCCTCACCAGGGAGTCCCCTGGCCTCGGACAGCGCCGGCGCAAACGCAGGCTCTGCACTCAATTGCTCTTTTTCACGAGGACTACATCCCGTCACGTTTAAAACGGCTGCAAGCATCACGAACATTCCCATCGATACGATGACTCCTTTTGTTCGAATAAAATAGTGCACGGTCGTCCCACCTACATATTGACTCGTATCTGACTCATTAATAACTATATACAACGGGATACGTATCGTCAATCGATATTATTTAAGCGTTTGCAAAAAGAGTATGAAAGGATTTCGCAGCCCTGTTTTTCTCCCTACTCGACAAATAAAAAAGCCGGCTTCACAGGCATCATCGCCCATACAGCCGGCTTTCGTAAAGTAATCGTCATTCGACCGCCGCGAGCAGCAATACTACGGAAACGACAGACAGCAGCCAAGTCACCCGCCCCGGCAAAGGCCGGTTGCGATGACTCCGATACCATCCTCCGAACTGCAGCTTGTTGCGGTACAACATAAACACGATCAGTAGGTTGGCGAAGATTACGGTGCTTACGCTCCCTTCGTTCCATTTGGCGCCAAACAGCGAAAGAAGCAGCAGCTCCGCGCTATGGAGTAACGGCAAACCTATGATGAGGATGAGCAGTATACGGAGCCACTCCGCCACCATCGAGCTGATTCCTTTCATTCGCCTTCACTCCTGTTACAGTATCGCCAACCGAGAAAACAGGCATCATGTTGCCGGACGATCAAATGTATGCACTTTGACCCAGTGGCGGCCGCCGTCGGAAGTGGTATATATAACGGGCGGCTGCTCATGATCGTTGCTGATCAGCCATCCATGCTCGGCATCGCTGATCGCAAGCAGTGCGCCGCCGTAGCCCGGCAGCTGTTCCTTGCCGTTGTTCCACGTTTTTCCGCCGTCCGTTGTCCATCCGACCGTGTTTGGATTATCGCAGGCCGGGCAATAGCCTCCCATGAAAGCAACCTTCGGACTAACGACATATAGCGCCCCCGGTTTTGAACCATCGTTCTTGTGCCCGCTGTTTTCGTTTAACGAGAAGCCTGGCGCCGGTCCGGCGCCCGCCGTAGAATTCGCGATGACCGTCGTCCAATTCGCCCCGCCGTCCGACGTATGGAATAACGAATAGGACGTTTGCGACATTCCCGATCCGCCGATCCATTCCACCCACGCGTCATCTTGGCCAGCGGAGCGAATAACCGCTCCGGTGAGCGAGTCCGCCGATTCTCTCGACATCACCGTTTTCCACGTCGTACCGCCATCGACAGTACGCTGTACCGCGATTTTATTGTTGTCCCCGGTCACGACCCAGCCGTTTTTGCGATCATGAAAATATGCGTCGCCCACCATGTGGTCCGGCACCATTAACGTAATCCAGCTTTTTCCTCCGTCGGACGAGTACGCATTCGCGGCAAACGCCTCTTGCGACGAAACAAAATGAAGAAATCCGCCACCCGGCACCGTTCCGGCATCAGACCACTGCGTTCCGCCATCCTTGGTATGGAGCAGGCGGCGTTCCTTCGCATCAGTTGAAACCGGTCCCAGCACCGCCCAAGCCTCTTGTCCGTTCAAAGCAAACAACTGCTCCACCGTCTGCTTACCTTCATATTGCACTTTCCATTGTTTCCCGCCGTCATCCGTTCGTGCGATCCATCCGCTTCCGCCAATCCAGCCGGACTTCGGATCGATGAGACGGACCGAAGCAATATTGCTCATGACAACCTTATGATCGGACGGATTCGATGGATTCGTTGAACCGCTCGGGCCGTTTTCTTTCGGCGGCACATTATTATTGGCACTGCCCGACGGGACGGGAGCTTCGACCTGTGAACCGGACGATCCTGGACTCGCACCTGCGTTGGGACCCGTGATCCCCGCATTGTCCGGGGCAGAATTACTTCCGCAGCCCGCCGCCGCGGCTAAGGCCAACGTAAGGAGCACAACCCCGGTAATCTTCTTCAGCTTCTTCATCCGCTCTCACTCCTCTAGTTGTTATATATACGAAGACGATGCAGCGAAACAATAAGTTGCAGAAGAACGTCTGATTGTACCCCGTAGCAATTAAATAAGCGGCTGCCGGCGCCCCGCACTTGAGGCAAGAACCAACGCTGCTTATGCATCTCCTGGAGGCTACGTGAATTCAACGGACAGGCGCCGGCTCTGCTGCGTTAGCGATTACCCGCATTTCCCTGTCCTAGAAGAACTCCTCGCTTGTGAACTGTCTAACGCTCCGTTGCGTTACCCGGATACCGGCGGGAGAGCGATTTCGGGATGCTTTTGCAGCAATGCGTTAAGCATTCGAAGCTGCGGGAAAGGCTCCAGCCGAAGATGCCTCGGGATGTCTTCTTTGATGACGGCCTGTCCGCCGGACTCCATAAACTGCTCTAGCGTCGGCGGGCTCCCAACCATTGCCGCAATATCGCCCGGGCTCAACAGCAGCAGCGCTTTGGCTTCCGTGGAAGGGACGGGCTTATCTTCCGAACAGGCCAAGTAAATGGGAGTCAACTGGCGGCTTGTCTGGCGCATACCGACCAGAATCGGTACAACGTCGTCAGACGGCCAGTCCCCTAACGTTAGTTCGGGCTCGGAGGATGCCTCGTACCAATAAGTGGCTGGCGGTTTGATCGGGAACACCCGGACAGCCGCTTCCTCGAACGCTTCGCGCGCGGCGCACTGCCATCCGGTTTCGCCATGCTCTCTGTGTCCTCCGATGCGGACAACGCCAAGCGTCGTCCCTGCTTTCGTCGGACCGACCTGAAACGGAAACAGACCGCGGCATTGAATGAACACACCCGCGGTTACAATCGAATCGCTTGAAATCATGACACCGTCCCCTTTCATTGTTCGACAGCCGTCGAGCGCCGAAACAGCGCAAACAATCAAGCACTCATTTTTTTGCCGGAACCGAAACGATCGGCTTTCATACTGATGATGACGATGCATACGGAGCAAACGATCGCAATCCATCCATTGTAATAAAATACACTGCGCATGCCGAACGCCTCGCTGGCGAATCCGCCGACAAAGCTGCCGATGATCCGCGCAATCCCCAAGCTAAGCAGGCCGTTCAGCGTTTGACCGCTGGCCTTCAGCTCCTTCGGAACTTCCCGGTTAATATACATCGCCATGGTGACGGAGAGCACAATGAAGATCAGCCCGTGAAGCGCTTGAGCAGGAAGCACCCATGCCGGTTGATCGGTAAGAGAGAAAAGGAACCAGCGGAGCGCGGAGGCGATGCTGGATACAAGCAAAATATGCGTCATCCGAAATCGCCGGAAAATCCGGTTTGCAAAAAGCAAAAAAGGAATTTCGCTCAGAGAGGAGATAACCATGGACCAGCCGAGCAGTACGTTGTCTCCCCCTATTTCGCGAAAGTAAACGGGAAAGAACGAGTAGTAATAGCCGAGCGTAATTTGCAAGATCAAATTGATGCCCATATACGTCATCAGCTTGCGGTTTTTAAATAAAACCGACAATTGCATTTTACTGCCCCCGGACTGGTAACCGGAAATCGCCGGAAAACGGGTAAGCAGCAGCAGCGAGACAAACATCACCGCCGCGTAGACGGGAAACAAGTAATGGATGTTATATTTGGCGATAAAACCGAAGGTTACGGACATCGCTGCGAATCCGAACGTTCCGCCCATACGAATCGGGCCGAACGACCATTTCTTATGCTTCTCCAGTTCTTCCAGCGTGATGGCATCGCTAATGGCGAATACCGACGTCTGGAAGAAGGTAAACAAGCAAACCATGAGCAGCAAGTAGTAAAACATATGGGAGAGAGGGAACAACAAGATGGCCGCTCCGCTTCCGATAAGCAGCAACGCCAGTATGGAGTTTTTGGTCTTCGCCCGGTCTGAGACAGCCCCCCATACCGGCTGCGCCAGCACCGCGACCAGCGGCCCCAAGCTCAGCAGCGTCCCGATTTGTGCGGGCGAAGCGCCGATCGATTGGAAATAGACGGGAATATAGGTGCCATAAACGGCGTTTCCCATATAAACGACTGCATAGAACAACAGAAAATACATCATAGCCGGTATCCGCTCTTTCGTTTTAGTATCGTCCGTCCGAATACGAAGCCTATTATCTCACCAGCCCCCTTGAAAGACAACAAGTTTCCAATCGTCGCCAAAAAAAAACAAACCGGCTGCCATGGGCAGCCGGCTTGTTCATGGCGATTCGCGTCATTCGCCGGGATCGCTTGGTTCATTCGGTTCGTCCAGATCGCCGGTCGAAGCCGGGACCGAGAAGCGGACATTGTATCTGACCGAATTGGACGGATTTTTCTTCTCGCGAATAATGATTATCGATGTTCCGTAGACAGTGGACGCATCGACCACCTCCGCGTCATGCCTCATATCGTGCGGTCTCACGGACGGTACGCTCGTAGCACCGGCCGGCAATTGTACATTGTAATCAAACACTTCCGGCGTGAAACCATCCAGCTCTTTGTTGTTTATTTTGATTCCTTTGAGCAACGGAAGGTTTTTCGGCAGCATCGGTACATTCAACATCCCACCGCCCACCGGAGTTTGTGCGATGTTTTGCAGTGCCTGCGGTCCAAGCCGATCCTGCAGCTGCTGCAAATAGAGACTTCTTGGACCTACATGGCTGCCAAGATGCTCCCAATACGCGTCGTTCCGCGGCCGTTTGTCGTCCGCATTCGGCAAATACGGCTTTTTCTTGGCGCCTACATGACCGATCGCATAGTTCTGCGCCGTGATCGGCTGCTGGGAGACCAAATCCCCTTCCGTATTCCAGGTGACGTAGTTGGCGCCCGACCAACCGTGGCCGCTGCCGAGCAGTCCGCGGTCTTGAATGGCGATATCGGCCGATACATTATCGTACAATCCGCCGACGGACCAGCGGTGATGCGGCTCGCTCGTTGCGAATTCGTTCACCGATTGACTGTCGAGGAACACGTTCGGCCCTTGCACGCGGCTGTCTACGACAAACGCATGTCTCGCCGTTTCGGCATAGTTCCGCTGCATCAGCGTGAGCTCGCCGCTCATCTTGTACGGGTACCGGTTGCCACCCGTAATGACGCTGACCATATCGAGCGATTTGTTATCCTGCACCGTGACCCATTTGGAGCCGCGGCTGACATGCGCCAGAGCATGATTCAAATGCAGCCCGGTTATTTCGCGCATCCATGCGTTCTTCACGTTGGTGAAAATAGCGAAGCTGACGGCATGATTTTCGTCGGAGTAATATGTTTTCCCGGCATTCGTAGCCGTTACGCTCGGATCGAACGCAGAGTCGACGCGAAGATTTTCCACTCCGATCTGTTCAATGCGATCCGGGTCCTCGTATTGGATCACTTCGCCTCCGCCCCACCGGCGTTCTATCGAGTTCGCCAGCGGCGCATCGATGGTGATTTGGTTCCTGTTCTGGTCTACCGCTGTAATGACGCGGTCGAAGTCCAGATTGAACGGTGTCCATTGTACAGTACCGTCTCTTTCAAAAATCGTATCCATATGAATTTCATGAATCCATCTGGAATTGCCGTAACGGCGCACTTTCACTTTGTCGCCTGCCTTGAATTTACTTGCATCGTCCACATTGAACGATTTCGCGCCGGATGGAACGAACAAATCCGCAATCTTCGTTGCATTGTCCGTCAGCAGCCTAGGTGCTTTTCCCTGAATCTCGAGAATATTTCGTTTCGCTGTGCCAGTCGCGTACAAGATCGTACCGTCTTCGCCCTGGCCTTCGCCGCGAAGCACGACGCCGCTGGCACGGATATATAACGTTCCGGCCACGCGATATGTCCCTTTTTTCAATAACACGGCGCCTCGAAATCCTTCAGCCGACAGAGGCATCTGCGACACTTGATCGATTGCCGCTTGAATGCGTGCCGTATCATCGGCTTCTCCCGCCATAGGCTCGAGTGCGATTCTCGCTTGCACATCGGGAAGCTTCACGCCGCCGCCCATATACCCTACATTAGAAAAATCGATAATGCGATTGCCCCGGTAATCCGGGACGTACATCATTTTCCCGTCCGGTCCGGTATACGCGATTTTGCTTTCGTCCGGGCCGACGTCAGCCGGATTTTGCGCAGTGAAATACAGCGTATCGTACACCGGCTTTTTGCCCGCGAACTGGAACTGCAAACGAATTTCATACGATCCGTACTTTTGTACGGTTCCGGAGAACGCAAGCGTCTTATTCGTCCCTGCAAGCAGCGGAGATGCAGGCAGCGACTGAATCACTTGCCCGTCCGAAGCCGATACGAGAGAAGCGGTCGCCGTACCGTCGGCATAAGGCTGGAGACGAACTGACGGATACACTTCCCCAATATTCAGCAGCGCCGGCTGGCCGATATCTCTTGCCATCAAAGCATGATCCAGCCCAACATCGACGAGCAGCGTGCCCGGATCATACACGTCCACCCAGACGCTCGATTCTTTCGTCACTTTATCCATCGTCGCCTTGCCGGTGATTTTAACGGCACCCTCACTGACGGCGGTTACATTTCCGCCGGCATCAACGGCGGCGACATCCGCTTTCGCGCTTGCCCAGCTTACGTTTGCGGCGGACAAGTCCGCAGCCTTACCGTCCGTCATCGTTCCGCCGATGGTAAACCGGTAAGACGTTCCTTTGCTCAAAGTCGTCGTGTCGTATTCGCCCAGCTTGCGCCCCTGCACATCCGTTATGTAAACGCTGTCAAGAACGGCCGGAGGCGGGGTCCAATTCGTGCTGTATATCCCGATTTCATTTAATTGAAAATTCACATTGGCCAGTGTCACGAGCAATCTGACATAGCGGGTGTCCACGGCCGGGAAGTTTACCTTCTCCACTTTACCGGAGATCGATCCGGTCACATTTTTCACTATTGCATCGTGCCAAACCGTTTGGTCGGTTGAAGTTTGAATCGCATAGCTGCTGACGCTTCCCGTTCGGAAGTCAAGCTTCACCTCATCGACGGCGTAGGAAGCGCCCAAGTCTACGGCAATCCACACGGTGCCGTCTGCCCTGTCTGCGGCCAGCGGCTGCCAGAAGGTCGCCGTATTGCCGTCGACGGCTTCCGCTGCTCGTCCGCAGGAGCAATCGGAGCTTTTCGTTACTTTCTGGTTCAATGCCAGGTTCGCCAGTTCATCCGCCGCATGTACGGGCAGAACGCCTCCCGGCATCGCCGGCAGCAGTACGGACAGAAGCAGCATGGAAGCCATCCAGCGGCTGATCGTTTTTTTCAATGAAAACAAACCGTTCTCCACCTTTCGGTATCATTGGTTTACATCGTGCTTAAACGCCTTCCCCCTTCCATACGTAGTCGAAGCGAGTACCATTTTAGTATATAATTTCCACAGCTTGTCTTACATAGCGGATTCTCGCACGAATTTGCCGAAAAGTCATCTGCATCTAAAAAAACAGCAGGGGCTTGGCATTACCGGAAGCCCCCGCTCGGATCCATTACCCGGGTTATGGGCACCGGAAACGGAAAATATCGATAATGATTCCTATCGGGATACGGATCGTAATAAAGGTGCGGCCGATTCCGCTGAAAATCCGCAGACGAACCGTATTCGGTCCGACACTAAGCAAACATCCCGTAAAAGTACCAAACAATGTGCGAACGATAACAACCTTGCCTACTAACATTCTGGCCAATCTTCTTATCCTTCGTTGCGTATTCGCGTGCACTCTTCTTGTAGTTGTCATGCCCAGTTCTTTAGACATATTCCAGCTCCTCGTCAGGTTTTGGTTCAAAGCTCGCACTTGAGCATCTACCCACAACAATGTATGGATCACATCCGTCCGAGAAAACGGCTGGTGCCTACTTTCGCAAACAATAACGCCAAAAAAGATACGGCATCGTCCCTTTTAACTGTATTTAATTCAGTGACAGTACTCATATGGAAAAAGGCGACCCGCCGGACAAATTTACGGAAAACGATCGCCTCAGCATATTTTTTTCTATCCGTATGTCAAAAAAAGAACCAACCGCTTAACCTCAAGCGATTGGTTCCGTATGGATTACAGTTTATTAAACGTGTCGGTCAAAACAGGCACAATTTGCGACTTGCGCGAAACGACGCCCTTCAGAACGGCCGTGTTGTTCTCCAGCTTCACGTTGTACGCCTTCTCGACGGCATGAGCCGAGCGGCCAAGGGCCAATCCGACGGAGTCATTGTTCAAAATATCCGTTACAACGAAAAGGAATAAGTCCAGACCTTTTTCCGAAATGATGGCGTTCAGCGCATCTTCCAATTCCGCTTGACGCGCAAGCACGTCATTCGTATCCACCGCGTTGACCTGCGCGATTTCCACTTTGGCGCTACCCATCTGGAATTCTTTGGCGTCGAGGCTGATCAGCTCTTTGATCGTCTTGTCGCTCAAGTCGGCGCCGGCTTTCAGCATTTCAAGACCGTAAGATTCGGCGTTCACCCCGGCGATTTCCGCCAATTCGCGTGCCGCAGCCACATCTTCACTCGTGCATGTAGGCGATTTGAACAGCAGCGTATCGGAAATAATCGCGGATAACATTAAGCCGGCGATTTGTTTGGGGACGGCCACGCCGTTTTCCTTGTACAGCTTGTTCAAGATCGTCGCTGTGCAGCCTACGGGCTCGGCACGGTAATACAGCGGTCCGCTCGTTTCGAAGTTCGCGATACGGTGATGGTCGATCACTTCCGCTACACGTACTTGATCGATGTCGGATACGCTTTGCTGGCGTTCGTTGTGGTCAACCAGAATGACGCTCTTAACTTCGCCTGCGACCGATTCAACAAGACGCGGCGCTTCAGCCTGGAACTGGTTGAGCGCAAATTGCGTTTCTCCGTTAACGCCGCCCAGACGCACCGGCTCAGCATTTACGCCTATGCTTGTCTTCAAGTGAGCGTAAGCAATGGCAGAACAAATCGTATCCGTGTCCGGATTTTTGTGTCCAAAAATAAGTACTTTTTCCATCATCATGCTCCTATTCGTCTTTTGTGAGAAAATTATAACCTAGTCCTTATATACAATCAAGATTATACCTCAAAATAAGAATTATTCCTATGCATTTAATAGGAATAATTGTGAATCGTTTTAAAACTTTTTATTTTGCCTTATTTCCTGCATCATATAATCGACGAAATCCAGCAGATCATGACGGGTTACAACGCAATGATCTTTTTGCCCGTTGTACTCATCCAGACATGACTTAATGATCGGTTTGAACCGCTCCGACAGTTCGCTCAGTCCCCACTCCCCGCCTTCCCGCTTGGAAGATACGACCTCTTTTTTCATAAAATAAAGGACTCTGCAAAGGTTCAAAGCGATGTATACAGGCTCCACATATGACGGCGGATCGTGCAGGATGCTTTGCACGAACCCTTCCACATCGTGAAGAATGGAAGCGGCATACACGCGCTTATCGATTGGGCCGTAAAGCTCGCTTAACGGCTGCCCATACAGCGTCAGTCCCCTCTCATAGGCGACAACGAGATGCGAAGCCAAATCGGCATCCTCGAACCCTCCGCAAATATAATTTTCGTCTGCCCTGTACTTTTCCCTGTGATACTCCGAGTAATGATATTCAAAAGGGGTCGGATACACAAACGGCTCCAGCTGCTTTTCCAGAATGATACTGAATTCAAGTCCGCGGGCAGCGGGCAGTTGTTCTTCAAGCTTCAATGTCATTTTGGTAATTTGCCTCATGGTCTGCGGAGACAGCTTTTCTTTTACCACGACCAACAAATCGATATCGCTTTTGCCCGGATTAAAGCATCCCATCGCCAGTGACCCGTGTACATAGATCCCCAGCACATTGCCCTTGAGCGCTTCTTTAAACGTTGCCGCGATATGGTCCAAAGCATGTGAGATGTTCAAGAAAATCCTCCCTTCGCAAGAAGTATCGTCGTTGGCAGCAGCTCTGCGCTTATTGATTGTTCAGGTGGTTGATCGGTCTTTTACGCCTCTTTTACATATTTTAATGATTCCTTGCCCGAAAAAGACGAATCCGATGACGACCAATATGATTGAAATGAATTGTGGTACGACCATCATTATTCCACTCCCTTGATCCGGTCCTCCGCTATCGTTTAAAAGATGATTCCACCACATATATCCATAAACTCCAAGCGATATGCATACCATCCCGACCAAAATACGTAAAAATGCTAACTTCTTTACCATAATAAACCTCACGTAAATTTTTTTTATAAACGGACTACTCGTTCTTGCTGCACGCAACGCAAGGAGTTCCCTAAGCGGTTTGCTCCGCGTTCGACTCGCTCTCTCCCGCATCCTTGCTTACTTGAACGAACAGCATGCTGTTGTCCTGAAAATACGTTTCTGCGAAACGCATCACATCGTCTGCCTCTACTTCAAGAACTCGATCCGCAAATTCAACGGGGTCAAACGACACGCCGAATATATGCTCGGATGCCAGCCGCGCGTTCAGCGACTCCCGCTGGTCCTCCGCTATGAGGTGCCTGCCGGTTATCGACTTTTTCGCCCGAAACAGCTCATCCTCGGGTACGCTCTCGGTTTTTAACCGGATGAATTCGGCGACAATAATCCGTTTGACCTCATCGATCCTGTCGAGGGCGGCCGCCGCATACCCGGTAATCGCTCCTTCGCTGAACATGGTGTTCATCTCGGCCGTTACCGCATAGGCGAGTCCCCGTTCCGTACGAATTTCTTTGGTCAATCGGGATTGGAGCAGCCGCACCGCGACGTACCCGGCATACCGGTCCGGCGACTCCCTGTCAGGCCCGTACATCCCCCAGTGCAGCTGCGCCTGACGAATGTCGCGTTCGATATATACCGTCCGACCGTCTAGCTTGCTTCGCTTCAGCTTCTCCAGTTTCGGCGGCGCATTATAACCTTCTGCCGGAGGAACGATCGATTCCAAATATGCGACAAGCTTCCCGTGATCGATATGGCCCGTGACAACGAGGACGATATTATGAGGCTGATAATATTCGCGGTTAAAACGGATCAGATCGTCCCGTGTTATGGAAGTAACGGAAGACTCGGTGCCAAGATTGCCGGCACGTTCGGGATGCATCCCGCGAAGCATCCGCAGCAGCAGCCTGCTGCCATACATTTGCGGATTATCCTCGGCTCGTTTGATCTCTTCGATCACGACCGACTTCTCGATGGCGATTTCCTGCTCCGGAAAGATCGAGCCGAAGATGAGATCCGTGAGAAACTCCGTACCGTGCTGCCATTCGTCGTATGGGGTATATATGAAATAACGCGTCCACTCCGGGGAGGTCGATGCATTCAGACGGCCGCCGATTTCCGAAACTTCTTCCATAATTCGTTCTTTCGAGCGCGACGCCGTTCCCTTGAACCTCATGTGTTCGAGGAAATGAGCAATGCCGAACGGATAATTCAATTCATGGTGCCCTCCGGCTTTAACCCAGTAACAAATGAGCGTGGACACCGCTTTTTCCTGATGCTCGGTAATGACCGTTAACCCGTTGCTTAACACCGTTTTGTTCAATTTCAGTCCCCCATTCGAATGGTTTCGAATCTATACAACAACTTTACCATTTTATGTATATTGGGAGAAATGTTTTTTTAGTGCAGCAAAATAGAAACCACTCCGAATGCACGGAGTGGCCGATCGCTATGCTTTTAACGAACAATATGCTCGAATATAAAGTCGGTAATGCGTTTGGAATATTCATCCCATACATAATCCTTGTTCTCAATGATCAGTTTCGGAATGTCCCACGAATCGACAATCGCCCTGACAAACGCCTGGCTTCCGCTCCACAACGTGCCGGCCTCTCTAAAATCATCATCCGTATGCAAAGAAACCGGACCCCATACGTTACCGCGAACGCTGCATATGAACCTCCACTGGCCCTCCACATGAACTTGGTAAAAATAAATCAGTACCGGCTGGAGCGGCGCTACGATACGCTGTAATGTCGACGCAAACTGTAAAAGCTTCGCACGGTTCATCCCCATATGATGTGCGCAATTGATGACGTCTTGAAAAAGCACGCTTTCAATAATCGTCACATTTTGCCCGCTTTGGAGCCGGTCTTGAACGAAGGCTTCAAATCTGATTTGCAGCTGTTGTATGAACACGTCCGCTTGGCCGTCATCTGCCAAGCTAGTGAATTTGTATTCGGGAATCATCAGAGGATGATGTTTTTCTTGCTCCAAGATGCACCGATGCGGTACTTCCCAGGAAGTTAATTTATGTGAAATCATCGTGGCATAGGTCGTTTTTCCGGAACCCGGCATTCCTTCGATAATTACAAGTCTTTTGTTGGACATGGCAAAGCCTCCGTTTCATTGTAGGTCGGGTGAAAGACAACGCAAATAAACCTTTACAGGCGGATCAATTGCGCGTATTACCTCAACTTGTCGATACGGAAGCCTGGTGACATACATAATCCTCTTCTCATAGTAAAATAAATACAAGGAAATATTATCCAACGGAAAATGAACTGTCAATACCTTTTTGTCTTTGCGACGACTAAGACTGGAACACGAGGACGGGTCCATTCCAACGGTCATTGCGAACGATTTCATCCCGGAACGGTTCATCGCCTTTATATTTTTCAATCAGGCGCCTCCAGAACTGGTAAGCATCATGGTTGGATAACGTTTGCCGGATTTCCCAAGTACCCCGGTATTGATCGAATAACCGGAAAGCAGCCTCCCTGCCCAATCCTTTGTGCCTGTACTTCCGCATGATAAAGAAATCACTGATTACATTGGTGCTTGCCGCTGAGCTGAGCTTCATATATTGTGACGGAACGTCGAGCATGACCAGAGCAAATCCCGCATTGTTCCCTTCTGTTACAGAACCGCCTTATCTTCGTATGGGATTAAAGATAGTTAAATGTCCATGCAGCTGCTCTCCTCCCGCAGCGGGTCTACTATAACACCTCGAATTCCACCGGCCAGATGACGGAACCGGGTGCCAGCGAACCGGCTTCTACTTCATTACAATAACTTGCAATGGCTTGATGATCGGATAATATTTTTATCATGCTGGCTTTGCCTGCACGGAATTCAGATTCGTATGGGATCGTGACCAGCTCTTTTACGGCTCTCGAATACGGGTATAAGGGAAGCAGCAGCTCCTGCTTCTCCGGCATTAATCGGGTCTTCATCTCATTTAATATTGCAACAGCGGTATCATGACGATCAGCAAGAAATACAATGATCTTTTGCGGGTCTTTTAGAACATATCGAATATATCCGGAGAGCTTCCCGTCAACTGTAACCGCAGACGCTCTTACGCCGCTCCCGTAACTGATCCAGTCCATAATCGAATCTCCGGGCATGAATGCCAGACTGCCGTCACCATACATTTGCTCCCACATGGAGCATAGCGCAGCTACATCGCCTCTTTCTACTCTCCGCTCGGTAACGGAAAGTGAGGAAGCAGGGAGATCTTCAACTTGAATTCGGATATGCGACTCTCCAAACATACGGGTTCGATAGCCGAACCGCGGGTAATAGGAGGGATGCCCGAGCAGCATCGATAAATGAAATCCCCGCTGCATGGCTCGTTGGTGGCCTTCTTCCATCAGCATTGAACCGACGCCAAGTTTTTGAAAGTCCGGATGTACGGCAATGGGGGCCAGGATCACCGCTTGTAAAGTATCGCCTTTCACGCGCACGGATTGAGGCGTAAAAAGTGCGTGACCGATCACCTCTCCACGGTATTCGGCGACCAATGACAAATCCGGATCGAATGTCGTTCGGTTCCTGAGCACATTAATTAACGGTACTTCTCCCATGCCAAAACTGTAGTCGAACGTTATGGCGTTAACCATGGCGATGGCATGGTAATCGTCAAGCCGTTCCGATCGAATGATTACATTGTCCAAATATAAGTCCCCTTCCTTCCAAAGGTTAGTCGCAACTCGTCGTGCGAGTGCCGGGGTACTGAATCTTTATCAAACTAAGACGAAAAAATCTTAACATAATGAATCCTGTTATATTGTTGCCGAAAACCGTATTTGCCATATAGCGACTTTGCCGCATCGTTGCAGCGTATACAGCGGATTCCCGGCTTATACTTTTGCCGCATCCGTCCAGGCCGAACAAAATTCAGCAACCGTCGCATACCGATCGTTCTTATTGGACTGCACGGCGCGAGCGGCCACTTCGTACAGCTGGCTCCCTGCTTCCCACTTGGCCAAGGAACGGTCACGCTCTCCGCCGACAAGGGCGAATGCGGTCGCCCCCATGGTAAATACATTCGTCCTCGCATCGATCGCCGCGCCCAGTCCGAATTCTTCCGGCGACATAAACCGCGACGAGCCCCACAGCTGGCCCATCGAGTTGACGAACGGCTTAGGCTGGTAGAAATCGATATCGCATATTCGCGTGATGTGCGTTGTAAAATCATATAAGATGCTGCCGTCGTAAAAATCTACAGCGACCATATCCTGCGATTCAACATGCGCATGGAATGAGAATATGGCTTGCAGCGAAGCCAGACGACGCTCCACCGTCAGCTGCCTGTATCGGTAAAAAGGCGAGTCCGGATGCGTATGCTTGGCCGGAGGCGGAAAAGACCAGTGCGCGTGCAAGCATTCTCCGTCAAACCATTCGAAGACGGCGGCATACCCTTGCTCCGTTGCGAAATGATCCGTTAACCGCACGAGGTGTTCATGCCGCAACCGCTCATAGAGAGGAACAGCCTGCTTTAACCGAACGACGGCGTCGGCCGGTTCACCTGAATAATGCGCCGTTTGCGCGCCCGCATACTTTATAAAAGCTTTCCTCCCATTCCGTTCAACGCCGAAACCGATGTTGCCGGAATCTTGCTGGTCGAAGACGCAAAATACGTTTCCGAACGGACGAAGCCATTCAAAGTCGTGGTATTGCCGCAATTGGAAAGACACATTATCATTCCACTTCATCGTAATTACGGGTTTCTCCATCGGCAACCTCCTTCATCATTGCGGTGATTTGAACGCCGCACGCCCTGCGCCCGTCACGCCTTCCTGTTCCGAGCCGCGGTACCATTCGGCTTGCGTGCGGAACATGGCCGCGTACGCGCCGTCCGCCGCCAGCAGCGTCTCGTGCGTGCCTTCCTCGGCGATCCGGCCGTCCTGCAGCACGACGATCCGGTCGGCGAAGCGCGCCCAGCCGAGCCGGTGCGAGACGAACAGCACCGCTTTGCCCTGCGCGAGCGTGCGGAACGACCGGTACAGCTCCGTCTCGTGCTGCGGGTCAAGCGCCGCCGTCGGCTCATCCAGCACGAGCAGCCGCGCATCGCGGAGCGCCGCCCTTGCAATCGCGAGCCGCTGCCATTGTCCGCCGCTCAGCTCGCGGCCTCCTTCCGAGACAAGCCCTAACCGGGCATCGAGCCCGCCGGCGGCCGCCTCCATCCCGGCTGCGCCGCTTCTCACCAGCGCGAGGCGTATCGCATCGTCCGTATGGCTTGCCTCCGGCCGGCCGAAGGCGACATTGTCGCGCATCGTCGTCTCGTACCGGACGAAATCCTGGAATGCCGCCGACATGTTTCCGCGGAGCAGATCCGGGTCGAGGTCATTATAATCGACGCCGTCCCATGTGATCCGCCCGGCCGACGGCCGGTACAAGCCGAGCAATATTTTGACGAGCGTCGATTTCCCGGCTCCGTTCTCGCCAACCAGCGCCACCGTCTCGCCGGGTCTGAGCGTGAGCCGGATATCGCGAAGCACCGGTACGTTCGTGCCGTAATAGGCGTACGCAACGTCTTCAAGCTCGATGCGGCCGGTGTTTCTCGGCTGTTGCCGCTTGCGGCCGGAAGAAGACACAACAGCGCCAACAGGCATACCGGACATACCCGCTTCAGCTCGCTCCGGCGCTTCCTGTAAAAATTCGACCAAATCGTGGATCTTAGCGCTTTGAATATACATTTTGCCGACGGGCCATGCCATCCGGCCCGATATCCCGTGAGCTTGACGCATCGCTTGAAACACGACCACAAACGTACCGGCCGTAATGCCGCCGGACTTCAACTGCAGCGTCATCCACAAGATCGCACCGAGCAGCCCTGCGATTTGCACCGTCGATACGATCATGCCGTGCCGAATTTCCCTGCGGTTCGCATTCATCCTCAGCGATAGCGAGTGCCCCATCACTTCGCTCCATTTGCCGATCAAATAACCGGTCGAACCGGAGAGCCGCATATCCCTTACCGTCCTCGGCTCCATGACCGTATCGCGCAAATAATCGGATTGACGTCCCGACGTTGTCAAATCCCGGTTGAGCCGTCGTTTTACCAGATCGGATTCGAGCCGTATGGCAAACGATACCGTAAATACGACGGCCAATATTGCCCCTACCGCCGGGTGAGCAACGGCGGCAACGGTCATAAGACCGCCCAGCTCGCACAGCATCCGCACGCAGGCGATCGCATTTTGCAGCACGCCGAGCAGCTCTTGCCCGGCCACGCTCTCAGCCCGCTGCAGCCGGTCGTAGTACGCCGGGTCATCCATTCTTGCCAATGGAACGCTGACCGCTCGTTCGTGTACCTCGGATTGGATGTGCATCGACGCCCGGTCACGAAGTTTCGTATCCAGCATATTCTGCCATGCGGCAAGCGCTGCGCGCAGCAGGGCGACACCCGTAAATACGGCAAGCGCCGGGAAAGCCATGCCGAACATCTCCGCCCATTCCCGGTTCGCCGTTCCTTTCACGAATAAGTCGACCAACTGCTTTTGAGCGCCGTAAGCCGGGACGACGAGCGCCCCGAGCAGCAGCGGAACGCCCAGCCAGCCGGTTGTCAGCAGCGGCATGGTGAGCCATACCCGGAAGATCAACCGAGCGACATGCTTTAATTTGATTAAGGAATGATTGCCCATCCTTCACCTCGATCCAAGAATAACAATCTCACGAGAAGCAACGCTCGCTTCATCCACGTCTATACATACCATGATGCCTGCATTTGGAACATCCGGCTGTATTCGCCGCCGCTGTTCATCAGCTCCTGGTGCGTTCCCTGCTCCGCGAGACGACCCTGCTTTAACACAAAAATAACGTCCGCCAGTTTGGCCGCCCCGAGCCGGTGCGTTACGAGCAGCGCCGAACGGCCTTCCGTCACCCGCAGGAACATCTCAAAGGCGTCTTTCTCCGCTTGAGGGTCGAGGGCCGCCGTCGGCTCGTCGAAGAAAACAAACCCCGCATCGCGAAGCAGCGTTCTCGCCGTCACGATCTTCTGCCACTCGCCGCCCGACGGCTCGACGCCTCCGAACGGGGCACCGAGCTGCATTTCCAAATCCCGGAGTCGGCTTCCCGACGCCTGCAGTCTTTGTTGCAGAATCGCATCTTCCTCCCGCAGCGTCATGTTGCCGAGCGCTACGTTTTCCCTTAACGTCAAGTACAGCCGGGTAAAATCCTGAAACACCGCAGAAAGCTTCGCCTGAGCCATATCCGTGGATAGCGGGATTCCATCGCCATCTCCCCATTCGACCGCGCCGTTCGTCGGCTTATACAATCCGGTGAGCAGTTTGACGAGCGTCGATTTCCCGGATCCGTTCTCTCCGACCAGGGCGGCCCGGCAGCCCGGGGGAATGGTCAGATGAAGTCCGTGAAGCGTGTCGTGAGCCACGCCAGGATAGCGATAGCTCAGATCTCGCACTTGCAGACGCAAGCTGTGGAAATTTCCGGCTATAGCGTCGCCATCTTCCGCTTCAGGTAAAAGATTGCTTTCGGAAATCGTACCGCTGCCGTAAGGCGCCGACAAACGGGCCGGTACAGGCGCGGCTTGGGAACCGGCGGCGCTTTCCTTACAGGCGGCCGCAAGCTCCGGGAGCCGCTCGCGATTCGCATCTTCCTCGAGCGTCATATAGGCTCGAAAATCTTCCCAGCGCATATACTGCCGCCGCATGGTTACTGCGTGACCGATCCAGCCGGTTAACTGCGACAACAGCATCGTGAGCGTCATAAACAGCAAGGTGAAGTCCCCTGCGGACAATGCATTCGCTCCGGGCAGCAGTATGAGCAGCGCAAGGAGCAAGCCGCCCAGCAGCGCGAACAGCAGCTCCGGACCGATCTTGCGCAGCTCGGCGGCGCGGACCGCCTCCGCCGTTTCGTGCGCTTGCCGCGCGGACAAAGCACTCCACCGCTCCGACAACAAGCGGCCGAGTCCGAACAAGCGAATCTCTTTGGCGGCGTCCCGCTTCGTCATCAGATCGGCGTAATGCCGCAGCAGCCGGCGATTCGGCACCTGCTTCCGCGACAGCTTCTCCAGCTTATCTTCGGATTTGCCCGATACGAACGTCAGCAGCAGTGCGGACGCGAAAACGGCGATTAGCGGAATCCACTGGCCGTACATAAGCAGTACCAGGCTTAATGCCACAAGCATGAAGCTCGACTGCAGAAGATGTACTCCAGTGCTATAAATGCCGTAAAGCGATACACGCAACGCTCGTTCACGCACGTCTTTGATGCTTGGCGCTTCGACGTCCTTCAGCGGAAGCCGTGTCGTCTTGCGCATGACGAGCCGCTGCTCCTCCAGCGTGCCGATCTCGATCAGCCGCGTCTGCGCCATCGGAATCGGCACCCCGAAGGCGATATTGTTCATCGCCATAAGCAGCGCCAGCCTAACGGCTCCTTCGACAATCGGCCCTATCGGCAGCGGCGGAGTCCATGCCTGAATGCGGTCGACCAGCGTCTTGACAAGCCAAAGCTCCACCGGGGTGAACGGGACGGACAACAGCATGAAGCACGCCATGATAATGACCGGCCTCCGCTCCAACCGATACAGGATACCCATGGCATCCCGGAAACACCGGATATAATTCGTTATGCTCTATCATTCCTCCATAAACAGCGAATCGGGTTTCTTATTATAGCGTTGACGGACGGCGGCAGCTACGGAAAGAACCTTTATAAACCGATCTTTCCGACGGCTATGCTTTGTGCTTGTATTTTTCCCGATTCAGCGCTTCTTTTAGATGCATGCACGTCTGCAGGTCAACGTCGTACACGTTGGCCAGCGCCGCAACATAGTAGAGCACGTCGTAAAGTTCTTCTTCGATCGTTCCTTTAATGGCATCTCCCTGCATCCTGCTGTCTTTGCGGAGCGTTTCGGACAGCTCGCCGACTTCTTCGATCAGCTTTTGAAAATACACATGTTTCAGCTCCGGCTTATAATCATTCGCTTTGATATACTGCTGCAACCCTCTAAGTGTAACGTTATTTTCCATAAGAAAGCTCCCCTTCGAAATCGTGCATGAATCCGTTCAGCTCATATCGCGGTTGCCTGCGTTAGCACAGAACAAAAATGGCATGTCAAATTGATGATCAATTTGCACGCCATTTGATTTGCATATATACGGCTATCGCCTTCTAACCGTGAACCACAGTTAACGTTAAGTCCGCGTCTTCTCCGAGCGCCCCGTCTTTCGGCTTGAAATGCTTCATGTTTTGCCCGATATGGGCGGCAAGCTCGAGAAGCCGTTGATCCTGAATATGTACCGTTTCGACGGATACTTTGCCTCCCTTGATCTCGATCATACGAAATGCCGGAATATCGAGGCAAGCGGCCGTTTGCACGAGATGCCATTGATCTTTTTGCACGATGGAATTCATATGATTATGGCCGCAGAAGTAATATCCGCGCCCGTTTTTCTTCTCCATTAACGGCCAGATGTCATATTCCGGATGAATGTGAAGCATCGGCTTGTCGGAAAGCTTCGTTGTGTTAGGAATCGGATGATGGCCGAATACAAAAACCGGCTTGTCCGACGATTGCTGCAGCACGCTGTCCAGCCATGCGGTTTGCTCCGGGTCTACTTCGCCGCCATAATCTTTCCGGTTCATTTCTTTCGTGGTATCGAGAAAAACAAGAACCACTTCATCGGTCTCGATTTTATGGTAGCGCTGCTGCCCCGAGATGGCCAAAATATCCGACTTCGGGATCGAGTAAGCATCATGATTGCCGAGCACGTGAATGAAATTCCGCTCCGCCCCATAGCTTTTGATGCGATCGAATACGTACTCCAATTCCTCGGTTACGCCCTCATTCGTAAAGTCCCCCAAAGAAACGTGATAATCCGCATCGATTTCCAAAAACGCTTTCAACATCCCGCTGAAAAAATGCTCTCTCGCTTCGCGCAGCTCTTCCGGCCCATCCGCCATTCTCGGATAATGAAAATCCCCCATTACGACCAACTTCATGTTTTTCCCCTCCCAGGTTCCTCTCCCAAATCAAAAGCGACATGCTCCAAAGTCGTCCTTAATGTACCGTCATGATGTGAACATATGCTCGCGTCAGGACATAAATCGAGATGATTATAACATAGGATTTGGCAATTGACGAACAAACTGTCCGCTTGCTTCAGCGACTCATAATGCGATTTTCTTCCGTTTCCTTCGAAACGCGCCCGTTTCCCTTGCCTTCGATTGACGCCGGTCAATCGGCCCGATTCCATTGCTTCAGCGGACACATATACACTTCTTTGTGCGAGATCCATTCAAATCCGACCTTTTCATACAAGGAACGTGCCGGCAAGTTATCGGTATCGGTCTCCAGCTGCAATCGGTGGGCTCCACGCTCTCGGGCAACAGCGATGACATGTTGCAGCATAGCTTCGGCTACCCCGGCCCTTCTGTGATCTGGCGAGGTGTACACATCTTGAATTCGCAGGATGGGTAGTCCTTTGGTCGTGGAGAATCCCCAACAGTACGATAAGAATCCGGCGCACGCTCCTTGCCGCCTTACCATAATACAGGACATATAGCCGCTCTCCAGCAACCGCTGCAAGGCGGCTTTGCACTGTTCTCGCTGCTCGTCTTTCCAGCCGTCAGGATACTGGTAGCTTGCCAAGAGCCGGCTTGCTTCCTGGATAAAGGAAGCGTCGAGCTCCACAATTTCCATATCTGCCATCATCGTCATTTTCGCCTCCATTTCGGTTGTTTGCCCATCATCGCACATCATTTGCAATAATTGTAGACTTATATTTCCGCCAAAGTTATGATGTTGTATTAGGTACGTCCGCACTATGCGCAAAAGCGATTACACGAAAAAAGTAGGAGATCCCATTGAATTTTACCCGCATCATGCGCCGTTATTTGGCTCCCCTGAAGCTGCTGTGCGCTTTGTATGCAACGAGCGTCGTAGTAGAAATCGGCTATGCCGTAGCATTTCCGTTAAGCTTGAAGTATTTGGTCGATACCGCATTCATTCCGAAGGACGTTCAAGCGTTTATCTTCATTCTCGCCCTGCTCCTTATCGGCGGTTTGCTCAATATCGCCGCAGGCGCCGGAGGCGATTACACGCTTGCCAAGCTGAGCGGCCGAATGCTCCAAACGCTTCGCACGGAATTGTTCACGCATGTTCAGAAGCAGTCGATCGACTTTTATTCCCGGTACCGTGTAGGCGATATCACCACTCGATTTAACTCCGATTTGCTGTCGATCGAACAGGTCGTCGGGGCCACGTTTCCGCTTGGGCTCAAGCAAGGCTTTACGGCCGTGGCAGGATTGTGTCTGCTGTTCACGCTGGAGTGGAGACTCGCGCTCGCCTTGCTGCTCGGATCCAGTCTGCTGTTCATCGGCCCCAAGCTGCTGCAGAAACGGGCGGAAACCGCTAACCGCTCAGTAAAAGAAGCGGAGGGCGATTTCGCAAGCACAATCGACGAGTCGCTCAAAGGGCATAAGACGATCAGAGGGCTGCATTTGCAAGAGGTAATGCTGGAACGGGCTCGCAGACAAATCCTTTCGCTGTATACGTTCGGGCTTCGCAGAAGCTTTATGAACTCACTGCTGGAACGCATTCCGATGACATCCCTTATGGCACTGAACGCGATCATGATCGGCTTTGGAGGCTATCTGATTTTTCAAGACAAGCTCAGCATCGGTGGATATATCGCTTTCTTTACACTGTTTATGAGCGTCAGTCAGGCGGTATTTCATCTGTCTTTTCTCATTCCGTATTTCATTGCGTCCGGCGTCAGCTTCGAACGGGTCCATCAAATGATGGAAGATGCGCCCACTGTGGTTGAAGCGGACCTGACGGTGAATATGCCGCCACTCGCCCATGCAATCGCTATGGACCATGTGACGTTCGGCTATACGGATGTGCAGAACATTCTAAAAGACGTGTCGCTGACCATTCCAGCCGGCAGCTTCGCGGCGTTCGTCGGACCGAGCGGTTCCGGTAAAAGCACCGCATTGCAGCTGCTGTTGCGGTTTTACGATCCCGGCGAAGGACGGGTAGCCTACGACGGCCTCGATGTAAAACAAATGAGCGAGCGCAGTTTGCGCGAGCAGGTCGGCATCGTGTTTCAGGATACGTTCCTCTTCAACGCAACGGTCAAGGATAATTTGCTGTTAGGCAGCCCCGATGCGACGGAAAACGAAATGATTGCCGCATCAAAGGCAGCCGATATGCACGAGACGATCATGAGCTGGCCGGAAGGATACGACACGCCGATCGTTCAAGAAGGCGCAAGCCTGTCCGGAGGACAGCGCCAGCGGTTATCGATTGCCAGGACGCTGCTTCGCAAGCCGAGCGTGCTGCTTCTGGACGAAGTGACATCCGCGCTGGACTTTGCTACCGAGGCGGAAATTAACCGGACGATCGCACAGTTGAAGGGGCGCTCGACCATCATCTCCGTCACGCACCGGTTAGCTTCCATCATCCATGCCGACCTGATTTTTGTTTTTCGGAATGGGGAAATCGTCGAATCCGGCTCGCATGAGGAGCTGCTCGGCCGAAAAGGGCTGTATAGCGACATGTGGGAGAAACAAGCCGGATTCCGGTCATCTCGGGGCGAGCTGCAGCTGCACGCAAGAGAGGTCTCGTACTGAAGCAGCCTGCATACGGCTGCCAATAGAAATATTGGAGCAGCGTACGCCGCACGCCGCTCGAACAAAAGAACGGATACATAAGAATCAAAAATATGGGGGGGGATGGCAGGATGACCCTGCATTTTAAGAAATGTACCAGCGACGACGATTACGCCCAAGTAAGCATCTTCTTTCTGAAGCACCGGCTCGAGCTCCGGCTTGATTTTGAGACGATCGATACGGTCTCGACGCTGTATGGATACTTGACCAAGGGACATTTGGGCCGCGTTACGGATTCGGAAGGAGAAACGACCGCGATTGTCGGTTATTATTACGGAACGCCTGAAGGCGAATATGAAGATACCCATACGGTTCTGGTCGATTTGGCCATTCTTGCCCGGGCAAAACGTAACACATTCGCCTTTGTTCGCGGTCTGCAGCAGTTGGTTCGCACCATACGCGAAGAGAAACCGGAGGTGCGCCAATTTCAGTTTTTGGCCCAAGCAGAGAACCAATACTTGCGCAAACTGTACCCCAAAATTGCCGATCTTGTCGCTGTGGAGGAAGATAAGCTTAGATATAGGACAGATATCGACAAACTGCAGGCCTATCTGAATCGATTTTCCTAGACTCCGTAATTCTTTTTGATCATAAAATCATTGTTCAGCCAAATATTGTATGATATATTAATACCATTAACAAAAAAAGGAGGAATAGAACAATGGTACCAATGCCACCAAACATCTTCAAAAAAGATGGAAAAAGCCACATCTCGATAAACTCCGCCATCAAAGCAATCGACACCTTGAGAGTTCAGCCGCAGCAATAAGATGTCTTTGCAATTTTCCGTCTGCAATTATCGAGCCATGTTCGATCACTACCTAACGTTACTGTTAGAGCATCACGGCGAGCTGAATTTGCCTTACGATTTTGCTACGAAGCTTTGCTTAATCGCAAGTCCGCTCATGCACGGCAAAGTCATCGTCTGTGTTGACGAAGAGGAGCATCGGTTGGAAGGCGCAATCGGCTGCGTGTACGGGACCGGAGCCAATGACTTTACGGATCAGGACGTATGCCAGATCGAGGTCGCCTTCTTGCGCGAGCCTTTTCGGAGCACACCGCTCTTTATGCGGGGATTGAAATTTTTGACCGCATTCGTCTCGGAAGACAATGCAGCGGTTCGGCAAATCCAGTTTTGGGGGCCGGGCGGCCATAGCGGGCTGAGGCGGTTGTTTTCGAAAATTCCCGATATGCAGCGTACGGAGGTAGGCAAGCTTGATTTTTACAAAATTGAGCTTACTGCATTGAAACAGTATTGCAGCCGTTTTTGAAAACGGCAAGAAGGTACAAGGATAACAGTCGAATCGAGTTCGGCTGTTTTTTTAATAGGAGTACGTTTCTGATCATGGCATTTTTTTAATGAAAAAAAAAGAGCTTGCCGCCGCAAGCCCATCTTCCTCCAATATGAATCTCGCATTTCGGAACTATCCCTTCTCCCCGCGGGTTCCCGCCCGAAAAGAAAGCCAAAAGACGAACGCCAGCAAAACCATGCTTCCGCCTACTGCGCATACCCCGTCCCAAGCCCATCGGCTCCAGGCATAACTTCCCATCGAAGAACCGACGGCGCCGCCGACAAAGCAGCTGACCATGAACACCGTGTTGATTCTGCTTCGTGCTTCGGGCTGCAGCCGGTAAATGCGGGCCTGATTCGTAATTTGTACCCCTTGCACGCCCAAATCGAGTAAAATGACGCCGATGATCATCCCCCATAGTACCGAACCGACCAGCCAAAACGATGCATAGGACAAAAGCGCTATAATAACCGCAATGCCTGCAATGAGCCTGGGGCTCCATCGATCCGTCAGCCGCCCGATCACGGACGCGGCCGCCGCACCTGCGACGCCGACGAGACCGAATAATCCGGCAACTTCGCTCCCGTATCCGTAATGCGGCCCCTCCAGATAAAACGTCAGCGCCGTCCAGAACACGCTGAACGCGCCGAACATCATCGCGCCGATCATGGCCGCCTCACGCAAGGTGCGCTCCCCTGCAATGAGGCTTCCCATAGATCGGACCAACTGTCCGTACGAAAGCTGCATCTCCGGATAGCTCGCAGGCAATTTCCGGCGCAGTGTATACGCCAGAGCAAACATTAACACCGCCGCAATGACGTACATCGACCGCCATCCGAACATCCCGCCGATCAAGCCGGATACCGTACGAGCCAGCAAAATCCCGATCAGCAATCCGCTCATCACGTTGCCGATCACTTTCCCCCGCTCTTCCGGGGCCGCAAGATGTGCGGCGAGAGGTACGATCATCTGCGGAGCTACAGTGGTGATGCCGACCGCCATGCTGGCCGCATACATCCATATGAGATTTTGTGCGGCGGCCACGCCGACCAAAGCGACACCGACGGCCAGCAGTAAAAGAACGATCATTCCGCGTCTCTCTTTGATATCTCCCAAAGGAATAAACAAAAACATCCCGACCGCGTAACCGATCTGAGTCAGCATCGAAATCATGCCCGTCATTTGGTCGCTCGCTTGAAACGTCCTGCCGATTTCAGCCAGCAGCGGCTGATTGTAATACAAATTCGCCACGGCCAGCCCACACGATACCGCCATTAAAAAAACGAGACCTTTGGTGAGCGATGCGCCCTGTCGCTGTTGTTCCCTTGCCATGTTGTCATCTCCACATTGTTCTTAACCGGATGTAACTCACAAAAACAAGCTGCAAATCTGACGTCCTAGTAGCTCATCGTACGACGTACAGTCATTTGGACAAAACGAAATCAAGCCTCATCGGGCCCCGCAGCCGGTATCCCGATAAAGCTTGATCGCTGTAGCTTCCGTTTCCAGTTGCGATCCGGTTCATCAAATCTTTGTCTACGAAATCATATCGCGTTTTGATGTCATTGACAAGCTTTTTTGGTTTATCGTCGCCCGTTCATTTCATTGAAAGCCGGATCGTCTTAATTTCGAAAGGACGGAACGTGAGCGGAATCACGCGTTCGGATGCAGCGTGTACCGGGCGCAAAACTTCCTCCAGCATATTCGTTTCTATCGCTTGCTTGACCGGGAACAATCGCGACATGTTACATGCTTGAATATTGCTTTGCAATCCGCTATACTTCTTACAAAATAACAAAGCGACAACATGCCAGTGAAGAGCATCCAACTCGGAGGCGTTCTCGTCAAGGGATTCCCTGTTTCCCCTAAGTCAACCGGACCCGCCCGTTATCGCGGAATGAAAGCGGATTGGACAGTGCCTTGCTGTCCGGTCAATTTGGGTGGCACCGCGAGATAAGCGCTCCTCGTCCCATACGGATGAGGGCGCTTTTTGTATTTTTATCGAAAAAGGAGCGCGGTGACATGCTGGACATCAAGTTTATTAGACAACATCGGGAAATGCTACAAACGGTTGCGGACGGAAAAGGGATTACGCTTTCGATCGACGAACTGCTGCGTTGGGATGAGCGAAGAAGGAAGCTGCTTCAAGAGGCGGAGGCGCTGCGTCAGGAAAGAAACGTTCATTCCCGGGACATCGGCCGATTGATCGGTGAAGGAAACCGGGAGGCGGCGGAGCAAGTAAGACAAGACGTGCAGGAGACGATTCGCCGATTAAGCCAAGTGGAGGCGGAGCTGGCCGAAGCGGAGCGGCAGTTCACGCTGCTGGCGATGCGCGTGCCGAATCCAGTCTCGCCAGATACGCCGGCGGGACGGTCGGATCAAGATAACGTAGAAGTGAAACGGTTCGGGGAGCCCCCGGTGTTTGATTTTGCGGCAAAAGATCATGTAGCGCTCGGCGAGCTTCACGATCTGATCGATATTCCGCGCGGGGTGAAAACCGCCGGAACCCGCAACTATTATCTCAAAGGAGCCGGCGCCCTGCTCCACCGTGCCGTGCAGCAGCTTGCGCTTGACCTGCTTATCGGCAAAGGGTTTACGCTGCTTGAGGTACCGCTGCTTGTGCGCACCGAAGCTTTGACCCATACCGGATTTTTTCCGTTCGGAGAGGAGCAGACATTTCGGATCGCGGAGGAGAACAAGTGGCTGGTCGGTACGTCGGAAGTACCGCTCGTTTCGTATCACGCGGATGAGGTGATCGAATTGAGCGAGCCGCGCAAATACGCAGCCGTCTCGCAGTGTTTCCGCAATGAGATCGGCTCGGCGGGAAGAGATGTACACGGCTTGTACCGCGTTCACCAGTTCGCCAAGGTCGAGCAAGTGATCTTATGCGAAGCGAGCCTCGAACAGTCGGATCGGATGCTCCATGAAATCACCGGCCATGCGGAGGAGCTGCTGCAGCTGCTAGAGCTGCCGTACCGCGTCATGTCGGTCTGTATCGGCGATATGTCGCAGAAGACCTACAAGCAGTTCGACATCGAGACATGGATGCCGAGCCGCCAGGCGTACGGCGAGACGCATTCGTCGTCGGCACTGCTCGACTTTCAGGCGCGGCGCTCGAACATACGTTACCGGGATGCGGAAGGTAAACTAACTTATTGCCATACGCTGAACAATACGGCCGTCGCCTCGCCGCGAATATTGATTCCGCTGCTCGAAACCCATCAGGAGGAGGACGGCTCCATCCGCATTCCGCACGCGCTGCGACCTTATATAAACGGGCTTGAACGGCTTGTAGCCCAACAATAATGATTGAAGGAGCCGACACCGGCTCCTTCTTTTTAAAAGCAACAAACCTATAGACTCGAACGAGGCGAGTGCAGCTCCATTTTATCCGTATCTATACCATAATGCTATGAGGTGACGATGTTGAAAGACACATTGGCTTTTGGCGAGAAAGACAGCCGTCTTGAATATACGAAAAGAGAAGGATGTTATGCCGTTATAATCGATGTGAATCGTCACCATGTTGCGGCGATCCTGACGACTCGAGGTCATTATTTTTTGCCTGGCGGCGGGATGGAAGCCGGGGAATCGCCTGAAGAATGCCTGCGACGCGAATTATTAGAGGAAACAGGGTATGAGGTAAGCGTAGGTTCTTACATCGGTAAGGCTCAAAGATATTTTATCACTCCACGAAACGAACCTTTATTGCAAGTCGGAAATTTCTTTATGGCACGGTTTGTTAAAAAAGTACAAAAGCCGATTAACGGCGATCATGACTTAAAATGGATCGTTTCGGATGAAGTGGACGAGTTGCTCTTTCATGAACATCACGCATGGGCTGTAAAAAAGGCCGTCGCCCTGTTAAGGAATCACAGATAAAATAATAACCGCCTACGTGGACGGTTTTGCTTTTGTTTGGAAATAAGTCTATACTTTTTCCAAAATAATCCTTATGATTACAGGTGCATCCCACTTATAAAGCAAACGAGGAGGCACAAAATGGAAGATCTCTCGATCCACAAGATTATTAACCGGGCTTACGACTTCGTGGAAGAACAGCAAAAATTACTCGATGACGGAGCCATCACCGAAGAACAATGGTTTGAGACGCACAACCGCTTTTGTACCGCCCATTATTTAGCCGCGGATAACCCAAGAGGGCAATCCGGTCACAGCGGGGATGAGCGCCATTATTTCCAAACCCATGCGATGCTGCTGCAAGCGATCCATAAAAACGGCACATTCATAGACGTCGGCTGTGCTAATGGCTATTTACTGGAATCGCTGGACCGCTGGACCAAAAGCTTGGGATTTTACGAGCTTGAATGGTATGGGCTCGATATATCCAAAGGTTTGATCGAGCTGGCGAAACAAAGGCTTCCGGAATGGACAGGTCGCTTCTTTGTCGGCAACGCCTTTACTTGGGTTCCTGACGTCCCAAAATTTGACTTCGTCTGCGTGAAAGAATTGAGTTATGTGCCGAAGAAGCGCAGAAGAGCCTTTCTGGAGCATGTATTGCAGCACTATGTCGCTCCGGGCGGAAGACTCATCTTGGGACCGAACAGCGAACGACAGGAAGCCCGCGAGCTTGAAAACGAACTATCCGCATGGGGATACGAACCGTCTGGTAACGCCGAAAGAACGCACCCCAAGCATAAGATGTTGACCAGAAGGCTGCTCTGGTTCGATAAACCGTAATCCATTCTCTCCCTCTCCATTTTACACCTTCGCATCATGACCGACGTGACTGACACAAAACTAGCGCGTCGTCGGACGGCAACAAATTACAAAATGATCCAACTCATTGTCAACTCGACCGTTTCCTGATATAGTTTACTTTTTAAGCGAACCAAATGAACCATAGCGAGGCTTCTTTAAATGAATTACACCTTGACTGACATGCTCTTGTTCTTTTTGTTTTCTTTTGCCGAATTTCTTGCCATTTTCATAATGATGATGTGGTTGTTTCGGTTTAAGTTCAAAAATTATCAATACAGCATCTATTTTTTGACCGCAATTTTAACGGTCATCTCGTGGGTTGTCCGAAATGTTTTCGGAGAAGCGGCCTACGCGCCAATCCTCCTTATTTCTGTGTTGATTTTGCTGTTTTATGTTTTATCGAGCATTTCGTTGATCTGGTGCGCATTCATGGGGGTATTGGCTTATGTCGGATACGGCCTCGTTCAAGCGATCATTATTTTCGTCCCCGATTGGCTTGGATGGTATTCCTTCCGTGAAATGTCCAATACGAGCGTAACCGCCTACTGCATTCAGACCGTGAGCGCTGCTGCGTATATCGGTCTGGCTTACTTGTTAAAGCACAACCGGCTCGGACTTACGTTCGTCTCCCCAGCCCGCGCGACAAAAGTAAGAATGAATGGAATGAATATAACGATATTAATCGTATTGATTGTATCGTTTCTCATGATGGCATTATGGTATCAGATCCGCTATCTCCCCTACATTATCTTCATTTTCATCGCCGATTTATCTCTTCTGCTGTATGCAGCCTTTTGGAAAGAGAACCAGAAATAATAATCGCATGCACATGAAAAAAGCCTGCCCTCTTGTCGGAGGACAGGCTTGGATTGTTTGCGGCAATCGAACAGCTCCTTATTTGAAGCCTTTTGCCACCTGGTTGATCATCTCGCCGGACGAGACAAGCCCGCCGCCGGAAAGATACCAGTAATTCGCATCCAGATAAACGATATTGCCGTTTGCAAAAGCTTTCGTTTTCTTTACAAGCTCGTTTTCAACGAGCGATTTGGCGCCGGTTTTTGCCGCATCGCCTACAGCAGCTCCCCGGTCGATGACGAACAAGTAATCCGGGTTTTTTTGTGCGATGAATTCGAAAGAAATGCTTTGCCCGTGTGTGGACACTTCCAAATTTTTATCGACCGGTGCAATGCCCAGCACATCATGGACAAGTCCGAAACGGGAACCCGGTCCGAATGCGCTGATCGTTCCTTCGTTAGCGAGAATGACCAGTGCGTTTTTGCCGCTGGACGTAGCTTTTGCTTTCACGTCTTTGACGGTTTGCTCGATTTTGGCAAGCTCCGCATCGACGGCCGATTCTTTGCCGAAAATTTGTCCGAGGCGCTTCATGTTTTCTTTGAAGGAATCCATATATTTACTGTTGTCAACACCGACATACAGCGTAGGCGCAAGCTTGCTCAGTTCCGGATAAGCGGTTTGCTGGCGGCCGGAGATGAGGATCAGATCCGGGTTGATTGAGGCGATTTTCTCATAATCCGGCTCTTGAAGCGTTCCGATATTTTGATATTTGCTCTCTTTGTACTTGGAGAGGTAAGGCGGCAGGTTCTTTTGCGCTACGCCCGTCACTTCCACGCCAAGCTTATCCAGCGTGTCGAGCGCGCCGAAGTCGAATACGATCACTTTCTTCGGATTTTTCTTTACTTTCGTCTCGCCGAGCTGATGCTTGAACGTCAATTCCTGTGCAGGCTCGGACGCCGGTGTGCCGCCGCCGCCGGAAGCGGGTGCCGCACCGTTCGACGGAGTCGTGCCGCTCGTGCCGCAAGCCGAGGCAAAAACGGCGAAGCATAAAACTAGAAGTAACGTGGATACTATCTTTTTCATGTTGGACCACCTTTTCCTATTTTTTTGAATCAAACAGCTCATTTATTTGAAATAAATGCAAATCTTGTTTCCATTGATCGTCTCGAGCGGAATGTCCATGTCGTAGACGCTGCGGAGCACCGCCGAATCGATAATCTCATCGGTGGAGCCTTCCTTGATGACTTTGCCGTCCTTGAGTGCGACGATGTAGTCGGAGTAGCAGGAAGCGAAGTTGATGTCATGAATGACGATAACGACCGTCTTGCCCAGCTCGTCGACCAGGCGGCGCAGCACTTTCATAATTTGCACGGAATGTCTCATGTCCAAATTGTTCAGCGGCTCGTCAAGCAAAATGTATTCGGTGTTCTGCGCAATGACCATGGCGATATAGGCCCGTTGGTTTTGGCCGCCGCTTAACTGGTCCAAATATTTGTGCTGCATTTCCTGCAGCTCCATATAGGCGATCGCTTCATCGACGTGTTTCCAGTCCTCTGCCGTCAGCTTGCCTTGCGAATACGGGAACCGCCCGAAGGACACCAATTCCCTCACCGTCAGCCGCACATTGATATAGTTCGTCTGCTTCAGGATCGATATTTGCTTTGCGAGATCCGAACTTTTGCAGCTGCCGATTTCTTTGCCGTCGATCAGCACTTCTCCGGTATCTTTCGTCGTCAGCCGGCTGATCATGGAGAGCAGCGTGCTCTTACCCGCTCCGTTCGGCCCGATGAACGACGTAATTTTGCCTTTGTCGATCCGGACCGATACGTTCTCGACCACATGCTTGCCGCCGTATTGTTTGGATACTTGCCTTACCTCGATCATGATTTGTTGCTCCTCAGCAGTAAATATAGGAAGTATACGCCGCCGACCAGATTCACAATGACGCTTAACGTCGTCGTAAACGTAAATACTCTCTCCACAATCAATTGTCCGCCGACCAGTGCAACGATGCTCATCAGGATCGACGCCGGAATCAAGTAAGCATGTCGGTACGTCTTCATAAACTGGTACGTCACATTCGCGACGAGCAGCCCGAGGAACGTAATCGGACCGACCAGAGCGGTAGACACGGAGATGAGCGCCGCGATAATGATCAGCAGCCGTTTGACGACGTAATTGTAATCGACGCCGAGATTGACGGCCTGCCCTTTCCCGAGCGACAAAACGTCCATATATTTGGCGAACCGCGAGTAGTAAGCGGCGATCAGGATAACGACGATCGTGCAGATGACGGTTAGCTGCCCTTGCACTTTGTTGTAGCTGGCGAACATGCGGCCTTGCAGCACGAGAAACTCGTTCGGATCGATCAACACTTGCATGAATGTGGTCAAGCTGCCCAGCAGCGTGCCCATAATAATGCCGATCAACAGCAAGTAATAAACGTTGTTGCCTTCGCCGCGAAACATAATCTTGTACAGCAAGCCTGCAAACAGCACCATCAAGCAAAGAGTCAGGGCAAAATTCAAATTGTTGTCGACCAGCAGCTTGGTGGACGAGCCGAATACGTAGACGACGCCGGTCTGTGCCAGCATATACATCGAATCGAGTCCGATGATGTTCGGCGTTAAAATCCGGTTGTTCGTAATCGTCTGAAAGATGACCGTCGAGAATGCAATACAAGCTCCGGTCAGCACCATCGCCGCGACTTTCCAACCTCTTCTCGAAAGCACGTAGCTCCAGTTGTCGCCAATATCGATAAACAGGAAGACGGCAATGACGATGAGCGCGAGTATGGACAGGGTACCGATCTTTGCCTTATGCGTCATATGCCTTTCTCCTCATCAACAAGTAAAGAAAAATTCCGCTTCCTATTACCCCGACGGTCAGGCCGATCGGAATTTCAAACGGGTAAATGATGACCCGCCCCAGTATGTCGCAAAACAAGACGAATACGGCTCCCAGCATAGCGGTGTGCGGAAGGTTCCGCTTTAAATTATCGCCGTGATACAAGGTGACGATGTTCGGAATGATGAGCCCGAGAAACGGGATCGTCCCGACCGTAAGCATCACGACGGAAGATACCAGGGCGATGATGACAAGGCCGATATTGACGACCTGCCTGTAATTCAGCCCGAGATTGACCGAGAACTCTTCTCCCATCCCGGCAATCGTGAACCGGTTGGCGTACAGGTAAGCGATGACGACAACCGGAATACTGATATACAGCAGCTCGTAGCGTCCTTTCATCGTCAAAGCGAAGTTCCCTTGCTGCCAAGAGGAAAGACTTTGAATCAGGTCGTACTTATAAGCGAAAAAGGTCGAAAACGAAGTCACGATATTCCCGAACATCAAGCCGACCAGCGGAATGAAGATGGCGTCCTTGTATTTCACTTTGTCCAGTATTTTCATGAAAACGAATGTGCCGGCCAAGGCAAATACGAAAGCGACCAGCATCTTTTGCATCGGCGTTGCGGAAGTGAACAACGTCAAGGAGACGAGGATGCCCAATCTGGCGGAGTCGTCGGTCCCTCCCGTAGTCGGCGAGACGAACTTGTTGCGGCTGAGCTGCTGCATAATGAGCCCGACTACGCCCATGCTGACGCCTGCGATAATAATGCTGATCAGTCGCGGAAACCTGCTGATGATCAGTACCTCCAGCTGGTCTTGGCTCAGCTTGAATATATCCCAAGGCTTAATATCTTTGACCCCGATAAAAATCGAGGCCACGGACAAAATGATTAGTAAAACGGCCAAATATTTAAGCTTCATTCCGTTAATCCCACCTAAGCACTGTCAATCACGGTCATCATTTGATCGGCCGGTATGCGCGGCTGCGCTGCCGGTATTTTGCTCGGATAGCCTACATGCAGGCTGCCGACGATTTTCTCCCCCGGGCCGACGCCGAGCGCTTCGCGAAATTCCGGCGAATGCAGCAGCGGGTACGTTTCCCAGACAAGTCCGATGCCTTGCTCCCATGCAAGAAGACTAAAATTATGAATGATGCAGCTGGTCGATGCGTAATCTTCTTCCCATGTGACCGGATGCGTGTTTTCCTTCATGACGACCGCCACGAACAACGGGACGGACATGAACCGGTCGTAAAACCTTTGGCCGAACTCCTGACGCTTCTCCGGATCTTTCTCTCTCTTCTCCGCACCTGCGCGGCTGATCTCGGCCAGTCTTCGGCGTCCTTCGCCGTGAACAAGAACGAATCGCCATGGCTGCGTCAGCTTATGGTTCGGCACCCATACCGCTGTATCCAGCAGCTCCTTGACCAATTCGATCGGCACGGGGCGGTCTTCGAATTGATGCACGGAACGTCTTTCTTTTATGACTCGGGCTAGTTCCATTCGAATTGCTCCCTCTTTATGTATTTTTCTTCTTTCGTGCAAACGAAATTGATAATCATTATCATTACCACTCATTATTTTACACAAATTAAGAGGCTCTGGAATAGACATTCCTGTAAACGATATGGACATTTCTTAATTTCCGTAAATGAGCAATGTATTAACGAATTGATCGATTAAACCCTCGTAAAAAGACGCGTTGTATAATAGCGGCTCTTCGTGCCGAATGATGATGCAGTGCTTTCTGGGCCGATGCCGCTTAAGCCGAAGCCACTCTTCCTCCAGTTTGATGCAGGCGTCGTCGGTAATCGATGCAGGCACCAGCAACAAAATCCCGTCGCAGTCCAGCTCCGCCACTTCTTCGAACGAAGGGGTGTCGAGGAAGCTGATTTGCTGTGCCGACACCGGCGGCATAATATGCAGCTCCCCGTAGAACAAGTCGCTCATTTTGATCCGCTGCGTGCCGTATACGCGGTAAAAAGGCTCGAACACGCTCACGACCAGATACGGGTTACTGTCCAGATGACGGCGAATGTGATAACGCGCATAGTCGAGCTTCATTTCGAAATAGGACAGCCATCGCTCCACCACGGTCGGCATGTGGAGAACCCCGCCGATTTCGCGCAAACGTGCTTTCCACGGATACCCTTTCCAAGTAATCATGACGACCGGGCACAGTTGAGACAATGTGGCATACAATTCGTCCGGCACCGGCGCCGTAAATATCAGCTCAGGCCGGCAGTATTCGATCTGCTTTACGAATTTGTCTTTATCGGGAGCGTCGTACCATTCACGCGGCAGCTCGAGCACCGGTGTGATGCCGAGTACGGCCAAATCCCCCCGGAAGACAGGGCATAGATTGGCTACCCGCTTTTTGGCTAAGACCGCGTAGTCGGTAGGCGTGAGGCCCATATGCTTCTTGAACAGCCGGCTGAAATAGAGCGGGTCCGGATAACCGACCGCTTGGGCTGCCTCCGTAACGGACAACGTCGAGCTCGCGAGCAGCCGAAGCGACTCGTTCAATTTGGCCATCGTGATAAACTGCAGCGGACTGAGTCCGGTATGCTGTTTGAATACTTGATAAAATCTAGCGGGACTTGCCCCCGACAAACGGGCGATCTCTTCGATATCCATCGGCGCATCGCTATGTTCCAGCATGTGCTGCTTAATTTGGAGCACGTAGTCGGTCAAGTCGACGTCTTTATCCTTCGATTTGGTCAGGTGCGCCATGAACTCCGCCGCGATCACGTACAAATAGGAGTGCACTAGATAATAAAAGGACGGGTCCTCTCCGGACCGGTTACTCAACAAATCCTGCGCCCAACTGCGGACCCGAGGCATTCGAAAGCGGTGAAGCCGCAGCTCGTCCGTACGGCCAAGCAAAGCGGACATTTCCAAGGACGAAGATTCGGATGGCTCTCTCCCCGAGAAATAAAAGCGGATCATCATGACATGGCATGTTTGCTTGTCGCTGCTTTGCATCGTACATCGGCAATGCGGAGGAACGTAGAATACTTCGCCGTACGCTGCTTTTCCGGTGCGTCCCCTGCTTTCCGCTTCCAAAGTTACTTTAACGGAGCCTTTCATGACGAATCCGAAGGCGCCATACGGCTCATTCGCTATCACTACGCCGTATCGGCTATCCATCTTATATTCCTGCGTGTCCGAATATTGCAAGGCCAGCCCTCCGGAAAGTTCGAGCGAACCCATACCGTTTCACACCCTTGATTGTTAAATTCCAATAAGGGCATTTTAAATGATAATGATTCTCATTGTCAATATATATATTTTCCGTCTCTAGTCAGCGCATCTCGGACTCGAGGTGGAGAATGCCCTTTCAAACGTGGGGCTATGTCCTGGCAGAGAGTACCTTCTTAGGCTTGCTTGTAAGTACGGCGCAGGAAAACAAATCCCCCTTATCAATCAAGTAAGCGTAGACGGTGGAATGGCACGCCCCCCGCTTAGTCCATGGCGATTTTGACGATGATCATATTTTCGCGCATCATGGGACATACACGGGGATCATTGACTTTGGCGAGATCCAGGGAAGCAGTCCGCTGTATGATTTGGGGCATTTCAAGCTGCATGACGGCCAGTATCATCACGATCGTCTGGGCTTCCGCTCCCTAGCCGCGGGATACAACGAAGTGAGGGAACTATCGTACGAAGATCAAGTAGAAATTGACCTATGGGCATTATGGATCGGCACCAGAAGGTTAGCGCGGCGATACAAATACAACCGTCGGGACAGCCAGGGGAATTGGGGCCGTTACCATGACCATTTGCGGAAAACGGTACAGATCGAAATCCAGTTGCTCGTCCACAAAATATAGCCCTATCAAAGTATGGGGCAATCCCCAAGAGGACTGACATCGACTATGCGCCGTCGAAACACGTGCCTCGTTCTATGTCAGTCTAGTAGGGACAGCCCCTGTTAAACGCATCGCTTATGCCAGCATGAAGTACGTAATTACTGACAATAGCATTGATGTAATGCACATCGCTATCAGCGGACGCAGCGCTCTCGTGTACAAATCGCGCAAGCTTACATTGAGCCCGAGTCCCGTCATTGCCATCGTGAGAAGAAATGTCGTCGCGTCGGAAACATGATTCATCACGCTGGACGGCATTGCGATATAGCGGCCGAACACGTAGCTTCCAAGCAAACTCATAAGCAAAAACCCACCCAGAAACCATGGGAATTCCACTTTCGCACCTGAAGCCTCCACATCCTTGCGTTTCATCCAGTACATGAGAATGAAACATAGCGGGACTAACAGAAACACGCGCCCGAGCTTGGCGAGAAGCCCCATCGCCAGAGCGTCCTCCCCGGCCGGCGCCGCGGCCAGCGCCACATGCGCGATTTCGTGAAGGCTGGTGCCCGACCATACGCCGTATGGCACTGGCGCCATCGGCAGCAGCGGTAACAGTATCGTGTAACCAATGGCAAATAACGTTCCGACGAGCGCAATGATCCCGACACCGATCGCCGTATCCTCTTCCTTCGCTTTGACGATCGGCGATACCGCCGCGATCGCGGCTGCGCCGCAGATGCCGGTTCCGATGCCGAGCAGCAGCGATACCGACTTTTCCGCCTTCAACCATTTCGCCAGCAGCATGGTTAACGTGATAGAGAACACGATGACTCCCGCATCGCGGAGCAGTAAGCCCAAGCCCTGCTGGAACACGACGGTCATATTTAATTTCAATCCATATAAAATGATGGCGTATCGCAGCAGTTTTTTGGAAGCGAATTGAATACCGGTACGGATTGCATCGGGATATCCGAACAACTGCCTGTAGGCAACGGCAATCAGAATCGCGCAAGCAAGCTGCCCGACGTGATCGGGACCGGGCAAGCGGGATAAGCCGTAACCGATCCAGGCGATAACGAAAGTAAAGGCGATTCCGCCTGCCCAGGGCCATACGGAGGAAGCGCGGTGAATCCCGTCTCCTTCCCACCGTTTCTTCTCTGTCAGCTGCATTGTTTTTCCTGTGGCCAATATGTTCATCCCCCTCATTTGCTTCTCCTACAGCATAGTCGTCATATTGAAATAAGGGAAATAAATCATTATGATGATGATCATAAGTAATTTCATATACACGAGCTGCAAAAAGGAGTTTTGATATGGCGGATCAGCATCTGCATGTCTTCGTCACCGTGGCCGAAATGGAAAATTTCTCGCGTGCCGCCGAGCAGCTTCATATGACGCAGCCCGCGGTCAGCCAATACATCCGCTTGCTGGAGCAAACCGTCGGAGCCAGACTGCTTGACCGGAGTAATAAGTATGTCCGGCTGACGAAGGCCGGTGAAATCGTTTACCACCACGCCAAAGAAATCATTGGCCTGCATACCCGGATGCAGAACCTGGTGGACGACTTGTCGAATAAAGCCAGCGGCAACCTTGCGATCGGCGCAAGCTATACGTTCGGAGAATATGTGCTTCCTCATATTATTGCAGAGCTGAAGCGAAAGTATCCGGAAATCCATCCGATGATTACCATAGGAAATACGAAAGAAATCGCGGAAAAAGTCAGCGGCCGCTTGCTCGATGTAGGCATTGTCGAAGGCGAAGTTCGCCAGCCTCAGCTTCGCTTGGAGCCGTTCGCGGATGATGCGATGTTCATCATCTCCTCCACCCGGGGCCGATGGGCACAGCAGGGCGAAGTGACGGTGCAAGATTTGCAGAGCAAGACGTGGATTGTACGTGAAGCCGGTTCCGGGACAAGAGAAGCCGCGGACAACTTGTTCGCGGCCTTTCAAATGGTTCCGATGCATGTGCTCGAGTTCGGAAGCACGCAAATCATCAAGGAAGCAGTGGAAGCGGGCCTTGGCGTCACCTTGCTGTCCAAATGGACGATACGCAAAGAGCTTGCGCTAGGCTCGTTATGCACCGTTAAAGTACGGGGAACTCCGTATATTCGGAAATTTTCATTGATCCGGCAGGAAACGCCGTTCTATACGAAAGCGATGGAACTTTTCTGCGAGCTGACCGTGCAGCATATGGCTTCGCTAGATCAGCAAGGAGGTAACGGCAGCGGTCATTCTGATGAGGATATATAGGGGAGGAACCGGATCGGTGCTAAAAAAAGAGCAGGCAACCCATCATGCTGATCGGTTTGCCTGCTGCTTCTGTATACACTTGCTAACAACCTGTAAGCGAGGATGGATAGATCGGCATCATTTACCCGAAACAAGCTGATCTTAATTTGTCCGAGTCGTCTTCACCAGCTGCTGGCTCGATTTGCCGTCTTTATTGACCGCCTTGACTTCGATCATATTTTCGCCTTGCTTCAATGCAACGGACTTGCTGACGCTGCCTTGACCGGCGAGCTCGCCGTTAATGTATATTTTCGGCTGCGGGTCGTTGCGGTCCGTAGCGCTTGCTTTCACGGCAACGGACGCGGCTTTCACAGACTCGGGAATTTCCGTTACGGTTAATGCGGGAGCCGGAATCGTATATTCCACATTTTTGCGGATCGGCTCCGATGCTTTCCCACTGCGGTTCACGGCATACAGCTCGACGACGTTGGCGCCTTCGCGCAGCGGCACTTCCGTGTCGATCTTTCCGTCGCCGGCGGGATGACCGTTCAAGTAAATTTTGACGTCCGGGTTGCCGTTCTTGGCGCTGGCCGATACATGCACCGATGCCGAATCGGAAATTTCCGGAATCGCCGTCACTTGCAGCGTCGGTGCCGGGCCGAAGCTTAATATCCATAGCGAAATCGGCGTGCGGAACGCGAATAAGACGATCAGCAGCGGGATCAACACGCCGCCGGCCAGCATCAGCTTCTTGCGGTTCCGGTAATAAAACCGGGTCAATAGTCCGGACTGCCGTAATTTAACCGAGAGCATGAGTGCGTTAAAAGCTTCGTTTTCCGTATGAAGCAGCATTTTCATGACCGGTTTGTTTTTGACCGCTTGCTTGTCCAGCCGGTCAAAATAACGGTCTACCGCCGCGCGGTAATTCGGATTGAGCTGCCCTTTGTTTTCCACGAAACGCGAATCGCCCAAAGACCATAGCAGAAAATCGTAGACGGCTTCCTTGGAATGCGCCGCGACGAAAGACAGCATGCGGGAATAATCGTATTCGGCGTCGTATTTGGAGGCAACGCTGAATTGCGGCACATAGAATAAATGGGGAACGACCCGGAAATATTCCGGTTCGAGCCGTTCCGTAAATAATCGTTTGGCGGCATCCTGCATTCGGTCGAGCTCCACAGGGCCCAGCTCTTGCAGCAGCTGGCGCGCCTGAGCCGCATTTCCGCTGCCAAGCTCCAGCACCTTGTACAAGGCCGTCCATTCATCCAGCAGCTGCCTAGCCCCGCTGCCCAGCCCGCTTCTCCACTCTACATCGACAGGGTCAAGCATAAACCCGAGCGTGGCAAGCTCCTTTATGCCGGACAATTCCATCAAACGGAATTGCTCCAGCAAATCCGTTTGAAGCTCCATGCCGATAGAAAGGCATAGCCGCGCTACCGGATCGGAGCTTTCTCGCCCTGCAATACGCTGCAAATCATGATGCAATATCGCGGCCGCTTCCAATCGACCTGCCCGGTTCGTCTTGAGCAGCCGCCCGAGTTTATTCGTGATATGCTTGGCGAATGGATCCGATTCCAGCATGTACTCGCCATGCTTCCGCCAAAATCCGATTTCTTCCACCGCCGTCTTGATCGAGTCCGCTTTGCCGATTCGGTAGGCCGCATACGATTCCGCTTCGTCCGCCTTTGCCTTAAACACCTCGCGGATCACTTGAGCAAAAACGGCGTCATCGGTCAGCAAAGTATCGTAGATCCAGGCTGCCTGCCCGAAGTCTTCCCCCGAAGCGGCCGTTACCCGATGCACGAAGCCGGCAAGACAACGCAGCAGCTGCGGTTTCATATCGTCGCCCGCCACCTTCTCATACTGCATCAGCGCGAGCACCAACTCGGGCGTTGGCAGACTGCGGGCCGGGGCCGCGGATTCCTTCTGCATAAGCCGGATGAACAGCTCGTTCAGCCGGCTTTGCTGCTTTACGGTTCCCGCCGATAAAAACGACAGAATCATCGCGAGACGCCCCGCTGGGTCGCTTTCGTACAGCGAGCGGTTGCCCTGCTCGATTTCAAACAGGACGGCGAGCTGCTCGTAGATGGAAGGTTTCAAGCGCTCTTTCGCATCCGTACCGAGCAGCGCCTCGTCGCAAAACTCAAACAGATCGGTTAGCCGTTCCGGATCGTTACGGTTTTCCCATACAAAGTCGAGGTACACTTGCCCTGTCCCGGACAAGTCCGTATTGACGAAACGGTTGCCGGCAAAATCAAACGAAGGATTGCGGTCCTGCGCCCGGAAGCTTCCTTTCTCCACAAACGTCACGTGAATTTTTTGCTTCCCTTCAGACTCGCCGTTAAACGTCATGAAGCCGAGCTGCCGCCGAATCGCGTACGGCAAGGAGCAATAGATCAGCTCCATTAACCGGCGTGCCTCCAGGGCGTACTCCGATACGTCGCAATTCAGCGCAACATATACTTGCCGCTTGCCGCCAACGGACGACATTGCCGCTTGCACGAGCTGCTGGAACCGGGTTTGGTCCACACCAAGCCCCGAGAGCTGCACATCCCGCTCTCCTGCGGCGAACGGCCGGTCATAGGGTACATCTTGCAGCTCGGGCAGCTCTTTGCCTTGGCTAATGTCATAGCTGCTTTGAAAGCCGCTCACTCGCAGAAGCCGTTCCGGCTCGCGAATATACGTTTCTTTGCCGGCCTCGGGGATGACATACTGATGTGTGAAAAACGCGCTGCGCTGCCCCGTAAAATCCGCCGGGACATATACGCTCCGGCCAATCACCAGCTCGCCGCCGTCGGCGTGGAACACGGCCAAAGAGTCGGGATACCGCGACGCGTCCGCTTCACCGCGCTCCGACAGCTCCTTCGGAGGCTTGTAGGCACAATAAGGATGCAGTGTGCTTTTAATAAATGCAGGCTCCAGCCCGTTGGACTTGGCAACGGTGTCGAAGCCTTCATTGGAACGAAAGAGGCCTTCCCGCTCCCTTGTAAAATAATGCTGCTGAACGGTCGTCCGGGTCATTTACGCATCTCTCCCCGGAACATAGTCCAGCTTATGCAGCAGCCAAATGAACGGCTCGTCCACGCGGATCGGCTCGATCACGCCCTCCAGCTGTTGATTGACCGGGTTCGCCCCAAGCGCCGATACGGCAAAATAAGCGGTATCGGTGAAATATACATCCATTGCATCCTTGAATGGCCTGTCCACGGTCTCGATAAAGCGGCTGATTTCGCCGTTAATATTTTCAAATTCGGTACGGTTCCAGTAGCCCTTGTGCGTCACGTTGCGGAATACGTTGCTGTTCGGCCGGATGTAGTCGCCGTCTTCCTCTTTCAAAACCTGCAGCATGTCGCTTTTAGTGAGAACGACAGCCGTTGGGATGTCGGTTTTGCTGCCGTGCTGATGCGCGATAAAATTTTCGAACAAGCTGATGACTACTTCGCGCGGCTCGTCGTACCGGTTGGCGAACTCGCCTTGCTCGTCGCCGAGCTTGATGCGAATCCGGTCGCGGATACTGCGAATTTGCAGCGGGTCCACAAGAAACAGAATGCCGGACGAGTTTTTGATATGCGCCGCATAAATGTCAAGATAATTACGCTCGACCATGCCTTCTCCCGCCACATCGAAAAATACGAGGTTGAGCGTCGCCTCGCTGTTATCTTTGAATACGAACTGAAAAATATAAGGCTCTTGCAGCTCGTTCGGGTTCGTCGACTGGAGCATGCTGCCCCGTTCGAATATCGGCTCGTGGTAGTTTTGCCGGAACCTGCGGCTGATCTCCGCGCTCAGCGGCATGCAAGCTGCGTTGAAATGAGAGGCGGTCTTATGCTGCAGCGTATGAATGAGCGAGGTCATATACACGGATTTCCCGACTTGCGAAGCGCCGACGATCGATATAATGTTGCTTGGCACCTTGCCCGCGGAAATCGGAAGCTCGTTATGGCAGTTCGGGCAAAGCCTGCGCTTCGAGGTTACCCCATACCGGTCGGTGACGGCGACAACAATGTTGCTGGCGTATGTCCGGTTTTCCTCCGGAATCGTATGAAGCTCGATGACCGCCTCCATGTCCGCCTCCGCCAGACGGAATTTGCGCCGCCATTCATTCAGCTTCGCATCTTCCTGAAGCATGAAATCATCGTCGTCCTCCCGCACATGTGCGGCGCGGAACACCACCTCGTCCGGCTCGAACTTGCTGAAGCAGTGCGGGCAAACGATGCTGTAATAGTCCGGCTTTTCTTTTTCTTGCGGCTGTTTATCGAACATCTGCTTCAAAAAACGGAGCATTTGCTTTCCTCCCCCTTACTCGGTTATCAGTTCAAATAAATCCCCGTACGTTCGCCCGTCGGAAAGAAACAAGCGAATATAACTGTTTCGTCCGATCTCCGCCTCCGGCAATACCGTTCTTCCGGCGGCAAAATCGTGCAGGAACGGGTAGACGATTCCGTCTTCCTTATGTGCGGGGTATCCCCCTTCTTTCTTCACATAACATAACGCTTCCTTCGGCACAGGGACTTCGCAGTACAATTCCATTCGAACCGACTTGTACTTGCCGAACCAGCGGTTTCCGTAACGGACCGTGCAGCGGATTTTGGCCCGCCCCGCACGGACGAACACGAGGTTATCCTCGTCCAACTGCCTTAGGGCCGTTCTTCGCCCATCCTGCGGCAGGCAGGGAAACACGCGGTACCCCCATCGCCCGAACCGGTCCAGCCGGACCCGGTAGCCGGAATGAGCTTTGTACTCTTCTCTCGTGAACAGCTTCATCCGTTCCGGCTCCGGCAAGTGATTCGGTGTCAGTCCTATTTCTTCCCCGTTAAAGCCGTAGATGTATACGGAATCGACGCCTTTCGGCCACTGCCAAGTCAGCAAGCAATCCGTATCCTGCAGCTGGAAGGTGAGCTTTCGAATCCGATACGGTTCCTGAACATCGCCCCACTGCACATAAAGTCCTCCGATCTATCGCGTTAGCGGAATTGTTTGCCGATTTTCGCGCGCCTGCCGTTCTTCACCGTTCGCCCATCCCCCAGGCCCCTGCGGGCTAACCATCCGGATGACTGCGTATGTCCGGCCGCCGAATCGCCTACGGCCACCAGCAGCGTAGAGAATGACAGCACAAGCGCAAGGAGAAGATCGGCTTCCGCCCGGTACCATGCATGCGCCATCCCTCTTTGCAATCCCGCCTCGAGAATAAGGCCTGCCGCGAGTCCCGCGACGATGCCGCCAATCATGAAGCTTTTGGCCAAAAAGCGGTTATCGAAAATGATGCCGAGCGCAAGCCCCATCAACGAGCCGATGATCGCCAGCATGCCTATGCGCATCCATCCGCGGTATATGTCGCCGGCCGCTTCGCCAGAACGTTCGCCGGCCAAGTGCCATGCGCGGTCGCCCGTATAGATCGCTCCGAACGCCTCCACGATGCGGTCCGCCCGTTCTACGTTATGGAACGACCCGCCGGTGGCGGAAGCGATCTGCAGCAGCAGCCGATTGCCTTCTTCATCGGCCGGATTGAAGCCGACCGTGTCGACCGCGATGCCTCTCTGGACGAACGGGGACAGCGCCTGATCCAAATTGACCTCGCTATACCCGTCGGAAATGAGAATAACGGCCGCTTTGCGCCCGCCGCCGTTGTCGATTTGTTCGCGGGCGAGCGACAGCGCTTTGCCGATATCGGTCTGCCCATCAGGGGCGGGCATCGAGGCGATGCGGGCTGCGGCTTGGTCTTTGCTCGCCGGATCCTTCAAACCGACAAACGGCTGCACGACATTCGCTTGTTCGTTAAAAGCGATAACAGCCACCCGCTTCTGCTTGTCCATTCGTTTAATCAGCGATTGCGCAGCCGCGATGCTTTGCAGCTTCGGATCGGTCTGATTCATGCTCCCCGACCGGTCCATGACAAGAACATAATCTTGCACCGGCTTTCGGCCGTCCCAATAAAAAGCATATATAAACTGCAGCAGCGTTCCAGCCGCAAACAGGACGACAACGGTTGCCGGAACGAGGAACTTCCATCCGTCCCGGGCATAGCGCAGCCTCCACTCTTGCCCGTTCAGTCTTGGAGCGATGATTTCCGCCAGAAGGCAGCCAAGCCCTACCCAGAAGGCAAGCTGGCCGAAATATACGCCCATCAATACTGTTTCATGCCATTCGCCCCCCCATCGGGCCAATACCAACTCGCCTGTGAGAAAGCCGGCGAACCCGCCGACCAGGCTGAAGACGGTCAGGAGGGCATTCCATTTACGCTGTTTCACCGTTACCCAGCTGCCTTTCCAGCACAGCATTCGGATCGATGCTGTGAAATTGAAATCCGTTTTCTACATATGAATCGTAATACCGTTTGCCGTGGCGGAAATACATCAGATCTTCTCCGCGGAAGCCGCCCATCAAATGAATCTTTTCTACGCTGCTCGTCCGTTCCTCATGGATGCATCCGAGCTTGCAGGAGCCGTTCGTCTGCTGGGCGTTCACCGCATACCCGATAAATTCGCTCTGCACATAGCCGGCGTAATATTGCTCCTCATAGCGGTGCCGGTGCGTCGAATGGTATACATCCGCGCGAATCGCCGATTCGCTATCCAGCGTTCGGGAAATATCGCGGAACAGGTCTTCTTTGGTCAAGACAAGCGGATTATCATACGACGTGGTCACATTCGCCCGGGCCAAAAGCTCCGCCTCGAACGATTGATGGAACAACGCATGGGAGAACAAGTCTTTGCGCACCGTATCCGTCAGCCGAAGCAGCCACACTTCTTCCTGCTCCGCGAATAAGACGGAAGCATTGCCGAGACGCGCATGTTCGAAATAAAACAACCGGTGCATCCGGTTTTCCAGTTCATTCAAAATACGCTCGACGACGTGTCCGTAATATTCGTCGATATTGCGGCCCGCTTGTCCGCCGAAAGCGGCGGCTTCGCTGCGGCTGAGCTTGAGCCACTCCTGTTCCAGTCCGATGAAGCGCTCGACAAGCGGCTTCACCTTGCGATGCAGCTCGCTTAGCTTATCGCGGTATTGAACGAGCAGTTTCCTGTGCAGCTCAAGCAAAGCCATTTCCCACTGCAGACTGTAGATGTTGTCTAACAGGCGGCGGATCACTTCCTTCACGGAAGGCTTTCCGCTAAACCATGCGAGAGGAGAACTTTTGACCGGTACGATATATTCGACCTTCTCGTCCCGCGCCATCTCCAGATCGACACGGCATTGCGCGATGCGGCCGGCCATCTGGCGGATGCGCTCGTCGAGCTGTTCCGACAAGCTTCCGGCTTCCCCGGGCATTGTCCAGCGGTACACGCCGAACAGCCCGAGAGCCGGCTCCTGTATGACCTTCTGGTCTATCAGCCGCTCCAGCCTTCGCGCCGGATCGCTCTGCTCCAGAGCAGCCTCGGCCGCCGCGGCGATGTTCTTCTCGAAAAATAATCGGGCGTTATCCCCGAACAGCGCAAGTTCCGCCTGCCGAAGCGTCATCGGCCTCAAGTCCGCGAAGGACATGTCCGCGTGCATCAAGCCGCGCATGCCTTCCATCGCCGCTTCCGGTTCAGGCATCAAGCCTCGTACCTCGCGCTCGGTATCGTGCGGGTCGAGCTGCAGCAGCGGCATCGCATGGCTGAGCCCGGCCTGCGCATTGTCCCGCAGCCGGAGCAGCACCCGCTTCTGGTAATGATACAGCACCGATAAAGCGATCGCCGCATTGGGACGAGTCACTTGTGCGCAGCCCGCGGACGCGTAAACGGCCCCTCGCGCGTCAGCCGGCGTAATGCTTTGCTTGAACAGCTGATGATTGTACGATTCAAACGCCGGACCGGATGGCGAACCGGGATCACCTGCCGGTCTGGCATTTTTTAGGAGGCTCAAGCGGCAGACGAGCTCCGCGCCGCTGCGCATGCCGCCGTCGACGAATATCCCTCGTTCATCCTTGTTGCTCAGCCAATACACGGTGTCGAACAGCGGCGACGGCGGATGTACGGCAGGCAGCCGCACGCCTTCCCCTGTCACCTGAAGCCGCTGTTCGTAACGGTACTCCCGGTTTTGATATATATCCAGTTCTCTTAGCAAACTGACGCCGATGGCGCTGCGGTAGGCGAAGTCTTCGCTCTCCTGACTCTCGTCCGCCAAAACGTACAGGTCTGAGATTACGGAGCGGGAGCTTTCGCCGAAGACGGTTTTCATCAATACCGTCAAGTCGGGCAGCAAGACATGGAACGGATCGTCCAGCCGGGTGACAACCGCAATATTCAAGCGCTGCAAGTTATCGTAGCTCCGGCCCATGGCGCGGATTTTGTTCACCATCTTGCGGAGCGTCACGTTCAGCTCCAGCAGCTTCCCGTCATCCTCGTAAAACCGGCGGCGAATATCAGGACGCTCAGAAAGCGAGCCCGTTTCCGCAACCGGAAGCTGCCAGCCGTATACAGGCTCTTCCGAGGCAGGTACCGACATGCCTGCGTGCAGGCAAATCGCTCCGGCCCCGTTATGCCATCTGCGCTGCAGCCAGTCGGTGGCATGCCGCACGTCTTCCGCCGTCCGGTCGCCGAGAAACAGGAATACGACCGGGTGGTAAATGGTGGAAAGCGCATCTTCGCCGCTGCTCCGATGCTCCAGTTCGGCGGCGTAATCACCCGCGAACGCCGTCAATTTTTCACGCAGGCTCATCCGCATTCCCCTTTCTCTTCAGCGCTAATGCATGCATTCGTGTGCTATGCCAATTTTTTGACGATGTCGCCCACTTTGACGGAAACTTGCTTATAAAACTGGTACATCGCTTCGCCGTTGGCGATTTCGGAACGTTCGTAGTCAAGCGCCGACTTCGCTTCCTGGAATGCGGTGCTCATCTCCTTCAGCTTCGCCACCAGCGCGCTGATGTCTTCGGAAGAGACCAGTTGCTGGCTGCGCTTCGCGGCTTTGCGCTGCAGCAGCCCCATCTTCTTCGGTTCCAATGCGCTCAGCTTCGTGAAGATTTCAAACTCCACAAATTTGTTAACCTGCATCAAATTGACGAAAGCGTCCCACGGATCTTCGTCCGCGTCGTGGTCATAAACGTACAGAGCCCCTTTCTTCGCAATCGACGAAGTGTACATCGCTTCGATAAACAAGGCGAGCAGCTTCTCTTCGTCCTGCAGACGGCTGAGTACTTGCTCCAGCTCGGCAATCTTAAGCTTAATCAGCTCGTATTTGTCCAGTTCCTCCCGGATCCGCTTTTGCAGCTCGGGGTAACGAATGAGATTTTCTTTGGCCAGCTCTTCGTTTACGCTGCCGAATATATCTTTGCCGCCGGCCGGTTCGAGTCCGCCCGCTAGGAGCGCCTTCAAATCGTTCACGCAGCGGCTTACTTCGCCTAGATTCGGCTTCTGTGCGGTCAATTGCAGATTGTACGCGGCAAGAAAGCGGCCGAGATCCAGCGGCTTCGTGAACGTGCAGGCGTAACGGTTGATCGTCCCGCTGTCGGATCCCTTTTCCCGAATGATACCCTGGCTTAGCGCCTTGTCGAACAGCTCCCTGATTTCCGCGTTGAACGTACGCACGCGCCCGTTTTCATACGTATCGCCCCAAGATTTTTCGGGAATCGGCGACGGCAGGTAAGTCCAGTTGACCTTGTCGGTCTGCACGAGATGGCGGCCGATGCCCTCCGGCTCCAGAATCGTACGCTCATAGCTTGTCTCATACACTTTCATCGGCGTGTATAAGAACAGCGGGATGCCGTTCTGCGTATTGAGCCAGAAAATCCGGTTTTTCACCTGGCTTTCCTTGATCGTAAACCGCGTGTTGGCGATGGCGTTGTCCTGAAAATTGCGGATGCCCTTGAAAATATTCGGCGCCTTCACAGGAACGGAGACGAATCCCCACGACGGGAAGTTGAAATTGCCGGAGCTGTTGCTGAGATGGAACACCGGTTTCGCCTCTTCGTGAAGACGGCTGGCGATCCGCTGCTCGACGAGCTTCTCCATCGAATCTTCCTGGCCGTATTTAATGACCAGGTACTCCTCCATCGATTTCGTAATGAGATCGCTGAAATGCTGCGTCAGGAAGTCGGAGATCGAGCCGATCACATCCACTTCCTGCTCCTTCGTCCATTGGTTCGACTTGCTGAGCAGCTCCTGCGTGAAATCCCGGATGAGATCGTTCACGTTCTTCTCGTCCATGACCTGGCCGATCAGCTTCGCCATATCCGGTACGCTTACGACGTTCCAGTAATACGTACGATTTCCTTTATGGTCGACTTCCTCCTGCCCGCTGGTCAAAATGTTGCCGTTCTTCTCGAAGATCCGGTTCAGCTCGCTCAAAAGCTCGGTAAATACTTGATACAAGCGCGAATTCTCCGCATTGATCAAATTGTACAAATCCTCGTAAAACTCGACCATCTGCTCCATCCGCTCGCGGTCGGCGTGAAGCAGGTATTCTCCGATTTTCGCCTCGATGTACGCATCCTTTTTGCGGTCCTTGGAAATGAACGCGCTGCGGGCTTCACTCATTTTTTGCTGCGACTGCTCTTCCGCATATTCGATATCCCGCGGAATCCGGTAAATGCTTTCCTTGAGCGATTCGATGTACGAGGAGATCAGCTTCAGCAGGCAGAAGCCTTTATCCTGCAAAATCATCCGCGAGGCGTAAAACGGCCCCTGCTCCGGATGAATGAACACTTTGGTGATCTGCTCGGTGAACACCTCTTTGATTTGGCCCGGCAGCTGCCTGCGGCTTTTGATGTATTCCTCGCGCGCCCTCGACAAGTAATGCTGCTCCAGCTCCGTGTCAATATTTACGTTCTGCTGCTTGATGACGTTGGCGTAGCTTAACCGCTCGCTGTTCTGATAGCCCGGAAGCGGCTCCGGCACCTGCTTGTTGAATTCACGGTGAACGGAATCCGGATCGAGATTCAGCTTGCGCGCCAGCTTCTCCACATCTTCCTGGGAAGGTCCGGCTGTGAACATTTTTTCCATACGCTGAAATACTTTGTACGCCAAGTACGTCGTCATCTCTTCGATCGGCAGCACCGCAGAGGAAGCGCCTAATATGTTGTATTGGTAATTAGCCGCGTACGCCTTCGGCATCTGGTTGATGTTGGTGCGGATGTTGCTGATGTAATCGTGGATCGCGAACTCTTCGCCGGAGCCTTTGTCTTCGCTGGCCATAAAGTTCGTGATGTTCTCCGCCGTCACGTTCATGCAGTAATCGTAGGCGTTCTCGAGCAGCTTGCCTTCCAGGTTGGTCGCCGAGATCAGATGCGCCAGATTGAACGGCGGCATCGGCGAATCGACGGTCAAGATGCTGGCATATTGCTGCTTGAACCGCTCGCCCCGCTCGTCCGCGTTCATCCAGTAATCCAGCTCTTTCAGCGCCGCATAGCCGTTTTTCTTGATGTATTCGCGCGAATGCTCGGTCAAGCTCTTATTGGCGAGGTTCACGTCGGGCGCGAACAAATAGCCGAGCAGGTTCACTTTATCGACGCCGGCCGAGCCGTAGTCGCGCTCCATGATGCCTCTGACGATATAGGCGATGTCGAGGAAGCAGCCGCTCCCGGTGCCGCCCGACAGCCCCGTCAGCACGAATACCATCAGCTTCTTGTTCGTGCCGATGGACAGCGTCTTGATTTTACGCTCGATCGTCTGCACGACGTGGACGATTTTCGTAAACATGAGCAGACGCCCGGCTTGTCTGACGCCGGAAGCGCCGTTGATCCCGTCGGTGATCGTCAGCTCCGGGGACAGCCATTCCTTTATGTACGGCTCCAGCACGCTGCGGTTTTGCAGCACGCTGCCGATTTCCGGGTTGGACAGCAGCACGAACTCGGTCATCGGGTCGAGCCCGACGCCCTTATAGCGTTTGTTGCGGTCATGCTCGTTCGTCTCGATGGCGAGAAACTCGACGTTGTTCGGCTTATCCTTCTTCTTCTTCGTCATCGTATCTTCCGGCAGCTTGAACCGGCGGTTGATCTGGTATTTCAGGCGCAGCAGCGCGTCGATCCCCGTTCCCCCGAGCCCGATGACGAGCATCGGGTTGTCGATCGTGTCGACCCGTATTTTCTCGCTGATGATGCCCCCGCCCAAAGAGACGTCGAGCTGCTGTATATGTTCTTTGACTACGGCTTTCATAGGTCCATGTCCCCCTGTTTATTTCAAATATTCCAAGGTTATTACTTTATTGACGTTTTTGAGCGTGATTTTGATGCAATCTCGGGCAAAAATTTCTTTGCCGCCTTCCGCTTCGAACGCACGGCCCCCTTTTTCCATGACGCAGCCGGACTTATTGACTACGTTCAGCGTATCTCCGCGTCCCGGCCGGAATACGATGTCGGCCGTTTCGGCATAGTCGGGCGCAAGCTGCAGCAGCTGATGGAGGTTGAATTTGCCTTTGAATATGTGCAGCTTCTTGTATTGGGGCGAAGTTCGCTCGCCGGTGTCCTCGTCCCGAATCTCGACGACGAGCTGCCCGACGAAGCCTCGGTTCGCCTTTTTCCAGTAAGCCAAAGCGGCCAAAGCCGCCGCAATGACGACAAGCAGTGCGCCTCCCCAAGCGGATAACTTGAGCCAGCGTCCCTCGTTTTCCTGAGACGTCTCCGCCGGAGCAGACTGCGAAGCCGGCTTTTTGGCCGAAATGGCAACCGGTTCCGATTCGCGCAAGAAATTGGCGTCTTCCACTTTCACTTTCAGCTCGTAATCATGCGCCTCCGGCACCTTGATACTTCCTTCGATTCCGTCCGGATTCGAGGTAAGCGGCGACTCCGTCGTCTTCTTCGTATCGAGGTCCGTCAGCACAAGCGAAGCTTTTGCGTTTTTATATAGACCGGGATCGTTCACCTTCTGCCCGTTCGACATCAAATAAGCTTTCACGGGAACCGAGTCGCCGGGGCTATAGGATATAGACGACAAAGGAACCATCGACACCTTCAATTCGTAGTTATAAATTAAATTAATGTCGATTTTGTCTTTGGACACGCCCTTGATTTTCAAGTTCCAATCGCCTTGGGCCGGGTTTAAAATCTTGATAAGCGAGTATGCCTTGGACTTGGAATAGACGATGCGGTCCGAAGGAATCGGCTGCTCCTTGCCAGCCGGATCGCTCAGCTTCACTTCCACCGGATTCGGCGACATGATCGATATGTTCGCTTCCGCCACGCTCGCGGTCGGTATGTTCACGACAACGTTCTGAAAATCGCCGTTCGCCGTCAAGCCGGGGAGCGGCACGACCTTCAGCTTCAGATGGCTGGCATAAATTTCGCTCAAAATTTCCGGGAGCTTGTCCGCCGTGCTCGTCACGAACATTTTGCCGCCCGTCTCCTTGGAGATGCGGTCTAGCTCGTCCTTGTTGAGCTGCCCGTCCGCGTTCAGGCCGATCGTATAGATCGGGATGCCTTTACCCTTCGCTTTCTGAACCGCCTGGTTCAGTATTTCCTGGGACTTCTCCTGCGTCTGCCCGGCTCTGAGTGAATTGTTGCCGTCGGTCAGCAGCACGATGAGCGGGACATGTCCCGGCTCGGCGCCGCTGTCCAGCACCTTTACCGCTTCGTCGACGCCGACGGCCAGATCGGTATAAGGTCCCAAAGCGAGCTGGTCGATAAACTTTTTCAGCTCGTCTTTATCTTTCGCTCCCCCGATCTTAAGCAGCGCCTTCTCGCGCATCACTTGGTCGGTATAAGCGACGACGCCGATCCGGTCCCCTTGGACGGAAGCCATGTCGATGAACATCTTCATCGCTTCATAGCTGACTTTATTGACGTCGGATTCATTCATGGAATTGCTCACATCCACCGATAGCACGGCATCGATTCTCGTATCGGATGCCGCCGGAGCGGCGTAGGTCTGCGGTATCGTTATGGATAGAGCGATCAACAGGGCTGCGGCCCACTGCAGCAGGCTCTTTCGTTTCATCACGCGATGCTTTCCTCCTCTATTGAGCCCTGATGTAGTAATTTGTAAAAGGTGGTAGTAAAATAGGACTCGTTGTCGTTATTTAATCATATTAACGTTTGGTTTTTCAAATTGCTAGGTTTCAATTCTTATAACATTCTTAAGATTTTGAGGTTCAATATCACACGGAAAGGAAGAAGTCAAGATGCTCATGTCGATGTTTACTTATGTGCTCCTTGCCGCCGGAGCGGCTTTCGCCGTTTTCCGTACCGTCCGGTTTGTGAAGTGGAAACGCAGTGGATTGACGCCGGAGCAAATCGACCGCGAACTGCTGCAACTTTTGAACCAGGAGGTTCGTCATGAATAAAAAGGCCGTTCAATTCCCACAACTTGTACATACCCGCCATGCCTACGAGCGGCTGAAGCAGTGCGTCCGCTGCGGCGCTTATTCCTCTCTCGGGCTGGAAACATGCCTCAACTGTGAGGCGGAACACAGCGGGCGTCCAGTCGCCGACATCGCCCGAACTGTGCTTCGGCACGGTAAGCTGCGGGATGCGCTGCTGCTGGGTGCGTCGGGCCTCGCCGGTTTCGTGTTTGCACGCAATGCCCTGCAAATGTCCGTCTCGCTTGCCGTCGGCCTGCTGCTCGTCGCCGTTTACTTCTGGCTGTGCAAACGGTACGCCGTGGAACGGGAACGGCACACGCTGCTGCATTTGCTCAAGCAGGAAAGCGCGCAAGTGCGGGACGGCATGCTGCTGGACGCGGAAAATGCCGCGGGCGATTTGAAATCGGAGGACGAGCTGTCCGCTTACTTGAAGCTGCGGGAGATCGGACATTTTCTCAAAGGCGATCAAATCAAGATGCTCAAAATTTATTGCTTGAACCGATTTATTTTGCGGCGCGACATGGATCTGGAGCTCGGCACGCTCATTCCCGAAGCGTTCGACCCCGATTTCGTGCGGTATGTGAACGAAATTTGCAAAGTAAAACCCGAGCTCATCCGCCGGGACATGCTTGATTATGCAAGGCGTTACCGCCCCGAAATCGAAGCGCTTGCGATCGGACCGCAAACCATGGCTCAATTGGCCGGAGCCGCATTGCGCGTCAAAGAATACGTCGTGCAGTATCCGGATTTGATCGCGGATCACGTCGGCGCGCTTTCCAGAGACCGGCTGCTCCGGCTGTGCCGCCTGCTTCAAGACATACCGGCCTCAAGGCGCAACGCAAGGCTGTTTGATAAGGCGATGGACGAGGCTGAACGAATGTACGGCAATGACGCCGAATTCGAACCCATTTTAGGCAAGGATGCGAACTTCCAATGAATTTCACTTTCAAGCGCTCCCGGCGGTATCGTAACGCCGCCTTTGTCTTTTTTGTCATTCTGCTCGTCCTGTCGGGATGGAAATTAGTTTACGGGTGGTCGAAAATGAAGACTTATGCGCATGCCGTCGAGCTGCAAGCTCAAGGCCGTCTGCTCGAGGCGGAGGATGCGTTTGTGCGCGTACAGTCGATGCGCGCAATCGACTATAAAGAACGCGAGACGGCGGCCGCCTTGTCGGCGCTGCGCCCTGTCACGGATATGCACCGCACGGAGGCGCGGCTCTCGGCGGATATCGAGGCCGCACGGAACGTGAGCGATGTGCCGACGCTGGCTACAGCAGCGGAACAATGGTCGCAGATGAAACAAACCGTTGCCGCTCAAGACGAGAAAACACGTTCCTCGTTTGCGCAAATCGAAGCCGAATACGGGCTGGAGCAGCGCTTGTCCGACGCTTTCGCCCAGGTGAAGAAAAATTTGACGGCGGGACTGGAAAGCTGGTCGGCGAATAAAAACGCGGGTGACGGCGAGCGGCTGCTTGCTTTCTTGGCGCAAATTCCTGCGGCGTATTATCCGGATGAGAAGACAAAACATGCGGAACTGAACCGGCTGGCGCTAAAATACGGCCAAGCCCGGCTGAACGGCGCGCTCAAAGGAACGGCTTTGACGGAAGCATTGAGCGAGAGCGACAAGCTGCTCCAGCTGTATACGGGCTATCGGCTCGACGGCTCGTGGATTGCAGGCAAAGTGGAGCCGTTTATTCAAAACGTGTTATCCAGCCAGCTGGATAAAAACGATGTAAAAGGCTTTTTGGGGAACGTCCGCCTCCTCCAGGAGCATCCGGCAGTCGTGAAGCCGGGCTCCAAAACGGATGCGTATGTCCGCTCCTCCGTCCAGAAGCTGCTGGCCCGCGCCCGCCAGCTTGCCGACTCGAGAAAATTTCAGGACGCCGTCGATCTGTACACGCTGCTCGGCAGCTACCAGAATACGGATAAAGAGATTCAAGAGACCGAGCAGCGCTGGATGGAAACGGAACCCGCCCGGTTATTGGGCAAAGCGGCCGGCGAGGACCGGGATTTCTCGTACATGGTTCATGTCAAAGGAAAATGGGGTGCCAAAGCGGTCGCTGCGGGACTGGCCGAGAACAAAACGCTGATCCTGGCACGCCTGATGCAAGACGGCACGGTGAGCAAGACGGAAATCGGGGTCGGTAAAGGGGTTACCGTCACTTCGATTCAGCTGACGGATTCGATCAGCTCCGGTGCTTCTCCGATGCTGCTGCTGGAAGCGGCATCCAAGAGCCGCAAAGCCCGTTATATCCTCTATGAGGCGGAGCCGCAGGAGCTGCGGATGCTATTGGATATCGAGGCGGACGGATATACGGCCATCCGCAAAGGAGCCGTGCAGTTCGATAGCCCCGCCGGGGAAGGGCCGGGCAGCAAGGCTTTGTATGAATACCGCGACGGCGGGCTGCGAAAAGTGCAGCAAACTCAGCAGCCGCAGCAGCAGACAGCATATAAACTAGTTACCGTATCCGACTTGCCGGATGTCAAAGCGGAGAATGTACGCTTCGAATGCGATATCGTCACGGTTGACGGTTCGAATGCGCTCGGTGAAAGCGATAACCGGTATGTGCACCTGGTCGGCAGCGGGAAGACGAATTGGAAGCGCGGGTCCGCCCTGATTACGGGTATGTACGCAGGAACGGAGGAAATGAAAATCGGCAGCCAAACGGTAAACGTGTACAGGGTTCAAGTGCTGGAAGCAAATTATCCTTGAATATGAAAGATCATAACTGAAATTTACTTCCGCTCATAATAAATGAGAATCATTGGCATCCTAACCTCATTATGTATGCAAGGGGTTGGATCATGCGAAATATTACTTTTATGGCAGCGTGCCTATGCTGCTTCATCCTTCTTAACGGATGCGCCTCCGCGAAGATTCGGCAGCAATCCGTTCAAGAAGAAAAGCTTCCGGCCGACGAACTCGAAACGGACGGGAAAATGTCGGAGCTATCCGTCATCGAACATGACGAAGCGTTGAAGGTTGGGGATTTGGGAGTCGAACGCATCTTATTCCCCAGCCATATGCGGAGTTTGGAGAACGAACCTGTCAGGAAGACGCCATTGCTTGATCCGAACGGTTTCCCGCTGATCAAAGTGTTCCCGAATCCGAGCATCGAACCGATCCGGGGTAATTATGCCGACAATGTAATCGAAATGGCCAAGTCTTATCTGCACACCCCTTACGAATACGGCTCCGATCGGCTGGAACCTTCCACCTTCGACTGCTCGGACTTTACGCGATGGGTATATCTGAGTGCGCTCGGCATGGACTTACCGTGGGATTCCAGAAGCCAATCGGCTTATGTCAAGGCATTTGCGGGAAGACAGTACACCGACTTAAGCCAAGCCCGCCGCGGAGACTTATTGTTCTTTACACGCTTCCTCGGGCCGCATGCTTCGGATTACGAAGGGCTGAAGCCTGAAGATAAACCGATTAGCCACATGGGCATTTATTTGGGGAACGGCAAGCTTATCCATTGCGCTTCCAAGGAAACGGGAGGCGTGCGGATCGATGTCATCCGGTGGAAACATCTCGAGTATCGTTTTTTGTTCGGCGGCGGGGTGCTCGACTGACCGATGAAGCGAAAAAATCCGAAGTGCCGCGGCAAAAGTGAGCCGGCTCTTCGGATTTTTTTATAAGGGCATGTGGATTGTGCGGCGGTTGTGGTCATGAATTATACGATAAACTGTTCTTCCTCGGACTTTCCCTCCCGTCTTCGCTTGATGAACAGCGTCATCAAGGCGGACACGGCCAGTCCGCCGACGAAGCCGCCGGCATGTGCGTAAAGATCGACATTCGGGATAATAATCGACGAGATGAACCCTACGATGACAATGGTCCGTACCGTTTGTTTCGTTTGGTAGTCGATCAAGTCTTTGCGGAATACCGACATATACAAGTAAGCGGCATATACGCCGTAGATCGCACCCGATGCCCCCGCGCCGATATAATGGTCGGAGTGCAGCCAGGCGCTGGCCACGTTTCCGATCACGCCGCATGCCAAATAATACAGCGCATACCGCCACGATCCGATCATTCCTTCCAGCGGAGCTGCAAACACATATAGCGCGAAGCTGTTAAACAACAAATGCTCGAAACCGATGTGAATGAAAATGGACGTGACGAGACGCCAAGGTTCCGGCTCGATTCCGGGCAGATCGAACATCGCTCCGAATCGGAGCAAGGTGACGCTGTCCTTCGACGAACCGTACCATTCCATCGCGGCCATGACGAGGAGATGAATGACGATAATGGTTGCCGTCACCGGGTACAACCGGATGTACTGCTTCAAGCTTTCTCTGCGTAAAAACACGCTGCTCCCCCTTAAACAAGTTTCTTATGTATACTCCTATTATAGCTTTATATGCGTCTGCGCACACGTGACGATGAGGACGCGATCTGCGACTGCACTTCCCATGCCGTTGAAAGTTTTATCGCAGGGTGAGCAGCATGGATGGAAAGCGTAGCTGCCGATCAATAATCCTTTAAGCTGCGAAAAGCTTTTGCAACCATCTCATTCACCAGGCGCAACGTGATCAACGTTTACACGAAAGAAGCCGCATGGAGCATGCGTCCACGCGGCCTTCACTATTTTATGGAGCATCGGGGCCTGTCTCCGATTTCGTTAGCGGCTTTCTCCCCGACGGAAACGACGGTAACGGCTCATCGCCGCCGATCGAGCGGTTTCCTTGGACAATCGTATTCGTTCCGGCTTTTTCGGTGACACTAGGCCCGTTGCCGTCTATGAAGATGTTGTCCGTCACCTTGACGCCTACCGGCTCGTACGTCTTGATCCCCCCGACGACGATTCCCGGTCCTCCCGAGATTACGTTTCGGCTTACTTCCGAGCGATAATTTCGCCAATGCGCCGTCAATACCTCTTTCGTGTACACGTCGCCTTCCGGTCCGCCGTCATAGCCTCCGCTGTCTACATTGACCGCCCAGTCGGTCAAATGTTCCAACACGTTCTCGTAAATCCGATGATCGTTTCCGTAAATGCGAAATCCGCCCATCCCTTTGCGCTTTCCGTCTCCGATAAAAATGTTGCCGTAGAAGCTGTTATGGTGGCCGTGACGCGAAGTCAGATGCCCTTCGCAATTCAAGAATGTATTGTATCTTACTTCGTTACGGCAGCTTTTGACCGAAATAATTTCCGGATTGGCGTCGCAGTGTTCGAACAAGTTGTATTGGATGAGATTATAGCCGTCCGACATCGACACGCCCGACAAGCCGATCCGCATCGCCTTGATCTCGCCTTCGCTGCGCGGAAACGACGGTCCCGAGCCATGAAAATAATTGTACTCGTATACGTCGTACTGCGACATTTGGCCGTTCCCGCCGTTGGAGGACACATACATTCCTTTGTCGCGTCTCGGACCGAAATCGTTATGATCGACCCAGTGATGGTGACTGTCCGCACCGCTGATGAGCAGCCACTTGAGCTCGGTTCCATCCTCCCGAAGCGCAAACGTGTTGCGGGTCAGACGGATATGATGACAGTTGTTCAAGTGAACGGCGCTATGCCCCGTATTCGCGAATGTTAGTCCTTCAATCATGACATAAGCCGATTCCTGAAGCTCGATACGCGCCTCTCCCGTGATGACAGCTTTGCCCCGGTTCGCTGCTTTTACCGTAATCGGCGCATCAATCGTCGCTTTGGCCCGAATCTTGAACGGTTCGGAGCCGTCATACTCGCCAGTCGCCATAATAATCGTTGTGCCGGGAACCGCGTTGCTGCATGCTTCAGCTAATTGCTGCGAATCGGATACATGAACGATGCCCGGGCCTTCCCGCGGTTCTTTTTCCCATCGATACGGATTCATAAGACCACTCCCTGTCTGGCTAACTTTTCCATGGCTTCATGATAACGCTTGCCGGGAGATGTTGTAAACGATGAGTATCGGACGAAAGTTGAGTTTCGGGCAAATTTGCAATGTTCGTTTCCGAAGGCTTTAACCCGCGTACGATGACGAGATATTTTATAGCTTCCAAATATCGGTTCGCTTGCCGGCTCACGTAGCTTTCGAGCTCGGATGATTCGTTCGCGCATCCGATAACTTCGGGGTCGGTCTCCTTCGGAGCAGCCCGATCGCTACCGCTCCGAGGCAGAGCAGGAAGCACACGCTGAACAACAGCCGGACCCAGGGGGTCACCGCCTCTGCGCTGACGACGGAACCTCCCATGTCGCCTACGAGCAGTGCTACGAGCGCTACCCCGCCGATCATGCCGAGATACCGGATTAAAGCGAGCAGGCTTCCGGTCAAGCTGACCTTGGACGACGGAGCGGCGCTCATCATTTCGGCGTTATTTGTTGCTTGAAAAAGCCCCATGCCGATGCCATACAGAGTAAGATGCAGCACGATGCCGGTCAGCGACACCGTCTGCGGCAGCACCATCCACAGCATGGACGCCGCGCAAAGCGCAGGCCCGAGCAGCAGCGGCGCCAACGCCCCGCGTCGGTCTCTATACCAGCCGGCCAAAGGCGCGGTGATGCCCATCGCCAGAGGCTGAAGCGCCAAGTACAGGCCCGTTTGTGAAGGCGCGAAGCCGAGCACTTGCTGCATATAAAACGTCAGCGGGAGCAGGCCGGCCATCTGCGCCAAATGGATAATAAAAGCGGATGCATTGCCGGTCCATATGGGCCGGATCGCAAAAAGCCGCCGGTCCAGCACACCGTAATCGATCCGGCTTTCGTACCAAAGGAAAAGGACAAGCAGGAATGCGCCTATGACCGCCGGTCCTGCCGCTCCCCATGATCCGCTTTGAAATCCGGTATCCGTGGTCGCCATCATCAGCAGAGCGACTGCGACGGAGAGCAATAAAGCTCCTCCGTAGTCCAGCCTCTGCTTGCCTCCTCCTGCTTCCGACTTTGGGAACCACCGCATCCCCAGTACCACAGCGGCCGCGCCGATCGGCACGTTCATCCAGAACAAAGCCGGCCAACCTGTCACGCCCATTAGCAGCCCGCCCAACGCAGGCCCGGACAAGGTGCCGATCGAGATGACAACGGCGTTCATGCCGAGTGCTCTGCCCCGTTCATTGTCAGGAAACACTTGCCGAACCATCGCCTGGCTGTTCGCCATAATCATGGCTGCGCCGAAGCCCTGCACGCAGCGGGACGCCAGCATGACCGCCATGCCGCCGGATACGGCCACCATAAACGAGCCGACGCCGAATACAAGAAAGCCGAGGCTATAAACGCGGTGCCTGCCGATTTTGTCCGAGACGAGCCCCAAAACGGGCAAAGCCGCCACCAGTATCAAAAGATACGAGGTGACGACCCATTGAACGATCGATAAGGGCGCTCCAAACTGGTCGGCCATCGCGGGCAGCGATACGTTGACGATGCCGACATCAAGCGTCGACATGAACGTGCCTGCATTGACGATGTGGATTATTTTCCAACGGTGCGGATTCGCCGTTTCCATCAGCCGTTCACATCCTCCGATTTTATATGGGGACCCGCTTTCCGGTGCTTCTGCTTTCATTGGCCGCTTCCATGAAACGGATGATTTCCACCGTCTCTTCCAGGTCGATGCCCGGCTGTCCCGTGCGGAACATCTCCATCACTTGCTCAAGAAGGCTCGCATAATAAGGCTTCGGATTGGCGTAAACGTCGATATAATCGGTACGCTTCACCCGATGCACGACACCGCCGAATTTATTGTTGCCCTTCCGGTTGCCGCGGATCGTTCCGATCCGGCCGTCCTTCCAGAAGCCGGTAATGACGTCGTGATCCTCCTGCGTCGCCGCGATGACTTCCACGCAGCCGCCGCCCATGATTTGATAAAGCATATCGACGGTATGTACACCGTACCAGAACAATCCCGGCTGCGTCGGCTGCAGCGCCAGCGGCCCGTAAAAGTCGGCGCCGATCACGTCGCCTTGATCCGTTACGCGCTTCGCGTCCTGCAGCGCTTCGGCAAACCGCAGCGCCGATGCACTCATCACCGGCACGCCGTGCTCACGCGACAGCTTGGCGATTTGTCTGGCATCCTCCGAGCTGACGGCAAACGGTTTATCGATGAAAACCGGTTTGCCGTACGGCGCGATTCGCCGAAATTGCTCCAGGTGCACCCGCCCGTCCACCGATTCCAGCAGGATGGCGTCGCAGCGTTCCGCCACCTGTTCAGGCGACTCGACGATTTGCACGCCGTATTTATCCCGCAATTCGTTCGTGTACCCTTCTACACGTGAGATGCTAAGTTCAAAGTCCGCCGATCCGCCCGGAAAGGCTACGACCACCTGGCCTCCGGGGATGTGGTATGGCGCTTCGGAATCGTTCAATAGCTTTGTAAAAGCGGGGACATGGGATGTATCCAGTCCGATCATGCCGATTTTTAATATGTTGTTCATGGTTTTAACCTCCTAAGAGCTTTCCTTTGGAAAGCTGGCATCGTAAGCATTTGCTGAGTTTTCCTTTGGAAAACTAGCATCGTAAGCATTAGCCGAGCTTTCCTTTGGAAAGCTGGCTTCGTAAGCATTAGCTGAACTTCGCTGGGGAAGCATGCATCATAAGCGCATACAGCGCCTTCCATCGAAATGCTGGCTTCCTAGCGCTTTACGCCAAAAAGACTTCCTTGCCGGTACGCGCCGACTCGTAAATCGCAAGAATGAGATCGACCGATTTTTTCGCCTCTTTGCCCGAAATGAGCGGCTCCCGGTCTTCGCGGATCGCTTGAATCAAATCCTCGCACAGCACATAATGGCCGCTGTCGGCAATTTTGCTCGGATCGCTGCTGGAGCTCACGAAAGCGCCCGCGTCCGGGGCGGCTTCGTCGCTGTTCGCGAATTTCCATTGCTTGATGCCGCTGTCGGCAAAGATGATCGAGCCGTTCTCCCCGTGAAGCTCGAAGCGGGTTTCCAGCCCCGGGTAAACGGAGGTCGTCCCCTGGATGACGCCAAAAGCGCCGCATTTGTATTTAACGACCGCGACCGCCGTATCCTCCACTTCGATATCGCGCACAAGCGCCGCCGACCGCGCGAAGACGGACTCGACGTCGCCCATAAGCCACTGGATCAGGTCGATGCCGTGAACGCCCTGGTTCATCAGCGCGCCGCCGCCGTCCAGAGCCCACGTGCCGCGCCAACCGGCGCTGCGGTAATATTCCGGGCTGCGGTAATATTTCAAGTAAGCGTCGCCCAGCACCAGCTTGCCCAGCTTGCCCTCCTCCACCGCCTTCTTGACGACAAGCGACGAAGGCATGACGCGCCGTTGGAACACGCAGCCCAGCTTCACGTTATATTGCTCGGCGGCACTGATCATCTGCTGCATCTTCGCCGAAGTAATCTCCAGCGGCTTTTCGCAGAAAATGTGCTTGCCCGCCTGCGCCGCTGCAATGGCGACTTCTCCGTGCAGGCCGCTCGGCGTGCAGACGCTGACGACGTCGATGTCCTCGTTCTTCAGCATCTGCTCATATTCGGCATAGACCGTCCCGACGCCGTGTTCCCCGGCCAGCTTGTTCGCTTTCGCCGGCTCCACATCCGCAATCGCCACCAGCTCGGCGTTCGGGTTATTCGTAATCGCTTTCGCATGGAACGGAGCGATCACGCCGGCCCCGACGATCGCGAATCTTAATTTATCCGCCATTCGATTCACCTCATTTACCGTTTTGTACGATGCAATACGACTTCTGTTCATGAGAACGATAAATCGCTTCCGTTACGGCGACAACGCTGCGCGCATAATCCAGTCCGCATTCCGGTTCCATACCTGTATCGATGTAGCGTGCCAAGTCCTCAAACTGCAGCACAAAAGGCGCTGCCTGCGGATCAACCGGGACTTTTCGGTATTCCCCGCCGTCGCTGATCCAGAGACTTTGCCCCGTCGCCACTCGAAGCATGCCTCTTGTAAACACAAATTCCGTCTCATTCCTTGAGGCACCCGGGTAGCCGGATTGGGCAATCGTCGCCGGGACGCCGGCGTCCGTATCCATAAAGACGAGCCCGCTGCCTTCCACGTCGCCCCTTGGACCGTAATGGGACAGCACCGCTTTGACCCCGGTAATCCGGATGGACGAAAGCCACTGGATTTTGTCAATCGAATGCGATCCGAGATTGAAGAGGATTCCGCCTCCCGCCTTCTCTTTCTCCAGAAACCAGCCCGGACGGTCATCCCGGTAATAATGAATATGACGCGTATCGTTAATCATGACTAGCGCGCCTAAATCGCCTTGCTCGATCAGCTGCTTCGCCTTCCGGTTCTCGGCGATATAGTGCTGCGTGTGGCCTACCAGCAGACGGACGCCGCTGCGCCTTACCGCCTCGGCAATATCGTCGCATTCCGCAAGCGTCAAAGCCAGCGGCTTCTCGAGCAGCATGTGGCAGCCCCGCTCCGCGCAGAAGACAGCGGCTTCCTTGTGCAGGAAATGGGGAAGCGTGATGACCGCAATATCCGGCTTTTCCCGTTCGATCATTTCCTTGTAATCGGTATAGGGCCCAATGCCGTACTGGGCCGACAGCTTCTCGACTTTGTCCCGGTCCAGATCGGCGGCGGAAACGGACCGAAACCGGTCCGTCTTCGCGAGCGCCTCCAGATGCCTGGCGGCAATGCCTCCTGCCCCTACCAATGCAACGCGGTAACTCATGGCCGAAGAACTCCTTTCCTGCTACTTCAGACTAACGTTCGACGTGCGGTCGTAGGCGGTTTTGTACGTGTCGAGCAGCTGCTGAAGTCCGAGCTTCTTGACGCCATCCACGTATTTGTCCCATTCGTCCATGCTCTTCGTTCCGAGAATGAACTTGGAAATCGTCTCCAGCCGGTTCTTATCGATCGCTTGACCGATCGTCGAGATCGTTTCCAGCTCCTTCTCGTTGAAAGCAGGCTTTTGGTTGTAAGGGCCGTCATATTTCCGCGACTCCGTGTAAGCCGCTTGAAGCTCCTTGGAAGCCAGAGACAAATGCGCGTCGTAATCGATCCATTGGTAAGCGCCGTTCGTTGCGAGCCCCGTCTTTTTGCGCAGGTCGGCGATATCAATGAACTCGGACTTGATCTTCTTCTTGCCATTTTCTACCGTATAGGTTACACCTTCTTGGCCCCAGCTGGCAATATCTCTTCCATTTTCCGTATAATAAAAGTCAATAAATTTCATGATGTCTTTAATATTTTTCGAGGTGGAAGAGACCGTCATCCCCGATTCGAGGTAACTGGTGAACGCGTTCACCTGCTTGCCGCCCGGCGATCCGGCCGGTGGCGCCATTAAGTTAATCGTAAATTCGGGATTATCTTTGCGCAGCGATGCGTTGAAGAAATCGATCCGGCTGATGTAATCGACCGTGACGAACGATTTGTTCGTTGACATAATATCTTGCCACTGCTTCGTATCCATCGTCAGCCAATCGGCCGGCATCAGTCCGTCTTTGTAAAACTTGGCGAGATACTCCACCATCTTCTTGTAGCCGTCCTCGATCGGTCCGTATTTGACCGCTTTCGTTTTCGGATCGACATAAAAGCCTTCATTCGTATCGAAATTGGCGGACAAGTTTTTCATCAAGGCCAGATCCATGCCGAAACGGGTGCTGAACGGGTACGTATTCGGATACAGCTGCTTCAACTTTTTAAGCGTCTCGTACAGCTCATCGTAGTTGGCGGGAACCTTCAAATTGTTCTTCTTGAAAATATCTTCCCGGTACAGCCATACCATCCGGTTCGTTTCGCCGAAGCCCTGGTTCGGGAACATGTACATTTTGCCGTCGGCGGCGATGGCCGAGCGGGTGTCGTCCGGATATTGGGCCATCCATTTTTTAAAGTTCGGCATCTGATCCGTATACTCCAAAATGTTGACGAGCGCGCCCTGCTGACCGAATTTGTTCGCCTGTCCGCGGTCGAGCATGAACATAATGTCCGGCATGTTGCCGGAAGCGACGTTCAGGTTGATGGTATCGGCCAGCTTGCCTGACGGCACCTGCATATTCAGCGTGACGCCCGTCTTCTCTTCAATCAGCTTCCAGATCAGCCAGTCTTTGTTGTACGGCCAGCTCGGATGCGATTCCGTCAGCATAGTGAAGGTCTTCTTGGTATTGGCCCCTCCGCTATCGCCTCCCGCTGCCTGCGGCGCCTTATCGCCCCCGCTGCAACCGACAACCGCTCCCAGCGCAAGCACTACCGATGCGGATGCGAATATCCCCTTTTTCATCCCAATCTCTCCTTTTTTTTGGCGGATTTATGTTCAAAGCTTTCAACACGGAATTTCCCCCACAGCACCAGGGCTTACCCTTTGACCGCGCCGATCATGACGCCTTTCACGAAATATTTTTGGAGCAGCGGATAGACGATGAGGATCGGTACCGTCGATACCATAATGGTCGCGAACTTGAGCGATTCCTCCACGACCATATTGTCGCCTCCGATGCTGCTCGCTTCCGCCGAGTTGATTTGGCCGGCCAATACGATGTTGCGCAGGATGACTTGCAGCGGGAACATATTCGGGTCCCGCAAGTAAAGCAGCGGAAGCATGAAATTGTTCCACATCGCCACGGCATAGAACAAACCGATGGTGGCGAAAACCGCCTTGGACAACGGGATGACGATTCGCCAAAAGATGCCTAGGTCGTTCAAACCGTCCATCCGGCCCGACTCTTCCAGCTCCGCCGGAATGCCGAGGAAAAAGGTGCGCATGACGAGCAAATTCCAAGTGCTGACCGCTCCGGGAAGCACCATCGCCCATATCGTGTCCATCAGCCCGTACGATTTGACGATCAGGAACGTCGGAATCATCCCGCCGCTGAAAAACATCGTAAATATTATCATCAGCGTAAAACCGCGGTGAAAAATCATCGTTTTTTTCGATAGCGCGTACGCCCCTGCGGAAGTGACCGCCAGCGAGATCGCCGTGCCGACCACCGTGTATACGATCGTATTGAGATAGGACTGGAAGATGCGCGGATCTTTCAGCACCAACTTGTACATATCCACATTGAACCCTTTCGGATACCATGTGACGAGGCCCTTCATCACGTAGACGTCTTTACTCAAAGACACGGCCGCCATATAAAGAAACGGGTATAAAGTGACGACGACGACGCCCAGCAGGATCAATCCGTTCACCACGCCGAATAAAGTCCATTTTCGTTTCACGCATCGTTCACCTCCTTCTCACCACAAGCTTGTTTCGGACAGCTTCCGGCTGAGATAATTCGCCGAGCAGATGAATATAAGGCTGACAACGCCGGTGAACAGGTCGATCGCCGCCGCATAGCTGAAATTGCCCTGCAGTAGCCCGATGCGATACACATAGGTACTCAAAATATCGGCGGTTTCATACGTTGCGGGGGTATACAGCAAGAACACCTTCTCGAACCCGATCTCCAGCACCTTACCGACGTTGAGCACAAACAAGATGACGATGGCCGGTGCGATGCCCGGCAATGTGACGTGCAGCAGCTTCTTGAAGCGCCCCGCTCCGTCCATCTCCGCCGCTTCGTACAGCATCGAATCGATCGACGTCAGCGCCGCCAAATAAATGATCGTTTCCCAGCCGATATGCTGCCATATTTCGGACGCTACATAGATGGAACGGAACAGCTCGGGCAGCACCAGGAAGTTGATCGGCTCCGTGCCGAACGCTCCGAGCAGCCGGTTCACGAGTCCGCCGGACGGCGACAGGAACATGACGACCATGCTGGCGATGACGACATTGGATATAAAATGCGGCAAATAGCTCGCCGTCTGCACAAACCGCTTGAAAAAGGCATGCTTGACTTCGTTCAACATGAGCGCGAGCACGATCGGCGCCGGAAAGCCGAAGATCAGCTTATACAGCCCGAGCAGAAACGTGTTGCGCAATAAAACGAAAAAATCGGGATTGGCAAAAAACATCTTGTAATATTTCAAGCCTACCCAGTCGCTCCCCCAAATGCCTTTATACAAGTTGTAATTTTTGAAGGAGATGACGATGCCGAACATCGGCATGTATTTGAATAAGATGAAGTACACCAAACAGGGCAGAAACAGCAGCAGCAAATATTTGCTTTTCTTGATTTTTTTCCAACCGGCCGCAAATGCGCTCCGGTTGCGAATTGTCGTTCTACGCGAATCGTCTACCTGAACACTTTCCGTGCCTGCCATAGCATATCCTCCTCCCTCCCCTTTTTTTGTGCAGCGATGTTTCCTGCTATGGGCCTATCATAAGCCGCAAAAGGGTTCGTCGCCTATCGCCATGTCTTGCAAACATTAGCCGTATTACGAAAACTTAAAAAATCGGTAACTAGTTAAAAAAATGGAGATCGGCCGATTGCGGCAAAACGGTTCCTCTGGCGAAAGCCCGGTGGTATAATTTTATTAATCGAAAGGACAGGATGAGGAGGGGCTCGGATGATCCAGGAGACGATACAGCGAACAGCCGCCAGCCGTTCTTTGTTTTTCAAACTGCTGACCAGCTTCATCGTCATCATTGTACTGCTCGTCTCTTTCAACTTCGTGTCGTACCGTTTTTTTCTAACCAACATCCAGGGTGAAATTATTAAGAACAACAGCCTCAACCTGAATGCGACGGTGAACAATTACGAGAAGCATCTGAACCTCGTACGGAATTTGGGACTCAGCCTTTATTTTAACGACAAAGCGCCGATTCTCAGCAGCGGTCAGGCGGATGGAACGTTCTACGACGTCGTCTACCAGGTGCGCAAAGATTTGCAGCAAATGCTCCAGAACCCGCTGCTGTTTTTGAACAATATGATTTATTTTTTTTCAGACCGGTCCGTTGTTATTGAGAAGGACGGTAGCAGCAGCACCGAGGCCATGTTTACCAAATTTTACAAATCGGATCAATATACGCCCGATTTCTGGAAGGCAGAGATCGGCAAGCCGCTCAGCTTCAAAGTTTATCCGTCGGCGACCTTTGTGGAACAAGGCTTGGAGAACCAGGTCGTCAAAGGCACCTTCATGCCTCTCCTGATCAAGAACTCCTACAACAGCCAGTTTGCCATTATCGCCTTTCTGGACAGCGCCAAGCTGTACGACGCGTTTTTCCAGCCGTCCCTGGGGAACCGGTTTTTTATTAGCAACAGCGACGGGCAGCTGCTGTTCAGCGCCTCCGGCGAGACAGACAGCCTTTCGTTCCCTTCGCTTCCCGACCATCAGGGCTTTGTAAAGAAAGGGAACAATTATTATTTTTACCAAAAAGGGGTCGAGAGCGGCTTCACGTATTTGAGCATTATTCCGAACGAACGGATCGCTTCCCAAATTGTGCGCATGAACATCCTGCTCGCCATGCTGCTCGTTGCCGCTATTGTCATCAGCATCGGCGTCTCCATCGTGTTCAGTCTGAAAGTAAACAACCCGATCGCCAATATCGTCAGGTCGATTCAGCAGCTCAATTTCTCGGCTTCGCCGCGCAGCCGGATCAAGGAATTCGATCTCATCAGCGATCAGCTCAGCGATATGTTCAAGCGAAATCAAGACATTAACACGGATTTGAACCAGAAAAATTCTTTCCTCAAGTACTACGCCTATATCAACAAAATCAAAATGATCCACACGCAGATGGGCGACGGAAAGCTGCAGCCCGAGCCGAACAAGCCGTTCATGCTCGTCCTGTTCCAGCTCAGCTTCCTGCAGCGGTTTCAGGAAGAGCTCGAGGTCGAACAAAACCGCGCGTCCTACTACATTCGCGAGTTCATCCAATCGCATTTCGCGGAGTATTACAAAGACTGTCTCACCTTTCAAGTGGAACGGGATCAAATATTGACGATGATTTTCCCCGAAGACGCCGGCGGACGCGATGTGACGGAAATTTTGCAGTTTTTCAAGCAAGTGTTCGATATGGACAAAAAATATTGCCTCATTACCGTCGCATTCAGTCCGGTTCATCGGGATTCCTCCGAGTTTACGGATGCATACGAATATTTGCTGCACCGGATCAAGCTGAGGAAACTGGGTGAAGAAACGCAAATCATTACCGAGGAGGACATCGTCCCGGAAAAGACCGGCTGGAGCCCGCAAGAGGAACAGGAGTTTACCGCCAATCTGCTCGCCGGGAACGAAAACGGCGTACTGCAGCTGGTGAAGCGGACGCTCCATTCCATGCACCGCAAGGGGGCGACCGCCGCTCAATTCGCCGGGTACGCCGCAGAGGTCATTCAGAAGGTCGACCGCGCCTTCGATTCGCTGCGGCTGGAGATGGAGACAGCCTTTCCTTCCTATTCCCCGTACGATCAAATTCGGGACTGCTATCAATTCGAGCATTATGAGCGGTTTATGTCTTACTTCCTGGCTTCGGCCTCCGCACTGATCAAGAAGAAGAAAGCGGAAACCGACTATATTACCGGCTTCGTTATTGAGTATGTAGAAGCGCACTACCGGGAGGATTTGTCTTTGGACCTGCTGGCCGACAAGCTTAATATTTCGCCCGCTTATTTGTCCACTTACTTCAAGGAAAAAAAAGGAACGAATTTCAGCGATTATGTCAACACGTTCCGCATTCGCAAAGCGCAGGAGCTGCTGCTGCAAACCGATCTCAAAATTCAGGACGTTTCCTTACTGGTCGGCTATCAAAGCGTCAATTCATTTATCCGCATGTTCAAGAAATCGTTGGGCGTTCCCCCGGGGGAGTTTCGCAAAGCCAACGAGGAGTGGGGCCAGGCGTAAATACGCATGCCGGTTGACCGTTAACAGCTTAGTCCGCTAGCCGCTCCAAGCGGCCGGGCTGAGCTTATTTTTTTCCGCGCGGCTAACACAGCCATCATCTTCATAAAGTTGTAAGATTTTTCATTGGTAATTTGTTAAACGTTTCTTTTAGTATAGATGTATGCCTTTCGCGAAAAGCGCACGAATCGGAATTCCAAGTTCAAGGAGTATAACCATGCCATCAACTTACAACGTCCTCGTTGTCGACGACGAGGTGGAAATTCAAGAAGCGATCGAAATTTATTTGAAGAACGAGAACATGAACGTGTTTAAAGCGGGGGACGGATTGGCTGCGCTCGCCGTACTGGAGCGGGAGGACATTCATCTGATCATCTTGGACATCATGATGCCCCGGCTCGACGGAATCAAGACGACTTTCAAAATAAGAGAAAGCCGAAACATCCCGATCTTGATGCTGTCTGCCAAAACCGAGGATACCGATAAAATTCTCGGCCTTACGGTCGGAGCGGACGATTACCTCGGCAAGCCGTTCAATCCTCTGGAGCTGACCGCCCGGGTGAAGTCGCAATTAAGGCGGTACAGGCACCTCGGCAATTACAAGCCAAGCGAGGACGAGCTGCGGGTCAAAGGACTGACGCTGAACAAGCGGACCAAATCGGTCACCGTCGATCAGGAGGAAGTTCGGCTCACGGCCACGGAATTCAAAATTCTCGAGCTGCTGATGGAGCATAAAGGACGCGTATTTTCGATTGAAGAGATTTACGAACTCGTATGGAAAGAGCCGTATATCAATGCGGAAAATACGGTTGCCGTCCATGTGCGGAGAATTCGGGAAAAGATCGAAATCAACCCGAAGGAACCGCAATATTTGAAGGTGGTGTGGGGCATTGGATACAAAATCGAAAAATAAACGATATCCTGCTCTAATCTGGGGTTTGGCGATTATACTGCTGCTGGTCGGTCTGCTCTCGGTCTGGGATGTGATCCGAAATCGCGCTTATTTGCAAAGCGACTATTACTTTCAAAGCGAACCGTTTACGTCGCAGCTCACGGTAGAATGGGATTTGCTCCAATATTATCATATCGATCTAAAAAATTATCCGGAGTGGGGACCCGCCGCCAAGACGAATACGGAATATATCCGCAAATTGCGGAGCAGCTACGAATCGATGATTCGCGAGAAGGAACAAGAAATTCGCCGAAGCTACGAAGCAAACGGCGCTTACGCACCGGTCGACGGGACGGCACCGCCGCAACCGCAGACCGGGGAGATGAACCAGCAGATCGGAAAAGCGGCCGCCCAGCTGAACGCCCAGCTGCAGCGCGATATTTCCGAGCATATCGCCTTTTTGGAAAATCAGTACAAAGACGTGAAGCGGAATGTGGAACGCCGCGACGGCATCTTCGGCTACTTCATCAAAAATAAAGGCACAGGCCAAATCTATACGAATTTATCGGGCGAGCCCGATCAAGGCTGGCTGAAAGACATGGCTCTGTATTGGCATGCTTTTCCAAGCGCCCCTGGAGAAGCCGAGAACCTGTTGTCCATCAGCCAGTATTTCAAGCAAAATCGACTGGAAGGCACGATTCTTGTATACAAGGAACCAAGAGAATTTAGCCAAATTCATGCCGATTACCGCTATTATTTGTCGATCCGGGAGCGACTCCTCAAGGAATGCGTTCTCGCCGGCGCTGCTTTGCTAATGGCTGCCTTAGCGCTTTACGGCACCCGCAAATTTCGAATCGGCCTCCCGCAATGGATCGAATCGATCATTGTGCCATACCGCCGGGTTCCGCTTGATATTCGGGCGCTGATCCTGCTGGCTGTCGTCTACCTGTTCTTCGTATTTGCGGATCTCGCATCGGTATTCAAGCTACCGTTTCGTTTTGACGCCGTTTTTCCTTGGTTTTTCCTCTGTTTATGCACGGCATTCATTTTGGTGCAAATCAAAGAGACCTTGTTTTTGTTCCGGACCAAAGGAGAGCTTCGCCGTCAATGGGAAACGTCATACAGCCGTAAGCTAAAAGTGCTGATTACACAAATCTTGGACAATCGCGGTTTGTTTTTCAAATCGGCCGCTCTGTTCGCTTTGACCGCTGTACTGGGTGTAACAGCGGTGATTCTCCCCATTGCTTTTGACGATGGGCTGGACGCTGCCGTCCTGCTCTGCACCGCTTACATCGCTTTCTATTTATTTGCGGTACTGCCCTATGTATTGAAACGGGTTGCGGCTTTCAATACCATCGTCGCCGGCTCCGAAGCGATCGCTGCGGGCCGCTTCGAAACGACGGTCAAACCTGCGGGCAAAGGCAACCTGTACCGACTTGCTCAACAACTAAACAGCATGAAGGACGGTTTCCAAACCTCGCTGCAAAACCAAATGAAGAGCGAGCGTTTAAAAACCGAGCTGATCACGAACGTCTCGCACGATTTGAAAACGCCTCTCACCTCCATTATCAGCTACGTCGATCTGTTGAAAAAAAACGACATTACTGAAGCGGAACGCGAAGCTTATATCGCCGTCCTGGATCGAAAAACGCAGCGCCTGAAAGCGTTGATCGACGATCTGTTCGAAGCGTCCAAAATGGCCAGCGGCGCAGCGGAGCTGAATCTGGAAACAGTCAATGTCGCTTCCCTGCTCAATCAGGCGATGGCGGAATTCAGCGAGCGCATCGAAGCGTCTTCGTGCCGGTTCAAAGTTTCCATACCGGAACATAAAGTGCCAGCCCGGCTCGACGGCAAAAAAATATGGCGCGTCTTCGAAAACTTGATTGGCAACGCCTTAAAGTACGCCATGCCGAACACGCGGGTATACGTCTCATTAACCGAGAATGAACATCAGGTGATGTTCACCATAAAGAACGTATCCGCCTATGAGATCGAGTTCGAGGTCGACGAGCTGCTCGAGCGGTTCAAGCGCGGCGATCAATCGAGACATACCGAGGGTTCCGGCTTAGGACTAGCGATTGCCAAAAGCATTGTCGACCTGCATGGCGGCGAGCTGCGCATCGAAATCGACGGCGATTATTTCAAGGTGACGGTCACGCTGGACAAAAATTTGGAGCCGATGGCCACCGCCGAGGGCAATTGAATGGATAAAAGCCGAACCGTTTGCAGATGCAATGGTTCGGCTTTATTACGGTTTACTATTAGTATGCAGAGACCTCATCTCTTAGAAAAACCCCCTCCTCTTAAAATCCAAGTGTCATATTCTTGCTAGTTTCAGAATAAAGATATACTAGATAAGTTGAGAGAGGGGATTTCACGATGATCGCCTTTAAAAAGTGGACTGGCATGTTCGGCGGCAAGACGAGCGACACCGGCCATAAAGTACAGGTTCGCGTTCCCCGAGATTATTTTAGACGGGCCGATGTATTCCTGGAGGACGTAAAAGTCATGACGAAGGAGCATCTGCCCGGGCTGAACAAAGCGTTTCTCGTGAAGCTGTTGTTCGATAACTTTCTGGAGAAAATCCGGCATGATATAGATCTGTATGACTACCTGGTGTTTCTTAGCGAATCCTACGGAAGCATTGTAACGGAAGCGGCTGGGCATGATTCCGGCGGTTATAAGGCCGGCTTGCCCAAAAAGTCGGTCGCGGCATCGGGTGTGTCCAGGTTCCGCTGGAGTTTGCCCGCGAACCAGAGCGGCAAAGCGGAAGAAGACGATTGCCCGACCTTATCCATCACGCTGCACCCGCGGGAAGTGAACCGTGTCGAAGTGTTTTTCGACGACCTGCGGTGGAAACGTCTCCCCATCGATATGGAGTTGGACGAGCTCGTATCGCTGCTCTTTATCGAATTCATTGTCGCGCTGCGCAATGGACTGACGGAAGAAACGAAGCAGGACATTATGGATTTCATCGTTAGCAGGTGGGAAGAACGCTAGCATGGTGCGCTGCGAATCTACCAAGGGGACGCGAACTCTACCATGCATTGAACAAAAAAACGAAAGCTCCAACACCGCATGAACCGCGGCATTGGAGGCTTGATTAGTGAGCTCGCCTTACTTATTTTCCGACTCGATCTTTTTGTTGACGGTTTCCTCGGCCGTTCTGAGCGCCGTATTGAGATCGGTTTCGCCCTTCAGCAGGCTGCTAATTTGTGCCTTTACCGCATCCTCCACATACGTGTCGAAGCGCGTTTTCGGCGCCGCCGGAGCCGCCGTGTTATAGAACACCGCGTTTTTGATGTTTTTGTCCTTCATCTGCGTCTCCTGGCCGAATACTTGCTTGATGGCGTCGTTTTTCAGAACCGTGATACCGCCGGTTTTGGAAAACTGGGTCTGGTATTCATCCGAAATGAACAGCTTCGCCACTTCCATTGCTTCATCTTTATGCTCGGACGTCGAAGTGACGAACATGTAGGTCGGATAAGCCTGGCTGCCTTGCTTCGGTTTGTCTTTGAACACCGGCAAGGACACGACATCCCAGTTCATTTCTTTGGCCCATGCGTAATCTGCGTACATAAAGGTGAACATGCCGACAGTCCGGTTCTTCGAGAACTCGTCGATATAAGGAATTTTATACCATTGCTTGCTCAACTCGTTCGCTACCTGCTTGTAGCCGTCGGCAGACATCGGATTAAGAATGGATTCCTGAATCAGCTTTTTCCATGCATCCGTACTCAGCGAAGCCGTCTTCGTCTTGGCGTCGACGTTGGCCAGAGACAATGGGTTTAAACGCAAGTAGTGGTTAATCGAGGTCGTGTAGCCTACGTACTGCGTACCGCCGTCCGATCGCGTCAGCTTGCGGGATATTTCCGAGATTTCATCCCACGTCATTCCGTCTTTCGGATAAGCCACTCCGAATTTATCGAAAACGTCTTTGTTGTACATTAACACGTATGCGCTGTTGCTGATCGGGAGGCCGTACAAACCGCCCATGACTTTAATCGCATCAAGCGTACTCGGCTCAAAACGGTTCAGATCGACATTATGTTTTTTGACGAGGTCGCTTAAGTCCTGATTCAGCCCGATATCGATCAGCGAGCCTTTTAGTCCGATTTGGCCGATGGAATCGATGAAGATATCGACTTTGGTCGTACCGCTCGTAATCATCTCCGCCAAGCTTACGCTTTTGTCTTTCGGAACGAATTTGACGGTGACGTTCGGGAGCTTTTCTTGGATGTATTTTCCGAACTGTTCTTGAAACTGCTCCTCGGTGATGCCCGCGTTATGATAAAAGGACAATTCCACCGGCTTGGTGATGGCTGAAGCGGAAGCGCCGGAATCCTTTGAAACCGCTTCCGGCTTGGAGCTGGAGCACCCCGAGAAAACGGTTCCACAGATGAGTAAAGAACTGAGAAGTGCGAGAGATTGCTTATTCATTGTTTTTATGCCCCCCTGGCAATCATTATGAATGCTGCAAACTAGCGATTGATCAATCTAGTTGTTGAAATCGATTTCAACATGAATTATAATCATCCTGACAAGCGAAAGTCAATCAAAAATTTTCCTTTTGCTCAAAAACACTTAATATACAAGGGCGTTTAACCGTTTCAATTCTCTTCCATTCATTCTAACAATTATTTTCGGAAACATCTGTACTTTTGCGCAACAAAATGAAATCGATTTTATTTTGTAGTAAAGGCTAACGAAAAGAAGTCGCCATCGCGCGATTTCAACGCACTTTCCAACGAAATAGATTGAAATCGATTTCCGAATCGTTTATTCTCTTTAGTAAGTTATTCAAATTACATTCATTCCCAATTCCGTATAAGGTTGATGAAAATGGACATTAAAATCGTAGACGTTGCCGCCAAAGCCGGCGTATCCCCCGCCACCGTCTCCCGGGTATTGAACAACAATTCGAATGTGACGGCGCGCACGAAAGAAAAAGTAATGAAAGTGATCGACGAATTGGGATACCAGCCGAACGCCGCTGCCAAAAACCTTCGTTCCCAGAGATCCATGATTATCGGCGTCATCGTACCGGAAATCAACAACTCTTATTATGCCGAAGTCATTAAAGGCATCGAAAACAAAGCGTACGCGCAAAAATATAAGGTGATCATATGCGATACGGGAAACAACAAGGAGAAGGAGCTCGACTTCATAAGCCTGCTGATGAATAAAACGGCGGACAGTATGATTCTCGTCACACCGCACTTATCCGACGAAGAGCTATGCCACATTGCCGATATGAACTACTTGATCGGCATCGTAGGCCGCCGTGTCGATCATGACAAAATCCCGTGCGTGTATACCGATAACGTGAAATTTTCCAAAGAGGTTGTCTCTCACCTCGTTGAGCAGGGGCATCGGAAAATCGCCTTTTTGAGCGGCTATGCGGATGCCGTTGACAGCTATGAGCGATTGGAAGGCTATTTGAAAGCGTTGCGTGAGCATCACATTCCGTTCCACCCCGAGCTTATCGAGAACGGGGACTTTAGCGAAAAGGGCGGCTACGAAGCGATGAAGCGGCTGATAGAGAAGCAGGCCGACTTCACGGCCGTCTATGCCGCAAACGACGAAATGGCGCTCGGCGTCTATAAGGCATGCGCCGAGCTCGGGATCCGCATTCCGGAGCAGCTCGCCGTCGTCGGCGTCGACAACAATCGCATCAGCCGGTATATTCAGCCGAAGCTGAGCACGGTCAACCAGCCGAAAATCAAAATGGGCCGCGCCATTGTCGAGAAGCTGATCAATCAGCTCGAACACGATGAACCTGCGCAAGAGCGGGTGCTCGTGCTCGATTCCGAGCTCATGATCCGGGAATCGTCGCTTACCCGTGCAGCGAAAATAGCGGAATCATAAACCGCTATCCCTGGCTCTTCAGCCTTCCTTTGACCGACCGCGCATATTCCGACGGGTTCATTCCGGTCGCTTTCTTGAACGCTTTGGAGAAATAGTGAACGCTGCCGAACCCGGTCATGCCGGCGATTTCGGTAAAATTATTCGGCTGCTCACGGATGAGCAGCTTTGCTTTTTCAATGCGCAGCTTGGCAAAATACTCCATGATCGTAAGACCGGTTCCTTTTTTGAAAAGCTCTTTCAGCCGGGTTTTGGACAAATGCAGCGAATCGCTGATATCGCCCAGCGTAACCGGGCTTCCCACCCTTTCCTCCAAATAACGCACGATCGACTTGACGACGGCCTCGTCGCTTTTTTCTTTGACCATTGAGGGCAGCAGGCTGTCCGAAGTCGGCGTACGGACCCTCCTCAGCAAACGGATGAGGAACATTTCCAAATACAGCTTAATCATCTGCTCGCTGCCGATCGGCCCGTTCGTTAGGCGGTGATCGCGCAGCGGATAACGGAACGGAAACCCGAAGGCATGCGTTCCTTCTTCAATAATGGACGCAAGCAAATTGCGCTCGTCCGCTTCCAGCCGGATAGCCAGGTTATGAAAATGCTTCATCGCCGGGGAATCGCAGTCGAACGTCATCACGATCACATTCGGCGCCTTTACCCGATTCGCATGAAACCGGTGAAACTCGTTCGGCTTATGAAATACGATCGAGCCCTGCTCCAGATGAAGCCGCCGGTCATCGGCAAATACTTCGATTTCCCCTTTATCGACATACAAAAATTCCCAAAAATCATGTTTTTCCCCTTGATATACGTATTCCTTCCCGAATTCGAAATAGTACATCGTAATCATCTGCTTGATCTCGATCGTTTTTTTCAATCGCGTTCGAAGATGTGACATCGCCGTCTCTCCCGCACAGGATCTATTATCCCTTCATCATACCGTAGCCGTTCTTTGCTGAAAAGTGCGAATTTTCGTTAGACGTACTGGTAAAATTACCGCTTTGTTCCGGCATTTCGCTCGCTCTTCGTTCCGTCCGAAAAAGCAAAAAATATGGCTTTTAGAACAAAGCCTTTGGACCGTGCGACTCTCTATAATGTAACTAAACGCAATCATATATGCCGACATGGCAAACAACAGGAGGAGATTCAATCATGAGAGTAGGCGTCATTGGATATGGAAGCCGCATTCGAAGCGTCTTGAACGAAGTAAAGAAGCAGGATCCGGCGTTGGAGCTGGCTGCCATCGTCGATATCCGAAAGGAGAAGATTGTGTCGGAGATTACCGACGGCCGGCTGGACGGGACGCAGTGGTACGACTCGCCGGAGCAAATCATGGACGAGGGCCGGCTGGACGGCATCCTCATCGGCACGCGCTGTTCGCTGCATACGGAGATGGCGCTCAAGGTGCTGCCGCGCAACATCCCGCTGTTTCTGGAAAAGCCGGTGTCCACTACGCTTCATGATTTGCAGCGGCTGAAACAAGGCGGCGAAGCGCACAGCGACAGGGTCGTCGTTTCCTTCCCGCTCCGCACTTCCCGCATGGTCCGGCTCGTCAAAGAAATTATCGACTCCGGCAAAATCGGTACGGTCGAGCATGTGCAGGCAATCAACAACGTGACGTACGGCGGCGTGTATTACCATAACTGGTACCGCGACGAGAACGAAACGGGCGGACTGTTCCTGCAAAAAGCGACGCATGACTTCGACTACCTCAATTATGTGCTCCAGCAGCGTCCGGTCAGCGTGTGCGCCATGACATCAAAGCAAATCTTCAAAGGCGACAAACCGGCCGGCCTGAAGTGCGTCGACTGCGAAGAAAACCGCACTTGCGAGGAAAGCACCGCATTCGCTGAATCGGAAGCGACCCGGAAAGCATGGACCTATTGCAGTTTCGCCGTGGATACTGGCAACGAGGATTCGGGCAGCGCGTTGGTGCGGTACGAGAGCGGAATGCATCTTTCCTACTCGCAAAACTTCTTCGTGCGGCGGAAAGCGGGAGCGCGCGGCGCGCGGTTCATGGGATACAAAGGAACGGTCGAGTTCGACTTTTATTCCAATGAAATAAAGGTCATGATGCACCACACCCCGCTCGTGGAAACGCACCGCTTCGATACGGAGAAAGGACATTTCGGCGGCGACGCGGCGCTCGCGGCGAATTTCGTCCAGCTCATGCAAGGGAAAGAAACATCCGTAAGCACGCTGAACGACGGGTTGATCAGCGCCCTGCTGTGCTTGAAAGCGCGCGAGTCGGCGCAAACCGGTACGTTCCAGACGATCGACTGGTCGTAAGCAACGTTCCATATCGAAAGGGTGAGTCAGCGTGTTCGCTTTTGCCAAAAAACAAAAGGTTGCGATTATATCTACCCTTCTGCTAGGCACTGCACTCATCATCCCGGTTGCGGGAGCCATGGTTCACGGCGAGGACAAGACCGCCAAAGATTCGAAAAGCGGATTTGTTGTCGCTCGCGGCGTAGAGCACGAAACGAAGACTGTTCGGTTCGAAACGATGTTCCGGTTCACCGAATCGCCGGATCAAGATAAAGCCATCCGCGGCAAGGGAGGCGCGAACGACGGCAGCTCAATAACCAACAAAATCTTCGCTTTGAAGATCGACGCTGCCAATCCGCAAACAAGGCTGGAGATCGTCTCCGCAGCGCCCCATGTGGCCGGCAAAGACACCGTCTCGAACATTGCCAAAGCAAACGACCGCGCAGGACACCGAGTGCTCGGCGCGTTTAACGCCGATTTCTTTCATGTACCGACCGGCGTCCCGCTCGGTTTGCAAATTACGAACGGCGAAATCGTCACATCCCCCGGCCCAAAAACGGATACGTTTCTTGCCGTGAAAAAAGACGGGTCGTTCGCGCTCGGCAAAAGTATCGCGATTCAGCTTGTCCTTACCGCCGAGAACGGACCGCAGCTAACGTTGAACGGCATCAACAAAATTCGCGCGAAAACGTTGACAAACCATAGTTTTCTGCTGACGGACCGATACGGCGATACAACCTTATCGGAAGGAACTGGAGTTGAGGTCATCATCGCTCCTTCGACGCCCAATGCCAAGCTCGTTCCCGGCCAACCGGTTAACGGCGTTGTAGAGGCGATCCATACGACGGCAAACAATCCCATCCCGCCCGGCAAGTTCGTCCTGACGGCGACCGGAAGCAAAGCAACCTGGATCAAGCAAAATGCGCCCGTCGGCAAAACGGTAACGTTCAAGGCCGACTTTGATCAAGGTGTGAACGAAGCGCTGTACGCGGTAGGTGGGGCGGATCACCGCTTTGCCGACGTGCTAGTGCAGCAAGGACAGGTTCCTCCGGAAGTGCTAGATATGACGGACGTTAACAACCTGGAGCACCATCCACGGACGATTTTCGCTTCCAAGGGCAAGACGCTGTACGTATATGTCATTGACGGCCGGCAAAAGGGCTACTCCGACGGCGCATCCGTTCTCGAAGCCGCCCGTTATTTGCAATCGCTCGGCATGGACTATGCGATCAATGTGGACGGCGGCGGCTCTTCGACCTACGTACTGCGCAAACCGGATGACAGCCGGCTGACCGTGCTCAACCGCCCCTCCGATAAAGAGGAGCGGCCGATCGCCAACGCACTGCTCGTCGTTTCCACCGCATCGGAATGACCTTGTCCCACGGACGAGCCATAGATAAGATAGGGGGATGATATCGATGAATCGGAAACAAATGAATCGTATTGTTTGCTCATTACCACTCGTCGCGTTAGCCGTCAGCGGCTGCAGCGGAGGGTCCAATCAAGCGAATCCTTCTTCCGCCCCCACTCCCTCGGCCTCCGGTGATGCCTCAGCCGCCAAACCTATTGCGGACGGCAAAGCGGTTACGCTGAAAGTGTTTCAGATGAATGCCGGCATTACCGACCAGGAATTTCAGGAAAATTTCGTCGACGCGGTCAAAAAGAAGTTCCCCAACGTGACGATGGAGCTGGTTCGAAGCGGCAAAGGTACAACGAAAGAAGATCTTATGACCACAGGGCAATTTCCCGAAATCATTTTGACGACTTCTTGGGACATGGTGCAGTTTCAAGACGCAAGCCTGCTAACCGATTTGAACGAATACGTCCGGAAATCGAACTTCGATCTGAACCAATATGAAAAAAATACAATCGATTCGATTAAGCTGTACTCGGACCGCGGCGAATTGTTCGCCCTGCCTTACAGTTTTAACTTCGAAGTGCTTTATTACAACAAAAGCATTTTTGACAAGAGCGGCATTCCGTACCCGAAAGACGGCATGACTTGGGAAGATGTGATCGCGCTCGGCAAAAAACTGACAGCCGCCGACCCGACGATCCGGGCGATCGACCCGAACGGACTGCGCTGGATTGCGCAAAGCTTCCTCGTGCCTTTCGTTGATCCGAAGACGGAGAAAGCGGCCGTAAGCACCGACGATTGGAAATATTTGTTCGAGATGTTCAAAGCGATCGAAGACATTCCGGACGACAAAAAGACGAAGAAAGGCGTAGCCGGCTTCGAGAAAGACCAGACACTCGCGATGTATGCTTCGTCGGGCGGACGGATCGGCGAAATTGAAGATTTGTCCAAGCAAGGGATCAACTTGAACTGGGATATGGTGACGTTCCCGCTGCGCCAAGGACATCCTTCAAAAGAAGTCGCGACCCAAGCGCACGTGCTGGCCGTCTCCTCCACCGCCAAGAGCAAGGACGATGCTTTCCGGGTCATCTCGTACTTGACGACGGATAAAGAAATCCAGACCCGCCTGGCCAAGGGCGGCGCCGTTCCGGCGATTAAAGACGCGGAGGCGAGAAGCCAGTTCGGCAAAGACTTCAAGACGCTGCAGGGTAAAAACGTTCAAGCCATCTTCAAAAACGTTTACGGCACGATGGGCAAACCGACCCGCTATGACGATGTCGTCAAAACGGCGGTTCAAAGCGCGTTGGACAAAATGATCAAAGAGAAGCTCGACGTGAATACGACGATTCGTTTTGCGCAGGAAACCGCAGATAAAGCGATTGAAGCGGAAAAAGCGAGAAAAAAATGATCTTGGCACATTCGGCGGCCCATAACAAGATGCGGGACCGCCTCTTCATCAAGTCTCTGAAAATCAGAAAAGTCCGGAACGTCCGGAACTTCTCTGGAAAATGGCCCGGATAACAAGGAGGACTCAGACGTTGAAACGACCTAACATTGTGCTTATCATGACGGACCAGCATCGTTCGGACGCGCTTGGCTGCTACGGCAACCCGATCATCGAAACGCCGAACCTGGATTGGCTCGCGCAGGAAGGGACCGTGTTTACAAGCGCCTACTCCTGCACTCCGTCCTGCGTTCCGGCGCGGACGACGCTGATCTCGGGAATGGACCCGTGGCATACGGGAGTACTCGGAACGGGCCGCGGGCAAGGCCGCATGGGCGGCGGCTTCCCGCATACGCTGCCCGGGGAGCTGGCCAAAGCCGGCTATTACACGCTCGGCGTCGGCAAAATGAATTTCGATCCGCAGCGGGCGCTCAACGGTTTCCATCAGACATCGCTTGACGAACAGGGCAAGGTCGAATCGCCCGGATTCGTCTCCGATTATATCGCTTGGTTCGAGAAGAACAAAACCGGCGATTACGGGATGACCGACCACGGCATCGACTGGAATTCGTGGATGTCCCGCCCGTTCCACGCTCCGGAGTTTTTGCATCCGGTCAACTGGACGATAAATGAATCGATCCGACTGCTGGAAAAGCGCGACCCTTCGATGCCGTTTTTTCTCAAAACGTCATTCTCCCGCCCGCACTCGCCTTACGATCCGGCGCCCTTTTATTTTGATCTGTACCGGCAAAAAACGCTCCCCGCTCCATTTATCGGCGAGTGGGCGAGCATGCATGATCAACCTAAGGACGCACAGAAGCCCGATGCCTGGAGAGGAAAGCGCAAGGACGAAGAAGCGAACCGGGCCCGGGCCGGCTACTACGGGCTCATTCACCAGATCGACCAGCAAATCGGCAGGCTGTTCATGTATTTGAAAAAAATCGGGGTGTGGGAACATACCGTCATCATCTTCACCTCGGATCACGGTGACATGCTCGGCGACCATTATTTGTGGCGCAAAACGTATGCCTACGAAGGCTCCGCCCACATTCCGCTGATCGTCAGACTGCCGAAAGCGATGCGCTCATCCGAGGTAACCGATAAGGTGGCAAGCCCGGTATGCCTGCAGGACATCATGCCGACCATCCTCGATGCGGCCGGGGTTCCCGTCCCGGAAACCGTCGACGGGCGAAGCACCCTGCCGCTCATCCGCGGAGAACGTACGCCATGGCGCGAATTCGTGCACGGCGAGCATTCGCTGTGCTACTCCGAAGAGCAGGAGATGCAATATTTGACGGACGGCCAATGGAAATACATCTGGTTCCCGCGCCTCGGGACCGAGCAATTGTTCAATCTCGGCGCGGATCCTGGAGAATGCCGGGATCTGTCGGGAGAAGCAGCATATGCAGGAGAACTCGTGGCCTGGCGCGAGCGGCTCGTTCACGTACTGGACCCGCGCGAGGCTGGCCTGACCGAAGGCGGCCGGCTCGTCTTGCAAAAGGACCGCCCACCTCTCGTATCACCGCACTACAAAGAGCGCATCGATCGCTGGAAAGCGACGCTGTAACGGTTGCCCACTCTTTTTTACAACCGTTTGAGCATTACCTCCCAACCGCACACCAATCGTGCGGTTTTTTTCTTACTGGACAATGGAGGCGCATCCTCCTATAATTATACATAGATTTACGATGCATAGATTTACAAAGTATACCCGCGCACCAGTTTGCCACATTTCTTACGAAAGGAGAGCCGAGCATGCACAAAAACAAGGAGCTGCTCAAAGGAAGCACCGGAACGATGATCTTGAATCTGCTTGAGCGTCGCGAGCTATACGGCTATGAGCTGATCAAAGAATTGGAACGAAGCTCCGGCGGCGCATTTCAATTAAAGGAGGGCACGCTGTATCCGATTCTTCACGCGATGGAATCTGCCGGCACGGTGGAAGCGTACTGGCAGGAAGCGGAAGGCCGCAAGCGCAAATATTACCGGATTACGGATCAGGGAAGACAGCAATTGAAGGAGAAAAAAGCCGAATGGCGCTTATTCCGCAATGCCGTCGATTCCGTGCTTGGGGAGGGACAGGCATGATACGCGATCACGAGGAAGTGCGCCGTTTTCTCGGCGAAGTCTGCTTACATATTAAAGCAAGAGAAGTGCATGCCGACATACGCAAGGAACTGTTAGACCATATCGAGGAGCTGACGGTGGAAAAGGAAGCGGAAGGTTTCAGCCGCGAGGATTCGACCCGTTGGGCCGTATCGCAGATGGGAGATCCGGCCGCCATCGGAAGCGGCCTGCATAAGGTGCACCGTCCCCGCATGAACTGGGGGCTGCTGCTCGCTGCGCTTGGCTTTGTGTTGCTGGGCATCTTCGTGATGTACATGTTCGAATTGAGCGTTGCATCGGAGCCATCGCCTTATGCAAGCTATCATTTCTTCCTTAGCAAAACGGCGGCCGTCGCCTTGGGCCTGCTGATCATGAGCTTCTTTTATTTCTGGGATTACCGCAAGTTATACAAATGGTCTTGGCCGATCTATGGTATCGTCGTTACGGGGATGCTGTATGTCCTCGTGTTCGGCAATCCAATCAACGGCGCCCGCAGCTATATCAGCTTCGGCAGGTTCGCCGTAGATTGGATGGGCGTTAGTCCCTACTTGCTGATCATTTCTGCGACCGGAATTTTGTTAAGCTGGCGCGGCAAACGTTCATTCTGTCGCAGTTACCTTGCGTTTGTCATCGTGCCTGTGTTCCTACTGCTGAGTTCGCCGAACCTCGTTGCCGCCGTTCTTTATTTGACGGGATACACGGCAGTATACGGCGCTGTATCGCGGCGTTGGTTCATTGCATTCGCGCAAACCGCAGGAACCTTCTTGGCTGTCGCGATTCCGGCTGTCCTGACCAAACAGTACATCATCAAGCGCCTCGCAGCTTACTGGAATCCGGAAGCCGATCCGACGGGGGCCGGATACGTGGCCGTGCAGATGAAGAGTGCAATCCAAACCGGAGGTTGGCTCGGGCAAGGCTTTGCATCTCCGCTTTCCCGACTTCCATCCATTCCGAACGAGCTCGTGTACGTGTATGTCATGTACTGTTTCGGATGGCTGGCGGGAGCGGCTGTGGCCGTCGCAGTCGTCTATTTCATCGGACGTGTAGTGCAATCGAGCAAAGCGGTTCACGAACCTTACGGCAAAACGATGATCATCGGGATCACGGCACTGCTCGGATTCCAGATGGGCTATTCCGTACTGATGTCCTTCGGCCTCGTTCCGTTGACCGGCATGCCGTTTCCGTTCCTAAGCTACGGCGGCAGCCACCTGCTTGCAGAGCTCGCGGCCATCGGCATCGTACTGGGCATTTACCGGCGCAAGGACCTCGTACGCATAAAACTGGAGGAGCAGCCGTACTAACGGTGCTCCCCCCGATTGCATTGCCTACTTGTACGACTGCACCTCCAGATGCAGCTGCAGCATGCGTTCATCGAGCGACGAAATGATATGTGCGGTTTCCCGCAGCTGCTGTTCAATATGATCCGGAATTTGCTTATCGAATTTGTAGTAGATTTTATGTTCCAGACTCGCCCAAAAGTCCATCGCGATCGTCCGGATCTGGATTTCCATCAGAACCCGCTCGGCCCGGTCGGTTAAAAACACCGGAATTTCCACAATCAGATGCAAGCTTTGGTATCCGTTCGATTTCGGATGCTTCACGTAGTCTTTTATTTGCACGATCCGGATGTCGCTATGCGCGCTGATCATGTCTACCAAGCGATAAATGTCCGAATTGAACGAGCAAATGACGCGGATTCCGGCGATATCCTGAATATGCGTCTTTACATTTTCAATGGTAAGGTCGAGCTGTTTTCTTTTAAGTTTGTCCAGTATGCTTTTCGGCGTCTTGATTCGGGACTTGATATGCTCGATCGGATTGTATTGTTGAACGAACTGAAGCTCTTCGTTTAAAATATTGAATTTCGTTTCCATTTCGTCAATGGCGAATTTGTAGGTTAGCAGAAACTTTGCCCAATCCTTCAACTGGTTCGCGTCGACGAGGTTTCGGGTTTCTCTGCCTTCGGCTTCTTCGTATTCAATCATGTCTAATCAGCAACCTTTGTGTTCGATTTCGCGTTCCCAAGCTATGTTTCCCATATTTTACATAAACATGAAAAATAACGGAGAGGCTGTTCTTAGTTCAGTTTCTGACCGCAATTCGAGCAGAAGTTGGCCCCGTTCGTTTTCTCACCGCAGTTCGGGCAAAAGTTGGGCTTTTTGCCGCCTTCTGGAGCCTCGGAAGGAGGAGTAGATGCAGATTTGGTATCAGCCGCAGACTTTTGGTCCTGGTTCTGGTTCATCGTTTTCATCATTTCATTCGCGACGTTCATGCCCATCATCATGCCGGCCATGTCCGCGGCGCTGCCGCCGCCTTTCACGTTGCCGGACGCAATGCCGTCCGTCATTCTCACTTGCTGGTACTTTTGCAAATTGCCGATCATTTCATGAGATGCGGTCCTCGTAATCATGTCTTGAATTTCCTGAGGATAATTGAAGCTCATCACCTGAAACCCGGTAATCGTCATGCCCATATCGTACATTTGCATGTCGAGATCTTCGCGGATGCCTTGGGCAATCTCAAAAGCATTCGCCTGCAGATTGAACATGTCCTTCCCTTCTCTGCTGATCCACTTCATTAGCAACTGATCGAGCGCAGATGTGATCCGGATTTTCACGTCCTCTACAAGATAACTGTCTTTCACCCCGGCAATCTTATCGATCAATGTAACGTAATCGTTCACTTTAAAAATGAATGTGCCGTTGGCGCGAATAGGCATGCCGCCCGGGAGCTGAGGCGTCGGGATCAGAATCGGATTTTGCGTCCCCCATTTGACCGTAAACTCCTTCGTATTGACGAATAAGACTTCTACCCTCATACCACTGTTAAAGCCGAATTTGAACCCTTTTAGCGTCGACAAAAACGGGATGATCTGCGAATCGATGCTATACTCCCCTTCATCCTCGAAAATCCCTTCGATTTTGCCGTTATTGACGAAAATCGCGTCTTGGCCCGGACGAATGATGAGCTTGCTTCCTTTTTTAATCTCGCGGTTGCTCCACTTCCAAAAAATCATATCATCCCTGAACTCTTCCCATTCCACCACAGTGGCAAATTGGTTTCGGAAAAACGCCATCGTATACCCATCCCTTCCGGTTAAAATGACCCTCTGCTGCCGCTGTGAGAATGGCCGCCTCCGGTAACTCCGCCGCCTCCCCTGCCGCCTTTGCCTCCACCGTTATTCTTTGGAATCCTTTGTTTCGTTGTCGTGGTTCGAATATATTGGTCTCTCCTGTCGATGACCCTGGAAGTGCTTGTATCCTCATAGGTTCGTCGATGCACCGTCACACGGCCTCCCGAGTGGTAGGCCATCGTTCCGACGATGATCCCCGCAATGCCGAGCGAGGCTGCCAATTGAAACCACATATTAAACAATATATTGTCCGGATTCACTCCCGGGCGGATGCCCATATACTTGTACGCGGTTTTCACGTATTTCTGAAAAGCGAGCTCATAGTTGCCGTTCGATAAATCCGGCGTCATCTTCGCGCGTATTTTATCATGCCTGCGATCATCCAGGTATTGCTCCGCTTTATAAAATCCCGCCAAATACATCTCTCGATTTTTTAAATCCAGCGTCATGATAACCGCATTGCCGTGCGGCTTATCATATCCGGGTGCATGCTCGTCGTAAAAATCTTCCGTCAGCTTCTGGACATCGATATTCCCAGTATTCTTCGTCGTAACCATAATAATGTCCGTTTCTCGTTTAGCCCCATATTCCTTCGCCATCGCTTCCAGCCTATCGGATTGTTCCGGATTCAGAACACCTGCATCATCATAAACAAATTTCTTCGTTTCCGCTGCAGCCGCTTCCGCTATCGCAGTTTTCAAGGGAAGGGTTATAAACAGAGCGATGAATAGCAGTACGAATACGATCGATCCCATTCTATTCACCAGAATCCGCCTCCCATCGTCCAGGAGATTAGCTTCAGCGAGAGCAGCGACACGCCGGCAATACCGGCAAACCATGCGGACACTTTCGCCTTGCTAATAGGGGGCTTGCCGACCACTTTTCCCGTCTGGCCGTTCATCGCAAACGTGTATTTCTCTTTTTTGTAATCATATTGTACCATCCAAACCGGGAGCAGCACATAATCCGCGCGTTCTAACATGGTGTCGATCTGCTTGGTTGTATAATTAACGGTCGTATACCCAGTCATCTCGGATTGAATGTAAGAATCAATAAATGGACTGATTTTGTCTTTCGCCCTCGGGAGGAGCTCCTGATCGTCATAATTGTATTTTTCGGCTATGTAGCCGGCAAGATAAGGCGTTTTGAAGCTTTTTAGCTGGTCGTAAGGAAAAGGCTCCATTTTATCCATCAGTTCGTCATTCATTTTAGCAGATGCATCGATCGGGACCTTCACATAATTCAACACGATATCCCGGTACACATCAAAATGCTGCGTTTCCGTATAGCGGTACTCGCCTCGAGTGTACGTTCTCACTCTCGTGCCATGCGCATGAACCTCGATTTTATTATTCAAATTGTACAGCCAAAAAGGTACGTACATCCCAGTGATGCTCTGAATTCGATCCGCCGTCATAAACCCGTCCGGCGTGAGCCTGCCGTTCTTGCACCATTTCCGGAACGCCCGGATCGCTTCTTCCTTGCTAATCTTAAAGGGGAGGACCTTCGCCGGAGCCAGTTTCCCCGTCAACCGATCGCCGATGGCCACGCCCGAGCCGCAAAAACTGCAGGTTGTCGCCACCGTATCCGCATCGGTCATAATGATCGCTCCGCAGCTTTTGCAATGATACTCTATCGCTTCCTCTTCCGAGAAAGTATTCCACGTCAAAGGATCGCGAATATCCTCGATGTTGTCTTCTCTTCCGCAGCTATGACAGGACAACATGCCTGTCTCACTGTCAAAGACCATCCCGCTTCCGCAGTTCGGGCATTTATAGTCGATAACCGGCATTTGCTCACCTCTTTAGCGAAGAAACGGTTATTCCTTCTTTTTCATGTTCTCCTTGATCACGGCCGTCGCATCTTCGGTATTCTTCTTCGTGTCGATGTCCAATTTGGCCAGTTCCTCATCGAGATTGCCCTTCGCACCCGCGCGCAATTCCGTAATGGCCATCGCTTCGTTATACGTGCTCTCGACCTTCTCTTCCAACTCTGCGAAAACGGAATCGTTAATTCCACCCAGCGGTGAGCCGATACGGTTTAATCTTTGCTGCACTTTGGTTGCCGCCATTTTTCCTTTCAGCTCAGCGTAGCGCGCCTCAAGCTCCCCGATATCCGATACAAGTTTCTCTTGCATCTGCCTCATACTTGCGGCATTCGAAGAAGCGAGGTCGTAAGCCGCCTGCAATGGAGCTTCTTTCGCAGCCAGCGCCGCAGCTTTCTCCAGAAACTTCCCGGCATCATCCTCATTGCCGGTTTCCACAGCCTTCTCTGCATAACGCCGCAGCTTCTTGATCTCCGCCGCGCATTCATCAAGCGTTCGCTTCGCCCTTCGCTCCTCCGCCAGCACCGAGGCCGTCTCCGCTTTCACCTTGCCCAAGTCGCTGTTTAAGCTCCGCATGTAGTCGCCGATCGTCTTCTCCGGATCTTCCGCCTTATCCAATAAGGCGTTCACGTTGCTCACCATAATGTCCCTGAACCTCGATAAGATTCCCATGAAAGCCTCCTTCGCGAAAAATACTTTACTACTATAATACTTTTCATTTGCGGAAAAGGATTCACTTTTTGGTGGTTTACCATTTTTTTCTACTTTTCGAGAATGTATTTGTTGCTCAGTGTCCCTTCTCCGTGTGATGAAAAATCCCCGGGAGAATGTCTCCCAGGGATCTCGATCAGATGATGGATTTATAATTACTTTTGCGTTAAATCGGCAAGCAGTCGCTTGGACTGTCCGTTCTTCGTCTTGAACACTTCATAGATTTTTAACTTCACGGTAGGATCGAACTGATCCGACGTTCCGGTAAAGTTCAAAAGGTTTTCACCGGTTGCCAGTCTATTTTGACCGAGCAGCGACTTTTCAATTGTGGCAACCATACGCCCACCGTCGTCATAAACCTCAAGCAGTATCGCCGGAGAGTTCGAATCGATCTGTACATCGTTTTTCCGTTGGATATCCAAGTAGAGCTTGCCTTTGTAGCTGTACGCTTGGCCATTGAACGCCAAGCTTACGCTCCAGCTGTTCAGCTTAATGTCAAACGGATAAACGCTGAACGTATCCGTCGATTTATTTTTCTGCAGTTGTACCGCATAAGCAGCGATCGGCGTCTTATATGGTGCAGCGATGACAGCGTCTTCGACCTTCAACGTCAAGTTTTCGCCTGTCTCGGATACTGGCAGTGTGAAGGCGTAATTCACGGTCAAGCCGGAGTTCGGAAGCACCGTAGCCGCAGTAGCCGCTTGGCGATTTCCGTCGTATTGATAGCCATCCGAGCTGATCAGGCTCGTCTGGAACACCGGCACGTTCATCGGACGGTCGCTTCCGTTTTTCAACAAAAATTTCGCGGTAACCGTCTTGTTGCCTTCCTCGGCATTGTCGTTCATATTGAACTCCACGACCGACACTTTCAGATCCGGATGGATCAGCTGGCTGTTCGCATCGAACGTCATGGTCTCACCTAGCGTATACGGAGCAGAAGCGACGCCGGAGGCTTGATTCGGCAGCAGGATGTTCAAACGTCCTACTTTGTATTGCAACACGGTAGAAGCGGCAGCGCCGGCTTGAACGAATTTTTCCGTTGTCAGTACGTTCAGGCTGGCAAGTACAGTATCTTGATCCGTCGGGATCGCGTAATGAATATATTTTTGCTCGCCCGCTTCAAGTACGACGGCATCTTTCTCTACGCGCTCGCCGGCAAATACTTTCGCTTCGGTTTTGCCGTCGACCAGGAAGTCCGGAGCGGTCTCCCTTTTGTCCGAATCGTTCTTAGCCAGAACTTGCACCACATATACCGCGCCTTGATCGCGCAGTTCTTTCGTTATGCCCACCGGCGTAAATTGGATCGGCGAATTGGAATAAGGGATCGTGAACGAGTCGGACCATTTCTTCACCGCAGCCGGGTTCGTGATCGCCATGTCGCTGCCTTTCCAGGATTGCTCGCTAACCGGCACGGCGACGACAAGCGTCTCCGTCTTTGGATATACGTAATAATCGACATCAGTGTAATTGACTTCACTTAATGTAAAGTCGTCGGTCCGGTCGATGACTGACATGTAGCTAAGTTCGGTATCCGCCTTCGGTTGGATCGATTTCGGGTTGGATGCGCTCGGCTGCAGCGTGTACGTAACGCCGTCCGATGTCGTCACTCTTAATTCATATTCAGGCACGCGGGTAATCTTGCCGCCGTTGTTCCTCACCTTGACGACAATACCGAGCCGCGTACCGTCAAGTACATGCTCGTTGACAACGCTCTTTACCTGTACGTCCAGCGTATCGGTAAGCGTGTAGTATGCTGCAACGGCCGAGCTGCTTACTGTTTCAGCCGTTGCGGAAGGTTCGGGAGCATCTGCAGCAAGCACAGGGTAAGCGTAGCTGCTCATCAGAGCAGCCGAGATAGCGACGGAAGTCAATGTGCGTCTCATTTTTTTGTTCATGGCTAATTATCCTCCAGTTAGTTAAGCATTTGCTTTATTGGCCAAGTTTGACTTTTTCTTTGTCTTTCAGCTGATGTTGCCCCGTGGTGACGAGTTGCTCACCTTCTTTCAGGCCGGAGATGACCTCCTGATCAGCCTCGTTCAATCGGCCGAGTTCGACCTTCCGCTTCTCTACCAGATCGCCGACAAGCACGAATACAAATGTGTCGCCGCCTTCACGCACGACGCTCAGCGTAGGAATCGCTACAACGACTTGATCCTGCTCTTCCGACAGCAGTACTTGCGCCTTCATGCCAGGCTTCAGCTTCCGGTCCTGGTTGGCCACTTCAAGCTCCAAAGCATACGATTTGGACTGGGTGCTCATGACATCCGCGATATAATTGACCTTGGCTTTCGTTTTGTCTACCGTTCCCGGGATGTAGAACGTAAGCTCGTTCTTACCTCTGATCAAGGCGGCAGATTGTTCCGTCAGTTCGGCCTTAATCTTGATCGGGTCAAGCTGCTGCACTTGCGCAGCCTTGAATCCGGCCGAGATGGTCATGCCCGTTTCCACCGGCAAATCCGTTAGCACGCCACTGACGCTAGCTTTGACATCCAGGTTCTCAAGCGTTCGGTCCAGTTCCTTGATCGATACCCCGGCGGATTGCACCGCTTGTTCCAATTGCGCGAGCGAGTTTGTTTTTTCCATTGTTTGCAGCTTATTACGTGTGTTCTCCAGATCAAGCTTCATGTTGTTTAACTGCGTTTCCGTTTGTTCCAGCTGAATTTTCTCCACAAGCCCCTGATCGTAATCGTTGCGCATTTTGCTGTAATTTTTCTCGGCATCCTTTAAAGAAGATTCCAGCTTGGCGATGCCGTTTTTCAGCTCCTGCTTGCCGTCTTCGAGGTCTTGTTTCGCTTTTACAAGCTGTTGCTGCGAGCCGGCTACGCCAATCTGCGCTTTCTCTTTCTGGATTAAAACGTCCGTCGGGTCGAGGCGGAGAATGACGTCGCCCTTCTCCACCATATCGCCGCGCTTCTTCAATATTTCCTTAATGTCGCCGCCGGCTTTCGTAATAATATCGATCTGCAGCGAAGAGACGACATCGGCTACTTGCTCGAGAGGCTCGCTAATTTTTTTCTTCGATACTTTCGTGACCTTTACGGTTTTCGTTTGCACTTCACTTGTATTCGCCTGCGAGGTTTTGGCATCCGGGGCTGCGGTACAGCCCGTTATAAGGGCCGCACCGAGCATGACCGCTCCTGCTAGCTTCGCGCTATGTTTAAGCGTACGTGAATTGATAAGCTTCATTGGACGATTCTCCTTTTCCCTTGTTCTCCATAAGGTGGTTTCACGGATTAATGCGCAGCGGGAGCCGCTTTGGAATCCGCAGGGGTATTCGCTTTTCGCTTGAAGAGACGGGCAATGCGATTGTTCATTCGGTCGATGCTTTGGTATACAACCGGTACGACGACCAAGGTCAACACGGTCGAAGTGGTCAAGCCGCCGATTACAACGACCGCCAATCCTTTGGAAATAAGCGATCCTTCCGATAAACCAATCCCTAACGGGAGCAAGGAAAACACGGTTGCACCGGCCGTCATAATGATCGGACGCAAGCGCGACAGTCCTGCGGAGATCAACGCCTCCTGCACTCCTGCTCCTTCTTCGCGAAGCTGTTGGACGCGGTCGATCAAGACGATCGCGTTCGTAACGACAACGCCGATCAGCATAAGGAAGCCGATCAATGATGTAATGTTGATCGATTCGTTCGCAATAAGCAGTCCCAGAAATCCTCCGATCGCGGCAAGCGGCAAGGAGAACAAAATGACGAATGGTGCGCTTGCATTGCCGAAAGCGATAACCATGACGAGATAGACGATGAATATCGCGGCCAGCATCGCAATAGCCATTTGGCCGAAGCTTTCCTGAATATCTTCGTTAACCCCTTGAGCTTGCGTACGCACGCCGTTCGGCAGCTCAACCGCTTTGAGCGCCTCCGTCACTTTGGTGCTGACGCCGCCTTTATCCTTGCTGTCGATTTTTGCGGTAATTTTCACGAACTGCTCCTGCATTTCTCGCGTAATGGATGCCGGAGCATCGACCTGGCGTACTTTGGCGACTTCGTTCAAATTCACCATCGTGCCTGTCGGTGTTTTAATGTGAATGCGCCCGAGCTTATCAAGCGAATTTTTGTAATCATCGTCCAGCATCAACTTGGTCGCATAGGTGACATTGTCGAATTTGACTTCGCCGATGTCCGTCTTCGCGAGCCAGCCGCTGACTGCTTCCGTTATTTGTGCAGAGGAAAGTCCGTACAGACGCGCTTTGTTCTGATCCACGCTAACGGTGACCTGCATTTTCTTCTCGCTCAGGTTGTCTTTAATCTCCTGCATTTCCGGGAATTCGCGCAGCTTCGCTTTCACAAGCTCCGCTCCTGCCATGAGCTGGATCAAGTCATCGCCCTTCAGCAGGTAAGCAAAATCTTCGCCCGTGCCGCCCATCGAGCCCGACAGCAGCGATCCTTCCACTTCAGAGCCTTTCGGAAGCAAATACAACATTTTCTCTTTGTAGGAAGCGGCAAGCTCTTTGGCATTGGAAGCTTGCGAAACCGCGGCCATAATCATCGCGCGGTAAGAGGTTCGCTCCCCGCTCATATTGTTCTGGTCGTAGCCGACCATCGATTCGAAATAATCGAATTCCGGCTGGCCGGTCGCATCTTTCGCGTTGCTCATCATCTCTTCGATTTCTTTCACTTTCAAATCCATCGATTCGAACGATGTTTCCCGAGGCAGCTTCAAAGTGAATTGAACTTGTTTGTCCGTCGCGCTCTCCGGCATGAAGGCAGCGGCCAGGAAAGGCACGGTTCCGCCGATCGCCAAGATAAAGATCAGAAACGAAGCGAACAAAATTTTCTTCGGGTTATGTAAAGAATAGTCCAAAACCTTCTTGTAGCGAAGCGCAAATTTGCCAATATGCTCTTCGTCATGGTACTTGATCTTGTTATTGTTGAGCACAAGCAGTTTGCAAAGCATCGGAATGACCGTCAGGGCTACAATAAGCGAAGCCATGAGCGAGACGATCAGCGTGATGGCGAAAGGTCTGAAAATGTCCCCCAGAATGCCGCCGACAAAAGCGATCGGAAGGAACACGCCGGCCGTCGTGATGGTGGAAGAAGTGATGGCCGATGCCACGCGCGAGGTCGCCATCTTGATGACCGACTCGTTGCGCTCCTGCGCTTTTTGCAACTCGCTGTAAATATTTTCGATAACGACGATACTGTCATCGACGACCCGCCCGACCGCGATCGTAAGTCCGCCCAAGGTCATGATGTTCAATGTAATGTCAAGGGATGACATGATACAGAGCGTTGTCAGAATGGACAGCGGAATCGACACGAGAACGATCAGTGTCATCCGCACGTTCCGCAAGAAAAGAAGGATCATGATGGATGCGAGGATGGCGCCGGAGGCCCCTTCCTTCAACATGCCGTTGATTGATTTCTTAACATCGGTAGCCGAGTTGTAGACGGTCGTGAACTTGATGTTCGGGAACTCTTTCTCCCAGCCTTTCATCAGCTTCTCAACGTCGTTTGCGAACTGCACCGTATTGGAGTCCTTCGCTTTATAAAGGGTAATGCCGATGGCAGGTTCTTTGTTGAGGCGGGTAATGAATTCGGAATCGGAGATCGCCTCCACCTTGGAGATTTGCTTCAGAAGCAGCGTATCTCCCGTAGGTGTCGAAATCTTCATATTCTCTAAATTATAAATCGTATTCAAGTCGCTTTCCACACGAACCGACTGCGTCGTTCCGTTGAATTCGGCCGTACCGGCCGGACTTGTCGTCAGCGCGGCTTGAATGCTTTGCGTAACGGTTGCCGGCGTCAGACCGAAATTGGTCAATGCGTTCAAATCAAGCTTCAGCTTTAATGTCGAAACTTCCTCGCCGACGGAATCGACGTGATCGATCCCCTTCATTGCGCTGAGCGTCGGCTCGATAACGTCTTTATAGATCCGATTCAGTTCTTCGCGGTTCATGTTCTCATTGCCGTGCACCGCTGCGAAATAAACCGGGAATTCGTTGCTTCCGAACTTGGAAACTTTAGGCTTGCTCGCCCCAATTGGGAGCTTGACGTCCGAAATCGCCGCTTCGATGTCTTTTTTGGCATCGTCAGGGCTACGTCCATTCACCAGCTCGACCGTAATCGCTGAATAGTTGTCGTTTGAAGTGGAGCTGACTTTTTTCACCCCTTCGATCCCGACAACCCGTTTCTCCAGCTTTTTCGTCACATTCTCCATGACGTCTTTCGGCGTCGCGGGATAAATCGTACTCACGAAGACAACAGGCAGCGAAATGTCAGGCATTGCCTCCTGCTTCAACGTCGTTGCCGAAAAAGCGCCGGCCATGAACAATAGGGCACTGATAATAATGATCGCCGCTACGTTCTTTAAAGAAAACCGTGTTAAATAGTTCATCGTTCTATTCCTTCACTCCATTCCGTGGGCTATATATATTCGGGTGAACGAAAATCGAGTTCTCCCCGGGAGTTGGCCCGCCCTTGCAACCACTCCTTCTCCACTCCTTGCAGTTTGCCTGCAAGCAGATGGTAAAGCATCGATAATTCACTGTATCTTTCCTTGAACGCGGCATACGACGCCTCGTCCTGCGGTTCGACTGCGCTGCACTTCACAAGCGCGTCCAAAATGCCGTCGACGGTATCGCGAAATTTCCTAACCTGCTCCAGCTTGCTCCGAATGATGGTTGCGCATAGATCGCCGGAGATGCAATAGTAATCTCTGCGGTCTTTGCCGCTTGGCACTTTGCGGCACAGCGACTCCCGTTCGAGCGAGCGGATTTGTACGCTGACCGCCGCCTTGGAAACTTCCAGCTTCTCGGACATTTCCTGCAAACTGAGCGGTTTATCGGCAAATAGCAGCAGCGTAAACAATCTGCCGGTGAGCGGGCTGAATCCGTGATCTTCAAACAATAACGACAAATAGTGACTGACGGACATTTGCAATTCGGTATATGTATTGGGCAAAGCGCGTATCATCTCCCCATTCATCCCGCCATATATCGTCGTGGGAACTGCCCCAGACAGCGGGAAACCAAAAATGACCAGTCGGTCATACCAAGTAATATAATGAAAAATGCTAATATTTTCAATCATTTTTTTTGTGAACCTTTTCAGAATGACCGGTCAGTCAATAGCTTGACGAACCGAATTTCTGATTATACAATGTCGGTAATATGAATCTTCTGCCTACCCAGGACAGACATAGGACGTGAATCTGGCAATGAATGACAAAAAGATGCAGCTGATCCACGCCGGTATGCGGCTTTTCGGCGAAAGAGACTATCACACCGCTTCCGTTCAAGACATCGTAAGCTTGGCGGGGGTGTCCAAGGGAGCCTTCTACCAGCATTTTCAGTCCAAAGAGGAGATGCTAGTCTCCATTTATCGCCATTATTTCGAAAGATTCCACGCCGATCTTCACGAGGCGCAGTTCAATCAATCGCGAACCCCCAGAGAGCTGCTCATTATTGCGATTCAGCTCCAGTGCAAGCTCGTATTCGAAGACAAGGCTTTTCTTTGTATGATCGTAAAAGGAATCGCTTTCTCCCATAACCAGGTGCTTTCCGATTTGTTTTTGCAGGAATCGGTGCGAAGCTTGAAATGGTTCCAGGACCGGATCACCGAGCTGTACGGCCCCGACATTGCGCCGAATTCGCTGGACTGTGCCGGCATGCTGAATGGTCTGCTCAAGGAATACTTTTTTTTCGCCATCTTTCATAACCATCCGATCGACAGCACCAAACTATCCGAGTATTTAGTCGAGCGCCTGGACGATCTCGTGCAAGGCATATTACAAAAGCAAACCAAGCCGGTTCTTCAATCATCGTATCTCCATCATGAACCAACGAACCTATCCGATCCGTATACGCTCGAAACCAGCATCAATCGGTTGAGAAACTGGATCACGACGCGAGTGGACGACAAGCAGTGCAGCCGGGCCTTGCTTCAGACGCTTGAGGCGCTCTCCGCCGAAATGGGCAAAGAGCAGGCGAACGGAATCATTATCCAAGGAATGTACAATTACTTCATAACGCTCGCAAAAGAGAACAAGCCGCTCATCGAGCAATTTGAGCAGCTGTTCCGCTCTAAAGTGCAGCATACCCAGTAATACGATGGAGACGAAACAAAAGTTGCACTTCCGCCGAGCTGCAGATGGGATTCATCATGCAATGCTCGGCGAATCCTAGTGCTAATGCGGCGTTTCCGCATGTTTCTCACGGTACTGTCCTGGCGTGATGCCCTCGTATTTTTTGAAAATCCGCACCAGGTACGGCGGGTTGTAACGGAGCGTTTCGGCGATATCGTTGATTTTCAAATTCGTCGTCACGAGCAGATCTTTGCATTTCGCCAGCCGCAGACGCGTTACGTAATCGATGAAGTTTTCCCCGGTCACTTGCTTGAAGGCCCGGCTAAGTTTGTACACGCTTATACCCGATTTCTCCGCGAAATATTCGAGTGAAATGTCCGTCAAATATAGCTCATGAATTTGCTCCAGCACATCCTCTACCGTTTCCTTCATTTGCGAGTTGTAGCTTCTGGGAACCCGCTGAATGAAAGGCCGGATCACTTTGCCTTGAAACCAGAGGATCATCTCTTCCGGGTCTCGGATTTGCAACAGTTCGTCGTACATATGCTCTCCGTTGAACAACACGGAAGGATTCATCTCCGATTTGAGCACCGCTTCATGGATGCTCCCGAGCAGCTTCATCATCCCTTGTTGAATCCACAATTCCGTACCTCCATCGTCCCGCAGCGTAGACAAAAACTGCCGCAAATGGATATTCGCCTGCTCTTCCAAGCCCATGCGCAAGTCGTGAATCAATTCTTTCTCCAATATAAATGGAAATTGCACCGTCTCTTCGCCTTGCAGCTGCAGCTCATGGACATCCACCATTTGGCACGCTTCGCCGATTTGCCGGTAACGAAGCGCTTTGCGGGCTTCCTCCAATATTCCCGGCGTTTCCAGCACCGCGTCCTTCAGCCTACTAATGGCCACCGTCACCTGCAGTCGCAGCAGCTGGCTGACCGTATTCAAAACCGTGTGCGCGAAGTCGACCGCATGACGACGCGCTTCCTCATACGACCGATCCGGCGGCAGCACAATCAACGCCGCAATGGACGAGTCGTGGAACGGGATAACCTGCCCGTGCTCCGCATGCGTTTCGGCGAGCTCTTCCAGGATGTTGGCGGCGGCAAAGGCGACCAACCGGTTGTCTTTATCCGTCATTTTGCGCTCCGGCGCAACCGCGCCGTGCAGCTGCAGCACAAGGAACGCGAATTTGCGGCGCTCCACATTCCACCCGTATTGCTGCAGCTTCTCCCTCATCTCTGCTTCCGTCAGACTGTAATATTTCCCTTGAAAAAATTGCAGCAGAAACACTTCCCTTAACGAGGGCAGCGATTTCTCGATCCGCGTCTGCAGCGCCATCCGTTCTTCCATTTGCCGCTCCCAGTGGGTTTCAATCCGGGCGATTTCATTGTTTTGCCCGCTCTCGGCTTCTTTGCCCGGCTGCAGCCGGCTGATCAACCGCTGAATCGGACGGTACATCCGGTTGGACGTAAACCACGCGATCAGCAGTACGACGATAAGCCCGCATGTGCCGATGATCAGAATAATCCGGGACAATGACGTAACCGGAGCCGTAATTTGGCTCAGCGGCGTCGCCGATACGTAAATCCATTTACGCCCCAGCCTGGACAACTCCTGATGGGAAACGGAATAGGAGTCGCCGTCATACGTATAAACAAACGTATCATCCGACGACGCCCCAGTAATGACCGCGTCCTTAAGCGCCTGCTGAAACCGCGGATCGGCAGCCGAGCCGTTCGTAACGAGCCGACCGCTATCGTCCATCAAGAACGCAGAGCCGCCTCCCGTTGCGGAACTGCCGACGAGCCGATCGAGCATCGACTGATTGATAAAGATGAAGAACGCCCCGAACGGCGCCCGGCCGCTTTGGTCGGACAATTTGATTGCGACGACCTTCGACGTATCGGAGAGCGCGTCAAGCTGCAGATCGGTCATAAACGTCAGCTTCTCGGTATTAAGCAGCGAGCCGGCAAGCTGCCTGTCTTTGGCCGTTTGCAGCGTTCTGACGCCCAGGTAATCGCTAATGATGCTGTTCGATTCCTTCAAATATAAGGCGACGTCTTTGATCAAAGGATTGGAACCTTTCATGAGCATTAACGTTTTGAACAAGTTTCTCGTGCTCTGATACTGCTGGGCGAAATCCATTTGATTCAGCGTTGGATCCACACCGGGATTAAAGGCAAGCAGCGCGCAGTAATTTTCCAAATTCGACAAATAATCGTCAAACCGCTGAATCGTTTGCGTCATCTGAACTTTGTGTGCGCTGTTCAATTCTCTCACGATCGTATGCGCGCCTACATAATAAATGCTTATTCCGATCAGCATTGCAGGCAAACATATGGCAACAAGTACGAGCATCAAGCTCTTCCAGTAAAAGGTGCCTCTATAGCGCAGCATCGCTTTCAAAGTGCCGTTTCACCCGCCTTGCAGCAATTATGACTCCCTTTTATTGTAAACGTTCCCCGCCCGATTGTCACGAACTGCCGACATGATTCGACTTCCTGCAAAAAAAGACAGCGGCCGGAAATCGCCGTGCAAAACGTTCTTATTGACCGGAATGGATGCCGGACATACGATTACCGTGCAAACGGCTCGATTCAGAGCGACATTCTAGGAGGTACTTATGAGATCGATATTAGGGGTTCAAAAGAAAGCAATTGTGTTTGCAAGCTTGGCATTGCTATGTTCATCGATGTTTGTCGGCTGCAGCAAAGGCGAACAAAAACCGTCCGCTGCGCCGACGCCGGGAACGACCGCATCCCCGGACACCGGGCCGACCGAACCGGTCACGATCAAGGTGTTCCAACAGTATGCCGGAATTACGGATTTGGATTTCAATTACTGGATGAAAGAACCGGTAGAGAAGAAGTTTCCGAAGGTGACGCTTGAGCTGGTCAGAGCCGGCAAAGGGACCATGCCGGTGGAACTGCTATCGACCGGCGAGTACCCTGACATCACGTTTACGAGCTCGCTCAATATGCTGAACTTTACCGATTTGAATATTCCCGCCGACGTGAGCGAGCTGATCAAGAAATATAATGTAGATTTGAATAAGTTTCAGCCTCGCGCCGTCAACGAAATCAAATCGTTTTCGAGCAAAAACGAAATTCTCGCCATGCCGTTTTCTCTTAACTTCGGCTTGTTGTTCTATAACAAAAACATTTTTGAACGGTACGGGGTCCCGTATCCGAAGGACGGCATGACGCTCGAAGAGACGATTGCGATCGCCAAAGTGCTGGGCGCAGCCAGCGAAGGTAAAATTGCCGCGCTCGAACCGAACTCGCCGTCGCGATTGGGCATCTCCCGCCTGCTCCCGAAGGTAGATCCGAAGACGAACAAATCACTGCTCAACACAGAGCCGTGGAAAGAATATTTTGACCTGTACCAGCAAATCCGCTCGATTCCCGGCAACGCCACGTCCGGCAATCTGGTAAACCGCTTCTTCAAGGACCAAAATGTAGCGATGACGCTCACGTACGGCGGTACCTTCGGCAACAGCGAGGCGTACCATCAGGAAGGAGCCGACATGAGCTTCTGGGATGTCGCAACGTTCCCTATCCAGTCCGGATCGGGCCCCAAAGGCATCGAAACGGAAGAACGCCTCCTGCTGTTGTCCTCCACAAGCAAGAACAAGGAACTCGCCTTTAAAATCATGAACTTCTTGTCGAGCCAGGAAGTCCAGGAGCTGGTCGCCAAACGGGGTCAAGTGTCGGTGCTGAACGATACGAAAACGAAAGAATTGTTCGGAAGCGAGCTCCCTTCGCTCAAAGGCAAAAATATTCAGGCTGCGTTCAAAAATGTGTACAACGCCAACCCGACGCCGACGAGATATGACAAAGAAGTGGAGCTGATCGCCGAAAAAGCGATGAACACCGGCGTGCTGAAAGATAAGAAAGATATCAATACGGCGCTTAGAGAAGCGGATGAGGAAGCAAACAAAAAAATTGCCGAACTGATGAAATAACAGGCAGCGATTAACAGAATTACGCAGCGGCTGCCGGAAACGGGTTTGTTAACAACGACATAGTGCCGGTAGCTCGGACAGCAGGAGTGGACGAGGTAAGCTTATTCCCGGGGGTACACGCGGCTTGCAAAAGGTTAATATTGACGGAAACGGGCAAAACGAATACGCTTAGCTCGCACATTCCTCACGATTCTTATCGCTATGGAGGACACCGTCATGTTGAACCCCAAGCCGCTTGTTCGCCTCCTTTTTTGCTTGCTCCCAGCGTGCGCCTTCATGCTTGCTAGCTGCAGCAGCGGCGTCAGTCTGCTGAACGGCGACCATTCGACCAAAGCTACCGTGATCACATCGCAAATTATGAATTATGCGCAAACAATGGTCGGCGAAGATAATCCGTTGTGGAACGAATTGGAGAAACGGACACATACCGATCTGAAAATCACCTGGATTCCCTCCACTTCTTTTGACGATAAAATCCGCATGCTGCTTGCTTCCCGGGACTTGCCGGATTTGACGTTTGTCATCAACCTGAACATGCCAATCCTGAAAGACCTGGTCAAGGAGGGGTTATTTTGGGATTTAACTCCATACATCCATGAATTTCCCAATTTAGCTGCATTACCCGATTATTCATGGGAAAACTCGAAAATATTCGGCAAGCATTATGCCGTTCCGCGCTATTACCCGGTTGTCGGGGGTGAACAATTTCCGATGCTGCGTCTCGACTGGCTGGAACGGATGAAGATGGAACTTCCGGAGACGATGGACGATTTATACCGGGTACTCTATGCTTTTACCTATCAAGATCCGGATCAAAACGGCAAGCAGGATACGATCGGGTTCTCCGGATATTTCAGCGCATTGCAGTTTGTCTTTAACGCGTTCAATGAAACCGGCGGCGCCTGGAAGCTCCGGGACGGAACGCTGCACCCGCTTATCACCGAAGATGCGTCCAGGGATGCGCTGCTGTGGATCAAAAAGGCGTATGACAACAAAATCATCGATCCGAACCTTCCGATTCTTAAGCTGACGCAAATGGAAGAAGCGGTCAAACGCAGCGAAGCTGGCGCAACATCGCTCTCGATGGGTTATGTTTGGAAGTTCATAGAAGAACTGCGCAAAACGAATCCGAAAGCCGACATCCTGCCGCTTTCTTTTCTTAAAGGACCGAATGGCGTCCCGTATGTACCAACGACGGAAGGGGGCTACTTCGGCGCTTACCTGATCCCCAAGAGCGTGCCGGAATCGAAGATGAAAAAAATACTGCAGTTTCTCGATTACGGTTATTCGCCGGAAGGAAACGACCTGGTTAACTTCGGTCTGAAAGGCATTCATTATACGGAACGGGACGGCATAAAAACGGCAACGGAGCAGGCCAAAAAAGATTTGATCATCATCGGCGACAATCTGGGATCAATCTGGAGACCGCTAGGCGATACGCAGGTCGTTTCGGCTATCGGCATTTCCCCGGAAATAAATGAGCGAAACAAGCGAATTGTAGAGCAAAGAAGCAAGTCTCTTCCTCCGAATCCGGCTGTCGGATTATATCCCGAAAAATATTACGATGCATGGGCAAGCCTTACCAGCTCGGTAAACGACGTTCGGATGAAAGTCATTATCGGACAGATGACAATCGAAGCGTACGACGAATGGATTCAGAAATTAAAACAAGACGATCGCTATAAAAAAGTGGTAGCGGAAATGAACGAAGCGTATCGACGCAAAATGACGCAGTGAGAAAACATTTTCCAATAATTACAAAATTAAATGTATCGTTGGAAATTATCCTTGTATAATGAAATCACGAAGCTTAAGTACTTATCGAAAGGAGCAAAACAGTGATAACCGGCCGCTTCAGACACGCAAGCTTCCTCTGCCTGTTCCTTATTTTGATGACCGCGGTCATCGTCGCAGGCTGCAACAGCAAGACCGCCGCAACGGTTAAAGCCCCCGAGCCGGAAAACGGCAATCTCGTCGCCGTGACGGACCAGGCCTCGCAAAAAATTATCGTGTTCGATCCGAATGCGGAGGATTGGAACAGCGAACAGGCGATCAAATGGTCTTGGAAACCGACTTCTACGAACGGATTCAGCGGGATTACCCCAGGCTGGGGACTCCCGTCGGGCGTCAAGCTGCGAAAGAACGACACGTTTGGCGGACTATGGATGGTCGTCACCGATTCCAAGGGCCTCGCCGCCATCGTTCCTTATCCTGCGGGGGACAGCAAGAAATGGGCGCTTCATGTTGGGGGCAACCCGCATGAGGCGGAGCTGCTGCCTAGCGGAAATATTGCGGTTGCCGCAAGCACAGGCGGCTGGGTCAGAGTCTATACGTCATCTCAAGGACCCACATCCTCAAAATACGCCGAATATCCGATGAAGACCGCCCACGGCGTGCTCTGGGACCCGCAGAAGAATGTGCTTTGGGCGCTAGGTCACGATCATTTGGTCGCCCTCAAGGTAGAAGGCACGCCCGAGGCTCCCACGCTGAAAGAAGAGCAGAAGGTCGACCTCCCTTCGGCCGACGGGCACGATCTTCAGCCGGTATACGGAAACACCGACCGGCTCTGGGTCAGTACAGGATCAGGAGTATATCAGTACGTGAAATCGGAGAAAAACTGGTCCAGAGGGTTCCCCGATGCGCCCAAGATCAATGTGCGCGGGATCAAAAGCGTCGGCAATCTGCTGACGGGCCAGGTGGTGCTGACTACGCCGAAGAAAGGCTGCCAAAGCGATTGGTGCACCGATACGGTCCGGTTTGTAACGCCGGATACGTACCGCAGCCGAACGGGGGCTGCCTTCTACAAGGCGCGCGTCTGGAATCCGAATTATCAGTAGTTCCGATTCGATTGCATGGTTTAAAGGGCAGGCAGCGTACAATTCGCTCCCTGCCCCTTTTATTTTATTTGATAGCCTTATACCGGTTGTAAGCGTCTTGATACACCTTGACGAGCTTGTCGAGGTTCATATCCTTCAGCTTCTTTACATATTCGTCCCACTCGGCGTCAATACCGCCCTGCATAAGCCATTTGGCCTGCATTTTCTTGACGTATGCGTCAATATCGGTCAAGTAGCGCGTGCGGGCATCCGTTTCCTCGGAACTGAAATACATGTTCGGGAATATGTTTTTGTCCAGGTACGGGTCATACATTTTATCCAGATCGCCTTTATCGTTCGGTTTCCCCGTCACGGCCGGCGTGCGGCTTGTTTTCGCGAAGACGGAAGTGGAGCCCGGCGCCGTTGTATGCCTGAATTCGTTCGCATTCATGCCGCTCGGAGGATCGATGTAGCTAAGCGTCCCGTCCCCGTTCTCCTTCATGACGGTGCCGATCGTTCCGTTCACCGCCTCCAGGCTCACCTTCGTATCGTACATATAGTCGATCCAGCGCATCGTGATTTCCGGATTTTTGTTCGCCGAAGTGATCGCAAATGCGCCCTTACTCAAAATGCCCGACGGGTAACGGTTCCACACCCGCGATCCGTCCGGCGCCTTGAGTGGCATCAACGGTACGAAATCGGCCGCCTGATCCGGATCCATGTACGTAGCGGCCGTCCAAGCGACGAACGCACCGACATTTTTCTCCTTGCTCCGCAGTTTGGAACCGTACACTTTCTCGTCATGCGTCAGCGATTCCTGATCGACCAGGCCTTCGGCGAACAGCTTATTGAAATATTTGGTCGCTTCTTTATACTGCGGCTGAACGGCCGTGTAGATCACCTGATCGCCCTTCATAATGATGTGATCCTGCTTATCGAGCAGCCCGAACGAGCCGTACATGGAATAAATGCCGGTAATCGCATGAACGCGGAACGTGAACGGGACTTCGTCCTTTTTGCCGTTGCCGTTCATGTCATTGTCTTTGAATGCCTTCAGCGCCTTGTAAAATTCGTCAGGCGTCGTCGGCAGCGGCAAGCCTAGCTGGTCCAGCCATTTCTTATTGATGAACAGCGCGTCCTTGGACTTGGCGTACGAAGCGTCAATGGTCGGCAGCGAATAAATATGGCCGTCCGGCGCGGTCAAATCTTTGCGATAGTCGGGGTTTTCGTCCAATATTTTTTTCAAATTCGGCGCGTATTTGTCGATCAAGCCTTCAAGCGGAATGAACAAGCCCTGGTAGCCGTATTTCACGACTTCGTCCGTGTCCAGAATATAGTGGCCGTAAAAAGCGTCAGGCAAGTCACCGCTCGCAAACATCAAATTTTTCTTTTCCTTGAATCCGTTCGAATCGTTCATCAGCCAGTTGACGTGAACGTTCGTTTTCTCCTCGACACTCTTGAAGAACGGCAGCTCGCCGAACGGCTTTTGTCCCGCAATGCCGTAAAATCCGGCGATTTTCAGGTTTACTTTGTCTTTGACGATCGGCAATCCGGTTGCGTTCATGTTCGCCGGCGCTTGGGATTGCTGCGGCTTGTCGTTCGTCTTCGTTCCGCTTCCGCCGCCATCCCCGCCGCAGCCGCTAAGTCCGACGGTCATGACGAGTGCGGTGGCTATCCCGCCGTGTACCCACCATTTTTTATTCATCTTACCATTCCCCCAACATTCATCGTTTTTGAAAGCTTATCCTTTCAGAGAACCGATCATAACGCCTTTAAGGAAATATTTTTGCAGGAACGGGTACAGCACGAGCACCGGAAGGCTCGACACGATAATGACGCCGTACTTCATCGTTTCGGCCATTTTGACAACTTCCGCCTGGTTCACAAGCCCGTCCACCATGCTCTCCGCCGCTTCGCCGCTGATCAATATTTTGCGAAGAATGATTTGCAGCGGTTGAAGCTCGTCGTCTTTCAAATAAATGAGCGCCTGGAAGTACGAGTTCCAATGCCCGACGGCGCTGAACAGTACCATTACGGCGACGATCGGCAGCGAGATGGGGAGCACAATTTGCAGGAAAAAGCGGGTATTGGAGCTCCCGTCCATCTTGGCCGCCTCAAGCAGTTCTCCCGGAACACTGCTTTGAAAAAACGTTCTCGTAATGATGATGTTGTAGGCGGAGACGGCATTCGGAAGAATCATCACCCATATCGTGTTGACGAGTCCCAAGCTTTTGACCAGCAAATAGGTCGGGATCAACCCGCCGCCGAAAAACATCGTAAATACGATAACGAACATAAACGCATTGCGTCCGGCCAAATCCGTTCTCGACAGCGCATAGCCGGCGGTTATCGTCAACACGACGTTCAAGCTTGTACCCAGTATCGTGTACAAGAACGAATTCCGAAACCCGAGCCATAGACTCGCGTCGGAGAAAATGCGTCGGTAGCCTTCCAGCGTCACGCCCCGGGGATACAGCGTCACCTTTCCCAAATTGACCAAATCCGGGTTGCTGATCGACGAAATGACGACGAAATAAAGCGGGTACAGCACGACTAGCAGAAGAAGGGACAAAAGCGCGTACGTGAAAGCGTCGAACGCTTTATCCGTTCGGGTGCGGCTTGCGATCATGTTGAGCCTCCTCCTTTTACCACAAGCTGGCCTGCTTCGTCTTTTTGGCCAATTGGTTGACCGAAATCAGCAGTATGAAATTGACGATCGAATTGAACAGCCCGATGGCGGCTGAATAACTGAATTGCGCGTTCATCAGACCCGCTTTGTACACGTAGGTCTGAATAATTTCCGAAGCGTCGATGTTGAGCTGGTTTTGCAGCAGATACACTTTTTCAAAACCGATGCTCATCAGATGCCCGACGTTCAAGATGAGCAGGATGACGATCGTCGGCATAATGGTCGGCAGGTCGATATGCCGGATGCGCTGCAATTTCGTTGCGCCGTCGACGACAGCGGCCTCGTGCAAATCCGGATTGACGCCGGATAACGCCGCCAAGTAAATAATCGCCGCCCAGCCGATGTTTTGCCAAATGCCGGAGAAGACATAAATGGTCTTGAACCATTCCGGACTGGCCATAAAAAAGACCGGATCGACTCCGAGCAGCACTAGAATTTGGTTCACCAGACCGTGCTTGGGCGATAAAAACAAATACAGCATGCCGGCGATGACGACGACGGAAATAAAATGCGGCGCGTACGTGACCGTCTGCACGATTTTTTTGAACCGTTCGCTCGTGACCTGATTGAGCAGCAGTGCGAGCAGAATCGGCGCGGGAAATGCGACAAGCAATTCGTACAGGCTGATGCCCAGCGTGTTGCGCATGACCGTAATGAATTGGTACGATTCGAAAAACCGTTCGAAATGCTCGAATCCGACCCACGGGCTGCCGGCAACCCCTTTTACCGCGATGAAATTTTTAAACGCAATTTGTACGCCGTACATCGGAACGTAGTGAAACAAAATAAAGTAAGCCAGCGTAGGAAGAATAAACAAATACAGCTCATAGTTGTGCAAGACGCGTTTCCAACCCGGGCTTCGCCGCAGCGCCTGCTTCTTCTGTGTTACCGGAGCCGAGTGCTCTATAGGTCTCGCTGCCAATCTTCCGCCTCCCTTCTTCCGTTGTGGATGGTTTCCGTTTCGCTTCTTATTGTAAAAAAGTTCCCGGCATCGCGTATATAAGCGCTTTCAACTGCCATATGCGAAATATGACCTGCGCATGAAGACAGGCTTGATGCAGTCCGGAATATGTCGGATTTGACCAGACCATATGCGATTTATGAAGCAGCGGAAACGCGAAAAAACCGGTCATTCAACCGGTTGGCGGGCTGCCCGCTTGCTGCCGCGTCATTTTCCTGTGTTCGCCCGGCGTCACGCCGACTTCCGTCTTGAACTTGCGAATAAAGCTCGATGTATCAAAATATCCGACAAGCTGCACAATCTCTTTAATGGAAGTATCGCTCTGCTCGAGCAGCTGTTTGGCGTTATGGATCCGGATCGTATGGACATAATCGGAGATCGTCTGTCCTGTATTTTCTTTAAAAAAACGGCTCAAATAAGAAGCGGATATCGCAAAATGACCGGCCATCGCCTGCACGGAAAAATCGAGGTGACGGCAATGATTGTGCAAATATTCAATCATGCTTTCAAGCAGACGCTCGCTCGGATGGCCCCGATGCTGCTGGACGGCTTGGCTCACATCGATGCAAGCTTTCGTAATCAGCTCGGCGAGTTCCTCAACGGTATGGAACTTCATCAGCGTCAACACGTCGGGCATCTGCCCGGTCAATTGCGGGAATTCGTTCTTCATCTCATCCACTGTCTGCATGACGGTATGGATGATGTCGAAGCATAAGCAGCGGGCTACGAACAAGGTCGTTCCGCCTTGCTTAATTTTATGGGTGAATTGCGCCAGCGTCTCGGCGATTTGCCGCGTTTTTCCTTCGCGCAGCAAATAGCTTAAGTGCTCCATTTCATAGCTGGAGTCAAACAATGTGGAAGCGTGGTCGGAAGCAACCTCGCGGAAATGAATGATTTTACCTGTCCCTTTAATGAACTTGTAATCAGAAGCCGTCGAAGCTTCAATAAACGAACGACCGAATTGCTTGAGCTCGCGGTACGGCTGTCCGACGCCGCATGTCAGCTTGACGCCGAAGTCCTGGAACACGGCTTCATGCCATTCCCCCATCCAATCGGACAACTCCTCCTCCGACCGACTCGTCGATATAAGAAAAATCATCATGTCGTTCCCGATGCTTTCTTTGCCGTAGACCGCAAGACCTTCACCCGACCGGCCGGTTATCGTGTCCGCTATCTGCTGCATCGCCGCGGACGTTATACCGGCGCCTTCCACCACAAACACCGCATAAGCCGGGTATTCAAGAGATACGCCGATTTCTTTGCCCCGTTCCTGCAGTTGTTCCTGCGTTTCAACTTCGCCTTTTAATAAATCGAGCAGCAATTGCTGGCCAATGGCGGAGCGGTTTTTTTCGAACTTTTGCCCAAGCTCGTCATTGGACAGCATGATCTTGTCAATGAGCGTGCGGACCGTATCGAGCTCATTGGTCTTCGCAATCGTCTTGCCCAGATGCATCTCCGCTAACTGAGCCAGCTTCTTGATCGGATTGTAATTGTAACGAAGTAAGGCATAAATGACGAGGCTGCCGAGAAGCAGTATGAAAAACAACGTGCGTAGCCATTTCGACACAACGTCATTGATCGGCTTCATTACATCGGCGACAGGCAGCACGTTGACGTAAGTCCATCCGGTTTGATCCGATTTCAGACGGGAGACGAAATATTTGTCATGATTCAGCTCCAGCACGGAGAACATGCTGCCCGTCGGCTCCAGAGCGCGGTACAGCTCTTCGTCTTCCGAATGCCCCTCCCCTTTGTAGGAAGTAACTACCCGGTTCTTCTCGTCGTAAATGATCGTATTGCCGGCGCGGGGATACGTTTCGTATTTCAAAAAATTCAGCAGCGAGCTTTCCTTAATGAGAAATAGGACGGTACCGTACGGATGAAGGCTTGAGGTCGGAATTGGAAGTAAGTAGCTGATATATCTTTCGTGCGCGGATGACATGAACAGGACGTCCTCCGCCGGCCGAAGCGTCGGTTTCGTAATCGAGTTCAAGTCGTGGCGAAATTGTTCCTCGGACCAGTTCCGGAAATGGTATATATCGTTAATGAAGTTCGGGAGACGATACGTGCTGACGGAAGAATACAGGCTCGGCTGTTCTCTGATGTAGAACAGAACCTCCTGAATAAAATCGTTGGATACTTTGTAATCGAGCAGCGGCTTGGTCTGGTACGCGCTGTAAAAGTCTTTCGTTACCGCATAAGGGGTTAAATCCGGATTGGCCGATATGCGGGCGGCGATCCGGTTCATTTCGAGGATCTTCGTGTCTACGCTCTCGCCCAGTTGGCTGAGCATTTCTTTGTTCGTCCATTCGACGTATTGATTGACAATTCCTTTCAACTGCATCGATCCGTTCACGCCGAGCAGCCCTACCGGGATCAGCAAGACGATGATATAGGAAACGAGATACTTATAAAAGACCGGGGCGATTGTTATCGATCTTCTCTGCATAGCTCTTCCTTCGCTAGTGGATTGGTTGATAGTCCAATTTTATCAAATGCCCCCGTTATTGTATATGCAAAGCGTAAATATATGTATCTGGAATGTTTCATATGGATAGAAAAGACGGGAAGCCCCGCTCATCCTTTACGGAAGGTCAGGGCTTTCCATGGCTTTATAGGCGGTTAATTCATAAATTTCAAGTATTGCAGCATGCGTTTCAGCATCGTGGCCGCCTGGGCACGCGTTGCATTTTGCCCCGGTTCAAAGGAGGTATCCGATACGCCTTGGATAATCCCCGTATCCACGGCCTTGGCGACCGACGCGCTTGCCCAGCTGCTTATCGACGTTCCATCGCTAAACTGAATAAGCTTTGCCGTAGGGCCATTCTTCTTATCAACAAGCTGGAGCGCCCTTGCGATCATCACAGCCATCTCTTCACGCGTCACATTCGCATTCGGCCGGAATTCATTGTTCTCGTAACCGCTAATCAATCCTTTCTCGGAAGCGACGGCGACAGCCGAAGCGAACCAGTCGCTAGCAGCTACATCATTGAATTTCGAAGTAACTTTTGCGTTATCCGCAAGTCCGGAAAGTCCAAGCGCCGTGACCAGCATGGTCGCGAACTGGGCTCTGGTGATTTGTGCATCCGGCGCAAAATTATGGTCATCCACTCCGCTCACTACCAGCTTCGTCGCAAGCAGCTCGACTTCGTTTTGTGACCAGTGGCCTTTCAAGTCGGGAAACGTCCTGCTCAGTTCTACGACGGTGTAGATGCTGTTGCTTTGGCTCATGATAGAAGCTTGCGTCTTGCCACCGGTTGTCGTAAATATCGTAGGCACGAAGTACATCGTTCCCCGGGCCGGATCGATGAGTACGCCGGTCGATTTGGATGGATCCACATTCCCCGTGACTTCTAACGTCCTTATTGCATATTCGCCGTTTAATTGCTTCACTTCGACTGTTTTGCCGGCTGCCGTGATTTGAATTGCGAAGTCATAACCCGCCGTTAACGGTTTGGCATTGCGCGCTGCGGCAATCGCTTTGACGCGGTCCGCTTCTTGACCGGATTGCGCTGCGAAGACGAAGGTGATGTTCATTTTCTCGACTTTCGTCCCCAGTTCCTTGGCTAGCGCTTCGAAGTTGAATGCTTTGAGAGGTATTTCGTAAGATACGCCGCCCACCCGCAAGGTGAGCTTGGAATCCGGTTTGTTTTTGCCGCCTTGCTGTAATGCTTCTGCTGGCAGCGAAACTTGAACAACAGGCTCGTTGCCGCTATATTCAAGCGTCACTTTATTATTGGTGTCATTCAAAGCGCTGAACGCGCTTGACAATCGGGATGCGTCTACTTCGAGCTTGGTTACCGTTCTCCCTGCTGCATCCTTGGCAGCAGACGTTTTGAATGCGTCGCTGCCGAGCGTGGCCGAACTCGCAGAGTTCGTTCTTGGAGCGGAACCGTAGAACACGCAATTCGAGCAGCTGTTGTTCGTTCTATCGGTTATCGTCACCTTTGTTTCTACTGATTTGTTTCCATAGGCGGCTGTAATGTTTGTTTCGCCTTTCACTTTACCTTCCAACAGACCTGAAGAGGAAACCGCCACAATATCTGGGCGACTACTCGTGTAAACAACACTTGCCGTTACATCCTTCGTAGTATTATCGCTGTACTTGGCGTTTACTTTTAATTGCACCTTGTCTCCCGCATAAAAAGTTGTCGGTATGCCGGTCATTTCAAGAGATGAGACTTCTGCTGGTTTATCGCTGATTGATACTCTGGTTGTCACCGATTTACCGCTTAAGCTTGCTGTAATGCTTGCTTCCCCTTTCGATTTCGCTTCCAATAAACCCGCGCTTGATATGTTTGCAGCACTGATTGGCGTAACCGTTAATGTAGCCAATGTTGTCACATCACTTATCGCATTGTCGTTGAAGGTAGCGGTTATTTTGAGCTGTGCTTTATCTCCCACAAAAAAGGTGCCTGTCGGGATACCGCTGATTGCCAATGAAGTTAATTCTGCTTTAACCTCAATATCCTGTTTTGCACTAAATCCCCCGTGCTTGGCCTCGATATACGTTTTCCCCGGCTTTAAGGCCTTCGCTTGCCCCGAAGTGTCAATAGAGACGATCGAGGGGTCACCGCTGGTATAAGTGATATTTAACGTCACTTCTTCTTCCGGTTTGCCATCGTATAATGCCTTCACAACAACTGTAGCTCCAGCACCTACGGACATTGTGGATGGAACATCAACCATTTTGATACCAGTGAAGGCGAATGGCGTAAGTTCAATTGTTGTAGATTTCGGTGTTTCGCTCCGATCTTTCACACCGGTTACCGCGAAATTGTATTTTGTTCCATTCGTCAAGCCCGCCACTGTATAGGAATAAGTGCTGTATGTTACTGTATACACCGAAGCAGAAACGGGGACATTGTTTTGGTATACCTTATATCCCAGTAAATCAATGCTCAATGGATTCCAACTTAAGGTAACCGACTTGTCGCCTGCGATACCCTTGAATCCGTTCGGACCTCCCTCATACTTGACTGAGACAGGCGCTGATTTCTCAGAGTTCAAGCGGCTTGTGTCCACAGCACTAAGTGTGAACCGATACGAATATCCATCTTCAAAGTCCGAGAATCTCAGGTGGATGCTTGTTTGTGTCGCATCAGCATCGATTCGTTTATCCGATATCGGCTTGTCCTCTTCTGTCGGCTTGGTTGCATCACCAAAATAAATTTTATATCCAGCCAAGTCTGCGTCCGTATTGGCTGTCCAGTGCAATATAATCTCCCCGTCCACAGAGCTGCCTGTTAAACCCGTCGGTTTCGCTGGCGCCCCCCCGTCTGTCGGGTATCCCGTCTTCATTACTACTCCGCTGCTTTCCCGCCCCTGACTTGCAGTAGTCAACTTAAATTGATAATCCACACCGTTTTCAAGCGCTGTTACATTAAAGCTATTCGTCCCTTTGGAAACGGTACCGATCAATGTACCATTCATATCGTAAATATTGATTTTGAAATCATTGTCGATATTCGGTTCTTTCCAGCTGATTAACACCTGCTTGTTTCCCCACACGGCCGTTGGATTCTCCACTTCGGTTAGCGGGATAGCGGATGGCTTTCCTACCGGTAAGGTTACACCAAAGCTGATTCCTTCAGTGATCTGATCATTTACCGTTTTCACCGTGAATGTATAATCATTTCCGTTCACAAGATCGTTAATGACCGCAGATGTCGTATCCGTGATCGGTCCAGCAACTTTTGTCCCTGATTGATCATAGATATTAATGTGTGTATAGTTGCTTGTTCCTCGCACAATCGGCGCTATCCAACTGATTGTCGCTTTACTATCCCCCCATGCCACGGTGGGATTGTTTATTTCAGGCAGTGGCAATTGCCCGTCACTCACTTGTCCAGGAGTGGAGGCGACTTTAACTGAGATCTTCTTCATAGCAATAGAACCATCTTTAGGGTATGAGTAATGAATCGCCTTATCGTCTGCTGTATCCTCACTGTTAAGACCAATGTAACTCGCTTTAACAATTCTTATATTGTTTTTATAAATAATAAGTGTTCTATTCATCGTATTATGCAAATTAACGCCAGTCCCAATCGCGACGGCAACAAGTTCTCTTTTGAGATCCGGATTTTTCGTCAATTGAAAATTGTAAAAATCGTCAAATGTGAACGGATTCGTCGATTGCTTTAACCATACCACCATGACTCCATAAGGAGGAATGGTTTTCTCAGCTTCAACCGCATCATACGTCCACGGGTTATCTTCTTTGTCCGTTTCGTTAAGTCCTTGTTGGTTAACGATCTTTAAATCTCCTAACCGTACAGTTTGATCGCTATTGTTGAACAACTCAATCATTTCGTAGGCTTCGTCATATTTGGGAGTTGCAATATTCTTCGCATTCGGAATGATCTCCGTAATGAATATCTCAGGAAGTGCAGCCGCCTTTGCAGTCTGTGGAGCAGCTATAAAGCCAAAACTTGATAATATCAATGAAACAAGTAAAGTGTGAATAATTGCGCGTCGTTGTTTAACTGTAAACATCGAGTTCCTCCTAGTATGGATAAAGAATGATAACTTTCGTTTAATTCGCCGTATAAAGCCCAAATAACAGAAACGTTCTATAATATATTTATTGTCAAACAGCCGAATGGACCATTCTTGCGATTTGCTTTAATTCAATCCTATTGATTTGGCCACATCAGCACTTATCGCCTTTTGCTCGACTAGCATCTGTGCCAGCGTCTTGTCAGAACCTTTCACCTTCGTCATCAAAGCTTCCAACGTTGCCGTCGCCAGCTCCGACATCGTAAAATCGACTTCGCTTGCCGCTTTGCCTAAGCCTATGGATGCAGCGAAGTCGAAGGTTTGCTCCCAGGAGAAATCCGTGCCGTATTTGTATCCGAGCGCCTCCAGCATCATTTTATAGTAGGCTTGGGCCGAGATAACGGTATTCGGGTCAAAGCGGTTGTCGCCGACGCCTTCCATTCCTAGCTCGGGATGGGCTTTTACATAAGCAAGAATAGGTATTGCCCACGAAGCCGATGACGCATCGCTGAAATTGTCTTCATCAGTAAACTTGGCGGCTTCCACCTCCAAGCCTTTCAAGCGCAAGTACATGACAGCTGCTTGAATTCTCGTCGGTGTTTTGGCCAAATATTCCGGCGTCACACCGTTTCCGTCACCTGTCAGCATACCGAGCTTGGCGGCTATTTCCACTGCATTGAGCGAAGGTTTCGCATCCGTTTTGTCCGCCGGCTTATCGTTAGGAACCGTCTTGGCCGGTGCTGGCGGCACCTGTTGCGCACTCAGCTTGCCCGGTGTGGATAAAGAATCCTTACCGGAGTCGATTTTTCTCATGTCAATGCTTCCGTCCGTCGGGTAAGCGAACTGAATGGCCCGGTCGTCTACAGTTTCCGTTGTACTGCCTTCGTAGGAGGCGCTGCTTATTCTCGTCCCATCCGCTTTGGCGACGATCACCGTTCTTTTCCCGGTATTCACAAGCCCCATACCTGAAGCAACCGCGATTTGCTCCGCCTTTAGATCCGGATTTTTTTCCTTATAAAATTTATAAAAATCATCGAAGGAAAACGGGTTTTTCTCCTGCTTAATCCATACGATCATAATACCGGAGGGAGGGATCACATTACTTGCATCGCTGCCCCAGTTCCATGGCGTATTCACTTTGTCTTTATCAGTAAAGCCATCCCTAATAATGATTTGTAAATCTCCCAGCTTCACATTTTGACCGCTATTGTTATACAGCTCGATCATTTCGTAAGCTTCGTCGTAATTGGCCGTAGCGCCTGGAGGTTTTACATTTTTTGCGTTTGGAATCATTTCGGTGATCATGATCGACGGAAGTGCAGCCGCTGCATTCGCCGGTTGAGGCACAGCCACAAAGGCCATGCTCGATGAAACGAATGTCAATACCAGGGCAGATGTGAACCGTTGTCGTAGTGTAGCCATCAATATCGATACCCTCCAATGGTCATTGCATATAAAAAAACAAAACGCTTGCATTTTTCCAACGTTTTGAGGCAGGGTCGTGCTTTATAAATATGTAATCGTTTAATAAAAGGAGTTGCCAAGAAGCATATGTACGCAAATCGTTTTGAGGAGGTGTTTGGAAGAATTGCAAGGAGAGCTTGATTGAATCCATTTAAATCATATCTAACAAAAATGCTGATCTGACTGCAATGTGCTGTATGTTTTTATCACCTCCTCCTATTTACACCCAGTATGTAGAAAAACGGCGGTCGAATATCCGGACATTTGATTATATTTGAACATATAATTGGAATATCCTTCCGAATTATAGCACGACCATTTCTTTTTTGTAAACGCTTTCTAAAGTCAAAAAATGTTAAATTTTGTTAACAAATGCTGTCGGCTTAACCCATTTATTTGATTGATGCAATCAAAAAAAGAAAGTCCCCCAACCTAATGAAAAGCTGGGGGAGCGCTTCTACATTCGTTTAGGCGTCGGCAGTCCGAGCACTTGCAGCGCATCGTGGAGCGTTTCCTGGAAACGCTGTGTCAGCCACAGGCGAAACAGCATCGTGTGTTGTTCGGCTTTGAGAATCGGGCAACTTGCATAAAAATGATTAAACAGCGTCGCCAATTCGTGTACATAAGAGCATAATATGTTGGGAGCCAGCTCCTCCTTCGCCGCTTCCAGTGTCTCCGGCCAATAAGCGATATACCGCATCAGGCTGTATTCCTGAGGGTCCAGCTCGTCGAACCCCTTCATCTCGATTTGCTCCGGAAGACCGGCCTTCGCTTTGTCCAAAATGCTGCACGCTCTGGCATACGAGTACAGCATGTAGACACCGGTATTCCCGGACACTTCCGTCGCCTGATTCAAATCAAACACGACTTCCGTCTGCAGATGGAATCGCAACAAGTAGTAGCGGATTGCGGCAGCGGCGATGGTGCGGCTGGACAAACCGGCTTTGCGGGACCGTTTCGCCTCGATGACCTGTTCCATGCGATCGAGAAAGTCGGCGGCTTTGATGCCGATGCCTTGCCTTCCCGACATCGGATACGAATGCTTCTCCTCCGTCGTGTCCACCCCAAGTCCGGCTGCCGTCTCCCGGCTGAGCGATACGACCCCGTAGCTGACATGGCGCAGCTGCTCCGCTTGTTCATGGAATCCGAGCGCTTGCAGCGCTTGCTTGACCATCGCTTGCGGATATTCCTGCCGATAATCGATGACATTGATGACGAGATCGGCATGACCGATCTTCCTGGAGGTTCCTTCCGGGTGGGTGGACCATAGCTTGTCGGCGAATTTTTTGTAACGAAAATCAGTGCCGAGCAGTCCGAACTTCCATAAATGGTAAGCGATATCTTTTGCCGTATAGGTCAAGATGCCGTTCGATCTTACCAGCACTTTGTCCGCCTGATAATCGGCGCCTTCTCCCGTCCCCGAGTCTCCTTCCCCATTCGGCTGCCTGAGCACCCAACATCCCGCAAGCTTGCCGTCCGTCTCCTGCTGAAACCTTGCCGTCGTTTGCAGCATGTCAAACGCGCGCGACCACAATCCTTCCCGGACGATGCTGCTTTCCCACACCAAGACATCGTAATCGATGCCGAACTGCTTCATCTCTTCCAGATGCTCACGTACGATTCGTTCTGCCACCAGCAGCCCCATCCAGGCGATGTTCGTATTTCCTTTCTCCAACTCATGCAGCACGGCGGCACGCTCATTTTGTAAAGCCGGAATTTCTTTATACGCCTTGTTTACTTTTGCGTACGTTTCCCAACAAAAATCGCCGAAGCGCGCAAAGCTTTGCTCCGTTGACGTATGCAGCATGCCGACAACCGTATCGGCCAGTTGATTCCCCAAGTCGTCGATGTAGTTATGCACCTCTACTTGATAGCCCGTTCGCTTCAATAGCCTCGCAAGCGTGTCGCCGATACACGAGTTCCGAAGATGCCCGATATGGGCCGATTTATTCGGGTTGATCGAAGTATGCTCGATCAGCACCTTTTTACGAGGCTGCCCGGAAGATTGTGCCGTGGTGCGTGTCTCATAACCGTACGCCCATTTTTTCCAGTCCACATACAAATTAATGAACCCAGGCGGAGCGACTTCAATTTTATAAAACAACGCTTGAATCGAAGCATCCCGCTCCAAGATGTCTTTCAGATCACTTGCAATGGCTGCCGGCGGTTTTCTCAAAGCTTTGGCAAGCAGCATGGCAATATTGGTGCTGTAATCCCCAAAGGTCATATAGTTCGGATGCTCGATCCCGATCTTGAGCCCTTCCGGCCGCTGCAAACCGGTCGCTTGGAACAATTCGTTTAAAGCGGACTCTACTGCACCTACAATCACATCGCTAATCTTCATCTTCAAGATCAACCCTCCTAAAAAAATAAAAAGCTCCCGTCTCCAATAAGAGACGAGAGCTATAATGATCCCGCGGTACCACTCTGCGTGTTAAGCCGCAACGGGCCCAACCACTCATGTTATAACGGTCCATGACCGGATTCGCCTACTGCCTGTTGTATTTCGGCAAACCATCTCCCGGGCCCGTTTCATCCTGGACAACCGTACCGGCTTGCACCAACCCGGCTCGCTGCGACTGCTTGTCACGGACTACTTTCCCGTTCATGAATATTCATGCTATTCACATCATGTCAATGCTTAGAAACATTTATACAGGATGGATCGTGAAATGTCAAGTGATGCGTGCCATACGTTTTCAGTTATTGCGTGGTGCTGCCTGCATCTATGACTTCCCCATCGCGGCTGCCTGCCGCTTTCTTGGTCACTTTGCGGCAGTGCCGATCAGTTCCCAGTCCGCAGCCGTAACATTGCCCATGTGCCATAAGGATACGCCCTTGAGCCCGTAGTATTTGGCCAGCCACAGCTTTTTGGCTATGCTTTCCGTATCTTCGTAATATATCAAGTGGCTGCCGCGCTCGTCCTGGAATACGATTTGCTTCAAATGATACGGCAAGCTCCACGTCTGCCCATCCGGCTGCGAGGCTAATCGCCGCTCCACCGCATCGATTTCCGGTTCGTAATAGGACGTAATTCCCTGCGAAGTAATCCACTGGTTCGCTTGCTTGGAAATGCCGAGGACCAGCTTTTCTTTGGGAATCGCGGCAAGCGCCTGCCGTACCGTATCGTTCACAAGCGGCAGCGGAGCGGAAGGCAGCTTGCTCCCTTGATCGGTAAAATCGTAAGCCATCAAAATGACCGTATCGGCAATGTCGCCGATTTTTTTCAGATCATACCCCTTGTAGTAATAGACGGGCGGAACGGCGACCGTTAACGAACGGTTCCCTAGCTTCGCTTTCAGCGCGGTAAGGAAAGCGGCATAATCGGCTGCGCTCGCTTCCTCCTTCAAGCCTTCAAAATCAATGCATACGCCCGTAAACGAATAACGCGGATCGTCCAGCGTTTGCATCAGCGAGTCCATAAAAGCCGATTGCGCCGCCGTATCTTTGACGAAATCTCGCAAATTGCCGCTGCCGTAATAGACCATCAGCTCGCTGCGAATATTCGCCGATTTGGCCGCTTCCGCCGCTTGCTCCCAGCCTTCCGGAATGCGGTACTCGGTATCCCCGGTTTGCAAACTCGCCTTGCCGGCCGCGTCATACTGCAAATGAGACCAACCGAATATTATGTTTGACAGGGAAGGCATCCGGTTTAGAGCCGAATAGGAGCGAATCGCATAAAAGCCCGTCACATCCAGCACTCGTTCTGCCGTTTCTTGATCTACCCAACGGTATATGATGGCGGCGGCTTCTTTGCGGGAAAGCGGGTCGCTCGGTCTAAAGCCGCTCTCGTCTCCTTCCATGATGCCTCGGTTTACGGCATAATACACATAAGGCGCGATCAATTCGGTGATTTGACGGCCGTCCTTGAATGGCTTTGCTTCTTTTTCGTTAGCCCATCCGGACTGCAGCCACAGGTTGCGTACCGACTCATCCTGCAAGTTCAATATCGTTGTTCCGATAAGCGCAGCTACTTCTTGTCTTGTGATCGGCTGTTCAGGATAAAACTTGCCTGACGCATCGGTCATAAAATCGATCCAATGATGCTGAGCCGCATAGGCGATATACGGATAAGACCATTGATCCGCAGAAAGATCCGACGGAGCCGGACCGGCCATATTCGACACATCCGCCCTTGTAGAAGCGACGGCCAGTTTGACGAAAGCTTCCCGCGACAACACCCCGTCAGGATTAAAAATGGCGGCGGATTCGCCGTTAATAATATCAAGCGCGGCGAGCGAGTATACATTGTCGTAAAACCAATCCGTTTGTTTCACATCCTGGAACGGTTTTAACTGCACATCGTAAGCAAATGCATTTCCCGTCATTGCAACAAATAGCAATAACACAAGCACGGTGATTCTTTTCATACGTCTGTCTCCTCTCCTGTCCCTCCTATTAGACGAAAGCGAATCGATAATAGTTTCATATAGGGACATGATGCCATTTGCCGAGTCACTTCAAAAAGAGCAGGCACGATTCGCATCGTACCTGCTCTTCTATGGATTCACGATTTCGCGAAATGCGTTACGGCTTCTTGATTACTTTCACTTCATAGTTGCCGTGGCTGGTGCTAATAATATGCTCCGGCTTTGGTTTGCCTCTGTTTTGTCTGTGGCCTTCCAGATGAACCTCGCTCGTCTCCCATTTCTTCCACGCTTCTTCCGATTCCCAGCGGATCATGACAATGACTTCTTCATCGCCTCTTCTTGCTTTCTTCACCATCACGTTAGCGTCGATAAAGCCTTCTTGCTGCTGCCTCGAGCGCGTTGCTCTCCATAAGGGAAGCAATCATCTTCATTCCACCTTTCCGCTATAAAAAAAACGGCCATAAAAAGCAAAAAAAGAGACCTGACGCCAAACAAGGCGGAGGTCTCCGGTTTATCCGGTAGATAACCATATATTCCGATGTGCTATGTATGAATTGAGTATAGCAACAATCTGCGTTTGTGTCAATGGACCATTCGAGCCAAAGATTTATAAATCATCAGCTAAGCCGGCAAGAGAGCACTCTCGACGCTCAACCGCGTTAAAAGTGCTCTCTTTAGCTTGTTTACCCGTACAACCGTCACTGCACATCCAAACCGTAATTGTGCTTCAGATGCTCCGATACGGAAGTAAAGTTGAAGCTTTTCAATATATGTTCAAGCTTCTTTTTCGTGCCGCTCACATTGTAATAATGGATAAAATGCTCCTTCGACGGCAAGCTCAGCTTCTGTTCCGTTGCGTCAATCTCCCGCGGATGCAAATATACGATGGAGTTGCTGCCTTGACGGTTGGCGGACCGGATGGCCTGCTTAATAAAAAACGTCGGGAAAAATCGGAAATAAAAGCCTCCGGAATAGCCCATATTGCGTCCGCCCAGCTTCATTACCGACATCGGTACTTCGTAAAGGTCCAGTTCTATGCCGTCTACCCGCGGTTTATGGATCTCGGTCGGAGCCGTAGGGATGCCATACAGGAACGTTTTTACCGGAAAAATGCTGGCGTCATACTTCATTTCGAGTTCCACGAGCGCTTCCAGATAGTGAAGATTGCTTTCCACAATCGACCAGGAAGGCGCCCGGTAGCCCAATACCTTGCTTCCGGTTAGATCTTCCAATATATCGACGGATTTTTTCACATCGGCCTTAAACTCATCGTACGTTTGTTTGTATGCCAGTTGGTGCCCATAGCCGTGTGATGCGACATCATGCCCTTCCCGCGCGATAGCCTTCACGACATCCGGGTAATCTTCCCCAATGCATCCGAGTACGAAGAACGTCGCTTTGGAGCCAGTATTGCTGCACATTTCCAAAAGCGCATCCATGTGCGCCCTGAATTTGGAGCCTTTGCCTCTGAAATCATCGGGATTGATATGGTCGTAATTCGCGTGAAACCATTCCTCTATATCAAATGTAAGCATATTGTTTATGCGGTGATGCGTCTCGTTAAGAGCAGCCTGCCTAGTCAATTTTCTTACTCCCTTTTATCGCAAACGAGGTGCAGAACGCATCGGATACGTTCCCGCCGGTGCGGCTGCTTGCTACAAACTTGAATGGATGATACATTTTCAAAAATTCGATATGTTCAAAGCCGTGATTGGCAAATACGTCTCTCAATTCATCCATCGCGTACATTTTGTCGAACTTCTTGCTTTTCTCAAACAACTTGAGCAGTTTCCGCTGAATCGAGCCATTATGCAATGTCTGGATTAGCAGCGTCCCGCCCGGTTTTGTGACCCGAGCCAGCTCTTGGATGACAGACTGGTATTGTTCGATCAACTGAATCACGCCGATGCACATCACGACGTCAAACTTGCCGTTCTGGAAATTCAATGCCGTCAAGTCTTGCGACGATGTGACAAGACCGCGTTCCGCGGCAAACTCGAGACTCTTCACGGAAAAGTCGACGCCGTATACCGTATTGTCTTTTACCAATGGTTCGCTAAAAGCACCTACTCCGCAGCCGGCATCAAGCACTTCCTTGCCTTTCAAATCCCCCAACCACCGCAGGGTGTTGTTTCTCTGCATAAAAAAGCTTTCGTCGTCGAAATAATCGGATGATTTGACAGACGCTCCATGTGTTGCGGCCTTTTGGTCAAAGTACTGCTTCCAGTTATTCGGGTTACTCATATGATTTGCATCCTCCGATGGCGAAAACATGTAATAGGTTGCTGGTCACGGTCACGGCAAAATATATTTAATCAGCTTCTTGCCCACGGGATCGGTAATGAATCCGGGTGTCTTTTTCCACAGTTCTATAAAAAAGCTCAAGCTCTGCTTGTCGGGAGGACCTGCACCGGCCCCGCCGCCGTCATAGACCAAATAGCGGAGCTGCTCGGGTGCGGCCCCCCATTGTTCTTTGTACTTGTATGTCCCCGATCCTTTGGGCGATCGCCCCAGATCAAGATATTTCAAACCGTTTCGTATACCGAACTTTACGGCTTCCCAATACATAAAGTTGTTCAAATACTTGTTATTGTACTCCGTCAAGTTGGCGCCGTACGGATAATACAATGTTGCGTTACCCGGACTCGTTATAAGCAGCATGCCGCCAATGACTTGACCGGTCTGCTTGTCCAGCACGGTAAGCAGGCACGAATGCTCTGGCAAGTATTCGAAAAAGCTTTTGAAAAATCGGATATCAGGCGCCGGCGTTCCGAGCTGTTTCATTCTTCTGACATATACTTTATAAAAATCATCCAATCGGTTCTTGTCAAAAGAAACGTCGAACCAGCCGTTCTTGTATACTTTGCGTACATGGTTTCTGTTACTGCCGCTGGAGAGCGACAATACCTTCTCCTCGTCATCCGAGAGTGGGAGCATAAACGTATAGTTATGGAGATTGGCGCTCCAAACGGAACCGTCCAAGCGTTGATCCTTCAGCCGCAGCTCGATATAGCTCAATCCGAGTTTTGCTTTCAATTGTACGATCGCTTCAACGGCAAATCGAAAGGCTTCCTCGCTGTCTGCGCATAAGTCGGTATAATTGGCGAACGGAAGCGATACCGCTGCCTTTTTCAACCCAAGGTTGCGTCCGATCACAAGCGGAATGATGGCGCACAAGCGGTTTTTTCCGTCCAGGACGGCATGGTAGCTGCACTTATACCCAATAGAATCAATCAATATTTGTCTGAATGCCGTCGTATGAAATACCGTGCCTCGGGTCCATGCAAATTGATCCCATTCGTCCTTCATTGATTCCGAATATGCGATACACCTGAACATCAAAGTTTATCCTTTCAACCAAAAAAATACACCGATCATAATAAAACCAGTCCCCGCCCATTTCATGACGCTGATATGCTCCTGAAAGATGAGCAGCGATACCAAGATGAGCAAAATGTACTGTACGCTGGATACAAACGTAACGTAGCTGAGATCAAACGCGGACAGACAATATACCCATATAATTGCAGCCAGAGCGTAAGCCGCGAATCCGCCTACGATTAATGGCGACGTCATATATCCTAATAAGATGTTAATCATCGAGCCTTCGAAGTTAACGTTTCGGCTGCCTAGTTTGAGCAGCGTTTGCGCGGCCACCGTCATGGACACGCTCAATAAAAGCATCAAGTAATTAATTATGATTCACCTTCGTTCATTTTCTTCTCGAGCTCCTCAAGCTTGAGTTTGGTTAATCCCAGCTCCTGCGTAAGCGCTTTGTTATGCATCTTCAAGCTCGAAATGCTAACGCTCGTGTTCAGCAGCAGCAAATAGGCGCTGGCGATCAGGATGGAAAAGAAAGCCGACGGCGCATAATCGATGCCGATTAAATTCGAAAACCAATCCATCATGCCTTTAAAAATCGACATCACGAGCGTAAACAATCCGATCAGAAACCACACGAGCGAATATTTTTCTCTGATCATTCGGGCTCTAACCATTAAAAACACGGAAACAATGATGATCAGGCTGAATGCAACACCCATAATTTGAACGCTATACATATGTTCGCCATCCACTACCCATTCACCACCTTGTTCTTGTGTAGGAAAAGAAGATCGATAAGATCACCTTCGCCATGTAGTATGGACTTTTGATCGGTGTGATGGAAGATGAACCGTGTTCGCGTTCTCTCATCTCTACGCCCACTTCGCTGATGGTGAGCCCGTGTTTTTTCAAAAGAATGATGGCATCCGGCTCGGGATAATCGTCGGGATAATGCCGGCATAACAATGCAATGCTTTTCTTATTGTAAATCCGGAAGCCCGAAGTACTGTCCGTTACCTTCGTCTGAATCAGCAGCCTGAACAAAAGATAAAACACTTTGATACCGAGTCTGCGGGTCCATGTCGTTCGGTACGACTGGATATCGAGAAACCTTGACCCGATCACCATATCGCATCCGCTGCGCGACATGGCGTCCAGAAGCTTGTCGACCTCTCTTGGAATATGCTGGCCGTCGCCATCAATCTGCACCATGTAATCGTATTGATTCGCATATGCGTATTTGAAGCCGGTCTGTACCGCCCCGCCAATGCCCAAATTGTACGGAAGATCGACGACCTTGACGCCATCCGCCTTTCTTGCGTTGGCCGACGTGCCGTCCAGGGAGCAATCATTGACGACGAGAATATCAAAATCGGGAATACTTTCCCTTATATCGCCGATTACTTTCAAAATGTTGTTTTGTTCATTGAATGCCGGAACTACAATCAGTACTTTTTCTTCTCCCATAGCGGCTCAGCTTCCCCATCATTATTTTGGCAACGATCCAAACCAAGCGAATCCCTCTGTCAGCTCCGTAAGCGGCCACAATGATCATGAATGGCATTGCGGGCGCGCGGTATCTGTACAATCCGTCAATAAAAAATATGATACAAAATACGAAAACGGCGAATATGGTCAGCCACACGACGGATGCCTTTCGAAACAGCCTGTTGACGATCGCGGCGATGGTTCCTGTCATAAACAATGCAGTCGGCAGCGACTGCTTCGCAAACTTTATGATACCGTTTACACTTTGCAGATCCGTCTGCCACACCCATCTACCGAGGAAGGCCACGGTTCTTTTGGCGTATATGATTAATACATGATCCCAGTTGTTAATTATAAAACTAAGGATAAGGCTGTTCAATACGTTAATTGTATAATCGGGCCTGTATTTATAATCGTAAGGTGACGGCCTGTCGTAGATCCAACCGTTGGCGTATATATTGTACAGAACTTTCTTGGCGTTAAACTGCATGGATTCGATCAGCGGATCGAGCTTGTGATTTAAAAAGAGGAATATACAAGCGACAACCGCCGCCGTAACGACTCCTCCGATGGCAAGCCTGTACTTAACGATAAATGCCGTCATCGTTTTCCGGTGAATAATGGCGATGTACAGCATAATAAAAGCAACGGACATGATGCCCGCCGGCCTAAACACAAGCATGAGCACAGAAATGAGTACAAACAGTACGGTATATTTCTTTTTCTTCGTATCTATCGCCTTCAACAGACAATAGATGCTTAGGAGCAGAAGCGTTATAAAAAAGCTATCGGATAGTATATATGTAGACCACAGGGTAATATCCCAAGAATAGGCATAAAAGTATGACGCAATGACAGCCGTTACTCTGTTGAACAGCATCCGTGCAATATTATATACAAGAATGACGCTCAGTCCGGCGACGATGACCTGGATGAAAATGATCGCGATGGGGTCCTTAAAAACGGCAAGCAGCAAGGTTAGCAATAAATTGTAACCGAGATATAAAATATCGTCCATGTGCAGACCGATCTTGAAGCTTGTCATCAAAGCGCGTGCATAATCGAGGTACCATTGGGAGTCCGGAGACTGGGGAAAGCCTATATCAGACGACTTCAAATAAAAAAAATAATCTAATCTCACTTTCAGAGACAGATATAAAAATGGAATAATATATAGAAACTCTAGATCCTTGTATTTCAGGAAAAGCGGATAACCGACGTCCATGCATTTTCGGTATATTTGGTGCACGTACCTCATGTATTCTTTATATCGTTCGTACACTTTTTGCAACAGCTCCAGACGGCGTATGTGGTTATATCTGATGTAATAATTATGACATATATATCTGCATTAGAGCAAGATATATTTAAGTATTTTAATAAAAAATAACTCGAAAAATGTCGAGAATATTGAGTATTCTGACCTCGAAAGCGAGTGCTAAAATTATAGAAGAATCGAGGGTTGCATCTGTAAAAATAAGGAACTTGTTTTTATAGAGTAAAGCTAGTGAAAGTCGTTAAGTAAGAAATGAATTGGAAATCGATTAAGATAATCGGGATTCGAGTTCACGGTTATATAAAGAAAAGGCATGCTGCAGCGGGCAGTATGCCTTTCATAAAATACACTATTCTATTTAAATGCAGGCCCGGCCATGGCGACTTGGGAATCTACATTTGAAAATTGATGAAAATTACGGATAAACCGTTCTGCAAGCTCGCGGGCAGCCATCTCGTACGCCTCTTTGTTACGCCATGTATTGCACGGTTGTAAAACTTCGCTTGGCACCCCGTGCACGAAATCAGGGCATTGAAGTCCGAATACCGGGTCTACGGTAAAAGTGGCCTGCTCAATCGAACCGTTCAGCGCCGCAGTCACCATCGCCCGAGTATACGATAAATTCATCCGCTCCCCAGCGCCATACGGCCCTCCCGTCCAGCCAGTGTTGACTAAATACACTTTCACCTGCTGCTCGTCGATTTTCCGGCCAAGCATTTGCGCATAAACCGTAGGCGGCAGCGGAAGAAAGGGTGCCCCGAAGCACGCGGAGAACGTGGCCTCCGGTTCCGTTACACCCCGCTCCGTACCGGCAAGTTTCGAAGTATAGCCGGATAGGAAGTGGTACATCGCCTGTTCTTTCGTAAGCTTGGCGATCGGCGGCAATACGCCGAATGCGTCAGCCGTTAAGAAAATGATTACACGGGGATGGCCGGCTACTCCCGGAATTATCGCTTCAGGGATGGTATCGATCGGATACGCTGCACGCGTGTTTTCGGTAATCCGCGTATCGTCATAGTCCGCCGTACCTGTCTTCGAATTAAGCACGACGTTCTCCAAAACCGAGCCGTATCGAATAGCCTGCCAAATTTGCGGTTCCTTCGTTTGAGAAAGATGAGCGCATTTGGCATAGCAGCCGCCTTCAAAGTTGTACACTCCCGCTTCAGTCCACCCATGCTCGTCATCCCCGATCAATTGACGGTATGGATCGGCGGATAGCGTCGTTTTTCCTGTACCGGAAAGACCGAAGAACAAGGCGACATCGCCGGATGAGCCTACGTTTGCCGAGCAGTGCATCGGCAGCACGCCTTTGGAAGGGAGCAAATAATTCAGTACGCTGAATATCGACTTCTTCATCTCCCCTGCGTACTCCGTACCTCCGATCAATACTAGCTTTCTCTCGAAGGATATGCTGATGAACGTTTCCGTGCGCGTACCGTCTACCGCCGGGTCCGCTTTCAGGCCGGGCAGCGCGACGACGGTAAATTCGGCTTTATGTCCGAGCAGTTCTTCCCTGCTTGGGCGGACGAACAGCTGGTGTACAAACAAATTATGCCACGCATACTCGTTGACGATGCGAATCGGAAGCCTGTGTTCTTGATCTGCCCCTGCGAAACCGTCAAAAACGAACAGCTCCTTTTCCGCCATGTACTGCTGCGCTTTTCGGTATAGCCGATCAAATTGCTGCTGCGTCATCGGCTGGTTAACGGTCCCCCAATCGATTTTGTCCAGCACGAACGGTTCTTTGACGATAAATTTATCCTTAGGAGACCTCCCGGTGTATTTGCCGGTAAATACGTGCAACGCGCCCGTTTCCGATAAGACGCCTTCTTTTCGCTCGACTGCCAGTTCCACCAACCGGGGGACGGATAAATTATAATGAACGGGTTCAACCTGCAACTGCTGTACATTGGCCTCCATGCTACATCATCCCTCCAACCGAAGATTAGCGTCGTATTCCTTTTTATCAAAGTTTATCCGCGAATTTATGCAATCTCTGTCCGGACATTCTGAGTAATATAGCGTAACTTTTTCCGAATCGATCGTACCGATTACCGACATGCAATGCTTGCAAATGATGGTTCCCAGTTCTATTGGAATAGGAGAGGCGTTGTGCATAGTTGATTCACCCTTTCCGTTATGGTCCGTACAAAATCGGTTACGCGGCAGGCGTATGCCCATTCATTATCGTACCAAGCTAGCACCTTAATCTGGTCGCCCATCGCCATCATCGTCTGCCCGTCGACGACAGCGGAATGGGAGCAACCTATAAAATCAGCGGATACAAGAGGTTCTTCAGAGTAACCTACGTAAGAAGACATACTTCCTTCGGATGCTGTCTTGAACAGCGACCTCACCTGTTCCAGACTAACCGGGGGCTTAGCTACTTGCACCGTCAAATCAACAAGCGATACGTCCTGCGTCGGAACGCGAAGCGAAACGCCCTGAATTCGCGAAGTCAAATGCGGCAGTACATCGATTAGCGCTGTCCCCGCGCCGGTCGTCGTCGGAACGATCGATTGCGTGCATGCACGTGCTCGCCGAAGATCTTTATGCGGGTTATCCAAGTGGTTCTGATCCGATGTGTAGGCATGAACCGTAGTCATCCACCCGCTTCGAACTTGGTATGCTTGATCCAAAATATGCAGGACGGGAGATAAACAGTTGGTCGTACACGAAGCCGTCGATAACAATCGATGCTTTCGGGGATCGTATAGATGATCATTAACACCCATCACCACTGTAAAATCCATACGCTTGCCCGGAGCGGTAATTAGCACGTGCGATGCACCTGCGGCCAAATGCATGCCAGCCCCTTCCCTGTTGTTAAACTTACCGGTAGCATCTACCGCCAAACTTACGTCGAAACCGTGCCATGCGATATGAGCCGGATCGCGCTCAGAAATAATGTGTATTTCTTCTCCGTTAATGACAAGCTTTCCGTCGACGATGGAAATGTCTGCATCCCATCTCCCGTGCACCGTATCATATTTCAAGAGGTGCGCGATCGTTTCAACAGGATAAATACAATTGATTGCTTTCAATTGATACGGTTGTTTTTCCGAGCACATTTTTCTGACCAGTAATCTGCCTATTCTACCTACTCCGCTTATTCCGACGGCGAATGTCAATATCTAACCCTCCTGCATTTAATATGCATTACTCATCTATTAGTGTACATTATATAAATTATATTGTACATACTATTTAGTTGGAGTTAGAGAAAAAATATTTTTATTAATGTGCATTATATATTTTATAAAGTACAAATGAGCAATATAATCCCTCGCATCTCAAGTCGCAGGATATGTTTATTATCTTAAAGTCAAGTTTTTTTCCGTACACGGTTTACTATTTTTAAATGTTCTATCCTCATTTCGTCACAAAAAAATAAGCTATCCCGTCTTAAGTACGTAAGACCAAAATCAGAACTGGCGGAGGAGCATGGCAAATGGAACCAAGATTGGATTATACGAGTACAAACCCGGAAGTTTTGCAGATGATGTTGAAGTTCGAGGAATTTACAAGAAATAGCGGGATTGACCATACGTTATATGAGTTGATCAAAATTCGCGCTTCGCAAATTAATGGATGCGCTTTTTGCATCGATATGCATGCGAAGGACTTGCTTCAAACGGGGGAAAGTCTCGAACGGATCGTGCTTCTGACCGCATGGCGGGATACACCTATTTATACGGATAAAGAAAAAGCGGCCCTCGAGCTGACCGAATACGTCACCAAGGTTTCCGAGGCTGGAGTGCCGCAGCACGTATACGAGAAAGTTCGTGCACATTTCGACGAAAAAGAGTATGTCAAATTAATTATGGCGATCAACGTCATTAACTGCTGGAATCGAATCAGCATTTCTACCGGCATGTACCCGGGGTGTTTCGTTAGGTAGGATTGAAAGCTATGTGACTTATTATTGAGAGGGCCGATTCGGATCCCTTTTTGAAGCGTAAATACTAAAATAAAGTCCTGTTTTATTGCAGAACTAAAAGTTCGATGTCGATTGTCTGAATTAATTAGATGACCATTAAGCTTCCTCGAAATAATTCAATTCGCCATAGGAGTTACTTTGTCTCAGGGCTTCACTTAGGATCTCTCCACCAGTTGCCTATCAGCTAATCTTTCCTCGACCAGACTTGCACCGAATATTTATGCTTAGCTTGGCTAGGCATGCAGAAAAAGGAATAAGGAGCCTCCAAGGGCTCCCTATTGTTGTTTGCTGATTCGCATTTTTTTCGTCAAATAAACCTGTGTTAATTCGAATTCACTTCCGTAGAGACAGACAGTCCGGAAGGAGCGACGGCCGTCAAGTCAAACCCGGCGACATTGCTGCCAATAGAAACATCGTTGCCGTTGATCCGTACTTCGTTGTCTGCCGGGTTTGCAGATAAGGCGCCTTTCAGCGAAATATTGGTAGCGATAAAGGTAATGCCGAACACATAATTATAATCGTAAACATCAATGCCATCGAGAACGATGCCGAACTGATCCGCTACTTTGAGATCCATCAAGCCTTTGGAAAGCGGCCCAGTGTAAGCGTCGGCGATTTTATAAGTGCTTCCTGCAGAAGCTTTCACCCGCTTCTTGCCGGCCGTAAGCGACTCGACTTTCTGGCGATCGCCCTTGACTGTTACGGTTTGATTGGCCGTCTTCATTTCGCCTTTTTGGTTTACATACGTTACGCTAAGAATTGCAGTTCCGGTTTTATAGCCAATCGCGCGCCACTTGTCGGCATCCTTTCCGATTTGCAAGGAAACATTGTCCGAGGAGGTAACGCCTTTAATTACGGTTCTCGGTACGGCCACCTTATCTCCGGAAGAGTTGGTTACGACAAGCTCCACCTCTTTGGCAAACGGGCTGTACACTACATGTACTACAGAATCCTTTACATATCTTCCAGGTACTGATCCAGCCGGAGCTAGATATCCATCGCCACCAACGGAAACTACCGGTTGCGGGTTCGGGCTGCTAACCGCACTAGTAAGCGCGTGATCGCGTGTATTCATGATCGTGTTCAGAGCCTTCACGCTATAGTTCAGATCCGCGTTGTTAGCTGTGATTCCGAGTTCTTTCTCTGTCTTAGTAAGCGTTACACCGTTCTTACGGATCTCAATGCGAAGTTTTGCTTTATCACTAGCAGCTGCAGCAGTATCTGCAACGATTCTGAACCCTTCATTGAAAGCTTTGTAGGAATTCGGATCCCATTCATTGTTAGCATTAAACATAGTTGTTTCGTAGCGAGTTCCTTCTTGCGAATCATCGTCTTTCGTCAGTCTAAAGTTGCTGCTGCCCTCAAGAGTCATATATACTTCGTTTGTTACGCTAGACGACTGGTAGTTCATTTCTTTGCCAAATTGGTCGAGAAGAACATACTTAAAGCTGGAAGATGCACCTTGAACATATTCTTTTGCCGGTGCAACCACTTCTTTGATCTTCTCCGGATAACGAGCTTCACTTACCGTAAACGTTCTTGTAGAGGTGCTTTGTGCATTCGGCGTCGCGATCATTACCGTTACCGAGATTGCGCTATTTTTACTTACACCATCAAGGTTTTTCAAGTGAATGCTACCTTTGTGGGCGCCAGAATTAGTGATCTTCTGCTCAGCAAAAGAGCTGGTGATTTGGATACGATCGCGGTTCGTGTCGCTGGTCAAATCATCCAAGGTCAATTGGTTTCCTTGCGCATCGTATGCAATGACCGGGATGTAAACGTCCTTGTCGCCGACAGCGATCACATCGTTAAAGTCGCCAATCTCAACCTTTGTCGCCACTTTCGCCGATTGAACCTTCACTTTGCCGGTTGCCGTAGCCGCTTGCGTCGTTACAGTAAAGCCATAATCTGCAGACTTGTCGATATTCTGAGTCAGAGTAAGCTTCATTCTCGGAATATTATTGCCATTGTCTTCGAAGCTCGGCTCGATTACCGATTTGCCTGTCGAGTCACCAACGTAGTCATTCCAGATTACATTGACAATATTTTTCCACTCACTTGCATTACTACTGATTTCTTGCAGGTTGGAATCATAGCCGAACATACCGCCGTATTGATCGAAAAGATTCAGTTCGTATGAAGCCGATTCGCCCTTAGAAGTGATTGCTTTTGCTTCCGTGTTGGAGTATTGCGCTTCGCCCAGTTCCAGCTTGGACAGGATCGGAGCCGTACCCAACTTGAAGCTCTTGGACACCGTAAGATACTGATCGTTGTTCACGATTGTAATCGGGATAATCGTTACACCTTGCTGATACTTTTCTTCTTTTGTATCAAGCTTAAGCAGCAATGTGCCGTCGTCTGCTTTTGTAATTCTTCCGTTATCAACACCGTACACACTGTAACCGCCGGCGGAGAAGGAAGCTTTCTCGCCATATTGGTTCTTAGCAGCCAGCTTGAGTACTACGCTATCGGAGTAAGCGATCGTGTCGTTCGCGCTCAGGAAGTCGATGCTCTTCAGTACTTCGTTCTCAGCGGTGAATTTTGCAACGGTTTTGTCAAGATCTTTTGCATCCAAGCCGCCCAGAGTTACAGAATACTCACCAGCGGAGATTTTGGAGTCAGTCAATGTCAACGTTGCAGTGGAGTTGTTGGTGTCCCACTTCACAGTAGTTGCGATATCAGTGCTGCCTTTTTTCAAGGACAGTGTTGCTTTCTTCGTGTCAACGTCTCTATCCAATTTTACTTGAACCGTATACACGCCAGCTGCTTTTGCTTCTGTTACGGAAGCTTTAGCCGGTTTGTTCAAGTTCTTATATTGGATTTGAGCTTCGTATGCGGAAGTAACAAGCAGGTCGCGAGTTGCTGCGGAAGCACCACCAAATGTGCCGTCAGTACCGCTGCTCAGAAGCTTCAGTTGAATTGCAAGTGCAACATAACCTTTAGCCCAGTCAGAAACGGTTTTGTCAGCAACACCTGGAGTTGCTTGAGCGTCTTTATCTTTTTTCAGACCGCGAATCAAGAAAGTAGCGAGTTGCTCTTTCGTTACTTCGCCAGCTGGGTTGAATTGTCCGGGAGCATAACCGTCAGTGATACCGGCTGCTTTTACTGCTTCGATGTAAGGAAGCGCGTATCCGTTAGCTGGATCGTCAGCTTTCACATCTGTGAAGCTGGAAGTTTTCAAGGAAGAGTCAACTTTCAGACCAAAGATCAGAGCCGCAACTTTTGCGAATTGTGCACGATTCATTTTTTCTTTCAGCCCGAACGTACCTTCTTTAACGCCGTCGAAGACGCCAGCGGAAATCATTGCGTCAAACTTCGCTTTTGTTGCTGCATCGAGATCTTTCAGGTCGCTGAAGTTAGCGGATGTTTTCGCTGCGTCAGCATCACCTTCACCTTCTGCGCCCAACGCTACGGAAGAAAACATCGAGAACGCCATAGCCAGGGATAAAATAGCAGATAAACTTTTCTTCATATTCTTTTTTTCTCCTCCTCTAGTGTGCTTCGAATGTTGGAATTTGGAATTCAATCGATTAGCGTAAATTCATGGTTCCACTCCCATCCGTCACGTTTTTCATGACACTATGCTCAGTGTATCGAAATCAGTAGTTTATTGTTATGTACGGACTGAACCTAAATATGGTGAAAAAGAACAAAAGAATGTTGTTTAGTTATTAGAGCAAAGAAGCATTCAGAATAACCATATAGCATATTTCTTTTAAACATGTTTTTTACAGGATTCCTGCTCTATAATTCATGTTGTAAAGGTAATTCGTTATTTATCGGTTTTTCAGCGCCTCCCTCCTCGGATCGCGCTTTCATACTCTTAAGGTTCCCCAATGGGAACCTTTTTTTTATGCTTTTTTCTGCTTTATAAATGAAAAATCCCGTACGGCTTTTTTTTCGCCGTAGGGATTTCGTGTGTCAGCTTGATGTTTTTTTAATATGTTTCCGGAACTCTCCGGGCGACGCTTGGTATTTTCGTTGAAACAATCGGTAAAAGGAACGCCACTCCATCCCAACTTCATCGGCTACTTGCTCTACCGTGAATTCTTCGTTCCCCAGCATATCCGCTGCTTGTTCCAACTGTACTTTCAGTATGTATTGATAAATAGAATAGCCTGATTCCTTTTTGAATATACGGTTTAAATGCTGTGGTGTATACCCGAATACTCTGGAAAACTCGTCGAGGTTGAGCTTTCGCGAGTAATTCTTATGAATATAATCCATTACTTTTTGCGTGGTCAGCACCGGGTAAGACGCTTTTTGCTGTAAACTTTCGGATTGCAATTTAATCTCCAGCAGCAGCGAATAAATCATCTCCGACGTTTTTAACGCTGTTCCCTCTTCCGACTGCGTATGCCGCTGCAATCGTTCAATCAGATCCATCACTCTACTCGAAGAATGCAGATCCAAAGGTTTGTGGGCACGCAAGCGAAATTGTGATAGTACAAACGGATTGCAATCAAACCAGACGGCCGCCGTCTCCCATGCTTCGTCCTGCTTTTGGAATTCATGTGTAATTCCCGGCTTAATAATAACAGCCTGCCCCGTTTTCAGAACGAATTCTTTTTCTCCGTGAAGACGCATCACCCCCCTGCCTTTAATGCCAACAATAACTTGGCAAACATTAAAGCTATATGGATTCGTAACAGACGGCTCTCGATGGTAATCAATGGAACATAGTCGGAGCGGAAGAGAAAGATGCTCACTACCTTGGGCTGGAAATGCTTTATAGGGTAACAAGGGCCTAACTCCTCTCATTGCTTTTCATGCATATGAATTCTCTCCTACAAATAACTAGGAGAGGCACATACATCTATTTTTCGTTGATAAGAAGTTAAATAATGGCATCGCTTTCATAAATTATATCTCTCGAGTATCTGAACGAGAATAGACAAATCGCAGGTGTTTATGGACAATTAACTATTTTCCAATTTATATATATTTATCATATGCTTCTCCCTGACGTAGAAAAATGCAAACAGCGCCAGCATACTACTGGCGCCTTATCATCGACTTCCTTATTTTATTCGCAGCTATAATTAACCCGACTGCACTTTGTTCAATTCAGCAGAAAGACTTTGACCGGCCGATGCCGGCCCTTTGGCCCCTAATCGCATCCATGCATATTTTACAATGAAGATGGCTCCCCGGATCACTCGATCCCCTCCGTAAGCAATCGCGACCGCAATAAACGGGATCGCCGGCGCCTTGTATCTGTACATTCCGTCAATGAAGAAGATAATGCAAAAAATATATACATTAACGATGATCAGCCATACAATGGACGACTTTCGAAACAATCCGTTCCAAACGGCGGCAATAGACCCGATAAAAAACAAAATCGTCGGGAACGCTTGTTCGACAAACTTGACCATACCTCTGAGACTCGTCAAATCGGTCGACCATACCCATCTTCCGATAAAGGCAGCAGCTCTTTTTCCATAAATCACCATGATATGATCCCAATTATTGACGAGGAAACTCATAATTAAACTGTTCATGATATTGATTTTGTAATTCGGCTTGAAATGATGGTCATGAGGCGACGGGCTATCAAAAATCCAGCCGTTCGCATAAATGTTATACAATACTTTTTTCGCATTAAATTGCATGGAGGCGAGAAGCGGGTCAAGCTTTCCTCCCATAAAAAGAACAGCAAACGTAACGATGACAGCAGCCAGTAAACCGCTCGAAATATACTTATATTTTCTTAAAAAGGCGAGCCATGTTTCCTTCTGGGCATTGATGAATAAATACATCATCATAAACAATACGGTGATAATGCCGGCCGGCCGGAAAATGAACAAATAAAACGCCATAACGAAAAACAGTATTTTGTAGCTGTTCTTCTTCGTTTCCATCCATTTCAGAAGAAAGTAAACGCATAACAGCTGTAAACTAATAAAGAAGCTGTCCGAAAGAATATAGGAGGACCACAACGTAATAGCCCAAGCGTGATAGCAGTATATAAACGAAGCGATCACGGCGGTTGTTCGGTTGAACAGCATTTGTGCAATTTTGTAAACCAGAATCACACACAAAGCTGCCGTAACAGCCTGGATGAAAATGATGTAAACGGGATCCTTGCATATCGCCAGCAGCAGTGCAAGCAAGAAATTATACCCAATATACAAAATATCGTTCATATCCCGACCGATCGTATGGTTTGCAATCAAGGATTGCGCGTAGTGGATATACCACCGGGTATCGTCAGACTGGGGAAAACCTTGTTCCGAGGACAGCAGAAAGTAAAAATATTGCAGTCTTACTTTCAGCGAAAGGAGTACAAACGGAATAATATAAATCATATCGCGTTCTTTGTATTTCAGAAATTGCCGATATACCGGATCTTTATATTTGTGAAACCATTGATAGAGCTTGCTTTTGAAACGCTGTAACCGTTCTTCCACTACATATGCACCCCGCATCTGCCTATAACTCGCTGTATTTTTGCCTATTCCTAACATTGATAACGCTTTCAATTATATTCAGCGCCTATCGCAATGGAAATAGACAAATCGCAGGACTTTATGGACAAATTACCGTTGTCGGGATTGAACATACTCGGAAGGAGAAAGGCCTGTCCGTTTCTTAAACACGCGACTGAAGTACAGTTGATCGGCATACCCTACCTCGCTCGATACCTGTTTCAACAGCAGGTTAGGCTGCGCATCCATAATGCGCTTCGCTTCGTTGATTCGGTAATCCATCAAATACTCAAGTGGAGTAAGCCCGTTTTCTTTTTTAAATAGAACGCTCAAATAGTTCGGTACAAGGCCGAATTCGCGGGATAAACTTTGCAGCGAGATCGCTTCGCGGTAATTCGCTTTCAAATATTGCTCCACTTGCTCGACGACGCTATACGATGAAGGCGGCTTATACTCCAAGTCGGCCGATTGGAACAACGCGTAAAAAAACGGCGATAATTTCTCGTTCAAATCATGGTAACTCTGCGATTGGGACACGAGCATCTCCAAATCCATTTGGCGGTCGAGACCAAGCTGTCCGAGCCCGGCCAATACGCGATACAGCGTCTGCAAGATCACGTACTGGGTCGCATAATGAGCTTCCCAACTAGCCGTTAATTTATTCAGCTCTTCTGTAAGCAATTCGTACCTTTTCTGCCCTACTGCCTCCATTACTTTTGCCGTTTCCTCCACAAACGAACGCTCCGCGTCCGTCTCTTTCGGGGCATTGTCCTTCACATACAAAAGTGACGACTTCGCGAAAATTAATGACTGCAGCAATTCTCTTCGCAACTGCTTGCTGCTTGCCGATAACTGATTCATCGACAGTCCCGTATCGATGGCAAACGTCACGGGAATGGGGCCTGCCGCAATTTGTCCGATGAAATCGTCTAGTTCCCTTCTTATGCAATCCTCGGCGTCGTCGCGGTTGGAAGCCAGCACAACGAGCCGTTCATTGGATCGCTCGCCGTTAGCAAGCCAATGTCGGATCCCAAGCTGTTCCAGCGACTCCAGGCGGCTGGCGACAATTCGCGACTGCCAGAACGATTCACCCGGGCACATCTCGACGACTCCATTGCTATATGGGCCTGCACAGACGAGAAGAAGCGCATAGTAAGCGTAGTTTAACACCGGAAGGCAATATTCCGAGGGCGCTCCCTGCAGAAGCATCTCAACGGTTTCCTGTTCCTTGTTGCGAAAGAGCCCTTCATATTTTTGCTTCAACTTGTCCAGCAGCTCTCGAAGCGAATGGGCCGTAATCGGCTTAAGCAAATAATCCGATGCGTGCATCAGCATCGCTTCCCGAATATAATCATAGTCGGAATAAGCACTGATGACCGCCGTCAGCAGGTCGGGCTTACGCTTTCTCGCTTCGCGAAGCAGCTGCATTCCGTCCATACGCGGCATACGCATATCCGTCAGCAATACGTCGGGATCGAATTCCTCGATCATCTCGAGTGCTTCGGCCCCATCGTAGGCTTCCGCAACGACAAAGCTTTCCCCGTCCAGTTTAGCGATCAGCTTTTTCATTCCGCTGCTAATCGCCACTTCATCATCCACAAGCAATATTTTGATCAACGCTGCCTTCCTCCTCTGCCAACTTGCAACCCAAAAATATAGACGCGCCGCCTGCTTCGTTATTGCCAATTTCAAATTGCAGCGCGCTGCCGAACGTGTGATGCAGCCTGATGTACGTGTTTAATATCCCCATGCTGCCTTGATCGTTAAACATGCCGTTGCGCTTAAAATTGCTTTGTTTGGCGGTAAATTTCTGCAAATACTCGGCATCAAAGCCATCCCCGTCATCTCGGATATGAACGCTCCAGCCCGTATTCGAAACGGATATGCTCAGCTCGATGCGCCAAGGATACTTTTTTCCTTCAAAGCCGTGTTTCACGCAGTTTTCCAAAAAAGGCTGTACGGTAAGTTTAGGTACGCATACTTTGCTAAGATCTCCTTGCATTCGGACGTCAACAAAAAGATGACCGCGGTAACGCGTTTCCATAATGTCGAGATAACGGAGCGTATGATCGATTTCCTCTTTTAACGATACAAGCTCGCGGCTTTCGTAAGAAATATAGCGAAGCATTTGGACCAATTCGCTCGTTATTTTTAAAATCTCTTCGTTCCCGTCCTCCATGCCAAGCATGCCGATCAAAGTTAACGTGTTATACAGAAAGTGCGGGTTCATTTGAGCCTGAAGCGCAAGAAACTGTGCCTGCAGCTCCCGAGAATGCGCATCGACAGCCTGCTGCTTGGATTCCTCGAGCCGCTCCAGCATATCTTTGAAAGCATGGTACAAATGGACGATTTCATTGTGGGTTTCCCGATCATCCCAACGGGCAAACAGCTTCTCCAGCTCCACGTTCGTACGCGCATCTCCGGGAAGTCTCGCCATCGTCTGACTTAACTGCACAAGCGGTCTTGTCGTTCTCGTCGTAAAAAAATAAAACATGACCAGTGACAGCAGTGAAAGTCCTACCGCGATCGCAGCCATCCAATACCCGGTTTCTCGCACCGACTTAAGCAGCAAGTCGATCGGCTGCGTAACGACAAGCTTCCAGCCAGAATTGCGCAGATTTTGCTCGGCGGTTACTTCCTGGCCCGATGGAGGTTGAAGCGGAGTGAGGGGATGTATGATTTGACGGTCTCCCTCGTACAAAATCACTTGTTTGCCGTTCGTTATGTATTTACCTTTTGACAGTATGGCATCCAAGTAAGAATACGGAATCTGAATTTCGATTAGCGTACCGGGAGCTCCCCTGCGAACGACGGAAACGACCATTTTCCCTTTCGAATCCCAGTCGTCCCGGTGCGGGGCAAGAACAAGGCGGTCGGTTCGGCTAAGATCGTCAAACCAGGTGAGACTCGTAATTTTTTTCTTCACCTGATCCCTGTTGTAATTTGCGCCAAACGTTAAAAAGGTGCCCGATTCTTTAATGATCGAGATGCGGTTAAACCCGTCCGGATCGATGTTGAGGCCGAGAATCATCTTGTTAAAAACATTGAGCACCGGCTTGTTATTCAAATCCGACGTCTCCTTCATCCAATTCTCGATCGAAGGATTATACAGCGCATTAATAGCCAGCAAATCCGCCGAATCGATGATCGTGCTAAGCTGTTCTGCCAATATCGTCGCTTCCCGTCGCAGCGAACCGTTCAACGTCTGGTATGCCATCGACTTGTAATAATGGTAAAATATTGCATAGGAGAGAGGAATAATGAGAAACACGATCAACGAGTAAATTGCGAATAGCCGGGTCCGAAGACTCCATTTCTGCAGCATGACGACGGCTCCTTTAAACAAGCGAGTGGGGAAAGAGACGATACAATTTATCGTTTAATAATGAATAGATTACATAAATATTATCATTGAGAAGCCGAAGATGTAAAATACATTTGCAAAAAAACGCCGGATGCAGCCCGGCGTTGTTTAAAATATTTATACACATGCCACTGCCAGCGTCCACGGATGCGGGGCGGTGGTTATGAGCATGACGATTACGGAGGAGTGGTCCTTTGAGGAATCGGATCGTTTGCGTCGTTTCATTTGCAATGTGTGTCATATCGTTATTACTTGTACTCCTGTTTACAATTCCGCCCACACGAATTTCAGGGAACGGAAATCCAGGCCTGCTATTTGTCATCACAGCGTTGATATTTTTTGCAGCATTACTCGTCTCTATTTGTATAGAGTCCGTCAAGCTTCTCGCTAAATCCGGTGCCGGCAACCCTCCTGCAGCTATACTTTCGATCGCTTTATCATTATTGATCGTCGTCCTCGTTATCGCGCAGATCGATTATCAAAATAAACTTTTGATCGAGCTAGGCGGAGACGATGCCAACCCGAACTCTAAAATATATCGTTTCTTTATTTTAAACCAGTATACGAACACAATGTTCTTTAACGAATATATCCTTTGTATCGGGAGTTTTGGCTCTATGATGCTAGGTATCTTCATTTATATGATTAGAACAAATGGTTGAATCTATGCTGCATTTTGCTATAAGCACGGTACAAAGGGCACCCGGCTTGCCGAACATCATCAAATCGCGGAATTTGGCCTCCGTCAAACGATGCATGGGCCCCATCCACTTCATAAATTCAATCGCCAAATCTCCATGCTGCCATACCTTATCTTGGTGAGAAAAATCACAGCACACGTAGGTATTCGCGGGCAGCGGAGGGGTTTTCCCTGATCCGTATTTAAGGGAATTCCCCGAATTACAAACGGCAATAGAAGGGCTACAATAAGATCAGACGATATGATCTCACTTTTATTCATGGGACGGAGGCGACCATAAATGCCCGTGATCGCACTGCAAATCGCAAAAGAACTGGATCGCTTGTGCCTACAAACGTCAAGCGATTTCGCCTCATTGTCGCTTGTCGGGTCCTATGGGCAGCGATTTCAATGGCAGTATGCTTACGGCAACCGGAACGACCGCTATCGAAGGATGGTGGTAAAGCCGGGAGCCGGACCGGACGGACTATCGCTCCGTACGGGCAAACCGGTGATTTGGAGCGAACAAGCAGACCCTAACGGCAAAATATCGAACGAATGTCCGCTGCTCGCGGCAGAACAGCTGCGATCCGCCGCGGTCGTTCCTTTATTGCAAGGAAATGCGGTTATCGGTCTGCTGCTCATGGCAAGACGTTCGTTGGAACAATATACGAATCAGGATGTGACGCTCATTATCGACCATTTGCCGAACATAGCCTTACTATTGAACAATACCATTTGAATTCCGGACATTGATATTTCCGGAATTGTTGTATGTTTGTTATAGTGGATATACCAACAACCATCGGCAGTACGCCGTGAAGAAAGGGGCTCATCATGGTAAAGCTCTTATTGGTGGACGATCATGCCGTGGTCCGGTCTGGACTGAAAATGCTGCTGCATGGCAAAGAGCAAATCGAAGTCGTCGGCGAGGCGGCGGACGGTGACGAGGCGATACAAGCCGCAAGCGTACTGCTTCCGGATGTCGTGCTGATGGATTTGAACATGCCTCACGGCAAGGACGGGCTTACGGCCACATCGGAATTGAAACAGCAATTTCCCGACATCGCCGTACTCATCTTGACCATGCACGACGACGACGAATATTTATTCCGCGGCATTCAAGCAGGGGCGTCCGGGTATATATTAAAAAGTGCCCCGCACGAGGAGTTGTTGACGGCGATCCGATCCGTCGCAGCCGGACAAGCTTATTTGTATCCAACGGCGACAAAGCGGCTGATGGGCGAATATTTAGAGAAGCTGAGGCATGGCGAAAACGCCAGCTCGTACGAAACCCTCTCCGAACGGGAAAAAGAAATTTTATCGCTGATCGCAAAAGGATACAGCAACAAAGAGATTGCCGAGCAACTGGTCATCAGCGTAAAAACAGTGGAATCGCATAAAAGCAACGTAATGGAGAAGCTGGGACTAAAAACGAGACCGGAACTGGTCAAGTATGCATTAAAGAAAGGACTGCTCCAGTTTGAATAACGATGCCAATAAAGGAAATCCTAAACTAATTGCGCAAGACGCCGACTATTTATCTGAGCAGTTGGACATTCATATCGCCGATCCGGCCTTTCGAGACGGGTTGAAACAATCGTTAAAGCAGCTGACCGATATCAAATTCGCCTTAGACGAATCTTCTATCGTAGCAATGACCGATCACCGCGGCATCATTCAATACGTTAACGATAAGTTTTGCGAGATTTCCAAATATTCGTATGATGAATTGATCGGGCAAGATCATCGGATCATCAATTCCGGATACCACGATAAAGCATTCATGCGCAATTTATGGCAAACGATTTCTTCCGGAAGCGTGTGGCACGGCGATATAAAGAACAAAGCGAAAGACGGCACATATTACTGGGTCAACACAACCATCGTTCCCTTCCTGGACGAGCAAAACCGGCCGTATCAGTATCTTGCGATCCGAAACGAAGTAACGCAACTAAAAAGAGTCGAAGCCGAACTGAAGCATATGATGACGCATGTGATAGAAGTTCAAGAAGAAGAACGAAGGCGATTTTCGCGCGAGCTGCATGACGGCATAGGGCAAAGCTTGTTTTCGTTGCTGATTCAAATGGACATGGTCATTGCTCAGACGAAGTTCGAAGAACTTGAAGTTCTTCGCCGGAATGTCGCGGCCATCATAGAGGAAGTACGCGGATTGGCTTGGGAATTGCGCCCGTCGGTATTGGATGACTTGGGAGTCGTGCCCGCCATCCGAACCTACATTGAAAATTATGGCAGACATTACGGGATCAAAGTCGATTTCGAATGCAATTTGCGGAAACGGCTGGATCCGAATAAAGAAACGACAATGTATCGGGTCATCCAGGAAGCGCTGACCAATATCGGCAAATATGCAGACGTCTCGGAGGCTCGCGTAAGCATTCACGAGACGGACGGTTTCGTCGAAGTTCGGGTCGAAGACGAGGGCAAAGGATTTTCAAGAGAGACTTCTCCCAAAGGCGTCGGTCTGTTTAGTATGGAAGAACGGGCCCGCAGCGCAGGCGGGCAATTGACGATACGTTCCGAAGCAGGCAAGGGAACGCAATTAACGTTGATCGTGCCGAAGTAACAAGATGTTCACGATCCATCTGGGATTTTTGTCTCGTGAGGCTGGGCCGATAATAAGGCGCATTCCCGAAAGGCAAAATGCCGGCATCCTGCGCATTTACGGGTTTCCAGCCGGGTTAACGCATAATGAATCGCCTCGCCCGTATGTTCAAAAAAATGCTCTTTCCCTACCCGCTTCTCCAGTCCTGTTCTCTGCATCACTTCCTTGGGCTGGGGTTGGATGCCCGAAATAAGAACGGTCCTTTCCTGCCCATGAAAATGTTCAACCACATTGGACAGATTGGATTCCCCCGTCGTATCCATCAACGGTACCTTCCCCATTCGGAGCAGTACAATGTTCGGACGGTAATGGATCGCACGCATGACGGTTTGTTCGAACAATGCCGCCGCTCCGAAAAACAACGCCCCCTCCACCGTAAAAATACTGATTTGCGGACAATCATGACCCTCCCTAACCATGTACGGGACAACCTTTCCATGCCTCGCATCCGGGTCCGGGAGCACTTTGGCAACGGACAAGCTTTCACTCATTCGCTTAATAAACCAAATCACAGACGCCAACAATCCCGCTCCTACGGCGGTCGTCAAATCCGTTAGTACGGTAAGCACGAACGTTATCATTAAAACAATGGAATCGCCGGTCTTTGTTTTTAATACATGAATAAATTCCTTGCGTTCGCTCATGTTCCACGCCACGACCATCAGGACAGGCGCCATGCTCGCAAGCGGTATACGCGATGCCCAAGGGGCAAACGCGAGCAGGACAAGCAGCACCGTTATACTATGAATCATTCCCGATATCGGGCTTGCGGCGCCGTTTCGTATATTCGTCGCAGTCCGGGCGATCGCCCCGGTCGCCGGAATGCCGCCAAATAACGGGGTGATCATGTTCGCAATCCCCTGTCCGATCAGTTCTCGATTACTGCTATGGCGCGTGCCCGACATCCTGTCGGCGACAACCGCGGACAACAACGATTCGATCCCTCCGAGCATCGCAATAACAAAAGCGGGCGCAATGAGCTGCTGTATTCGTTCAAAGGTAATATCGGGCCAGTGAAAACCGGGGAGCGAGCTTGGAATGGCTCCATAGGTCGATCCGATCGTAGCCACTTTTCCATCCATAAACCATGCGGCGGCGATGCTGGACAAAACAAGTCCGACTAAGGATCCGGGAATCTTAGGAAAAAGTTTCGGCGTAATGACAATCATCGCCAAGGACATGACGGCTGCCGCAACGCTATACGGATTGATCGTGGCCAGATGCATACCGATTTCTTTCATATTTGAAAAAAAATATTCATGCTTTTGAATATCTTTCAGGCCTAAAAAGCTCGCGATTTGCCCCGTAAATATAATGACGGCGATGCCTGCGGTAAAGCCGACGGTGACCGGGCGAGGTATGAAGCGAATAAGCGCCCCCAGCTTGAAAACCCCCATCAATACGAGCAACATCCCGGCCAGCAACCCGGAAACAAGCAAATTCTCATACCCGTACTGCATCGTAATCGCAAATAAAACCGGGATAAATGCGCCCGTCGGCCCTCCGATCTGAAACTTTGAACCGCCGAGCAGCGAAATGAAAAATCCCGCAATCACCGTCGTGTAAATTCCATATTGCGGACTTACACCGGAAGCTATGGCAAAACCCATCCCGAGCGGAATGGCAATAATGCCGACAATCAGTCCCGACACGAGGTCTCGACGAAAATCATTCGCATGATACCCTTCAAATCTCCCGGACCACTTCATCGCCATTCCTTCTTTATCTATATATTTGATTATTTGAATATAATGATAATATATGCCCCTAATCCTCTTCCGTCAATGAACAAATTACACCCGCTCCCCCCGTTTCTTTCCGATAAACAAACAAAAACAAGGTTATCTTAGTCGGCATTTAAGATTACCTTGTTTTTCCCTTTGCTTACTCATTTCTTATGTTTTCCAACAGCGAAATCGCATCCACCAGATGGTTGTCAAAAATTTGCTTTGCGACCTTCAACAGGTCTTTAATAAGCGGGTCGCGAAGCGAATAAATAACGGAGGTGCCCTCTTTCGTTCCGCTTACGACGTTCTTGTTCCTCAAAACGGCAAGCTGCTGGGATACGGCCGAGCCTTCTGTTCCTAATATGGCTTGCAGTTCATTGACGTTTTTGTCTCCTTCACATAATACTTCGAGAATTCGAATGCGCAGCGGATGTGCCAATGCCTTGAAAAACTCTGCCTTAAATTGTTGAATTTCACGATTCATCGACTTGATCCTCTCAAAATATCAATATCCCTAATCATACCATAGGAACAGATCAAGTTACATTTTTAGACGAAATGCGTCTTCTTTTGCAATTATTTTTTGGCCACCGTTTCATAAAACGCCAAAAAGCAGGCCTCATGGGAAACGAGAACCTGCTCCTGCTTCTTCGTTAATCCTGCATCGCTCGAATGAACGCTACGGTTGTATACGTTACTTTTTCTTCGCTGCTTCGATGTCTTTAGCCGCCTGTTCTTCCGCCTTGCGGAAGGCCGTATTCACATCGCTGACTTTTTGCGCGACTTCCCGGAGCGCAGTGACCGCATACTTTGACGACAAATCGTCATAGATGGTGCGAGGCGAGACCGGGGCCGGCTTAGTCGGATAAAACGCCTTAATATTTTTGCCTTTCAGCTGCGGCAAATCTTGACCGAACGATTCGAGCAGCTTGGTGTTTTTCACGATCGGCATGCCGGTTCCATCTTTCGCAAACTTCACCTGCATTTCATCCGAAGTCAAGTAAGCCAATATTTCAAAGGCGACATCTTTATGCTTGCTGTTGCTGTATACGCTGGCAAACGTCGAGTACATTTGCGAACCGACGCCCGGCATTTCTTTAAACGACGGAAGCGGCACCGCATCGATATTCATGTCCTTGGCCGCACTAACCATCGTGCTGTTAAAGTAAGCGTACATGGCGAGATTTTTGTCTTTCACGAACATATCCGCTTCCTTGCCGTACTTGGCAGTCGGAATTTCCGCTCCGGGAATGCTGTAGAAGCGCGCGAAATTTTCGGCCAGCTTCTTATACTTCTCGGTATTGATCGCAGGCTGCAGCGTTTTCGAATCGACGAACGGGAGAGATAGCTGGTTCGTATTAAGCATATGGCTGATCGAAGTCAAAAATCCGTAATATTGTACGCCGCCGTCGGTACGGGAAAGCTTCTTCGACAGCTCGTACAAGTCATCCCAGGTCATGCCTTCCGTCGGGTAAGGAACGGCAAACTTATCGAAAATATCTTTGTTGTACATCAGCACTTCGGCCGTTGTAAAGATCGGAAGAGAATCGATTTTGCCGCCGCTCCCGAATTGCTTAATAAAATCAAAGGTCGTCGTTTCCAGACGGCTTGTATCGTAATTATACTTCTTGATCAGCTCGGTCAAGTTGGTCGATAAATTCAAATTTTGAAACTGCGGATAGAAGCCGATGGATAGAAGAACGATATCCAGATCCACTCCGGCAGAAATCACTTCTTCCATTTTAGTTCCGTTGCCATATGGGATAAATTTCGGCGTTACGAACGGAAATTTCTCTTTGATCGCTGTGCCCATCAAATCCATGAACTGCTCTTCCGTCGTTGCGTTGTTCGGACGGTAAAACGTAATTTCCACCGGCTCCCGGTTGACGTTGTTTTGATTATTTCCCGGTGCAGCCCCTTTCGTTTCTCCTCCGCTGCCGCACGCCGACACAGTCAACAGAGCGGCTGTAACGATCGCAGATAACAGCAACCGCTTTCTTTTATACATCTTCTATTCCCCCTTGTGATCATGCATGTCGAATGCTTGAAATCTCCAGCCTCAATCCAAAGAGCCGTGCATTCGATTTTTAGATGGTTACATGATTTATCATAATGGAGGAGGAATAGCATATTGCGAACCGAAAATATCATTATTCTATCCTTTTTATGGATGCGTTTTCATTCGATCAAGCTGTCTCGTTGACTTTCCAGACGTTCCCGGTAACGATGGGGGGTTAGTCCATACTTTTTTTTGAACATTTGAATAAAATAGGACGTGTACGTAAAGCCGGTTTCTTTGCAAATTTCTTCAACGGAATGCGAACGCAGCTGCAGCAGCATTCTCGCTTCCTCCAATCGCTTTTCGTTCGTATATTCCATGATCGTCTTCCCGATTTGTTCTTTAAATAGCTTGGACAAGTAGTTTGGCGAGAAATGCAACTCCGAAGCCATGAACGGAATGGTGAAAGACGTCTTGTAGTGTTGATCGATCCATTTCAAAATCGAGTTAATCTGCTTCGTTGCGCGGGATAAGGTCCAGGGGGCAGGAGCAGCGTTTTCACCGGGGATATAAATCTGCGTTTGAAAAAACATAAAAAAATTAAGAAAAAACAGCATGACTCCTTCCTTGCGAAGGTTCGGCGGCCCTAACCTGATCTGCTCGTGCAATTGCAAAAATTGAGAATCGACCTGCACGCTGTGCTTGCCGGATAAATGAAAGACTTGCACCGTCATTTTTTGCTCCAGCATTTGCGATAAAAAAGAGGTGAATTGAGGGAACAGTGCAGAAAACTGTTCGATAAATGAAACTTTGATTTTCAATAAGCTGCGAATGTAAATGGGCGGCACGATCATGCGGATGTAATGCACTTGAAACGGTTTGATCACGATCAAGGTTCCAGGCTGCAGCGAAAATACGCGGTCGTCAATAATATACTTTCCCGAGCCTTCATGGATGTACAGTAATTCCAAACCTTCGTGAGCGTGAAAGTATTCGACCGGTTCCGTATACGTACGGCGATAATTAAACAAGTATAAATTGTCTTCCCATTTTTTGAATTTCATGATTTCCACGCCGTATACCTCCTACTGTACATCGCGACCCTGCGTGCCGGTATTTCTCGCTACCTCCACCATACTCAATGCCACCTGATTTTTCAACATACGCAAAAAAATCCCCCCACATTCGTGGAGGGGACGCACCGGTACGAATCGATCCATATTACAATGAAGGGGCTATGCCGGATGTCCGGTAATCGAATATTGCGGCGTTATTAAGCGAATGTTGCTTACCAACATCTCCTTCACCTTCCCCTCCTACTTTGCTGCAGGCGAAACGTCAAATGCGAGAAATTGGGTGACTTGGGAGGAATTGAAGTTATTATCCGATATGAGTACGAGACTGTCGTGACCGTTCTTGAGCTTCGGTCCCCAGCTGATGCCTTCAACATTGTCCAGTTTGGGCAAATGGAGCGTGTTGAGATCAAGCACCAGTTTTTTGGACACCGGCGTAAATTCGCTCGACTTCAGAGAATCGAAATCTTTCACATTCGTCGCTTGGTCGGTATCGACTTCATAGATGCGAATATAATTCGCATATTGGCCATCGGAGGCTTGTACCCCAGCGCGTTCAAGCATGAGGAATTGATGGTCGTTGATCGCGAGCATTTCGGATACACCGTTGTCAGCGTTCTTGCCCTCTCCCGGCTTGGCGGGAATTGCGTCGACCCGGTAGGCGTATTCCGCAAGGATCGCGCCGCTTCTGTCGTATTTGGTCATGCGTGCATAAGAACCGGAATCAGCGGTAGAAATGTCTCCGTCCTGATACAAAGACGCTTCCATAGCGGTAAAATAATATTTTCCATCCGGCGAGAAACTGCTTCCTTCCAGCGTAATATTATTGCGGAAGCCTTTCTTCATGCTGCCGTCGCTGCTTTCGCTCATTTTAAAGGCCTCGGGTATCGGGAAAGAGGAAACATAATCTCCTTTTTTATTAGCTTGTCTGACAAACGGGTCGAAGGCAAGGCTTCGATCCCCCTCGCTTGTATACCAAATCGATCTCGTTTTGGGATCAAAACGAATCGACTCCAAATCCGATACGACGCCTGTTTTCGTTTCCGTATATTGCTTCTTGTTCGGGTACGCCGTCCCATCCGGCTGCTTGAACTCCGTGACGCCTGTAATATGGACCGAATAAAAGTCTTTGGTGTCATAATTCAGTTCCCCGGTATAAAAGCGCGCAGGATTATTGTCGGAACGGTCATCGCTAATCATGACCCACCGATCGGTCTTCGGATCGTAATCGATGCCGGAGAGCCCTCCGACAAGCGTATCCTTGAATTTTTCATCATTCGGAATCCGCTGCTCTCCAATAAAGGTGAGCTGACCGACAGAGCGTTGTTCTCCCGATTTACCGTGCCGGCTCGACTTCGAAGCTTGCCATTGGCGTTCTTGGTGCGGCTGCGCTTTTTCCTTGTTGTCCGCCTGATCTGCGGCTGTAGCAGCGGCGAATGGAGCCGCGGCCAACAGGCCGGCTACCACGCTTGCGGATAAGATTTTCCCGAACTTCATGATTTCTACCATCTCCCATTTTATTTAAATATAGGATAGCGAAACTCTCTTCATTATAAAAGATTGCTATCTTTCGAGACAATATAAAATGAGGAACAATATGGGTGTTAACAAAAAAAATACATACTTGAATGATGATGTAACTCCACAGATGAGGGCGGCCAAAAAAATTGGAATGCCCCTCTTTATTAACCATGGTTTGAATTAAATCGAAGTATTGTGCAGCCGCCGATCTCATCCGATTCACTGACGGCTGCATTAAATCAGTTCTTGGCGCTTTTTTAAATAACGATATAAAAAACAACTGAATACGGCGCTAATAGCCGCGCACAAGCCGATAAATCCATAACCCGCTTGGAGGCCCATAATCAAGCCGGTACGCGTTTCAGCCCCATAAATATGTTTAATTCCTTCAATGATGCCTCCAATAACATAGTTGCCAATGACGCTGCCCACACCCATGAGCGTAACCGTCAATGTGATGGCGGTGTCGCTGCCGCTCGAATATCGCTTTGCAATAAATGCCATAACCGTCGGATATATCATGGCTATGCCAATTCCCGCCGCAGCGAACAGAAAAGCCAAACCTTCGCCTCCAAGTATCGCAGCAAATGTGCAAAGGGCGGAAATGCCCGAGGAGACGATGAGCGACAGGATGAATCCGATCTTATCCGTCACCGGCCCCAATAACAATCTCGCGAGCGCAAAACAGAAGAAAAACGCGGACAGCATGCCTGAGGCGGTTACGGCACTCCATTCGTAAGCCTTCTCCAAATAATTGACCAGCCATCCGCCTACCGCCAATTCCGATACGACACCAAAGGTGAGGATCGCTACCATAAACCATAAAACCGGGTCCTTCATCCGTATTTTCAACGGAACCCGATCGTCATGCGGGAGATCGTCGTCCGGGAAAGAGCTGCGCCATGCATATAATATCGGAAGAATGGACAACGAGAGCATGACGAGATACATCCCGCGCCAATCGAGCGTATGACCGAACACGGTTACAGACATGAGCCCTGTTGCAAGCAGCGGAGCCACTGTAGAACTGAGGCCATAGAAGCCATGCGTCAAGTTCATCATCGTCCCCGTATTTTTCACGAAGATTCGCGCCCCCAGAATGGCTAGCGCGATTTCAAGCATCCCGTTGCCGATATACATCAGGAAATAAGACGACGAAAACATCGGATAGCTGCGGGACAAATAAATCAAAACCCCTGAAACGATCATCGTCCCGAAGGCGGCAATGCTTACGATTTTAATCCCCCATAACCGCGTCAGAAAGGCAGTGAATGAACACGCGATTAAATAGCCCAGCGCATTGAGCGACAACAAAGTGCCAAGTTGGGACTCATTTAGCATGAAATCGAATTGAATTCGCGGGATGGCCGGCCCTTTGATGTTTTCCGAAAAGCCGAAAATAATGAATCCTACAAAAATCGTAGCCAATTGCATGGCATACATTTTATTAACCTTTGTCAACCGTTTCTCCACTCCGGCAAACCTCCAGACGGTATCATCTCTTCTCTATCGATGGAAGACGGTAGATTAAAGCTTTCCGGCATTAGCGTCACGATGCCCATTATACACTTTTGACGGAGGAATGGAGTATACATTCTTGAACGCTCTTGTAAACGAAAATAAATTCGGATAGCCGAGAGACAAAGCGATTTCCGTAATCGTAGCGTCCGTTTCCCGCAGCAGCCGTCTGGCTTTGTCCATTCGGATTTGTTGCAAATATTTCAGCGGAGACATGCCTACCTGCCGGGTAAAGACGGTGGAAAAATAGGAACGATGCACTCCCGCAAATGCAGCCACCTGCTGTACCGACACGCCCTCTGAAGCGTGCAGCTCCATAAAATCGATGCATTCGCGAATCCAGCCAGCCGGCTCGGCCTCGCGCTTCGGAATCGCATCCGGCGTCATCCCGGCAAACCAACCGAACAGCAAGCTTTGCAGCTCCAACGATACCGAAAGCTTCCAGTTCGCCGTATCCCTCAGCAATTGTTGTATGCGATCCATCTTCTCCTCGATTGCTTCTGCCCTAGCCAGATGTATACAAGGCGTCTCCGGCGTTAATCCGGCCAGCGCCAACAACGCCTTAGTCCGAGGTCCATCTATAGCAATCCAACGCAGCTCGAGCGGCGATTCCGCAGCGGCGATGGCATAGTGATACGTAACCCCCGGGAATAAGCAAAACAAATGGTCTTGACCGATATCTAGCCTTTTGCCTTCGTACTCCAATCGAAGCGCTCCGGCCTGAACAAAGTGGAGACTGTAACATTCGATCCGTTTCGGCCCGACGCTATAATTCGGCTTCGCTATGCTGCGGCCTGCCCGGACCGGCCATAATTGGCTTTCCTTGTCAAATTCCTTCGGCGTATAGTATAGAAACTCCGCATATTCGTGTTCGTATTCCTGCATCATCTCGCCTCCCCTGGTTGCAAATAACAAAATGATAAACTCCATATAACAAGATGCCATTTGAATAATGGCTTTAATCTAATATTATCATAAAAGGAGGCGATGTTATTTCATGAGTAAACCTAACATTTTGTTAATTACAAGCGACCAGCAGCACTGGAATACAATCGGAGCCTACAACAAGGAGGTACATACCCCAAATCTGGATCGGCTGGTACGCGAAGGCACGACGTTCTCGCGCGCTTATTGTCCCAATCCTACCTGTACACCCAGCAGAGCGTCAATCATTACGGGCATGTACCCAAGTCAGCACGGCGCGTGGACACTCGGCACCAAGCTGCTGGAGGACAGGCATACGGTCGGAGAAGACTTCCAAGCGGCCGGGTATCGCACCGCTCTCGTCGGCAAAGCGCATTTTCAGCCGTTGCGGTCGACAGACGAGTACGTTTCGGTCGAAGCTTATCCGATTCTTCAGGATTTGGATTTTTGGAAAACGTTTCACGGGCCGTTTTATGGATTCGATCATGTGGAGATCGCACGCAACCACACCAATGAAGCGCATGTAGGACAGCATTATGCGCTATGGATGGAGGAGAAAGGATGCACGAATTGGCGGGATTACTTCCTTCCTCCGACCGGTACGATGGACGCATCGCTTACGTACAAATGGCCGATTCCGGAGAAATATCACTATAACACGTGGATTGCGGAACGCACCAATGCGCTGCTAAGCGATTATAAGGAAGCCGGCGAGCCGTTTTTCATGTGGGCCAGCTTCTTTGACCCGCATCCCGAATATTTGGCGCCTGAGCCTTGGGATTCGATGTACGATCCGGACGCGTTGACGATTCCGGAGATGGTGCCCGGAGAGCATGATCTCAACCCGCCCCACTTCGGCAAAACCCAAGAAGACCATCCGGACTTTAGCGACTTGGCCGAGACGGGATACGGCATTCACGGCTATCGCTCTCATCATTACTACGAGTATGGCACAAAGTTCAGACTGACCGATGATGACAAAAAGAAGCTGGTGGCCGTCTATTACGGCATGATCAGCATGATGGATAAATATATCGGCAAAATCCTCGACAAGCTCGATGAGTTGGGCCTCTCGGAAAATACCATCATCGTGTTTACGACCGACCATGGACACTTTTACGGACAGCACGGATTGCAGGCCAAAGGCGGTTTTCACTACGAAGACTTAATCAAACTGCCTTTCATTGTGAAATATCCCGGACATGTACCGGCAGGACATACATCGGAAGCGATTCAATCGCTGGTCGATCTCGCGCCTACGTTTTTGTCTTTCTGCGGCATCCCTATCCCCCGCTCGATGACGGGCATGGATCAGAGGGATGTCTGGACCGGGCGTAAACAACAGGCAAGAGATCACGCCATCTGCGAGTTCCGCCATGAGCCTACTACGATCCATCAAAAAACGTATGTGGACGAACGGTACAAGATCACCGTCTACTATAACCGGACTTACGGAGAAATCTTCGATCTGCTGGAGGATCCCGGCGAGCTTCGCAACTTATGGGACGATCCGGATTCCGCGGCACTAAAGTCCGAGCTGCTGCTCAAGTACGCCTGGGCCGAGCTTGGAAAAGAACCGCTTCCCATGCCCCGTATCCATCACGCTTAGCGGCGGACAATGGGAAGCCGCCGATACTGAGGCGATCGAAGTATCGGCGGCACGCATGGTTTGATCGCTGCCGCAAGCCATATTACCGACTGCCGCACCTATATCTATGATAAGAAAACCGTCCGGGTCTGGACGGTTCTTTCACGTGCTTAACCATACGTTTGCGCATGGGAGGGATGGGTATGGGATTCCAGCCGCTGTTAAAATCGTGTGGTTTTGAATGGGTCTAGCGGTAATCACACGATTTTAAAGGCGGTCGCTCCGCTCTTCCACCCCATACCCATTCCCTCACGGATCTACCATCTGCTTACTTCTACGTTTTTGTTACTGGGTTTTCGGGTTCCGTACTCGTATCAATGTAGACTCTCGCACATCTCCGCTGCATTTAGGGTACATATCTCCACCGCAAGCTATACTGCAAAACTGCGGTGGCACCTCTACGCGCGCGCCAGGTCACCATCGTGCATTCTATCAAAATCTCTTAATACGTAAAGCGAGGTGCCTTCTATCGCCGTGACTTTCAAGTTTATGTATCGGATCATTCTTACTATATAAAAAAGTCTGAATTGTGATCGCAACAATTCAGACTTTCCTCTCTATTCACTTGCATTCGTCATGCGATTCAGTTTTATAGCCTGCTTCCGCAAGCCCTCCAAATTGACGTAAATCCACTTGGCAAATAAAACGTTATCGCAAAACCTCGGCTTAGTCACCTCATTTGCCGCGGGCCATCATAGCAATGTCCGCTTCCTGAAGCGGAACCGAATACAACATTACTTGACGGATCACTCCGTCGAAGGCATCTGTGGCTAGGGCATCTCCGAACGCATCGCTGCCGAAGCGTCCGCCATAACCTCCTGCGCCCGTATGCGGACCGACGATGCCGAAATCGGCGCGAACGTTGTCCGCCAGCTTCCCGTCGAGGTACAGGGACACCGTGCCTTCGGCAAAGCTGAGCGCCGCATGCCGCCATTTGCCACCGGCTACCGTATCCGCCCGGGCCTGGAGCGTCACGCGCTCGCCATCCGACACGACAGCCGCCTCCAGGAGCCCGTCGCGAATCCGCAGAGCCATGCCGTTCTTGCGGTCGCCTTCGTCATACAACATCTGCGTGCCGGTCAGACGATTCGGACAAAATTGCATGACGACCGTGCGCATGAAGAAAGCGTCGTGCAAGAAACCGTCCGGCTCTTCCGCAGCCAAACGCACGGGCGCATTCGTCGGCGTACCGTAACGGGCCAATAAAGCGTAAGCGTCCAGCAGACGGGCCAGCACCGGCTCCGTTACCTGAAATACCGTGTTATGTCGGGCGCGGTATGGAATGCGGAATTCGCTGCCGTCAAGCTCACGCCAGTCGCGGAAATCGGTCGTCTCCATGATGCCGAACTTGCCGTAAGACCAATAATCGTAAAACAGCAGCCAGCGGTCCGTCCCTTCCAGCTTCAAAAACTCAGGTCCCTCCGTATAATCGGGCGTTTGAAAGCCGGGCACGACTGTATAAGGCCCCTCGAGCCGATCGGACACAGCGAGTACGTTACGACATGGATGCTTAACATTGCGGTCGTATACGACGCTTTCATCCTTTACCGCCATGTAATATCTGCCTTCATGCTCCGCCAAAGAAGCATCGATCGTCTGGTAACCGGGATCAAAAAAGAGCTCAGGTTCCGTGAGCGTAACCCAATCCGATGTCCACACGGAATAATGCTTACTGTTGCCCAAATCTTGTCCGCAGCTGGACGCCCAATAAACCAAATATTGTTTTCGTTCATGGTCGTACGTAAATTCGGGAGCCCAACTGTTCTTCGTATTGTCCTTGCCTTCCATGACCGGCAGCTTTCGCTCGTCTTCCCATGTGATCAAGTCGCTTGAACGGCAGTACCCGATATCTTTTCCCTTCGGACGAATCGTGAATACCATGTGCCAGTTGCCGTCCACTCCCTTGGCAATGAACGGGTCCCGCAGTATGCCTTCTCCGAGCGATGACACGAACACCGGGCGATTTTCATTGAGCTCGAACCAGTGAAGCCCGTCCCGGCTATACGCGTAATGCAGCTTTTCCTCCGTATGCGTCTGGTTCGGTCCGGACCGGAAATATCCCATGACATAGGCGGGCGCCCCTCCAGCGGTTTCTTTTTGGTTTGATTGTGGCATGTGGAGTTGTCACCTATCCTTCTCTATTTTTATATATGATTGTATCCGGCGCTTCTGTTGCCAGGTAACGCATGTTGCAACGGTTAGATCGATTTACGATCTCAGTCGCCAACGCTTACGATCATCTTTTTCCTCAGCGATTTTTTTATTGACTTCCTCTTCCGCCTGCCTATAACGCTTTTTTCCCTTTCATTAGGTAACACCCCTTATTTATTTGTCATTATGATCATACATAGAAGCGCATTCCGTTTGAATACAGTAATGGGCTCGAAAAGTGAGCATTTTGGACATAGCAATGATCAATTTTTGCGAATGGTGCTCGAGAAGGAGTAGCTCTCCCCAAGCTCGTTCATCGCTTTGACCTTGTAATAATACCGCTGTCCGTCCGGCAGCCCGCTGTCGGTATACGCGGTCTCCCTGATCCCTTCGGTAATCACTTCGAAGCCCGTATCGGGCTGAACGCTTCTGTACACGATGTACGAGCTCGTATTGGGCGTGTACATGCGGGCCGTATCGAACCAAGAGCCGGGGCCGCTGCTGTAGAGCGCAAACTTGCCGGCCGGAAGGGAACTGTCCGCTGCACGGAGCACGGTGCCTTCGTTATTCAGCTTGGCATAAATGTTGTTTCCGTCCACCGTAACATACATATAGAGCCATTTCTGATCTCCGCTTTCTTTTTTGGAAGCGAGCACCTGCTTTTTGCCTTGAACGACCTTAATCTGTTTGTATTGTTTGTCCGTTCGGTCGTATACAAACCGGATATGATTGTCCTGATCGACAAAGCGCGCAGCGACGCCCGCCTGCCCCGTTTGCATGGAGTCCGCCCATTCCACGACCGCCTCCCCTAGTTTCCTTGCGGCGTATTGGTCCAAACGGCAAATCCGCTGCTGCCGTCTTGAGCCCGATATCCGATAACCTTCCGGTTAGGGTCCGGATGCGGTTCCACCTTCCATCCTTCCGCACGAAACGATCCTGCCGTTCCGTCTTCGAAGTTATGTTCCGCCACCTCGGTTCGGGCCGGCTTCCATTGCATGGAGATCGATTGCCCGCGCTCCTCCTTGATCGACAAATCGCGGGGAGCGAGCGGCAGCAGACTCCTCGGAACGGCATCGAGCTCCGCCGAGTTCCGGCTCTCTCCGAGCGCGTTATAAGCGCGAACGGTAAAATAATATCGGGTATCGTTGTCCAGTCCGCCCATCAGCCAACCGGCATTGTTGCCGGCCTCTACCGTCTCCGTGTATTGTCCGGGGGCTTTGCCGTACATGATTCGATAGCCGGCTGCTCCCGCCACGGATTGCCATTCCAGGACGACCTTGCCCGAGCGTTCGGCATAAGCATGCCGCAGCAGATGTGCTCACCGTCTTTTACTTGGCCGAGCCGAAACGTCGTATGCGGTCCATGGGTCGTCCCGTCAGGACCAAAGGCGAAAGCGCCGTAATCGATATCGGGCATTCCTGTCCGCCAATTGAACACATTGGAGTTTGTGCCTCCCGGCCAGCGGATGAACCCGAGACGTCCGTACCGGTTCACCTCATCGATCATTTGCTTGTGATTTATGAAAGCTTCCTTGTTGCTGCTCTAATTGTTCACGCCTCTCATTCCGTAAGGGATTGGCTTCTCGCCCTTCGTATCGATACCGATAACGGCATGAGCTTCATCCGTTTGAAATGGCATTGTCGGTATTTCCGAATCATTCCCTTCGTTCGTTCCTCCGCTCCAATCTCGCCACAGCCCGCAAGCCATGACAACCAATACCGCAACGAAAGTATAGCCGCTCTTCCCCTCAATGTATATACGCCTTCTTCCCCATCGGTCTCTTGTGGTACAATACACTCATCACTCATTAAAATAATGGCTAGTGACTCTTTCAGGAAAATAGAACTTTCAGATGAAATGGTGAGGATAATGGACAAGTACGGACCTATTTATCATTTTCCGTCAATCGGCGACATCCCTCCACCCATCAATGTGCCTTTCATCGGCATTAACTACTGCACACCTCATTACCGTAATGTAAGAAGGATGTCAAAAATTACGGTTATCGGCTGCGTATTGTCCGGTCGCGGAAAAGTTCGTGTGAACGCGCAAACCAGCCGCGTGCAGCAAGGCGACGTCTTCATCATGCGAAGCGGCTGCTTCCATGAGGTCATTTCCGAAGCGACGCAGGAGGAGCCATGGATATTCATATGGTATAACGTTCACAGCCAATGGGCGCTCAATGTACTCGAGGCTTACCGGCTGCTATCGACAGTCGTCGTCTCGAACGTGTCGCTGGAATCTTTGTTCAGGCAAGGGATTGAATGGGCTGAAAGCAAGACGATCGAGGAAATGCAGGGAGAATTGCAGCATCTGTTCATGCAAATCGTAATCCGATTATCGGAAATTCAGCGAAGTCGCGGAGAGCTGCTGTCTTTGGTTGTGCGGCAAATTAAGCTGCATTTGGACAATCAACTGTTAAAGCCTTTTCATACGGAACAGCTCGTAAACGAGATGGGATTGTCGGCCAAACATTTGAACCGGGTGTTCAAGAAAGAAATGGGAACCACGATTTACAATTATGTGCTGACCAAAAAAATGGAATCGGCCAAATTGATGCTGATCGATACGACCTTGACGGTCAATGAAATTTCCGAACAATTGGGTTATTCCGACGCCCATTATTTTTCCAACCTGTTCAAACAAAAAAACGGCATGCGGCCCTCCGTCTTCCGCAGCCAATTCAGCGATCAAGAACATCATTAGCTCGGAACCGTAAGCGGTTACAATGCGTAGCAAAAAAAAACATTAAGGCCTCCCGTTCAGGGAGGCCCCTCATTAGTTCTTTGCGAGTTCCGTTCTTTCAATCGCAGCCGGCTTCGTATTGATTCTGCGCAGCACGTCTCTCGGAAACTTCAGTTTACGATCATACGTATACAGCCCGTTCACCTCTTGCTCTACGTCATATAGCTGGGTGTAGCACAAGCCGCTGATGTACGGGTTATCCAGAATGACGGTCATCAGTCCCTCATAGCGGGCAAGAAACTCTTCTTCGCTCTTCGGGCGGTCGCCATAGCCCCAACCTTCCTCATGACTTTTGGAGGGGTCCCACCAGATGCCTCCATATTCCGCCACCTGATAAGGCTGTCCCTCGTCATACTTTTGCCGCTTCGGATGCTTCACATACACTTCTTCGCCATTCTTCATAGGCTCCAATCTGGCTGCAAACGATACCGGGTCCTGATCATAATCATGCAGGCTGAAAATGTCGGTCTTTACATGATAATGGCCGCTCGTATCCTTTACCGGACGGGTCGGATCAATGCTCTTGCTCACCTCATAGGTAATGCGCAGCACTTCGTTATCCTGCTTCGTGCCGTCGCGGTCCCATGTCTCGTTGAACGGGCACCAGCCGATGATGGACGGATGATTATAGTCGCGCTCCATCCCTTCCAGCCACTCCGGCAAAAAGCTGCGAAGCCCCATAGGCGTCGTAATGTTAAGTCCCCAATTGGCATGCTCCGCCCATACCAGATAGCCGAGCTTGTCGGCCCAATACAAGAAGCGGGGCTCGAACATTTTCTCATGCAGCCGGGCTCCGTTGAAGCCAAGGTCCATGGCAAGCTCAATATCCCGGCGGAGCGCCTCATCTGTTGGCGCCGTGTAGATGCCGTCCGGGTAAAAGCCTTGATCCAGCACTAGACGCTGGAATACGATCCGTCCGTTAATCAGCACGGCTTTATCGGTCAACGTGACCTCTCGCATCCCGAAATAACTTGTAACCTTGTCGATCACCTGTCCGTTCTCTTCCAAAGTGAAGACCAGATCATACAGTCTTCCGTGCCCCGGCTCCCAGAGATGAACTTCGTCCAGCGACACCTGTGTGTGAAGCTGATGGCTGCTGATCTGCGCCGTTCGGCTGCCTACTAACTTCCCGTTATAGTACGCATCGATGCTCAGCGAAAGCCCCTTCCGGTAGCCTCCCTTAAACCGAATCGCCAAATTCGCCTGACCGTTGGCCGGATCCGGCACGACCCGGTACGAGTCGATATGGAATTCCGGAACGCATTCAAGCCATACGGTTTGCCAAATGCCGGTTGTCCGCGTGTAGTAACAGTTGTAGGAATGATATTTCCCGCTTTGCTTGCCTCCCGGCTGCAGCCCTGTTCGTACATCGTCCTCGGCACACAATGTGATGACGTTATCGCCTTCACGAACCAGCTTCGTAATATCAAATTGAAATGAGCTGTAGCCGCCGCGGTGCGTACCTGCGGAGACGCCGTTTACCCATACTTCCGCTTCATAGTCAACGGCGCCAAAATGAAGAAGAATTCGTTGGCCTGACCAGTTTTTCGGCAGCGTAAATGTCCTTCGATACCAGACGGCAGGCATAAAGTCGGTATACCCTACGCCAGATAACGAGCTTTCCGGGCAGAATGGGACAACGATCGACTGCTTTAATTGCTCCGACTGATGGAGGTCGCGTCCCCTTCCCGTACGTCCAAAGTCCATTTCAAACTCCCATTGTCCGTTCAAATTCATCCATTCCTCTCGAACGAGCTGCGGACGCGGGTATTCAGGTCGTGGTATGAGGTTGTGCATCGTTTTACTCCTTTTGGTAATCTTCTTGAGTTACAAACAGAATACAGTTTAATAGTAATCTTTCCTCAAGGATGCAGTAAATGCAATTAACGGAACAAAAGGTGAGGAATACGGACATTTGCACCATAATTGAAAATAGATAAATTTCTTGTCATCGTCAAATCACAAGTATTTTATCCCCTGACTCAAAAAAGCCGCGATTTGTGCGCTCGAGGAGAACCAGCATAGTTTGGACTCTGCCAGACTAAACAGCATTAGGTTAACTGTGCCCGTTAGAAAAAAATCGTTCTAGCCCAGTTGCATTGGTCCCCTTCAAGTAATTTAGTTTCCTTATTCACGGTTACCTTATTATTCAGCCACTCTACGAAAGCCGATGCTCTGTAATTTACTCCCCATTTACTTCCATCTTTATAAATCCAATACGAATGATCTATTTCTTATTGTAGATCCACTCAAGAAACGCTCTCTGTAATTGTTCGATCTGTTCTCCCAACTCATCTGCAATATCTATAAACTCCTGGTGCATTCCAAAGTCTATTTTTACAATCATTTTATTAGCTCCTCGTATTTTCCGACCGTGCACTATATATTCTTTACAGATTCCTTAAACGTTACTTTTTCGGATTGATCGTATATTCCGTAAATCTCAAAAGTCCCTTTTTCAAAAAATAAAGGGAATCTTCGCTTAAACCACGTTTGCATCGGATAATTCATTGCTTCCTTGATCGGTATCCATCTTAATTCGCCTTCGGGAGGATTTTGTAATAGTTCTCCTTCAACGAAGTAGCCAAATAATTAAACACCATATATCTGAAATTCTGATTTGGATCTACATATTCGTCCAGCCCTTTATAGACAAGCTCCTTTACTCTTAGTCCCGTCTCTTCCCAAACTTCGCGTATAGCCCCCTCCGTTAAGCTCTCGGGAAAATCCACTTTCCCTCCTGGGCCGATCCAACCGGGAAAACCGCGTTTAGTAGGACGGTTCACTAATAGGACTTTATCGTCGTTTTTCACTAAACACATGGTATAAAGCACAATTTGAATGTCGTTTGAACCTTTCGCAGTCATCGAAACAATGCTCCTATTCATGTTCAATTTCTTAAAATCACCATATATTACAATTCGCCAAGCGGTTAAATTAACCTGCCGTTTCCTGTAAAAGAAGGATACCACTGAAATATGACTCCGGAGGTTCTCTTAGAACCTTCCAACTCTGAATAAACACAATCGGCGGCACTCCCATTCCGTCCCCCTATTTCGCAAATATAAATGGGCAAAAAGTATCGATATTTTGATACCATTATTTCCTATTTTTGTATATGATAGAGTGGATTGTTCTGATGTACGCAAAATCCATACAAAGGGAGACCGGCCGTCAATGAATCAAATTCGCTTAGTTTCCGATTTGCAAAAATCAAAGGAATACTACAAACATGCGCTCGGCTGTAAAATTGATGGTTGGGGGCATGTGGAAAGGAATGACCCACGGCTCGGATTTATTTTGTATCAAGCGGAAAATTCCGAAGATGTGGTGCCAAACAAGAAGCCGCGACAAATTCCGTACCCGAAAAATTGGGAAGGTCCATCTACGGGCTGCGATACATATGCCTACACCGATTGGGAACGCATGGACGGATTGCTCGAGCAATTTCGGGCGGATGGAGCTATCATTCATTATGAAATGAAGCATGAGGATCAGGGCGATTTGCTTTGGAAGGAGTTTGCGGTCCGTGACCCCGACGGATACGTCATCTTGTTCGGAGCAGGCACGTCTAAGCAGCCGTTATAATGTGGATTTGCAATAGCTAACAATGCTATAGACTAGAAAAATGATCTTCCGGTTCATTCAGTGGATGCTAGCGCCCGAAGCGATGCCAGAAGACTAACGCAGAAACCTCATCTATTAAATGAACGACGGAGACCCCCATTCTTTATTGTCAAAGCGAGCATAAGAGAAGGCACCCCTCGCAAATCCGGTGCCATCGAATCAGGATTATACAACAAAACTGCTGTAATCCCGGTTTCATCGACCGGCTTTCTTTCGTTAGCAAGTTCGCCGCGAAAAGAGCCGGTCTTTTTTTATATCCAGCGGATCCTCCGACGTATTCGACCCACATGCCTATAATCAACTTCCGATCGTCTCATCGTCTTCAATAACGACAACGTGGTTTCCCACTGTCCACCTCCCGCCGAAAGATTTGACTCCAGATAAAATTCTACAAGGACCGGTGTAACTGTGCATTACGCCATACGCAAGGCAGCTTCTTCTGCTTCTTTATAAGCTTTGGCCAATATGTCCTCCTCGTTCAGCAGGGCGGTTCCCTCCGCTCTTATGATTCGGTACTCGTCAAAGCCAAGGAATTCAAACATGGATTTTAGATATTTATGGGAAAATTCTACATCGGTGTACCAATTGTTATTCGTATAGATTGAACCGCTCCCTTGTATGACAAGCACGCTGCGGCCATCGTTAAGCATACCGACGGATCCCTTCTCGGTAAACCGGTAGGTCTTGCGAGGAATGATAATGTTGTCCATATAATCTTTCAGCTTCGAAGGGATATTGAAATTGTGCAGCGGCATGACAATAACCAGCTTCTTAGCGCCTATAAACTGCTGTAAAATTTCGGACATGCGATCCATCACCCGCTGCTCTTCGCTCGTATAAGGTTCTCCCTTCGCCTGCTTCTCCCATGCTTTTAAGACAATACGGTCTACCGCCGGGATATTTTCATCATATAGGTTAAGCAGTTCAACGCTATTGTCTGAATTCAGTTCCGCATACGACTTCAAAAAACGATCAAGTACCTTCAAGCTGACGGAAGAAGTAGAGTATGAATTCGGGTGGGCATTCAAAACAAGCATTTTGCTCATCGTACAATCTCTCCATTCATTTTATAATGTCGATAATATTTATCGTCGATTATATATGTCGACATTATAAAATGAAACTTTCATTCTGTCAAACCTCCAGCAGGAAATGCTTGCATGCGCCTATTTGACACGGTTATTATTTGTTCATAAAATAAGAGTATTCATTTTTCAACCTGGAAGCAGGTGTTTATGTGCAGTATAGTATCGGGGTTGAGTATGCACTGCATTGCCTCGTTTATTTGATTGATCTTCCCGAGGGCGCTTCCATCGGAATAAAGGAACTATCGGCGTTCCAAGGCGTATCGGAAACTTATCTCTCCAAAATATTTGGCAAATTGTCCAAAGTCCGAATCGTAAGTTCCGTGCCTGGCGTCAAAGGCGGATACAGACTCGCTAAATCCCCTGATGAGATTACGTTCTGGGATGTCGTTGAAGCGGTTGAGGGGGCTAAGCCCATCTTTCAGTGCCGGAACATCATGGACAAAAGCTACCTCTATCGAGATCAAAATAGTTCCGCTTGTTCGTCATGTACGCCTTCGGCCGCTTGTTCCATTAATTTGGTTATGTTAGAGGCAGAAGAGAATATGCGCAAATTCCTGCAAAGCAAGACGCTGTCCTGGCTAAATGAGGAGTTAGACCGTGTGCTGCCTGAGCAATCCAGGGCGGACACGCGGGCATATTTCAATAAAATCGAGCAGGTCTAACTAGCCCTCGACTGCACACATCATACAAGCGGGTTCGCACTAGCGAGTCCATTAGGATTAACAAAACGTTTCAAGGAATGAAAAACAAACGAGCCCTTTCGCTTCCTGGTAGGAAGTCGGAAGGGCTTTATTTGAGCTCCAGACATTTCACACGTTCTTCGTCGGGTTTATGCAATCAAATATGATCCGACTATTTTCCACATGATGAGGAAATAATAACGTTGGCATCCGTTATTTTCTAACTTTGGAGGATAAAAAATGATCATGACGTCTGTTAATTTTGATGCGTTATCTAAAATACTACAAAACACCTTATCCATGGAAGTAAGAGTGGAAAATTCAGAAGTAGCTGACTTAATGAGAATCATGGACGAACTAGGCTTTAAATTGAAAAATTCATGGGCTTCTATGCAAATCCCCGACAATACGGTATTCGATTTTTGGAGGAAAGAACTTGTTAAATCGTAGTCATGCCGCCTCTCACCATTCCTGCTTTCCCGGCTTCGGGCAATGTTTGTCGATCATTTTCGCTCTAATTTGAACAATGCATCCGCAATATTGGCATGTCGTACCGTATTGAAGGGAAGGACATTGCATGCACCTGTTCACTCGTGCCTGATACAACTCTTGACTAACACATTGAAAGTCTTTCAAATCAAGTGAAGCCAGAATACGCTGGATTTGCTTCTCGGACACGATCACATCCGCGCTGCAGCCCTTGCATGGCGCCGCTTTATCCATAAATAGCTCGCCTATAACCACATTACGGCTCCACGGCTAAAACAACGACGGACATCGCCGGCATAGAAACGGTAAGCTTGCTGTCTTCAACCGTAAATTGCTGAAACCCCGCAGGCTTGATCCGTCCAGGCTGCTCGAACGTGTTATGTCCGTCCATCCGGTCCGAAGTCAAGATCGTGCCGCGGATCGTTCCTATAGCAGACGCCGTACCGCGAAGCTGGACCTCAACTTCAGCTTCTCCTTCATGGCTTATATTACACAGGCTGATATGAACGGTTCCTTGAGCGGATTTCGAAGCCGAAACGCTTAACTGAGGGATGGAGGCCCCATTCATCTCATACGGCTTGGAATCGGTTTGAAGCTGCAAAGCGGTGGCATTTTGGTGAACCTTGAACATCTCGAATACATGATAGGTCGGGGTCAGCAGTATTTTCTCACCTTCGGTTAAAATCATCGACTGCAGCACGTTGATCGTCTGCGCAATATTCGCCATTTGCACCCGATCGCAATGCTTGTGGAAAATATGGAACGTAAGCCCTGCAACCAGCGCATCGCGGATCGTATTTTGCTGATACAGGAATCCCGGATTCGTGCCCGGCTCCACATTGTACCAAGTGCCCCACTCGTCAACGATCAGGCCAACGCGTTTTTGCGGGTCATACTTATCCATGATGGTGGAATGCTTCGTAATCAGTTCGTCCATGAACAAAGCTTTTTTCAACGTGACGAACCATTCGGATTCAGGAAAGCCGGTAGCCGCTCCTTTATCCTGCCACGTTTTGGGAACGGTGTAGTAATGAAGGCTCAAGCCGTGCATGAATCGCGCCGCCTGCTGCATCAAAACTTCCGTCCAGTTGTAGTCCTCTGAATTTGCCCCGCATGCGATCTTAAAGATCCGGTTCTCTCCGTAATTGCGGACGTAGGTCTGGTAGCGGCGAAACAGATCGGCATAATATTCCGGACGCATATGTCCGCCGCAGCCCCAGTTCTCATTTCCGACACCGAAAAAGGCGACGTTCCACGGCTTCTCTCTGCCATTCGCTCTCCGCCAGTCGGCCATCGGGGATTCACCGTCGAATGTCATATACTCGACCCATTCCTGCATCTCCTGAACCGTGCCGCTGCCTACGTTGCCGTTGATGTAAGGATCGCAGCCCAGCATTTCGCATAGTTTGAGAAACTCATGGGTGCCAAAATGGTTATTTTCGACCACACCACCCCAATGCGTGTTGACCATACGTTTTCGCTCGGCACGGGGACCGACGCCGTCCTCCCAATGGTATTCGTCCGCAAAGCACCCTCCGGGCCAACGCAGATTGGGGATCGAGCTTCTTAAGCGCTTCCAACACATCGTTGCGTATCCCGTCCGTATTCGGTATGGTAGAATGTTCCCCTACCCAAATGCCTTCATAAATGCATCTGCCAAGATGCTCGGCAAAGTGGCCGTAAATATGCTTGTTGATCGTTCCCTGATGGATATCCGTGTTTATGATGACGTTATTTTGCATGCTGAGCGTTCCCTCCGTTCTTATAATTAATATATTTATTAACTATTATGTATTTATATTAATCATATTATCGTATCCATTATCCTCCAGTCAAGATGGCTTAATAACAATTTTTTTATTGTTTGTTTAACGGAGAATCTCGTCGTCTTATATCATGAGCGCTTGCTAAAATCTTACAAACTCATTTATATTATTTATAAAAATGTTAACGATTTGGAATGCGAGGCCCTATGAAGATCGATATCTCGGAAAACTATTTGGCCGTGTATGAAGCACTGGCGAGCAGCGTACGGATTCAAATGATCCAACTGCTCGCCGAACAACCGATGAATATTAAAGAGCTGGCCGAAGCGCTTCAACTGAGCAGCGCCATCATGACCATGCACGTGAAAAAACTGGAAAAATCGGGAATCATCCGCACGGAAATGGTCCCCGGCAAAGGGGCGGCTAAGAAAGTATGCACTCTGAACGTTACTCACATCGAAATATCGTTCCCTCCCAAAAAGACAGGCTTAACAGAGTACCATCAAACAGAGGTCTCCATCGGCCATTACACCGATTTTGACATCACCCCGACTTGCGGGATCTGCACGCGCGACAAAATTATCGGTGAATTCGACGATCCCCGTTACTTTCTTGAGCCTGACAGAGTAAACGCCAAGATCCTGTGGTTCGGCCAAGGATTCATCGAATATAAAATACCGAATTATTTGTTAAGCAGCGAACGGCCTGAAGCGCTTGAAATCTCCATGGAAATCGCTTCGGAAGCCCCTTCGACCAATAATAATTGGCCATCGGATATTACTTTTTTTCTCAACGGCGTTCGATTAGGGATGTGGACGAGTCCGGGCGATTATGGAGGGAATAAGGGGAAACTGAATCCAGATTGGTGGTCCAGCGATATTAACCAGTACGGATTGCTCAAAAAGTTGAATATTTCCAAACACGGGACCTTTATGGACGGCGTCAAGTTATCGGATGTAACTCTGGATCAAGTGGAGATCCGTCTTAAACAATGGACGTTCCGTATCGCCGTATCGGATGACGCGGAGCATATCGGAGGGCTCACCCTATTTGGCTCCGGATTCGGCAACTACGATCAGGATATTGTTTTTAAGCTGCGTTACAGCAAAGTATCCAGCCCCAATGATTAAAGAATTTCGGTTGCTCTGTGTCCAATCCTTTGACTAAAAGGAGTCCTTGAATTGGTCATTTGAGTGACAGCAGTCGGAAGCACGGTGTATCCGGCCACTCTTCTTTCACATTAAACATCATAACGACAGCATTACCGATCCGGATCTCTGCATGTCCGACCGAGCCGTCTTGGTTATATACCCGAGCGATTTCTTCCCCTTAAACGCACTTTTAATAAAATCAAGTAGTTGGGCGGAGTTTCTTGAGATCATCCATGGTGTGACCGTTGTATAACCTTCGGGAATTGGATTTAAACGATCACAGACACCATTATGTCAGTGTTAAAAGAAAAAGATAAAGGCCGCCGATCCGATGCCAACAGCAATTACGGCTATATTTTTGCAATCACAATGCGTATAATGAAGGAAGTTCGCTATCTCTAAATTTTTCCTAAACAATAGAATCATAAAAATGGAGGGACGCATGAATATTGTTGTCATTATCTGCGATCAGCTTCGTTACGATGCATTGCAATGCAACGGAAATCCTTATGTGCAAACACCTAATCTCAACCGGCTGGCCGAAAGAAGCGTTCAATTTACAAACGCTTTCACTTCTGCTCCTATCTGCTCTCCGGCCAGACATAGTTTGATATCCGGGATGTATCCATTCGCCCACGGAGTGATTGATAATGAAGTGAAGCCGGTCAAGCCTCTGGAGACGATAGCCCATAAGCTTAATGCGGTGGGCTATCGCAGCGCTCACATTACTGCGGTTCCGGAAAAAGGAAATTTCGATTATGGTTTCGAATCGGCGCGTCCCCAAAGCTTAAACGACATTCTTTCAGAGCAGGATAAGAGCATTGTCGCATGGGAGAATTCAAGACCGGTATTGCGGCTAACCGCAGGGCCAAGTACGAGAACGAAGGAACAGCATAAAGGTTTTCTGGTTGCGGAACGCGCCGTGCAGTTTATTGAGGAAGCTGCGGACAAAGGGGAGAAGTTCCATCTATGGGTTGGCTTTCCCGAGCCTCATCCGCCTTTTTATCCGCCAAAGCCGTTTTTCGAAAAATTCGATCAGTCCAAGTTCAAGCTTCCTGAAGAAATGCCGGAAACGGCTCCTGCTCCTCACCCTTTCATTACAAAAAGACAAAAAGAGTGGAGTCATCTGACAAGCGCGGAGACGCTCCAAATGTTTGCCGGTTACTATGGATTGGTAGAGATGGTGGACCAATTTGTCGGCATGGTATTAGATACGGTCGAACGGCTGAATATGGCGGACGATACATTGATCGTGTTCACATCCGATCACGGGGAGCAGCTGGGGGAACACGGTATGTATTTCAAGTTCGTCATGCGTGAGCAATCGGTTCATATCCCATTTATGATCTCACATCCCAAATTTGCGCCGGGTGTCCGTGATGAGCTTGCAGCGCATGTGGATCTGTTTCCAACCTTATGCGATATCGTCGGATTGGAAATCCCCGAATATATGCACGGTCATTCTTTAAAAGCTTTGTTGGAAAGCGAGGTTGCTCCGGACAATTGGCGCAAAGAAGTATTTGCACAAATGGAGGACCGCTTCATGATTCGTACCGAAACATGGAAGCTGAATTTGTATGATGAGAAGCCGGGAGAGCTGTACAATATTTCGGAGGACCCTAAAGAATTTAACAATCTTATCGAACATGCCGAATATACGGATGTAGTCCATCGTTTGAAGAAAGTGCTGGATGAAAAGCGGGCCACAGTGAATGAATAGAAGTAGCATCTCCGTTTACCCAAGGAAAGCAGATTCATAAGCTGAGTGTATACATCAAATCTTTGAATGAAAGTAAAGAACTGATAGCAGAGCAGGCCACCGAGTAATCACCGGCAGCCTGCTTCAATTTTTGTATTCGAACTAATGTTCTCGTCTGGTTCAGTAACAATTTATATCGTTACAAACGTCTTTGTTTCTTCAATCAGATCACTCAGCTCACTCAAAGAACTTTCCAAATGTTCCCGATCTTCTGTGACTAGACTGATAATATGATTTACTCTGTCGGAGTATTGTCTTGGAGCCATTCGAAATGAATCTGCAATGGCAACAGCCCCTTTTTCGTTCATCAAGTAGCTCTCGTTAACTGCAAACAAAACCTGATTCAAGCAAGATAACGACCGAAAACAACATCCGGCAATGTAAGCTAAATCTGTTTTATACACGCCCTTTCTCCCTGTATCAAGTGCAAAAGTTGCTTCCCAAAAAAACTTTTGAATAATTGCCTTTTTCAATTCCGCTGGATACGGGATCGTTCTTCTCTTCATTTCTCCGATAATTCCGGATGGATCCCATAACACTTTGCATAACGCGATCTCCGAGAAATATATGGAGTTGACAAATCCGTGCGGATGACCAGGCTGGTAGTCAACGGTGATTTCCCCCGAGAAACATTGCTGCATCACAGTAGATACTTTATTCAGATCGCGATATAAAAAATCAACAGGATAATGATTAACAACCAGCCAGCCGCCACCATTAATCCATGGCCCCCAACCGCCGATTTCCGTAACTAAGTTATGTCTACCAGCATCATCCATTTCGGTAGCAACCCTTTGAAGCCCCGGAATATCTAATTCATCACTGGAATCATAATATATGCCAATATCGATATCTGAATTATCGTTATGACTCCCTCTGGCTCTTGAACCACCAAGAACTATAGCTCTCACGCCGTTTATTTGCTTTAGACTGTTAACAAGCTTGGAAATCGTATTTTCTAATTCCATAAACCCTCCGCGGTCGACTAATATACTTCCCATCTTAACTGAAGCCTGTGAATTTACAAGGCGGGGACTGTTTATTCAAAACTTCGGTTCTACCTACTCCACGAGCGAAAAGCGGTACCCGAAGCCCCTTACCGTCTGCAAATAGCGCGGGTTGGCCGGGTCCTCCTCGATTTTTTTACGCAAATTGCTGACGTGGACCATCACGGTTCGTTCATCGCTGCCGCTGTCCCAGCCCCATATCCGTTCAAACAGATGATTGACACTGAACACCTGGTTCGGATGCTCAATGAAAAAATGAAGCAGCTGCCGCTCTTTGGCAAACAGCGCCACCGGCTCCCCGTCCACAAGCAGCTCCGCTCTGGCAAAATCGACCTCCAGCCGCTTGTGTCTCCAACCGACGCGCCCCTGCCGCTGACGGTTCCGGCGCAGCTGCGCGTTCACGCGGGCAACGAGGATGGCCGGGTCAAACGGCTTCGTCACATAGTCGTCGGCCCCCAGATTGAAGCCGTTCAGCACATCTTCCGAGTCTCTCTTGCACGTAACGAACAAGATGGGGAGCTCTGACATTTCCCGCATTTGCCGGCATAAATCCGTCCCCGTTCCGTCCGGCAAAATAATGTCGAGAATCGCCAAATCCGGCTGCTCCTGCCGAAAAGCTTCCATTGCCGCCCTCGTATTTCCCGCCGTCCGTATACGGAATCCTTCTTTTTCCAGATAGGCCGTAATCACTTCCCGGATGTCCGCCTCATCTTCTACTACCAGTATATTTCCGCCGTTCATACGACCGCATCGTCCTCTCTCCATCGTGTCTTGGCCACCCACTTCACCGGCAGCGTAAAATAAAATCGGCTTCCCTGCTCGTAAGCGCTGCTTACTCCGATTTCGCCATGATGGCAGGCGACAATCTCCTTGGCAATCGCCAGTCCGAGGCCAACACCATGCTCTTCCGACGCTTCCGGACGGTTTCCTTTAAAAAATCGATCGAATACGTGCGGCAAGTCCGCTTCGGCTATGCCAATTCCCGTATCCGATACGATGATCGTGACATGGCTCGGCAAGGATGCCTTGGAGCCCGTGACCCAACGCACCGTCCGCCCATCCTTCACATATACGGTTTCGATCTTGATCGTCCCGCCTTCCGGCGTAAACTTGCAGGCATTAAACAGCAGATTGGCGATGACCTGCTCGATCCGAATCGGATCGGCGTCAATGACTGCAACCCATTCGCCGTTCTGCGACTCCGGCTCGGCTCGTTCGAAGAGAAGCCCGCTTTTGACCACATCCAGCTCATACTTGTCGTACAGCAGACGAATGAACGGCAGCACTTCGATGGAGCGGAACGAGAATTTGAATTGCCTGGACTCCAGCCGCGACAAATCATGAAGATCGCCAATAATCCGGTCCAGCAGACGCGTCTTCTCGAACACCCGCTGCAAGTACGTCGCGGAGGGCGGGAATACGCCGTCCAGCATCCCTTTGACAAAGCCCTGGATCGATGTAAGCGGCGTCCCCAGCTCATGCGAAATGTGCGACAGCAGCTTGCGGCGGGACTTCTCCATTTGCACGAGCTCGTCGTTCGCTTTTTGTAGCTTGGCGGTGCGTTCGTAAATTTTTTGTTCCAAAGACTCGTTTAATGCTGCCAGCTGCTCGGAAAGCCGTTCCACCTGCGCAAACGATTGGGTAAACCGGACCGACAGCATATACGCCTGAACGAGCAGCGCGACCAGCATGCCGAACGGAAACATGTCGCCGGTCGAAATCAGATGGTTATAGTAAAGCGTGTCGTTAACCCCCGCCAGCAAGAGACACAGCAGCGCAAATCCGTTCAGCCTCGCTCCGCTCCGCTTATGACGTACCGCCAAGCAACCGGCGAATACAACGTACGAAAAGCTAATCAAAACAAAAATCTGGTAAGGCAGCATGATATACGTATAAATCCGCGCCGGCACCGCTACAACGAGCGCGCTGCAGACTGCGCCGATCCATATTGATACATTGCGGTAACCGGCCGCGAGTTCTCTAGGATACAGCGAATGGACGAAGGCAACCATCAACGGGACGCCGGTTATGAAACCGAGGTATTCCAGTTTAACCGCCGCTTCCCAAGGCATAGACGGAATAAAGCGGACCAGCAGCGTTTCCCCGACGACAAGCGTCCGCAGTCCGATCGCGATACAGATGCTTCCGAAATAAAGGGTAACTTTGTTTCGGCGAAGCAAGGTATAAAGCAGAATGTGGTAGATCCCCATCACCGACAGGCAGGAAGCGATCGACAGCTGAAGCACCATCCGATTCTCGCGCAGCGCATCGATCTGATCGTTCGTGCCAAGCGTGATATGGTCCCACAGACCGCCCTTGCGCTGCACAAAGTTCGAAACCTGAATGACGAGCTCGGTTTGCGCCGACGCCGGAACGAAATCGACGACCTTGGCATAGTTTTTGGGCACCATCGTTTCCAGGCTCGTTCCGACCAGCCCATTCTCCTCGAGCAGACGCCCGTCCACCCACAGCTTATAAGCCGTCGCCGCATTCGGAATGTACAACGACTTGATGCCGCCGAGTTCGGCAGGATGCCACTTGATCGTCAAGCGGTAGGTGGCATAACTGTGCTCCGACAGCGCCGTACCGCCCAGCGCGTAATGCCCCCATGTCGCAGGCACTCTGCCGTACAGGTCGGGAGAGGGAAAGCTCCCCTTGACCGCCGCCGCAAATTGCCCCGGTTCAAGCAGTTGCCGCCAATATACTGCCCACTCCCCGTCCAACTTCACGACCCCATCGGACGCCAGATTCCAACCGGCCAAATCGATGATTCCGTTCTCCGCAGTGGGCGGGCTGTTCGGAAGCGGTGGCTGCTGCGCAGCGGCGCGGCCGGGACCGGGTACCGCCGTGCAAAAAACGGCGAAGAAGACGATCACCATCAACAGCCGCAGCAGCAAACGGTTCCTGCACATGGAACAAAGACGGCTTGAAAGACTTCGACCGTGTCGATCGTCCGCTGAACCGGAAGCATGGCGGCGGCAATTCAGTCCTCTGAGAGCGGTAGGATCACGCCTATGGTCTTGAGCTTCCGGACGGCCTTGTCCGGCATTCCGGCCCTGTTGATTTGATTGCAGCATCCAAGCATTCACACTCTCTTCCAACGCGATCCGTTCATAATCTAAATTCACATATAAAATACAAAGAGTCCAGCACGCAAAAAAAGCTCTGGACCGGCTGTGACGGCCGCGAAATTCAAATGGCCAACTACCGATCGGCGCACATCGCGGCACTGCACGGCAAGCAGAACCCGTTACTGTTCCGAGCGCACTATGTTCTAGCTTCTACACACGGAACGATAGTCCTTCCGTTCGTACAAAAAAAGCCGCGGCTCGCGCCGCGGCTGCAGAATCTCCCACCCGCATTTAACGGATTTCCTTACCGGTTTTGTATAACAAATCAAGCGTTTTTCCGATCATCGAGGCAGCCTCTTCCCGCGTAATCGGCGCATCCGCACGGAATGTGTCGTCGGGATAACCGGCAATTATCCCGTTTGCGTACAGCGCTTCGACATGCTCTCTGGACCATGTCGGTACCGAGCCCGCATCGGCGAACGGCAGCGTTCCGCCCGGCGCCGGGCCGGTCACTCCGCTCAGCATGCGGCCGATCATCGCCGTCGCTTCGGCGCGGGTGATGGAACGCAGCGGTTCAAGGTTCAGGCCGCTTGCTCCCGTCGTCCCGCCGACCCAGCTGCGCTTGACCGCGGCTTTGACGTACGGAACCGCCCACGGCTGCACCTGCCCGGCATCGGCGAACGTCCGGCCTAGATCAGCGTCGCTTTCCGCCGGCGGCGTCTGAGTCAACCCGGCCATCAGCTTCATGAATTCCTGCCTTGTAATGTGCCGTTCCGGTTCGAATACTTCGGCACCGGCAGTGCCGCTGCCGTTCACGATTCCGATGGAAGCGAGGCGGTATACGATATCCTGCGACCATCTGCCGTCCATGTCGCCGAACCGGACGAAATCATGATTTTCCAGCAATGCGTACTTGCTGAAATGCTGGACCTGCGCCGTTACCGTGTGCTCCGCCGCATTCAGCTGTCCGCCGACATATTCCCATCGGCCTTTGCGCTCGTTCCGCCAATACACCGCGAGCTTGCCCGCATCGCTGACCAGCTGCGGATTGAACCTGAACCGCAGCAGCGCAGGGCGGTTCAGCTCCATTGGCGTATTGAATTTGAACTCATAGATACGGCCTGCGACTTTCTTTCCGCCGTCTTCATATGCTTTCGAGTCGCGCACTCTTCCGATGCCGAGACCGACCGCTTTTCCAAGCGTTTGCCGCGGAACGGTAAGCTCGGCGTCTTCGCCGATCGAAATGAAGGTGTCCCCGTCCGGCGATAATGTGACGGATTTTAAAAACTCGACATTTTTCTCGTTTTCGATAATGTTTCGAATCACACGCTCGAATTCCGATTGAGCCGGCGTCCCCGGGGCGGCTGTCCCCGGCGCGGCCGGCGCATTTCCGGTACCACCGACGCCATTACTTGCCGTACCGTCTCCATTCCCCGGTTCGTTCCCGCCGGAACTGCCTGTGCCTTGGTCCGGATCCGGATTCTCGGGAGGCAGACGGTACATGTCGTCATTCTCGTTTTCCGGCTTCGTTCCCGGCCCGGGATCCGACCCGCCGTTTGCCCGAATCTTGACGGTAACCGCGTCCTCAAGCGCATACTTCTCGGACAATCGGTAGGAAGCCTTGACGACCATATTACCCTCATGCTCGCCGGCTTCCACTAGTCCGGTTTCGCTCACCATTCCGAGTTTGTCTCCGTCAAGGATGTCCCAACTCACATTGCCGCCATCGATTACGTACTCTTTGCCGCCCGCATCCGTCCCGACAAGCTGAAGCTGCCGCTTACCACGAAGTCCGACCGTATCATCGCCGGCAGCAGCATGGTGGATATGCACACTCTCTATCGCGTCGATCGACGGATTGGCGACGTTCGTTTCATACGCGGTGACGTTCCCCGCCGCATCTTCCGCCGTAACGACCAGCTTCTTGCTCATCGTCCCGGCCATCGACAGCGACGTTTCGAACATCCCCGGGCCTGTCACCGCTACAGGAGTTCCATTAACCGCAATCATGCTACCGGCTTCCGTTACGCCTTTGACGATGACGCTCTCTCCATTGCCGACCGCTTGCCCGGCGGACGGGCTTTCCAGCTTAAGCTCGGGCGCCGCCGTATCGGCGACGATTTTAATCCCGGCTACGGACGTATCGCCCTTTTCATTAACGGCAAGCACATTCACGAGGTTCGAGCCTTCTTTTAACATGACCGGCTGCTGCCAGACTGTCTTCCGCTGGTTGTCCTCCAGGACGGAAGCGCCGTTCATCTTCATGCTTGCCGTTACGTTTTGATCCGAGCTCATGCGAAGAACCGCCTGCGACCGATTGACCGAATAATACAATTGCCCCGTTTCGTCGTATGCCTCCCGAACAATTCCGCCGTCAACCGCATCGATGTGCAGCTGCAGCTTCGCCGGAGCCGGTACCGGCACATACACGTTTCCGGAATACGAAGGAGAGCCGAAGTTTTGCACTTCCTCCGCGTTCTTGTACGCAGTGACCGATACTTTGTACGTTTGCCCGGGCTTGATGCCGATCGGGCTCCCGTTCTCCCCCTGCAGCGACCCGCCGATGACCGCTTGGCGCCGGTCCCCCTTTACCTCGATGACGCCGGCTTCCTTGATCGGCTGATTCGCCTCATCCAGCACCTGAAGGTAATAGCCGTCGGCCGTTTCCTTCATGCTCCAGTCCACCTGCAGCAGGCCGTTGCCCGCAGGCCCCACCCGGATATCGGACGGCGCCGAAGGCTGGTACGGATTCACGACAGTGACCGGCTCTTCGGCGGTTTTGCTGCTGTAACTTGTTCCGTCCTTATACAAGACGGCCTTCACGTAATACGTTCCGGAAGCCATCGAAGCCGGCAGTGTATATTCGGCCATGCCGTTGCCTGCGGCAATGTCGTCCTTGAGCAGACGTCCTGCATCATTGCCCGCATTTTCCGTTATATAGAGCGCTACCTTTTCATCGGTAACATGCTCGCCTTGCCAATTCACCTGAATGCTGTGACTGCCGGTTTGCTTCACCTGCACACCCGTCAGCACCGGCGGTGCCGTGACCTCGTACAGCGCCGATTGCACCGGCTTATCGGAAGCCACTTTCCATTCGCCGCTCTGAGGCTTCACGAGTGATACATACATGCGCTGCTCCAGCTTGCCGGACTCGCTTTCCTCAGCCGGAATTTCCTGAATACGGTAGTTTACATTTTCCTTGAGCGTATACAGGCTTCCGTCCGGTCGGTACACCTGCAGCTTAGGAACGGCTCCGCTGAAGGCAAACTCCAGGAAGGCGTATTCCTGATTCGCAATCCGGATCCGGTGCTCCAGTCCGTCGGCGGTCGCGGTAACCGTCGGGCTCATCGGCTGCAGCGCCGCGAGCTTGTCATCCGAACGGCCTGCCTTGCGAATATTCGTACCGAACTGCATCGTTCCTTCCACCGCGCCGGTTTCCTCGTTATAGAACGTTTTGCTGGCCACACCTTGCTCGAGCCTCCCGATCGTCCGGGGGTCCATCCCCAGGGATGCCAGCTTCGGTGCCGAATCACCCCACCGGTAAGTAAGCGAAACGGGGATGTCGAGCAGCTTTGCCGAGAAATAGGCCTGCTCGGTGCTCAGCTCCGCTTCCGCGCTGCCGAGCTCGGCTCCCCCGATAATCGGGATCGCCTTCGGTACGTGAACCGACACCTTGCCGCCGCCGGCCAGCGTAATCGGACCGAAAAATCCTTGCTTGGACGAATCGTAACCAAAGCTCGCGTATACTTCCCCGGTAACAATGTCGAAAATTTCCAGCTTCGCTCCGATTTTGACCGATAACCCCAGCTTCCGTAAAGAGTCCATCAGCAGCATATGGCCATATACTTCTTTAAGAATTTTCAAACGGGCGATTTCCAGCTCCGTCGAAAATTCAACACCCCGCATCGACAGTTCGAGCGTCGCATTATCCGCTTTGACGACCTTCGCAATATCAATGCCGCCGATCATGACCAGCTTTAAAGGAGGCAGCACCTCGAAATTGCCGAGCAGCGTATCGTACAAGTTTTTAAACCCTCCGCCGCCCTTTGTAATATACGCAACCGGTGTCGTCGGAATAATCGGAATGCCCGGGTCCCCGCCGATGACAAACAGGAAGTTGTCGGGGATCGGAATATGTCCTTCCGTGAACCGCAGGGTGAACAAGCCGCCCAATTCGAGCACCTGAAACTTGACATTCGCTTCCACCTCGTATTTCCGGTCGATCGTATCGATCGCAACCCGCCCTGATGCGCCAAGATCGATCCCCGGGATCAGGTCTTCCGGGAAGCCCGCTTCGCCTTCCGCACGGAGTCCCAGCAGCCCGAAAGTGCCCTTCGCTCCCGTCCGATCGTTTGCCTGGCGGATGCCGTAACGAGCCTCGTCGACGTCAATCCGTACCGATACGCCGTCTCCGTCAAATCCCATTTCCTCTTCTTCTCCGATTCCTGGGCCGATCCGGCCGACTTTATGCAGTGCCCCGAAGTTCAGCGCCAGCGAGCCGCCGAAGGTAACTGACTGCTCGCCGACCACGGCGTTTTTGATTTTCACCGGGAAGAAATCCATTTGCTGGACCGCATATTTGCCGGATTGGACGGCCCACCCGATTTCGATCGGCTCTTCTCCGGCCTGCGGATCTGCGCTCAGCGAGTACGCCTTGCCGTCCTCCAGCTCGATCCGGAACTCGCCGGACATAAACGGAAAGTTCGGAATGGACAAAATGCCGATTCCCGCCATTTCAATGTAGTCGCCGCCATGCTGCGCATCCTGCTTCTGCTTCTGAATCCGCATCGTCGTGGACTGCGTCCGGTACGCTTCCCAAACGTCCCTGTTCGTATCGAAGCGAATTACGGAATTGATCGTCCCGCCGCTTTCCAGCTCATAGAAGCTGCCTGCGGCGTCGGGCACTTCCTTCACATTCCCCCGCAGCTCAAGCAGTATCCGTTTGCCCGCCGCGGCGTATTGGCCTTTGAGCTCCGTCAGCTTCGCCTCGCTGTCCACCGGCACGATATCGTAGCTGTTCTTCGTGCCGACAACAAGCAGTATGCCGTAGCTGCGGGACTTGTACTGCACCTCGGGCGTTAGCTCGATACGCTGCTCATACGCCCCGTAAGCCGTGTTGATACGAAGCTTATACATCCCGTTGCGCGCATCTTTGCCGGTGAATAGGGCATCGTCCAGACGAATGGTCATGATGCCGTCATAAAGGACCGTCACGTCGGAGAGCGAGATCGAGAACGACTGTCCGTCGCCCTCGCGGATGAGCTGCGCGCCCCAGGACGTCGAGCCCTTCAGCACGTCAAAGCCTTTGCCCTTCAGGGCGATGGACTTCTCCATATCGGCAGAGAACAGCTTCCGCGGGAATACGTCGTACACTTGAATATCCGGCGGCCGACCGGTCAATGCAGGGAGTATGATGTAATTCGTCCGTACGATCTCGTCCTGCCCTTCAGCCTGAACGGCCACTTGATAGCGCACCGCCCTATAGTTCGCCTGCGGTTTGGCCTTCACCATCCACTTCAGCGACTTCGCCTCGTTCACGGCGACGCCGGCCAGCGATTTGACCGCTTTGTCCCCGGGCACCAGCTCCAGCTCCTCCGGCAAATTCAGCGAAGCCGTTACGTTCGCAAGCGGCGAAGCTTTATCGACGGTATTGTCCAGCTCGACTTCAATGGCGAACTGCTGCTCGTTATAGCCGTCCTTGCCGCTATTCAGCGTCAGCTTTTCCGGCGAGAACAGCTGCAGGTTATAATTCGCCTTGGACAACGTCGTGTAAAAGCTGCCCAGGCCGTAATACGTTTCGTACACCTGCTCTTCCCCTGCGCGCAGCGTCGCCGGATCCCAGTACAGCGCTACGGCGCTGTCCGCCGCCCCATACGGGTTTTGCTTGCTTGTGAAATCCAGCTCCGGATGGACGGCGTAATCCCACTTCGTCTCGGAAATGCCGTTCCAGTGGGCGAAAATCATCCGGTCCGGGCTCGTATTGCCCCAGCCGTTCAAGAGACCGTAGGAGGTCACCCTCGGGGCTAGCGGATCATCGACGGCCTTCCAGTAAACAGGAGCCTGTTTCAGCTCGGTTTCCTTGCGGATGAACGTGCTGCTGCCGGAAACCGAAACCGGGGAGGCATCTTCCGCCCCCAGCATCGTATCGAGCAAAATCCGCGAGCCGACCTGCTTGTCTTCCGTTGTGCCGTTGCGGACGGTGTATGTAACTTTCACGTTGCCGACGTTCGGATTGGCCTTGTCCTCGAGCAGCACCAGCGTCTGTTTGATCTTCAGCCCTTCGATGCTCCACTCCGACTCGCTGGTCAGCCCTTGCACGGCCGGGTTATAAGTAAACTTGCCGTCGGATTGCAGAATTCCGTAATGATTGCCGTAAATATAATCTTTGCCGTTAATCCGAAAGGTCGTAAAGGACGTTTCCGGCACGCGATGCACAAACAATAATGCCTTGTCGTTATCGCCTTCCTTTAGCGGTGACCCGCCCACCGTGCGGACGCTGAAACGTCCGGTGTTCTTGTGCACGGAAACGGAAACGAAGTCGTTCTTCATGTCCAGCTTCGCCGCATTGTCCTCCACCGCCATCGTAACTGTAGCGGTCGCAGGCAGCGCCGTCATGACAAGCGCCAGCAGGCTGCTTAGCAATTTTTTACCGAATCGCATGGCAACGTTTCTCCTATCTTAAATTAAGGATGGTACACATAGACGTGCACCAGCCTGATTTGCCGTTCTTGATCCTGTACCAAAAGGGTATAGTAGCCGCTCTTCGCAACCGTCAGCCGCCCGCCTTCTACAAGCGTATCGATCGTCTTGAAGGCGCCTTTGTTCAGCTTGCCGGTCGCCCACTTGGCTTCGACCTCCCCTTGCATGCCAAACAGCTCCAGCGAAATCGTATCGCCGACGACAATGACCTCATCCGGATTCGGACCGGCGCTGTTCACATAAAGCATCAGACGGCTCGCCTCGACCACTTTAGCCTTGCGCTCCACCGTCGCCGTGTTGCCGGCGGCATCCGTAACGGAATAAGTAACCGTGTAATCGCCCGCCACGTCCCGGTTGATGTTATGCTGAACGGCCAGCTGCGCACTCACATTTCCTTCGACGGCATCAACCGCTTCCACATCGGCGAGCGGCTCGATTTGGCCGCCTAGCGGCACGAGCAGCAGGTCACCGCGCAGGAAACGAATGTCCGGCTTGTCTCGGTCGATATTCGTAACTTCCGTTTTAATCGTCAGTTCATTGCCGAGCGCATCCTTCGCTTCGATCCACTGAATGCCGTTTTGCCGGAACACGACCTTGTCGCTGCCGCCGTTGTTCAATATCGTCAGCGGTTTGTCCGATTGAATCGTCACCGTCACGTCGCTGGAGGTCATTTTCGATTCGCTGTACTCAAGCGTAACGTTCGGCTTCGACTTGTCGATATTGCTGACGGCCGCTTCGATCTCCGCGGTATTGCCGGCAAGGTCTTGAACGACGAACGTAAACCGGCCGTTGGTTTCGAAGACGTACTGCTTGTTACGTGCGTTATTCAGCACCACAAATGGTTCATCCGCGTTCACGGTAACTACGACGCGATCCTTGGTCGGCTCAAGCGTGCTGTAAGTCAGGCTTGGAATCGGCGGTTTCCGGTCGATGTTGCCGACAGACGCCGTTACGGAAGCAACATTGCCCGCACGGTCCCGCAGTTGGAAGGTAAACTCCCCGTTCTGGTCAAAGTCATACACGGTCTCGCCGTTGTTATTGAGCACCGTAACGGATTCGTTCGCGAGCAGCGTAGCCCGCACCCGACCGCTTGTCGGCTGCGTCGTCGAATAGGCGATATTCGCCGTTGGCGGCTGCTTGTCGATCCGGTTCACGACCGCCGTCATTTCGCCGCGGTTGCCGGCAGCGTCCTGGAACTGGAACGTAAACTGGCCGTTCTCCGTGAATGTGTACCGGCTGCTGCCGCCGTTGTTGATCACTTGCACCGGGGCGCCGGACGGGTCCTCCGTGCTCAGCTCGACGGTTACATCCTGATTCGTCCAACCGGTGCTGCTGTAGGTCAGCTTGCCGGTTGGCGCATCGCGGTCGATCGTATCCACGCGCACCGTCGCTTGCCCCGTATTGCCGGCCGCATCGCGGAACGTAAATGTAAATTCTCCGTTTTGGCTGAACGTATACCGGTTACTGCCGTTGTTGTTCGTTAGCGTCACCGTTCCCGGTTCGTTATCGAAGGCCACCGAAGCGACCACGTCACGGGCGGTCCAGCCGTTCTCGCTGTAAGTCACGACCGGATGCGGCGGTGTTTTATCGATGAAATCGACGGTGGCCGTAAGCTCGCCTTCGTTGCCTGCCGCATCGCGCAGCTTGAAGGTAAACGAGCCGTTGTCCGTAAACGTATAGGTCCGGCTGCCGTTGTTATTCGTCACGCTCGGCGGCGATTGTCCGTCTTCCGAATCGAACATGACCGTCACAAGCACATCTTCGTTCGTCCAGCCGCTCTTGCTGTACACCAGCTTGCCGGTCGGCGGTTTGGTATCGATCTGATGGATGAGCGCGTTCGCCTGATATTCCAGACCCGTTTCCATATCCCGCACCGTATAAGCAAGCTCCCCGTTCGTCGCAAAGCGGAACACGGCTTTTGTTACCGTCGTGCTGTAAACGGAACCGGTAACCGTACTGCCGCCATAGACGGAGCCTGTGACGGAAGAACCGTAAACCGAACCCGTGACCGTGCCTCCCGCGATGGAACCGCAATAGACGGCGGAAGTCACCGTACCGCGCTCCAGCGTATCGCAGCTGACCAGCTTCGCTTCCCCGGTAATGACGAAGTTCGCCAACTGGCGCGGAGGCGCGCCCGGAACTTCGACGGTGACCGTCATCGGCTGGTTCGTCCAGAAGGGCGGATCCATCGCCACCACAGCGGAAGGAACGCTTTTGTCGATATTGCTTACCGTCGCCACCGCTGTGCCTTTGTTGCCCGCTTCATCTTCGAATTGAAACGTAAAGCTGCCGTTATCGGTGAACGTATACTGCTTGCTGCCGTCCTGCGGGTTCGTCACGGTCGTTCCGCTGGCGTCCTGAATGCTCAAGGTCGCGGTCACCGGCCCCGCCGTCCGCAGCGTCGTGCTGTATACGATCGTCCCCACCGGGGGCGTATTGTCAAGCAGGAAGGTGCTGCTTGTTTTCACTGCCTCGTTGCCGGCCGCATCAACTGCTTTTACCCATAAATACCGATTCCCGTCGCCTTCATGGGTTTCGACCGTCCCGTCGGCACTCACCGGCATCCAATCGGCCGGCGCATGAACAGCGTCTGTCATCCACTTGGCGAACAGCCGAATATCCTGCGGCGGCGTATTGTCGTCCGTCACCGTCACGCGGCTCATGGCCGACCGGCCCGGCTTCGGATTGCCGCTTGCGGACAGCACAATTAGCGGAGCCTGCCTATCGATGTTGCCGGTCTGTGCCGCAACGCTGGCGGTATTCCCGGCCAAGTCCCGGAACGTGAATACGTATTCGCCGTTATTCTGGAACACGTAGCTCATCCCGGCGGCGCCTGCGCTGGTCACTTCGATTTGCCCTGCCGGCGTATAGTTGTCAGCCGGAACGATCGTCGCCGTTACCAGCTGATTCGTCCAAGCCGTCGTGCTGTACGATACGGTAGCCGTCGGCGGCGTGACGTCGTACATCACCGTATCGGAGTACTCCGCGCTTTCGTTCCCGAGGGCGTCGGCAAACTTCACGGCAACCGTATGATTGCCTTCCGTTGGCTGCGTTAGAGACACGTTGTAGCTGCGCTCGTAAGGCACCCAGCCGCTCCAGCTTCCGCCGTCAATCCGGAAAGCCATGCTTTCGGGCTCGCTGTCGACGCGATCGACGGCATCGAGAACAACATCAATACGCAATTGATTCGTATATGTTCTCGCTGCCGCAGCGCTGCCTCTCGGTCCTGCGTTATCGAGCAGGAACGCTCCGCTCGAAATCAGCACGCTGTTGCCGGCGGCATCGTACAGCTTTGCGTGGATGTAATAGGTGCCCGTCAGGCTGCTCAGCGTGATCTTGTCCTGCCTCGTCGCCTGCGTCCAGTCCGCATCGTTTCCGTCCGTCGTCGGGCTCGTCGTCACAGCATATTTGATCGCCGTCACATCGGCTGAAGCGTTAAAGCCAGCCTCCACCGATTTGACGTAATTCGCTCCGGTACCAGCGATCGTAAACGAGCCTGATGGCGGTGTATTATCCAGCAAAAATCCGTCGGTATCGACGATGTAGCCCATATTCCGCTCCTCGCTCGGAGCGCCCGGATTATCCGAAACCTTGAGCCACAAATACCATGTATCGTTCGCATTCGGCGGCGTGCCGATCGTGCCGGAAGTGAACGTTGTCAGCGGTGCGCCTAGCCCATCGTAAAATTGCGTCCAGCCGCTGCCGTCCGCAGGCTGCACATCGACGCGGTCCGACCAGGCGTAGGAAGCCGGTCCGAGAATCCCTTTTGCATCCGTCAAGGTGACCGTCACTTGATGCGCCTTCGCCGCGGTTTGATTGCCGGCAGAATGAAACTCGGCCGTAGGCGGCGTTTTATCGGCAATGTATCGCCCGGCGCTCTTCTTCGTCAGCCATTGGCCGGCGGTGTCCCCAGCCGTAACCTCCAGCTCATAGGTCCCTTCCTCATCCGGCGCGGTGACAATAGCGTTGCCGGTATAGCTGCTTCCCGCCGTCTCCCGTCCGTTGTCCGTATTGATCCATCTGTACGTGAACGGGAACGCGACCGCGGACAACGAATCCGTGACCTGCACCGTCACGTCATGCTTGCGCCGGGCCGCACCGCTTTCGGCGGACAGCGTAACCGACGGCGGCGTATTGTCGACCGTCAGCGGACCGGTATGGCTGGTCGCCTCATTCCCAAGCTGGTCAACAGCCTTGGCGTGAAAATAATAGCTGCCGTTCATCGCCGCATCGGTCGGCACGCAGTTATAGCCGCCGGCTGGCAGCGTCGGTTCGCTGCCGATCCAGATGACACCAGTCTGCGCCGTGCTCCACTGGTAAAAAATTTGGCTCACGCCCACTCCGGTACCGTCCGAAGCATCGATTTTCACATGCCCCCGGCTTGTCCCGGGGAAGAGCGGATTCGGATCTGGCGGCGGACAGCTTTGGCCCGCATTCGTGCCGAACGTGATCGCAGGCGCCGCCGTATCGATTCGAATATTTCTCGCAGCGGACAATGCGTTCGCTTTCACGAGCAAATTCGTCGGCGCGCTGTTGCCTACCGCGTCCATCATCCAGCCGCCGGTGTCGGTTAGCTGCAGGACATCCAGTTTGACCGCATTTTCCCCGGCATTCACGCTGTACCTGTATTTCAGCTTCGTTTGGGCGCCGACCTGCTCCGAGCCGACATAATCGATCCCGCTGCGCCCCGAATTGAGCGTGACGGCCGGAGGATGCACCGCCCCGTCCCGCCATACGATCGTTTCGTTAAACAGAAACGCCAGATCAATGAGATCTCCGGCCTTATAAGCGCCGTCGCCGCTTACGCTCGTGATTTGTGTGACGTATGGGCCGCTGCCGTCCACGACGACGTTCGACTGATACGTAACGAGTGTGCCGAGCCAGCCGTCAATCGCATAGGCCTGCAGATCCCCCGGACCGCCGTTTATGTAGTTGCGGATATCGGTCTCTGGATCCCAGACAACCCCCTCCAGGTTTCCTCCGAGCAGCTTGCCGCTAGGCGTATTCTCATCTACAGTCAGCTTGCAGGTCATCGTTTGGTTATGGTTGGGAGAATCGCACGGAACCGATATATACGGGTTGTTGTTGTTATCCGTATCCCCGTCCTGCAATTTAAAACGAATGGCCGCCTTCATGACGTACACGCTCTGATCGAAAAAGATGTTGACTTGCATTACATCGCCTTTTTTAAACGTAGCGCTGCTCAAGGTAGCGACATTATTGCCGGAGCCCAAAGCCCACATCACATCGTCTTTCGTGCCGCCGAGCTGCGGCGCGCCGTTCGCGGCTTGCACAGCCTGGCTTTTTGCCAGCATAAGCACCACGAGAAGCAAGATCGCAAACGCTGCACTGCATTTCCTCAACTATCCCACCCTCTTATCCTATTTAATGAAACTATTTTCGCTTTCATAGCATAAAGGTCAAAGTTTAAAACCCGTTAAAAACCGACCGACAAATTGAAGTGAGGGTTCGACAACCGCAAAGAGCCAGGCGACGGATTCGCCGCTGAAGCCGGATGCACCGGACAGCAGCCCTTTTAGAAAAACAACAAAAAGACGCGCCGCAACATACGACGGCACGCCCAATGCATGAAACCTATTTTATTTTTCGCGAGGTTCCTTACATCGTCCCTCCACCCTGCCGGATTTCCGGCGGTATGACTTCAGGTCCCCGGTTGATGAACTTATAGATGAATGTGCCGACTTTTGCCTCGTCGTATGCCGGCAGCTCCATCGTTTTGGTCCATGCCGTGGCTACAATTTTATCGTTAGCGGGCACATCTCCGTTCGGAACGGCCAGTATTCCCGAGCCTGCTTTTCTATAATGCGCAAGAACATTGAGTTTTTCCAACGTTTCCGCGTCCGTATTCGGAGGATAGTAGATGACGATATCGCCATGCTCCAGATTATGGACCAGCTTCTCATAAGGCGGTTTCTCATTATAAAAACCGTATTTCAAGTCGTGGGGGCTATGAACGCCGGATGTCGGTATTTTCATTTCATATGGAACCGGGGCCTCCGAGTGTCCTCCTCCGTAATCTTTATCGTTCGTCACCTGAATCTCCGCATTGTAATTCAGCTTCTCAATATCGTACTTGCCGGCGGTATACTGAATCAGATTGATTGCAATAAGCAGCAAAGCAGCGCCGAGTAACGTATGAGAGGCGATAAGAACGTATTTGCTTTTCTTTTTCAAAACGGCTTTCTGCGCTTTTTTCAAGCCGCTGTTGTTTTTATTTCTTAAATTCCATGAATACACATATCCGGCAACGGAAGCAATGACTATTATCGCGCCTATATACAAAAGCTAAAAATGTCATGTCCGTCCCTTGATGCATGCCTGCGTGCGATTCCATGACCAATCCTCCGTTTGACTTGTTTCTATTTTTGATCCAGATCGAAAATTACCTTCAAGCAACACTACACTATGTAGTGTTTAAACTATAACATGAACTTACAACCCGATCAATCTGAAATGTGTATGCGATCCGAAACGGCCATCCATGCATGGAGCTCGGGGTGATTCACCCCTGATCATGGAAGAAGAGCGGGTGCTCACGGCAGTCCGCTCTTCAGTCTATGGATGTTATCGGGAGCCGGTGGTTACAAGTGGCGGTTCCGTTTTACTTCGGCCGCTCCCCCGGGTCTGCAATGTCCCGATTACGATTCCCAGCGTCGTTAGGGCAAAGGCCAGCACATGGATCCAATGGATCCGCTCGTGCAGGAAAATGACGGCTCCGACAATGCTGGCAAACGGCATCCCGTTAATGAACATGGCCGTTTTGTTCGCTCCCAGAAGCTTGATGCCGTAATTCCAGCCCAACGTGCCGAGAGAAGAGGCGACCCAGGCGGAGAGCAGCATGACGACCCAGCCGACTCCGCTGAAATGAACTTGACCGTAGGCGGAAGCCCCGTATTTCATGAACGCACCGACATTGAGCATCAATCCGCCGATCAGGGTGGAGTAGGCCGTAATGACGAGAGTCGGAATGTTCGTTGCCGACACTGTCTTGATCAGCAACCCACCGACAACATAGCCCAGCATGGAAATGAACATGATCAGGTCGCCCCAACCTGATAAACCGACCGGAGTTTCCCCTCCACCGGACAAGACCACGATCACGACGCCAGCGAAGCCTGCGGCAATGCCCAAGGACAAGCGGAGCGTCATTTTTTCGCTGACGAACAGCGAGGCAAGCAGCGCCGTTGTTAGCGGATTGAGACCAAGGATGAGCGAAGCGTTTGTAGCAGTGGTCATCTCTACGCCGGAGGCGAGGAACAGCTGGTGGATAAAGATGGACGTTATCCCTACGAGCGTCAACAGGATCCACTGCTTTAGATTCGGCTTATACCAGCCGTATTTGCGGACCGCAAACGGAAGAAGAGCCAGCCCCGCAAGCGGCATGCGTACCGCTGCCACCAGGAAGGGAGGCGTCGATAGCGTCAAAAATTTGACCATCACGATATTCAGTCCCCAAGATACGACAACGAAGGCTAATACCACATAAATCCATTTCTTTGCACTTTCCACTGCGGCCGCTCCCATCTTAGCTGTGTGTCGATTTTTTCATGAGAACAGGCCCCGGGTTTCGCCGAAGCCTGCATAATTCGTATTATAGCATATTACATCTGCCGAACTGATGAAAATTTTGTGCGAACGGTAACAAGCTACGGACGGAAAATCAGGGTGACGACATCGATTTCATCCGGTGTCAATAGAACCGGAAATCCATAATGAAACCATGGGGCAGACTTGAATGAATCTTACTAGGAATGGCCCGCAATGGGCTTACCCCTCGCCTTGTTGCTCTACGCCATTGGATCGAAATCCTGCGAACAAGCGAGTATTCGTGAGATATTCAAATCGTACCGAGGGAGTTGAAGAAACTTGATTAGGTTGGATATTAGCCTTTCTAATAAAAAAATAAAGGAAAAGTAAATGTAACGAAAGCTGCCCAAAGTCCGTAGACCGGCAAATACTTAGTAACGGCATCTTGGATAGCCAACGGTCCGGTTTTGTTTTGTAGAAAACGCATATAGGAGATCATAATCCAAATTAGATTGGCCCAGATAAGTATGTTTATGCCTAAAGCAGCAAGTCTGTTAGGCGTAATCCCATAAGAAGAAAGCCTGAACACGATGGCTGATAAAGCCACGCTGTCAATGATAAGAGCAAGAATAATAAGGGCAAAATTTATATAATCAGAAATGTTCTTTTTCTCGTCTGTGCCGCTTTCGGTAATGGAGAATATGGTGACGGCCAATACACTAAGGAGTATTCCGTTGAAGGATATGAGGAAATTGCGGTCCAAGAATGGATTTTTCCCCACCCAAATAACCGTTATAAGATAGACCAGCAATGTGACCAGTACAAGAGGACTAAAAATTTTGGCTATATATGGTGCAATATTTTTAGAAAGCTTAAGGTTCCTTGATACTAGGTATGTAGCCACAATAGCGAGAGCGGCAGCACCAAATAGAACGACATTTTTAAAATAAAATTCAGATATATCCATTCCGACGAATCTAAATAACTGCATGGTTAATGCTGTTAGCAGCATTCCGCTGATTGCCATGCTGGCGTAGAGTATGCAAAATTCCCCATTAAATTTAAGATAAGCCAATCTTGTGCTGCCTATTCGATATTCATTTCCTGTAAATGCAAGCCCTAATAATACCCATAAGAAAATGGGAAGGTGTAGATAAGCCAAAATAATACTGTCTTTCTGCTCTAGTGGCAGCATATTAAGATAGAATCCGGAGATTAGGAATAACGATATAAGGGTGTAAAGAACATTTTTTTTAGGGGTATGCTTCAATACAAAATAGGCAGCAATAAAGGGAAGTATACCAAAAACAAGGTTAATAGGGGCTATTGCTTGCTGTTCGACAAAATGCAAAATGATCCTGGTGCTAATCCCGGCCAGAACTGCTAAAATGCCCATGGACAAGAAATTTTTCTGAAGCAAGGAAGCTTTTTCTGTATTTGTCGTCTCCTTGAAATGCAGTCTTTCATACCAAACGGCAAGAACCTGCGAATCAGGATTTTGTTCCCAGGCGGATGAGAATGACTTTTTAAAAGCTTCGGGTTCTTTTCTAAACATTCTCTCCAGCTCATGGGGGTTAGCAATATTTTCAATAATCAGATTGTTAATGTCCATGTTATACCTCCCCTAATTATCGTCATATGAAGTCCTACTTTCCTCCACAATGTTTCTTAGCCAACTTTCTTATCCTTGACTGTCTTCGTCACTTTTGTATTCTAAAATATCTCCGGGCTGACAATCTAAAGCCTTACAAATCGCCTCTAGAGTTGATAATCGAATCGCTTTTGCCTTTCCATTTTTCAATATAGAAAGGTTTGCCATTGTTATTCCAACCCTCTCCGAAAGTTCGGTTACGCTCATTTTTCGTTTAGCCAACATCACATCAATATTGATTATAATCGCCATGTTATTCACCTCAGACCGTCAAATCATTTTCTGATTTTATATCGATCGCCTCTTTTAAAAGCTTTTGGAGAACAGCAGCAAAAACGGCAATCACCATGGAGGCAAAAATCATGACCAATCCGATTACGATGATACCTGGGGCATCGTCTTTCTCCCCCATGAGATAAAAGAGTGGCATGCCTAATACATACAAGGTACTGATTGTAATTGCACAGTATTTTATATTTTTTAAAGCCCTTACAGATAATTCCGAGAATGCTTTGTTCTTATCGATATAGCTTAAAAGTTTAAAAGCTTGATACAGAGCAAAGTAAAAAGGTATCGCCGTTGCATACAATTCGATAAAAACGAGATATTTCATATAAGTAATATCTGGATACAATTCTGCTGCATAATTCGCTATCTCAGGCACCAAAAAAATGCACAAAGCAAGAACTGGGATTCCAATAAGAATAACGGCTACCTTTAAAAAAAGTGTTGTACCTCGTTTCATAAACAGCCCCTCACTTATTATTAAATTTAGTTTGACTTTAGCACACAATTTATCGTTTTGCAATAAATAATTACCGATTATAATTATATTTTTATCATTAAATTCAATATCACCTTGATTTTAGACAAAGATAAAAAAGCATCCTCATTACAAAGAAATGCTCTTCGCACTTGAAATACCACGCTATCTTTGAGTCTCCTGGTCCGAGCGAGCAGTTCTCTGGCGTTTGCTTCCGTGCTTTAACGCCATATCGAGTTATTGGGTCGTTAGTTCCCCAGATCCTGAAAAAAACACTTCATTTTCATGAAAATATATAAAAAATCATTTTGCACTTGAAGCTTACGTAACGGAATGTTTTATGATGTGGAAACCGGTAAAAACCTCGCGCGACAAAAAGGGGATGATCAATCTATACCGAATCCGATATTGCACGCCTGCAGCAAATTCTGTCATTGAGAAAAGAACCGTTGGACGTTCAAGAATTCACTAAAATATTGAGCGCCATGAGGACGAGCCATCATAAATATTTTGCCGAGCGGGAAGCGAGCTGGGAATCCGATCTCGACCGACTTAGCGATTATCTTGGCGAGTATGCAGATGATGTATCCCAAGGGAGGACAAATAAACCATGAATGAACGATCTGTAAAGTATGTAGAAATAAAGCGATCGGACAACGGAACTCAACTCATCTATACTGAACAAGGAGCTTTCTTCGATGGTCACGATCTACCAGAACATCGCGAGCACGGCACAAAATTTATGTTAGATAAGCTGGGTTTGGAGATGCAGAACGAATGAAGAACGCCTTGCATGGAAATGAAATGAAGGCTGGAATAATGGAATGGACAGGGCTTGCAGTACTAGCCCTGCCCGCCCTCCTTGTCTCGATCGATCTCTCCGTAATGATTCTCGCGCTGCCGCACATTGGTGTCGATCTCGGCGCCGATAGCGCTCAGCAGTTGTGGATCATCGACATCTACGGATTCATGCTCGCCGGGTTCTTGATCACCATGGGGACACTAGGAGATCGGATCGGTCGCCGTAAACTGCTGTTGATCGGCGGGAGCGCATTCATGATAGCCTCGATATTGGCTGCATTCTCCCAAAGCGCTGAGATGCTCATTGCGGCCCGCGCAATACTCGGTATAGCCGGAGCGACAGTATCGCCTTCTACTCTAGCCTTGATCAGCAACATGTTCCGTGACCATAAGCAGCGCTCCTTTGCCATCGGCATATGGTTAACGTGCTCTATGGGCGGCATGGCGCTCGGGCCCGTGGTTGGAGGTATCATGCTAGATTACTTCTGGTGGGGCTCGGTGTTCCTTCTAGGCGTGCCAGTCATGTTGCTTCTACTAATAACCGGACCCATGTTGCTGCCCGAATACCGGCACCCCGAATCCGGCCGGCTGGATTTGATCAGTGTTGCGTTATCGCTGGTCGCCATTCTACCGATCATATACGGCCTCAAGGAAATCGCCAAGTACGGCCTTCAGATGGTGCCAGCGCTATTGATGCTAGCGGGTGTCGTCCTAGGCACGGTGTTTGTGTCGCGGCAGCGCAGGCTGACGAACCCCCTACTCGATTTACGCCTACTCGCGAGTCCCGGATTCAGCGCTGCACTGGGAGGCATGTTCGGTATTACACTGACAGGAGGGACCTTACTCTTTATCGCGCAGTACCTCCAATTTGTGCAAGGAATGTCGCCGCTTCAGGCAGGGTTGTATACGCTCCCCGGGGTAATTGCCTCAATGGTCGGTATGTTCTTCTCACCGCTAATCGCACGACGGATACGACCGGCGCGTCTTATCGGAACGGGACTACTGATATCGACCATGGGCTGTTTTCTCCTAACTCAGGTCGGAGTAGAGTCAGGTCTCACGTTTCTGGTGCTCGGGTACATCTGCTTCAATATAGGTGCAGCCCCGCTCCCGAGCCTGTCCAGCGACCTTGTCATCGGCTCAGCCCCGCCGGAGAAGGCGGGATCGGCGGCCTCCATGCTGCAAACCAGCGGCGAGTTCGCCTTCGCGCTGGGCATCGCAGTCTTTGGCAGCATCGGCACGGTCGTTTACCGCAGCCAGATGGCAAACTCTATTCCTGCCGACTTGCCGGCGTCCGCGGTACAAGCTTCCCGAGACAGCTTGGCCGGGGCCACGGCTATAGCGGAAGGCCTCTCCGAACAAGTCGGCAAGACGCTGCTCACTGGTGCACGTGAAGCCTTTACCAGCGGGATGCACGCCGTTGCAGCAGCCAGCGGCGCTATCATGCTCGCTATCATCGTCCTTATCGTTACGCAGCTTCGGCACGTACGACCAATCGGAAAGACTCAGTCTAACCAAGCCGACAGTATAACAGAAGTTGCACCCGGCGCTACCAAAGAATCAAATTAGTTGCACTACATAGTCATGCTTACAAAACCAGATCATTGTGTGAGTATGTCAAAAGGAGCTGCCGCGGCAGCTCCTTCATCGTTTGAAAAGAATCCTTTATTGATATCGTATCCGTTACTTTAATGAAAACAGGGAGCAGCTGCCGTTGCAATCCGCTCAAATGAAACTTCGATAGCGTAACTTGAAGTAATCTATTTTGATTCAGCAACTGGCAGGATATTTACACGGTGTTTTAAATAAAACATGATGGCGGCACTGTCGATGTTAATAAACTGCATCAGATCGATCTGCGCGTATCTTCTCCATCAATCCATTCCTTCACTTCGCGTCGTAGCGTGTCTAATAACGACTCGAATTTCTCCACTTGGCCCCCCGGCAACTCCAACTGTTTCGGTTCGTTAGGCTTGTTACGAGTCTGGATAATAATTTCGGTTTTCCGTTCACGTTCAACGATGGCACGTGCATTGCTTCAACGCGAACAAGGAGCATCACCGTGGTGTTCTGCTCCCTTTCTGATTGAACTATTGTTACTGTTAACATTCCTGTAGGTGTTAGTATATTCAATTTGCAGAAAAACGGACGCCTCGCTAGGATGAGTATGTACTGGGTTGCAGCCCTCAGAACTCACCTTAGGAGGCGTTATTATGAAGTCTAGACTAATTAAAGCTCAAAATCAACGTGTAGAACGTATTTCCACTTCCACTCTTGTCATTGGCATCGACATTGCCAAGGAGAACTATGCCGCTCAAGCCATTAATTTTCGAGGTTTACGCTTCAACACTAGCCGGGCCTGCCCAAAATTTTTCGCTCATTTCTTTTGTCGGATTTAACATTTTGGCACTATGCTTTGTGTTAAGTATGAAGGGAGGGAAAACATGAAGGTTCCTTTACAGAGAACAAACGAAGAGATTGCAGATATTTACAGAAGGCAGGTAGACACGGTCTATCGGGTTTGCTACATGTTTCTAAAAAACGTACCGGATACGGAGGATGCCGTTCAGTCGGTATTTCTGAAGCTGATCCGATCGGGGCCAAGATTTAAAGATGGAGAGCATGAAAAAGCATGGCTGATCGTTACAGCGCAAAATCACTGCAAAAATGCGCTGAAATATTGGTGGAAACGAAAACGGGCTGCCTTTAGCCGAATATTTGAAGGTTTCTACGTACAGAAACCTCCATCAGGAGAAATATTGGAACTGTTGCTCGCGCTGCCTGATAAATACAAAATTGTTCTGTATCTGTTCTACTATGAAGGCTATTCCAGCAAAGAAATTTCCAGCCTCATTGGTATAAAGGATAGTACGGTGCGCGCGCGGTTGAGAATTGGACGAAACCATTTGCAAATCAACCTTACAGGAGGTCATACCTATGAAGACAGCGCAGTTGAAAAGCTCGATTGATGATCTAACGCCCAGCGAAACGCAGAAAGCTAGAATGTTAAATGATCTATTGCGTCGTAAACGAGAAGAAGAGTCCTCCGTAGGTGTTCGGTTCGGGATGGGGAACAGACGAAATATCAAAATAAGCGTAACTGCGGCGGTACTTGTTATATGTTTTTTGGTAGGCGGCAGTGTTCTCAGAGAAGGCCCACCACCACTCTCGTTCACGATGGTAGCCTACGCCGCGGATATGGATGGCAGTAGAACACTTATTTTAGAAGGGACGCAGGTCGAACTTCCGTTCGGAAGACTAATACGGGATCAAGCAATTCCACAGGCCGATGGCACGACCAGATATAACACTTATTTGAATGGCTCCAATTATTTTTCTGTATCAGGCGACAATATTAAATCCGTGACATATATAAGCGAGCTTGGGGAATTGACCTATACAGACATCATAATGAGAGATGCGGATCCTGAGTATATCCGGGCGCGCAATGAAGCCAAGTTAATGCCGGGTGTCGGATCAATAATGGTGCAAAGCGGCCCCCTTTCTTATGAGCAAAAAGGCAATAAGGTAACCGCCGTCTATTATAAAGAATGGGGCGATCAGTCGTTGGCAGTCCGCTGGCAGCCCTGGTATGTTTCTATGAAGATGGCTGCTAATGCAGACATCAATCCTGCCGATTTCCCCCATGAGAAGATCACTGTTACCGTTAGCTTCGACAACGAAAAAATAGTGACCAGAACGCTTTATTTATCATTTACGACCGACGGGACACTGATCGCGGAACTTGCAAAGACATGACTAATGCTATCTGCTTTTTCTTAAGGTATTTAAATGTGAAAAATATCTCACTGAATGTTAACATGCCTGGTGCAGTTGCCGGGATGGAAATCATTTTTCAATTTACATTTGAGTTCTCCATAAACGATTGTGCTGTTAAGAGGCCGTGCTCTGTATTTTAAAGCAACCAACATAAGCATGATGAATCCAAGCGTATAGGCGCCTGACAAATCTTTAATGATGCCGAGTACAATTGGCGGGAAAAATCCGCCTACACCGCCTGCTGCGCCAACAATACCCGTTACTGCGCCGTGTTGCCTGATGATACTTCGGGAACCATTTTGAATACAGCCCCGTTTCCGATTCCCAGTAAGGCTGCAGCAGCCAGACAGCTCGCACTGAATAAAGTGAACTGGTGCAAAGACGCCGCCATTGCGAGCGAAGTGATGATCAGACCGGTAAATACAATCCCAAGCATACTACGCGAACCGACGCGATCGGCCAAATAACCGCCCAGCGGACGAATAAGCGTCGCAATCACACCGAATCCGGCTGTTTTCAGGCCTGCGTCGGTCGCGGACAGCTGGAATAACTCCTTAAGAAACGTCGGCAAGTACGCTCCGAAAGCCACGAATCCGCCAAATGTCAAAAAGTAAAAAATGGATAAATACCAGGTGGATTGATCTTTAAGAACGGCCATAGATTGTGTAAATGTCTTGACCGCAGCCGGCGAGGGCAAATCTTTCGCTCCGATCCAAAAGATGGCCGATACGATGACGATCATGATCGACAAGCTCCAGAATACCCAGGTCAGACCGAAACGGTTAAACATCAAAGGCAATGTAAAGCTGGCAGCAGCTCCCCCGAGATTGCGCTAGCATTAACGGAAACGCAAGAAACAGCATGGTTGCAGTAAATACTCGTTTGCCGCCGTAACGATCGGTATAAATGCCCATAGGAATTCGCAATATGGATCCGAGCAAAACAGGAGTTGCGATCAGCAAGCTTTTTTGAATGGTGCTTAATTGAAACTAATGGCTCCCACGACTTCATCGCGTCCGAGCGTTGTGCAGCCGCAGATTCCTTCCTTGACAGAAACAAGGCTTCGGTCAATAAATCCTTTCGAGCTTGGAGCAAAGAGCCAAGGAACTTGGCATCAGCCACCTCATTTTAGACACGCTTACGAATCAAACGGGCGCTCAAAAACTGTTTGCGAATAACGGTTATCAGCATAAAGGAGCGGCAATAATTGACGGTTTCAATGTCTTTATATATGAAAAAGCACTCGCTTAATTTTAGGAAAAGTTAAATAATATTCCATCTATATACGGATCCGGGGTGGACACCGATGTTCACGTCGGCCGTCGGATACGACCTGAAAAATTCCTTAAATCAATTAAACTTCCCGTTACTCAAACAGGCTGCCGAATATTCGGCAGCCTGAAGATATACTCTCATTTTTCGATTGCTGGACGAAAGCCTAAATTACAGCAAAGCAAAATATTCATTGTTATTTTCTTTAACGGATATCCTTACTGATTGATGTATTTTTCGAATACAGAACCAAAGTCTTTGATTTTATGCTCGGCGTGTTTCGATTTCAACCAGTTATACGCTGCTTCGTTGATAGCACTGAATTGCTCTGTGGCTGATGCACTCTGAGTGGAAATACGGCCGATGCTCTCCTTTGCTATTTGTACGCTTGACATGGCATACACATATAGCTGGTCGTTAGTCGCAACAATTTCTGAAATTTTGATTAATGCTTTATACAGATCCTTAATCTGTTCAATTTGCCTCTTATCGACGTCTATGGAGAAGCTTACGTCGCCAATATGGAATTTAATCTCAATGTCCAAATCAACCGTCCCTGCAGTCTCTAAATATACTTTCGAAATTTCATTGGCAGTGTAGCTGTAGCGCTTCAGGATACGCTTGCTGCTGATGGCACTCTCACCGTCAAGATGGATCAATGCGAGATTGGTAAAGCAGTACTCGTCTTTCTTCGATTTAATGATGAAGTAAATTTGCTCCCCATCCTCATGCATGACATAATCGTCAGCATCGACTTTGTCGAAGTCCTTTCGCTCGATGACTTTACCGATATCGCTTAATCCCAACGCATCTGCCGCCAGTTTTTTAAACACAGTCCTCATCCTCTCAAGTGAAAATTATTGCTAAATGGTTCCATCCCAACTTCTATTGTAACGGAGCATCAACAGTGCAGGCAATATCGCGAACTTTTCCCAGCCCTTAATATAATTAAAGCTGCCATGTTTTCACCCGGATCACTGTAAGGACTCAGCGCAAAGCTTCGGCCCTTTTTCAGTACTTTCCATCCATGCCCCTGACGGGGCACCGCCTAGGCGATAATTCGAAAAAAGCGGGCGTCCATTTTTGTATGTCCGGTCAAATAAAATACCCCGAATATTTCGGGGTACAATAATCGCTGCCAACGATAAGATCACTTCATTTTTTCGCCGGCAATTGCCTTGTCGGCTTCCTCCTGAGCGATACGAACCGCCGTGTTCCGATCCAGCTTCTCTTTAATCATTTTGTTAAAAGCGTTCTGGTTTGCCGTCTTTACGATATCATCGTACTTCGTCGGTTTGGCCATCGAACCGTAATTGTTTTTATAGACCGCCTGAATGTTTTTACCCTGAAGCGATTTTAGATTTTTACCGAACAGTTCTTTCAGCTGAGGGTCTTTTAGCGCCGGCAAAAAACCGTTTCGGGCTATGATTTCCTGCGCTTCCCGATTCGTAGTGAGGAACGAGACGATCTCGAAAGCATCCTCTTTGTTTTTGGACATGGAGGATACCGCGAGTATATGGGCTTGCGTTACTTGTTCCTTCGTGGAAGCGTCTTTGCGAATCGGATAAGTCACCATGTCCCAGTCAGGCATTTTCCCCTGCTGTAACAGATCTTCAAACTCGGCCAATCGCCCGCCGGACGAGCCATACATCGCAATCGTCTGATCTTTCTCGAAACCGTCTACGCCTTTCTTTGATTTCTTGTTGTCCGGAATGTTCTCAATCGATTGAAACAGGTCGAAAAGATATTTCCACTCGTCGGACGATACGGTTGATTTATCGGTTTTCGGATCTACGAATGGAACCAGCATATTTTGTGCGACAAGCCGCAGACCGTTAGGATCGACAGTCAAATAGCTAGGGTCCTTGGCAGCAATTTTCCGTCCGGTATCGATGACCTCTTCCCACGTAATGCCGTCTTTCGGATAAGGAAGCGCAACCCGGTCAAAAATCGCTTTGTTATAGTACAGAACATTCCAATTGAGCCGCAGCGGAAGCGCAAACAGCTGGCCGCGATCGGAATAAAGCTTGATGGAATCGATCGGATTTTTCTCGAATTGATTCAGGTCAAAATTTGATTTACGTACCAATTCATTCAGATCGGCCAGTACTTCCAGCAAAACAAACTGCGTCATATCCAGCGAAGTCGTATAGATGAGGTCTGGAACGTTATTCGTGCTGATCAAATCTTGAATCGTCGTCCCTTTTCCGCTCCGTACCATTTCCAGTATGACGTTCGGATATTTCTTTTTGACGGGTAGGGCAAAAAGTTCCTGAAACTCCTGATCTGTAATGCCTGCATTGGATTGAAACACTTTCATTGTAACCGGCTTGCCGTCCGCTATTTGTTTTTTGCCGGACAGCGCTGTCGTCTCACCCGCCGCTTTCGGCATACTGCCCGGTTCGTTCGTTTGACCGGAGCTGCACCCCGCGAGGAAAGCAAGCATGATGGAAAACAAGTAAATCGACCTTGATCTTGCATGACTGCGAATCATCCAAAGCGCCCCCCTCATCAAATCAATCATGGAGTGGTAGAAACAACGATCAGCGCGTTGCCGATCGGCCGCTCTTCTCCGTCAGAAGGCCGGTTCATGACCGTCAGCCCAGTTTCTCCCGGTTTGCGGACAACAAAGGTAGAAGATCCGCCTCCGTCGATATTAATCGCCTGCTCCATGCCTAACGACTGCATATACACGGCTCCCTCCAGATAAGACAAGCCGTCCGAATAACCTTCCTGCCGCCCGTCAAACTCAAAGACGTACAAGTCCGATCCCTTTGAGGCAAGTATTGTTCTCGGGTGATGATCCAATATCCGCGCGTTCAGGATATCTGTTACTTCTTTCGTCAGCTTCCCGTTCTCCAGCAAAACCATCGCGTTCGGATGATTCGCCCCTCCCATCATATACCGGGCATTATTCAGTTCGCTGCCGAAATCGATTTGGAATGATACGGTTTTCCCTACACCGGCATGTTGTTTGACCCAGTCCGACTTGCTTCCGCTTGCCGTCAGGACGAATTTTCCTTTAGGAATATTATTATTCACTGTAGTATAAACCGCTTCGACAACACCTTGAACCATTTGGCCCGGCCGCAGCTTCACATTCGGTTCGGACGGACGAATTACGACCTCCACCCCCTTCGTCCCCGCAGACATCGTCTTGCTTCCGAACCGCTCGGTCATGAGAAAGGCGTGATTCGTAAGGCTGGTCGTTCTGATTTTATTGACGCCGCTGAGCTCGAGTGACGCTCCGTCTTCCGCTTGGAGCGATGAACGAACGGCTATGCCGCCGCCGAGTCGGAAAGAACCGTTCTCCATGATCGCAAGATTTGTGCTTGTATTCCCGACCGGCGACGTCATCACCTCGCCGTCGGTTACTTGTACTCCCAAAGGGACCCCCGTCGGTACGTCAAAAAAGTCCGCATTGAAGCCGGCGATCACCCTGTGGCCTTCACGATCGTTTTGCAGCGCCATATTCGTAACCGTATCTTTCGCTGCAACAATCCCGCCCGGTGAAACAACTTCCAGTTTAATCTGAGGTTGATTTGTATCAATTTTCATGCTGTTAATGACATTCGTAATGCTGCTGCCTTCTTGGATGTGCCCTTTTTTCTGGCCGTTATCCGGCTGCGATTTGTCGCGAAAACGGAACATCGTATCGAATTCTACCGTTTTTCTTTCGTAATTTGCTCCTAACGTGACAAGAAACTGATCCGAAAGCGAGTTTTCTTGGTTCGTTTTACTATAAGCCCGGTCATACGTCAACGAAACGGTCAAAAAGATCCCCGATAGGAATACAACAGCAGCTGGCATTATGAAACGCTTATGTAATCGAAGCGTGGACAGCATGGACATCCTCACCTTTCTCTTTAAAAAATATGGAAGGAAAACCGGGATAAGCTGCGTTTTACCTGGTCATCCCCCCTTTTGCTTGATTGATCTTCTATGTCGGTACCGGAATGTTTATAATATGTAGTAAATCATTATTATGGAAACAGGACTAGTCGCATTTTAGTTTTAATCGTACGCGATTTTGCGAATTTCGAAGTATGGGAGGAGGATGAATATGAACTTTCCGATTCTTCATGAAAAGCTGAGATACGAGAACCCGCTAGTTCCGATGCGCATATTCCTCCATCAAAAACCTGACGGTTATTTGAACTTTTGGCACTGCCATAAACAAATCGAGATGCTGTACATATTGGAAGGCGGGCTTGATGTTTACATCGATAAGGAAATGTACCCGCTAATGCAGGGAGATCTTGTTATTATCGGTTCCAACGAGCTGCACCAAGACTATTCCCGCCTTGTGAAATATTTCGTCTTTCAGTTCGACTTCCAGCAGTACATTGATCCGGCAAATGCACAGTACATCAAATTTTTTCTGAGAATGAACTTGCCGCTTAGTAAGTTGAATTACATTTTCGCCGAAAATGCCGCGGCCAAACAAGCGGTCATCCAGTCCATCGAACATATATACAAAGAAGCATCTGACAAACAATCCGGCTACGAATTGGCTATCAGCATGCATATACGCCAAATCTTTCTTACGCTTCTGCGCAGCGATACACGCAATATACTTCAGATTCACGATCAAAAGGAATTCAATCGCCTCAAACCGGTACTTGATTTTATCGAGCAAAATTTGAACCGCAAACTTGAAATCAAGGATGCCTGCGCGATCGCTAACATCAGCTATCATCATTTTATAAAATGCTTCAAAAAAGTGACGGGCATGTCATTTGTCGATTACGTGAATGACCGGCGGATCAAGATGGCGGAGCGGATCTTATTGACGGAGGATATCAGCAACGAGCAGGTGGCGGAATTGATCGGGATGGAGAATATGGGGCATTTTTATAAAATTTTCCGGCGATTCAACCAGTGCTCCCCGAACGAATTCCGGAAAAAAATGATGGAATGGGGCAGACCTTAGAACGGAACTTGTACAGCAGGCTGGCACCCATTCAATAGAGCAGCAAAAAGCGGGGGGCAGGTGTTTCTAGACAATATTAAGACATACTGGCCAGATGCTCCTCAAGACGATCCATGGTCTGTTCGGCACCTGGGACGGCATATGTTTTCACCTTATCGAATACAGCGGCATCTTCTTCAAAAACTGTGCTATAAGTGAGCTTGCTCTTACCATCCAGATCCTCAAAGATTGCTGTCGCAAGAAAATGGGGAAACACAGCATGTTTGATGACGATTCGCTCGGGTTTAACGACCTCGACAAAAACGTTGGTGTTTGGAAAATCAACGCCATCAGGACCGTGCATGATAAACTGCCATGTTCCGCCCGGTTTCATATCAAACTTCTGAAAAGTCGTCGTAAAACCTCGAGGTCCCCACCACTTCGACAGGTGCTCCTCTTTCGTCCAAGCATCAAACACAAGATCGCGTGGAGCATCAAATACGCGGGTGATCACAATCTCGCGTTCACCTACTTGCGTTGCGCTTTTGTTTGTTGCGTCGTTTTGGTTCATGTCCATCCCTCCAAAATAAATTTGATTTTGACTTGTTGGAACCTATATCATTAAGTAGCTTCCCCTACATTCATTTCCATATTTATATAAGGGGTAAGTTTTACAGTCATCATTGATCAACTCCTCTTTTCAATCTTAGCAAATAAATAATGCATTGATTTCTTTCAGATTGCTCTCTTGAATAACCCCAATCATTACATCGAAAACGCCAGATTTCCTTAATAATTGATTCAAAAAACTCCCTCTATGGAGAATCGCTTTGGAAATGTACTGCTGGTGCGAGGTCTACGCCACGCTTGGAAAGTCGTATTAAAATCACGGCAAGCCGGCTGCGAATCGCTGCCGGCTTGATTGTGCGCTATGTAGATTTTATAAAAGTAGTGTTTTTAGAACTGGCTCCATTGCGTCCGCCATCCGAAGAAAACCAAGATCCGTTGGATGCGAGCCGTCTACTGTGCATTCGAAGAAATCTTCATTACCGAGCGATCCGGAGCCGTCGAAGAAATAAATATTCAAGTCACCTTGCTCCCGCAACTTGTTAACGAGAGACTGTTCGAAACGCTTGCGTTCCATTCTGGCCTCGTGCAAGTGTGGGGTCAGCTCCTCACGCGCGTAACGAATTCGTGAGACAACCAAGATTGGTGTTACCGGATGAGCTTCTCTATAAATTCTAATAAATTCCGGAAGTGTCTTACGGAAAAGTTCGGTGCTCACGCAATTGCCTTCATAATCAATGACCATACACGCAGGGTCATGAATCTGCGAAATGATTTCGGCAACCTCCGGCTCTCCCTTGCCGCTTCCAGAGAAACCAAGATTAATAAATTCCAGCGGAATTCTTCGGCTCAAGATGTTCGTATAAGCCATGCCAGGCCGCGAAGCGCAGCCGCCTTGCGTAATCGAGGTTCCGTAGATGACTACTTTTTTCCCGGAAGCGTAGCTGGGGGGAGCCGTTACGGCCGCGCCCTCATCCAAACCGATCCATATCTCCTCCACCCCTTGATAGAGCGGCAAGTTTAAGACGATATTACGCATCGAAGCATTCCAATTGGTAAATAACGCACATTCGTACTCGGTGAGAGTGAGATCATATTTCGTTGTGTTGCCGTATCGCAAGGGAAGGAGGGTGTCGGGAGAACCCACGTAGCAATCGACGCCGCATTGTCCGGTTGCCGGCATATGGACCATATTGGCTTTGCCTTTCAGCTTCACCCTTACCGATAGAGAAGTGGAGTCCGACTGAAACCGGATTTGTCCTCCTGCTGTATGATTGGCTAAGCGATCGACGGCTTCCGGCACGGCTCCGAGCGGCAAAGTCGGCAATCTGCGATAGATTCTTTCTTGCTCAAACCAAGCCAACCCGGAAATCTGAAAAGGCTGATCCATAGGGGAATACCAACGAATCGAGCCATCGAACTTTTCATTGGGACGCATTCCGGGATCGTACAGCTCTATCGGGTCCTTCTCTCTTTTTTCCACATTACCAATCCTTCCATAAACATTTTGCATCAACCGCAATCTATGAATTTTTATTTATTCCGAGCCTGCTCGGATTGAATGTATTTCTCCGATTTCTCCTGCGCCGTACGAAGAACGGTGTTGACGTCTCTTTTGTTCAAGATCATATCGAGCAGCGACTCTCTCAAAAACTTATAGTTCTCTTCGTCGTACTCCGGAGACGGAATCGGAGCCTGCGCCGGCTTCACCTTGAATACGCCCGGAAGGTTTTTGCCCTTATAAATATCGGTGCTGGAGGCAAACTGCTTCTTCATTTCTTCATTATTCAGGATGGTCAGGTTGTTGCCTCTGTTCATCTCCGCTTGCGACTCGTCGCTGATCATCGTCAGAATGATCCGATACGCCGCTTCCTTATTTTTGGCGGTAGGCGGCACCATAAAGGACTGGAACGTGAGCTCTCTGCCGAGCCCCGGCTTATCGCTAAATACAGGGTGACCGGCAACGTCCCAGTTAAAGCCCTTGCCTGGCTCGTTCAGCTGCGGCAGACGGCTTGTCAGAGCTGCGAGCCACGTTTGCATCATCGCAAGCTTCTGATCCTTCAGGAAATAGTCGATGCCGTACTGCCATTTATTTCCTGGTCCAATATATCCCGGAATGTTGTACATCTTTTCCAATAGATTGAATACTTTGCGGTAGCCGTCCGAATCAAAAGCAGGCTTGCCATTCTTGTCGATCGTGCCGAGTGAATAGCCGCGGGCAAACGTCCGCTCGGAGCCCGGATCAAGTCCGATGTACTGGTTGCCGTTATCCATGCGGGTGACTTTGGCAGCCAAGTCGATCGTCTCTTCCCACGTCATGCCGTCTTTCGGGTAAGGCACGCCGAATCGGTCGAAGATGTCTTTGTTGTATGCTAGTACACCGTAGTTCAGCGTATAAGGAATGCCGAAGAGCTCGCCTTTTTTGCCGTACATCTTAATGGCGTTAATGGCCTGCGGCTCGAAGCGGTTCAGATCAACGTCGTATTTTTTCACGAAATCGTTCATGTCGCTGCCCACTTCAAGCGGAAGCAGCCCGCCCATATAAAAATGTGACGTCGCGATCAAATCCGGCACTTCGCCGGCGGAAATCATTTTGTCCAGCGTGGTGCCTTTAATGAGCTCGATCGTAATGTTCGGATGCTTTTTCTTGATGGTACCAAACAGTGCATCCACATCAGCCGGCGTGTTGATGGCTGCATAGTGAGAGTAAAGCTTGACCGTCACCGGCTCCGTAATGACAAGTTCTTCCGCCTTGCCCGGTTTGGTCCCGGCATCGGTCGCCTTCGGCTGATCCGTCTTGCCGCAGCCTGCTACCGTGATCGCAACAGCGAGCGTGGCGGTCAGCGTGATCGTGAAACGTTTCTTGTTCATCATGATAATTTCACCCTTTACGATTAATAATGATTGCATCATGAAAATACCGCGGTACATTGCTATGCTCTATGATGTTTCTTTTCTCACCGTAAAAGCTCTAGACTGCTGCCGGAACGGCCGGATTTCCTTTCCGGTCGGCGGCTTCTACGACGAACTTTGTACCCCTTCCTCCTCATCATGTTCAAACCGATAAGCGATCCCCCCGCCATTCTGTTCGTTTCGGTCATCGCATCCGCTTCCTGCATCAACTCAAATTAATAAATCAATTTGATTAATTATTATTTTACGACAAAGTTCAACCCACTTCAATTCATTTGAAATAAATTTCACTAATTTTCCGTTGCACAACAACACAATGTGAACTGTAACTTGTTTTGTCGGTTTTCAAGCGATATATCGAACCGTTTTGTAAATAAGAAATGCCGCCTTCTGGAATTAATTTTGTCGTTTCTTATGATATCTGTTCTATAAAATTACGGTAATTGTAAATTTACAAAAAAATGGCTGCCTGATGGCAGCCAAGAAATTAAGCATATCCCTGTTATCAGCTATTCCGCAGAATTTTAACTTGATTGTTGAGAATTAATTATGATTTTTCCATCACAAAATTCTTCAATTCGTCTTGGTGATTCGAAGTTCATAAATTTATCCCAGTGAGCACAGCTGAGATCAAGCATTATCGCGACTTCGATCAGGCACAACTCTATAGAAAGTCCCCATTTTTCTAACTGTCTGTTCGACAATTGTAGGCATGTGCTCCACTTTGGTTACATCGGTTACCCCTCCCTGCTGTTTCTTTAGGGTCAGGATCAAAATTTTTCCCCGTATAGTATTCTTATCGTTTCTCAAGCGCGTAGACACAAAATTGCCTAGAGACGATGCGGCGACTCGTCGCCTCAGTTGACCTTGGATGTCCCGCTCCTGACTTACGCTAACCGGGTGGAGCACGTGAGGATGTGCGCCCAAGACGACGTTAACTCCTTGTTTGAATAAAAAATGTATCAACTGTTTTTGTTTATGGGTTGGCGACGAGCGATACTCTTTCCCGAAATGCAAGTACGCGATTATAAAATCCGTCTTGTCTTTCAATCTACGAATATCCGATGCCATCTTATTTGGATTGATGCAATTGACCATCCACCGGTGCGGTACAGAAATGGAGTTCGTTCCCGACGTATAGCTTAAAACCCCAATTTTAACACCCTTCACATGTAAAATTAAATACCTCTTCGATTCCTCGAATGTACGGTACGTTCCGGTATGCCTCAATCCGTGTTTATCGAGGACGGCTAATGTTCGCTTTAATCCGGCAGCTCCGCCGTCCATACAATGATTGTTTGCTGTGGTCAATACATCAAACCCAGTGCTTTTAAGAGCAGCAGCAAGCTCGTCGGGACAATTGAATACCGGACGGCCGGTGTGCGGATTGCGACGCTCATTCGGGCAATTGCCTGTAGGACACTTTCGGACTACCCCAAGCTTCCTTGTGCCGGAGAACGTCGTCTCCAAATTACCTATCGTTACATCATGTTTGTTTAAAAAAGGCTTTACCTTGCTGAAAATTCGTTCAAACTTGTATTCGCTCTGCTGTTTGGCCGAGGATATGATTTCACTCTTCATCAACAGATCTCCGACGATAGCAATCGTTATTTTCATGGCTCCACCCCTATCTTTCCTACGCTCAACATATTCAAGCCAAGGCGGATTGTTCGCTCATTGGACGATGGCCTACAATCCGTCTGCATGACGGTGAATATAGTATAGGAACACCCGAGCGAGGAGACTGATTTTTATGAATAAACCGGGAAAAGGGATCAAATGGGAACATTATCTGGAGCTAAAAAAGGACAATAAGCTGATGGGCCACCTTCCCGATACGAAGAAATTGAACAAACGAAACCTGCTTAGCATGCTCTCCAAGTATAAGGCGGTTTACTTAAAGCCGAATGTGGGAGCTTTCGGTATCGGAATAATGCGGGTTCATTCTATCGCCGATGGAAAAGAGCCCGCCTTTGTCGTGCATAAAGGGAGCAGCCAAAAAAAGCTTTTTTCAAACGATCTGCTTTACGCTTATGTAATGAAAAACCGAGCTCGTCCGGATTATCTCGTACAACAGGCGATACCTCTGCTCCAATGGAAAAAACGTCCTTTTGACGTGCGATTAATGATGACCAAGCAACGGAACAACATTTGGTTGAACGAAGGATTTGTCGGTCGCGCCGCAAACCCGAAAAAAATTGTAACGAACATCCGCAGCGGAGGAACTGCAGTATCGATCGACGATTTGCTCGCCCAATACACCGACCGAGCGACGAAAGCCACAATCATTAAAAAGCTTAACGAGCTCGGGAGGCGCGTATGCGTTCGATTGGAACCTAAATATACCGGCATTCGACTATTTGGGATCGATGTCGGATTGGACCATAAACTAAAACCGTGGTTGATCGAAGCGAACACGCGACCGGAAAAAATATGCTGGAAATGTTTGCGTAAACTGTATAATAAATGTTCCCCTCTCCGAAAATGATTTGGTGATTTGATCTCCCGGGTCCCGCTTGCGTCAATCAATGTGCAAGCAATATTTTTTTCCGACCTTGCCCATTAGTAATCATTGAACGATTTTTTTATTGCAGATTAGCCGCCGCACTTCAAGCCTGCCCGTGAGCACAGTAAGGCTGCCGGTGGCAGCCTTACTATTGTGGGTTTTTATCGCGTCTCATCCGTAAAATTTGTTTCACTCATTCCCAGACTGAAGAGCATAATGAAGCTGGCTGAGAATATCCGGTCTTATCTAGATAAGAGTATCGAGTCCCAGATGTGCGGGATATCCTGCTTATACAAATTGATTCAATTGTTAAAAGCCCCGATCTAGCTCGGACAGTATCAAATCATGGGAACAGCGGTAACACCTAAGAGCAGGAATCCAATACCCTATACAACCGCCGTTTTCCATCTGCCGCTCTTATAACGGTAAAAAATAATGGCTGTTCGCACGATTTGGTCGATCGCAATCGATAAATAAGCGCCGATAATCCCCCAATTGAAAACGATTACAAAAAGCAAGCCTAATAAGCTTCTGAAAACACAGACGCCGACAAAAGTCGAAATCAGCGGAATTTTGGTGTCGCCCGCCCCGCGCAGCGCTCCGGCCAATATAAATTGCGTCGCCTGGAAAGTCTGAATAAATCCGATAATTCTTAATGCGCTGCTCCCTGCGTTGATGACGGTCTGATCGTTTGTATACAACATCATAATGTACGGAGCCAGTATTATGAAGCAGACGCCTGTTATCCCTCCGAACATTCGGCCGAATCGCTGGGTCTCCCAACCGAATTTTTCAGCCAAATCAGGCTTGCCAGCACCCAGGCCTTGCCCGACAAGCGTACTGGCGGCAAGCGCGAAAGCCATACCCGGCATAAAGGAAAACCCCATAATATTGAAGCAGATAGTATGTGCAGCAAAAACTGCTGTTCCCAAACCGCTTACTACGATCGTAAATACAAGCTGGCCCAATCGCATGGCAAACTGCTCACCCATGGACGGCAAACCGATCTTTACAAGCCGGCGGATCGTCGGATAATCGAAGGTCCATACTTGGCTCCAAGACAGCTTGATGTACGAGCCTTTTCCGAACAGCACTTTCAACACCCATAGTGCCGCAAACGCTTTAGCCAGAGCTGTAGCAATAGCGGCTCCCGCAACGCCAAGGCCGGGGATGGAGCCAATTCCGTAAATGAGAGGATAGCCGAGCACCACAACAATGATATTCGAAAGTACATTTATTTTCATTGGCGTACGCGTATCTCCGGCTCCACGTAGCACAGCAGAAAGGCTCATCGACAAAATCGTAAAACCGAGCGAAAGAAACATGATCTGCGCGTAGCCGACTCCTTCTTGCAGCACTTCCGGCGTAGCACCCATGAATATCATGATGTTTTCCGCGTACAAATAACTAAGAATAATGACTCCAACGGAAAGTAACAGACTGAGGATAAAAGTTTGCTGGGCCGCCAGATTCGCTTCCTCTACATTTCCCGCTCCCATCGCTCTGGCGATGATTGCCGTTGTTCCGATATTGAGTGCCATAAAAATCGCCAATGCGAAAAAAATGGGCTGATTAGTTAAGCCTACAGCAGTTACCGCCTCCGCCCCAACGTGCCCGACCATGATCATCACAATCATCTGAAGCACATTCAGCAGAATGTTCTCGATAAGCGACGGACCGACAAGCTGGCGAATGACCTTTCGTATTTCTTTCGTTCCTCCTGATTCCAATCTCAACAATTGCTGCGGATCAAGAATTCTTTTCGGGCTTTTCTGTTTGGCTAGACGTTCGTCAACCTCTTCATCGGACTGTGGACTCATAGCTCTCTCCCTTCGTCAACATGTTTTAAATATATATTAACATTAATCGCTGTGAATGATCACCAAAAATTGGCTATCGCTCCCAGCAGCATTCTGCTGTGCATACCACTCGGAACTATGGGGTGCTAGCCACTTAAGATGTTACATTGGGGGGGTTGCATAGACTTTAACTTTTTTGTAACGGATCCTACACATCAAATCCTTCGCGATTATGCGCATATGTTTATGTCGTGACATTGCGACACAATCATATGTACTTTCAAATAAAAAATCCCCAATTAACGGGGATCTCAAAGCACCTATGTTTATGTCGTCGGACAAATGATAATTCGTTTTAGTTTAGGAGAATTTTGGTATCATCTCCCGTCCATAATATGTTGATAGAACTTGACCCGTTAAACGACAAGAACTCATCTCGTCCGCAGTTGTGGAACGAGGCCGCCGATCAGCGTGTGGACGTATCGTTTGAAGGAGCTATAACGCGCATGGGCCTGTAAATTTAACGGTCGAAAGGCGCAAAATAAAAGCTGCTCATCATTCCGTATTTCTTTCTACGGTGGAAGCAGCTTTTTTTGATGTAATACTAACTTATTTGATCAGTCCATGAGGGTCGATCACGAATTTCCTCGCCGCCCCTTTATCAAACTCTTGGTAAGCTCTTGGCGCATCGTCCAGCGATATCACGGTCGCGTTCACCGCTTTTGCGATCTGGGCTTTTCCGTTCAGAATCGACATCATCAGCTCCCGGTGGTATTGCATGACAGGCGTTTGTCCCGTTACGAACGTATGGGATTTGGCCCAACCGAGGCCAAAACGAATTTTAAGCGTACCCACTTTCGCATCGTTATCAATCGCACCGGGATCCCCCGTTACATAAAGTCCGGGAATGCCGAGTCGTCCGCCGGCCCGGGTCACTTCCATAATGGAGTTCAGTACGGTCGCAGGCGCTTCCGTATGTCCGTGCCCATGGCCGTGCGCTTCGAATCCTACGCAGTCAATGGCGCTGTCCACTTCGGGCACGCCGAGAATTTGCTCGATCTGCTCTCCGAGGTTCGCATGCTCGCTAAGGTTAACGGTCTCGCAGCCGAAGCTTCTTGCCTGTGCAAGCCGCTCGCCGTTCAAGTCCCCGACAATGACTACCGCCGCTCCAAGCAGTTGGGCGGAATGAGCGGCCGCCAAACCGACCGGGCCGGCTCCCGCTACATAAACGGTAGATCCCGGGCGGACACCTGCACTTACAGCCCCATGGTATCCTGTCGGGAAAATATCGGACAGCATCGTAAGGTCTCTTATTTTCTCCATCGCCTGCTCTTTGTCCGGGAACTTTAACAGCTGGAAATCGGCGTACGGGACCATCACATATTCCGATTGTCCGCCGACCCAGCCGCCCATGTCGACATAACCGTATGCCGATCCCGGCCGGTCCGGATTCACATTGAGGCAAACATTCGTATTCCGTTCTTTACAGCTCCGGCATCTGCCGCAAGCAATGTTGAAAGGGACAGATACGAGGTCGCCTTTCTTTATAAATTCCACATCCCTGCCCAGTTCGATAACCTCACCGGTAATTTCATGCCCTAACACTAAACCGCTCGGCGCGGTTGTCCTTCCTCTTACCATATGCTGATCGCTTCCGCAAATGTTCGTTGAAACGACTTTAAGAATGACACCGTGCTCGCATTTTCTGCCGACATTTCTCGGATTCACGCCCGGACCGTCCCTCAAAACCAAACCCGGAAAATCAATGTCGGATACTTCTACTTTGCCCGGTCCAGTGTAAACAACCGCTCTATTTCCTGCCATGAGTTCATTCTCCTATTCACTAAAAATGTGGTATTTTAGCCATGAGAGCAGATCATGCTGTATAGAGCCGTACGGATATCATCCGGAACAGTATTCAGGCATCACCTCCTTACATTCATTTCAACCGGACCGGCACCTTTGCCGTGACCCCGCATAGCCGTCCAATCTCGCGCCTTTTTAAACAAGAAGCAGCTTTTCCTCCGCTCCGTTTACACATCTTAAGCTCGCCTTCGGCTCATCCCATTGGATTTTATTAGATTTTGTCCAGAGCATTGAGCCTTTCTTCCAAGGTCCGATCTTGCAATCCCGCTACACCCAAGGCGCACCCGTCGCATACTCCCTGCGTCAAGATTCGATACGCATAAGGGAGTTGATCCGATTGTCCAAAGCGACTTTCAGCGTTTGGTGAATATGCCGCGGCTTCAGTTTTCTGAACCCAAAAGGCATCAAGCTCACCCACAGTTTCGGATCCGGCTTAACCGGCAACCGGATACGGCCGCTATGCCTGATGCTTCCCATAGAACCACCTCACTTCCAAAGTGACGTTCCCATATATTCCTTATATATAATTTTAACAGGTAAGCGCTATCACAACAATTTGTTTTATTTTTGTTACATTACAAAAAGCAGTCATCGCAATGGAATCTATGCGACAACTGCTTTGCTCTTTCCACTCGGCACCGCACCGTAAACCGTTATCCAAAATAAGTGAACATTAGCAAAGGGTCCAATGAAGCAAAATGATTCTCTTTAGGAGGCGTTCGAAATGACAGATTGGGGCAGATGCAGTATCGGATCTCATGATCATGGTTCCTTATCTTTATGGAAAAATCTGCAGACGACTACCTAAACTCGAGTAAGCACCGACACATTGCAATCCGTCAGGTTTAAGTATTTGCAGGCTCTACCGTTCAAAGCTCATTCATTCTCGTAAGGCACTGGCAGCTCTTTAGCTTCCTTGGCCGACCGCTCCGTCGTCTCGATGACCGCAATGATGCGGCGGGCTTCCTCCGGTTTTACGATCAGCTCGGCCCCCCTCAACAGATAATCGGCGATGTTGTCATAGTAAGCGGATTGGCGGTCCTTCAAAAATTCCACTTCGGACAGCTGGTTTTGCCCGTCCGCGTCGGTGTACAAATTCAGCTTCCCATCTTTCGTATTGATCACTTCAACGGCCCCCTTCGTTCCCAGAATGCGGAATCGTGCCTTGCCGACGCGGGCAATGGAGGAAATCTCAACGTGAGCGATGGCACCGTTTTCAAAAAAAATCATACTGTCGACCTGATCCTCATTCGTTTTCTGGTGCCATACCCGATTGTGAATCGTCCCGCGTACCGATCTGATTTTGCCGGGAACGATCCCGAGCAAATAATCGATGTAGTGGGCACCCCAATCGTAAAACGCACCGCCGGAAATTTCTTTATTTTCCCGCCACCACTCTTTTGGAGCGCTGTAGCCGCCCATGAACATCTCCACATGGAAAATGTCACCGATCACTCCTTTTTCCATCAAATCCTTGACCGTCAAATACCATCCATCCCACCGCCGGTTATGGAAAACGGAAAGCATGAGCCCTTTCTCTTTGGCCAACTTGACGAGCTTGTCGGCATCATCGGCATGGATGCACATCGGTTTTTCCAAAATGCAGTGCTTGCCGTTTAATAGCACCTGCTCGGCTAATGCCGCATGCGTATTATGCGGGGTTATGACCGTAACGAGATCAATGTCCGGCTGAGCGAGCAAATCCTGAACGTCGGTATACGTGCGCAGACCGGGAAAATCTTGTGCCGCCTGTTCCATCCTGGCTGGATCCAAATCGCAAGCCGCCGAAAATTCAAAGCCTACGCGTTTCATGTGATTGCCGTGCGATTTCCCCATATTAAAGGCGCCGCCGTACCCGATTACCGCTCCACGAATTTTGGTTTGGTTGGTTGACATGGATTCCACTCCTTGAATACATGGTAAGAACGATACATAACTTCGCCGCTGAGGAATAATTTTCCTCTCGAATCGAACTGAACAAAATCCGTCAAGATGCTTCGCCGTTATTTAGTTATCCATCCCTCCTTCTTCCACCGCCCCGATCGAGACGCCCACAGGACCTTACCTCTTTTTACCTTCTGCTTAAACTGCTCAATAGCCTTGTTAGCCTCTCCTGCGCAGTACGGAACGGCGTATATTTCAGGAGCCCCACGGCGCATCCGGATGAAAAAATCGGACTGAATGTGCTTAGTCCACGCGGCTTTTCAAATCAGAAAACCGACAGACTCCGTAAAAAAGTATTAGATTGATCCTAGAAATTGAAACAGCAACAGTCATGGACGAGAAAATAAAGTCCTAGACTGTCGCTATTTCATTGAACTCCCTCGGTACCCGTTAGGGTTACGCGGTCTGACGGAAAAAACTTATGGCGCTCTAGCAATCCTTAAGCGGAATGGAAAATTCAACATAAAAAGGATGAAGTTCTTCATTCAAACAAAGCTCAATTCTTTGCTTAAAATTTCCCCAATTTACCATCTCTAATGCTGTCTCGATTGGAAAATATCCTACTTCTAAAGACTCAATAGTAGTTGTTAATTCTCCTCCGACTGGTCTGCCTAAAAATAAAGTGTTACAAATACAAGCACTTACATTTTGAAAAATACCACAAAACTTTGTCACTTCTATATCTATACCGCTCTCTTCCTTTGTTTCCCTTATCGCTGCATCTTTCAATGATTCACCTTCTTCAACCTGCCCTCCCGGCATTTCCCATCCTCGTTTAGGTCCTTTTATCAATAATATTTCGTTACGCTCATTAACTACAATTGCTGCCGCAGAAACTATATGCTTTGGTGCCACTTCATCGTCCTCCCTTTTTAAATAATTTCCTATTGCGGTATACTGCCCGTAAGCTTTACGACGATAGCCGTTTGTTATCAAATTTAAACGACTTTATAGCTCTTAGGATCGCTGTCACTGTTACTTAACCCATAAGTTTGCCGGTTTGGCATGCTTATGCTTCCAATTTACGACGGCAAACTTATGCTTCCAAAATGAAAAAGCCCTTGAATATCAAAGACTTTTCCGGAATAGCCAATGTGTTTTCAGACTTTCAAATAACGTTCTCCGTTAGCTTAATGACCTGATCGAGAGGGACCCTGTCGGGAACCCGACAAAAAGTTAAATTGTTATCCTAGTTCTTCAGTTTCCTTGAACAATTGACTACATCTCTGGCGCGGATGTACTCCATAGCTTCCTTTCCCTTGTTCAAGACCCTGTTAAAATGAAACTACCAATCCGCTAGGCGGTCTAGACGCAACAATACTGCCGCCTTGACTTCCCCCTCCCGGGCCCATTTCAATAGTCCAATCGCAGTAGGATAATAACGCAGGTTCATGCTCGACCACAATGACGCTGTTCCCTTGCTCGACAAAGCTTTCTAGCAACGTAATCAGCTTCTCAATATCTGGGCTGCTTAGTCCTGTGGTAGGCTCGTCCAATATGTACAGCGTATTTTCTTTCCTCGCTTTCCCCAATTCCTTGGCCAGCTTGATGCGCTGCGCTTCGCCGCCGCTTAACGTAGGAACTGGCTGACCGAGGGGAAGGTAATCGAGCCCTACCTGTATTAGTGTTTGCAGCATCTGTGAGATCGCCTTATGCTCTCTGAAAAATGGAAGAGCTTCTCTTGCATTCATCTCGAGCACATCTACGATATTTTTCCCTTGGTAAGCAATATCGAGAATTACTTTCCTGAACCTGCTCCCGCCACACGCTGTACAACACCGGTTTACAATACCAATCGCGCCCATATCCATACTTTCAACACCGCTTCCTCTGCATGAAGGACAGCCGCCTTGCTCTGTGTTAAAGGAAAAATGGCTAGCCGTATACTCTCTCGCGATTGCCTCTGGCTGCCCGGCAAAGATGGATCTTATTTTATCCCAAATACCAATATAGGCCGCAGGGGTAGAGCCTTTGCCTCGACCGATCAATTTTTGCGAAACACACACGCATTTCTGAATATGCTCCGCTCCTTCGATAACAGCCGTTTCCAATTGCTCGAATCCGGAGTCCTCGGGAGCCGCTTCTTCATCTTCGTCCTCATTCGCTTCGATGTTGACGGCATCCAGCTTCTGCTTCAGCAGCGGGACCAATGTGTCCATAATCAGAGTACTTTTGCCGCTTCCGGATACGCCTGACACTCCAACCATAATGCCGAGCGGAATTTCTACGGCCAAGTTTTTTAGATTATGGGTATTGGCATTGCGAATGACCAGCTTCTTGGTGGAACTGCCGACTTTTCGATATTCGTGAGGGCCTTTGGAAAGAATTCTGGCCCGTCCGGTCACGTAGGGACTCAGCACCGAAGTTTCCGATTGAAGATAGTGCTCCAGTGTTCCTTGAAAAAGCACTTCGCCGCCCTGTTTGCCGGCAGACGGTCCCAACTCCACGATATAGTCAGCTTGCTTGATGACGTTGATATCGTGCTCCACGACAATGACCGTATTTCCTGAGTAGGTAAGCTGCTTGAGCTTATTAAGCAGCGACTGCTTCTCCCTTTCGTGAAGCCCTGCCGTCGGTTCATCGAATACATACAACAGCGAATCAAATTTGGATTCCAAATGGTACATCAAATAAAGCCGCTGCAGTTCGCCCCCGCTCAGTGTCGGGATACTTCTCAGCAGTGTGATATGAGAGAGCCCGACTTCGATAAACAAACGAAACAGAGCTGATAACCTTCCGAGGGTACGCTGTCCGACGACGGAATAGCTCGATTTGTCGCGGTTTAATTTTGTAAAAAACTGATCGAGCTCGGACATCGTCATTTCACAGAGCTCGCGAATATCTTTGTCACCTATATAGGTATGTCTCGCTTCATCGCTCAATCCTTTTCCATAACATGTTACGCATTTGAATTTGGAGCACCACGCCTGTTCGAACTGAGCTCTGCTCTCTGGCTTTCTCCTCATCCTGCCTTTAATGAAATTCATAACTCCCTCGTAGGAATCTGTCCCCCATAAAACTTTGTGTCGTATATCCTCCGGCAAATTAGCATATACGGCATTACGCCAATCAATCTTGTTTTCCTTCGCCAGATTCATAAGATACTTATCCAACTGTGCGCTTACATTTGAAACAATTTTGCTCACGGTACGATTCGGATCTTGAATAATCTTGTCGGCATCGAGCTTGGAGAAGTATCCGCTACCGCCGCAATCCGTACATCTTCCGGCAGCGGAAGCATGGAACGCAAAGTGGTCTGGGCTTAACTGGGTTCGTTCGCCGTCAGAACCTCGGCCGTCAAGGGAGTAAAGCCATTTGAGATCGTGCAGCGCTTTCGTTTTAGTACCGACGATGCTTCGGGGGTTGGATTGTCTTATTTTATTTTGCTCAACGGCAATTGCCGGTGGGAGGCCTGCAATCTCATCGAATGGCTCCTTTTCCTCTACGGCCTCGCCGCGCAGCGTTTGGCCGATGGATTGCAAATATCGCTGTCTTCCTTCTTCATACAGAACGTCGAAGGCTAGAGAAGACTTTCCCGATCCGCTCACACCTGTAAATACGATAAATTTCCCTTTTGGTAGGGTGACATCAATATGCTTTAAGTTATGTATTCTTGCCCCGATTACTTGAATATGGTCCATTGCCGCCTCCTTCTAGCCAATAGTGCTCGCCAGTGCTCCATTCGCTCCCGCACCTGTGCCTTACCTTCAGCCATCGCACGCATATCCTCATTAATGAGATGTCGCGAAGCATTCCATTTCTGGTTATTGTAAACACGCTTTTACTTGTTCGCTCCAAATCGCGCAGATAGCTATAGATGGGATTGTCCAACATGCCCAGCCGAGCAGCAAGCTTCTTGTTCGAGGGTTGCTTGATTGTCCGTTTACGGGGCCGTCAGGAGTGAGCAGGTTTCAAATCGATTCATACGGCAGCCTATTCATCAAGATTCAAAGCACCACACCGATATAAATTAGAATTAGTAGCGGTACAGATTAAATCGGTTACCGTCCGGATCGTATAGATGGAAGAAGCGGAATCGCCCCGGGCCGACGATTTCGGATACAGGAATACCACTTTCACGCAGAAAGGCGTGGTACGATTCGAATTCGGCCAGATCGTGAAGAACGCAATACGGCCTCGTCGGGTTGTCGAATTTATCTGTCTCCGTATCTTCCGGCAACTGCTCCAATACCCAGCGGGATTGCTCTTCATGGTGCTCTAAAGCTAACCCGAGCACTACATACCCCTCTTTCGAACGATCTTCCAATACCTCCGCACCAAGATATGTCGTGTACCAAGCGAGCGATACATACAAATCTTTTACGCCGATTCGCACCCATGAAGGTACGAATCGCGGGTGGTCGGACGAACCCGTCGGGTCACCTTCCGCTGTCAAACGGATGCCTTCCACAGTTGCCCAGAAATCGAAATAGTCTTTCCCGCCGGGGCCTGAGTAGATGCCTGATACGCGTATACCCTCCGCCTTGAACCATTCATGTGTCTCCGCCAGTTTCCTTGTCTTCCAGCACCAGCGGACATGGCCGTCTATGGTACCGCGCTCGGCGTGATGATGTGCGAGCCGCTTTCCAGTTATAACCGACGATAACATCGTGCCGAACGGAAGACGCGTTTCCTTCATTTCTGCTGCATTGGAGTCACGCGTTACCGCGCGCGATTCGTCTTGTCTCTTCCAGCCAAAATATTTTTCAAACCATTGCAGCGCCGCTTCATGATTATCCCATAATACGTCGATATGTCCGCCGTCATACGCGATTTTCGGAATGTTACTTTTCATATGCTTCTCCTCCAATGTTCTAATTCCCTTGCGTTCTACCAGTTTCCAGTTTATTAAAACGATTGTGGCTGCCATACTTCCCACATGTTCCCGTCAGGATCAAAGAACTTTAGGTTTGGACCACATGTCATCCGAATGTCGCCTGCAATGTTCACTCCGTTTTCCTTAAAACGTTTGAAAAGGTCTTGGATGCGTGGAGTAATGAAACACCCAACTGCATGGCGTTCTCCTTTATTGTTTGTAAATCCTAACCGGCCACCTTCCGACCTTGATTCAATAAGGAACATAGCAGGAACCGGCCCCGTAGGGCCATGAGGCTTTCCGTTACGATCGGGAAATTACATGATTGCCATTTTCATCCCAGGCTCAACAGGATGGATCGTTGTAGGTTCACACCCTAAATTTTTTTGATACCATTTAATGGACTCGTAAACGTTATTAACCGGAATGTAAATACAAGTAATTACAGTAATGTCTCCTAGCTTGTCCTCAAATTTGATTTCTCCCATTTGGTTTTCGCCCCCTCCTATTGAATAAATTACCATTATCAAATGAATATATCGTACATTTGTTCCCGTGTAAACAACCTATTCAGAATAAAATTCCAGTAACTTCAATAACATCAAAGAGGAGCTACCCTCGCGGCAGCTCCACTCTATCGTACCCGTTATTTCAATAAGCCTCCGATTATTTATCAAGTATCATAAAGGTAATTCCAACAACCCCCATAACAATTACACAACTTATAAAAAAATATCCGAAATACCTTATCGGAGACGGCATTGTACTTAAATCAAGTTTCTTGGAGGACCTTCCCCTTCGATTCTCTGTGCCCCCTGCATCATTTCATTAACAACGATCCGATCATTATTTATGACTGGCTGACTGGCTGGTTGTGTTTCATGTATGTGTATAAACCCTTAAATTAGAAACAGCGGCAGTCATGGACGAGAAAATAAAGTCCTAGACTATCGCTGTTTCATTGTGCCATTCCCGACAATGGTTTTTTACATCAATTTACTGTATAGACCCTTTTTAATACTGATACTCAATATAACTGTAGATGCAGCCAGTAACCAATTATGATTCCAAATCGAATATACAAAGGCAGCAAAAAGCATTAAAACTAAAAAAATAATAGCTGGTTTAACACCAAGTTTTTTTCGAATAATACTTAAAACTACAATAAATAAAATAGCATAAAATAACAACATTCCAACAAGACCTAAATATGCAACAATCATGTACACACCACCTACTTATGACCGTTGATTATATTATAGCATTAATTTAGGATGGGAATAATGATGTAAGATTTTGGTTACGCCGAACACCCGGCAGTCTAAAATTCATTCTTCTTAATTGCCCTTCCTTTTGAAAACCTAATTTTTCATGAAACCTAATTGAAAGGTCATTAAAAGTATAGACATGAACAGTAACTTTTTGATATCCCAATTCTTTAAAGTAATATTTTAGGAGTTACTGAACTACCTCTCTACCATACCCCTTATTCCAAAAAGGTCGAGCAATGTATATACCGATATGTCCATCAGGTCCTTTTTTCGATGACTCCTCGATATGATTCTTGACGTTCTCATATGAACGAGGTAGCAATACAGCATCAACCCTTTTAATTGCATCGCTATCTACATTCCATTGAAACATGGTTTCGGCATCACTAGGTTCTATTCCCCGTAATCTTACCGTTTCACCTTGCCAAAAGTTGTAATTATCCATATTTACCATCTTTAGCAATACTTTATCGTTCCCTACATTTACCATATCTCCTTAAACAGCACCTATTGTAATTAAACTATCCTACAGGTTACTTCAACGGGATCAGGGAGCAGTTGCCGCGGCGATCTGCTCCCTGATTTTTGCGCTATCGTTCTCCGTTAGTTGAGAGCCACACGTTTATTATTCTTTATAATCTCTTACCAATTAATGCTTTTGCGATTCCGTTCGAAATATGTGTCATTGGCCGGGTCACCAGGTCCGGCTGGCCGAGTGTAATAGTGCTATCAGTTCACGGCCCGATGATGTCGCGCTTTGCCAGACATGGATCAGATAAAGGCTAGCTGTTGAAGCATCCGGTACAGCATCGCTGTGGATTCAGCTCTGGAAACGAATTGCCGCGGATGGAAGGCTCCTTGCTCATCGCCTTGGATCATGCCAAGCCCCACCGCTTCGTCTACCGCCGCCCGCGCCCATGCAGAGATCTGCCCGGCATCCGGCAGGTTGGCCGTTTGAGCGGATTTGCCCTTCGTGAAGCCGGTATAGCGAACTGCACGAATCAGCATGACTGCCAGCTCCTCCCGCGTTATGTTGCCATCCGGCCGGAAGGTTCCATCCGCATAACCTTGAATCAATCCCGCCTGAGTGGCGGTTATGACATCCGGCTCATACCATCCACCTGCTGTATCGGCGAACACAGACGCCCCCTGCGCTCCGTTCAAGCCAAGCGCCCGGACGAGCAGTGCCGCCGCCTCAGCCCGGGTAATCGACCCATCGGGGTCAAAGCTATCGGCGGAACGGCCCTGAATTACCAGCTTGGATGCCAGCAGCGATACCTCGTTCTGCGCCCAATGACTGCGCATATCGTTGAAGCTGACCGGGCGATTGAGTACGGTATACAAGCTGGTGCCTTGTCGCTTCATTACTGCTGCGGTTTCGCCGTCTTTGGTATCAAATGCCGCCGGGACAAACCGGTACTCGCTTTTCGCCTCATCCCACCAAACAGCTGTTGCTGTGACAGGAATATGGTTAACGCCCAAGGAAACGGTTCGTTCCACGTATTGTCGAAATGCCGGGATGGAAGCCGTCTTGCCCGCTCCATCCGAAATGCGCACTTCAAACCGTACATAATCCGATAAGCGCTCCGCATCCGTTAGCCTTGACCCGGAAGGGGCGGCCGACCGGTCCATTACAATCTCAAAATGCAGCCCGTCACCCGACAAGCTTGCCGCAGCGGCCGCTTCTTGCAAATTCAGCTCGCTTAGCGGGATCTTGAAAGACATGGACTTCGTTTGAAATACCAGAAGGCTGTCGGGCCGTATCGTTCTGATTTGCTTCAGCACGTCTCCCGGCAGCAGGAAGCTTCCTCCTTCGGAGCCGGTGTTGATTGTAACTATCCCTTCCTCGATTCGGGACACGCTTGCCTCGATTTCTTTAAGAACACCGTCCGAAGTAAGCAGGGTCATCCGGAAATCCGTCCCCGCTTGAGGCTCCGCATTGTCGGGAGAGGCCGCCCCTCCGGAGCTTGAGCCGCTACGATCCGGATCCGGATCTGTCACGATAACCATTGCTTGCGCAGTCAGTCCGCCGTAGGTTGCGGAAACGACCGTTTGTCCGGGAAGCAACCCTGTCAGCTGCCCTTTTGCATCCACTCGAGCGTAAGCCGAATCCAATATCCGATAGGCCGCCTGAGAGGAGATGATTACCCGCGTTTCATTCCCATACACGGCCGTCAACACGGTGTTCATGCTTTGTCCTATTTGTATCGTATATAGCGGTTCGCTAAAAGTTAAGGCGGATAGGATAGGGTTGTCCGGATTGCCTGGGTTCACCGGGTTGGATACAAGGACGGTAGCCCGCGCGGTCAGATTGTTATAAACCGCGGATATAACCGTTTGCCCCGCCGATAAGCCCTGAATCATCCCTTGGCTGTCTATTTGGGCGATCATCGGCTGCTCCGATGCGAAACGGACCCCCTCTGATAACCGGTACGTCGCTCCGTCCGAATAGGTGATCGAAACTACCGTCGATTGCGTTTGTCCGATTAAAAGCGAATAGCCGGCTTCGGTAAACATCAGGCCCGACGGCACAGCTGCCGATCGGATCACCTTTAGGTTAAAGTTTTTTTCGGCTGTCGCAGCGCCTTTCACAATCGTGGCCGTCAGCAGCACGTCTATATCCGATTGAACGCTTCCCGGTCTTTGAATATGTCCGGTCCGTGGATTGATGACTGCAGGGTGCGACGAGGTCCAGACTATGCCGCTTCCCCATTCGCCCGCTGAAGGAAGCACTACCGGTTGAGTGATATGATCCGCCTGGTCCCCAGGAGTGAATCCGACCGCCAGTGCGGCTTTATCCCGTTCTACCGCGTCCGAATCCGACAAAGCCGTCGCTTTCACAACTAATGGATACTGTTTATAATATTCCGTACCGTTCGCTTGGACCGTCGCTTTTATTACGACCTGCGCATCTCCTTCGTCAAATGAAGGCCGGCTGACGCGGCCTGTTGCGGCATCGATGATATTGTTATCCGTGGAAGTCCAACTAATGCCGGTACCGGACGCATCTTGCTGAGGAAGTGTGAGATCCGCCGTTACCCCGTCATCCTGGTCTCCTCCGGCAAAAGTAATTTTCGGCGGTTCGTATACCGCAAGGGTACCGGATTGAAGCACTGCATCATAATTGCCAAGCCTGTGGTCCGGGTCGGATAAGACGGCGGTGATCGGATATTTTCCCGGCGGACTGTCAGCATGAGCGTAAGTGCTGTAAGTGACGGTAGTGGCGTCCGCACCTTTCAGGCCGGTTACGGTTCCGCTAAACGCTGGATTAGGAAAACCCGCCCATCGAAACATATCGATAGGAGTAACCGACAGCCTCGCTTTCGTTACCGTCAGCGTGCCCTTGGTGTTCGTCACGCTGTAATTGCCCAGCTTCGCATCCGGGTCCAACAGCGTCGCCGTGATGTCGTAGCTCCCGACTGCGCTTGACTCCGTCGCCACCGTCGCGTACACGGCCGTAATCACGTCGCCATTGCGCACGCCCGTGATCACGCCGCTCAGCGCCGGATTCGACGCGCCGTATTCCCGCGACACATCCGACACCTTGACCATCAGTGACGCCAGAGTTACCGTCAGCGTACCCTTGGTGTTCGTCACGCTGTAATTGCCCAGCTTCGCATCCGGGTCCAACAGCGTCGCCGTGATGTCGTAGCTCCCGACTGCGCTTGACTCCGTCGCCACCGTCGCGTACACGGCCGTAATCACGTCACCATTGCGCACGCCCGTGATCATGCCGCTCAGCACCGGATTCGACGCGCCGTATTCCCGCGACGCATCCGACACCTTGACCGTCAGTGACGCCAGAGTTACCGTCAGCGTGCCCTTGGTGTTCGTCACGCTGTAATTGCCCAGCTTCGCATCCGGGTCCAACAACGTCGCCGTGATATCGTAGCTCCCGACAGCGCTTGACTCCGTCGCCGCCGTCGCGTACACGGCCGTAATCGCGTCGCCGTGACGCACGCCCGTCACCGTACCGCCCAGCGCCGGATTCGATGCGCCGTATTCCCGTGACGCATCCGACACCTTGACCGTAAGCGGCGCCGGGGTTACCGTCAGCGTGCCCTTGGTGTTCGTCACGCTGTAATTGCCGAGCTTCACATCCGGGTCCAACAGCGTCGCCGTGATGTCGTAGCCCCCGACACCACTAGCCTCCGTGGCCGCCGTCGCATACGCGGCCTTAATCAAGTCGCCGTTTCGCACACCCGTCACCGCGCCGCTTAGTGTCGGATTCGACGCGCCGTATTCGCGCGACGCGTTCGACGCTGTGACCGTCAGCGGCGCCGGGGTTACCGTCAGCGTGCCCTTAGTGTTCGTCACGCTGTAATTACCCAGCTTCACATCCGGGTCCGCCAGCGTCGCCGTGATTTCGTAGCTCCCGACTGCGCTCGACACCGTAGCCGCCGTCGCATACATGACCGTAATCGCATCTCCGTTGCGCACACCCGTCACCGCGCCGCTCAGCGCCGGATTCAACGCGCCATATTCTCGCGACGCATTCGACGCCGTGACCGTCAGCGGCGCCGGGGTTACTGCCAGCGTGCCCTTGGTGTTCGTCACGCTGTAATTGCCCAGCTTCGCATCCGGGTCCGTGAGCATCGCCGTGATGTCGTAGCTCCCGACTGCGCTCGACAAAGTAGCTGTCGTCGCATACATGGCCGTGATCACATCGCCGTTGCGCACACCCGTCACCGTACCATTCAGCGCCGGATTCGACGCGCCGTATTGGCGCGAAGCGTTCGACGCTTTAACCGTAAGCGGCGCCGGGGTTATCGTCAGCGTGCCCTTGGTGTTCGTCACGCTGTAATTGCCGAGCTTCGCATCCGGGTCCGTCAGCATCGCCGTGATGTCATAGCTCCCTACTGCGCTCGACACCATAGCCGCCGTCGCATACGCGGCCGTAATCGCGTCGCCGTTGCGCACGCCTGTCACCGTACCATTCAGCGCCGGATTCAACGCCCCGTATTGGCGTGAAGCGTTCGACGCATTAACCATAAGCGGTGCCGGGGTTACCGTCAGCGTGCCCTTGGTGTTCGTCACGTTGTAATTGCCCAGCCTCGCATCCGGGTCCGACAGCGTCGCCGTGATGTCGTAACTCCCGACTGCGCTCGACACCGTAGCCGCCGTCGCATACGCGGCCGTAATCGCGTCGCCGTTGCGCTTGCCCGTCACCATACCGCTCAGCGCCGGATTCAACGCGCCGTATTGACGTGAAGCGTTTGACGCTTTAACCGAAAGCGGCGCCGGCAAGACTGTAAGAACTCCTGATTCATAAGTGGTTTCGTACTTATTCGTTGACAATCCTGATGGCGTAACGACATAACTTCCTATGGAGCTGGAAGTCGACGCAACGGTGGAAAACTGCAAGCTTCCTAATGAGGATAGGGAGTCCCATGCCATCACCCCTGTATAACTAGCGCTGAAGCTTGGATTGGCATCCCCATATAGACGCGAGGTATCAACCATTTTCACAGTCAGCGGTCTTTTGTTTATAGCTACGCTTTGACTGGCGTTCGAGCTTTGATAATAACCCTGCCCGGCGTAAGATGCCGTTAAGGTGTAGCTATCTGGGGACATATTGACCGTGTAATTAAGCTTGGCCGTTCCCGTAGCATCGGTTATAGCCGTGCCGATCGCCGTCCCCCCAAGTGAAAAGGAGACTGATTGGTTGGCAAAAGGCTGTCCGCCATTCGACAGCGCCGCCGTGATTTGCGCGGTATCTCCATAACGAATAGGCGCCTGATTCATCGACATTGCGGTCGTATAATCTCGTTTCGTATCCGCAACATAGGTCCGAAATAAGGTATCCTGAGAAGACTTCCATGCAGAAGATTGATACATCAGCCCTCCGGCATAGGGATTCCCCGGATCGATATCCACCCAAGCGGCCCCCGCCTCCGTTGTCGTCAATCGAATCGTATACTGTTGGCCTGCTTGTACCTGTACTCCGTCCCCAAACGTCACAAGCTTCCATGACAAAAGCCCCGATAGAGAAGAAATGGGAAATGAGGCCGAGCCTAACGCGGTACCGTCTACGCTTTCCCCTTCCAGAATGTCTACGGTTACGCTGCCGCTAGCTTGACTCACGAACCGAAACATGTGCAATTCGATATCGTGCAGCCATCCGCTTCGTCCGGCGGTGAAGCTCTGCCCTATCGTGCTGTCCAACGATACCGGATATACGCCTCCCCTTTCGTCAACTTGCTGATCCGGTGCATCTTGAGCTGCAACAGCGTCGTCGGCACACCATGCCAGGTAACCGGCGAGTCCGGCGACCAATAACAGTAATTTGATGCAATAAATCGAATAGAAACGAAACCTGCCGAACCAATCGCATTTCGTCAATGGTTTATTCATAAATCTACAAATTTCCCCCATCCCGTGAACATGTAGATTCATTTTAACGGCATCTCCATTAAAAACCAATTAACAAAAGTTAATTGGTAGCGTTTTTTGTCGAATATATAGTTTGATGAATGATAAAACAACACCTGCTGACCGAGAACGCTTGATCCACTCCAGATCTGAAGGAATGCACTGCCGCCTGACGACGGTTTGCGCATCGGCCGGTTTCGTCAAGTCGACTCTGATCCCCCAGTGGATTCTCAAACCGTCGAAGATCGATCAAACCAAAATAAACGTTTCCGGAATTGGTCAACCAATAAAACGTGAATTGTGACACTGGCTTGGCCTTTAAATCTCGTGACCCCTTTTGAATATATAAAGGAAATGGCAGATCAATGCCAAAAAAGCAGGGGCCTTTTCGCCCCTGCTTTCAGCATTCGTTTGCCTTCTCAAGCGCGAAGTTTGACGGGCTGCCCGATTTTGACCGACTCATAGCCAGCCAAAGCGACTTCCGCCGAGCATAAACCGTCCACGCCCGAAATCGGTGCCGGCTTGCCTTGGAGCAGCGCATTCACGAACGATTCGATCATATAATGATCCATCGAGTCTCCCCATGGCAAATATTGGCCTTTGCCGACTTCGTTGCTGTACATTTCCGTTTTTTGGGCAAAGCTGTCGACCGAGATCGTCCCTTTCGTTCCGACGATTTCCATCGTCACGTCCCCCCACGTCGGGAACGCCTTCGGCCGCGACCAGCTCGTGTCGAGCACGCCGACGGCGCCGCTTTCGAACTTCACGTGAATCATGCCGGCATCGTCGACTTTCAAGTTCTCATGGAACAGCGTCGCCGCATACGCATATACTTCCGTCACTTTCGAGCCGGTAAACCAGTTCATCAGGTCCATGACGTGCACCGTATGATCAAGCAGTGCGCCGCCGCCTGAAAGCTCAGGTTCAACGAACCAGCTGCCCGGCATCGTGCCCCGGTTCGTGCCTTTGATCGCCAAGATATCGCCAATTTCGCCGCGATCGACGGCCTTCTTTGCATTGACGACCGCAGCCAGGTAACGACAAGGGAACGCGGTGAACAGCTGCACGCCGTTCTCTTCGCAAGCCGCGATCATCCGCTCCATCTCGGATACAGTAATGCCGAGCGGCTTTTCGCAAATGACATGCTTGCCCGCCAGGGCCGAATCGATCGTATGCCGGGCGTGGAACGCATTCTCCGAGCAAATGACGACAACCTCGATATCCGGACGCGCTAGCAAATCGCGGTAGTCCTCGTAATAGGTAAGACCGTTCTTCTCGACGACCTTCTCTACGCGGCTCTTCTCCGAGTCGGCGATGGCGATCACCTCCACTTGCGGAAGCGCCATCAGCCCGCGCAAATAGGAATGAGCATGGCCATGGGCAAAGCTGATCATGCCAACTTTCAGCTTGTTCATCTCGATCCCTCCCGTACACTGTTATCGAACATGACGGCTTTGCCGGTACGCGACGATTCGACGACCGCAAGACCGATTTCGAGCGCTTTGTATGCGTCATGCGCCGTTACGACCGGCTGCCGGTTTTCCCGGATGCAGTCGATGAAATGTTTGATCTCCAGCTCGAACGGACTGTGATAGCCCGGGCTTTGCGGAACTTCGACGAATGGGCCGCCCGCGTTGTCGGCGGACGCTTTGCGAACTTGCAGGGAAACCGATTTCGAGCTGTCGCTGCGTATGACGCCGCCGCTGCCGGCGAATTCGGCCGCTGTCGTAAACGGTCCCGGATAGCCCCAGTGTGCTTCGACGTTGGCGACCGCGCCGCTTTCGAAAATAAGCGTTGCCGAAGCGTAATCCACATTTCCTTCGAGCTTGCGCAACCCGTATACCGAACGCACCTCGCCAAGCGACCAGCGCAGGAAGTCGAGATCGTGAACCATCAAATCGATCACGACGCCGCCGCTCTTGTCCTCCTCCTTGAACCAGGGACGACGATCGCCTGGATGACCGCCGATCCGTTTCAAATGAGCAACGCCTATACGGCCGAGTGCGCCTTGCGCGATTTTATTTTTCATTTGAACATACTCGGGGAAGAAGCGAACGACATGGCCGACAAACAGACGAACGCCGTTTTGCTCGCATACGCGAATCATTTCGGCGGCGTCCTGCAAGTTCAAGGCGATCGGCTTTTCGCAAATGACATGCTTGCCCGCTTCGGCCGCTTTGATCGAGAACGGCATGTGCAGGTGGCTGGGCAGTGTCACGCTGACGACGTCGCACCCCGATTGCTCCAGCATGTCGTCGAATGATTCATACGGCTTCGCGCCTGTACGTTCGGCCATTTTCCGCAAATGATTCGGATCGATGTCGCATGCGCCGACAATCGTAACGCCGGGAATTTTGGCGTAGCAGCCCGCATGAACATTGCCTAGGCCGCCGCAACCGACGATTGCTACTTTCATGGTTGTCCCTCTCTTCGTTTCGTTATATGATATCCTCAAGCCAACGATACAACCTTTGCCTACGTTACGTATATGCCGTCATTTGTCGGGTTTGTATCCAATTTTGTCATGACTAAAAGTGCAGGTGTCGTAGATCATGGATATATACAAAGAACCGATCCATTACCAGAATCCGGTGCTGTGCATCAAAGTTTGGCAATTCGAAGCACAAAAAACAGCTCCGTCCGCGCCAGCCCAAAACGTTCGCTGGCATTATCACAAGGAAGTCGAATTCATTCTCGTACGGCAAGGGGTTCAAGAGCTGTATACCCCGAGCCATTCGTACACGCTGCATCCCGGAGACGTCGTCGTCGTCGGCTCCTCGCAGCTGCACCGATCCCGCTTCGTCGGCAGCGAGAAGGTGGTGTACATCGTGCTTCACGTCGACCTCGAACCGTATTTCGATGCGGCGATGATGCGGTATTACCGCCATTTCTCGGAGGTTCATCATCCGCTGGAGGAGCTGAACTACATGTTCCGGGAAAACGAGAACGCTCGCTCTGAGGTCGGTCGAATCATCGAACGGATCCACGATGAAATTATAGGCAAATCGACCGGCTACGAAATAGCCGCAAGCATGCACATTAGGCATTTGCTGCTGACTCTGCTTCGCGGGGACACCCGGGGGCTACTGCAGGCGCACGATTCCGTCGATCTCGGCGTCATGAAGCCGATTTTGGATTACGTGGATGATCATTTGGCAGAAAAAATCGAGATGGAGAAAGTAAGTCAAATCGCCGGAATGAGCTACTTTTATTTCTCGAAATATTTCAAAAAATCGATGGGTGAATCCTTTACGGATTATGTGAACCGAAAACGGATTGCCAAGGCGGAGCGACTACTTGTCATGAGCGGTCAAAACGTCGGCGACATCGCCAGAGCGGTCGGCATCGAAAATATGGCCCATTTTTACGAGTTGTTCAAACGATTCAACGGCTGTACGCCAAAGCAATATTTGAGCAAAATCGATGGAGCCCGATAAGACCGCGCTTCGATACGGAAGCTTTGCACTGGAATATATTCCGGCCTAAAGCTGTTGAAACATACGGAAACAAGTGATAATACTATGAGAACATCATTCATAATTAGGGAACTTCATTTTGAGGGGGGTACGCATGAAGCCAGACAGTCGTTTTACTTTTCCTTGAAACGTTTTATTCATATGCCTGCCTTGCTCCCGCTTGCATCGGGTTGCGACACAATAAAAACGCAGCCAAATGCAAATCTTCGGCTCATGCTAAGTGACCATCACGCACAAGCTTTTCGTCCTCCGCGAAATCGAATCGAGATGATGACAAAGCCTGTTAATTCACCATCTGCTCGTATGAAGAATATTTCGCATTGCGGATCCTCAAACCAGCCTCAGTAATTGAGATTCGAAATAAATGATCCATTCTCATTTATCTTGAAGCTATTGAATTCTGAAAGATCATAAGCAGCAAATCCCAAGATTTTTTAATGTACCTAACCCTCTTCCATAATTTCTTCCAACATTATAATCACTCCATCATAATCGTGAAGTGATTGAGCTATCGTATCCGTAGTTCAACTGTCATAAGATAATTTTCCTACTTCAAGTGGCCCATTTATCCGAAATCTGGCATCTTTTATGATTTCCTCAGCGAGTTCATCAGGTGGCTTACGATCGGCGTCCAGCAGGAATGGCTCATTGGTCGGCGACGTCATCAACTTATCCCGAAGGAAAAGCGAACGGTGGATATATTGCGCATCTCCTCGCTGATTGAGTCGGGCGGTAAGGGTGTCCGGTTCTGCATGCAGCACAACATAGTGGAGAGTCGCATCGAGATCAGATAGCTGGTCATAGAACCATTGCAGTTCGTCTTCAACGACGAAATCGATAACAACGTCTAGCCTGTCCTGGAGCAAGTTTCGCGCCACCGCAACGATATTAAGCCAAGCCAGCCGGAGCCGTTCCTCCCAGGGCGGCTCGGTTTCCCCTCGGTAGATATGGAGAAGGAGATCACCCTCAATCAATGCACATTGGTTCATCGCTTCGGCAAGAGTCTTGGAGACGGTTGATTTCCCTACGCCAAGTGGACCAGAGATAAGATAGACTGCTACTGATTTTTTGATGAAATGCATAAGATATTTCCTTCCTTCCCCCGTTGTCGTATCCCGCTATCGTTCTCCGTTAGCATTCCTGTAGAGCGTTAAATTTCCGCTTTGCAAAAAAACGAGCGCCTCGGTACGATGGAAGTACGCAACGGGTCATAGCCCTAAAAATTCCATCATCCAGGAGGACGCTCTATTATGAAGTTTAAATCGCAATCGAAACAAAATCAACTTATTGAAAAAATTACCGCTCAGCATCTGGTAGTTGGAATCGACATTGCTCAGCAAACACATGTCGCTCGTGCTGTTAACTTTCGAGGAATCGTGGTCGGTAATCCCCTATCCTTTTCGAATGACGAAGAAGGTTTTCAAATCCTTCTTCAGTGGATTCAATCGTTGCAATCTACTCACGCTTTAACGGCCGCTATTGTTGGAATGGAGCCTACCGGGCACTACTGGATTAACCTATCCAACTGGCTCTCAGATAGCAGCCAGCTTGAAGTCGTTCTAGTCAATCCACATCTCGTGAAAAAGAATAAGGAGAACCGCGACAATACGCCCTCTAAGAGCGATAAAAAGGATGCCCTAGTCATCGCTGACATGGTCAAAAACGGCTACTACTCGTTCATTCGAAATACACCAGAAGCATTTGAAGAACTACGTGTTTTTCTCTCAAACCGCGACTCTGTCGTAACGAGACTCGTTAGTGCGAAGAACCAAATCCATCGCTGGGTCGACATTGTGTTCCCTGAACTGCGACAAGTCTTCAAGAACATCATGTGTACCGGTTCATTGGCCACACTTCATCTTTTCCCTATGCCCGAAGAATTGTGTAAGCTTCAATCTTATGACGTCTTACAAGGTTGGAAATCACTAATGAAACGACATTCTGGTGATCGAAAAGCTCGAGCTCTTATCTCTCTTGCTGGCCGTTCTGTTGGATCTAAGCAAGCGTCGCATGCCTACAAACTTCATTTGAAGCAACTTCTCGATGAGTACGATCTTGCTTGCCAACAGCTAAAAACGGTAGATATGGAGATTGTTGCCGTTTTAGAACGTATTCCTTTTGCGAAATCAATGCTTAATGTCAAAGGGATCAGCGCCATTTCACTAGCTGGTATTCTAGGTGAGGCAGGAGATTTAAGCGGCTTTGTGCACGGCAATGCCTTGCTGCGTCATGCTGGTCTCAACCTTGCAGAAGCAAGCTCAGGTAAATGGACCGGACAAATGAAGATAAGCAAGCGTGGGCGCTCTCGTCTCCGGCGATTTATCTTCATGATGACTATGAGTTTAGTCGCGAATAATTCGGAGTTTAAAGTCCTGCATGCCTACAATGTACAGATAAAGAAGATGAAGAAAATGAGGTCCATTATGAAGCTGTGTGGCAAATTAGCCAGAATCTTAGTTGGAATGGCTCGCAGCGGCGAAGCCTATAACCCTCCTAAAACGTTGCCTATTCAGCAAGCAGCTTAACTTATATTCTACCGTTTCGTTGTACAAGTTTTGGCTTATTCGCAGGATTTCAAAGAAAGCACGGAGTACCGGATTTATTAAACCAAAGGGCACCGACCCGTACCGTTAGCAAGACCGGCCTCCACCCCTTGGAAAGGCGTAACGAAGGAATGAGAGGGCATAGACCCGTTGAGACATGGGAGTGAAAACCTCCAGGGGCGGCGTGGAGAAAGCGTGCAGTAAATGGAAATATTTGGGACGGCCGTGCTCCCCCTCTATTCCCGTACGCCTTCACGTTGCCGAAGTCTAACACGGAGTTCCCCTCTTTGTCTTTCATCCTTAATCAACCGGGCGAAATCCTGCGAATAAGCGAGAATTCGTGAGAAAACTAAATCATACCGAGGGAGTTATATAAATTTGTTGTCTGTTTTTATTGAGTGTCTTCGTCGCTTTTGTACTCCAAAATATCACCTGGCTGACAATCCAAAGTCTTACATATCGCTTCTAATGTTGAAAAACGAACCGCTTTTGCTTTCCCATTTTTCAGAATGGAAAGATTCGCCATAGTAATTCCAACCCTCATTATTTTCGCCTCTATGGTGATCGCCGTTTTTGCTGCTGTTCTCCAAAGACTTTTACAAGAAGCTATTAATATAAAATCAGAAAATGATTTAACGGTCTGAGGTGGAGCATGGCAATTATTATTAATATTGATGTGATGTTAGCAAAACGAAAAATGAGCGTAACGGAGCTTTCGGCAACGGGACACTATTGGCTCAATTTTTCGAAGTGGCTTGCGGATCGCCAGTTTGAAGTCGTTCTCGTGAACCCGCATCTTGTGAAAAAGAACAAAGAAAATCGTGACAACACGCCTTCAAAAAGCGA